>NZ_CP029189.1:0-1232500 GCF_008642275.1 Streptomyces venezuelae
GGCGTGTGCGAGACCGCCCTGACCCGAACCGATCCCGGCCGCCGGCCCCGGTGACGATCCCGGCGCGGGCTGCGGCTCTCGGCCGCGCCCCGCGTTCCGGCCGCCGCTCCGGATGCACGAGCGGCTGCGCGCGCCCGCCCCCTCCGGCCGAGCGCGGGGTCCGCATGCCCACCCCCCGAAGGCGACGCCCCGCCGCCCTGCGAGTTCCCGGACTGTTCACCCCCAGGTGGCCCCCGCCTTCCCGGAGCCGCCAGGCGCGGCCGGTCATATGGCGACCAAGAGGTCTGGACCATTGAAGTCGCGCCAATCCGTGGCGCATTGACTCCGGTGCCACACTCTCGCAACAAGTGGTCTATACCTTTACCACTAAGGTGGGCCACCTGAAACGGGTACATGCACAGCCGTGGGGGGCTTTATGACCTTATCTCATCTTCCGCAGCCACCATCGGACGCGGAGCTCTACTGGTACTTCGGACCGCAGCGCCGCTGGGTCCTTGTCGGTACCTCGCTCGCCTTCGTCTTCACCGCGGCGACCATGTTCACCTTCGCCCTGCGGACGCCGGCCCTTTGGGCGTTCCTCGCCGTCCTCGGGCTCAACCTCGTCGCCCTCGCCCTCTCCTCCGTCAACAGCCTGCGCCAGCGCCGCCTGACCCGGCAGTCGCACGAGGTGCTCGTCCACGCCTGGCGGCCCGCCGCCCTGCCGGGGGTCGATCTGTACCTGCCCACCTGCGGCGAACCCCTCGACGTCCTGGCCAACGCCTACCGTGCCGTCGCCGCCGTCGACTGGCCGGGAGCGCTGACCGTCTGGGTCCTGGACGACGCCGACCGGCCCGAGGTCGCCGCGCTGGCCGCCTCGTACGGCTACGAGTACGTCGTGCGGCCCGACCGGGGGCATCTGAAGAAGGCCGGCAACCTCAACCACGCACTGACCCTGAGCGGCGCCGAGTTCGTCGCGATCCTGGACGCGGACTTCGCTCCACGGCCGGACTTCCTGCGCCATCTCGTGCCGTACCTGGCCGACCCGGCCGTCGGCATCGTGCAGAGCCCCCAGTGCTTCGACACCGACGAGTCCATGGGATGGATCCAGCGGGCCGCCGGATCCGCGCAGGAGTGGTTCTTCCGCTGGATCCAGCCGTCCCGGGACGCGAGCGACGCCGCCATCTGCTGCGGCAGCAACGCCGTGTACCGGCGCAGCGCGATCGACCTGGCGGGCGGCTTCGCCCGGCTCGACCACAGCGAGGACCTGTACACCGGGCTCGCCCTCCACGAGCAGGGGTTCCGCACCCTGTACGTGCCGGTGCTGGTCGCCAAGGGCACCTCGCCCGACCGGGTCACCTCCTTCGTCAACCAGCAGTACCGGTGGGCGATGGGCAACCTCCACCTGCTCGGTACGCCCGTGCTGCGGCGGATGCGCGCGCCCTGGCGGATGCGGCTGTGCTTCTACGAGGGCATCGTCGGCTATCTGACCACCGCCGTGAACACCTTCGCGGCGCCGCTGCCGCCGCTGGTGATGATGTTCTGGTTCCCGGACCAGATCCGGCCCTGGCACGTCCTGCCCCTGCTGGCCCCGCTGTGGCTGTGGCACGTGCTGCTGCCGCGCATCAGCCGCACCCGCTGGCGGGTGGAGGTCATCCGGGTCAACGTCCTGACCAGCGTGGCCGCCGCGACCGCGTTCGTGCACACGCTGCGGGGGCGCAGCGCCGCCTGGGTTCCCACCGGCGCACGCGGCACGGGGACTCCGGGCGGGATGGCCCGCCGGGTGGTGACCGTCTCGCTCGTCTGGCTCGTCGTGTCCAACGGCGCCGCGGCCGCCGGACTCGCCCTGGCCGTGGCCCGCAACGGGTGGGAGCCCAACTGGGGACTGCTCCTCTACCTCCTGGTGCAGTGCCAGATCAACGTTCCGCTGATCCGGGACCTTGTGGCCGAACTGCATCCGGCCGCGGGGCCGGTGCGCGCCCGGGTGCGGGCCGTGCTGCGCCCGCGCGGTGGTGTGCTGCCGCGCCGCTGGCCCGAGACCGTCGCCGCTTCCGCGGTCCTCCTGCTGACCGGCCTGCTGGCGTCGGGGTGGGTAGACCCGATGCTTCCCTGGCTGAGCTGAAAGGCACCGTCCGCATGTCCTTCCTCGTCACACCCGTGCGGCAGCGGCTTCGCAGGGGCTCCGCCCCGGGGGCCGCAGATGTGCCGTCCGGTTCCCGCTCCGGCAACGAGTCCGGGCCGAGCCCGCACCGGTCCGCCTTCCGTCCCGACATCGAGGGCCTGCGCGCGGTCGCCGTCGTCGCCGTGCTCGCCTTCCACGCCGGTGTTCCCGGCGCGAGCGGCGGTTTCGTCGGCGTGGACGTCTTCTTCGTCATCTCCGGCTACCTGATCACCGGCCTGCTGGTCCGTGAGGCGATCACCACCGGCCGGATCCGGCTCGGTGACTTCTTCTCGCGCCGGGCCCGGCGGCTGCTGCCCTCCGCCGCCGTGGTGCTCGCCACGGTGGCCGTCGCCGGGGCCTGGCTGACCGTACCGCTGGCCCGCCGGGACATGGAGTACGACGTCGTCGCTGCCGCCCTGTCCTTCGCCAACTGGCGGTTCGTGTCGCAGCGGACCGACTATCTCGCCGCCGGGCACGACCAGAGCCCGCTGCTGCACTTCTGGTCCCTCGCCGTCGAGGAGCAGTTCTACCTGTTCTGGGCCCCACTGCTGGCGGTCCTGGTGCTGTGCGCGGCACGCGCGGTCCGCCGGGGCCGGGCCGTGCGGCTCGTCGTGGTGCTGGCGGCCGTCCCGCTCGTGTCGGCCTCGTTCGCGCTGGCGGTGTACTGGACCGGGCACTCCGTGTCGCTCGCGTACCTCGCAACCCCCTCGCGGGTCTGGCAGTTCGGCACCGGCGCGCTGCTCGCCCTGCTTCCCTGGCACCTGATGCGCGGTCCGCGGCCCCTGCGGGTGCTGTGCGGCTGGGCCGGGGCGGTGGCGATCGGCTGGTGCGTCGCGTCGTACGACGCCGGGACCCCCTACCCCGGATACGCGGCGCTCGTACCGACGCTGGGCACCGCTGCCGTGATCCTCTCCGCGACACCCGGCCGGGGCGAGCGGCACACCCCGGGCACCTGGGACGTGGGGCGGCTGCTGGCGGGGCGGGGAGCCCGGGCCGTCGGGCGGCTCTCCTACAACCTGTACCTGTGGCACTGGCCGGTGCTCGTCCTCGCCGAGGCGCGGCTCGGCGCGCTCGGCTGGCCCGCGAAGACCGCGCTGACGCTGGCGGCCGCGCTGCCCGCCCTGGCCACCATGCGCTGGGTCGAGCAGCCGCTGCGCCGCAGCCGTACGGTCTCCGAACTCCCCCGCCGCGGCCTGTCGGTGGGTGTGTCGGCGATCGTGCTGCCGGTGGTCCTCGCGCTGGTGGTGGGGACGACGACGCTGCGCGTGCTGGGCCCGGCCGGCCCGGTCGACACGCAGGGGCTGCCCCCGGGCGCCGCCTCGGGCCCCGGCCTCCTCGCCCGTACGACCGGTACGCCGCTCGTCGACGGACCGGTGGTGCCGAGTCCCGCGCAGGCACGGGGCGACTTCCCGCCGGACGGTGCCTGCGAGGTCTCCCCGGCCGAGACCCGCAGCCCGGAGTGCCTGTTCGGCGCGGTGGACAGCCCGGACCGGATCGTGCTGCTCGGGGACTCGCACGCCGGGCAGTGGTTCTCGCCGTTGCTGGCGCTCGCTTCGCAACGGGGCTGGGCCCTGCAGGAGCTGGTGAAGCAGGGCTGCCCGCTGCCCGAACTGGCGGTGGACAGCCCGCAGCTCGGGCGCGCCTACCGGGAGTGCGACGCCTGGCGGGCGGACTCCCTGGAGCGGCTGCGGCAGCAGCCGAAGCCGCGCCTCGTCGTGATCGCCTCGCTCAACCGCTACACCGAGGACACGGGGCTGCTGGCCCGGGCCTGGGAGAAGACGCTGATCCCGCTGCGGGCCCTGGGGGCACCGATCGTCTACGTCGAGGACACGCCCGTTCCCGGGACGGACATCCCGGCCTGCGTGTCCGGCAGCCCCGGAGCTCCGGCCGACTGCGCGTTCAGCCGCGCCGGCTCACTGCTGCCGGATCCGCTGGCGCAGCGGATCGCGTCCGGTGCGCTGCCCGGCGTACGGAGCGTCGGTGTGAACCAGGTCCTGTGCCCGGGCGCCGGGCCGACCTGCCCGGCCGTGCTCGACCGGATCCTGCTCTACCGGGACGACGCGCACCTGACCAACGCGGCGGCCGTGGTCCTGACCGCCCGGCTGGAGCGGCTGCTCACCGAGGCCGGGCTGCTGCCCGCCGTGGGTGGCGCGGCGGCCTCCGAAGCGAGCACACCGGGGGCGGACGGGTGGACGCGGCTGCTGCGTGACGACTTCGACGGTCCGGCGGGGGCTCCACCGTCCTCCGCCACCTGGCTCCACGACATCGGCACCTGCTATCCGGGCTGCCCCGCGCCGCAGTGGGGCACCGGCGAGATCGAGACGATGACCGACTCGGCCGACAACGTCCGCCTCGACGGGAAGGGCGCGCTGGAGATCGTGCCCACCCGCAAGGACGGGCAGTGGAGTTCGGGGCGGATCGAGACGCGGCGCTCCGACTTCGCGCCGCCGCCCGGCGGGGTCCTGCGGATCGAGGCGGCGATCGCCCTGCCGGACGTGACCGGGGATCGGGCGGCCGGATACTGGCCGGCCTTCTGGACCCTGGGGGCACCGCTGCGCGACGGGTACACGGGGTGGCCGGGTGTCGGGGAACTCGACGTCATGGAGTCCGTGAACGGGCGGGACACCGTCTTCGCCACGATGCACTGCGGCGTCCCGGACGGCGGTCCGTGCCGGGAGCCCGCCGGCCTGAGCTCGGGTCCGCAGCCGTGCGCAGGCTGCCGTACGGGGTTCCACGCGTACGCCGTCGAGCTGGACCTCGCGCCCGGGGCGCAGGAGGTGCGCTGGTATCTGGACGGGCGTGTGTACCACCGGGTGACCGCCGACCGGATGGACCCCGGGACGTGGAGGTCGGCCGTGGACCACGGGCTGTTCCTGATCCTCGACGTGGCGGTCGGTGGCGATCTGCCGCTCTCCGACGGCGCGGGAGCGGGTCCGGCCACCGAACCGGGCCATGCGATGCGGGTGGACCACGTCACCGTCTCGGCCCGGGGCCGGAACACGTAGCGGCACGGAAGCGGGGCGCGCTCCACGGGGTCACCCGGAGCACGCCCGGCATCCGTCCGGATCGGGTCCGCCGCGCGATCAGAACGCGAAGACCGCGTTCCCGTCGACGGTCGCGGACATCACGCAGGCGTTGGAGAAGGTGTGCTTCCACTCGACGCGGCTGCCCTTCCACACCCCGTCGGCGGTGACGGTGACCGGGGCGTAGTGCATCGGGCAGGCGCGGTCCGGGTTCGGCGAGGCCAGCAGGCGGTCCAGCGCTCCGTCCGTGGAGTTGAGGGCGGCGCAGGCGCCGCGCGGGTCCGGGTGGGTGCCCAGGGCGGTCGGGGCGCAGCTGAGGGTGGAGGCCCGGACGACGGTGGAGGTGGCGGCGTCGTCGCCCTGCGCGAGGGTGAAGACGAGGGCCGACGGGGCGTACAGGCTGGAGGGCTGGGCGGCTGCCATGCCGGTGGTGCCCGCCAGGCAGAGGAGCGTGGCGGCGGAGGCAGCTGCGATACGGTGACGCACGACGAAACTCTCTTTCGATTCAAAGGTTGAACGCGATATTTGGTTTCGATATCGCGCCGTTGCATGCCCAGACTGTCTGACGCGAAGACAAGTCGCACACTGATGACCCCTTTACGGACAGAGCATCCGCATATCGGCGACCGAATGGTCGTTCGGGCAGCTCAGAGGGGGCGTCAGCGCCCGGCCGCCGCACCCCGGCGCCGGCCGCCCCGTCCGCGACGTGCGACCCGACCCCTCCCTGACCTGCTGCCGGTCGCGGGCGGTTCACCGGACGGTCACTCAGCTTGACCGGATATGCGCACTCGAACCGCGAGCCCGCCGCATCCGGCCCCAACTCCACGACATCTCAGTAAACTTAGGTAAGCCTTGCCTAAACATGACTTACGATGCCGGTATGAAGAAGATCATCCGCGTACTGACGGCGGTGGCGACCGGACTGGTCCTCGCCGCGTCCGGCACGCTCGCCACGCCGGCCGTGGCCGACTCCGCCCCGGCCGGCACGTCCAGACTCGAACTCCCCAGGCCCACGGGTGACTTCGCCGTGGGCCGCGACACCCTCCACCTGGTGGACCGGGAGCGCAAGGACCCGTGGGTGCCCACGGCCGACCGGGAATTACTCCTGTCGCTCTACTACCCGGCGCTGCCGCACACCGGAACTCCCGCTCCCTACATGAGCGCTCCCGAGGCCAGGGCCCTGCTGACCGACCGGGGGCAGCTCGGCGAGTACGTCACCCCCGAACGCGTCGCGGCCACCCGGACGAACGCACGGACGGGCGCACTGCCCCGGCCCGCCGCGAACGGCCGTCCGCTGATCGTGCTCTCCCCCGGCTTCACCCTGCCCCGCTCCTCGCTGACCACCCTGGCGGAGGACCTCGCCAGCCGCGGGTACGTCGTCGCGGCGGTGGACCACGCGTACGAGTCGGACGGCACCGTCTTCCCCGGCGGCCGGCTGCTCCCGTGCAAGGCGTGCGAGCAGGTGTTCCCCGACGGGTCACTGCACCGGGTCTCCGACGGCCGGGCCCGTGACGTCCCGTTCGTCCTGGACCGGCTGACCGGCCCGCACCCGGCGTGGCGCTACTCCTGGCTGATCGACTCCCGGCACATCGGCATGGCCGGGCACTCGATCGGCGGTGCGGCCGCATCGGCCACCATGGCCGTGGACCCCCGCGTGGACGCCGGGGTCAACATGGACGGCACCTTCTTCACCCCCGTACCCCAGGCCGGTCTCGGCGGACGGCCGTTCCTGATGCTCGCCGGCGACCCCGCCCTGCTGCCGCCCGACTTCCCCGACACCTCCTGGGAGGACACCTGGCCCCGGCTGGACGGCTGGAAGCGCTGGCTGACCGTCACGGGGGCCGGGCATCCGGGCTTCACGGACTGGCCCGTGCTGGGCGACCAGGCCGGGTACCCGCACACGGAGACACCGCTGTCCGGCACCCGCTCCCACCAGATCACGCGGGCGTACGTCGGCGACTTCTTCGACCTGCACCTGCGCGGGAAGCCGGCGCCGCGCCTGAACGGTCCGACGGCGGCCGACCCGGAGGTCGTGTTCCACCGCAGCTGACGCCGTGTACGGGGGCCCGCCGGCCCCGGCGGGCCCCCGCGGCCGCCTCCGTCCTGGCCTCGACCGGGTATCGCGCACCCGAGGTGCTGACCGACCGGAGCAACGCGCTCGGCTCGGCCCACCGGGCCGTCGTCTTCGACGCGTTGACGGCCCGGCTGCGCGCCGTGCGGTAGCGAGGGTGCCGCGGGGCACCTCGTCGGCGCCGGCCGACGGCGTGAAGGCAGGTCGGTCCCCGGCCAGACGGTCGGGCCTACGTACCGCTCGGCGCGGCGGCCGGGAACCGCGCTCCGAACCACTGCTCGGCGCCGAACTCCTCGAACCGCTCCACCTCGGCGAACCCCAGCTTCAGCGCGAGGCGCATCGCACGGTCGTTGGCGGCCTGGGTGCACAGGACCACCGGCTCGCCCGGCTGCGCCCCGGCGAACCAGTCGAGTGCCGCCGCGCACGCCTCGGCGGCGTACCCGTGTCCCCATGCCTGCGGGAGGAACATGCAGCCGAGTTCGGTCTCTTGGGCCTCCGGGCGGATGTGCCCCCGGCGCTCGGCGGCGCGCCGGTCGAGCGTGATCATGCCGATCATCGCTCCGTCGAGATCGATCACGAAGAAGCCGGGGCGCCGCCCGGGCACCTCGGGCCCGGTTCGTTCGAGGTCGGCACGCGGTCGGGGGCCACCGACGTAGGTGCCCACCTCCGGCGATGCGAACAGCTCGATGAACGTCGCCCGGTCCCGGGCCTCGGACTGGCGGAGCACGAGCCGTTCGGTCCTGATCGGGGCCGGGGGCCAGGTGACAACACTGTGTTCGATCATGACATCCAACCTACCCGGGAACCGTCCGGGCGGTCCGGGCGCCGACCGGTGCGCGCGTCGGCCGGCGGATGCGGTTCGCCGTTCAACTACCCTGCGGACCGGCCAGGTTGGCCCGGAGGCGGGCACACCCCGGGAATCCCACGACTGCGGCCGCATATCTCCCCCTGCACTCCACAATTAGGTTAGGCTTACCTAAGAGTGGGGGTGCGGGGATGCAGGACAAAGCGCGAGACCAAGCGCAGCAGGACGAATGGGCCGACGAAGTGCTGGCCTGGATGAGCTCCCAGGAGGAGATGGACCGGGCGCTGCGGGACGCACTGCGCCGCACGCCCAGCCAGCGGGAGGAGACGATCGCCCGGATGGCGGACGCCCTTCGCGGCGCGGCCCAGGGACTGACCATCCCCGGGTGCGCGGCGGCGGCCGGAGTTCCCGAGCGCATCCTGAACGAGTGGATGGAGATCGACGCCAGCTTCGCCACGGCGCTGCGTGCGGCGCACGCACTGGCCGAGGCGCACGGACTGAGACCGGGGGCGACACCCAGCCCGGCCGCGTTGCAGCTGATGCTGAACGCGATCCGCAAAGGGGCCGCCTGGCCGGCCGCGGCGACCCTCGTGGGCATCTCCGTGCGTGGGTTCAACCGCCTGCGCGCCGAGGCTCCGCCCGTGGGGGCCCTGATCGCGGCCGCCCAGCGGGCGCGCTCGATCCAGGCGGGTGCGGCGCGGCGGCGCAGACCTCCCAAGCAGGCGAGCCGCCGGGTCGGGTACCGGATCGTCCAGCTCGACGACCCGCTCCTGTCCCCGGACAGCCGGCCGGACGAAGCCGCGGACGGGGCGAACGGCCGTTCCGCGCACAGCGACTGAGCACCCGATCACACCGAGACCGAATCCGAAGGGCGCCGCCTGCCCCACCTAGGTATTACTTAGGTTAGGCTAAGCTAAGTAACGAATGAGGGGCTGGGCATCCTCCGCCCCTCGTCGAGCTCCGCGCGCCCGTTCACCACCGGCGCTCCGCGCAGCGCCGGTGACAAGGAGATCCAGCCGTGGGCCCTGTGACCATAGACCCTTATCCGATGCCCACCCAGGACCTCGTGCCGCGCTCCGTGGCGCCGTGGTCCGTCGACCCCGACCGGGCCGCTCTGCTGATACACAACATGCAGAACCACCTGCTCCGGCCCTTTTCCCGCGACCGCCCACCCCTCGTGGACCTGATCGGCAACATCGCCGGCCTGCGCAGGTGCGCGCGCAGGCTCGGACTCCCGGTCGTCTTCAGCACCGTACCGGCGGGTGAGCGCCCCGAACAGCGGGGCCTCGCCGCCGAGATGGGGACCGAGCCGGCAGCGGACCGCGACGTGTCGGTCACCGAGGAACTGACCCCGCGCCGGGGGGAGCACGTGATCGCCAACGCGCGGCACAACGCCTTCCTCCGCAGCCACCTGGAGCGCATCCTGCGCACCTCGGGCCGGGACCAGCTGATCCTGTGCGGCGTGTTCGCCCACTCCGGCGTACTGCTCACCGCCGCGGACGCGTTCATGAACGACATCCAGCCGTTCGTCGTCGCCGACGCGGTGGCGGACACCTCCGCGGAGGAGCACGCGCTCGCCCTGCGCTGGACGGCCGCACGAGGCGCCGTCGTACACACCACCACGACCCTCATCGACGAACTGGAAGCCTGAATGACGACCGCACACCCCACCCCATGAGCGGACGGACCGCGCCGCGGGCGCGCACGCTCATCGAGGCACTGCCGTGGCTGGAGCGGTTCCAAGGGCGCACGGTCGTGGTCAAGTTCGGCGGCAACGCCATGGTGAACGAGGAGCTGAAGGCGGCCTTCGCCCAGGACGTGGTCTCCCTGCGCTACGCGGGGCTGCGACCGGTCGTCGTGCACGGGGGCGGCCCGCAGATCAGCGCGATGCTCGAACAGCTCGCGCTGGAGGTCCGGTTCGCGGCGGGGCTGCGGGTGACGACCCCCGCGGTGATGAACGTCGTCCGCATGGTGCTGGCCGGCCAGGTCCAGCGGGACATCGTCAACCTGATCAACCGTCACGGCGCCTTCGCCGTGGGGATGACCGGTGAGGACGCCCGCACCCTGTCCGCCGTCCGGCGGCCGGCCCTGGTGGACGGCGCCGAGGTGGACATCGGCCTGGTGGGCGAGATCGTGCACGTCGACCCCGAGACCGTACGGGGGCTGCTGGAGCGCGGCCGCATCCCGGTGATCTCCCCCATCGCCCGGGGGGCCGGGGACGACGACGTCTACAACATCAACGCGGACCTCGCGGCCGCCGCCCTCGCCGAGGCCCTGGACGCCGAGAAGCTCGTGATGCTCACCGACGTCGCGGGCCTCTACGCGGACTGGCCGCACAGCACGGAGATCATCGACCGGCTCACGGCCACCGAACTGGCCCACATGCTCCCGTCGATGGCGGGAGGCATGGTGCCCAAGATGGAGGGCTGCCTGCGTGCGGTGCGCTCCGGTGTGCGGATGGCACACGTCCTGGACGGCAGGGTCCCGCACGCCCTGGTCCTGGAGGTCTTCGCCGACGAGCACACCGGCACCACGGTGGTGCCCGACGGCCCGCCCGACGGGGAGCACCTCCTCCACTGAACCGGGAGGGCCGGCCTGCCACGGCCCTCCCCCCTCCGCACCCCGGCGCCGACAGGCTCCGGGGCCGTCCGTGTGCCCAACTCCGGCCGTCGCAGAACCGGTTGCGGCCGTACGAAACGGTCGCCGGTCCAACTTGACAGCTTCCGGCCTGTCAGAGATGTTAGGCCAGCCTTACCTAACCAAATAGGGTAGGACCGAGGAAGGATGGGCATGTCCGCACCGCACGCGAGCTCCACACCCGGGGACGCTCTCCCGGACATCAGGGACCTGGTGGGCATCGGCTTCGGGCCGGCCAACCTGGCCCTGGCGATAGCGATCCGGGAGCACAACGGCCGACGCGCCGCCGGCGAGACGATCCAGGCCTCGTTCATCGAGCGCCAGGACGACTTCGGATGGCACCAGGGCATGCTCCTCGAAGGGGCCACCATGCAGGTCTCCTTCCTGAAGGACCTGGTGACGATGCGCAATCCCGGGAGCTCCTTCAGCTTCCTGCACTACCTGCAGGACCGGGACCGGCTGGCCGACTTCATCAACCAGAAGTCCTTCTTCCCCACCCGCCTGGAGTTCCACGACTACTTCCGCTGGTGCGCCGCCTCGTTCAGCGGGCTGGTCGACTACGCGACCGAGGCCGTCGAGGTGCGCCCGGCGGGTCCGGCCGGCGCCGCGGACCACCTGGACGTCATCACCCGGCCCGCGTCCGGCGGCGGACCCCTGCGCGCCACCCGCACCCGCAACCTCGTGCTCGGGACCGGGCTGCGCCCCCGCGTCCCGGACGGGATCACCCTCGGCCCGCACATCTGGCACAACCGCGACCTGCTGCACCGCGCAACGGAACTGACGGTCCGTCCGCACCGCCGGTTCGCCGTCGTGGGCGCCGGGCAGTCCGCCGCCGAGACCGCCGACCATCTGCACCGGACCTTCCCGGACGCCGAGGTCTGCGCCGTGTTCACCCGGTACGGGTACAGCCCGGCCGACGACAGCCCGTTCGCCAACCGGATCTTCGACCCGGCTGCCGTCGACGAGTTCTTCGGCGCCCCGGAGGAAGTGAAGCGGCAGCTCATCGGCTACCACGCCAACACCAACTACGCGGTGGTGGACGGCGATCTGATCGAACAGCTCTACCGGACCGTCTACCAGGAGAAGGTCGCCGGCACCGAACGGCTGCGCGTCATGAACGCGACCGCCCTGACCACCGTGGAGGAACTCCCGGACGGCGCGCGGGCCGTGGTGCGCTCCCTGACCACGGGAGAGTCCCTCACCCTCGACTGCGACGCGGTGGTGCTGGCCACCGGGTACCGTCCCACCGAGCCGGCGGAGCTGCTCGGCGACCTGGCCGGGGAGTGCCTCACGGACGGGCAGGGCAGGCTGCGCGTGGGCCGCGACCACCGGGTGGAGACCACCGACCGCGTCCGGGCCGGCATCTACGTCCAGGGCGCCGCCGCCGAGCACACCCACGGCATCACCGCCTCGCTGCTGTCCACGCTGGCCGTGCGTTCCGGCGAGATCTGCGACTCCCTGCTGCTGCGCGTCGCCGAGCGCGAGGTGCGGGCCCGGCTTGCGACCAGGGCGGCGACCGTCGCCGAGGGCGTCCCCGCCCACCGGGGCTGAGCGGCCGTGCCGCGCACCGAACCCCCGGCACCCGCCGGGCCGCCCGGACTCACCGCGGCGCAGGCGCACATCCTGGCGGCGCAGAGCGCGGATCCCTCGTACGCCGGGCACAACGTAGGCCAGTACATCGAGCTCTTCGGCCCGATCGACACGGCCGCGCTCGACGAGGCCGTGCGGCGCACCCTCGACGAGGCGCCCTGGCTGCGCCCGCGGCCGACGACCCGGGACGGCGGCCTGCCGCGCCTGGACACCTCCGCGGCGGCCGACCCGGTGGGCGCCGCCGTCGATCTGGTGCGCGGCCAGCTCGCCTGCCCGCCCCGGCCCGAGCTGCTCACCGCCCCGGGGGGTACCGGCCTCGCACCCGGCCTGGCCGGCGCCCTGCTCGTCACCGCCGGTCCCGAACACCACCTGCTGGTGCAGTACTTCCACCTGCTGGCCGTCGACGGGTACGGGGTGGCGCTGCTCGGCCGGCGGATCGCCGAGGTCTACACGGCCCTGGTGCGCGGCCGCCCGCCCGGCCCCACCCCCTTCGCGCCGGTCTCCGTACTGGCCGACGCGGACCGCGCCTACACCGGCTCGCCGGCGCAGGCCGCGGACCAGGAGTACTGGACCCGGCGGTACGCCGACCGCCCCGCGCCCGTGTCCCCCGCCGGCCGGGCGGCACCGGCCCAGGACACCACGCGGCGGCACACCGTGCACCTCGGCGCGGCGGACGGCGCGGCCCTGCGCGCCACCGCCCGCTCCGCGCACGTCACCTGGGCCGAGGCCGTGCTCGCCGCGACGGCGGTACGGGTGACCGCGCACACCGGCGCGCGCGAGGCGGTCCTCGCCGTGTACGTGACGGCGCGGACCGGCCCGGGGACGCTGCGGGTGCCCGGTACAGCGGTGAACGTCCTGCCGGTGCGGCTGCCGGTCCGGGGGGCGGACACCTTCCGGTCGCGGCTGCGCGCGGCGGCCGGCGAGCTGGCCCTGCTCCGCCGTCACCAGCGGCTGCGCGGCGAGGAACTGGCGCGCGAGGTGTGGCCGGAGTACGGCGGCGGCCGGGTCCCCGGGCCACTGGTCAACCTGCGCCCGTTCGACACGGAGCTGGACTTCGCCGGCATCCGCGGCCGGGTCGTCAGCCTCGCCTCCGGGCCGGTCGACGACCTGTCGGTGTCCGCCGCACCGGGCTCGGACGGGCGGCTGCGCCTGGACTTCGACGTGAACCCGGCGCTCTACGAGGCGGCCGAACCGGCCCGGTTCGCGGGCCTGTTCACGGAGCACCTGGCGGCGCTCTGCCGCGCCCCCGACGTGCCGGTCGCCTCCCTGCCGGCCGCCCCCTCCCACCCCTGACCCCATCCCCGAACCGACCGTCCCGGTCATCACCCCAAGGAGAGACACCATGGCCACCAACCCCTTCGAGGACGACGACGCCCGCTACTTCGTGCTCGTGAACCATGAGAACCAGCACTCGCTCTGGCCCGCCTTCGCGGAGGTGCCCGCGGGCTGGACCGTCGTGCACGGCGAGGACAGCCGGGAGGGCTGCGCCGCGTACACGGAGGCGCACTGGACCGACATGCGGCCCGCCAGCCTGGTCGCCAGGAGCTGATCCAGGGGGCCGTCCGGCCCCCTGCGGTCCCACGCGCGGGGCCGGACCGGAGACGTGCTCCGGTCCGGCCCCGGTCGTGTGGGGACCGTACGGTTCACAGCCTCCGGGAGAGCACCTCGGAGCCGCGTGCGGGGTCCAGCGCCCCCGCCCAGGCCGCCGGCACCCGTCCCGGACCGGCAGGCAGGAAGCCGTGCCGGCGGAAGAACGCCGCGCCACTCGTGGTCGCTGTGAAGACCTCCCGTACGAGGCGGCTTCCGGCGTCGGCGAGCGCCGCGCGCAGCAGGGCCGCGCCCAGCCCCTGGCCCTGGTTCCCCGGAGCCACACAGAAGTTGTAGAGCACGGCGGCGCCCTCCCCCTCGTCGCTCAGGGCGAGAGCGCCCAGGACCGTGCCGCGGCCGCGACCGGTCGCGAGGAGGAACTCCCCGGCGTGCGCCAGGTAGTGGTCGATGCTGCGCGGACGCAGGGCACCGGAGCGGGTGAAGGGCAGTGAGAGGGCGTGCAGGGCGGGGGCGTCGTGCAGACGCGCCCGTCGGACCAGCGGCGGGAGGCCGTCCGTGCCGTGCAGCGGGGGGCGGGGGGTGGCGGCAGTCATCACGAACTTAGGTTAGCCTTCCCTAAGTTGAGCTGCAATTCCGCCTCGCGTCCCAACGCATCACACGCAGAGGCCAGTTCATCCAAGCGGCAGCCACATGTTCACCACACCCGGCTTGACGTGCACCTTCGCATTTAGTTAGGTAAGCCTTACCTAATGGAATGCTGGATGCCGCCGCCTCCCCCGACCCCCCGAGGAGAGAGTCACTCCATGTCCACCGCCCCGTCCTTCACGCTCGACCGGCTGGTCCGCGATGTAGCCGACGTGCTCTACACGGAGCCCTCCGACGTCTCCCTGGAGGAGGACCTGCTGGACCAGGGTCTCGACTCCATCCGGCTGATGTCGCTCGTCGAGAAGTGGCGGGCCGAAGGCGCCCGCGTCAGCTTCGTGGACCTCGCCGAACGGCCCACCCTGCGCCAGTGGGCCGAGCTGCTCACGACCGCCCCCTGATCCCCGCCCCTCCCCACACCTGCCCGCCCCGGAGCCTGCCGTGCCTCTGCGTGACTTCGTCATAGACATCGAACCCCTGCGCACCAGCAGGGACTTCCGCGCCATCTTCATCGCCCGCGTGGTGTCCCTGTTCGGCCTCGGCATGGCGACGGTGGCCCTGTCCGCCCAGGTGTACGGACTGACGCGCTCGACCTTCGACGTCGCCGTCGCCAGCATGATCATGAGCGTCACCGTGCTGCTCGGCTCGCTCTGGGGCGGTGTCATGGCCGACCGGACCGACCGCCGGCGCCTGATCGTGTGTGCCCGCGGCGCCGCCGCCCTCGCGTTCGCCGGCCTCGCCGTGAACGCGATGCTGCCCGACCCCACCCTGTGGGGCATCTACGTGTGCGTCGCCTGGGACGGCCTGGCCACCGGTGTCAGCGTGACGGCCCTGATGGCAGTCGCCCCGACGCTCGTCCGCCCCGACCAGCTCCCGGCCGCGGGCGCACTCATCTCACTGACCGGTGAGATCGGCTCCGTCAGCGCGCCCTTCCTGGGCGGTGTGCTCCTGGCGCTGTGGGGGCCCGGCCCCGTCTTCGCCTTCACCGCCGTCACCACGGCCGTCACCACGCTCCTGATCTCCCGGATCCGGCCCCTGCCGCCGGTCAAGGACGACGAGGACGACGAGGAGTACGGCGCCGACAGCGGGTCCCTGCTGGTCGCCTTCAAGTACGCGGTGCGCAACCGCGTCGTCGGCGGACTGCTCGCACTCGGCGGCGTGATGGCCCTCTTCAACCTCCCGGTCGTCCTCTTCCCGGAGATGGTCGACCGGCAGTTCCACGGCGGCGAGGTCATGCTCGGCCTCCTCTACACCGCCCCCGCGGTCGGCGCCGTCGCCGTCTCCGCCACGAGCGGCTGGCTGACCCGGGCCGCCCGGCCCGGCCGGCTGCTGATCGTCGCGGCGTTCACGGGCGGTCTGTCCGCCATCGGCTTCGGCCTCAGTGGCAGCATCTGGGTCGCCTTCGCGATGCTCGCCGTCGGCGGCGCCGCCGGAACGGTGTACGAGATCCTCGAATACGCCCTCGTCCAGCACAGCACCCCGGACCGGCTGCGCGGCCGCATCGTCAGCGTCATCACCACCCAGGGCACGACCGGAGGCGTCGTCGGCGACGTCGAGATCGCGGCCCTCGCCCGCTGGTTCAGCCCCGGTGGCGCGGCCGTCGTCAACGGCGCGATCTGCGCCGTCGCCGCCCTCGCCGTGGCGATCGCCGTACCGGGCCTGCGCAGGGCCACCCTCCCCCGCGAGGAGCGGGACGAGGAGGGCGGGCCCGACGACGGGCCCGGGCCCGGCCCCGCCGCCGCGGGCCTGCAGCCCGCCGCCCCCTCCGCCTGACGGGTCTGCCGGGTCTCCCCCGCCCGCAGGCCCCCGTATCCCGTCGACCTCCCCCGGCCGGTCCCGCCACCGGCAAGGGACCCGCAGCGAATCTGGAGCACGATGTCCATGACCGAGCGTCCCTCCCAGCGCCTCCCCCTCACCGGGGCCCAGACCGGTGTCTGGTACGGCCAGCGGCTCGATCCCGACTCCCCGGTCTACAACGTGGGCCAGTACGTGGAGATCGACGGCCCGCTCGACGCCGGTCTGTTCGTCACGGCCCTGCGGCGGACGGTCGCCGAGAGCCCGGCGCTCACGGCGCGCTTCGCGGAGGGCCCCGACGGCGAGCCCTACCAGGTCACCTGGAGCGGTCCCGCCGCCGGCCCGCTGGTCGCCGTACTGGACCACACCGAGCAGGACGACCCGTACGGCACCGCGCTGTCCCTCATGCGCGCCGACATGGCGCGCCCCGTGGACCCGGTCCGGGACTCCCTGTACGTGTTCACGCTCCACAAGGTCGGGCCGGACCGCACCCTGTGGTACCAGCGGGCCCATCACATCGTGCTGGACGCCTTCGGGTTCTCCCTGCTCTCGCGGCGCACCGCCGAGCTCTACACCGCTCTCGCCGGGGGCGAGGAACCGGCGTCCGACCCGTTCGGCGACCTTGAGGTGATCCTCGCCGAGGAGCACGCCTACCGCGCGTCGCCGCGGTTCGCCGAGGACCGCGCCTACTGGCTGGAGCGGCTCGCGGACCACCCCGAGCCGGAGCCGCTGAGCGGTGCCCGCTTCCCCGCGGCGCACGCGTTCCTGCGCGACGGCGCCACCCTGACCCGGGAGGAGACGGCGGGTCTCCTCGCCATCGCCCGCGCCGCCAAGGCCAGTTGGGCCGACGTGCTGACGGCCGCGTTCGCCGCCTACCTGCACCGGGCCACCGGGAGCCGGGACGTGCTGCTCTCCGTGCCCGCCATGGCGCGGCTGGGCTCGGCGGCGCTCAAGGTGCCGTCCATGGTCGTCAACGTGCTGCCGCTGCGCGTCGCCGTGCGCCCGCAGACCCCTCTCGCCGAGCTGGTCGCCGCGGTCGCGGCCGACGTCCGCGACCTGCGCCGCCACCAGCGCTACCGCGCCGAGGACATCCGCCGCGACCTCGGACTGTCGGGCCGCGAACAGGGCCTGCTGGGTCCGATGGTCAACATCAAGGCCTTCGACAACTCCCTGGACTTCGCCGGATCGCCCGGGTCCGTGCACAACGTCGCCGCCGGCCCGGTGGACGACCTCACCCTCGGCGTCTACCACGACGCCGCCGAGGGCCGGATCCGATTCGAACTCGACGCCAACCCGCAGGCGTACGACGCCGGGACGCTGGCCGCGCGCCGCGCCGAGTTCGCGCACTTCCTCCGCGAGGCCGCCGCGGCCGGGCCCGAGGCACCCGTCGGGCGCCCGGACCTGCTCGCGCCCGCCGCCCGCGACGCCCTGCTGCTCGCCTGGAACGACACCGACCACCCGGTCCCGGCCGGCACCGTCGTCGACGCCTTCGAACACGCCGCCCGGCTGCACCCGGGGGTGCCCGCCGTGATCGCGGGCGCCGACACCCTCGACTACGCCGCCCTGGAGGAGCGCGCCAACCGGCTCGCCCGGCTGCTCATCGGCCGCGGCGCCGGCCCGGAGAGCGTGGTCGGCCTCGCCCTGCCCCGCAGCGCCGACCTCGTGGTGGCCCTGCTCGGCGTGCTGAAGGCGGGCGCCGCCTATCTGCCGCTCGACCTCGACTACCCCGCCGACCGGCTGGAGTTCATGGTCGAGGACGCCCGCCCGCTGTGCGTCCTGACCACCCTGGACCGCGCGGCCACCGCCCCGGTCGTCGACGGGGTCGAGACCGTCGTCCTCGACGCCCCGGACACCCTCACCGAGCTCGCCGACTCCGCCTCCGACGCGCCCGCGGACGCGGACCGCACCGCGCCGCTGACCGGCGGCCACCCCGCGTACGTGATCTACACCTCCGGGTCCACGGGCCGCCCGAAGGGGGTCGTCGTCCCGCACGCCGCCCTGGCGAACTTCCTGCGCATGCAGGCCCACGAGCTCGAACTGGCCCCCGCCCAGCGGCTCGTCGCGGTCACCACCATCTCCTTCGACATCGCCGCCCTGGAGATCCACACGCCGCTGATCAGCGGCGCCACGGTGGTGCTGGCCGACCGCGACACCGTACGGGACCCGGCCGCACTCGCCACCCTCGTCGACGCGCACCGCCCCTCGGTCATGCAGGCCACGCCGTCGCTGTGGCACGCCCTGCTGGAGGACGGCCGCCCGGCCTCGCTCGGCGGCACCCGGGTGCTCGTCGGCGGGGAGGCGCTGCCCGCCGCCCTCGCGGAGCGGCTCGCGCGCACCGCCCGTACGGTCACCAACGTGTACGGCCCCACCGAGGCCACCGTCTGGGCGACCTCCCGCCGGCTCGACCCCGGGCACACCGGGGTCCCCGACATCGGGGTGCCGTTCTGGAACACCCGCGCGCACGTCCTGGACGGGGCCCTGCGCCCGGTCGGCGTCGGCCGCCCCGGGGAGCTGTACCTCGCCGGCGACCAGCTGGCCCGCGGCTACCTCGGCCGCCACGCGCTCACGGCGGAACGTTTCGTCGCCGACCCGTACGGCCCCGCGGGCAGCCGGATGTACCGCACGGGTGACCTCGTACGCCGCCACGCGGACGGCCGGATCGCCTTCCTCGGCCGCGTCGACGACCAGGTCAAGCTGCGCGGCTTCCGCATCGAACTCGGCGAGATCGAGCACGCGCTGACGGCCGCTGAGGGCGTGGACCGCGCCGTGGCCCTGGTCCGTGAGGACCTGCCCGGCTTCCCGCACCTCGTCGGCTACGTCACCCCGGCCGCCCAGGGCCCGGCCCCCGACGCGGCGGATCTGCGCCGGGCGGTGGCCGAGCGGCTGCCCGAGTACATGGTCCCGTCCGCGGTGGTCGTGCTCGACGCCTTCCCGCTGACCGCCAACGGGAAGATCGACCGCCGTGCCCTGCCCGCGCCGGACCTGGCGGCGCTGGCCGGCACGGGCGCCCGCGCCCCGCGCGGTGCCCGCGAGGAGATCCTCTGCGGGATCTTCGCCGATGTGCTCGGCCTGGAGACCGTCGGCCCCGACGACGACTTCTTCACCCTCGGCGGCCACTCGCTGCTCGCCGCGCGGGTGATCGCCCGCGTGCGGACGGCGCTCGGCACCGAATGCGGGATCCGGGACGTCTTCGGGGCACGCACGGTGGCCGCGCTCGCCGCGCTGCTGGCCGGACGCACGGCCGCCGCCCGTCCGGCGCCCGTCGCGGGTCCGCGTCCCGACCCGCTGCCGCTCTCGTACGCGCAGCAGCGGCTGTGGTTCGTGCACCAGGTGGAGGGGGCGAGCGCCACCTACAACATCCCGTTCGTGGTGCGGTTCGACACGGCGCTCGACGCGGACGCCCTGGACGCGGCCCTGCGGGACGTGGCGGGCCGCCACGAGACGCTGAGGACCGTGTTCGGCGAGCGCGACGGGGAGCCGTACCAGCGGGTCCTGGACGTGGCGGAGGCCGGAGTGCGGCTGTACGTCGACGACGTGACGGCCGACGGCTTCGAGCCCGCGGTCCGGGCGGCGCTGGGGCATCTCTTCGATCTGTCCGGAGACGCTCCGCTGCGGGTGACCCTGGTGCGCGACGGGGCCCGCGGGGAGCACGCGCTGGTGGTCCTGCTGCACCACATCGCGAGCGACGAGTGGTCGATGGGCCCGTTCCTGCGCGACCTGGAGCGGGCGTACGCGGCCCGGTGCGCCGGGGAGGACCCGGAGCTCGGTGTTCCGGCCGTGCAGTACGCCGACTTCGCGCTCTGGCAGCGGGAACTGCTCGGCCCCTCGCGGACCGGTGGTTCGCTCGCCGCCACGCAGGCGGCGTACTGGCGCGGGGCCCTGGCGGAGCTGCCGCCGGAGGCCGGGCTGCCGTCCGACCGGCCGCGGCCGGCCGTGGCCGACCCCGCCGGTGCCATGGTCTTCAAGGCGGTGCCGCGCGAACTGGCGGCCGCGGTGCGCTCACTGGCCCGCGAGAGCGGCACCAGCGTGTTCATGGTGGTGCACGCGGCCGTTGCCGCCGTGCTGCACCGGCTCGGCGCGGGCGAGGACATCGTGCTCGGCAGCCCGGTCGCAGGCCGGAGCGACAGCGCGCTGGACGAGCTCGTCGGCTTCTTCGTCAACACGGTGGTGCTGCGCAGCGACCTGTCCGGCGACCCGTCCTTCACGGAACTGCTGGAGCGGGTGCGCGCCGTGGACCTGGCCGCGCTCGACCACGCCGACCTGCCCTTCGACTCGGTCGTCGAGGAGGTCAACCCGCAGCGCTCGTTCGCCCGCCACCCGCTGTTCCAGACGATGGTCTCGCACAGCACGGTGAGCCAGGACGTGGCGAACCTGTTCGGGCACCCGGCCCGGGTGGACCGGGTGGATCCCGGGGTCACCAAGTTCGACCTCGACATCACCTTCTCGGACGCGGCCCACAGCGAGGACCTGGAACTGGAGGTGTTCTACGCGACCGCGCTCTTCGACCGTCCGACCGTGGAGACCTTCGTGCGGCGGCTGCTGCGCGCGCTCGCCGCGGCGGTGGCCGCCCCGGCGGACCCGGTGTCCTGGTGGGAGCTACGCGACGAGGCCGAGCGGGCCCGGCTGGCCCGCTGGAACGACACGGCGCGGCCGGTGGCGCCGGGTGCGGTCACCGAGGTGTTCGCCGCCCGGGCGGCGGCGACGCCCGACGCGCTGGCCGTGGTCGCCGGGGACGACCGTCTGACCTTCGCCGAACTGGAGGACCGCGCGGGCCGGCTGGCGGCCCTGCTGGCCGAGCGCGGCGTCGGCCCGGACACCGTGGTGGCACTCGCCGTCCCGCGGTCCGCCGACACCGTGGTGGCCACGCTCGCCGTCCTGAAGGCGGGCGGCGCCTACCTGCCGCTGGACCTGGACCACCCGGCCGAGCGGATCGCGTTCATGCTCGGTGACGCGGCGCCGGTGTGCGCGGTGACCACGCGGGCTGCCGCGGACCGGCTTCCCGGTGTGGACCTGCTGGTCCTGGACGACCCCGCGACGGTCGCGGGTCTGGCCGCCGCCGTGCCGGGGGCCGACGTGCCCGTGGACCCCGAGCACGCCGCGTACGTCATCTACACCTCGGGTTCCACCGGCCGCCCCAAGGGGGTCGTGCTCCGGCACGCCGGTCTGACCCGGCTCTTCCGCGACCACGAGCGGGAGCTGTACCTGCCGGTCGCCGAGCGGCTCGGGCGCCGGGTGCGGGCGCTGCACACCGCCTCCTTCTCCTTCGACTCCTCGTGGGAGCAGCTGCTGTGGCTGGTGGCCGGGCACGAGCTGCACGTCCTGGACGAGTACGGGCGCCGGGACGCCGACGCGGTCGTGGCGTACGTCCGCGAGCGGCGGATCGACGCGCTCGACGTCACCCCCTCGTACGGCCGTCAGCTGGTCGACGCCGGGCTGCTGACGGGCGAGTGGCGGCCGCCGCTGTTCCTGCTGGGCGGCGAGGCCGTGCCGCCGGCCCTGTGGGCGGAGCTGCGCGCCGTCCCGGACGTGGAGGTCGTCAACTACTACGGGCCCACCGAGTTCACGGTGGACGCCCTGGTGGCGCGGGTGGGCGACTGCCCCACTCCGGTGGTGGGCCGGCCGCTCGACAACAGCCGGGCGCACGTGCTGGACGGCCGGCTGCGGCCGGTGCCCGTGGGCGTGCCGGGTGAGCTGTACCTGGCGGGCGAACAGAACGCCCGGGGTTACCTGGGCCGGCCCGCCCTGACGGCGGAACGTTTCGTCGCAGATCCGTTCGGTTCCCGGGGCTCCCGGATGTACCGGACCGGCGACCTCGTACGGTGGCGGGCCGACGGCCTGCTGGAGTTCCTCGGCCGGGTCGACGACCAGGTCAAGATCCGCGGTTTCCGGGTGGAACCGGGCGAGGTGGAGGCCGAACTCGCGGCCCTGGACGGGGTGACCTCGGCCGCCGTGGTGGTCCGCGAGGACACCCCGGGCCTGCCGTGTCTGGTCGGCTACGTCACGGGCCCGGCCGATCCGGCCGGGCTGCGCGCCGAACTGGCCGGGCGGCTGCCCGAACACCTGGTCCCGGCAGCCGTGATGGTGCTGCCGGTGCTGCCGACGAACGTGAACGGCAAGCTCGACAAGGCGGCGCTGCCGGTTCCCGTCGCGACGGCCGACGCCACCGGGAGGGCCCCGCGCGGCGCCGCCGAGGAGCGGATCGCCGAGGTGTTCGCCCAGGTGCTGGGCGTGCCCTCGGTCGGCGCCGACGAGGACTTCTTCCGGCTCGGCGGGCACTCCCTGCTGGCCACCCGCGTGGTGGCCCGGATCCGCACCGCGCTCGGCACGGAGTGCTCGGTGCGGGACGTGTTCGAGCTGCGCACGGTCGCCGCGCTCGCCGAGCGGATGGCCGGCCGCCGCGCGGCGGTCCGCCCGGCCCTGGTGGCCGGTCCGCGCCCCGGTCGGCTGCCGCTGTCGTACGCCCAGGCCCGGCTGTGGTTCCTGCACCGGATGGAGGGTCCCAACGCGACGTACAACATCCCGATGGCCCTGCGCCTGCGCGGGGAGCTCGACACGGCCGCGCTGGAGGCGGCCGTGCACGAGGTGACGGCGCGGCACGAGGCGCTGCGCACCGTCTTCGCGGAGGACGCCGACGGCCCGTACCAGCGGGTGCTGGAGCCGTCGGAGAGCGCCGTTCCCTTCACGGTGACCGATGTCGAGCCGGCCGGTCTCGGCCGGAGCCTCGACGCGGCGGCCGGTCACGCCTTCGACCTGGAGACCGAGACGCCGCTGCGGGTGACCGTGCTGCGCACCGCCGCCGACGAGCAGGTGCTGCTCCTGCTGCTGCACCACATCGCCGGTGACGAGTGGTCGGCCGGGCCGCTGCTGGCCGATCTGTCCGCCGCCTACGCGGCCCGGTGCGCGGGCGGCGTCCTGGAGACCGCGCCGCCCGCGGTCCAGTACGCGGACTACGCGCTCTGGCAGCGCGAGCTGCTGGGCGACCCCGCCCTCGCCGGGTCGGTGGCACACGGGCAGGCGGAGTTCTGGCGGGAGGCCCTCGCGGGCCTGCCGCAGGAGCTGACGCTGCCGGCCGACCGCCCGCGCCCGGCCCGGCCCACGCACGAGGGCCGGACCGTGACGGCGGAGCTGGAGCAGGACCTGGTGGCGCGGCTGGAGGCACTGGCCGGGGAACACGGCACGACCATGTACACGGTGGTGACCGCGGCCGTGGCGGCGCTGCTGCACCGGCTCGGCGCCGGCCCGGACATCCCGCTGGGCAGTCCGGTGGCGGGTCGAGGCGAGGAGGCGCTGGACGACCTGGTCGGGTTCTTCGTGAACACCCTGGTCGTCCGGGCCGATCTGGCGGGCGATCCGTCCTTCGCCGAACTGGTGCGCCGTACGGCCGCCTTCGGCGCGGCCGCCCTCGCACACGCGGACCTGCCCTTCGACGCGGTCGTCGAGGCGGTCAACCCGGAGCGCTCGCTGTCGCGCCACCCGCTGTTCCAGACCATGGTGGCCTACGAGGACGGCGGCGCCGAGCCGCTGCGCGCCCTCGGCTCCCTGACGGCCGAGGAGTTCCCGGTCCTGGCGGGCGACGCCAAGTTCGACCTGGAGATCCTCTTCCGCCGTGCGCCGGGCACCGCCGGCTCGCCGGCTTCGATGACCTGCGGCGTGCGGTACGCGACCGACCTGTTCGACGCGCAGACCGTACGGTCGCTGCTGGCCCGGCTGCTGCGGCTGCTCGGGGCGGCCGTGGCCGCCCCGGACGTCCCGCTGGCCGAGCTGGAGCTGCTGGACCTCGCCGAGCGGGCCCAGGTGCTGGACGGGTGGAACGACACCGCCCGGCCGGTGGCTCCGCAGACCCTGGACGCGCTGGCCGCGGCCGGCTCCCGGCGCGATCCGCTGGCGACGGCCCTCGTCTTCGAGGGCGTCGAGCTGTCGCGTGCGGAGTTCGAGGAGCGGGTGAACCGGCTGGCGCGGCTGCTGATCGGCTGCGGCGTGGGTCCGGAGTCGGTGGTGGCCGTGGCCCTGCCGCGCTCCTTCGACCTCGTCGTCGCCCTGCACGCCGTGGTCCGGGCCGGTGGCGCCTACCTGCCGCTCGACCTCGGCCTGCCGGCCGACCGCCTCGCGTACATGGCGGAGACCGCCGCGCCGGTGTGCCTGCTGACGGACCTGCCCTTGCTGGGCGCGCTGCCGGACCTGCCCGACACCGAGGTCCTCGTCCTGGACGCGCCGGAGCGGGCGGCCGAACTGGCCGCGCTCGCGTCCGGCCCGGTCGCGGACGCGGAGCGGCGCACGCCCCTGCTGCCCCGGCACCCCGCCTACGTGATCTTCACCTCCGGCTCCACCGGCAAGCCCAAGGGCGTGATGGTCGAGCACGAGGCGATCGTCAACCGGCTGCGCTGGATGCAGGACGCGTACGCTCTCGACGCCACCGACCGGGTGCTGCAGAAGACCCCGGCGAGCTTCGACGTGTCGGTGTGGGAGTTCTTCTGGCCGCTCGCCGAGGGCGTCCCACTGGTCATCGCCCGTCCCGAGGGCCACAAGGACCCCCTGTACCTCTCCGGGCTGATCCGCGAACAGCGCGTCTCCGTCCTGCACTTCGTCCCGTCCATGCTCGCCGCCTTCCTCGGCGAGACCGACATCGCGCAATGCCCGTCGCTGCGCCTGGTCGTCTGCAGCGGCGAGGCCCTGCCGGGCGAACTCGTCACCCGCTTCCACGCCTCCGCTCCTGGTGGCGCGACCCGGCTGGCGAACCTGTACGGCCCCACCGAGGCGGCCGTCGACGTCACCGCCGCGGACTGCCCGGCGGCCGGATCCGGGCCGGGTACCGGTACCGGTACCGCGTCCGCGTCCATCGGCAGTCCCGTGTGGAACACCCGCGTCTACGTCCTGGACGCCCGGCTGCGGCCGGTGCCCGTCGGGGTCCCCGGCGAGCTGTACCTGGCCGGCGTCCAGCTGGCCCGCGGCTACCTCGGCCGGCCCGCACTGACCGGCGAACGCTTCACCGCCGACCCGTACGGCACCCCGGGCGCCCGCATGTACCGCACCGGCGACCTGGTGCGCCGGAGCCGGGACGGGCGGCTGGAGTACCTCGGCCGCACCGACGACCAGGTCAAGCTGCGCGGCTTCCGCATCGAACTCGGCGAGATCCAGGCCGTTCTGACGAGCGCCCCGGAGGTGGACCAGGCGGCGGTCGTCGTCCGCGAGGACCAGCCCGGCGTCCGCCGCCTGGTCGCCTACGCGGTCCCCGCACCCGGCGCCACCGTCGACGGGGCCGCCCTGCGCACCCTGGCCGCATCCCGCCTGCCCGAGTACATGGTCCCGGCCGTGGTGGTGCCGCTCACGGTGCTCCCGACGACGGCCAACGGCAAGCTGGACCGACGGGCATTGCCGGTGCCCGCCGCGGCCGCGGGTGCTTCCCGGGCACCGCGCGACGCCCGCGAGGAGATCCTCGCGGGCATCCTGGCCGACGTACTGGGCCTGGACACGGTCGGCGTGGAGGACGACTTCTTCGCCCTCGGCGGCCACTCGCTGCTCGCGGCCCGCGCGGTGAGCCGCTTCCGGGCCGCGCTGGACGTGGACTGCGCCATCCGCGACCTGTTCGAAACGCGGACGGTCGCCGCGTTGTCCGCCCTCCTCGCGGAGCGCACGGGCGCGGGGCGCCCGCGCCTCACGGAGGCCGCGCCGCGGCCCGAGCGGCTGCCGCTGTCCTTCGCGCAGCGCAGGCTGTGGCTGCTGGACAGTGTGCGCGGTCCGGGTACCACCTACAACGTGCCGCTCGCGGTGCGGCTGCGGGGTCCGGTGGACACCGGGGCCCTGGCGGCGGCGGTGCGCGATCTGGTCGCCCGCCACGAGAGCCTGCGGACCGTGTTCCGTGAGCACGAGGGCGAGCCGTACCAGGTGGTCCTGCCGGCCGGGCGGGCCGGGGTGGAGCTGACGGTGCGCGAGGTGGCGGCGGACCGGCTGGAGGAGGAGGCGGTCCGCGCCGGCGGACACGTCTTCGACCTGGCCGCCGAGCCGCCGGTGCGGGTCACGCTGTTGCGCGCCGCCGCCGAGGACCACCTGCTGGTGGTGCTGGTGCACCACATCGCGACGGACGAGGGGTCGGCCGGCCCGCTGCTCGCGGACCTGGACCGGGCGTACGCCGCCCGGTCGGCGGGCGCGGAGCCCGGTTTCGCCCCGCTGCCCGTGCAGTACGCCGACTTCGCCCTGTGGCAGCGGGAGCTGCTCGGGGACGCGGACGACCCGGAATCGGTGGCGGGCCGGCAGGCCGCGTACTGGCGGCAGGCGCTGGCCGGCGCCCCCGCGGAGCTGGCCCTGCCCGCCGACCGCCCGCGGCCGGCGGTCCCCTCGTACGAGGGGGACGTGGTGACCTTCGAGGTCCCGGCCCGGGTCGGGGCGGGACTGGCGCGGATCGCCCGGGAGGGTGGCGCGACCCTGTTCATGGTGGCGCACGCGGCCGTGGCGGCGCTGCTGCACCGGCTGGGCGCGGGCGAGGACATCCCGCTGGGCAGCCCGGTCTCGGCGCGGGAGGGCGAGGAACTCGACGGCCTCGTCGGCTTCTTCCTCAACACCCTGGTGCTGCGCGCCGACCTGTCCGGGGATCCGAGCTTCACCGAGCTCGTGGCGCGGGTGCGGGACACCGGGCTGGCGGCCTTCGCCCACGCCGACCTGCCGCTGGAGGCGGTGGTCGAAGCGGTGGATCCGGAGCGCTCCCCTTCCCGCAATCCGCTGTTCCAGACGATGGTGACCTACCACTCCACGGACAGCGCGGTGCCGGAGCTGTTCGGGCTGCCCGCGCGGGAGTTCACCGTGGAGACCGGTGGCGCCAAGTTCGATCTGGAGATCGCCTTCGGGGCCTCCGAGGAGCACGGGGCGATCGCGGGCGGTATCCGCTTCGCGTCCGACCTCTTCGACCGCACGACCGTCGAACTGCTGGCCAGGCGGCTGCTGTTGCTGCTGGACGCCGTCGTGGAGGCGCCCGAGCGGCCGGTCTCGGCGATCGAGGTGATGGACCCGGCGGAGCGCGAGCTCGCGCTGCACGGCTGGAACGACACCGGCCACCCGGTGGGTGGGGCGCGGACGCTGGCCGCCCTCGTGGCGGGGGGCGCGAAGGTGGAGACCGGCCCCGCGCTGGTCTTCGAGGGTGACGAGCTCTCGCGGGCCGACTTCGAAGAGCGGGTCAACCGGCTGGCGCGGCTGCTGATCGACCGTGGGGTCGGCCCGGAGTCGGTGGTGGCCGTGGCCCTGCCGCGCTCCTTCGACCTCGTCGTCGCCCTGCACGCCGTGGTCCGGGCCGGCGGCGCGTACCTCCCGCTCGACCTCGGCCTGCCGACCGAGCGCCTCGCGTACATGACCCGGACCGCCGAGCCGGTCCTGATACTTACCGACACCATGTCGGTAACCTTGCTCGCGCCCGAGGTGGGCGGGGAACGGGTCCTGTTGGACTCCCCCACGGTCCGGACCCGGCTGGCCGCACTGGCCGGCTCGGACCTGGCCGAGGCGGAACGGCGCGCGCCGCTGCTCCCCCACCACCCCGCCTACGTGATCTTCACCTCCGGCTCCACCGGCATGCCCAAGGGCGTACTGGTCGAGCACGAGGCCATCGTCAACCGACTGCGCTGGATGCAGGACGCCTACACCCTGCGCCCGGGAGACCGGGTGCTGCAGAAGACCCCGGCGAGCTTCGACGTCTCCGTATGGGAGTTCTTCTGGCCGCTCGCCGAAGGTGTGCCGCTGGTCGTCGCCCGCCCCGACGGACACAAGGACCCGCTGTACCTCGCCGAGCTGATCCGCGAACAGCGCGTCTCGGTCATGCACTTCGTCCCGTCCATGCTCGCCGCCTTCCTGGGCGAGACCACGATCGCCGACTGCCCGAGCCTGCGGCTGGTCGTGTGCAGCGGCGAGGCCCTGCCGAGCGAGCTCGTCGGCCGGTTCCACGGCTCGGCCGCCGGCGCCCCGGTGGCGTTGGAGAACCTCTACGGCCCCACCGAGGCGGCCGTCGACGTCACCTCGGGCGCCTGCACCGCGCTCACCGCCACCGAGGGACGGGCCTCGGCCTCGATCGGCCTGCCGGTCTGGAACACCCGGCTGTACGTGCTCGACGACCGGCTGCGGCCGGTGCCCGTCGGGGTACCCGGCGAGTTGTACCTGGCCGGCGTCCAGCTGGCCCGCGGCTACCTCGGCCGCCCCGCCCTGACCGGCGAGCGCTTCACCGCCGACCCGTACGGGGTTCCCGGTACCCGGATGTACCGCACGGGTGACCTGGTACGGCGCCTGCCCGACGGTCGCGTCGACTACCTGGGTCGCACCGACGACCAGGTCAAGCTGCGCGGCTTCCGCATCGAACTCGGTGAGATCGAGGCCGTCCTGACGAGCGCCCCCGAGGTGGCGCAGGCCGCGGTCGTCGTCCGCGAGGACCAGCCGGGGCTCCGGCGCCTGGTGGCCTACGCGGTGCCCGCGCCCGGCGCCACGCTCGACCGGGGCGCCCTGCGCGCCCTGGCCGCCGCCCGCCTGCCCGAGTACATGGTCCCGGCCGTGTTCACGGAGCTGGAGCGGCTCCCGCTGTCCGCCAACGGCAAGCTCGACCGGCGGGCGCTGCCCGCGCCGGTGATCCCCGCGCCGGCCGCGTCCGCCGCCCCGGCCGCCCAGGTGCCCGCCGGAACCCCCGAGCAGATCCTGTGCGCCCTGATGGGCGAGGTGCTGGGCCTGCCCGGGGTCGGCCCCGACGCCAACTTCTTCGAGCTCGGCGGCGACAGCATCGTCTCCATCCGGCTGGTGGGACTGGCCCGCAAGGCCGGTCTGACCGTCTCCGCACGGCAGGTCTTCACGCACCCGACACCGGCCGCGCTGGCCTCGGTCGCCACGGTTCCCGAGGGCCCGGCCGCGCCCGCCGCCCGCACGGCCGACGCGGGTCCCGGCCCGCTGCCGCTGCCCCCGGTGGCCGCCTGGCTGGCCGAACGGGGCGGCCCGTTCGCCTCGTTCGCGCAGGCCCGGCTGGTCCGGCTGCCCGCCGGGGCCCGGCGCCCGCACCTCACCGCCGCGCTGCAGGCCGTACTGGACCACCACGACGGGCTGCGCCAGCTGCTGACCGTGCCCCGCCCCGGGGTGTGGAGCGCGGAGATCCGCCCGGCCGGTTCCGTCGACGCCGCCGCCGTCCTGGAGGGCGTGGACGCGGCGGGCCTGTCCGACGCCGCCCTGCGGGAACGGGTCGCCGCAGAGTCGGAGCGGGTCTGGCGCCTGCTGGACCCCGAGTCGGGTGACCTCGTACGCGCCGTGCACCTCGACCGGGGGCCGGACGAGCCGGGCCGGCTGCTGCTCATCGTGCACCACCTCGCGGTGGACGAGGTGTCCTGGCAGATCCTGCTGCCCGACCTGCAGGCGGCCCACGAGGCCGCCGCCGCGGGCCGGACACCGGCCCTGGAGCCGGTCGGGACCCCGCTGCGGGCCTGGACCACGCACCTGCTGGCCGAGGCGCAGAGTCCGCGCCGCACCGCCGAACTGGACCGCTGGCTGGCCGCGGCCCCCGGCGGGCCACTGCTCGCGGGACGTCCGCTGGACCCGTCCGTGGACACGGCCGCCACCGCGCGCAGGCTGTCCGTGCGCGTCTCCGCGGAGCGCACGGCTCCGCTGCTCCAGGCCGTCCCGGCCGCCTTCCACGGCACGGTCGGGGACACCCTGCTGAGCGCGCTGGTACTGGCGGTCGGCGACTGGGCGGCCCGCTCGGGCCGGCCCCGGCCGGACGGGTTCACGGTGGACCTCGAGGGACACGGCCGGGAGCAGGAACTGCTGCCGGGCGCCGACCTCACCCGCACGGTGGGCTGGCTGACCAGCATCCACCCGCTGCGGCTGCCGGTCGGCCCGTACGAGCCGACGGCGGTGACCGCCGGCCGCACGGACGCCGGGGCGCTGCTCAAGGAGGTCAAGGAGCTGCTGCGGGCGGTGCCCGACGGAGGGCTCGGCGCCGGCCTGCTCCGGTACAACAACCCGGCCACGGCACGGCTGTTCGACCCGGCGGCGCGGGCCGAGATCCTGTGGAACTACCTGGGCCGGCAGACCGGCCGGGCCGGCTCGGCCTGGGGCCCGGCCCCGGAGGCGGACGCCCTGTCCGCCCGCCCGGACCCGGCGATGCCGCTCTCCCACGTACTGGAGATCACCGCGGAGATCACCGACGGGGACGGCGGGCCGGAACTCACCGCCCACTTCATCTGGGCGGGCGAGGCGCTCTCCCAGGACACCGTGGGGCAGCTCGCGGACGGCTGGACGGCCGCCGTGGACGCCCTCGCCGCCTGGGCCGACGGCGGCACGTCCGCGGGGTACACCCCCTCGGACCTCGACCTGGTCGATCTCGACCAGGACCAGATCACCATGCTCGAAGAAATGTGGAGGGCCCAGCAGTGACGCAGGCTCGAATAGAGGACATGCTTCCGCTGTCCCCCTTGCAGCAGGGCATGCTGTTCCATTCCGTCTACGACGCGGGCGCGCCGGACGTGTACACGGTGCAGGTCTCCGTGTCGCTGGCCGGCCCCGTGGACGCGGACCGGATGGAGCGGGCGGGTGCGGCACTGCTGCGCCGCCACCCCAACCTGCGGGCCGGTTTCTGGCACGAGGGGGTGCCGCAGCCGGTGCAGTTCGTGCCGGCCGAGGTGGCCTTCGCGCTCGGCCGGGCGGACCTGTCCGCCGATCCTTCGCAGGCCGCGGTGCGCCGGGTGGAACGGGCCGAGCTGGACCGCCGGTTCGAGCTGCACCGGCCGCCGCTGCTGCGGCTGCTGCTGGTGCGCCGGGGTCCGGACGACCACCTCCTCGTGGTCACCGTGCACCACATCCTGGTCGACGGCTGGTCGATGCCGCTGCTCGTCGGTGACCTGCTCGCGCTGTACGAGAGCGACGGCGGCGCCTCGGCCCAGCAGCCCGTGCGCCCCTACCGTGACTACCTCAAGTGGCTGAAGGCGCAGGACGTCCCGGCCGCCGAGGGCGCCTGGCGTTGCGCGCTGGCCGGGCTGGACGAGGCCGTGCGGGTGGCCCCGGCCGACCCGTCCCGTACCCCGGTGCGGCCCGGTGTGCACCGCGTGGAGCTGTCGGAGGCGGCGACCGCCCGGCTGACGGCCGCCGCGCGGTCGCTGGGCACCACGCCCAGCACGGTGATCCAGGCGGCCTGGGGGCTGCTGCTCGGCAGTCTGACGGGCCGCCGGGACGTGGTCTTCGGGCTGACGGTGGCCGGGCGGCCCGAGGAGATCCCCGGTGTCGAGTCGATGGTCGGTCTGTTCATCACCACGGTGCCGGTACGGCTGACCGCGCGGCCGTGGGAGAGCGTCGCGGACCTGCTGAGACGGTTCCGGGACGAGCAGAACGCCCTGCTCGCCCACCACCACCTGGGCCTGCGCCTGATCCAGAAGCAGGCGGGCGGCGGCGAGCTGTTCGACACCCTCGTGGTCATCGAGAACTATCCGGTGGACCCGTCGGCCCGGGCGCCGCTGGCCGACGGGGTGCGGGTGACGGGCGTGGAGGCCCGGGACGGCACGCACTACCCGCTCACGCTGTCGGTGTCCCTGGACGAACGGGCCGAACTGGCCCTGGAATACCGGCCGGACCTCTTCGACCCCCGTACCGTCGGCCGGGTGGCCGAGCGGTTCGCCGCCCTGCTGGACCAGGTCGCGGCCGGTCCCGGCCGCCCGGTGGGGACCCTGGAGCCGCTGACGGCCGCCGACCGTGCGGAGCTGCGTACCGCGGAAGCGGGCACCGCGCGCGACGTGGCCGACGGTACGGTCGCCGACCGGTTCGCCGCGCAGGCCGCCGCGACCCCGGACGCCTGCGCCGTGGTCTCGGGACCCGACCGGCTGACCTTCGCGGAACTCGAAGACCGGGCGGACCGGCTGGCCGCGCTGCTGGCCGCGCGCGGCGCCGGACCCGAGTCGGTCGTGGCGCTGGCCGTGCCGCGCTCCGCCGCGTCCGTGGTGGCGATCCTGGCCGTCCTGAAGTCGGGGGCCGCCTATCTGCCGCTGGACCTGGACTACCCGGCCGAGCGGATCGCCCTGATGCTGGAGGACGCGGCCCCGGTCTGCGTGCTGACGACGGAGGCGGCGCTCGCGCTGCTGCCCGCCGGGGCGGTGGGCGGACCGGAGCGGATCGCCCTGGACTCGGCGGAGACGACCGCCGGACTCGCCGCGCTCGAAGACGGTTTCCGTCCGCCGCGCACGGAGTCCGGCCACCCGGCCTACGTGATCTACACCTCCGGTTCCACGGGCCGTCCCAAGGGCGTCGTGCTGACCCACGGCGGTCTGTCGAACCTGTACGCCAACCACATCGCGGACGTCTTCGCCCCGGCCGTGGCGGCGGGGGGCGGGCGCCGGCTGCGCGCCCTGCACACCGCCTCGTTCAGCTTCGACACCTCGTGGGAGCAGCTGTTCTGGCTGGTCTCGGGGCACGAGCTGCACGTCCTGGACGAGATCGGCCGCCGGGACGCCGAGTTCACGGTCGGCTATGTCCGCGAGCACCGGATCGACGCCATGGACGTGACCCCGACCTACGCCGGCGCCCTGCTGGAGTGGGGGCTGCTGAGCGGTTCGCACCACCGGCCGGGGCTGCTGCTGCTCGGCGGCGAGGCCGTTCCCGAAGCGCTGTGGACCGAGGTCCGCGAGGCTCCCGGGGTCATGTCGGTGAACCTGTACGGGCCCACCGAGTACACGGTGGACGCCCTCGGCGCCGACCTGGCCGACTCGGCCACCCCGATCGTGGGCCGGCCCATCGGCAACACCAGCGCCCGCGTCCTGGACTCCGCGCTGCGGCCCGCGCCCGCCGGCACCGCCGGTGAACTGTACCTGGCGGGCCACGGCCTGGCCCGTGGGTATCTGGGCCGGTTCGCACTGACCGCCGAGCGGTTCGTGGCCGACCCGTACGGCCCGGCCGGCTCGCGGATGTACCGTACGGGCGACCTCGTACGGCTGCGCCCCGACGGGCAGCTGGAGTTCCTGGGGCGGGCCGACGACCAGGTGAAGATCCGCGGCTACCGGATCGAGCTCGGCGAGGTGGAGTCGGCCCTGGCCGCGCTGCCCGGTGTGGGCTCGGCCGCCGTGGTGGTCCGTGAGGACACCCCCGGCGTCAAGCGCCTCGTCGGCTACGTGACCGGCGCCGCGGTCGAGGGGGCGGCGCTGCGCGGGGCGCTGGCCGCCGTCCTGCCCGACTACACGGTTCCGGCGGCCGTGGTGGTACTGGACTCGCTCCCGACCAACGTCAGCGGCAAGCTGGACCGGGGGGCGCTGCCGGAACCCGAGCTGGGCGGGGCCGAGCTGTCGCGGCCGCCGCGCGACGCCCGCGAGGAGGCGCTGTGCGCCGTCTTCGCGCAGGTGCTGGGGCTGGCCTCGGCCGGGATCGACGACGACTTCTTCGCCCTGGGCGGGGACAGCATCGTCTCCATCCAGCTGGTGACCCGGGCCCGCAAGGCGGGCCTGGTCCTCACGCCGCGCGACGTCTTCGAGCAGCGGACGGTGGAGCGGATGGCCGCGGCGGCCCGCGACACCGCGGATCAGGACGGCGGCCGCCTGGCGCCGGCCGGGCCGCTCGTCACCCTCGGCGCCGGGCAGGAGGCCGCGCTGGCCGCGGTGTTCCCGCACGTGGCGGAGGTGCTGCCGCTCGCGCCGCTGCAGGAGGGCCTGTACTTCCACGCCGTCTACGACGACCAGGCCCTCGACGTCTATCTGATGCAGAACTTCGTCGAGCTGCTGCACGCCGTCGACGGGCCGGCCCTGCGCGCCGCCTTCGACACCCTGCTGCGCCGCCATCCCAACCTGCGGTCCGGTTTCTGGCACGAGGGCCTGGACGGCCCGGTGCAGGTGGTGCCGGGCGAATGGGAGCTGCCCTGGCGGGAGATCGACCTCAGCCATCTCGACCGGGCGGGGCAGGACGAGGCGCTGCGGGAGTTCTCGCTCGCCGACGCGGCGACGCGGTTCGATCTCGCGGCCCCGCCGCTGCTGCGGGTGGCCCTGATCCGCTTCTCGGCGGAGCGCTGGATGCTGTGCGTGACGCAGCACCACATCCTGACCGACGGCTGGTCGGAGTCGCTGTTCTTCGAGGAGCTGTTCGCCCTGTACGGGCACGGCGGCTCCGCGGACGTGCTGGCGCCCGTCACCCCCTACCGGGACTACCTGCGCTGGCTGGCGGCAGTGGACCGGGAGGGCGCCGAGCGGGCCTGGCGCACCCATCTGTCGGGGCTGGACCAGGCCACGCTGGTGGCCCGGGCCGATCCGAACCGGCAGCCGGTGACCGCCGAGGTGGTGGACCTGTCCCTGGACGAGGCCACCAGCGACCGGCTGCGGTCCTTCGCGCGGGGCTGCGGGGTCACCCTCAACACCGTGCTCAGCACGGCCTGGGCGATGGCCCTGGCCGGGATGACGGGCCGCGACGACGTGGTGTTCGGCGCCACCGTCTCCGGCCGTCCCGCGGATCTCCCGGGCGTCGACCAGATGATCGGCATGTTCATGAACACGCTGCCGTTCCGGGTGGCCCTGCGCCCCAACGAGCCGCTGCGCGAGCTGATGGTGCGGGTACAGGGCGAGCACGCGGCGCTGCTGCCCCACCACTACGTGGGGCTCGGCCCGATCCAGCAGCTGACCGGCCTCGGGCAGCTCTTCGACACGCTCTACGTGTTCCGCAACACGCCGCTCGACGACGCCGCCCGCCAGGCGGCGGTGGCCGCCCACTCGATCGGCTGGACGCACAGCGTCGACGGCACCCACTACCCGCTGACCCTCGCCGTCACCCCCGGTCCCGCACTGGAGCTGAGCCTCGGCTACCGGCCCGACCTGTACGACGAGGCCACGGCCCGGAACCTGGCGGGCCGGCTCGCACTGCTGGTGGAGCAGCTCGCGGACGGCGGGGCGGTCCCGGTGGGCCGCCTGGTCACCCTGGACGCGGTGGAGCGGGCCGAGCTGCTGGCGACCGGCGACGACATGGGGCACGCGGTCCCGGACACGACGGTGATCGACCTGTTCGCCGAGCAGGCCGCCCGGACCCCCGGGGAGACCGCTCTGGTCTTCGAGGACCAGCGGCTCAGCTACGCGGAGCTCGACGCCCGGGCGAACCGGGTGGCCCGGGCCCTGGTGGCGCGGGGTGCGGGGCCGGAGGCCGTCGTGGCCCTGGGCCTGCCCCGGTCGGCGGACTTCGTGGTCGCGCTGTTCGCCGTACTGAAGACCGGGGCGGCCTATCTGCCGCTGGACCTGGACCACCCCGTGGACCGGCTCGGCATGATGGTGGCGGACGCCGCTCCGCTGTGCCTGGTCACGACGGCGCCGGTGACGGACCGGGTGCCGGTGGTGGAGGGCGTACCGGCACTGCTGCTGGACGACCCTGCCGTGCTGGCGGAGCTGGCGGAGCTGCCGCGGGCCCCGCTGGCGGAGTCGGAACTGACGGGCGTACGCGATGGCCGGCACCCCGCCTACATCATCTACACCTCCGGATCCACCGGGCGGCCCAAGGGCGTCGTGGTGCCCTACTCGGGTCTGACCAACATGCTGCTCAACCACCGCGAGCGGATCTTCGCTCCGGCGGTGGAGCTGGCGGGCGGGCGCCGGATGAAGGTGGCGCACACCGTGTCCTTCGCCTTCGACATGTCGTGGGAGGAGTTCTTCTGGCTGGTCGACGGGCACGAGGTGCACGTCATCGGTGAGGAGCTGCGCCTGGACCCGGCGGCCCTGACGGCGCACTACGACCGGGTGGGCATCGACGTGGTCAACGTGACGCCCTCGTACGGCCTGCAGCTGGTCGAGGCGGGTCTGCTGGACGCGGACCGGCACCGGCCCACGCTGTTCCTGCTGGGCGGCGAGGCGGTGCCGGACGGCCTGTGGGAGCTGCTGAAGCGCACCGGGGGCACCATGGGCTACAACCTGTACGGCCCGACCGAGTACACGATCAACGCGCTGGGCGCCGACGTGGACGACAGCGTCAGCTCCTGCGTGGGCCGGCCGATCTTCAACACCCGGGCGTACGTGCTGGACAGTGCGCTGCGGCCGGTCCCGACGGGCGTGGCCGGTGAGCTGTACCTGGCCGGGGCGGGCCTGGCCCGCGGCTACTTCGGGCGGCCGTCCCTGACCGCGGAGCGTTTCGTGGCCGACCCGTTCGGCGAGCCGGGGACCCTGATGTACCGGACGGGCGACCTGGTGCGCTGGCGCGCCGACGCCCAGATCGACTACCTCGGGCGTGCCGACGACCAGGTCAAGATCCGCGGCTTCCGCATCGAGCTCGGCGAGGTCGAGTCGGCGGTCGCGGCCGAGTCGGGCGTCGCGGCGGCGGCCGTGGTCGTCCACACCGGACCGACCGGCGTCAAGCGGCTGGTGGCCTACACGGTGGCGTCTGCCGCGGACGCGCCCGAACCCGCCGCCCTGCGGGCCCGGCTGTCGGCCTCGCTGCCCGAGTACATGGTTCCGTCGGCCTTCGTGGAGCTGTCGGCGCTGCCGCTGACGGTGAACGGCAAGGTGGACCGGTCGGCGCTGCCCGCGCCCGACTTCGGGGACGGGGGCGGCGGCCGGGCGCCGAAGGACGCGCGCGAGGAGCTGCTCTGCGCGATCTTCGCGGACGTGCTGGGGCTGGAGCGCGTCGGGGCCGAGGACAACTTCTTCGAGCTCGGCGGCCATTCGCTGCTGGCGATGCGCCTCGTCGGCCGGATCCGTGCCGAACTGGGCACCCCGGTCCAGGTCGGCGCGGTGATGGCCGCGCCGACGGTGGCCGACCTGGCCGCCCGGATCGGCTCGGACGCCCGCCGGGACGCGCTGCGGGTGCTGATGCCGCTGCGGGAACTGGGCACGGCGGCGCCGCTGTTCTGCTTCCACCCGGCGTCCGGCTTCGCCTGGCAGTACACGGGCCTGCTGCGGTTCCTGGACGCGGACCGGCCGGTGTACGGGCTCCAGTCGCCGGGGCTCTCGGGCGAGCAGCCGGACGTGGCCGACGTGGCCGCGCTCGCGGAGCTGTACCTGGCGGAGATCCGTACGGTGCAGCCCGAGGGCCCGTACCACTTCCTCGGTTACTCCTTCGGCGGGACGGTCGCGCAGACGCTGGCCGCGCTGCTCCAGGAGCGCGGGGAGGAGGTCGCCTTCCTGGGACTGCTGGACGCGTACCCGCCGGAGATCGAGGACTGGTCGTACATCGACGCCCCGGACTGGCGCGAGCGCCTGGAGCGCGAGGAGAGCGGCTTCCTGCTCTCGGTGGCCGGGCTGAATCCGCCGGAGGGCGATGCTCCGGTGGACCGGGCGGAGGCGGTCGGCGCGATCCGCGACAGCCAGGGCCTGCTGGCCGGCTTCGACGAGGCGCTGCTGGGGGCGATCGTCGACACGAACGTGCACTGCGTACGGCTGCTGTCGCGCAGCCGCACCCTCCGCTACCGGGGTGACGTGCTGTTCTTCACCGCGTCCCGGTCCACGCCGGCGGACGAGGCTCCGGGGCTGGTCTGGCCCGCGTACCTGGACGGCCGGATCGAGGAGCACGTCCTGGACTGCTCGCACGACGACCTGATGTCTCCCGGGGTCCTGGCGGAGATCGGCCCGGTGCTGGCCCGCGCCCTCGCGTCGGCCCTCCCGGCCGGCCGGGGCTGACCTCCCGGGGCACGGGTGGGGGCGCTCCGAAGCCCCCACCCGTGCCCCGGGGCACGAGGAAGCGGCAGGCCCGTGGACAACGCGCCTGCCGCGTAGTGACGTTCAGCATTTAATTAGGTTAGGCTTACCTAAGATTCAAGAAGGGGGCGGCATGTCCGACCACCGTGAACCCGGCGTTCCCGGGACCAGCGGATTCACCGGCAAGGTCGCGCTCGTCACCGGTGCGGGCCAGGGCATCGGCGAGGCCGTCGTCCGCACGCTGTTCCGCCTCGGCGCCACCGTCGCGGCTACCGACGTCTCGGCGAAGGCCGTCGCCGCGCTGGCGGCGGAACTCGACCCGGAGCCCGGGCGGGTGCCGGCGGCCGGCCACGGGGCCGTCCACGCCTACACGCTCGACGTCACCGACCCGGCGGCCGTCGACCGGACCGTCGGGCAGATCGGGCGGGAACTCGGCCCGGTCGACATCCTGGTGAACGTGGCCGGGATCCTGCGTACCGCACCGGTCGCGGAACTGACCGACGAGGACTGGGCGGCCACCTTCGCCGTCAACGTCCAGGGCGTCTTCTTCACCTCCCGCGCCGTCGTCCCCGGCATGGCGGCCCGCGGCTCCGGCAGCGTGGTCACCGTCGCCTCCAACGCCGCCGGGATCCCGCGCACCGGCATGGCCGCCTACGCCGCGTCGAAGGCGGCGGCCGTCATGTTCACCAAGTGCCTGGGACTGGAGTACGCGCGCAGCGGCGTGCGCTGCAACATCGTCGCCCCCGGCTCCACCGACACCCCGATGCAGTGGGGGCTCTGGACCGACCCGCAGGCGCCCGCCCGGGTGCTGGACGGGGACCTCCCCAGCTACCGGACGGGAATCCCGCTGGGCCGGATCGCCGATCCGCAGGACATCGCGGACGCCGTGGTGTTCCTCGCCTCGGACCAGGCACGCCACATCACCATGCAGGACCTCTACGTGGACGGCGGAGCCACGCTCCGCTGACCCCGAGGCGGCCCCGGTCGTCCCTCACCCGCACCACGCACATCACGCACCACGCACACCGTGCAAGATCCCCGCGCCACGCGTACGACCCGCGCCACGCGCACCGCCCCGCACCGCCCGCAGCCGGCGACCGCCCGGCCGCACCCACCTGCCCCCACCCTGAAGAGGAGTCACCGTGCCGACGGTCCACCAAGTCGCCACGCCCCCCGCACCGGCCGATCCGGTCCACCCCTCCGTCGGCGCCGCCACCTCGCTGCTCGACGCGTACCGCGCCGGGGCCAGGTTCCTCGCGACCCCCACACGGACGCTGCTGGCCCAGGGCATCCGCCAGGAGGTCGCCCACTCCGCCGAACCCCTGCCGCACCGGGTCGCCCAGGCCCTGGCCGAGGCCCGGCGGGCCGGGCACCCGTACCCCGTGGTGATCGGCGCGATCCCCTTCGCCCCGGACGCCCGCGCCGCCCTCGTCGTCCCGGAGTCCCTGCGCAGCGGCCCGCCGCTGGCCTCGGACCCGCTGATCGCCCTGCCCGCCGCCGGTCCGGCGCCCGCCGACTGGGCCATCGCCTCCGTTCCCGAGCCCGATGTCTACGCCAAGGGCGTGGCCTCGGCCGTGGACCGGATGTGGCAGGGCGAGTTCAGCAAGGTCGTCCTGTCCCGGACCCTGGAACTCGCCTCCGACAGACCGCTCGACATACCCGCCATGGTGCAGCGGCTCGCCCGCCGCGACCCCTCCGGCTACACCTTCGCGCTCCCCACCGGCCCCGGTCGCAACCTGCTCGGCGCCAGCCCCGAACTGCTGCTCTCCCGCCGCGGCGACCGGCTCATCTCCAACCCGCTGGCCGGTTCGACCCCGCGCAGCGCCGACCTCGCCGAGGACGTCCGCCGGGCCGCCGCCCTGCTCCAGTCCGCCAAGGACCTGCACGAGCACGCCGTCGTCGTCGACGCCGTGCACCAGGCCATGGCCCCGTACTGCACCTCCCTCGACGTCCCGGAACGCCCCACCCTGCTCCGTACGGCCACCATGTGGCACCTGTCCACCACCGTGACCGGGGTGCTCGCGCGGCCCGACGTCTCCGCCCTGGAGATCGCCTCCAGCCTGCACCCGACCCCGGCCGTCTGCGGCAGTCCGACCGACGTGGCCCGCAAGGTGATCGAGGAGACCGAGCCCTTCGACCGCGGCTTCTTCACCGGCATGATCGGCTGGGAGGACGGCACCGGCGACGGCGAGTGGGTCGTCACCATCCGCTGCGCCGAGGCCGAGGACAACCGGCTGCGCCTGTACGCCGGGGCGGGCATCGTCTCGGCGTCCGAGCCCGAGGCCGAGACCGCGGAGACCGCCGCGAAGTTCCGTACCTTCCTGCAGGCCGTCGGAGCCCGGCTGTGAGCGACTTCCCCGACGACGGCCGGGCATCCGCCTGGCTTCCCTGGCCCGCCGAGTTCGCCGAGCGCTACCGGGCGGCCGGCTGGTGGCGGGGCGAGACCTTCGGGTCCGTGCTGCGCGAGCGGGCGGCGGCGCACCCCGACCGGATCGCCCTCGTGGACCCGGCCGGCGGACCGGACGGCGGCCGGCGCACCTGGAGCTACGGCGAACTCGACGCGCGGGCCGACCAGATGGCCGCCGGCCTCATGGCGCGCGGCATCCGTCCCGGCGACAAGGTCGTCGTGCAGCTGCCGAACACGGCCGAATTCTTCGAGGTCGTCTTCGCGCTCTTCCGGATCGGCGCCCTTCCCGTCTTCGCGCTGCCGGCGCACCGCCGCACCGAGATCTCCTACTTCTGCTCCTTCACCGGGGCGGTGGCGTACGTGGTCCCCGCCGTGCACGGCGGCTACGACCACCGCGGGCTCGCCGCCGCCGTCCGCGCCGAAGTCCCCTCGCTGCGCGAGGTGTTCGTCGCCGACGCCGACCCGGGTGAGTTCACCGCGCTGGCCGACGTCCCCCTGGACGTACCCTTGGGCGGGCTCGGCCCCGGTCCCGCCCCGCACGACCTCGCCTTCCTCCAGCTCTCGGGCGGCAGCACGGGCGTGCCCAAGCTGATCCCGCGTACCCACGACGACTACATCTACTCGCTGTGGGCCTCGAACGAGATCTGCGGGGTGGACGCGGACTCCGTCTACCTGGTGGCGCTGCCCGCGGCCCACAACTTCCCGCTCTCCTCCCCCGGTTCGCTGGGCGCGCTGTACGCGGGGGGCCGGGTGGTGCTCTGCCCGCAGCCGGTGCCCGACGTCGCCTTCCCGCTGATCGAGTCCGAGGGCGTGACGATCACCGGCCTGGTGCCCCCGCTGGCCCTGCTCTGGACGGAGGCCGCCGCACGCACCGACCGCGACCTCGGCAGCCTGGACGTCCTGCTGGTGGGCGGCGCCAAGTTCAGCGAGGAGGCCGCCCGCAGGGTCCGGCCGGGCCTGGGCTGCACGCTCCAGCAGGTGTTCGGGATGGCGGAGGGGCTGGTCAACTACACCCGCCTCGACGACCCCGAGGAGACGATCGTCACCACCCAGGGCCGGCCGATCTCCCCTGACGACGAGATCCGGATCGTCGACGACGAGGACCGGGAGGTGGGCCCCGGCGAGTCCGGCCACCTCCTGACCCGCGGCCCGTACACCATCCGCGGCTACTGGAACGCGCCCGGGCACAACGCCCGGTCGTTCACCGCGGACGGCTTCTACCGGACCGGGGACATCGTCCGGATGACGCCCACCGGACACCTGGTCGTCGAGGGGCGCGCCAAGGACCAGATCAACCGGGGTGGGGAGAAGATCGCGGCGGAGGAGGTGGAGAACCACATCCTGGCGCATCCGGCCGTCCACGACGCCAACGTGGTCGGCGAGCCGGACCCCTACCTCGGCGAACGCACCTGTGCCTACGTGATCCTGCGCGAGGGCGCCGGAGAGCTGCGGCCCGCCGCCGTGAAGAGGTTCGTGCGGGAGCGCGGCCTCGCGGCGTACAAGGTGCCGGACCGGGTGGAGTTCGTCGCCTCCTTCCCCAAGACCGGCGTGGGCAAGGTCTCCAAACGGGACCTGCGCACCGCCGAAGCCACCGAAGCCGCTGCGCCGCCGGTGCCCGTCGCGCCCGTCGCGCCCGTCGCGCCCGTCGCCGTTCCCGTACCGCCCCATCAGCCCTGAAACGGATGAACCCATGGCCCTGCCCGCCATCGCCCCCTACCCGCTGCCGACCGCCGGGGAGCTGCCGGCCAACCGCGTCGACTGGACGGTGGATCCCGACCGCGCGGTCCTGCTGGTCCACGACCTGCAGAACTACTTCCTGTCGGCCTTCGACACGGAAGCGCAACCCGTCACCGGCATGCTCCAGCAGGTCGCGCGGCTGAAGAAGGAGGCGGGCCGGGCCGGGGTGCCCGTGTTCTACACCGCGCAGCCCGGCGGCCAGAGCCCGGCCGAGCGCGGGCTGCAGCAGGACTTCTGGGGGCCGGGTCTGCCCGCCGACCCCACGGCCGCCGCGATCCCCGCCACCGTGGCGCCGGGCCCGGACGACACGGTGCTGACGAAGTGGAAGTACAGCGCCTTCGTACGGACCGACTTCCTGGAGCGGCTGCGCGCGATGGGCCGGGACCAGCTGGTGATCACCGGTGTGTACGCCCACATCGGTGTTCTGATGACGGCCTGCGACGCCTGGATGCAGGACGTCCAGGCCTTCGTGGTCGCCGACGCCGTCGCCGACTTCTCCGAGCGCGAGCACCGGATGGCGCTGGAGTGGGCGGCGGGCCGCTGCGCCGTGGTCACCACGGCCGACCGGGTCTGCGCACAGCTGTGAGACCGGCCCCGGTCCGGACCCGGCCGCGGGCGTGGCCGGCCCCGGCGCACGTACCGCCCGTGCATCCCGTGCCGCTGCCGGTGGTCCTGCCCGGGCAGACCCGCGTATGGGCGGCTTCGGTGGCGGAGAACGCGGCGGCCGCCACGGCCCGGCGGGGCGAGCTCGACCGTGAGGAGTCCCTGCGGGCGGACCGTTTCCGGCGGTTCGCGGACGTCGACCGCTTCCTGGTCGCGCACGTCTGTCTGCGGGACGTCCTGGGCACGCTGCTCGGAACACCGCCGGCCCGCCTCGTCATCGACCGGGAGCCGTGCACCGCGTGCGGCGGCCCGCACGGGCGCCCCTTCCTGCCGGGCCGACCCGTCCACTTCTCCCTCGCGCACGCGGGCGACCTGGTGCTGGTCGCCGTCGCTCCCGTACCGGTGGGCGTCGACGTGGCGGACCTCCTGCCGGACGCCCGGGTGCACACGGCCGTGGCAGGCCTGCACGAGGACGAACGCGCCGAACTGCTGGCTCTGCCCCGGCCCGCCCGGGCGGCCGCCTTCGCCCGCTGCTGGACGCGCAAGGAGGCCGTGCTGAAGTCCACCGGGCAGGGGCTGTCGCACGGCACGCGCCAGCCCTACGTGGGCACGGCCGCCGAGCCGGCGCGGACCGCCGAACACCAGGTGTACGACCTGCCGGTACCCGCCGGCGGGGTCGCCGCCCTGGCCCTGTGGACCGGCTGACGGTCCACCCCCGCTCCCCCACGTCCCCGAACCGAACGAAGGATCTCCCCATGACGGAACGTCTGAACGCCGCCCGGCCCTACGCCCTGGGCCTCTTCCGCATCGTCACCGGCCTCCTGTTCGCCTGCCACGGCGCCGCCTCCCTGTTCGGCGTCCTCGGCGGCGCCCACGGCGGCGGGACGGTGCCCACCGGGGCCTGGCCGGGCTGGTACGCGGCGGTGATCCAGCTGGTCGCCGGCGCCCTGGTGCTGCTCGGCGCGGGGACCCGCAGCGCGGCCTTCCTCGCCTCCGGCTCGATGGCGTACGCCTACTTCACGGCCCACCAGCCGGACGCCCTCTTCCCGATCCAGAACAGTGGCGAGTCCTCCGCGATGTACTGCTGGGCCTTCCTGCTGCTCGTCTTCACCGGCCCGGGCGCCTTCGCCCTGGACCGGCTGCTGCCCGCCCGTGGCGAGCGGGCCGCGGAGACCGAGCAGACGCCCCGGACGGCCACCGCCTGAGGCCGTGCCCCGATCTCCCTGAGCCCCGCCCCGTTTCCCCGGGGGCGGGGCTCAGGGCTGCTCCAGGTAGCAGGCCAGGGCGGCACGGCTGTTCCGCAGGTCCTCGATGCGCGCGTCCATGGCTGCCAGTTCCCCGTCGAGGACGGACCGGATCTCCTCGCACCAGGCGAAGCGCACGCCCTCGCCCCGCACGCACGGCAGCACCGAGCGGATCACCTCGGTCGACAGACCGGCCGCGAGCAGCGCGCGCACCTTGCGTACGGCGGCCACGGAGTCCGCCGTGTAGTCGCGGTACCCGTTCGATCCGCGCTCCGCGTCGAGCAGGCCCTGCGCCTCGTAGTAGCGCAGCAGCCGGGAGCTGACGCCGGTGCGCCGGGACAGTTCGCCGATCAGCATGTGCCGTTCCTCTGCGTCCGGTTGACCTTCACATTGATGTCAACCTCTAACGTCGCCCCTACCGGCGGGCATTCCGCCCGTCCGACCGTGCACCGCTGGAGTGATGTTCATGACCGACCGCTCGTTCCTCTTCCTCCTCGGCAGCTCCCGTTCCGACGGGAACACCGAGATACTCGCGAGGGCGGCCGCCGAGCAGCTGCCCGCAGGTGTCCGGCAGCGGTGGATCGACCTGGCCGGGTCGGGGTTGCCCGACTTCCGGGACGGGCGGCACGAGGCCGAGGGCTGGAAGGCCTCGGAGAGCGAGGAGACACTGCGGCAGGCCACGCTGGAGGCGACCGACGTCGTCATCGCCTCGCCGCTGTACTGGTACTCGCTCTCCGCGCAGACCAAGCGCTACCTCGACTACTGGTCGGGCTGGCTGACGGTGCCCGGTTCGGACTTCAAGCAGCGGATGGCGGGCCGGACCCTGTGGGGTGTGACGGCCATGGCCGACCGTGACGAGGTGCGCGCCGAAGGGCTGGTGACCAGCCTTCACCACACCGCGGCCTACATGGGGATGCGGTTCGGCGGGGTGCTCCTCGGCAACGGCTCACGGCCGGGCCACGTGCGGGACGACGAGCGGGCGACGATCCGCGCCAAGACCTTCTTCGCCCAGGAGGCACCCCTGGCCCGGTTCCCGTAGGGGGACCCGGCCACGCCGGGGTGTCACCCCGTGGCGGCCCGCGGGACGAGACGGGTGCCGCACCAGCTGCAGTACCGGGCGTCGGCCTCGATGGCGTGCCGGTGGCACTGCTCGCAGACGAGGTGGAGCGCGCACTGCGGTGTCCGTGGTTCGGTGCGGGGCGGCCGGCCGATGGCCATGCCGGCCCGCCTGCGGTGCACGGTCAGGAACACCAGCCCCTCGGGGCCGGCCCGGAGCGAGCGGGCGGAGCCGCGCGGCAGCAGGGTGAGGGAGCCGGGCACGACGTCCAGCCCGGCGCCGTCCAGGGTCAGGGATCCGCCGCCTTGCACGACGGCGAGCAGGACGTCCACCTCGGGCTCCCGGTGCACGGCGATCTCACCCCCGGGCAGCAGGCGCACCACGTTCGCGTCGAGTTGCCGGCCCTTGCGCCGGAGCCGCCACAGGGCGCCGCTCTGGTCGTCCGTGGCGGCCTCGACCAATCCCGTGACCGTGACTCCCACGGCTTCCCGCTCAACCACCACATGTCCTTCCCGCGCGTCCGGCCGCTCCGCCGGTCCCTCGTGACCGCCCATGAGATCACTTCGGCCGGTGTCCGCACCAACCGCCGGGTGCGGAGCGGTCGCCCGAGCGCCGGGACACGAGCTGCCCGGAGCTGCGCGACGGCCGTTCCTTGCGCACAGGCTGACACCCTTCGGGCCCGGGCGAAGGCGGGTTGGGGAGGCATGCACCCGTCGGGGTCGAGATCTGCCGGGTCACGGGTCCGTCCCGTCGTGCGACGACCTCGTACGGGTGTACGCGGACGAGGGGGAACCGCCGTCCCGGCCAGTCGCTACGCGGACCGGTCCAGCGAGCTCCGCACGTACGCGCCCGGGGTCTGCCCGAAGTGGCGGCGGAAGGCCAGGATGTAGCCGTTGGTGCTGACGAACCCCACGCGGGCGGCCACGGAGCTCACCAACTGGCCCTGTTCCAGCAGTCCCAGCGAGTGGTTGAGCCGGAGCCGGGTGCGCCATTCCGAGAAGGCCATGCCGGTCTCCGCGCGGAAGGCCCGGCGCAGGCTGGTCGAGCTCGTGTAGAGGTTCTCCGCCCACTCCGTCGCGGTGCGCGGGTCGCTCGGGGTCCGGGCCAGCTCCCGCGCCACGGCGCCCGCGGTGTGGCTGGTGGGCTGGGGCAGCGGCAGGCAGTTGCGGTGTCCGGCGGACAGCGCGGCGAAGACGTCCGGGTCCTCCTCCTGGGCGCAGGTGCTGCGCATCCGCCCGAGGACCAGCCTGCGCTGGGCGTCGGTGATGTTGATGGTGGTGACGTCCTGGTAGGGCAGTTCGAACCGTTGCGCGTCGAAGGACTCGGCCGCGATGACGGAGTCCGCTCCGAACCGTGCGCTGTGCGCGATGCCCGCCGGAATCCACAGGGCCACCGATGCGGACAGTTCGTAGTCCCGGCCGAGCGCCGTGACCACGATCCGGCCGACCGGAACGTGCAGGAACTTGTGGAACTCGTGGACGTGCAGCGGGTGTCCGCCCTCGGCGATGAAATCGTCATCGGCCATGATCACGTCCTCCGCACGGGTCCCCTCGTCCCGCACGCTGTGCAGTCCCGTCTCGGCCACAACATCCTCCCCTGCCGCAGGGGCCGTGTTCTTGACCCCTGATTGTGAGCGGTTCGCCTCCGGCATTGGACCGGACCCCGCTTTGGTAAGGCTAGCCTAACTTCGAGCTTGAGCAGGTGAGGAGTACCCGAAGACCCATGAAGCAATCGGCTTCGCCGGCCGCACCACCGGCCCCGGTCCCCGCGAGGCCCCGTGCCTCGCGCGGAACGGTGGTCGTGGTGCTCGCCGGCCTGATGCTGGCCGCCGTGACCATCGCGAGCATCGGCCTCGGTGCACGTGACATATCCCCGCTGGAAATCGTGCGGATCCTGCTGCACCCGGGCGCGGAGGGATACAACGGCGACGTCCTGTGGACGGAGCGGATACCCCGCACGCTGCTCGGCCTGACCGTCGGGGCCGCCCTCGGCGCCTCCGGGCTCATCATGCAGGCGCTGACGATGAACCCGCTGGCGGAACCGGGCGTCCTCGGCGTACAGCAGGGCGCGGCGGTGTTCGTCGTCCTCGGCATCCTCTTCCTCGACACCTCCGGTGTGCAGGGCTACTTCTGGATGGCGCTGACCGGCTCGGCGGTGACCGCGGTCCTCGTCTTCCTGATCGGGACCCGCACCAACGCGGGCAGCAGCACGATCGGCCTGGTCCTCGCGGGCGTCGCCGTCGCCGCGGTGATGTCCTCGCTCATCACCCTGCTCGTGGTGCGCGACGAGGCCGTCTACGCCCACCTGCGGTTCTGGTCGGTGGGCCAGCTCACCGGCCGGGGCCAGTTCCTGGGCCAGGCAATCCCGTTCGCGCTCACCGGCCTGCTGCTGGCGCTGCCGCTCGGGCGCACCCTGAACCTGCTGAGCCTCGGTGACGAGACCGCCCGCGGGCTCGGCGTCCGGGTGGAGCGGGCCCGGCTGGCCGGTGCGGCCGTCGCGGTGCTGCTGTGCGCGGCCGCCACTGCGGCCGTGGGGCCGGTGGCCTTCGTGGGACTGGTCGCCGGGCACGCCGCCCGGATGCTGGTGGGCACGGACCACCGGTGGTCGCTGCCGCTGTCCATGGTCTGCGGAGCCGTGCTGCTCGTCGGCGCCGACACCGCGGGGCGACTGGTGATCGACCACGGCGAGGTCCAGGTGTCGGTGATGACCGCCTTCGTCGGCACCCCCTTCTTCGTGTGGCTCGCGCGCCGCCGCGACCTGGTCCGGATGTGAGTGACGTGCCACAGACACACGTGCAACGGGCGGACCGGGCCCGGAGCCTCGGACAGGCCTCCCAGGACACGGCGGCGGAGCTCAAGGCCGCCACCGCGGCCCGGCTGCGCGCCGCCCACCGGGCGGGACGGCGCCGGGCCCGCCTCGTCACCTGCGTCCTCGTCCTGGTGCTGCTCGCCCTGCTGGTCGCCTCGGTCCTGCTCGGCGGGGTCAGGCGGATCCCGGCGGGCGACATCCTGCCCGCGGCCTTCGGGATGCGCACCGGCCTGGCCGACTACGTGATCTTCCGCATCCGGATGCCGCGCGCACTGGCGGCGCTGCTCGCAGGGGCGCTCTTCGGCCTCTCCGGCGCCCTGTACCAGCGGCTGGTCAGGAACCCGCTGGCCACCCCGGACATGATCGGCATCTCGGCGGGTGCCGGAGCCGGCGCCACCACCGTGCTGCTGTTCGCCCCGGCGGTTCCCTTCGGGACCTCCCTGGCCGGGATCGGCGGAGCCTTCGTCCTCGTGGCGGCGGTGCTCGCGCTGAGCCGGCGCGGCGGGGGCGTGGACACGTACCGCCTGGTCCTCGTGGGCATCGGTCTGAGCGCAGTGTGCACCGCCTACGTGAACTACCTGTTCACGGTGGCCGGGCAGCACGGGATCGCGCAGGTGATGCGCTGGCTGGTCGGCAGTGTCAACGACGCCACCTGGGAGGGGGTGTCCACCCTGGCCGGCGCGCTCGCGGTGTGCGGGCTCTGCACCGCGCTGCTGGGCCGCTCCCTGGGCAGCATGGCCCTCGGCGACCAGCTGGCCCTCGGGCTCGGCACGCGGGTCGGCGCCGCCCGGATCGCGACCCTGCTGGTCGGGGCCGCGGCCGCCGCGCTCGCCACCAGCGTCACGGGTCCGATCGGATTCGTCTCGCTGATCAGCGGTCCCATCGCGGTCCGGCTGGTCGGCACCGACCGGTCCGTCGCCCTGGCCGTCCCGATCGGTGCCGTCATCGTCCTCGGCGCCGATGTCCTCGCCCAGCACGGCCCCGTGATCAGCCCCGTACCGACGGGTGTCCTCACGGCACTGCTCGGCGCCCCCTACTTCGTCTGGCTGATCCTCCGGCGCAGGCAAGGAGCCACCCCATGAGCGCACGACCCGCACCCGCCTCCCCCGACACCGGCTTCCGGCTCGAAGCCCGCGGCATCAGCGCCGGGTACGAGCGCAAGCCGATCATCGAGGAGCTGTCGCTCGGGATCGAACCCGGCAGGATCACCGCACTGGTCGGCCCGAACGCCTGTGGGAAGTCGACCCTGCTGAAGTCGGTCGCCCGGCTGCTGCCCGTGGCCGCCGGCGCGGTCCTCCTGGAGGGCCAGGACATCCACGCCCTGTCGACCCGCGCGGTGGCCCGGCGCCTGGGCATCCTGCCTCAGTCGCCGATCGCCCCGGAGTCCATCACCGTCGGCGACCTGGTCTGGCGCGGCCGCCACCCGCACCGCCGGTTCGGGCAGCGTCGCACCGCGGCCGACGACGAGGTCATCGCGGACGCCCTGCTGGCGACCGGCACCGCCGAGCTGATCGACCGCCCGGTCGACCAGCTCTCCGGCGGCCAGCGCCAGCGCGTCTGGATCGCCCTCGCGCTCGCCCAGGACACGCCGACGCTGCTCCTGGACGAGCCCACCACCTACTTGGACATCGCCCACCAGATCGAGGTCATGGACCTCCTCGCCGACCTCAACGAGCAGGCCGGCAAGACGATCGTGCTGGTGTCCCACGACCTCAACCAGGCAGCCCTGTACGCCTCGACGATCGTCGCCATGCGCGACGGCCGGATCGTGCGCCAGGGCACCCCCGAAGAGGTGCTCACCGAGGAGACCGTGGCCGAGGTGTTCGGCCTGGACTGTCTCGTCGTCCCCCATCCCCGCTCAGAGCGGCCCCAGATCTTCCCCCTGGGCCGTCGTATCCCCGCATAGGAGACCCACCACCATGTCCGTCCTGCACAGAACGCGCCGCCGCCCGGCCCGTACCCTCGCCGCCCTCACCGCGGCCGCCGCCTGCCTCGGCCTGCTCACCGCGTGCGGCGGTGAGGACTCGACCGCCGCCAAGGACAAGCCGGCCGCCGCCGGAGCCGACGCGTCCGCCGCCTTCCCCGTCTCCCTCACCAACGCGTGGGGCAAGACCGAGGTCAAGAAGAAGCCGGTGAAGGTCGCCACGGTCTCCGACGGCGACACCGCCATCGCGCTGGCCCTCGGCATCGTCCCGGTCATCACCCCGGACGTCGAGGACGGCGCCAAGGTGCCCGAGTACAAGCAGCGCGCCATCGACAAGCTCGGCGCCGGCAAGCTGAAGACCTACGACGACACCGACGGCACCGCCTACGAGGCCATCGCGGCCGAGGCCCCCGACATCATCCTCGGCATGAACACCTGGGAGATGGAAGCGGACTACGCCAAGCTGCAGCCGATCGCGCCGGTGGTCACCTTCACCGACAAGGCGCACGCCGACACCCTCACCTGGCAGGACCGCCTCAAGACGGCCGCGAAGGCCCTCGGACTGAGCGCCAAGGCGGACGAGGTCATCGCGGCGAACGAGAAGGCCACGACGGAAGCCGCCGCCGCGCACCCCGAGTTCAAGGGCAAGACGTACACCTACACGGTCGTCCACCCCGAGCAGGTCAGCTTCATGTCCTACGCCGACCAGGACCCGGGCGTCTTCGAGAAGCTCGGCTTCACCAAGACCGACAAGGCGAAGAACTACGCGCCGAACAAGAACGCCGTGAGCCTGGAGAACCTCGACCAGCTCGACGCCGACGTCCTCCTCGTCACCTACCCCTTCGGTGACCGCGGTGTGATCAGCGCGACCGAGCTGGAGTCCAACAAGCTGTTCCAGTCGCTGAACGCGGTGAAGAGCAAGCACTTCACGGTCATCCCCTCGGACAACTCGCTGTCCTCGGCCATCGCCTACCCGGACGCCCTGAGCGCCCCGTGGGTGGTCGAGCAGCTCACCCCGCTCCTCGCGAAGGCCGTCGCCGGCCAGTAGGACCGCGGTCGCCCCGCGGATCGCCGCCGAGGCCCGTCTCCTGTGGGAGGCGGGCCTCGACGCGTGCTGCGTCGTCCGCGCAACACCGCAGGATCCCGGCCGCACTTGAGGTCCAGTCCCGCAGGCGCCGGATTGCGCGCGGGGTGCCAGTGCCGTGGTCCGCGGGTTGGATACGGGGAGCGCGGGGCGCCGTAGCGTGGCCGCATGCCGGATCTGCCGGACGGATGTGAGGGAGCAAGTCGGATGTCCACCCGTAGTCCCCGCTCGGTCGTCACCTTCCCCATCGTGCTCAGGGAGCTGACGGTGCTGCGCGTCTCGGACGTCACGCCCGGGATGCGGCGGGTGACCCTCGGCGGGCCTCAGCTGCACGCCTTCGAGCACGCGGGCCTGTCCCTCCCGGCGCTGCGCACGGAGGGCTTCGACGACCACGTGAAGTTCTTCTTCGCGGAGGAGGGCCGGGAGCCGGTGCTGCCCCGGCAGAACGTGAGCAGCCTGGACTGGCCCTCCGAGGGACGGCCGATCTCCAAGGACTACACGCCGGTACGGTTCGACCCGGTGGCCGGGGAGATCGACTTCGACTTCGTCCGGCACGACGGCGGAATCGCCTCGTCGTGGGCGCAGCAGACCGCTCCCGGCCAGGTGACCTGGATCGCCGGGCCGAAGATGTCGCACAGCCACCCCGAGGGCGCGGACTGGCTGCTGGTGATCGGTGACGAGACGGCGCTGCCCGCGATCGGCCGCTGGCTCGACGAGATGCCCGAAGGGACCCGGGCCCGGGTGTTCATCGAGGTCGGCGAGGAGAGCCACCGTCAGGAACTGCCGACGCGTGCGCAGGCCGAGATCACCTGGCTGGTGCGGGCCGGCAGGCCGGCCGGGCGCAGCGATCTGCTGGAGCGTGCGGTGCGGGACATGGAGTGGCTGCCGGGCACGGTCTTCGTCTGGGCGGCCGGCGAGGCCGTCACGCTCAAGGGCATCCGGCGGCACCTGTCCGTGGACCGGGGCGTTCCGCGCGAGCAGACGCACATCACGGGCTACTGGCGGCGGGCCGAGGTCGCACCGGGTCTCGCCGAGCCCGCCGACCCCGACGTCCTGGAGGGCGAGGACGCGCACGGCCGGCTCCACGAGCTGACGGACCTGGCCCCGGGGCTCGCGATCCGCGTGGCCGTCACCCTGGGCCTGGTCGACCTCGTCTACCAGGGCGTCCGGGAGCCCGCGGAGCTGGCCCGGCGCAGCGGGACCGAGCCGCGCTCGCTCGGCGCGCTGCTGAAGTACCTCGTGGAGATCGAGGTGTTCGCGGTGGCGGACGACGGGTTCCGGCTGACGCCGGTGGGCGAGGAACTGGTCGAGGACGACCACTCGTTGGAGGAGTACGACCTGCGCGGCGCCCAGGCCGCCTTCGACCTGTCGCTGGCCGGGCTCGCCGAGCGGCTGCGGTCGGGCGCGAACGGCTGCCGGACGGCGTCCGGTGAGCCCCTGGCGGAGGCGCTGCGCACCGATCTGCGCCTCGGCGGCTCGGCCCGTACCGCCATCGAGGACGAGGCCCGCTGGGTGTCGACCGGGGTGGCCGGCGCCTACGACTGGTCGGCGGTGGACGTCCTCGGTGCGTCGGGCAACGGTGCCGGTACGGTCGTAAACGCGCTGGTCAAGGAGTTTCCCGGACTGCGCGTGCGGCTGGCCGCCCTGCCGTCGGTGCTGGGTGTCCTCGGCGGGCAGATCCTCGATCCGGAGGTGCTGCCCCGGGTGGAACTCGTACCGCAGACCCACCCGGTGCCGTCGGGTGCGGGGACGCTGCTGCTGTGCCGGCTGCTGGAGTGGCTGCCGGACGAGGACGCGGTACTGACCCTGGCCGAAGCAGCGGCCGCGCTGCCGGCCGGTGGCGCCCTGGTGCTGGTCGAGCAGGTCGAGGCGGCGGACCCGGACGACATCGACGCCGTCCTGCACCACCTTCGGCTCACCGCGGCGTTCGGTTCCGGGCTGCGCTCGGTGAAGGACGTGACCGCGCTGGCGGAGCGGGCCGGGCTGGCGGTCCGCGACTGCCGTGACGTCGGCTGGGACCACCGTCTGTGGGTGCTCGCGCCGGCCGCCTGACCCCGTACGCGGCGTGCCGCCCGGCCGGGCACGGCGTCGGTCCGGCCGTCCTGTGCGACTCTGTGGTCATGATGTCCGAGGTCACGGCCGCGGTCTGGGCCGGTCGGCAGGTCGCCGCGGTCCGCGACGACCCCGCCGGGCGGATGGCCCTGATGGAGCGCTGCTACCACGGGCCGTTCGGCAGGGCGCCCCGGCACCTGCCGTTCCGCCGGGCGGCGATGGCGTTCATGCGCTGGCAGCTTCGGCGGGGCGTACTGCAGCCGGTGTTCGCCGAACGGCCGGGCAGCCCGTGGTGGCGGGCGGTGAACGAGCGGATCCTGCGTGACGGCTGCGAGGCCGTGGGCCTGAGCGGCGGGCTGGCCGGGCCCGCCTCCTCGCTCACCGCCGACCGCTGGCTGTCCTTCGCCGACCGCCCCACGGCCCGGGCCTGGTACCGGGCTCACAACGGGAGCGTGGTCGCCGCATACCTGGGGCACCGCGATCTCGCGGAGGCGGAGAACGAGACCGAGCGGTTCTTCATGAACGTCGTCCTGTGCCGTGTCCTCTACGCCCACGCCCTCGTCGCCGCGCCGCGGATCGCCCTCGGCCGGCTGCGTGTGCTCGCCCCGCTCCTCGGCGACCCGCGGGTGGAGATGACCGGGATCTTCCTGCAGCTGTCCCGTGTGCTCCCCGACGAGTACCCGCTCCACGACACGGTGCGGTCCCACCTCGACCGGGAGATCGGGTTCGGCCGCCTCCTCGACTTCGGTGTGATCGCGCCGCGACTGCAGCAGCTCTACGCGTGGTCGGCCCGGGAACTCGAAGCGCCCGGCCTGCTGGACTGCGTCCGCGAGGGGTCCCCGGTCTACGCGTGGCCGTTCGCCGACCGGCACGTCTGGCGGCCGCCGGATTCGTTCGCCGTCCGCCTGATCCACCGGGTGCTCCCGCCCGAGCGGGGCACCTCGTACCGCTGACGGACGTCCGGGCGGAGCGCCGGGGGCACCTGAAAGGGCGCTCCTGCCCGGACCGGCCTGCCGCGGCCGTCAGCCGTAGAGGGCGACGCGGTACAGGGCCGCGAGCGCCTCGTCGATGGGATGGGGCTGCGGCCTGCCGGAGGGATCGAGCCTGTTCCACCTCTGCAGGTTCACCGCGACGGACATCTGCCGCTTGCCGTCGGCTCGGGTCATGGCCAGTGTTCCACCGCCCCAGACCGTGCCGCCGTGGCCCCAGAAGGTCTCCTGGCCGGGAGCGTCGAGCGGGTGCAGGCCGAGGCCGTAGTCGATCGTCGTGCCCTCCTGGGAGACGACCGGGACGGTGCGCTGCATCTGCGCCAGCGACGACGGAGCGACGATCTTCCCGGCCAGCAGCATGCCGAAGAAGCGGTTGAGGTCCGTGACGGTCGATATCAGCGCGGCCGCCGGCCCGACCCATGACATGTCGTGGACGCTGTGGTCGCGCGGCGGGTCGATCATGCCGAACCAGGCCTCGTAGAGCCGGGAGTGCGGCCCGTCGACGTACGGTCCGGCGGGGAATCCGGTGTTCCGGAGCCCGGCGCGCTCGATGACGTTCCGGGTGATGTACCGCTCGGCCGTACTGCCGGTCACACGGGCCAGGAGCTCGCCGAGGAGCAGGTAGTTGGTGTTGGAGTACACGCCCGGGGTCCCGCCCGGGGCGCCGACGGCAGGTGCCGTGACGCCCATGCCGATCAGTGCGACGGGGTCGAACCGCGTGAGCCGGGTGTCTTCCAGGCTCTCGGGCCCGGTGTCCGCGAGGACCGGGTACGCCTTGAGGGAGGGGTAGGCGTACGGGAGGTACTCGGCGAGGCCGCTGGTGTGGTTGACCAGCATCCGGACCGTGATCGCGTCACCGCGCTCCCCCGGGACCAGCTCCGGCAGGTACCGGCCGATCGGCGTGTCGAGACCGATCCGCCCGCACTCGACCTGCTGCAGGACCGCGGCGGCGGTGAAGGTCTTGGTGACGCTGCCGACACGGTGGCGCATGTCGGCGGTGACGGGACGGCCGGTGACGACGTCCGCGACGCCGGCGGCGCCGCGCCAGACGTGGTCGCCGTCTCGTACTTCGGCGAACAGTCCCGGCATTCCGGCGCGGTGGACCTCGTCGAGGGCCGCGTCCAGTGCCGGGCGATCCAGTGGGTTCTTCACGTCATGCGTCCTTTCGTGTTTCCCCGGGGTCGGCTCCGTGTCGGTCGCCGGCCTCGGGCAACAGGGCACGAGTGGCAGGCCGGCCCGCCCGGCATGCTCATGAACCCATTATGCACGCAGTGCGTGCAACACCAAGTGCATGGGTTAGGGTGTGATCCGGTGAGAGGAGCACGATGACGGGCCGAAAGCGCTGGTCAACCGAGGAGATCCTGGACGCGGCGGCGGAACTGCTGCGTACGGGCGACGCGGATTCGTTCAGTGTGCGCAAGCTGGCTGCGGCCCTCGGGACCGATTCCTCCAGCCTCTACCGGCACTTCCGCAGCAAGACCGAACTGCTGCGCGCGGTCGCCGACCGGATCCTTCTCGCAGCGATGCACGACCACCGCCCCGAGGGCGACTGGAAGCAGCGCATCACCTCCCTCGCGCTGCACGTGCGGGATGCCTTCGGACGCCAGCCTCAGCTCGCCACGGTCTGGGGACGCTACGCGTCGAGCGGCACCGGCTCCCGGCTGGTCATGGAGGAGATGCTGCAGGCCCTGCGCGCATCGGGGCTGCCGGACGAGGAGATCCCCGCGCGCTACCACCGGATCGCGGTCCTGATCGCCGCGTTGATCGCCTCCGAGGCCGGCGTCAGCACCGTCACCCCCGAGGAGCACGAACAGGGCCTGGAACTGTTCCGCGTGGCGGTTCTGGGAGCCGACCCCGAACGCTTCCCGGCGCTGGCCCACTTCGCGCGCGACGTCCGCCCCCTCGGGGCGGACCGCCGCGCCGCGTTCGAGGAGATCCTCGCCGCTCAGCTCAGCGCCATCGAGGCCGCGGCCCCACGGGGCTGACCGGCCGGCTCGGGGCTGTTCCGGGGGGTGGCCGGGTCCGGTGCGCCGGCCCGGCGGGCGTGCAGCACGTGCGCGTCCAGCGGCAGGGGCCGGTGGCCGACGAGCCGGAGCCCCGCGTCGGCGAGCAGGCGTGCGTAGTGGTCGGCGCGGCGTTCGCGGCCTCCGACGTTGCACAGCATGTGCAGGTCCCAGGCGGTGGCCAGCGAGGGAGAACCGTCGGCGGGCAGAAGACGTTCCACGACGAGCAGGTCCGCGTGGGCGGGCATCGCACGGACGCAGTGGCGCAGGATCTCGCGGCAGCGGTCGTCGTCCCAGTCGTGCAGGACACGGGAGAGGACGTAGACGTCACCGCCGGCCGGCACGTCGGCGAAGTCGCCCGCGCGGTAGTCGCAGCGCGCTCCGCAGCCCGCGGCGTCGAGCCGTCGGCGCGCGGCCTCGACGGCGTGCGGCCGTTCGAGGAGGACACCGCGCAGACGGGGGTGCGCGGTGAGGATCCGGCCGAGGAGCTCGCCGTTCCCGCCGGCGACGTCGACGACGGTCGCGGCAGCGGGGGCCTGGGCCGCGGCGGTGAGGACCGGGTGGGCGGGCAGCGGCTGGAACATCCGTGAACTGGCGGCCATGGACCGGTCGAAGAGGGCCGCGAGTTCGGGGTCACGGGCGAAGTGGTCGAAGTGGTTCTCGCCGAAGAGGTGGTCGAAGGCCGGCTGCCCGGTCCGCACGGCGTGGTCGAGTCCCCCGAAGGACCGGTAGAACGGGCCTCCGTACATCAGGGCCAGCGACCGCATCGACCCGGGCGTGTCCGCGCGGAGCAGGGCGCCGAGTTCGGTCAGACGGAAGCCCCCCTCCTCCTGCCCCTCCTCCCTCTCCTCCTGCCTCTCCTTCGCCTTCTCCTGGCCGGGGTCCTGGGTGACGGCGCCGAGCATCGTGAGGTAGCGCAGGAGTACGGCGAGACTGCGGGGGTGGCTGCCGGTCGGCCGGGCGAGGTCTTCGGCGCGGCGGGCGGTGCGGGTGTCCATGACGTCGGGCAGGCCGAGCCGGGCGAACGTGGCGAGCGCCTGTGTCGTCCACGCGCCGGTGAGGAGATGGAGGAGGGTTTCGGCGGGCTGCCCCGCGTCCTGGCCGGGCCGGTCCAGGTGGGCGGCGAGCGTGCCCCGGTGGTCGCCCCGTGCGTAGAGCTCCAGGCGCTGGTACGCGCAGGCCGAGTCGGGGAGGGTGAAGTAGAGGACCGTGCCGTCCTCGTGCGGGTTGTAGCCACCGCCGTCGGGCCGTGCGCCGTGGCGGGCGAGGATCGAGCACAGGCCGCGCAGGGCCAGTGGATCGGGGTGCTCGGCCTCGAAGGCGAGGTGCGCCTCGTGTTGGCGGGTGCGTTCGTGGGCGGCGATGGGTTCCAGGTCGGACTGCGGGGGCACCATCAGGGCGAACACCTCGACCGCACGCCGTTCGCCGGTGGAGGCGAGCACCTGCGGGCGCAGGATCCGCACGTCGAGCTCGGCCGGGTCGCGCCGGTGGCGCCGGGCGAGGCGTTCGCGGACCACCACGCTGGGGTGGGAGGGGGTGTCCACCGCCAGTCCGCAGTCGGCGAGTTGGGTCCGCAGCCCGTCCGCGTCCGGCGGGAAGAGCAGCAGCCCGGCGTGCGCGAACCGGCAGTGCCCGGCCAGCGCCTGCAGGTCCGGGCCACCCAGGCCGGGCAGGAGGAGGGGCAGGAGGGCGGCGCTGTCGTGCTCGCGGACGAACCGGGCCGCCGCGCTCAGGCAGGCGGTGTCGTCCAGGAGCAACGTTTCGTCGGGGAGGGTGGTCGTCATCGTGGAGGTGTCCTCGGGCCGGTACGGGGCTGGTCAGGGCAGGGCGAAGCGGTCGCGGCGGGGGCGGGGCGCGGTACGGGAAGGGCGTACGGCGTGAGCGGGTACAGGGGTGGTGCGGGAGGTGGTGCAGGGGGCGGTACGCGCGCGGGCTGCCTCGGCGGTCACACCCCGACGTAGTTCTCGGCGAACCAGTCCTGGTGGACGCGCGAGGTGCGCAGCGAGGCGAGCCGGGAACGCTGCAGGGCGGCGTGGAAGAACGATCCGCCGCCCTGGTCCCGGTCGGGGGGCGGCGCGTGCAGGAGCCGGGTCATCCACCCGGTGAACTCCTGCGCCCGCCAGATGTGCGCCAGACACCGGTCCGAGTAGCTGTCGAGCCCTGCGGTGTCGCCCCGGGTGAGGGCGTCCGCGAGGGCCTCGGCCAGGATCTCGGCCTCCAGGACCGCGAGGTTGGCGCCCTTCGCCGCGGCCGGGGCGAGCAGGCTCGCCGCATCCCCGGCCAGGAAGAGCGGGCCGTGCCGCAGCGGTTCGACGACGTCGCAGGTGAGGTCGAAGACCCCGCGTTCCAGGAGGCGTCCCCGCCGCAGCGGGCCGTGGTCCGCCGCGCGCATCCGGACGTCGAGCTCGTCCCAGATCCGCTGCTCGGACCAGGCGTCGGCAGACGCGCCGCGCTGCCACTGGAGGTAGTAGCGGGTGACTTCCGAGGTGCGGGCCATGTGCCCGGCGAAGCCGTGGCCGTGGATGGCGTAGCCGACGGCGTCGAGGCTCGCGGGGGTCTCGGCGAGCAGGCCGAGCCAGGTCACCCCGTGGTCGTACCGGTGGTGGCGGACGGCGTCCGGTGGCAGTGAGCGGCGGGCCGCCCCGTACCGGCCGTCGCAGCCGGCGACGTACCGGGCGGTCCACCGGCCGGGGCTGCCGTCGGGCTCGCGCGTCGTGACGGCCGGCCGGCTGCCGTCGGTGTCACGCACGCCGAGCGCCTCGGTGCGGAAGCGAATGCGTCCGCCGAGGCCGAGGTAGTGGTTCAGGAGGTCCGTGACCAGGTTCTGCTGCGGGTAGACGTGATGCTGCCCGCCCTGGCCGAGAGCTCCGTAGTCGAGGCGGAACCGGCCGTCCTCCGTGCGGAACTCGCACGTGCCGTGGCGGTGGCCGTGTCGGTGCAGGCCGTCGGCGAGGCCGTGGCGGTCCAGGATCCGTACGGTGTTCGGGGCGAGGAACCCGGCGCGGGCCCGGGTCTGGACATGGGTACGGGAAGCACGCTCCAGGATGACGCAGTCGATCCCGGCGGTGTGCAGCAGGACTCCGAGAACGAGCCCGGCGGGTCCGGCACCGAGGACGACCACATCGGCTGATTCCCGTAACGTGCGGGAGGTCTGACTTTCCGTCATAGCGGGTGAAGCATAAGCACGCGAAGATCCACACACCTACGTGAATCATCCCTAGGCGGGAATAGAGTGACAATCGCCCCGGGTGTTGCCGTCCGGTGGCAGCGGGGCCGGAACGCGTTTCGACAGTCGGCCGGTGGTGCGCTCCGGGCGCGCGGAGGCGGACGCGCTCTCCCGCACGTTCCTACCGTGCACCGGCGCACACCAGGCCGTCGGGGTCGTGGAGTGCGGGCACTTCGAGGAGCCGTCGTCCGGCAGTCGCCGCGCCGCCGGGGCTCCCCCGGCGCGGGGGGGCGCACCCCCGGCCGCCGTGGGACCGTCCGGGCCGACGGAGTCGGGAGCTCCGGGGGTGTCGGCGGGTGCGGGGCGGAGCCCGGTCGCGCCGGCCTCCGTGCCGTCCCCGCCCGCATCGTCACCGCGCGCGCCTGGGAGTACGCCTCCCACCGCACCGGCGGACGGCCGGCCGGGCGCTTGCGGAACCGGTCCTCATCCGGTGCGCGGCTTCGACCGCGGCTCATCGGGCCGGGCCGGCGACGACTCCCGCTGCGCCTCGGTTCTCAGCCCGAGCAGTCGGTTCCGCAGCGCCTCCAGCCTGGCGACATCGCCCTCGGCCTCCCGCGTGAAGATCCCGATGGCCGTCACGTAGTCGCTCACGAGCTGCGCCGCGTATTCCACTCCGCCAACGGCGATCGCCTCTTCGATTTGATCCCTGGTCAGGAATCCATGAAAGTTGTTCACTGAACGATCCGGTTCACTCTGTGGGGCGCGTCGGGCTGGTGTTCCCTGCGGGGACGGACGGCCCCTTCCCAGCTGCTGGTCAGCGCGCGGGTTCGGCCACGATCACGGCGGCGACGGAGGTACGCCGGTAGGCCAGTTCGAGGTGGGTGGGACGGGCGGTGGCCGTGAAGCCGGGCAGCTGCTCACCGGCGGGCTGGGGCAGGGCCACGGGGACGAAACCACAGGCGGTCAGACGGTCGAGCCATGTGCGCGTCGGCTCGTGCCGTTCGTAACGCGCGGTCTCGCGGGTGGCACCCACGACGTCCACGATCTCCCGGCCGAAGAACCGCTTCATCTCGCGCTTCTCCCCGTCGCTGGCGCCGGTGGCGTCGATCGCGGCGAAGACCGTGCCGTAGTGGTGCCAGGCGTTGGCCAGCCTGACCCGCAACGGGACGAGGTGGTGATCGCTGTCGGGTTCGCACAGTGCCAGCGCGGCCGGCTCCAGCGCGCGCAGTCTGCGCAGAAGTGCGGCGCGCGCGTCCGGTTCACCCTCCCGGTCCAGCATGTGGTGGAGGGCGAAGGAGGCCGTGACGAGCAGGGGACGGGGCAACCGCTCGATCATCGCCCACACGCTTTCGCCCACGTCCTCGCTCGCGGCGAGGACCGGACGGAAGTCGACCCGGGTCCCTGCGGGTACTTCCGGCCCGCTCATGGCCCGGCCGGCCGCATCGAGGCTCCCTGCGGCGACGTCGACACCTACGACGGTCACGCGCTCCAGCCCCGCGCGGGCCACCAGGTCCACCTCCTGACGGCCCTGACCGATCCCGAGTGCGAGCACGGTGGCCGTCTGCTGGTCCGCGCAGTATTCGAGGAGGGCGTCGTTGGCGAGCTTCCCCGCCCGCAGGAAGGGCAGGTGCTGATGCAGCAGGTAGAACAGGTCGATCTGGGCCATGCCCTCCGTCCGCAGATAGAGATTGGCGGGCCGGTCCCGGCCGAGGCGGGTGGCCAGACCGGCGAGGAAGCAGTCGGCCAGGCCCGGGCCGCCCTCGGAGAACCTGCTCGCTTCCTCCAAGTGCGCGGCCAGTGAACGGAGTTCGCCGGTCTCGGCGGCGATTGCCGCCTTCTGGAGAAGTGAATACACGTCACTCATGTCTTTACACCACATCCTGTGTTGATCGATGTCGCACGCACGAGGAGACCTCAGGACCACCGGCATCACTTCCAGCGCGAAGGACATGGCCGATTCCTTCCTGCCGGGCCTCGGGCGGCTCACAGGGACCGTACGGACTTCAGCGGACGGCCTTCGGGAAGAGGCGCAGTGGCATCGCGCTTTCCCGCCAGCACCGCGTAGAGGATGCCGCTCACCAGCAGTCCCACGACGAACGAGACGTCGGCGCCGTCCATGGCTTCCGCGGCCGGCCCGCGGAAGAAGGTGGTCGAGATGAACGGGACCATGGCGACGAGGCCCGTGACGTACGAGACGAGGCCGCGCCAGGACCAGCGTCCGTAGACGCCCTGGTCGTCGAAGATGTCACGGATCACGTAGTGACCCTTGCGGATGGCGTAGTAGTCGACGAGGTTGACCGCGGTCCACGGGACCAGGAAGTAGAGCATCAGCAGGACGAAGCTGCTGAAGCCGGCCACGTAGTCCTCGGGCAGGGACAGGGCCACCGCGAGGACCACGGCGCCGACGGACAGGACGACGGCGGTCCGCAGACGGCGCGTCGGGCGCTCGCGCCGGAAGGCGTCCACCGCGCTCACCACGGTCAGCATCGCGCCGTAGGTGTTGACGCCCATGACGCTGATCAGGGCCAGAGCCGATACCAGGACGACGAGGGGGCCGAAGCCCGAAACGATGCCGTCACCGGTCCGGAGCAGGCCGCTGACGACATCGTCGGCGGACATGCGGTTGCCTATGAAGGCGCCCAGCGACATCAGCCACACCGCCGAGCCGGCCGCGCCGGCGTAGGTCCACCAGATGACCGAGCGGGCGTCCGCGTCCGCGGGCAGGTACCGGGAGTAGTCCGATACGTAGACGGCGTAGCTGATCTGGTAGCCGGCCGCAGCCGCGAAGACCGTCAGGAACGAGGTCCACGGGCTGCCGGTCGCGGGGGCGACGGCCGGCGCATCCCACCACTGGACGACGACTCCGGCGGTGAGCACCCCGAACACGAGGACGAGGATCCCGGTCAGGACGCGTTGCACGAGGTGGATCAGGTCATGACCCACCAGGGCCAGCACCACCGACACGGCGGCCAGGACGGGGTACCAGAGCCAGGGGCCGCCCCCGACGATCCGGGACAGTCCTTGGGCGGCGAGCACGGTGTTGAAGACGTTGAAGCCCACGTAGACGAAGATGACGGCCGTGAACGGTACGACGGCTCCCCGGACCCCGAACTGGGCCCTGGACTGGATCATCTGAGGCAGGCCCATACGGGGACCCTGGTTGGCGTGGACGGCCATGAAGAACGTGCCGAAGCAGGCACCGAGGACCACGGCCGCCACCGACCGGCCCAGGCCGAGGCCGATCGAGGGGCCGATGAATCCGATGACGAGCGTGGTCAGGACGAAATTGCCGGAGAACCAGAACGGGCCCTGGTGCCAGAGCTTGCCGTGGCGCTCGTCCACGGGGATGTGGTCGATGGACCGCGCCTCGGGGGCGGTCAGCAGGGGGAGACCGCGGCGCGGGGCTTGCAGGTCGTGCACAGGGGGGTCCTTTGCGCTCAGAGCCGGAAAGGGCGGCCGCTCCACGACCGCGTGGCCGGCTGCCTCCGAGAAGCAAACCGGGCACCGGTTCCCCGGCACATGAGCAAGCACTACTCAACCCCTGTGCGCCCGTGGTCCACGGGCCCCGGCTCCTGGGTCCCCTGTGCCGGAGGACGAGCACTGCGGGTGTGCGACGGACAGCCGACGGCGGCCCGTTCGGCGAAACGCCCGGCGATGTTCCAAGCGGCCGCATCCTGGATGTCTGGTTCGCTGATCTCGACGGCTTCCCGGTGGAAATCCACGAACAGCGCCACTGGCTCCATGTCATCGATCCCGTGGAACGACACATGGCCCGCACCGCCGGACTCCTTGGCGGCAGTCGCCGCAAGAATCAGGGGAAGGCGGTACTCGCCGTAGGTGTCGTAGTCGCGGAAGGCCCCGCTGATCACGATATCGCCGTGATGGTGCAACGACATGGAGTGAACCTGCAGCAGGCTCGGGGCCGGGTTGACGCGCAGGTGATCCAGCAGGGCCTCGACGCGGGAGTCCCGCCTCAGCTTTCGGGTCTCCCTGAGGTAGATGCCCGGATGTCCCTCGTCACCCACCGCAGGCATCCACTCCGCGATGTCTTCCTCCGTGATCTCGTGGCCGGCACTCCGGAGTTCGCCCAGTGCTTCTTCCAGGGTCGAGGCATCCTCGATGACGAGATCCGTCAGCAGGTCCTCGTCGAACGGATCGAACCTTTCCGAGAACCGGGGAAGGGTTTCCAGTCGTGTCCGCTGCTCGATGAGGATCTGCCGGCGCCACGCCTCGAATTCCTCAGCGGAGGCAAAGGTGAGTTGCATCTGGAATTTGATGCCGAATGCCATGCTTCGTTCTCCCTGTTTCCTGTGGTCCTTTCGGCGCGCAGACGCCACCGTGCGCGCCCCGAAGGCTCGGCGGGGGTGGAGAACCGGTCCCACTCCCCTTCGGATATGATCCACCCGAGCCGTGGATGTGCCGTCCGCTCTGCCGACGCCACAACCCAGTGCCCGTCACCTGACTGACGGCAGGTCATCCCGCGCTCATCACCTACGCCCGCAGCGGGCCGCCGCCCGGCCTTGCATGCACTCCGCAATCCAGGTGTGGCGCAGCGTGTTCATTCAGCCTGTTGTGTCGACTTCTCCTCCGGTCCTGTTCTTCGGCTACGTGAAAACGAGAACTGCCGCACGAGGACTGCCGCACGAGAAAGTCGCGGGCCAGGGCGGGCGGGCAGGGTCGACCGACGGGGGCAGAGGAATGAAGCGAGACGGCGTGCTGCGGCGTTGGCCGCTTGTCGGCCGCGAGGGCGAGCTGAAGGATTTCGACGAGGTCCTGTCGGAAACCCGCAGCGCCGGGTTCCTGGTATTCGGGCCGGCCGGAGTGGGCAAGTCCCGGCTGGCCGAGGAGTGTCTGGACCGTGCGGCCGTGCTCGGGCACCGGGTCGGCAGGGCGGTCGCCACCGCGGCGGCGGCCTCGGTTCCCCTGGGGGCCATCGCCCACCTGCTGCCCGACGGCGTCGATCTGTCCGACCCGGTCTCGGGATTCGCCCACGTGGCCCGGCTGCTGTCACAGCCGGGCACGGCGAGGCCCCGCACGGTGATCCTGGTCGATGACGTCCACCTGCTCGACGCGACTTCGGCGATGCTGTTGCGGCAGTTGATGGACGCCGGGGTGGTCTTCCTGGTGGGAACGGTTCGGTCGGGTGAAGGCCAGGCGCTGGCGGTGGCCGCGCTCGGGCACGGCGACGCCGTGCGGCAGGTGGACCTCGCCGGATTCACCCGTGAGCAGGTCGTGACCGTGCTGGAGCGGGTCCTGGAGGGGCCTGTCGGGAGGAGCGCGGTCAACCACCTGCTGACCAGCAGTGGCGGCAATCCCCTCTACCTGCGGGAGTTGGTGGTGGGGGCGGTGGCGGCGGGAGTGCTGACGTGTGACGGCGAGATCTGGGACATGACCGCGGACCGCCTGCCGGGTACCCGGCGCCTGACCGATCTGATCGGGTCCCGGCTCTCCGTCGCCCCACCCGCCGGCCGCCAGGTGCTGAACGTGCTGTCCCTGTGCGAGCCGCTGTCCCTCGGCCACCTGGAAAAGGAAGCCGAACCGCACGTGCTGGGCGCATTGGAGCAGTTGGGACTGATCGTCGTCGTCCAGGAGGAACGGCGCTCAGCGGTCCGGCTCGCCCACCCCCTCTACGGCGAGGTGCTGCGCGCGGACATGACCGCCCAGTGCCGCAGGGACACCTTGCTCCGGCAGGTCCACCTGCTGAAGCAGAGCGGGGCCCGTCGCAGGGAAGACGCGGTCCACCTCGCCACCTACAAGCTCGCGGCCACGGGCACCGCCAACCCGGCTCTGCTCGTCCGCGCGGCGGTCCTGGCCGCTCACGCCCGCGAGTACCCCCGTGCGCTCGGTCTCCTGCGGGCGATACCGCAGCAGCACCAGAGCTTCCAGGTCCAGTTGCTGCTGGGCAAGACGCTGTACGAGGCCGGTGACTACCAGCAGGCCGATCACGTGCTGTCCCAGGCCGACGCCATGGCCTCGACCGAGGAGGAAGTCCTGTCCGCGCTGCCGGTCCGGACACAGAACCTCCTGTGGGGGCTGGGCACACCCTACGCAGAGGTCCTCGACGTCATCGGGGCCGCCCGTGACCGCGTCACCAGTCCGCTCGGCCGCCGGGCCCTGCTGCTCAACGAGGCCGCCACGGCGCTCACCGTCGGCAACGTCAGGCGCAGCCTCGCCCTGACCGCGGACCTCGAACCGGAGGGCACGCACGCACCGGATGCCCAGGCATGGCTGTGGGCCGCCTTGACCAGGTCCACCGCCCTCTCGGTCACGGGTCGCGGCGAGGAGGCCGAGGGCTGGATCCGCCGCGCCATGGCCTTCGGCTCGGCTGCCGGCGAACCCGACTCACCGGCCACGCACGAGGTGAGCCACTGGGCGGTTCTCGTCCTGGCCCTGGCGGAGAGCGGTCGCCTCGCCGAGGCCCAGGAGGTGGGCGCGCGGGCGTTCGGGGACGTCACGGACGCGAGTGCGAGCGCAGACCGTCGGCTGCTGGCCTTCTATCTGGCTCGTGGCGCATGGTATGCCGGACACCCCGCCCGGGCGCGGCGCTGGTTCGCGGAGGTGGCCCGGGCGTCCCGCCCGCACACTCCGGTCGTGCTGTCGATGGCGCTGGCGGGTGTGGCGGCCGCCGCCGCCCTGCAGGGAGACTGCGAAGCGGCGGAAACGGCCCTGGCCGAACGCGACAGGCTGCCCGCCGCGGGGTACTTCCCCGAGGAGCGGCTCGGCGAAGCCTGGCTGTACGTCGCCCGCGGTGAGCTGACCCGCGCGCGAGCGGTTCTGACGGCGGCCGCCGGGGAGGCGTACGAGCGCGGGGAGACCGCGTCCGAAGCGATCCTGCTGACCGATCTCGTCCGGCTCGGGAAGCCCGGAGAAGCCGGGGAAGCCGGCGTGGCCAGGGCGGCCGCCAAGCGGCTGACCGAGATCGCGCGGGAGTGCACCGGCCCCTTCCACCGGTCCCGCGCGGATCTGGCTGTCGCGTGGTCCACGCGCGACCCCGAGGGGCTGCTCGCCGCCTCGGACGCACTGGAGGCCATGGGGGCGGACCTGCTGGCGGCTGAGGCGGCGAGCACCGCCGCTTCCCTCCTGAGAGCGGCGGGGCAGACCCGTCGGGCCAGCGCCGCCGCCGTCCGCGCCGAGGATCTCGCCGAACGCTGCGAGGGGGCGAGGACCCCGGCTCTCGTGGTCTGTGAGGCTGTCGTACAGCTCACCGGGAGAGAGCGCGAGATCGGGCTGCTCGCCTCCCGGGGCATGCTCAGCAAGGACATCGCCGCCGCGCTCACCATTTCGGTGCGCACGGTCGACAACCACCTGCAGCGCGTCTACAACAAGCTCGGCATCACCACGCGGGGGGAGCTGGCCGACCGACTGCTGCCCTGACCCCCGCGCGGGTGCGTCAGGCGTGCCGGGTCGCGGTGAGCATGCCACGGAACACCTGCACGAATTCCCGGCCGACCGCGCTGTCGTCGAGGGGGAAGGGGTAGCTCGACGACTCGATGGAATCCAGCCACGCCGACCTCACGTAGACCTCGCGCGCTCCCGTACCGTCCTCCGGGCGGGACGGCTCCGTCACCATCGTCTGCTGCAGCCTCCCCACGAGGGCGACCCCGCGCCCTTCGGTGTGCACTATCAGGACGATGACCAGGTTCTCGGTGAGAACGCACGCCTCGACCACGGGAGGCGGTCCGGCGAACGAACTACCGCGCGGGAGCACGCCCTCGTCCGCATACCGCGTTTCGCAGCACAGCTTGGTCGCTGCGCGCAGGTCCCCCAGCGAGTACGCGTGCACCGTGTCCTCCAGCAGGGGAAGGAGGCGTTGATCGAGATCGGTGATGCGGCACAGCCTGGTCCGGCGCTCTCTCGGCTCCCCGCCGGCGACGGCATGCAGCGCCAACTGCCCGAACAGGGAGGAAATGGAGAACCTGGCGAGGACGAACGTGAACGACAGCCCTGCGACGATGCATACCAACCCCATGAGCACTTGGGTCGTTTCGCCGCCCGTGATCCCTGACGCCAGGAATCCCAGCCCTGCCGCGGCGACGGACGCAGAGCCCATCACGGTGATCCCGCGCACGGCGAGAACGATCGATACGAGCAGGCTCAGGGTGAAGACTGCGGCCGTCCAGACGACGGGCCACATCGAAAGGGCCACCGAAGGGCTGTTCATGAGGGAGAACATCGAATACGCGGAGAACATCTCTCCCAAGAGGGCTGCCGCTGCCAGAACCGCAACAGAAGACTTTCTCTTCAGCATGACGGAAACGCACTCCTTGGGTCGTTCTGAAATCCCTGGCGCGGTGGGACGAGGTGAGACGCCAGGTGCTGGTTCAAAGTCTTGTGCGTATGCGGCCGGGTGTCGTGAGCAACGCCTACTCAGCTGGATCCACCCGGCGGTGTTCTCCCCGGTGAGCCGCCTCACCGCCCGGCCGACGCCGCCATGAGCCGGCGCGCGGTGTTCCGCAGCTCGTCGCTGAAGGCGAGGGGCTGCAGCGTTTCCGGGTCGATCCGGACCTGCACCCGATGGCCGTGGGCATGAACACGGCGGCCCTCCGCGGACCGCACCTGGAACTCGTACGTCACGCTCGTACGGCCGAGCCGGGATATCCGGAACCACACGCCCACGTCCCCCGTGCCCCGAATCGGTTCCTCGTACGTGACGAGGAATTCACGCACGACGAGATGGGTGTCCCGATACCGTGAGCGACCGGGGTCCGCACTCCATCCCTGCTCCTGCCAAAAGGCTGTGACGGCTCGCTCGACGAAGAGCGCATGGCGTGAGTTGTGCACCATTCCCAGAAAATCCAGATCGTCGAGATGGATCTGGACCCGCTGGGTGCATCCCACTTCGGCGGGCGGTTCCTGCATGACCTGTTCCCCTTGCTGTCCGGTCGTCGGCGTCCTATACGAAGCGACGCCCGGTCGCAGTGAACACGACTGCCGAGTGGTCCGCATGAGTAGTCGATGCTCAACGCGACGGACCGGTTGCAAGTCCGAACGCCGGACCGGAAACCGGCTATGGTGACCGGCATGCATTCGATCGAATTTCGCACGGTTCCCCACTCCTGCGGTGGGCAAGGCCGGGGTGAAACTCCCCCCGTTCTGGAATTCTCGGTGGACGGGATTCCGTTCCTGGAACTGGTGCGCAGGGCGGAGCTTCCCGATGCGCTCGCGGAACAGGAGGAGCGAGCCGCGGAGTTCGCACCGGATCCCTCTCCGCTGCTCGCCGGCGCGTACACGTATCCGACCCCGCTGTCCGTCGGACACCTGCTGGGCACCGAACCCGACAGCGTGCCCCACGGCACCGGGCCGGGCGACATGCTGCTGTTGTCGTGCACGTGCGGAATCGACGACTGCTGGGCGCTGACGGCGCACATCACCGTCACGGACACCACCGTGACCTGGTCGGGCTTCCGCAACAACTCCCGGGACTGGAACCACGACGCCCTCGGCGTCCTGGCCTTCTCCCGCTCGCAGTACGAACGTTCGCTCCGCGCGGCCCTGGGCGCCCTGTCGGCAGCCCGGGACTGACGCATCAACGGACGCTGGCGGGCGCCGGCGTCGCCGCAGGCTCGGCGGGACGTCCAGGCGCGGCTGCCCGAAGCGGGCCGCACCGACGCGGCCACACGGCGACGCGTCGGGCTGCCAGGGGTCGAAGGCTCCCCCGCGCCCGCGCTGCGGGGCCGGCCACCACCCGCGGTGGCGGCCGGCCCCGGCACGACGGGGGGCCGCAGCGTCAGAACGCGTAGAGGGCGTTGCCGTTCAGAGTCGCGGACATCACGCACTCGTTGCGGAAGGTGTGCTTCCATTCAATGCGGTCACCGTTCCACACACCGTCCGCGGTGATGGTGACGCGGTCCTTGCGCCTGGGGCAGGCCCGGCCCCGGTCCGGGGTGGCCAACAGCCGGTCGAACTCGCCGTCCACGGCGTTGAGGGCGTCACACGCGGCCCGGCGGTCGGGGTGCGTGCCCTCGGCGGTGTAGGCACAGCTGAGGACGGCCGCCCGTAACACCGTGCCCGTGGTGGCGTCGCCCCCCTGAGTGACGGTGAAGACCATTGCGGAGGGTCCGTGCGAGCTCGCGGGGCTCGCTTCCGCCAGGCCCGCGGTGCCGGCGAGGCAGAGGAGAGCGGCGGCGGAAACAGTGGCGAAGCGATGACGCATGACAAGGCCCACTTTCGATTCGAAGGTTGTTTGGCGCGCCAGAACTTTCATGTGTCGCCCAACTGGGGCTGAGCCTGCCAGGCATGAAGGCCTCCCGCACATGGGCGGTCGATTTACGGACAGTCCGTTCGCATGCCGGTGATCCGAAGGGTGTTCGCGCAGCTCCCGCCGGGTGCCCGCAGGCCCGCACCACGGAGCTGCGCGGCGGACCGACCCCTGCGACGCGGCCTCTCGCACCTGCGGCCCAGGTGACGGCCACGCACGTTTCATGCGACGGCCCGCCAGGGTGACCGGATCGCTACGGTGAGGAGCCGGCTCGTCGGCTCCGAGGATCCGCGGACCATGCCGCCCCCACGCGAAGGCCGCCTCACCGTCGGGCGAGGCGGCCTTCGCGCGCCTGGGGCATCACCGCATCACGGCATGACCGCAACACGACGTCACCGCATCACGGCATCGGGGCCGGCCGGTCACCTCTTCACCCCTTCAGCCGACGGCCGATCTCCTCCGTCATCCGGCGCTGGAGTTCGGCCAGCTGCTCGTTCGTATAGGCCGTCAGATCGCCCGGGTCCCCCGGGTTCTTCGCACCCTCCTGCTGCTGTTTCTGCTGCTCCCTGCGTTTGAGCTCCTGCTCCTCGGGCGATCCGGGCACCACGTACGCGCACCGGATGAGCGCTCCGTCGGCGGCCTTCAGGCAGGTCGCCTCACGTCCGCCGACCTGGCCCTTCCCCTCCACGCGGTAGCGGACGTTCTGCTCGCTGCCCACGGTGGCCGTCCACGTTCCGCCCCCGGTGGGGACGACCTCGAACACCTGGTCGTCGTTGTAGCAGCAGACGTCCCGGTACTCCGCCTTGATCAGGGCGACGAGTGCCTTCGGCGAGGACCACGCCGGATCGAGGCGATGGACCGTCATCGGCGCCAGCCCGCCGCCCTGGTGGCGGGTGGGCACCGTCGACACGGCCACGACCGAACTGGCCTCCCCCTGCGGGGTGAGCGGGGTGACGTACGCGCTGTGCCCGGCCTCGTCGGCGTACCGCATGGTGAACTCGGACTCGTTGCCCTCGTTGGCGCCGTCCTCGGAGGCGTCCCACCCGCTGCGCTCGAACCACCAGTCGCTGAAGCCGCCCACCGCGGCCGTCCCTTCCCGCTGGCGGGCCGCCAGGCTGATCGGATAGGACGGGCCCGGAACGGCGGAGGTGTCGGTGGTGATCGTGAGCTTTCCGGTCCGCCCGTCGTAGAGCGCGACTCCGGCGGGCCGCTCGGTCACCACGAGGAACCCGGTCTGGCGCTTGAGCGGTACGACGACCACCGGTGCGCCGCCCGAGCAGGTCACGTAGGCGTCGTCGGCCTCGAACCGGACCCAGCGCTTCTCGGCCGAGATCTTCCTCCCGAGGTTGTGGGTGAACCAGCCGCTGATCCTCGCGTCCGCCTTCGACACGTCGAACGGACAGCGCTCCTGGCTGCGGCTCTCGCCGCCGAGGGGCACGTCCTGCACGAGGCCGACCTCGTACCCGGCCAGCCAGCCGCGCCGCTCGACGAGGGTGGCGAACCGGTCCGAGTCGGGCAGGTAGGTGATGTCGGAGATCTCACCGGTGACGTCGCCCAGGTGCGGAGCGGCCTGCGCCTTGCCTGCCACGTACGGCACCCGGGCCGCCAGGGCGGGCACGGGCTCCGTCACGACCCGCGCCGTGGCCATGTACGCACGGTCCTGCAGGTACGAGCCGTACACCAGCCAGCCGACGGTCAGGCCCAGCCCGACGACGGCGCCCAGGCAGCCGAGGGCGGCGGCCGCGTTCCCGACACCCGCACCGCGCCCCGCCCGCCGCCGCAGCCAGCCCACCAGCACCATGACCACCACGACGACCGCCGCGGTCAGCAGGGGCAGGGCGAACCAGGCGAAGAGCTTGCGCAACTCCCAGACCACGACAGTGGTGTAGTACGAGGCGTACCACAGCACGAACCCCACCGGCAGAACCACGATCCCCACACGCAGTACCCGACCCACAGCGCCCCCCACCCCTCGGCCCCACGTCCGTGCGTCCGATTCTCCACCCCGGGCCGGACCGTGTCACCGGCTCGCCCGGAGGCACCGGATTCCGCTGACCGCCCCGCCGTCGTGGGGCTACTGTACGAGTACACCGAGTTGCGCACGGTCACCCGAGGAGGAATCCTGTGCCATCGCCCTGTGACTCCCAGTACGCCGCCGTCGGCGACGTGGGTGCGGCACTCATGATGATCGACTCACGGCTGAAGGCCATCTATTCCGGCAAGTCCGGGACCGACCCCGAACAGCAGCAGCTGGTCGAGCAGTTCACCGCGTCACTGGGCCCCGAGGAGGCCGAGGACCTGGTGGACGGTGCGTGCACGCTCATCTACATGTTCGTGCAGTGGCTGCGGATGGCCCACGAGGACCAGGGCAGTGACGTCATCGAGTACGTGGTGCCCAGCTTCGTGGCCTCGATGCGCATGATGCCCAGAAGCGTGCGCCCCGAGGTCATCCCCACCATGGTCGGCCTGGTCGTCGCGGCCGCCACCGGGCTGAGCCCCAACCTGTGGCGCAAGCAGTACGGCGACTGGACCGGGGACGAGATGAACTCCCTGGAGGCCACGGCCCTGCTGCTCGCGGAGCACATCAACCGGATCACCGGAGACCGGGATTTCGCCACGCGTATGGTCACCGACGCCTTGTCGCGCGCGGACGAGGACTGACCCGCGGCGTCTCCTCGTCCGCGCGGCGCCCTCCCTCGCCCTCACCCTCACCGGTCACCCGGCGACCGGGGCCGGTGCCCGCCGGGGGTCTGCCGGACGGGGACCGGCCGGACCGGGGTCGGCTGGACGGGGTACGAACACCGGGGAGTCCGACTGGTAGAAGAGGTCGATGTCGGCCTCCTCGCCACCGACGATCAGGGTGTCCCAGGCTCCGCTCTCCCGCAGGGTGCGCAGGGTGGCGGGGGCGACCGATGCGAGGTGGGAGCGGAGTTCCCCGTCCGCGGGCAGGCCCGGGAGCCGCGATGCCAGCCGGTCGCGGATTCCGGCCATCCGCTCCAGCAGCGCCTCCAGGTCGTTCCCGTCCTCGCCGCCGTCGGCGCCGCCGGCTTCCGCGCTGCGCGCGATGACGTCCCTGATCGCGCGGGTGACGCCCTGGCCGTCGGTGGTCACCATGGCGTTCCAGGCGCGGCTCTTGTGCCGGTACTGGAGCATGGACATGGCGGCCTCGTGCCGGATGAAGTCGGCATCCCGCAGCGGCCTGCCCTGCCAGGCACGGCCGAGCGAACGGACCAGTGAAGTGGCCGAGGCCAGACCGCTGTTGAGGCCGCGGCCGGGCCAGAAGTGGATGGCGTTGGCCGCGTCGCCCAGCAGGAAGCCGAAAGTGCCCGGGCTGGTGGCGGTCGGCCGGTGCAGCTGGGCCGTGAACCGCGGGCGCTGCACCATGTCCAGGCGGAACGAGGTGATCGCCGACAGGTCGTCCTCGGCCACGCCGAAGAGGCGGAGGCCCTGGCGGATCTCCTTCCACAGTGGGGAACTGCGCAGCAGGGCGGGCAGGAAGAGGGTGCCGTGGGTGGGACAGCGGAACTCGTTGTCCTCCTCCTGCCGGCTCATCAGGCAGGGGCGGGCGGCGATGCACTCCTCGAAGACCTGCCGGACCGGGTCGATGCCGATGACGTTCCTGGCCTCCTCCCGGGTGAGCCTCATGTTCAGGAATCCCTCGCCGTGCAGCGAGTTGAGCAGGAAGCGGTTCTGGGACACGGTGAGCAGGACACTCATCGGGTCCGGCAGGGTCGACCTGACCCGCAGCCCCAGTACGACGTCCTGAAGGTGTTCGCCGTCGAGGGAGTAGATCGAGGCGTCGGCCGCGCCGAAGCGGTCGGCGTAGTGCTCGCGGGTGCGGGAGCGGCCGCCCTCGCAGACCACGAGCACGTGTTCCTGGGTGAGCCGGTTCTGCTGCTCCGTCACGTCGAAGCGTTTGGGGACGAGACGGATCGCGGGCCGCCGGCCGGCGAGCTCCAGCAGCCGGTCCTCGATGTGGGCGATCCGGATGTTGCGGGGCGGGTGGCCGTCGACCGAGTCCGGGCCGACGGGCCACATTTCGCAATAGGCGCCGGCGTCGTCGAAGAGCGCGTGGCGGACCTCTTCGGACAGGGCGAGGTACTGCCGGCTCTGGACGGTCACCACCTGCTGGCGGCGGAAGTTGCCCTGGGTCTCGTCCTTCCAGACGACCGCGGAGCCCTTCCTGGTCCAGCGCCCGTCGTAGACGGTGATGACGGTCCGGCCGGGCAGCATCTCGTCGAGTGCCAGGGCGAAGGCGAGACCGACCGGGCCGCCGCCGGTGACGGTGACCCGCAGCAGGCCCGGGTCCGCGGTGCTGATCCGGGGAACGTCCAGGAGGGAGAGGTCCATGACCGTCTCCATGGCGTCCTGCGCCTCATAGAGGAACGTTTCGTCACCGATCCGGATGCAGTCGTTCGGGCGCAGCACGTGCCGGGTGACGCGCTGGTCGTTGACGAACGTGCCGTTGCGGCTGTCCCGGTCGTAGAGGACGAACCCGGGGGCCTCCGTGAGGATCTCGGCGTGCAGCCGGGAGGCACTGGGACTGACGATCACGACGCTGTTGTCGCTCTTGCGCCCGAAGCTGAGGGGCTCACTGCCCAGGACCACGCTCTGTCCGGTGAACGGACCCGTGCGCCCGACGATGACCGACGCCACTCCACACTCCTTGGGAAAACGACACCGCTGATGACTCGTACGACAGGAACACGCCGTCGAGAACGTGTCCGGTTCAACCATTTCTTGGAATCTTTTGAGCCATCCTGAACCGGGCTCCGGGTCCGTACGTGATGCTCGCGTCGGCCTGCGACAAGAGGAGACCCACCGCCATGTACTACGACGAATCCGAGATCGTGACGGAGACCGCGCTCACGGCCACCAACTCCGCGCCGGGTCCGGCGGGTGGGGAACGGCTGATCGCGGGCCGCTACCGGCTGCTGTCCCGGCTCGGGGAAGGCGGTATGGGCACGGTGTGGCAGGCCCTCGACGAGACCCTGCACCGGGAGGTCGCCGTCAAGGAGGTACGGGTTCCGGCCGGACTGTGGGGCGACGACATCGCCCGGCTGTACAGCCGGCTGGAGCGGGAGGCGTGGGCGGCGGCCCGGATACCCGACCGCAACGTGGTCACGGTCCACGACGTGGTCATGGAGGACGGCCGGCCCTGGATCGTGATGGAGCTGATCCGGGGGCAGTCGCTGGCCGAACTGCTGCGTACCGGGGGGCCGCTCACCCCCCGGTACGCCGCGCACATCGGCGCGGAGGTGCTGAGCGCGCTGCGTGCCGCCCACGCCGTCGGGGTGGAACACCGGGACGTGAAGCCGGCGAACGTGCTGCTCGCGGACGACGGGCGGGTGGTGCTCAGTGACTTCGGGGTCGCGATGGTCGAGGGCAGCTCCGCCCTGACCATGACCGGCGAGGTGGTCGGCTCTCCCGAGTACCTGCCGCCGGAGCGCGCGCTGGGCCGCCCCTCGGGACCCGAGTCGGACCTGTGGTCCCTCGGCGTGCTGCTGTACGCGGCGGTGGAGGGCATCTCCCCGTTCCGGCAGGACACGGCGCTGAGTACCCTGCGGGCCGTCGTGGACGAGGAACCGCCGGTGGCAACGTGTGCCGGGCCGCTCGCCCCGGTGATCGCCGGGCTGCTCCGCAAGGAGCCCGCGCAGCGGACCCCCGCCGCCGAAGCCGCTGCAGCCCTGCGGGACATCGCGCACGATCCGGACGCCGCCACGACCGCGACCCGCACCCCGCCGATCCCTGCGGATCGTGCCGCGGCGGCGGCCGCGGGCTCCGGGGCGCAATCCGCGGCCTCGGGGCGGGCCGAGGCCGCGGCGGCGGCCGCCCCGCCCCGCAAGCGCCGCACGATGACTCTCGTCGCGGTGGGAACGGCGGCGTGCGTGCTGATCGGAGGCGGGATCGCGTACGCGCTCACCGGCAACGGCGATGCCACCGCGACCGGTCAGGGCGTCCAGGTGTCGGTGACGGGCTCGAACACGGCCTACACCGGCAGCTGCCCGATCCCCGAGGGCCGCGCCCCGGCGTTCACCGCGACCTTCACGGCGTCCGAGCCGACACTGATCTCCTACCGCTGGGTGTCGGGCGACGGTTCGGTGGTGGATCCGCACTGGCGCACCCTGTCCGTCGGGGACAGGGCGAACCCGACGGGACGCGACACCGTGCGCCTGTCGGCCTACGCGAAGACGGGCACCCTGAGGACCGGGATGGCCGTGGAGATCCAGAGCCCCGTGCGCACCACCTCCAACCCCGTCCCCTTCTCGATCACCTGTGCCCGCTGAAGCCCACGCGGGCCCGGCCCACGGCAGGCGGAGCCGCCGAGGGCTGCGTCAAGATGCCCGGGGCTCCGCCGACTCCACATTGGCGACCATCCTGCGGAGCACCTTGAGGGCGGCCACGTACTCCTCGTCGCCGATGCCCTGGTGGACCAGCGCGCGCTGCTCGGTCACCAGCTGCCGCAACCGCGCCCTGGCGGCCTCCCCGGCCTCCGTGAGGTGCAGCCGCCGTGCGTCGTCGGCCGAGAGCCAGCCGCGGTGCAGCAACTGGTCCACGACCCGGCCGATCTCGTGCGGTCCTTCCGCGAGAGGGGTCAGCTGCGTGACCACCTCCTCCCGGCTGGGCGCCGGAAGTCCGCCGTTCACCCGGTTGAGGACCCAGTACTGCGGCTGTGTCACGTCGATCCTCGCCATGGCGTCCCTCAACTGCCGGGTCACCGCCGTGTGGGCCAGGCCGCTCCAGTAGCCGATGGGCTGGGTGGCCAGCACGTCGTCGGTGGCGGCCGGATCGGCCGGTGCCTGGTCGGTGGTGGTGGCGGTGTCCGTCAGCGGTTTCATGATCACGAAGCTACACACCCCCGGATGCGGACTTCACCGGTGGCCGGTGGCCCGGCCACCCGGTCCCCGCCGTCCCCGTGCCGGGCCCGCCCCGCCCCCCCGGCGGGCGGCGCCCGGGTGGGCCGTTCCGGTGGTCCCGTACGCGGGTTCGCGGACGGAGCGCGAGGGGTACGGCGGCGTTCCCCGGTACGGAGACCATCCTGAGGGTGCCGAGCGGCGCCCGCCGCTGCCACCGCCCCTCGATCCCGGCCCGCCGGGAAGCTACGGAGACCGATGTCCCCGACCGTCGCCCCCGAAGCCACTGCCGCGGCCCTGGCGCGCCGCCCCCAGCTGTGGCTGGTCCCCACGATCCTGACGGGGCTGCTCGCCCTGCTGCTGTCGCTGCTCTACATGGGCGGCATCGTCAATCCCAACGCGGAACTGCGCGACCTGCCCATCGCCCTGGTCAACGAGGACACGGGCGCACCGCCGGCGGGACAGCGGCAGAACCTGGGCACGCAGATCACCGCCGCCATCGCCGCCGACCCCGCGGGCGGCAAGGCGGACTGGCGCGAACTGAGTCTCGCCCAGGCCCAGGAGCAGCTCGACTCCGGCCAGGTCTACGGCGCGCTGGTGGTCCCGGCCGGCTTCACACAGGCCGTCACCGCGCTCCCCACGTCCGGCGCCACGAAACGGCCGGCCATCACCGTGCTCACCAACCCCGGCAAGGGCAGTCTCGGATCCTCGCTGGCGAGTCAGATCACGACCCAGGCCGCCCATCAGGCGTCCCGCACCGTCGGCGAACAGCTCACGGCTACCGCCGGCGCCCAGGCCGGCCCCACCGCGAAGCTGCTGCTGGCCGATCCGGTCGAGGTCGTCACCCGGGTCGGTCACCCGATCGGGGCGCACAGCGGCCTCGGGCTGACGGCCTTCTACTACACCCTGCTGCTCGTACTGGCCGGGTTCATGGGCGGCAACGTCATCAGCAACGGCGTCGACACCGCCCTCGGCTACGCCGACAACGAGATCGGCCCGTGGCACACGCGCCGCCCGACGGTGCCGATCAACCGTACGCAGACGCTGCTCCTCAAGATGCTGATGACCGCGGGCATCACACTCGTCAGCACCGCCCTGGTGATGCTGGCCTGCATCGGCATCCTGGGGATGGACGCGTCCCATCTGCCGCTCCTGTGGATCTACTCGTACTGCGCGGCCCTCGCCGTCGGCCTGGGGGTGCAGGCCATCAACGCGGCGTTCGGCGGGATCGGCCAGCTCGTGTCGATGTTCGTGTTCATCGTGCTGGGACTGCCGTCGTCGGGTGCGACCGTCCCACTGCAGGCGGTTCCCGGCTTCTATCGTTTCCTCTCCCACTTCGAACCGATGCGCCAGCTCAGCGACGGCGTGCGCGCGATCCTCTACTTCGACGCGCGCGGCGACGCGGGGCTGACCCGTTCCTGGATCATGATCGCGGTCGGTACGGTGCTGGCCCTGCTGTTCGGCTTCGCCATGACCGCCTACTACGACCGCAAGGGCCTCAAGCGGCTCACGCCACAGCCGGCCTGAACAGCCGTGCGGCTGCCCGCACATGTCCGTCCCGCCTGCGGGTACACGAGCCGGTGAGTACCCCAAGGAGGCGTCATGTCAGCGTTGTTGATCCGAATCAAGCAGTTCGCGCGCGGCCCGCAGGGGCAGCGGGCGGTCGCGTCGGTCCGGCGGGCCGCCGCCGACCCCCGCAAGCGCGCACAGGCCGGCCGGCTGCTGAACCGTCTGCGCGGGCGGCGGTGAGCGAACGCGGACTGCCCGGTGGGCGGGTCTCAGGCGGGCCTGCCGTCCACGTACGTGGCGACGACCTCGATGGCTCCGATCCGCGAGGGGTCGACCCGTCTCGGGTCGTCGCCGAGTACGGCCAGATCCGCGCGCCGGCCCGGGGCCAGGGTGCCCGCGCTGTCGTCCCAGTGGCAGGCGTAGGCTCCCGCGACGGTGTAGGCGTGCAGGGCCTGGTCCACGGTGACGCCTTCCTCGGGGCCGATGAGGGCTCCGGAGGCGGAGGCCCGTTCCACCATGAACTGGACGGCCTTCAGCGGTGATCCGTCGGTGACGGGGCGGTCGGAGCTGCCCACCAGGGTGACCCCGTGGTCGAGGAAACCGCGGCCCCGGTACATCCAGGGCGCCCGCTCCGGGCCCAGCACGGCCGCGTAGTCGTCGCCGAAGGAGCGCAGGAAGTGCGGCTGGACCACGGCGCTCACCCCGAGGCGGGCGAAGCGCGCGAGCTGGTCGGGCCGGACCAGGCCGGCGTGTTCGATCCGGTGCCGGGCGGCCGGCCGGGGCCGCAGCCGCTGGGCGCGTTCCAGGGCGTCCAGGGCCAGGTCGACGGCGCGGTCCCCGATGGCGTGTACGGCGAGCTGCCAGCCGGCGCGGTGGCCGTCGACGACGGTGCCGGTGATCAGCTCGGGGTCGTCCTGCAACTCCCCCGTGTGGCCGGTCCCTTCGTAGGGGCGGGTGAGTGCGGCCGTACGGGCCATCATGCCGCCGTCGGTGTAGACCTTGAGCGCGCCGAGGGAGAGCCAGTCGTCGCCGAAGCCGGTGCGCAGACCGAGGCCGAGCGCGCGGGGGATCCCGTCCGCGGCGTGTGCGGCCACCGGCCGCAGGGTGTCGCCGGCCGCCATGAGCTGGACCCGCAGGGGCAGCCGCCCCTGGTCGCGCAGGAGCTGGTAGGCGCCGAGCTCGACCGGGCTGTTGCCGAGCAGGCCTCCGCCGATGCCCGCCTCGGCGCAGGCGGTGACGCCTTCGGCGAGGCAGATGCGGCCGGCCTGCTCGACGGCGTCGGCGATCTCCGCCTGCGAGTAGGGCAGGCGCAGTCGGCGGGCCGCGGTCATGGCGCTCTCGGCGAGGAAGCCCTCGCCGTGGGCGAGTTCGCCGGGGAGCAGGTCGAGGACGCCCGTGTCGACGACGCAGCCGTGTCCCGAGTCGTGCAGCATGAACACCTTGCGGCCGTCGCTGACCTTGTCCAGTTCGGCGGCGGTGAGGTGCCTGCCGAGGGCCCGCTGGTCGTAGCCCCCGATGTCCACCCACGCGCCGCGCGGCTTGCGGGCAACGGCCTCGGCGACGACGGCGAGCACGTCCTCGACGCGTTCGCAGGGCGCCACGCTGGGGGTGCTCGCCTTGAGTCCGGTCCAGGCCAGGTGCACGTGGGCGTCGATGAATCCGGGCAGCACCGTGGCACCTTGGAGGTCGACGACCTCGCGGGCGGGCAGCGCGGTCACGGCCTCGTCCAGGCCGACGATCCGGCCGTGCCAGATGCCCAGGTCGTGGGCGACGGGGTGGCCGGGATCCATGGTGAGGAAGGTGGCGTTCGTCAGCCTGGTGCAGAGCATGGGTGCCGGTCCTCAGGGGGTGGGTGCCGTACGGGAGGCCGGTACGGGTACGCGGCCGTGGGCGACGATGGACTGGAGGATCTCGCCGACCCTGACGGCGGTGTTCGACAACAGGGAGGACGTGATGCCGTGCGTGTGCTCCGTCCCTCCCTGGAGGTAGATGCCGCAGCGCAGTCCCGGCTCGCTCTCGACACGGTAGTCGCGCGTCACCCGGACGCGGCCGAGGCCGTCGCGCCGGCAGTACTTCTCGACGTCTCCGAGCAGTCCGAGGCCGTCCGCCGAGCGGTAGCCGGTCGCGTAGACCAGCGCGTCGGCCGCCAGTGCCTCCTTCTCCCCCGTGACCAGTGACTCGACGGTGACGAGGACGTGGTCGGGGGTCTCGGTGACGTCCGCGAGCCGTGACACCTTCAGGAAGCGCAGCCGCTCGGTGCCCAGGACCTTCTCCTGGTACTCCTGCCGGTAGAGGTCGTCGATGAGGTCGATGTCCACCACGGAGTAGTTGGTGTTGGCGTGGTACTCGATCAGCTTGCGCTTGACCTCCTCCGGTGCGGTGAAGTACTCGTCGACCGCGGAGGGGTCGAAGATCCGGTTGGCGAAGCCGCTGTCGTCGGCGGGGCTGTAGCCGTAGCGGGAGAAGACGGCGCACACCTCGGCCCGCGGGAAGGTGCGGTGCAGGAAGGACACGTTCTCGGCGGCGCTCTGGCCGGCGCCGACGACGATGAAGCGGGTGGGGTCGGCGCCGCCCAGCGCGGACACCCGCGTGAGGAGTTCCGAGGTGTGCCAGATCCGCTCGGTGCGGGCCACGCCCTCCGGCATCTGCGGCCGCAGGCCGGTGCCGATCACCAGGTTGCGCGCCCGGTGGACCACGAGTTCGGAGCCGGAGCGCGCGGTCACGTCCACGTACTCGATCGCCCCGTCGCGCAGGACGGGGCGTACGGCGACGACCTCGGACCCGTAGGAGACCATGTCGTCGACCTTGGCCGCGGCCCACTCGAAGTAGTCGTGGAACTCCACGCGCAGCGGGAACAGGTTCTTGTGGTTGACGAAGTCGATCAGGCGGCCGCGGCTCTGGAGGTAGCAGAGGAAGCTGTACTCGCTCGCCGGATTGCGCAGTGTCACCAGGTCCTTGAGGAAGGACACCTGCATCGTGGCGTCGTCGATGAGCATGCCGCGGTGCCAGCCGAAGCGGGGCTGCTGCTCGAAGAAGTGGGCGGTGACCGCCTCGTGCGGCCCGGCTCCGGCGTTGTGCTCGCTGAGCGCGATCGCCATGGCCACGTTCGAGGGGCCGAAGCCGATGCCGATGAGGTCGTGGATCGGTGGCGCGTCATCGGACAGATCCTGTGACATGTCACTCCCAATCGTGCGGGGCAGCCGATTGCCGTGCATGGGGGGGAACCGGGGTCAGGGCACACCGAAGGAGCGGAGCCCGAAGCGAACTTAGGGAAGGCTAACCTGACACGGTGGACCTGTCGATGGGCAAATCAGATCGAGTCCTTCATCGATTTCCAGCTGAACTCTCCTCAAAGTAAGGCGTGTTGCGCAGTTAGGTAAGGCTTGCTTTACTCATTTTGAAATCTGTCGCCGCTCCAAGGAGGAACCCATGCGGGTCGTCATGTTCGGCTATCAGACGTGGGGGCATCGCACCCTGCAGGCCCTGCTGGAGTCCGAACACGATGTCGTCCTGGTCGTGACGCACCCGAAGAGCGAGCACGCCTACGAGAAGATCTGGAGCGACTCGGTCGCCGACCTCGCCGACGACCACGGCGTCCCGGTGCTCATCCGCAACCGGCCCGACGACGAGGAACTCTTCACGCGGCTCCAAGAGGCGGAACCGGACATCATCGTGGCGAACAACTGGCGCACGTGGATCCCCCCGCGCATCTTCGCCCTGCCCCGCCACGGCACCCTCAACGTGCACGACTCCCTCCTGCCGAAGTACGCCGGCTTCTCCCCCCTGATCTGGGCGCTGATCAACAACGAGCCCGAAGTGGGCGTCACCGCCCACCTGATGAACGACGAGCTCGACGCGGGCGACATCGTCGTCCAGCGCGCCGTACCGGTCGGCCCGACGGACACCGCCACCGACCTGTTCCACAAGACGGTCGACCTGATCGCACCGGTCACCGTGGGCGCCCTGGGCCGGATCGCGGCCGGCGAGAGCGACTTCACCCGCCAGGACCGCTCGCAGGCCACCTTCTTCCACAAGCGGTCGGCCGAGGACATCCGCATCGACTGGAACTGGCCGGCCGAGGACCTGCAGCGACTCGTCCGCGCCCAGTCGGCCCCCTATCCCGCCGCTTTCACCTACCACCGCGGCAAGCGGCTGGAGGTCCTGGCCGCCGTCGTCTCCGAGGGCCGCTACGGGGGCACGCCCGGCCGCGTGTTCTACCGCGAGGGCGAGGGCGTCGTGATCGTGGCCGGAGCCGACGCCCGCACCGGGCGCAACCACGGCCTCGCCATCACCCGGGTACGGACCGAGGAGGGCGAGGAGATGCCCGCCACCGATTACTTCACCACCATGGGCGGGTACCTGACCGGCCGCTGACCCACGGCGCCGTCCCGGGCGTACCGGGAGGCTCCGGTACGCCCGGGCGCCGTCGCCGCGCCCGGCCTGCCTTCTCCGGCCCCACCGGACCCGGCCTCGCCTCCGCATGCGTTTGGCCCCCTGCGCGGGGGGCACCCGCGTGGCAGAGGCCGATGAGGCCCGGATGGAGGCGAGCCATGTCGAACAGCATGCTCATCACCGTGATCGTCATCGCGGCGGTCGTGGTCGTCGCGCTCTGCGTCGGGCTGTGGATGATGTCCCGCCGACGCCGCTTGCAGAAGAGGTTCGGGCCCGAATACGAACGCACCGTCGACGCGGCGGGCGGCCGCATGGCCGCGGAGCGCGAGCTCCGTGACCGCGAGGCGCGCCACGCCGCCTTCGAGCTGAGGGAACTCCCGACGGAGCGGCGCCACGAGTACGCGGAGCGGTGGAGCAGCGTCCAGGAGCGGTTCGTGGACCGGCCGGAGGGCTCCGTCGGCGAGGCCGACGAGTTGATCACACAGCTGATGCGCGAGCGCGGGTACCCCACGGAGGGATTCAGCCGCCAGGTGCGGGATCTCTCCGTGGAACACGGACGGACCTTGGACCACTACCGCGCCGCGCACGACGTCAAGGTGCGCAGCGGTTCGGGAGGGACGACGACGGAGGAACTCCGCGGAGCCATGGTGCACTACCGCGCGCTCTTCGACGAGTTGCTCGACGACCAGAGGAGCAGGTGACATGCGCAACCGAGCGGACATGGAACGAGCGGGCACGGAAGAAGTCCGGCCCACCGGCACCGAGCTGACGACGGAGGACATCGCGAACCCGGGGACGGCGGCTCCCGCGCCGGACGCCCGGCCGTACGGGGACCCGGGAGTCCCCACGTACCCGGGGGAGGCGACGGCGGACGTCCGGGGCGGCGACGCCTCCGCCACGGAGGAGGAAGAAACCGGACACCAGGGCGAACAGCCCTCGCAGACGGACGAACCGCTGCTCGGCAGCGAGGAGGCGGAACGCTACCGCAGGACGTGGAGCGAGATCCAGGGACGCTTCGTGGACGACCCGCAGGACGCGGTCACGTCGGCGGACGCTCTGGTGGCCGAGATGATGCAGGCACTCGCCCAGACCTTCGCCTCGCGCAAGCAGGGGCTGGAGGGCCAGTGGGACCAGGGCGAGAAGGTCGCCACGGAAGAACTGCGGCTGGCGCTCCAGCAGTACCGCTCCTTCTTCAACCGGCTGCTCAACACCTGAGGCCTCCGCCGGCCCACCCCCTCCCCCTCACAGGGCACGGGCCGGCGGACCCGTGACACGGCGCGGAGCCGGGGCCGGGGCGGCCGTGCCCGCCCCGGCCGCGTCCTGAAAGTGATGCAGAAACGCTGCGTGTTGCCCAGGGGGCGCCGTCGCGGGGAGGGTGGGCCACTCGCAGGGCGTGGCCGGTTGACTTCCGGTTGCGCCCGTGGCCCTTCTTGAGCGTCGAGCCTGACCGTCGAGCCCGCCGGTCGGACTCGACCGCCGAGTCGTGGGCCGTCCACCCGTACCTGTTCCAGGAGCCGCATGCGCACCTCGCCCCGACCGGCCCGGTGGCTGGTGCCCGTCCTCCTCCTCGTGGTCTGGCTGGCCGTCGGAGGCAGCCTCGGCTCGTACGCGGGGAAGCTGGGCGAGGTCTCCACCAACGACCAGGCCGCCTTCCTGCCCCGCAGCGCCGAATCCACCAAGGCCGCCCAGGCCCAAAGTGCCTTCCGGCAGGAGGAGTCCCTCCCGGCCGTGGTGGTCTGGACCGCGGACGGCGCCACCCGGGTGACCCCGTCCGCGGTCGCCTCCGCCCGGGCCGCACTGGCCGGGCTGGAGGCAAGGCCCTGGATCGCGGGCACGCCCTCCCCCGTCCTCGTGTCGCGCGACGGCGAGGCGATGCAGGCGGTGATCCCCCTGCGGTCCGCGCTGGGCGACGAACTGCCCGCCGCGGTCGCCGAGATCCGGGAGGCCGGCGCCCGGGTCGCGGCCACCACGTTCCACGTGACGGGTCCGGCGGCCACCCGGGCGGACCTGTCGGAGGCCTTCGCCGGGATCGACGGACTGCTGCTGGGCGTGGCGCTGGTGACCGTCCTCGTGATCCTGCTGCTCGTCTACCGCAGCGTCCTGCTTCCGTTGCTGATCATCATCGGGGCGGTGTTCGCCCTCTCCCTGGCGTGCGCGATCGTCTACGCCCTGGCGAGCGCGGGCCTGGTCAGGGTCGACGGGCAGGTCCAGGGAATCCTCTCGATCCTCGTCATCGGGGCGGCCACCGACTACGCCCTGCTGCTGACCGCCCGCTTCCGTGAGGAACTGGGACACACCGAGGACCGGTACGCGGCCATGCGTGCGGCTCTGCGGCAGTCCTGCGGTCCGGTCGTGGCCAGCGCCGGCACCGTGGCCCTGGGCCTGCTCGCCCTGTTCCTCAGCGACCTGACCAACAACCGGGCGCTGGGGCCCGTCGGGGCGATCGGGATCGTCTGTGCGGTGGTGAGCGCTCTGACCTTCCTGCCCGCGGCGCTGGTGCTGCTGGGACGCAAGGCCTACTGGCCGGCGCACGTCAGCGCCGACGGCGGCACCGCGGGCATCTGGAGCCGGATCGCCCACCTGGTCAGCAGCGCTCCCCGCCGGGTGTGGGCGGTGGCTCTGGCAGGCCTGCTGGCCTGCGCGGCCTTCGCACCCGCGCTGCACTCGGGCGGGGTCCCGCTGGACGAGATCTTCGTGAACGAGGCCCCTTCGGTGACGGGGCAGAAGGAACTCGGGCGGCACTTCCCGGGAGGGGCCGGCAATCCGGCCGTCGTGATCGCCGCCGCCGGCCGGCAGGCGCAGGTGCGCGAGCGCGCCGCGGGAACGCCCGGTGTGGACTCGGCCGCCGTGCGCGGCGAGAAGGACGGCCTGGTACGGATCGACGTGGTCCTGAAGGACCCCGCGGACAGCGCTGCCGCGAAGGAGACGGTGGTCAGGCTCCGGGAGGCGGTCCACCCCGTGCCCGGCGCGGAGGCTCTCGTGGGCGGCTACACCGCGCAGGCCTACGACACGCAGAAGACCGCCGAGCGGGACCGCCAGGTCATCGTCCCGGTGGTGCTGGCCATCATCCTCCTCATCCTGGTGGCCCTGCTGCGCTCGCTGGTGATGCCGCTGCTGCTGGTGGTGACGGTGGCCCTGAACTTCTTCGCCACCCTGGGCGTGTCCGCCCTCGTGTTCCGCCACGTGTTCGGGTTCAGCGGCACGGATTCGTCCGTCCCCTTGTACGGGTTCGTCTTCCTCGTCGCGCTGGGCGTGGACTACAACATCTTCCTCATGTCACGGGTGCGCGAGGAGTCGCAGCGGCACGGAGTCCACGAGGGGGTGATCCGCGGTCTGACGGCCACCGGTGGCGTGATCACGTCCGCGGGCGTGGTTCTCGCCGCGACGTTCGCCGCGCTGGCCGTCATCCCGTTGGCGTTCCTCGTGCAGATCGCCTTCATCGTGGCCTTCGGCGTCCTCCTGGACACCCTGGTGGTGCGCTCGCTCCTGGTGCCCGCCCTGGTCCTGGACATCGGCCCCGCGGCCTGGTGGCCGGGCCGGCTGAGCCGCCGACCGAGCTGAGGGCGACCCGGGGTGGTGGCGGAGTCACCCCGGCCAGTGCGCCCGCCCGAGGTGGATCAGGCGCAGCTGGGCGCGGGCCGTGCGGGTGGCGGCCGACCAGTCCTCCCCGCGGAGGGAGGCGGCGAGGAACGCCGAGGCCGTCATGAACATGTGGTCCACCAGCAGCCGGGACAGCATCGTCACGTCGGCGGCGTCCCAGCCTGCGCTGACCGGATCGGCCCCGAGCGCGACGGCGGTCTCCTCGGCGAGGCGATCGAGCTGTCCGGCGATGGCCTCGCGTACGGCCGGCACCCCGCCGTGGCGTTCACGGACCAGGAACCGGACGTGCGCGGGCCGGCTGCGCACCAGTTCGGCGACGAGCTGCACCACGGCGTCCCCGCGCCGGCCGGCGTCCCCGGTCGTGGCGAGAACGTCCCGGACCGTGTCGTCCAGGCTGGCCAGCGCCTCCTCGACCAGTACGGTCCCCAGCTCGTCCATGCCCCGGAAGTGCCGGTAGAAGGCGGTGGGGGCGACCCCGGCGGCCCGGGTCACCTCTCTGAGGCCGAGGCTGCCGAGACTGCGCTCCGTCATCTCCGACAAGGCCGCGTCGAGGAGGGCGCGTCGGGTGCGGCGGCGCTGGGTCTCACGAAAGCCGGTCTGCGGACTCATGACGGGAAGTCAACCGCGTCACAGTCGTGTGCCGCCAGCATGAGGACAATTGAACTGGGTAGTCAGTGAACAACTGTTACCTGAACGGAAGGACGTCTCATGCTCTTCCTCGTAGGTGCGTTGCTGGTCCTGGGCGTCGTGCTGGGCGCCGTGGCCCACGTACCCGTACCCGTCAGCGTGGTCGCCGCTCTCGCCATCGCCCTCTGGCTCGCCGTCTTCGCCACGCGCGAACGCCTCTCGGGCCGCCGCCGGGGAGGCCTGCGATGAGCGCGCGGACCGAACCGTCCGGTACCCGGGCCCGGACCGGGGACCGCGCCGGAGCCCGGACCCCGTCCCGTACCCGTACGGGTACCCGTGACGCCGACGCGATGGCCGTCACCGGGTTCGTCCTGGGTCTGGTGGGGCTGCTCGTGCTGAACCTGATCCTCGGACCGACCGCCGTCGTCCTCGGCGCCCTCGCCCTGCGCCGGCGCACCACCAGGCCCGGCCGGGCCCGCCTCGGCATCGCCCTGGGCCTGGCCGACCTCGTGGTCCTCGCCTGCCTCGTCACCGCCGACGGGACGTGGTCGTGGGGCCTGACCTGAGTGTTCCACTGCCGGGCGCGACCGTGGCACAACGGCCGCTACCGGTAAGGTGATACGGAAAATCCCTTATGCCGGGCGGCTGTTCGGCGCCGTCCACGCACTCCGCACCCCAGACACCGAAGCGACGCACACCTGTGAACGAAACAGACCCGGCACCCGTCGAGGACACCCACTTCGGCCCGATCACCGTCCGCCAGGACGGCCAGGACCGCATCGAGGTCGAAGGCGAGGCCATTCCCCGCGTGACCCTGGAGCGCGCCCCTGCGGCCGAGGCGGACCCGCAGATCGCCATCGGCACCCGCGACCCGGCACACCTCACGATGCGGGTCGACGGCGCCGTCGTGGGGCTGCTGCCGGCGAAGGGCCGCCTGAGCAGGCACTCGTACCGGGTGGACGTGACGTACGACGGAGCGGACTACCGCCTGGTCCCGGACTCCGTCCCCAGCAGCCGGCTGACCCGCGACGGCGTGCACCTGGGCGACTTCTCCTCGGACGGTGACGAGATGGTCATCGTCGAATGGCGCGAGGACCGCGAGATCCGGCCGGCGGACGCCGCGATCGGCTACGCCCTGGCCTCGGCGTTCGGCACGGGTGCCCAGCCCATGTGGATGATGATCGTCGACGGCGTGACCAGCGCCCTCCCCTGAGCACGACCGGCAGGGCCGGCAGGGCCGGCAGGGCCCGGATCGAGCTGGCCCTGGCCGCACGGGCCCCGGCCGTATGGCGTGAGCGGGGGGTGGCTTGCGAGACTGCCGGGATGGAAGAGTTTCCCGCGTCACGTGTCGACGCGTACCTGCGGCGGATCGGGGCGGCCCGGCCCGGGTCGGCGAGTGCGGCGGCCCTGCGTGACCTGCACCTGCGGCACCTGCGGACCGTCCCGTTCGAGAGCCTTTCCATCCACCTGGGAGAGGAGATCGTGCTGGAGGGCGCGGCGCTGCTCGACAAGCTGCTGACGGGCGGCCGCGGCGGGTTCTGCTACGAGTTGAACGGTGCCTTCGCGCTGCTGCTGCGCTCCCTGGGCTACCGGGTGGAACTGCTGCAGGCCCGGGTGCACTCGCCCGAGGGCGGGCAGGGCATTCCCTACGACCACCTGGCGCTGCGCGTGGAGTGCGAGGACGGCCGCCCATGGCTGGTGGACGTGGGCTTCGGCGACCACAGCCACCTCCCGCTCGCCCTCGACGAGCACGGCGAACAGACCGACCCGGGCGGAGTGTTCCGGATCGTGCCGGCCGGTGGTCCGGAGGGGGACCTCGACGTCCTGCGGGACGGTGTGCCCCGGTACCGGCTGGAGACGCGGCCCCGGGTCCTGTCCGACTTCGTGACCGGCGCCTGGTGGCACAGCACCTCACCCGCCTCCGGATTCACCCGCAAGCCGGTGTGCTCGCTGCTGACGGAGGCGGGCCGCACCACCCTCAGCGACCACGTCCTGACGGTCACGGCGGACGGGGCGCGCAGCGAGCGGACCCTGGCCGACGACGCAGAGGTCCTGGCCGCCTACCGTACCCACTTCGGCATCGACCTGCCCCGCGTCCCGGTCCCCCTCCATCCCCGCCCCTGAAGGCCGGGCCCGCGCCGCGCACCACGGGTACGGTGCGCACGGCGTCAGCCGCGTTCGAAGGCGTGCGAGTGGCCGATGACCGCGAAACCGCGGCGCTCGTACCAGTGGCGCGGCCAGTCCGTGGCGTCTGCCGTCAGGAAGCGGAAGTCGCTGTCGTGGGCGGCCGCCAGGTGCAGGGCGCCCGCCAGGACGGCGTCCGCGTAGCCGCGTCCGAGGTGCGCCTCCGAGGTGATCAGGTCCTCGATCTGGGCCGTGCCGGTCGCCCGGTCGACGTAGAGGTCGGCCCATGAGGCGACCTCCCCCGTCCCGGTCCGGGCGGCGATGAACCGGACGACGTCCGCCCCGCGCCGACGGGCCTCGCGCCGGTCGACGAGCTGGCGCAGGACCTCGTCGTCGACGTCCGGGAGGAATCCGCGCCAGCGCCGGGTCAGCGGACCGCGCAACGCGTCGAGGTCCACTTCCCGCGCGGGTCCGGCGTCCGGGACGGGTCCCGTGTGCAGCATGACCAGGTAGGTGGAATGGGTGTATCCGGCACGGATCAGCGGCTGTGCGCACGCCCTGCCGGTCTCGTCGTCGAGTACGGAGACCAGCCGGTGCGGCAGGTGCCCGAGGGCCTCCTCCGCCAGGGCGGGCAGCGCCTCGGGGTCGACGGCCGCGTCGATCAGGACCTGGTTGTTCGCCCGGGACTGCGCGAACGCGTCGTCGTACACGGCGAACCCACCGGGCAGTGCCTCGGTACGGGCGGCCTGGCGGCGGGCGAAGTCGGACAGGAACGCGTTCACGCGCTGGAGTGCGGGGCTCGGCATGAGCCGAGCCTATGCAGGCGAAGCCGTGGCCTCCTCCGGTTTTCCCCGTGGGCGGCCGTCACAGGCGCAGGACCACCAGTGCCGTGTCGTCGGTGACGCCGGCCGCGGGGATGAGCTCCGCCAGCAGGGCGTCGGCGAGGGCGTCGGGGTCGGCGGTGCGGTGTCGTGCGAGGGCGTCGGCGAGCCTGCCCAGGCCCACGTCGATGTCCTCGCGGCGGCGTTCGATGAGCCCGTCGGTGTAGAGGACGAGGGTGGAGCCCTCGACGAAGCCGAGCCGGGCCTCCGGACGGCGGGTGTGTTCGGGCCGGGCGCCGAGCGGTGGGTCGGTGGCCGCGTCGAAGAAGGTGACCGTGCCGTCGGGGTGGCAGAGCACGGGCGGGGGGTGGCCCGCGCTGCTGTAGGTGAGCGTACGACCCGTCCAGTCGATGAAGACGGACACGGCGGTCGTGGATTCGGCGCCCTCGATGTCACGGGCGTACAGCCCGAGGACCTCCAGGGCCTGGGCCGGGCCCTCCGCGACGCGTGAGGCGGCCGACAGGGCGCTGCGGAGCTGACCCATGACGCCGGCCGCGCGCAGTCCGTGGCCGACCACGTCCCCGACGGCGACGGCGGTGCGGCCGGGCTGGTCGACGAGGTCGTACCAGTCGCCGCACACGTTCAGCGCCACGGTGGCGGGCCGGTAGCGGACGGCGGCCTGGTGGTGGCCGAGGGGGCGGGGTGCGGGCAGCAGCGACTCCTGGAGGTGGACGGCCACCTCCCGCTCGTGGGCGTGGGTGCGGCGCAGGCTTTCGTTGACGGCCTGGAGCTCGCGGGCCCGGGTGTAGAGCTCGGCCTCCAGCACCTCGGCGGCGCGGTCCTGGCCGCTGGGGCCGCCGCGGGCCCGGATCAGTTCGGTGACCTCCTCCACGCGGTGCAGCAGCAGGGCCACCGTGCCGTCGGCCGCGAGGACGGGGACGTTGACGGGGCTCCAGTAGCGCTCCTGCCACAGCCCGGACCCGTCGGGGTGCTCCACGTCGTAGCGCTGCACGGCCATGGTGTCGGGCTCGCCGGTGGACGCGACCCGTTCCAGTGAGGCGCGCAGGTTGCGCATGCCGGTCGCCGCCGGATCGGTGGGGTTGTCGGGGAAGACGTCGAACAGGTAGCGGCCGATGACCTGCCCGCGGGTGCGGCCGGACGCCTCCAGGAAGGACTCGTTGACGTCCACGTACACCAGGTCAGGGGTCAGCAGGGCGACCGCGCCCGGAAGGGCGTGGAAGACCGCGTGATAGTCGATCCCTGATCCGTCCACATCCACCTGTTCGCGCGCCACCGCCGGGTCGTGAGGTCACTTCCACGATAGGTGCGACCATGCGGGGCGGGCCCGCCGTCGCCCTGTCATTGAGCCGTTCGGCTCAATGACAGGGCGACGGCGGGCAGCGGCTCAGGGGGCGATCGGCAGCTGTCGCTTGTGCTCGGTGAGGCGGTAGCGGGCGACGATGGCCGCGAAGGCGGGCCCCTCGACGGGCTTGCCCTCCAGGAGGTCGTCGATGTCGTCGTAGGTGACGCCGAGCGCGTCCTCGTCGGGCTTGCCCGGGTCCAGCGTCTCCAGGTCCGCGGTCGGGGTCTTGTGCACCAGCTCGGCGGGCGCGCCCAGCTCCTGTGCGAGGGCGCGGACCCGGCGCTTGGTGAGGCCGGTGAGCGGGACGACGTCGGCGGCGCCGTCGCCGAACTTGGTGAAGAAGCCGGAGACCGCCTCGGCCGCGTGATCGGTGCCGACCACCAGGCCGTCGTGCGCACCCGCCACCGTGTACTGGGCGATCATGCGCTGCCGGGCCTTGATGTTGCCGTGCACGAAGTCCTGGTGGCGCGCGTCGCGGAAGGCCGTTCCGCCGGCCAGCGCCGCTTCCAGGGCGGCGTCGCTCGCGGGCTTCACGTCCACGGTCAGGACCCGGTCGGCCCGGATGAAGTCCAGCGCCAGCTGCGCGTCCTTCTCGTCGGCCTGGGTTCCGTAGGGCAGTCGCATCGCGAAGAAGGTCGCCTCGCGCCCGGCGGCACGCGCCCGCTCGACGGCGAGCTGGCACAGTCGGCCCGCGGTGGTGGAGTCCACGCCGCCGCTGATGCCCAGGACGAGCGCGCGCAGGCCCGTGGAGGTCAGGCGCTCGGCGAGGAAGGCCACTCGGCGCTCGATCTCCTGCCGTACGTCGAAGGACGCGCTCACCTGGAGATCACGGGCGATCTCCTGCTGCAGGGATATGGACGCCAGGTCGGTCACGGTCGCTCCTCGCTCGGGCCCGCGCACGGGTCGGCAGGTGCCGCCCGGCCGGGGTCGCAGTCCACGGGTACGGGACGGAAGCACTCTAGAGGAAGGCCGGGGGCATGGCCGACGGGGTCCCGTCCAACGGCCGCTCCGCCCCCGCCGGGCCGAACCTGCCGCTGGGGACGGTGAAGCTGGCGCCCCACCAGGTGCGCCCGCTGGGGAGCAACGCGGTCCACGCCCCGTTCGGCCGGGCGCTGCCGACGGCACCCCTGCACGAGATGTTCGCCCGAGCCCGGGAGCGGAGGACCGCCGACGAGGACTGATCGTCCGGTAGTCGGACGGAAACCAGGTGCGCGCGGGCGTCGGCGTTGCCAAGCTGCTCCGGTGAATCATGAACAGATCTCCGGGATCGCCCACGCCGGCCACCCCATAAAGGCCCCGCTCGACGACGACTCGGTACGCCGACTGCTCGGACACGGCGCACCGCGCGACGGCGAGCGGGTGCTCGACCTCGGGTGCGGTACCGCGGAATGGCTGTTGCGCGCCCTGACCACGCACCCCCGTCTGCACGCCGAGGGCGTGGACACCTCCGAGGTGTCCGTGGAGCAGGCACGCCGGTCGGCGCGCCTGCTCGGCGTCGGTGAACGGCTCGTCGTACACCAGCGGAAGGCTGCGGACTTCGTCTCCGACCAGCCCTTCGACCTGGTGCTCAGCGTCGGTGCCACCCACGCCTTCGGCGGCCTGCTGCCGACCCTGGCGGCGGCGCGGGAGCACCTGGCTCCCGGCGGCCGGGTGCTGCTCGGCGAGTGCTTCTGGGACCGCGCCCCCTCCCCGGAGGCCGTCGAGATCTTCGGCGAGCTCCACGACCTCGCCACGACCGTGGACCTCGTCGTCGCCGACGGGTGGGTACCCGTATTCGCGCATGTCAGCACCCGCGCGGAGCTGGACGCCTACGAGTGGTCCTGCCTGGGATCGCTGGCCTCGTGGGCCCTCGACCACCCTGCCGATCCGGACGCCGCCGAGGTGCTGCGGACCTCCCACGCGCGCCGCGCGGAATGGCTGCGCGGCTACCGCGACAGCTTCGGCTTCCTCTCCCTGGTCCTGCGTCCGACCTCCGGCCGGGCCGTCTGACGTGACGAGGAGGGGTGCGGGCGGGCACGTCCGTCCGCACCCCGGCCACCGTCGGCCACGGCCCGGGCGCCGCCCGGTGCGGTCGGCCTAGGCGAGGCCGTCGGCGACCAGCCCGGCGAGGACCGCCTGCCCCAGGGCCTGCACGGCGGACTGCGGGCGGACCATCACGGTGAACTCCTTGATCCGGCCCTCCTCGTCGAAGTGGAGCAGGTCGATCCCGTGGATCTCCCGGCCGTCCACCGCGGCCCGGAAGAGCAGCACCTCCGCCGGGGCCTCCGCGCCGTCGGCACTGGTCTCCGCCGTGCCCTCGAAGTCGCCGACGTACCGGAAGTCCTCGAAGACGCGCATCAGGACGCCGAAGAGGCCCAGGACCATGGGCCGGCCCTCGAAGGGCGTGAACTTCACCGGGCTGTAGAGCCGGACGTCCTCGGTGAACAGGTCCTCCAGCCCGGTGAGATCCCGCTTCTCCACGGCGGCGCGGAAGCGTTCGGCAGTCTCCATGACCTTCTCCCCATACTCATGAATCTGACTAGTCACTTTCTTGAGTATCATGCAGGGGTCGACGAGGAAGGGGAAGGGGCGACCGCGATGGCTTTGCGACATGCCGTACTGGCGGCGCTGCTGGACGGCGAGTTCAGCGGCTACGAGCTGGCGAAGTCCTTCGACATCGGCGTGGCGAACTTCTGGCACGCGCTGCCCCAGCAGCTGTACGCCGAGTTGGCCAAGCTGGAGAAGGAAGGGCTGGTCGAAGGCCGCGAGGTGGTCCAGGAGACCCGGCCCAACAAGCGTCTCTTCCGGGTCACCGAGGCCGGCCGCACCGAACTGGAGGAGTTCGCCGCGGCCCCGCTGAAGTCCTCCGTCATCCGTGACGACCTCCTCGTCAAGGTCCAGACCGCCGACCGGATCGGCATCGAGCCGGTGATCGCACAGCTGGAGGCGCGTGCGGTCGCCGCCGACGCCAAGATCGAGCTGCTCGGCCGGGTGCTGCGCAAGATGCGCGGCGACATGGACGAGGACGAGTTCCTGCTGCACGGCGAGCGGATCGGCGGATACCTCACCGGTCTGCGCGGCCTCGCCTTCGAACAGGGACACCGCGACTGGTGCCGCCGGAGCGCGGCGATCCTGAAGGAGAGACTGACCCGTGCCGAACGGTGAGTACCTGCGCTACGTCGCCCTGGGCGACAGTCAGACCGAGGGCCTCGGCGACGGGGACGACACCGTGGGCCTGCGCGGCTTCGCCGACCGGTTCGCCGAACACCTCACCGCCGCGAACCCCTCTCTCCTGTACGCCAATCTGGCCGTCCGGGGTCGTCTCGCCGGGCAGGTCCGCGCCGAGCAGCTGGGCCCCGCCCTGGAGCTCCGCCCCGACGTGGCCACCGTCGTCGCCGGGGTCAACGACATCCTGCGGCCCCGGTTCGACGCCGCGGAGGTCGCCGGGCACCTGGAGGAGATGTTCGCCGCGCTCACGGCCGCCGGGGCACACGTGGCAACGGTGACCTTCCCCGACCTCAGTGTGCTCGTACCGCTCGCCCGACCCGTCGCGCCGCGCATAGCCGACCTCAACGACCGCATCCGCGCCGCGGCCGCCCGCCACCAGGTCGCCGTCGCCGAGACCGCCCGGCCGGTCGCGGTGACCGACCCGCGGATGTGGACCACGGACCGCCTCCACGCCAGCCCCGTCGGCCACGAACGGATCGCCGCCGCCCTCGCCCACGCCGTCGGCCTGCCCGGCAGCGACGACACCTGGACGCACCCTCTGCCACCGCGGCCGGCCGCCCCGGGCGGCTCGACGGTGGCGGCCGAACTGCGCTGGGCGGCCGCGTTCCTCGGCCCCTGGCTGGGCCGTCGGCTGCGCGGCCGCTCCTCCGGTGACGGCCGCACCGCGAAGCGCCCCGCCCTGCTCCCCCTGGCCACTGCCGCCGACCGCGCGGACTCCCCCGGCGCCTGAGCCGCAGCGCCGCCGGCCCGCCGGGACCGGGCGGTCATCGCTTGCGCGGCCACCAGCCGGCGCGTCTGCGTGAGCCGCGCGGTCCGCGCTCGGACCGCAGGGGCGGTGCCAGTGCGAAGACCACGGTGATGTGCGCGCCTCCCCGCGGGCCCCGGGCGATGCGCATCGTGCCGCCTGTGACGGCCGCGGCCCTGCGGGCGATGTCGAGGCCGAGCCCCGAGGAGCCCGAGCTGCTCCCGCGGGACAGGGCCCGGTCCGGTTCCGGAATGCCCGGCCCGGAGTCCTCCACGACCAGTTCCACCGCCTGGGCGGTACGGGCGACGCGGACCCCGAACGCGGTGCCGGGCGGGGTGTGGCTGAAGACGTTGCCGATGAGCGCGTCCACCACGGCGGCGATGTCGTCGTCGCTGAGGCTGACGGCCGTGGGCTCCTGGGTCAGGTCGAGGGAGCAGGTCCGGTTCTGCTGCTCCGCCAGGACCGCCCAGAAGGCGGTCCGGCGCCGCACGACGTCGGCTGCCTCGCCCCGGGGGCACTCGGCCGCCGGGCCCGGCCCGGTCGCCTGCGGGCCCGTACCCGTGTCCGCACTGCGCATGCCGTGGCCCATCGGGCCCACGGCGAGCGGTGTCCGTGCCGCGGTGATGATGGCCTGGAGCTCCGACTCCAGCGCGTGCACCGCCGCCTCGACCCTGGCCGACTCCGGGGTGCCGGCCATCCGCTCCGATGCCAGGTGCAGGGCGGTCAGCGGGGTGCGCAGCCGGTGGGACAGGTCGGCGACCAGTTCGCGCTCGATGGCGAGCAGTTCCGTCATGCGGTGGGCCATGGCGTTGAAGGCGACGCCCGCGTCGCGGAGCTCCTTGGGCCCCATGGGCTCCACCCGGGTGTCCAGATTGCCCTGGCCGAGGGTGTGCGAGGCCTGGGCGAGCTTCTTGGAGGACCGGACGACCTTGGCTCCGAGCCGGTCCGCGACCAGCACCGACCCGCCGACCAGGCCGACCGCGAGCAGGAACATGACCGCCCAGGAGGCCTTGACCCCACGGGTCAGTTCCTCGTCGGGGACGAAGTTCTCGATGACGGCGACCCGGTCACCGGGGAGCACCACGGGCTGCAGGCAGATCCATCCGCCGGGAGTCTTCTGCGAGATGGACTCGCGTCCTTGCTGGGCCCGTTCGAGCAGTTTCACGGGGGCCTGGGAGTCGCCGAGGCTCTGGGCGTCGGGAAGATGGACGACCAGGTGCTCGGCCGAGTCGAGTCCGGCGGCGGATTCCCGCAGCGCGGACGGATCCGTGGTGAGCGTGAGCACGGGTGCGAGGGCCGCGGCGCGCTGCTCGGCCGCGGTGACGCTCTGTTCCTTGACCAGCGACATCACGAGGGCGCCGAGGGGTATGAGGAAGGAGAGGGCGACCATCGACGTCACGGCGAGCGCGACTCCCGCCAGTGAGCGTCTCACCGCGGGGCCACCAGTTTGATGCCGACGCCGCGGACGGTGAGCAGGTAGCGCGGGGCGGCGGCGCGTTCGCCGAGCTTGCGGCGCAGCGACGACAGGTGCACGTCGACCGTCTGGTCGTCGACGTACGGCTCGCGCCAGACCTCGGTCAGCAGCCTGCGTTTGGAGACGACCTGGCCGGTGTGGTGGGCGAGGAAGGCCAGCAGGTCGAACTCCCGCCGGGTGAGGTGCAGCTCCCGGCCCGCCAGGTACGCGGTGCGCGCACCGGGGTCCACCGTCAGCTCGCCCACGGTGGTGGCGCCCAGCGGGTCGGCGGCGGGCGCCGGCCGGGCCCCCGGCCCGGTGTGGGCGGTGCCCGTGGGGGGCACGTGGCTGGTGCGCCGCAGGACGGCGGAGAGGCGGGCTATGAGCTGTCCTCCGGAGAAGGGCTTGACCAGGTAGTCGTCGGCACCGGCGTTGAGGAGCTTGATGATCTCGGTCTCGTCGTCGCGGGCGGTGGCCACCAGGACGGGGACGGAGGAGATGCCCCGGATCATGCGCAGTGCGTCTCCGCCGTCCAGATCGGGCAGGCCGAGGTCGAGGACCACCGCGTCGACGGGCGTCTGGGTGACCTCGCGCAGGGCGCCGAACCCGTCGCCCACGCTGCGTACGGCATACCCGTGCTCCGCCAGGACCTCGATGAGTGACTGGCGGATGCTGGGGTCGTCTTCCACGACCAGGACGCTGGGCATGGGCACACCTTAGGGGTTCGGTCCGCGCAGCTTCCTAGTGGGCGGCGAACGCCGGACCGCTGTCGGTGAGGCGCAGGTGTACGGGGTGGTCGGCGACCGGAATGGTGCAGCCCTCCTTGGCGCTGCAGCTCGCGTAGCCGAGCAGCACCGTCGCATCCCCGTTGCCGTCGGCGCGGACGGGCAGGGTGGTGGTGACGGGGCCGTCCGGGTAGACGGGCATCGGGGCGTCGACCCCGGGCACGCTGATGGAGCGTACGTCGGCGGATGCCGTCAGTTTCCCGTCGGCTTTGAGGACGCCGGTGACGCCCACCGCGGTCGGCCGTCCCACGCCTTCCACACCGGTGGGCGGAAGTTCGGTGCTGTACAGGTGGAAGCCCTTCTTCTCGGGGGTGAAGACGGCGGTCAGTGTGCCCTTCGGGGCGTGCCAGTCGGACACCGAGAGGGTGACGGTGACTCCGTTCTCGGTGAAGCTTGTGGTGGCCGGGGCGGCCCCGGCGGCCGCGGCTCCTGCGGCGCCCTGACCGGAGGGAGCGGAGAGTGCGGACGAGCCGGAGGGCGCGGACGAACCGGACGGCGCCCCGCAGGCCGTGAGCGCGGCCAGGGAGAGGAAGGCGGCCGCGGTCCGGGCCGTCCGGACATGCCTCTTGCTCGGGGAAACGTACATCTGGACCTCTGTGCCTCTCGTGTCGGGAAAAGGAACGGTTCTCGGGGTCTTCGGGACTTCGGGACTTCGGGACTTCGGGACTTCGGGTCTTCGGGGCGGGCTCGTACGGGAATCCGCTCACACGGCGGTGGTGAAGTCCGCGCTCCACGACTGCAGCCGGTACACCAGGTCGTTCCACACCCCGGTGGCCAGCAGGACGCCGACGAGCACGAGCATCCCGCCGCCGATCCGCAGGACCCAGGGGTAGTGGCGTTTGACCAGGCCGAAGGCGCCCAGGGCCCGCCGGAAGGCCAGTGCCGCCAGGACGAACGGCAGCCCCAGGCCGAGACAGTAGGCCGCCATCAGCAGCGCCCCGCGGGCCGCGCTGGCCTCGCTCCAGGCCAGTGCCTGTACTGCGGCGAGCGTCGGGCCGATGCACGGGGTCCAGCCGACGGCGAACACCGCGCCCAGCAGGGGGGCTCCGGCCAGCCCGAGGGCGGGCCGGCGGTGGCTGCGGAACTCCCGTTGGGTGAATCCCGGCAGGAACCCCATGAAGGAGAGCCCCATCAGCGCGGTGAAGACACCGAGCACCTGGGTGATCACCTCCTGGTGGGCCAGCAGGGTGCGGCCGAAGTACCCGAACAGTGCGCCCCCGGAGACCAGGACCGCCGTGAAACCGAGGACGAACAGCGACGCGCCCACCGCCATCCGGCTGCGGCGCCCGCCGCGGGCCTGCGCCAGGTCGGAGACCGACAGGCTGGTCACGTAGCTGAGGTAGCCCGGTACGAGCGGCAGCACGCACGGCGACAGGAAGGAGACGAGTCCGGCGAGGAACGCCACCGGAGCGGCCACCGCCACGGTTCCGTGGAGGAGGGAGGGGGTGTCCGCGGCGGCGAGCACCAGCACCGCCGTCATGACGCCTCACCCGCCACACGCGCGAGCAGCGGGCTCAGTTCGTCCCCGGTGACCGCGCCCCCGATGCTGACGGCGATGCGGCCGCGGCGGTCGATCACGAGGGTCGAGGGGATGGCCTGCGGGTTGAGGAGGGCGGGGGGAAAGCGGAGCAGGAGCTCGCCGGTGGGATCGTGGAGGCTGGGGAAGCCGAGACCGTGCGCGCGTACGAAGGACCGGGCCGCGGCGCGGTCGGGGTCGCGGGTGTTGATTCCGAGGAACCGGACGCCCTGGTCCCGGGTCTGCCGGTCGACCCGCGCGAGTTCGCCGGCCTCCGCGCGGCAGGGGCCGCACCAGGAGCCCCAGACGTTGACCACGACGACGTGCCCGCGGAAGCCGTCGAGGGTGAGCGGCTTCCCGTCGAGGTCGTCGCCCGCCAGGACGGGCGCGGCGGGCCGGTCGGCCGGATCGATGACCGCGGCCTCGGCAGCGGTGGCGACCACGGCCGAGGCCGAGTCGGCGGCCGCAGGTCCGGCCGCGGCCTCCGCGCGGCTGCCGTCGGCGGCGACGGTGCCGACGGCGGCGAAGACACAGCCGGCCACGGCCGCCGCGAGGGCGGCCACGGCCAGGGCCGCCGTACGCATCCGGACCCCGCCCGGGCCTTCTGGTCTCACGAGGCCCACTTGCGCAGGAAGGCGTTGATCCCCTCCGCCGTGAGGGAGGGGTTGCCCGTGGCGTGGGTGTCGGTGCGCACCTTGCCGGACGAGTTGACGGCGACCAGGACGGGCATCGTGTAAGTACCGCCCGAGGGGCTGTACTTGCGCAGGAGTGCGGAGTTGGCGGAGCTGTTGCCGCCGATGTCGATCTTGACCAGGTGGTACGAGGCTCCGAGGATCGCCGACGTCTGGGGCTGGGCGAACACCTTGTCCGCGGCCTTGCAGTTGCCGCACCAGTTGGCCCCGAAGTCGAGGAGTACCGTCCGCCCGTCGGCCTTGGCCGCGGCCAGGGCGGCGTCGATCTGCTTCTGGGCGTCGGCCGAGCTGTCGTAGCCGGGTCCGGGGACCCGGGCCGGGGCGGGCGCGGCGGACGTACGGGCCGGCTTGGGGGCGGCCGGGGCGCTCTGGGTCCGGGCCGGGGCCGGCGAGGAGGAGGCCTGCGCGGTGGCGGACGCCGACGGCGAGGCCGAAGCGCTCGGGGAGGCCTCGGTGGACGCGGAGGCCGAGGGCTCGGCAGCGGCGAGGGCCTGCGCGGACGACGCTCCGGCGGTGGTGGGCGAGGCGGAGCCGGCGCTCTCGGTGGACGGCCCGCAGGCGGTGCACAGACCCGCCGCGATCACGGCCGCGGCGGCGAGGGGCAGCCGGACACCCAGAGGTGCGGCGGTGAGGGGGCGCGCGGCGCGGCCGGCACGGACGGGTCGGAGTATGCGAGAAGTCATGGCGAAGACACCCCAAGGCGCACGGAGAACTGAGGGAAGCGGGAAGGGCGGGAAGCCCCCCGGCTCGGTGAAGCCGGCGGACCCGTGGTGCGCCGGGGCGGTGTGCCCGGGCGCCGGAGGCCGGTCGGCTGAGGTGAGCATAGGACCGCGGCGGGCCCCGGGAACCGCCTGAGCCGGATCTTGAGGTTCCCCTAAGGAAGAGCTCACCTTCCGCTTCGCCGGGACTCGTGCGATGAGCGCATACGGGGAGGCGAATCCGCCGAAAGGGAGCGAGCGGGGACCCAGTGGTGCGGACCGGACCGGGCCGTCCGGCGCTGGGCGGTTGGCGCTCGGCGACCGGCTCTCGGCTCTCGGCTCTCGGCTCTCGGCGAGCCGGTTCTCAGAAGGACGTCTCGCGCACGCTGGCCTTGGCGATCGGGTCGATGGTCGCGGTGACGACCGACCGGTGGTCCGAGCTGCTGAACGTGACCGTCAGGGTGTCGTCGTCGGTCTGTGCCGTGGTCGCCTTGAAGCCGCGGCTCGGAACCGCGGAGATCAGGCACACGCCGCGGCTCCCGTACCGCACGGTGACCTTGCCGCCCTGCGAGGGGACGGTGTGCAGTCCCGGTCCGCCGTTCACGCAGTCGACGCCTGCTTTGGGCGCGGTGGTGCGGGGGGCCGCCGAGGGCTTCGCGGGCGGGGAGGACGGGGCCGAAGGGGTCGGAGCCCCGGTCGCGCTGGGCGAGGGGCTCGCAGACGCGGAGGCGGTCGGGGACGGAGCGTCCGGCGACGGGCCCTGCACCGCGGGCCAGGCCGGCGGCGAGTCGAAGACCATGGGGGCGGACCGGGCCACCGGGGGCGTATGGCGGGTGGAGCCGACGACGAACTGGACCGTGGCGAGCACGGCCGTCACGCTGGTGGCCGTGCACGACAGCCATATGAACAGGTAGCGCGGAAATCGAGGCACGGCCCCATAGTGGCCGACGGGCCGAGCCGCGCGTCACCGGCTCCCCCGTACGGCGCGACGGAGCTCCGTCGCCGGGGGTCCCCGTGGGTCGCCGGGGTCTGGGACCCGGGCGCCAACACGGACGTCCTCCGACCCGTGTACGGGTCGGAGGACGTGTGCGCCCCGGCAGCCGGTGGGAGGAGGCCGGTGTGGGGCGAGGGGGAAGGCTCCTACTTCGACGTCCCGAAGTCCTGCGTCCACCACGGGCCGCCGTCGCCCTTGTGGACGCCTATGCCGATCTCCTTGAAGGAGCAGTTGAGGATGTTCGCCCGGTGGCCGGAGCTGTTCATCCACGCCTTCATGACGGCGTCGGCGTCCGACTGCCCGCGGGCTATGTTCTCGCCCAGGCGGGACCAGGCGTAGCCGGCGGCCTCCACGCGGGTGGTCATGGTGGACCCGTCGGGTCCGGTGTGGGACATGACGCCGCTGCGGGCCATGGTGTCGCTGTAGGCGCGGGCCGCGGCGCTCAGCTTGGCGTTCACGGTCAGGGGACCGCAGCCGGCCGTCGCCCGCTCCTTGTTCACCAGGGCGAGGACCGCGGATTCCGAGTCGCCGGAGGAGCTGCCGGATCCACCGGACGAGCCGCCGGAGGAGCCGCCCGACGAACCACCGGACCCGCCGGACGTGCCGGAGCCGCCACCGCTGCTCCCGCCTGACGTACGCGCGGGCTTGCCGGCCGGAGTGGACTTGGCCGGTCCGTCCTCCTCGGCCGCGGGCTTCGCGGGGGCCGAGGACCCGGCGCCTTCGGGCGCCGTCGTCTCGGGCGGCAGCGAGCCGGTGGCGGCCGCGGCATCGGCGGTGACCTCGGGGAGCGGAGCGGTGGGGCTCGCCGTCCCGGCCGTGTCCGCGGGGGTCGGCGTCCCGGTCTTCGCCGCGCCGGCGCCGTCGGCCCGCTGGTCCACCTGCGTACCGCCGCCGGAATCGGCCACGGCGACGCCGACCGCCACCACCGCGGCGGCCGCGGTCACGGACAGGACGATGCGGGTGCGCATCGCCTTCTTCCGCCGTGCTTCGACGCGGGACGGCGTTGCGGGAGTTCGGCTGCTCATGCCTGTGGTACCTCACAGAGGGAAGGGGGGGTGGGGTGCGACCGAGCCTAGGGTCGTGATCAGTGAAATCCGCCCGCTGAGGGGCTTCTTCAAGTTCCCTTAAGGAAGCCCGCAGGGTCGGTTCAGGGGATGATCCGGGTGATCCCCGGCCATTCGGCTGAAACGGATCCAGCGAGCTCTCGGTGAACCCCCGGCGAGCGCCCGCACCGTGAGTCCGGCGCCGGTCACCGCCGGTACAACTCCTCGCGCGTCAAAGCCCTTGCGGGCCGCGGCCGGTCGGCGGATCGCGGGATCGGGCGTCCGGCTCCGGGCGGGACGGGCGAACGCCCTCCGGGCGGTCGGCGGTCCTCCGGCCGCTCGGCCCCCGGCAGACCCCCGGCTCGGCCCCGGCCCGACTGTCGGCCCGGCCCCGTCATCGGTGCTCCGCCGGGACGGAAGGGCGCGCACCAGCGGCGTGTGATCATGTCCGTCGACAGATCCGCACCTCATGGGGGGACCATGCGCACCCGCACCACCACCGCCACGACCGGTCTCGTGACCGCGCTCGCCGCGCTGCTCTTCCTCGTCGGCTGCTCCACGTCCGGGGACGGCCGGCCCGCGGCGTCGAGTTCCGTGGCGTCCGCGCCCGCGCAGAGCGGCGGCGGATCGGGCTTCGAGGGACCCCGGCCGCAGGACCAGAACCTGCTGGCCTGGACCGGGGACCCCAATGACGCGGGGCACGTCACCGCCCAGTCGTCGGCCGGGGTCGGCGGCCGGGTCACCCTGGTACGGATCGTGCTGCGCGAGCAGATCACCTGGTCGAACGTATGGCTGGGCCTGGCGGGCATCGACCCGAACGCCCAGCTCGCCAACTGCTACCTCGGCGTGTACGACGCCAAGGGCGCGCTCGTAGGAGCCACCCCGGACATCTCCCCCCAGCTGATGACCGACGCGATCGCCAAGCCGTTCGCCCTCGGCAAGCCGTTCACCGCGGCTCCCGGGACGTACTTCATCGCTCTGCTGCTCAACGGCACTTGGGCAACCAACGGCCTGACCCTGAAGTCCACGGGCGCCGGCATCTCGGTCAACGCGGGTCTGACGCCCCCGAACCTCCGCTACAGCACCCTCCTGACCGGTCAGACCTCGCTGCCGCCCAGCGTGAACCTCGCCGAGCAGTCCACGAGCACCATCAACACCGGCTGGGCCAGCCAGTGGTACGCGATTTCCTGAACCGCGGCGCCCGCGCGCTCACCCCCGGCTGATCGCGGCCGCCGGCGCCCCCGCGCAGCGGGCGGTGTCAGCGGCTTCGTGCCGGTACCAGGTGGGGTCGACGACCCTGCCGTCGGGGAGCGTGTGCAGGGCCGGTCCCTCGCACCGCACGAAGCCCGCGGCCCTCAGGGCTCCTCGGCAGCGGTGGTTGGCGGTCTCGGTGCCCGCCGACACCGATTCCAGGCCCAGGTGTTCGTGGCCGAACCGGGCGGTGGCCGCCGCCAGTTCGGCCCCCAGGCCACGACCGCGGCAGGCCGGAGCGAGCCAGAGGCCGATGGCCCCGCCGTCGTCCGGGGTCAGCGAACTCATTCCGGCCACCGCGCCCGTGACCGCGTCCACGGCGAGCAGCCGCTGCTCGGCGCCCGGATCCGGGAGCACCACCGGCCGCGCCAACTCCCGCCGTACGGACCGGGGGAAGGCCCGCAGCCGCTCGGCGCGGTTCCCGTCGTGGATGCCGAGGAGGTGCTCGGCGGTCTCGGGGGTGACGAGGGACTTGGGGGTCCAACCGAACCAACGCTGCGCGTCGCTGTCCGCACCGGCGGCGGCACCCACTTCCACGTCCCAGTGGTCACGTGGGGTGTGCAGGACCAACCGGGCGGTCCGTATCGTATGGCGGCCGTCGCCGCAGTGGTCCGGCACGGGCTGCGGGCGGCGCGATCCCAGGCCCAGGATCATCGGTGTGTCCTCACGCGGGAACTGTAGGCGACCCCCCGCACGCCCGACGCGGGAGGGTCGGTCCCGGTCCTGACCGGTCCACGGAACGCGATACATGGCCGAAAGGTCACGCACCCGGCCCGATCGCGCCGGTCAGGGGTCTCCCGCGCGCCGACCCGCTCTCGTACGGCGGCGCGAACGCATCGCTCGACCGGGGGATGCTCGCCGCGGGGCGGAATGCGGGGCCCGGGGCGGAGGTTGGGGCGGACGCGACACTGGACCCGGACGCACTGGAGAGCTCATGAAGATCGGCATCATCGGCGCGGGCAACATCGGCGGCAACCTCACCCGTCGGCTCACGGCCCTCGGGCACGAGGTCTCCGTGGCGAACTCGCGCGGCCCCGAGACCCTGGCCGCGCTGGCCGAGGAGACCGGCGCCACCCCCGTGACGGTGGCCCAGGCGGCACGCGGCGCCGAGGTCGTCGTGGTCACGATCCCCTTCAAGCGGGTGCCGGACCTGCCGTCGGGCCTCTTCGACGAGGCCGCCGAGGGCTTCGCCGTCATCGACACCGGCAACTACTACCCGCGCCAGCGCGACGGCCGGATCGCCGGCGTCGAGGACGAGGGTCTCACCGAGAGCCGCTGGACCGAGCGGCACCTCGGGCACCCCGTCATCAAGGCCTTCAACGGCACCTACGCCCAGGACATCCTCGACCGGCACCGCCCGGCGGGCGCCCCGGACCGGATGGCGCTGCCCGTCGCGGGCGACGACGCGACGGCGAAGAAGACCGTACGCGCCCTGATCGAGGAACTCGGCTTCGACACGGTCGACGCGGGCGGGCTCGACGAGTCCTGGCGCCAGCAGCCCGACACCCCGGTCTACGGCCTGCGCGAGGGTGTCGACGCCGTCACCAAGGCCCTCGCCGAGGCCTCGCCGACCCGCCCGGAGTCCTTCCGCGGCTGACCGCCACCCGCGGGTCCCGGTCCGGCGGGCCCGTACGGGGCGCCCCCGTCGAGCCGTGGCGGGGGCGCCCCGGCGGCCCGGCGCACGTCCGGCCTGGCGTCATATGCCGGTGGGTGACCTACCATGCGGTCATGAGTGATCGTGCGATGCAGGAACCGACCCTCCTTCTCCTGACCGCCCTCGCGGACGAGCCCCGCCACGGGTACGCGATCGCGCGCGAGGTGGAGCTGATCTCGGGCGGACGGGTAAAGATGCGGACCGGCACCTTGTACGGGGCCCTGGAGCGGCTGCTGGGCCAGGGTCTGATCGAGGTCCACGAGGAGCAGATCGTCGACAGCCGGCTGCGCCGCACCTACAGCCTCACCGCCGAAGGCCGGCGGAGCCTGGCCGCCGAGGCCGAGCGGATCGCCGCCACCGCACGTGAGGCGGCGCGCCGGCTGGGCGTCTCCGGAGAGACGGCCACGGCATGAACCTCCGTCTGCTGCGCCTGTACCCGGCCGGCTTCCGCCGCGTGTTCGGCGACGAGATAGCCGAGGCCTACCGGGAGGCGACCGAGGACGCCGGGCCGCTCACCCGGCTGCGGGAGGCCGGGGACATCGTGGCGCACGCGCTGCGGCTCCGCCTGCGGATCGGTTCTGCGCAGCGCGGCGGTCGCCTCTTCGCGGCGGCGGCGCCCTTCGCGCTGGCCGCCACCGGCGCGCACGCCGCCTTCCTGCTCGCCTCGGCCCTCAACCGCGCGTACGTCACCGGCCGCCCCGACGTCGAGACCCCGCTCGGGTACGCGATGTACGGGTTCTCCGTACTCACCCTCATCGGCGTCGTCGTGGCGCTGAGCGGGCGCTTCGGCACCGGCGCCCGGGCCGCGTTCGCCGGCGCCGCGGGAACCGCGGCGTGCCTGGTCGCCGCCGTCCTGCCGGGGGCCCTGGACATGCCGCTGGAGCATCTGGCCTACCTGGCCCCGCCGCTGACGATCGCCGCGCTCCCGCTGCTCTGCCCCCCGGACCTGCACCCGCCCCGCCGGATCGGGACCACGACGGGGCTGGTGGCGCTGCTGCTCTGGGCCCCGCTGTCCGTCGTGCTGCTGGGCCTGCTCGACGCGGGCGGGATCGGCATGGTCCCGCTGTGGCGTTTCACCGTGGCCGTGACGGCCGCACTCGCCCTGGCGGGCCGGCCCGCACTGTCCGGGATCCGTACGTCCGGTCAGTTCGCGCTGGCCGCGGCGCCGTTCCTGGTCCTGGGCCACTTCGCGGGGGTGGTGGGCGAGGACACCGCGCTGCCGTGCCTGGTCCTGCTCGCGTCCACGGGACTGGCCGTGCGCCGGTGGCGGCGCAGGCGTACGGACACGGCCGGCCACGCCTGAACCGCCGGTCAGACCTCGGCGTCGACGCCGGATCCGGCGACGCTGACGCGGATCTTGGACTGGCCGTGGCCGAGTTCCTCCCAGTCCTCCATGAAGTGCGCGGAGAGCCCGTGCCGGGCGGCCAGGTCGACGAGGGTCTGGGTGCGGTAGTAGAAGTCCTCGCGCAGCACCTGGTGTTCGGTGCCGGTGGTGCGGTCGAAGGTGAAGTCGAAGTGGCCCCCTGGCGCCAGGACCCGGCCCACGTGGGCGAAGCACTCGTCGATGACGTCGATCGGCGAGTGCGAGAAGACGCTGTGGGCGTGGACGACGTCGAAGTAGCCGTCCGGGAGGAAGTCCAGCGTCAGGTTCCTGGTCAGGGTCAGGTGCGGGACCTTCGCCTGGAGCCCCCGCTCGGTCAGCGTCCGCTTTGCGGCGATGAGGATGTCGGGCGAGATGTCGATGCCGTAGTAGTGGCCCGATCCGAGGTAGTCGATGAACCGCCAGCCGGCACGGAGGTTGCCGCAGCCGATGTCCAGCATGCGGTCCCCGGGCTTCAGGCCGTGTCGCAGGAGGTAGTCGAACTGCATCTGCCCGAGTGCGAGCCAGCGTTCGTGGGTCTGACTGCCGACCGCGGCCTCGGGGTTGCGGCGGGTGTCCGAGGCCATGACGGCCCGGTAGTAGCTGACGTGGTCGGGGTGCTTGAAGGCCAGCCAGCGGTCGCGGGCGGCCCGCTTCAGGTACGGGGCGATGCGGTGCGGGCGGCTCGCGGCGTAGCGGACCTTGTGGACGAGGGATTCCCGGTTCGCGGTGAGGTTCTTCCTGGTGGCCATGAGCACTCCGTCTCCATCGCAACGTGAATCCCGGGCGGCAGGCAGAAGCGACTGCCGCCGGGGAGGATCTTGGAACCCACCATACGTCGATGACCGACATATACAAATCACCGGACTATCCCCGGAGGGCGGGGAGCGCGGCGCGGCGGACGCGCGGACAGTTCGCGAACATGGATGTTTGCGGCGATATCGCCCAGATTGCCACTCAGTGGCGCGGCGGTCCACGCAACGCGCCCAGGGGCATGACGCCCGGTCAGCCCCACCTCCGGCGGCATGAAGAGACGGAGAACAGAAGCCGGAGGGTCGGCTCGGGATCACCGCCGGAGCCTCGGGTCGGCTCCTCCCACGCGGTGCGGACCGACCGGTACGCCGCCGTCGCCGGGACGCCCGCGTCGGGGACGACGGTTCCGGCCGCCGGGCCCGGCGACGTCCGAGCCCGGGCCGGACGGCGCCCGGACATCGCCGAGGAGGCCTGGGCCGCCCCTTGCGGACCTTGCCGGCCGAGCCAGCGGCGCACGGTGCCGTGCCGGGCAAGGCGCAGGGGCGCCCGCGTACTGGACGTACCCGGGCGGCCCCGACGACGCGGCCGGGTGCGGTGCCTGGCGTCGCGGGCCCGGCAGGATCCGCAAGAGACGGCCTCGCGGCCGTCCGGCTCACGGTCCCGGGCGGCTCGTCGAAGGTGGAGAACGACGCGGCGATCGAACTCGAACGGGGCCGAGGAGCCGCTCCAGTGCCGTGCGGTGCCGTGCGGTGCGGTGCGGTGCCGTCAAACGGCCGGCGCAGGCCGTTCCCGTTCCCCCAGCAGCCGGCTGCGGAACAGGTCGAGGACGGTGTCGAGCGCCTGCCGGGTGGGCTGCCCCGGTTCGTCGACGAGGTGTTCCGTCAGGACGGAGTGCGGCGCGAGGGCGCTCTGCGGGTTCGCCGCGCTCCCGTCGAGCTCGACGGCGACGAAGGCGTCCCCGAGCTCCCGGCGGAGGTGGGCGAACCGGTCGCCGGGGACGAGCCGGTCGCCCCGGAAGCGCAGTCCGAGCACCTGGAGCCCGTCGCGCTCGCACCGTCCCCGGACGACCGCGAGGTCCTCGGGGCTGATGTCGATGGTGCCCGCGCGGCTCGCAGTGCAGGCCAGCGGGAGCGAGGGCTGGGACAGCACGGGGGCGACGAGCCGCTCGTCCGTGGCCATCGCCAGGGCGAATCCGCCGGTCAGGCACATCCCGACGGCGCCGACCCCGGGACCGCCGCAGCGCTCGTGTTCGGCGGCCGCCAGCGCGCGCAGCCACCCCACGACGCGCGAGCTGCGCCCCGTGGCCAGCAGCGTGAACTCACGGCTCACGCACACCTTCCACAGCGACGAGGCCATGTAGCGGCCGGCGCTCGACCGGCCGACCCTGCCGGGATCCGCGTCCCGGCCGGGTTCGCCGAAGAGCACCGGGAGTACGGCCGTACAGCCCGCCGCAGCGACGTGCTCGGCGAACGCGATGACCTTGGGGGTGATGCCCGGGATCTCCGCCATGACGATCACCGCGGGACCCGTGCCCCGGCGCAGGATCCGGCGGGTGGCACCGTCGTGGGTGAACGTGCTCTTCTCGAACCCGCTCAGGTCGTGGTCTGCCACGCGCCCGGCTCCTTCCGACGGCTCTCTCCTGGACGACTTCAAGTTACCGACAGGTAGAGCCTTCTGGTCAAGGCGCGTGCGGCACGTTCCGGTGCAGCCGGCCCGCACGGCGCGCACCCGGCGCCGTCCCGCACCCCGTTCACCCGGGCGGCGGAGCGCGCCGGGCGGGCGGAGTGCCGCCGGGCGAGGCTGGGACGGAGCGGCCACGCCCGCCGTGGGCCCTCGCCCGGTCCGGTCCGGCCCGGGCCCGGCCAGGTACCGCCCGAGGAGGCTCACGCGATGGAGAACGGCCCCGGCCACGACGCCTCCGGACCGATCGGCGCCGCTCACCGTGCAGCGCGCGGCAGCGGTACCTTCGCCGACCGCGCCGACTTCGACGACGCCACCCGCGGCTTCGTCGCCGCCCTGGAGCCCTGCGTGATCCGGGCCGAGGACGACAGCGTCGTCTGGGACGGCGACGCCTACGCCTTCCTCAACGGGGACCGTCCGGACACGGTCCATCCCAGCCTGTGGCGCCAGAGCCGCCTCGTCGCCCTCCAAGGGCTCTTCCAGGTCGTGGAAGGCGTGTACCAGGTGCGCGGCCTGGACCTGTCGAACATGACCCTCGTCGAGGGCGAACGCGGCGTCGTCGTCATCGACCCGCTGATCAGTGAGGAGACGGCGGCCGCGGCCCTCGCCCTGTACCGGGCCCACCGCGGGGACCGTCCGGTCACCGGCGTCCTCTACACCCACAGCCACGCGGACCACTTCGGCGGCGTCAAAGGGGTCACCACCCAGGCCGAGGTCGACGCGGGCGAGGTCCCGGTCGTGGCGCCCGAGGGCTTCCTCGAACACGCGGTCAGCGAGAACGTGTACGCCGGTACCGCCATGGCCCGCCGCGCGGGGTACATGTACGGGGCCGGCCTGCCCAAGGGCCCGCGCGGCCAGGTCGGCGCGGGTCTCGGCCAGACCACTTCCACCGGCCGGGTCACGCTGATCCCGCCGACCGTCGACATCACCCGTACCGGCCAGGAGGAGACGGTCGACGGCGTGCGCATGGTCTTCCAGCTGACCCCCGGCACCGAGGCACCTGCGGAGTTCAACCTGCTGCTGCCCGACCACCGGGCGCTGTGCATGGCCGAGAACGCCACCCACACCCTCCACAACCTGCTGACCCTGCGCGGCGCCCTCGTACGCGATCCGCGCGCCTGGGCCGCCTACCTCACCGAGTCCATCGCGCTGTTCGGCGACAAGTGCGACGTGGTCTTCGCCTCCCATCACTGGCCCACGTGGGGCCGCGAGCGGGCCATGTCCTACCTGTCGCAGCAGCGCGACCTGTACGCCTACCTCCACGACCAGACGGTGCGCCTGCTCAACCAGGGGTACACCGGGACCGAGATCGCCGAAACGCTGCGCATGCCGCCGGCGCTGGAGGCCGCCTGGCACACCCACGGCTACTACGGGTCGGTCAGCCACAACGTCAAGGCCGTCTACCAGCGGTACATGGGCTGGTTCGAAGGGAATCCGGCGCTCCTGTGGCAGCACCCGCCGGAGGAAGCGGCCCGCCGCTACGTCGAGTTCATGGGCGGCGCGGACGAGGTCCTGCGCCGGGCGCGGATCTCCTTCGAGCAGGGCGACTTCCGCTGGGTCGCCCAGGTGGTCGACCACGTCGTCTTCGCCGACCCGTCGAACGCGCTGGCCCTGCGGCTCCAGGCCGACGCCCTGGAGCAGCTCGGCTACGGCGCCGAGAACGGCACCTGGCGCAACTTCTACCTCACCGGTGCCCAGGAACTGCGCGGCGAGCAGGTCGGGACCCCGGCCACCGCCGCCTCTCCGGACGTGCTCGCGGCCCTGAGCCTGGACCAGTTGGTGGACTCCCTCGCCGTACGGGTCGACGGGCCCCGCGCCTGGCACGCGGACGTCGCCGTCCGGTTCGTCCTGCCCGGCTCGGACCCGCTGACGCTGCGCCTGGCCAACGGTGTGCTGACCGGTGTCCGCGGGGACAACCCCGCCGCCGGCCGGCCGCACGCCGTCCTGGTGCTCGGCGAGCCGCTGCTGCGCGGGCTCCTGCTCGGCGCCCTGCCGCCGGACGACCTCCTGGGGCACGAGGGGGTGGCCCTCGACGGCGATCCGGCGGTCGTCGCCGAACTGTTCGCCTACCTCGACTCCCCCGACCCGGACTTCGCGATCGTCACCCCCTGACCCGCCGGGCGGGCCTCTATGCTGCGGGAATGATCAAGCCGATTGAACTGGTGATATTCGACTGCGACGGGGTGCTGGTCGACACCGAACGCATCGCGGTTCCCCTCCAGGTCGCGCTGGGAGCGGAGCTGGGCTGGCCGCTGACCGAGGACGAGGTCATGGACCGCTTCGTCGGGCGCTCCAACGCCTGCATCCTGGAGGACATCGCCGCCCGGGTGGGCAACGAGACGGCAGACCTCTGGCGGGATCTGTTCGAACAGCGCCACCGCGAGGCGGTGGACGCCGGGTTGTCGGCCGTCGAGGGAGTGCCCGAGGCACTGGGCACGATCACCCTGCCGACCTGCGTCGCCTCCAGCGGCTCGCACGAGAAGATGCGCCACACCCTCGGCCGCACGGGCCTCTACGAGCACTTCGAGGGCCGCATCTACAGCGCCACCGATGTGCGCCGCGGCAAGCCGGCCCCGGACCTGTTCCTGTACGCGGCGCAGCGGATGGGAGTCGACCCCGCGGCGTGCGCGGTGGTCGAGGACAGCCGCCCGGGCGTCGAGGCCGCCCGGGCCGCCGGCATGCGGGCCTTCGGCTACGCGGGAGGACTGACCCCGGCCGGACGGCTTGAGGGAGCCGGCACCGTCGTCTTCCACGACATGCGCGACCTGCCCGGCCTCATCGCCGCGGGGTGACCGCAGGTGGCCGGGCCGCCACCTGCGCACCATCCTTCAGTTCCCGAGGTTCAACAGCCCAGTGTCCTTGTAGGTGTTGGCGATGTAGATGTCGGGGAACAGGGGCTGCGACGTGCCGTCCGACCGCTCGACCCTGGCCGTCATCGTGACCCCCTGGGGGATCGTGCTGTCGCTGTTCCGGTAGTCGGGCGTCACCTGGTAGAAGATCGCGTCGTTCGGACCGAGAATGCCGCCCTTCGCCACAGGCTTCATCGAATTCTGGGCGAGGGTTTCATAGGTGCGCATGCTGGGTGTTCCGGTGTTCATTCCCTGCTGCCAGCAGGGGACGAGATTGATCTGCCCGCCGTCCTCCACGGCGCCTGTTCCACCGAGGACATTGGCGATCAGGTGACACCGGGCAAGGCCGGCCGTGGACGAGTTCGCCTGACGGAACAAGTCGGCGTCCGCCCAGCCGGTGATGTTCCCCTTCGCGTCACTGCCCTTCCCTGACAGCGTGCCCAGGCACGCCTGGGCCGCGGATGCCCGAGTGCCGGGAGGACCGGGCGGAGTGGTGGTCTTGTTGACATGCAGGACCGGTTCGGTCGTGTTCTTGATCCACCCGCTGCCGGAGGTGAACGCCCCGGCCGGAGTGCTCTGACGGCATACGGCGTACGGCTCGGCGATCGAACCCCCGATCTCTACGGTGAACTGGTCGTTCTCCACCACTCGCTGGTTGGTGAAGCCCTCGGAGAGCTGACGCTCAGCAGCCTGGTGGTCCGCGAGCGGGACGTGAGCGCGCGCGCAAGGGCTGCTCGTGCTGCCGTCCAGCACATCGACGACCCACCCGCGGGCGCTGAGACGGGGAAGGAGCTCAGCGCACTGAGCACCGTCGGTTCCCCCCTCGTGGGCGGCCGCGAAGGGGAACCCGGCGCAGCTGTCGGTTGCAACCAGGTCCGTGCGGGCCTGGAAGGTGCCGCAGGTCCGAGCGGCCCGGTCGGCTGCGCCACTCTTGGCCCGAGTGAGCGGCTTGTTGAGTCCCCAGCCATCGGGAAGGTTGTTCTGGGCCCACAGGTAGCCGGCCGCCGCAGCCCCCGCGCCCTGCGGGTTCTGCTGGTCGCTCATCCTGACGATCGGCATGACGCTGGGCACGACGCAGCCGGGGTCGGGGGCACCGGCGGTGGTCGTGTCCCGAACGGCGTCGTCACAGCGGATCTTCTTCGGGTTGCTCCAGGAGGCGTTCGGGTCCGTGATCTGGACGCCTGGAGCGGTCACGAACATCTCGTACGACGTCGTGAAGTCCACGGAGGTACCGGCAGCCGGAGTGGAGGCGTAGGCCAGGTCGCCGCTGATGGCCTTGCCCTTGATCATGTTGTCGCCCTTCCCGTACCACGGGGCGGATGTGGTTGCCTTGCAGCCGGCCGAACACGCGCCTCTGAACCTCACGTTCAGGGCGGTGACAGCCCCCGTCGCGTCGGTCATGGTGACCGACACCTTCTCCTTCCACTGGGTGCCCTTGGCGGGCAGGATGGAGCTGCTGGAGACATTGAGCGTTCCGGTACCGACCGGCTTGCCGTTGCTGTCCCTGAGCGTGTACAGGACGGTTATGCCGTACACGCAGTACCCGAAGCGGCCGTACCACCACTGCCCGCGGGTCGTGATCTCGCAGCTGCCCGAGTCGGCGGCCGGGGCCGCCGCCGGCGCGGTGGCCAGGGCCTGCCGCCCTGACGGCGTCACCGGCTCGGCACTCATGGCGACACAGGCCCGTACGGCGCCCGCCCTGCGCTCGTGGGAGCCGGCGGCTGTGGGCTTGCAGTTCTCCCCAGGCGGCACCGTGACGGGCTGAGTCCTGCTGGGGTTGGCGACGGCGTTCAGGACAGCCGGCGCCCTGCCCGGCGCGTCCTGGCCGTCGGCGACGGCGGTGCCGGTCGCAGTGAGGCTCAAAGCGAGCAGAAGTCCGGGAAGTATTCGTCTCGTGCGCGGTGAAGTCATGTCTTCTCTCGGTGGAAGGTCATCCCAGGCGCGTCCTGAAAATGGCCGCGCGATCAGTCGAGCAGCGCTGCGTTCTGACGTTCACGGCGAGGAAAAGCGCCCGTCGGACCGTCGTCATGAGCCGGCGGACGCGAGGGCATGCCGCGGGTGGAGGCGGCATGGACGATTGCGCCGGCGTCGCCCACGGCGCTGAGCGTGGGCGCGGCACTTCGGTCGTTGGAACGCCTCCGCACCCGTCGACAGGGGGCGGAGGCGTTCCCGGCCTCACGTGTGTCAGGCAGGCCGGCTGCCTCACGGGCTAGCTGATGGACTTGATGGCGCCCCATCCACCGGTGCCGACCTGGACGCTGGGCCCGTCGATGGGTCCGTGGATGTCGGCGCCGCCCTTGTAGAACTTGAGGGTGCCGTCGCCGGCGGTGGCCCACATGTCGGCGACCCCGTCGCGGTTGGCGTCCGCGGCACCGGCGATGAGCGGCCGGTTGGCGACGGTGTAGCCCCGGCCGAACTCGGTGCGGTCGCTGAAGGTCTTTCCGTCGGGCTGCCCGAGGTAGACGTAGAAGATCCCGTCCCGGGTGTCGCGGGCCAGCAGGTCGGGACGGCCGTCCTGGTTGGCGTCGCCGAGGGCGCTCAGGTCCATGACGTCCCATCCGGAGGTGCCGATGACGATGGGAGCGGAGACGGCCGCCGCGGTGCCGACGACACCCGGGTACAGGAAGAGCTTGTTGGAGTGCGTGACGACCAGGTCGGGCTTTCCGTCACGGTTGGTGTCGCCGACACCGACGACCTGGGCGCCGGAGGGCAGTCCGCTGCCGATGTCGACCGGCGAGCCTATGGTGCCGTTGCCGAGGTTGGGATAGACACGAAGCTCGCCGCCGACACGGGCGACGACGTCCTCCATTCCGTCGCCGTTCCAGTCGCCCCGATGTGTCACGGAGGATCCTGACCATCCGCCCGTGCCGATGACGGTGGGCGCACCGAGGGCGCCGGTACCCGTGCCGGGGTACAGGAGCAGCTTGCCGTCCTCGTCGACGGCGACCATGTCGGGCTTCTTGTCGCCGTTCATGTCACCGGCGACCGGGGTGACGTTGCCGCTGATCCAGGAGCGCAGGTCGTCGATGCGGGTGGCCACGGCGCCGGTGCGGGTCTCGGTGGCGGGGGTTCCCAGACATCCGCCTTGCCAGGACCGGCTGGTGACGGCGACGAGTTCCTGGGTCTGGCCGTTGGTGCGCAGGACCGGGCCGCCGGCGTCGCCCTTGCAGATCACGGCGTCGCCGGTCGGGGTCAGCGCGATGTTCGCGGAGCTGTCCCCGGTCGCGGTGAATGCGCCGGTGTGCAGGATGTCGGGTACCCAGGTGGTCCTCGTCTGGCCGAAGCCGGCTGCCGTGACGGACTGGCCTGCCGTGACGGGCGTGGTGGCCAGGGCGACCGGCTTCACACCGGCGATGCCGGTGTTCAGTTTGACCAGGACGAGGTCCCGGTCGGGGTACGGGACGAGTTCCACCGCGGTGCGCACGGTACCGGTCGAGGTCTGCGTCAGGTTGGTCCGCCCGACCGTGACGGTGGTGGCGACGGCGGGCTTGCCGGCCGCGGGCTTGGCATCCGCGGCGAAGCAGGAAGCAGCTGTCAGGACCCAGCGCTGGGAGACGAGCGTTCCGGTGCACGCGCGCTCGGAGTTGCCTATCTGGATACGGGCGGTGAAGCCGTAGGCCGCAGTGGCGTCGGGGCCGTGCAGGGCCTGGGAGGGGGAGCTGAGCAGGCTGAGGCCCACCGCGCCGAGCGCGACGGCACCGGAATACTTGGCGCGTCTTGTGAACTGTGACATGTGATTCTCCGAAGGACTGAGACGTGAGGGGCCGGGCGGGGGTCCCGAGGGTGCGCTGCGGTTCGGGGCGCGGCCCCGGCCTGGCCGGACCGCAGGGCGGGCCGGTGCTTGACGTGCGGGGTGTGCAGGGTGTGCGGGACTATCGGCGTACGAACTGGATCGTCACCGGGGAGAGGACGTCGTCGACGACTTCCTCGACCTTCTTCGCGACGGATTTCACGGCGGGGACGACGCCTCCGCCGGCGCCTCGCGTGAGCAGGTTGAGGGCGAAGCCTCCGGCGGCGTTGACGAACTCGCTGCTGGTGAAGCCGTACTCGATGCCGGTGGCGACGGCGCTGACCCCGCCGGCCACAAGGGAGACGCCCGCGAGGATGGCGGAGATGGTGACGGTGAGCGGGGCCGCGGGCAGGAAGACGGAGGCGACGGCGAAGCCGGCCGCGAGCAGGCCGGTGGCCGTGCCGACCGTCCCCGCGGCGTCAGCCCACCACTTGGCGTCTTCCCACCACTCCTCGCCCTCGGTCTGGGATCCGTTCGGATTCACCTGGTCGTTTTCGGGTGCGTCGGACGGGTTGGTCTTGGTGTCGCGGTCCTTCTTCGCCTGCGCGGCGGCCCGGGACGCCTCCTCCGCTATCTCCTGGGCGCGCATGTTCACCTGGATCTGCCGCGCTTGGCTCGCCGCGTTCGCCGCTGCGGTGGCGTTCTGGCCCGCTGTCACCGCCGCGTTGTGGGCGCTGGCTGCCGATCCGCGGGCCTGGGCCGATGACGCCACGGCGTTGCGTGCGGCGTCGATGGCGCGGTTGGCGGAGTAGTTCGCGGCGCGGTAGGCGGTGCGCGCGCTGTTGGCGGCGTTCGCGGCCTTGACCGCGGAGGCCTGGGCGTCGGCGGCCGACTTGTCCGCGGCGTTGGCGTTGGACTCGGCCTGGCCGGCGTAGAGGGAGGCGTCGGCGGACGCCCGGAGGGCCTTGGCGGCCCACTCCTGTGCGGCCTGGCCGGCCTTTCGCGCGTCCGCTGCCACCTGCGACGCGAGAGCGGCTTCCTGCTGGGCCTCCTTGGCGAGCTTGTAGGCGGCAGCGATGACGCCCTTCATGGCCGATTCGTGGCTGAGGGAATCGTGGTCGAGCTGGGCCGCCTTGTGCTGGAGCTCCTCGACCAGGACGCGTTTCATCCAGCCGGGGCCTTCCAGAGCCACTTCGGCGTACGACCGGGTGTAGGGACCGCCGGTGGTGAGGAGGGATCCGGCGGTGACGTTGTCGTCCTCCCTCACGGCCTTCTCGAGCTCGGTGTCGAAGAAGGTCTGCAGTGACTGCGGCGTGTTGGAGTTGAGGGCGTCGTTGCCGACCCGGATGACGCCCTTGCCCGGGTTGGCGTTGAGGATGCGGAAGATGTTGGTGCGGTTCTCGGTGGCCCGGGCCCTGAGTACGCCGGAGGTGTTGAAGTCCCCCACGGCCTGGGCGCCGCCGTTGGCCAGAGCCGCCGCGGCGGCTGCGGCGACCGTGGGATCGGAGACCTTGGAGATGTACAGAGCGGTCTCGCGGTCGTCCTGTGCCTCGGCGAGGGCGCGGTCCAGGTCGATCCACGAGTACACGTCCCAGTCGGTGCCCGCGAGCGCGAACTGGGCGGCTTCCCTCGTCCACGTGCCCTTCGAGCTCAGCAGGGCGATCGCGGCCTTGCGGCCCAGCGTGGCGGCGAGGCTCATGTCATCGGCGGACAGTGCCTGCTCCGCCCGGCTGATCAGGTCCTTGATCGCCGCTTCCGTCTGCTGCTGCTGCGTCCGCCTGCCCGCGGCGGCCGCGCGGTCGGCGGCGTCCGCCGTGGCGAGCGCACGTGCTTCCTGGAGGGCCTGCTTCTTGTCCTCCTCCAGGTTCGCGAGCTCGGCTTCGCGGGCCTTCTTCTCCACCGCCTCGGCGTCCACGACCGCCTTGAAGGCCGCGTCGGCCGCCTTTACCGCCTCACCAGCATGGGCGGTGGACTTGTTCGCGAAGTCGATGGCCTGGCCGGCGTGCTTCACCGCGTCCTCAGCGGCATCGGCGGCCTTCTCGGCGTGCCCGGCCGCCGAGTTCGCCGCGTCACGCGAGGCACGCGCCGAGGCGGCGGAGGCGTTGGCCAGGCTCTGTGCCCTGGCCGCGGCGCTGGTCGCCTGCTGCGCGGCGGTGCCGGCGATCTCGGCCTGCCGCTTCGCTTGCGCGGCCTCGCCCTGAGCCGCGCCCGAAGCGGCGGCGGCCTGCGCGGAGGCGGTGGCGGCCGCCGACGCGTTGCGCGCGGCCGACGCGGCCGCGGCACCCGCACCGGCCGACTGCTGGGAGGCGACGGCCGCCTGATCCGCGGCGGCGGCCGAGTTGCGCGCCTGGGCGGCCGCGTTCCGGGCGGCCACTGCGGCGTTCTTGGCCTCGCCGCTCTTGGAGGCGTCCTTCGCGGCCGCGATGGCGGCGTTGTAGGCACGGGAGGCGGCCGCTCCCGCGGCAGCCGCCGCTTGGGAGGCGGCGGCGGCCGCGGACGAGGCGCGGCGCGAGGCTTCGACGGCAGCGTTGGAGGAGCGGATCGCGGTCCGCGAGGCGGAAGCCGCTCCCTGAGCCGCTGTCGCGGCCTTCGTGGCTGCGGCGGCCGACTTGTCCACGTTGCCCTTGGCCAGTGCGGCTTCGGCAGCCGCGGTCTCGGCTGCGCGCTTCGCCTTGTCCGCGGCGTCGACGGCCCGCTCCGATGCCTCGATCGCCAGATCGGTCTTGGCCCGGGCACGCTGCGACTCGCGTGTGACGACAGCGACGAGCTGCTCGATGGATGCCGCTTCCCGGTCCCTGGCGCGGGCGATGTGCTGCCCGGTGTCGAGGTACCACTGGATGTCGTCGGCGGTGCCGCTGAGGGCGCGGTTCGCGTACTTGGTGACCTCCGGCCCTGCCTTGGCGAGGCTCGCGGTGATGTCGATGCGCATGTCCTCGAGGCGGGCCGTGTACTGCCCCGTGGCGAGGAAGGTCTCCAGCGCGCTCTGGGTGCCTGCGTCGATGGCGGCGGAGCCGTCGCGCTTGACGGCCTTCCCTCCGTTGCCGATCACCGCGAGGGCGGTGATGCGGAGGTCTTCGGATATCGCGGACCGGTAGCCCTCCCGCACGAAGGCGGCGATCGCACCGTCTCCCGCGTCGAGGGCCGCCGAGGAATCCCTCCGTACCGCCTTTCCGCCTCGGGCCAGGTAGGAGAACACGGCGACGCGGTTGTCCTCGGCCGTCGTCTTGGGCAGCTGCTCGGCAAGGAAGGCGGCGATGTCTTCGTCGGTACCGCTCAGAGCGTGGGCGGCGGCAGGCCGCGTCGCCTTGCCGCCGAGCATGTAGGCGCGGACCGCCTTGGCCCGCGGAGTGTCGGGGAGTTGGAGCAGGTCCCCGGTGTTGCCGGGGGCACCGTCCGCGCGGGCCGGCGAACTGAGGAAGGCTGGAGTGGACGCGGCGGCCACAGTGGCTGTCACTGCGGTGACGAAGCGCCGACGACTCCAGAAGGTTGTCTGCACGCAAGAACCTTCGTTCGATCGGTTGGATGGATGTATCGCGTCCGGCCCGGCAAGGGCGGCGGCGCCGTCAGAAGGGGGAGACGTCCCTCAGCACGCCGTGTCGCGGCCTGCTGCGCCGCGAAGGCGGTTCCCCGGCCGCTGGTGCGGCCGGCTGGAGAGCGCTCGGGCAGCGGACCGGATGCTCGGCGCATCAGCGCTCTCTACTTCTGCATCCGGATCTCGACGAGCATGAACTCGCGGCCAGTCGGGTCGGTGGTCTCTCCCACCGGCGTCCACTGGTTCGGCGTGACGGTGAACGACTTCTTCTCGGAGCCGACGGTCATGTCGACCGTGGTGTCGTAGTCGTTGCCCTTGACTCCGTAGACGGAGGGGATCTCAAGCGTCAGGAAGCCGGAGTCGCCGGTCACCTTGAAGCAGACGGGGACCGCGTCCTCCGGACGCCTCATGATCTGCAGCAGCCCGCTCGCACTCCCGCAGTCCGCGAGGGTGACATGTCCGTCTCCTCGCTTCAGGACGATGCCCTTCTCCTGCAGGACGCCGTCCGCGTTCGGGTACCGGAAGTCCTCGACCGCGAACCCCGGCAGTTCACCCGCAGCGACAGCCTGCGGGGCTCCGACAGCCGGATTCGACAGTCCTGAAAGGGCAGCCAGCGCACCCATGGCCACAACCCCGCCCAAAGTGGCGATTCTTCTTATGTAACGCAATTTCCTTCTCCTTCTCGCACGCTATTGACCCGATGCAGCCACAGAGGGCAGCCACCGCTGATCGCACCCGGCCTGGTGGCCGAGTGCGCGTGTACGTCGTATGGCTGAGCGACCGACAATGAGTGGAGTGGGAACTCCAGATCGTTTGCCGTACCGGGATCGGAATACGGCAACAGCACCGATGCCTGACGGTTGCGCGCACGCAACCGCCGGCCCGGTGCGAACAGCACCTCGCGCGGCAAGCTCCGGCAGACACCCCGCAACGACCCCGCACAAGGACGGACATGACGCTAGATCGACCCCTGACACCGGACAACGGCCTCACGCGCCAGGAACAAGGCCCCACGCGCCACGAGGACGCGGCTGATCACCACAGCCGTTCGGGCCGGATATCCGGACACCCCCCGCTGCTGCCGGGAACGACCCCCGCCGCGTTCACCCGTCTCAACGCACGCGCCGCCCGACGAATCGGCGTCAGCCCGGCCAAGTACGCGCCCCTGCTCGGTATGTCCCCCCAGCACCTGTCGGACGACCGCTACCGCACACCGGCATCCACGAACATCCGCATCTGGGAACTCATGGCACTGCAGGCCCCCTGGCACGAGGTCTCGCTGCACATGGCCCACGAGAGCGCCCTGGGAACCCTCGGCATCTGGGACTATCTCCTCACCCAGGCTCCGACACCGCTCGAAGGCCTCCACGACGCCTACCACTACCTCGCCACCGTCGCCGACGCCGGCACGGAGACCATGCGCATCGAACAGACCGAGCAGCACGTGACCATCAGCCACGTCAACGCCGCCGACCTGACCGACGAGGTCGCCTCCGCCATACGCGCCTACTCACTCGGCCTGCTCCAGCAGCGCGTCGGCGAAGCCACCCGGCGCTCCGTCATCCCCACCAAGGTCGCGCTCGCGGCTCAGGCTCCCCAGACCCACCAGGCGCTCGTGGACCTCTACGGCACCCGCGCCATCGACTTCGCGTGCCCCGTCAACTCCATCACCTTCAAGGCCGCGGACCTCACCACCCCCCAGCCCCATGCCCCGGGCCTGTCCGGTCTTCTGCGAAGACACGCCGAACAGACCCTTGCCGACGCCATCCCCCTGCGTGACTGGCTCGACCTCTTCCGCGCCACCCTCCGGACCCCACCCGACGCCGGCATGCCCACTCTGCGCACCACGGCCCAGAGGATGTCCCTCAGCACCCGCACGCTTCAACGCCGCCTTGAGGAGCACCAGACCACCTGGTCGGAGGAACTCCAGGGCCTGCGTCGCGAGCACGCCCTCCGCCTGATCACCACGACGGAGATGACCCTCGAGTCCGTTGCCAGAGAGACCGGCTACGCCGATCCCGGCGGCCTGCGTCGCGCCGTGCACCGCTGGACCGGGCAACCGATCGCCTCGGTCCGCTCACACGGCGACACCGAATCCACTTCAGCGGCCTCTTCCCAGGACCCAAGTCAGGCCGGCGTCGACCGCGGACCGGACCGGCCGGTGTCAGCGGCGCGATCCGGTCCCACGTCACATCTGTGATCACCCATCAGACGGGCGCATCCGATCAACTGATCAACCCGTCGAAAAACGCGTCAGGCCGTCGGCGACAGGATGGTGTCCTCCGGCCGGCGTGCGGTCGGCGGGGTGCTGCCGGTGACGATCAGGGCGAGTAAGACCGCGGCCGCCTCGCTCTGCAGGAGCCGTGCGGCCTGCTTCAGGCGGCCGGGGTCGGGGACCGGGATGGACAGGGCCACGCATTCCGCCTTCGGGCCGGCGGTGATGGGCACCGCCGCGCACACGGTGCCGATCGCGTACTCCTGCAGGTCGAGGAGGGGGGCGTTCGGCGGGCGGTCGTCGAGCTGGTGGAAGAGGTCCTGCTGGGTGGTGAGGGTGTGGGGGGTGAACCGGGTGAGCCGGTGGCGGGCCAGGTGGTCCTTCCGGTCGTCGTGGTCGAGCTGGGTCAGCAGCGCCTTGCCCACCGCGGAGGCGTGGGCGGCGATGCGGAAGTCGACCCACTCCTCGACCACGGGTGCGCCCGGTCCGTCGGCGTACTGGCTGATGGAGACCTCGCCGTCGGTGTAGCGGGCGACGTAGACGGCGGCGCCGACGGCGTCCCGCACCCAGGCGAGGGTCTCGTGCAGATGGCCGCGGCCGTCTCCGTCCGCCGACGCGGCCAGCATCAGGGCGTTGCCGGCGATGTACGCGTCCGGTCCGGTGGGGGTGGCCAGGTTCGCGCGGATCAGCTGCTCCATGGCCCGGGCGAGGACCAGTTGCGGCAGCGCGGTTTCCCGGGCGATCTGGGTGAGGTTCACGCCGCCCGAATAGCGGTTGACGACTTCCAGGACGCGCAGTGCCTGGTGGGCGGATTCGAGTGCGACGGGGGCGGGGCGTCCTTCGGGGGGCTGGCGGACGGCATGGGCCGGCTGCGGCTGTTTCAGTGCTTCGAGGGCCCAGGAGTGCGCCTGGCCGGTCAGGTGCGGCGGGCTGAGCCGGGCGTTCTGCGCGACGGCGACCGCCACCTGCGGGCCGGGGGTGACGACCTCCCCGAGGTCCGGGTGCTCCTTGCGGGGGCGGGCCCCGAGCGCCTGGCGCAGACGTGCGGGGAGCCGGCACGGGGCCCGGCCGGCCCGGCCGGGGCCGGTGGTGAGGGCGGTGAGGTCCTGGGTGGTGATGGGCGGGGTGGTCCAGATGACCGATGCTCCGAGGGCCTCTTCGAGGTTCTCCGGGAACTGTGGCAGCGGCGGCAGGTGCTCCTCCTGGGGGAGGCTGCGGGCCTGGCGCATCCAGTGGCGGGCAGTCCGGACCTCGGCTCGGGCGAGGTGCAGGAGGTAGAGGCAGTGTGCGGCGGTCCGCGAGCCCGCTCCGGCCGCGTACTGGAACCAGAACTGCGCCTCCTCCATGCGGTCGGCCAGGTGGAGCAGGCAGCCGAACAGCAGGGCCGAGTCCACGCCGTGGGGCCAGGAGCCGGCGTCGAGGGCGAGTTCGGCGAAGGCCCGGCTCTCCACGAGGCACCAGGTGAGGTCGTCCAGACCCCGGGCGGCGCGCACGTGGCAGGCGGCGTCCAGGACGAGGTCGTCGGCGGTCGCTGATGCTGTGGACGCGGATGCGGGTACGGGCCACCCCCGCGACGGCGGGGGCACCGAGCCGGGCGGGCCGGTGGTGCCGGCCGCCGAGCGGGCGCGGTCGGCGACGATCCGGCGGGCGATCCGACGACGGGCTGCGCCCTCGTCGTATCCGGCGTACTCCTCCGCGAGTACCGTCGCGTCCGCAAGGGCCGCGTCCAGTTCGCACAGCGGCATGTCGCGGTGGCGGGGCATGTCGCTCACTAGTCCTTCTCCTCTCCGGGGATCCAGTCCACCCCGAGCTTGCGGGACAGGGTTCGGCGTGCGCCGCGGATGTGCGAACGGACCGTCGCGGGGGTGATCCCCATCATCCGGGCGACCGTGTCGGAGTCGTTGCCCATGAGGAAGGCCAGCAGCACGACGTCGTACTGCCGCTCGGACAGGCCCGCGATCGCCGCGTACAGCCCGAGTTTCGACTCCAGCATTTCCAGCCGCTCTCTGGAGGAGCGGCGCAGCGCTGCGAACCACGCCGTCTCCACCATCGCGACCTGCCGGCCCAGGGCCGCCAGCCGCCTTTCGACGTGCTCGCGCAGCACCGCCCAGGCGAAGCCGTGGAGGCTCGCCTCCTTCAGGGCCTGGCGCCACACCTTCAGCAGGAAGGTGAACACGTCGTCGACGACTTCCTCGGCGTCCTTGGGATTTCCCAGCTGCAGGTGGGCGTACCGCAGATAGGCGCGGTGCTGCTGGGAGTGGAAAGCGGTGAAGTCCACCGGCAGCACTCCGGCCAGTTCGCTGGAGACCGCCTGGTCCCCAGACGGATCGAAATCGCCTTCGCTCATACGCTCCCCCACAGCTGTTCGCCGCCGCTCACCGGGGTGGCGGGGACCTCATGGTGGCGGGCTCGGGGAACGGCACGCCGACGGCCGGCGGCTGGTCCGCCGGGCCCCGTCCGTACCCCCGCGCCCGGCGGGCGCATGGGCGCCCTGAACACATCGATCACGAGATGGCGTGCAGTGGTGGCTAACAGCGCGAGGGCGGCCGTCTCGGCAACATTCACGTCGGCGCGGAACCTTTCGAGTGGATCATGAGAGACCGGCATGCCTGCCCCCGAACCGGCAGCCGTGGAGCACCGGGCGCTCCCATTCACCACCCCATCGGAAAGCGAACCCGATCGTGCAAGCCGGTCCCCGGGAATCTTCCGGAGAAAGCGCATCCGCGTCTTCGCGCGCCCCGGTCCGCCCGCGCGCGCCCCGGCGCGCCTGCCGGGCGCGGGCTCCGCCGACACGCGCCCGAACGGGTCTCCTCCGCCTGTTCTGTCACACGATCGGATGCCACTGCGGCCCCATCCGGTGGGACACGTCCCGACTCCCCCCTCACCGGCGCCGGATGCCTGCATGGTGGGTCCAGCTTTCGGCGCCCCGGCCCCCGGGCCCGCGCGCCCGTCGAGGAGGAAGGGGCTGTACCCATGGCGTTCGCGAGGACCTTGCTGCCCGCCGTGCTCTGCCTGGCACTCACCGGGGTGCCCGCCGCGCTCCCGCATCCGGTGGCCGCCGCGCCCTACGACGGCCAGGCCGGCCACGAGAGCGCGCTGTTCGGCGTGAAGGCCGCGAACAACGCGGCGGCCCAGGAGTTCACGGTGGACGGCACCCGCCTCTCCCGGGTGAGCGTCTGGCTGGGCAGCGGGGCGGCGACGGGCACCGTGACCGCGCAGGTCCGCCGGGTCCGGGAGGACGCGGGCTCGGTCATCGCCTCGACGACCCTGGACCTCGCGGCGCTGGGCGGCGCCGGCGCCGGCTGGGTCGAGTTCCCGATGAGCGCCGCCGTCACCGCGGGCACCACGTACCACCTGTTCCTCCAGGCGAGTACCGCGGAGAGCGGGCCGATCGCCTGGTACGGCACCACCCGGCCGGTGCCCGGCTCACTGACCAGCTGGAACTACGACCGGGCGTACTGGGGCGGCTGGCACGCCTACGGCTCCCGGCTCGCCTTCCGCGTCAACCCGACCGGGAGCGAGCGCTGCGGGGAGACCGAGCCCTGCTACGTACCCGTCTCGGCGCTCGCCGCCCGTACGTCGGGGCTGCTGGGCAACCGGGTCGCCACCGAGGCCGTCCTGCCCTCCTTCGCCGTGGGCGCCTCCTACGTCGACGGGAGCAACGTGCTGCGCCTGCCCTCCGGCCGGTGGCGGTACCTGCCCGAGGGGGCCTCGGCGTCGGCGGTGGTCGAAGCGGAGGACCCGGCCGCCCTGGAGCAGATCGAGGAGAGCCGCGCATGGCTGGCGGCGGGCGAGGTTCCCGGGACCACCGCCGTGCAGCGGGCCGCGTCGGAGCGCGCCCTGCTGTCGATGCGGGCGCTGCTCAAGCCGAACGGCGCGTTCGCGGCGGCGTGGGCGCCGCCGTGGGAGTACTCCTGGCCCCGCGACGGAGCGTTCGCGGCGGTCGCCTTCGCCGCCACCGGGCACGACGAGGAGGCGTACCGGATCCTGCGCTACGACGCGCTCACCCAGCGGGCCGACGGGACCTGGGAGGCCCGTACCGAGCTGGACGGCAGCGGGCCGCCGGACGCACGGAAATGGCAGCTGGACGGCAACGGCTGGGTGCCCTGGGCCACTTGGCAGTGGTACCGGTCGGCGCCGCCCGGCGGGCGGGACGAACGGCTGCGCGAGCTGTACCCGATGGTGCGCAAGGCGGCCGACTACGCGGCCCGCTCCCTGGGGCCGGACGGCCTGCCCCCGGCGTCCCCGGACTACTGGGAGCTGGACACGGCCACGGCCAACATCGGTACCGCCGCCCCTCTGCTGGCCGGGCTGAACTCCGCGGCAGACCTGGCCGCACGACTGGGCGTGCCCACGGATGCGGAACGCTGGGGTGGGGCGGCCAGGCGGCTGTCCGCCGCGATCGCCACCTCCTTCGCCCCGCTGGGGTACCAGCGGACCGTGGACGCAAAGCACGGCCGGGACAGCGCGGTGGCGTTCATGGCGCCCCCGTTCAACGCCGCCCCCGACGGTCTCGGCGAGGCGCTGGACTCCACCTACCGGGCGCTGCTGCTGCCGAACGGCGGGGTCTCGCCCGGCAACGACCCCTCCTTCAGCTGGGGTTCGTACGCGTGGACGGCCAGCACCTCCTTCTTCGCGCTCGCCTGGGCCGGTACCGGTGAGCCGGCGAAGGCGGGCCGGGTGCTCGACTGGGTGCTGTCCAAGCGCAACGGGCTGGGCGAACTGCCGGAGACGGTGAACGGGGCGGGGCTGCCGTCCGCCGTGGCTCCCCTGGGCTGGACGGACTCGCTGGTCGTCCTCACCGCACTGGCCCTCCAGGGTTCCGGGCGGCCCGCTCCCCCGGCGACGCGGTCGACGGGGGAGTGAGCGGCACCCGTGACGGGAACGACAGTGGTTGCATCGACAGGAGGCGGTTATGCGGGGCGGGACGATCGCGGTGGTCGGCGGGAGCATCGCGGGGTGCGCCGTCGCGGCGGCGGTGGCGCGGGCGGGCGCCGGTGACGTGGTGGTGCTGGAGCGCACGCGCGGGCGGCTGCAGGACCGGGGCGTCGGCCTGTGCATCCACGACGAGCGGGCCGCCGAGCTCGGCGCTAGCGGAGCGCTGCCCGTGGGCATCGCCGCACACCGGCTGGAGCGGCGCCGCTGGGTGGTCCGCGACGATGCCCACGGGGCGGGCGGCCGGGTGATCTGGGAACAGCCGTTCCCCTTCCACTCCTACCACTGGGGCCTGCTCTGGCACGGCCTTCGGGAGTCCGTACCGGAGTCGGTGGTCTACCGCCACGGGGAAGCGGTGGCGGGAGTCGCGGAGGTCGGGGACGCGGGCGTCGACGTACGGCTCGCGGGCGGATCCGTCGAGCGGTACGACCTGGTGGTCGGCGCCGACGGATACCGGTCGGTGGTGCGCACCGCGCTGTGCCCTGACTCCCGTCCCCAGTACGCCGGGTACGTGTGCTGGCGCGGCAACTTCGACGCGGCACGGCTGGCGGGGCTCGGCAGCAGCCCGGCGGACTCCGTGCCGGAGGCGGTGACCACGGTCTGCTTCCCGGGCGGTTCCTGCGTCGTCTACCGGATTCCGGGGCCCGGCGGACCGCGCGTGAACTGGGTGCTCTACGGCTCTCCGCCGCAGGACGGGCAGCTGCGCCTGGACGATCCGACGAGTTTTCCGCCGGGCGGCCTCACCCCCGCGCTGTCGGGGCATCTGGCGGCGTTGCTGGACCGGGAGTTCCCGCCGTACTGGGGGCGGGCGCTCGCGCTGACGGACCCGGCGGACACCTTCGTGCAGCCGATCTACGACATGGAGACGGCACGCACCGCCGCCGGCCGGCTGGTGCTGGCGGGGGACGCCGCGAGCGTCGTACGCCCCCACAACACGAGCGGGGCCGCCAAGGCGCTCCAGGACGCCACCGCCCTCGCCGACGGCTGGCGGCGCTGCGGGTCCTTCGAGGAGCTGACGCGCTGCTACGAGGGGACCCGCGGTGCCGCCGGACGGGAGCTGGTCGCCCTGGCCCGCCGACTGGGCCGCGCCCAGGTCGAGCGGACCCCGGCCTGGGCGGCCATGGACGGCGAGGGGATGGGTTCCTGGTGGCGGGGGCAGCTCGGCGGGGCCCCCGGTATCGGGGGCCGGACCATGACCCCGTGACTACCGGTCCTTGGTGGTGTTGCTGGTGATCGTGCCGTCCGTGCCGGACACGGTGACCGCGTGCCGGACCCCGTCGGAACCGATGACCACGGCCAGCCAGGCGCTGCCGCCGCCCTCCTGGGCGACCGCGCGCAGACCCGCCACCTTCCCGCCCGGTACGGCGGCGGCGGCCTTCTCGGCGGCCTCGCCGATGGCCAGGGAGGGGATGGGCGCCGGGGCGGGGGCTTCCTTGGCGAAGCCTCCGCGCCCTTCGGCGCCTCCGGGGCGGGGCTCGCCGGGCGTCCTGGGGCCCGCGGGGCGGCCGGGCTCGCCCTGCTGCCGTTCGTGCTGCGGTCCGGCGGCGTGCGGGCCGCCCCGGAGGCCGCCCTCGGGTCCCGGTACGGCCCGGGCCGTGTGCGGACCCCGCTCGACGCGCATGTGGTGGTCGTGGTGTCCGGCGACGGCGACCGCCGTCGCGCCTCCGACGACCACCACCGCGACCGCGCCCGCCGCCGCCCAGCGGGTGCGCTTTCCGCGGGGGACGAGGCGGCCCAGGGCCGCGGACTTCCTGGCTCCGGCCTCGGGGGCGGTCACCGGGGCGGACAGGGCGGCGGTCTCGGCCTGCCCGGACGGCGGGACAGAATCAGACATACATGCACTCCTCAGGACAACCGGGCGCGGTGCGCGGCTCGTTCCAGAGCATGCTGAGCGGAACCTGAAGCCCCGCTGAAGCCACCTGAAGACCTCTTCAGCCAACCGCGGGACGGCCCTGAGATCCTGTCCGGCATGCGCGTACTGGTGGTGGAGGACGAACGTCGGCTCGCCGTGGCCCTGCAGCGAGGGCTGCAGTCGGAGGGGTTCTCGGTGGATGTGGCCCACGACGGGACCCAGGGCCTGTGGATGGCCACGGAGCACGACTACGACCTCATCGTGCTGGACATCATGCTGCCCGGGCTGAACGGGTACCGGGTGTGCGCGAAGCTGCGCGCGGCCGGGAACGAGGCGGGGATCCTGATGCTCACGGCGAAGGACGGCGAGTACGACGAGGCGGAGGCGCTCGACACCGGCGCCGACGACTTCCTGTCCAAGCCGTTCTCCTACCTGGTCCTGGTCGCCCGGCTGCGGGCGCTCGGCCGGCGTACGGGACGCCGCCGGCCCCAGGTGATGCGCTTCGGCGACCTGCTGCTCGACCCCGCACGGCACTCCTGTTCCCGCGGCGGCACGGAGATCCGGCTGACGGCGCGCGAGTTCGCGGTCCTGGAGTACCTGGCCCGGCGCTCCGGCGAGGTGGTGCCCAAGCGGGACATCCTGGAACAGGTCTGGGACAGCGCCTTCGACGGCGATCCCAACGTGGTCGAGGTCCATGTCAGCGCCGTCCGCCGCAAGATAGACGCGCCCTTCGGCCGTGCAGCGGTGGAGACCGTACGCGGAGCGGGATACCGGCTGGCGGCCGACGGTGGCTGAGGCACGGCGGCCCGGCCGGGGAGAGCGCGTGCGCGCCGCCCTGCGCGCGCTCCCGGGCACGGCCTTGCGCAGGTGGCCGGTGCTGCGGCGGCTGTGGCCCACGACGGTGCGGGCGCGGGCGACCGTCGGCGCCAGTGTGGTCGTGGCCGTGGCCCTGTCGCTCGCCTCGTTCGCCCTCCTCGGGCTGCTGGAGGCGAACCTGCTCCGCAACGCCGAGAACGACGCCCGGCGCCAGGCCGAGACCGTGGCGCAGCTCGCCGCCGCCGGGAAGCTGGGCCGGGTCCGGCCGCTGGCCCGCGCCGTCGACTTCGTCCAGGTGGTGGGCGCCGACGGGCGCGTCCTGTTCGCCAGCCCGAACCTGGCCGGCGTGCCCGCCTTCCCGCCGCCGTCGCCCGGCGTCCCGGGCACCCGGTTCCACACGTGGCGGGTGCGCCCGGTGGACGGCGAGTACCGGCAGCGGGTCGTCCAGGTCGTCACGGAGACCCCGGACGGCATGGCCACCGTCTACGCCGGCGCCTCCCTGCGGGACGCGGACGCCGCCGACGACACGACCACCGCCGCTCTCGTCATCGGGATGCCCCTGCTGCTGGCCACCGTCGCCCTGGTGACCTGGCGGGTCACCGGCCATGCGCTGCGCCCGGTGGAGGAGATCCGGGCGGAGGTCGCCGAGATCTCCGCCCGTGGCCTGCACCGCCGGGTGCCGGTGCCCGCCACCCACGACGAGGTCGCCCGGCTGGCCGAGACCATGAACGCCACCCTGGACCGGCTGGAGGCCTCCGGGATCCGCCAGCAGCAGTTCATCGCCGACGCCTCCCACGAACTGCGCAGCCCCATCACCGTCCTGCGCACCCAGCTGGAGGTGGCTCTGGCCGTGCAGGACCCGGAACTGTGGCCCGAGCTGATCTCCGGAGCCCTGGAGGACATCGAACGGCTCCAGCACCTCACGGCCGACCTGCTGCTGCTCGCCCGGATCGACGCCGCCCAGCCGGTGTCCGCCGCCCCGCTGGACCTGACCGCCCTGGTGCGCGAGGTGGTGGAGGGCCGGCTCGGCGACCGGGTCCCGGTACGGCTGCGGCTGGAACCGGATGTCGAGGTCACCGCCGGCGCGCTGTGGCTCGGCCGCATCGTCACCAACCTCGTCGACAACGCGCAGCGCTACGCGGAGGGGCGCGTGGACGTCACGCTGCGCACGACGCACGACGGGCGGCCGGGCACCGCCGTACTGGAGGTCGTCGACGACGGCCCCGGCATTCCGGCGGCCGACCGGGAGCGGATCTTCGAGCGCTTCACGCGCCTCGACGACTCGCGCAGCCGCGACCACGGCGGAGCCGGACTGGGGCTCGCCATCGCGCGCGACCTGAGCACCCATCACGGCGGGACGCTCAGGGCCGAGGCCGGCACGGGCGGAGCCACCGGTGCGCGGCTGGTGCTGCGCCTGCCGACGAGGTCCCGGCCCTGACGGGGAGGGCGGGGTGGCCGCCGGGGCGACCGGGGCGACCGGGGCGACCGGGGCGGCCGCTCACCCCTCCACGAAGAGGAGGTCCTCGCTGGGGTGGGTCATCCGCAGGATCTGGTCGTCCGTGATCTCGACCACCCGGTGCAGACCCGTGAGGACCTCGTCGCCGGGCAGGATGCGGAACCTGTCCCCCGCCCCGGCCAGGAAGGCGGGGAAGCCGGTCAGGGAGCGGTTCGCCGGGTCGAAGTCGAAGTAGTCCTTCAGCCGGCGGAACAGTTTGGGGAGGATCACCACGCCGGTCTCGTCGTGCGTGATCGAGGAGATGCCGTCGATCTCCGCCCCTTCGACGGTCACGTCCTTCGCCCACAGGCCCGTCGGCGGCGTGCTCTCCTTCGCCGCCAGTGCGGCGGCCCTGAGGGCGTCCCGCAGGTCCGTGGGCAGGCCCCCGTAGAAGGTCGGGTAGGCCAGGCCGATCGAGAGCAGGTGGTGGTTGGCGGTCCGCTCCAGCTTCTCCTTGTCCACCTCGATCCGGTAGCCGCTGTACGCGGGCGGGGTGCCCCGGCCGACCAGGGCCACGCAGCGGCCGAACATGTCCGTACCGCTCGTGAGGATGTAGCCGGGAACCCGGTCGGGGGTGGTGGTGACCGTCTCGTCGTCGTGCCGCTGGATGCTGGTGAAGCGGAGCCAGGTCAGCAGGGCGTCGGCGGCCTCGTGCGCGTACGCGAGGGGCTGGTGCCGCTCCGGCCCGTAGCTGCCGTTGGTGTAGTGGGTCTCCAGCGCGTCGATGCCCTCCAGCCGCACGGAGGCACGGCCGTCCGCCTTGGGCAGGACCCCGGTGCATCCCGGTACGAGCTTCCAGTCCGCCACGTCGTCCGGGATGAAGGGGATGGTGTCCCCGTCCGGCCTGGCGCCGCCGTTCACCCGGAACGACCCTCTGATCAGCAACATGGACACGACGACTCCCACGGACGCAACCGAGCGATCACTTTCGGTAGCAGTATGTCACTCAGCGTGCACATTTCGTCCGGTGGGCCGCGCGGGGAAAACCCGGTGCCCCGGCAGGACGTGATCACTAGACTCGCCGTGCGCGCTTCCGACAGGGCACCGCGCACCTGATGCCGAGTGAAGAGAAGGGGAGCCCGCGCCATGTGCACGTACCGCACCGCCGCCTTCGCTCCCCCGACCCGGTACGACGTGATCCCGGTGTCTCGCAGCGGGCGGTGCCGGCCGCGCGGCCGTCACCGTGGCCCCGAGACCCGCTTCTAGGGTTCCGTCCCCTTCCGCCTTCCGTACTCCCGCGAGCCGGTGAGCCCGTACGTCCTCCTGCCCGGACTCCTTCCGGACGCGGCGGCGACGGCCGCCCCGCGCCGCGGCCGCCCGGAAGGCCCGGGGCCGGTATCGGGGAATCGCGCCGCCCTCTTCCTCAGCACACTCGAAAGGCCTCGGGCCATGCGCGCCAACAGGCAGCCCCGTACCACCTCTTCCGCCACCGCCGTCCGCAACCTGGGCATCCTCGCCCACGTCGACGCCGGCAAGACCACCGTCACCGAACGGATCCTCTTCGCGACCGGTGCCATCCACAAGCGGGGCGAGGTCCATCACGGCACCACCGTCACCGACTACGACCCCCAGGAACGCGACCGCGGGATCACCATCTTCGCCGCGGCCGTGAGCTGCGCCTGGGGCGGGCATCGCGTCAACCTGATCGACACGCCGGGTCACGTCGACTTCTCCGACGAGGTCGAGCGTTCCCTGCGGGTGCTGGACGGGGCCGTCGCGGTGTTCGACGCCGTCGCCGGTGTCGAACCGCAGAGCGAGACGGTGTGGCGGCAGGCCGACCGGCACGGTGTGCCGCGGATCGCGTTCGTCAACAAGCTGGACAGGGCGGGCGCCGATCTCGACACGGCCGTCGCGTCGATCCGCCGGCGCCTGGGCGTCGTTCCGCTGGTGGTCCAGCTGCCCATCGGGGCGGAGGACTCCTTCTCCGGCGTCGTCGACCTGCTCGCGATGCGCGCGCTGCACTGGCGGACCGGCTCCGACGGCTACCAGGCGGGCGCGATCCCCGAGCCGCTGCGGGAGGAGGCGGCCCGGCGCCGCCGGCTCCTGGAGGAAGCGGTGGCGGAGCTGCACGCCGAGGCCCTGGAGGAGTTCTGCTCGGCCTCGGCCCTGACGGAGCGGACCCTGGTCCGCGCCCTGCGGGAGCTGACGCTGCGCGGGGACGGCGTCGTGGTGCTGTGCGGATCGGCGTACCGCAACCGCGGGATCGAGCCGCTGCTGGACGCGGTCCTCGCGTACCTGCCGTCGCCCGCCGACATGCCCCCGGTACGAGGCCTGGTGGAGGACGGCGTGGAGCAGGAGCGCGCCCCTGACCCGGCGGAGCCGTTCACGGCCCTCGCCTTCAAGGTGACGGCGACGACGACCGGCCGGCTCACCTACCTGCGGGTCTACGCAGGCACCCTGCGCAAGGGCGCGACGGTACTGGACGCGGCCACGGGCCGGACCGAGCGGGTCGGCCGGATCCTGCGGGTCCAGGCCGACCGGCACGAGGAACGGGAGGAGGCGGTGGCCGGTGACATCGTCGCGGTGGTCGGGCTGAAGGCCGCCCGGGCGGGCACTACCCTGTGCGCGCCGGGCGCCCCGCTGGTCCTCGAACCGCCTTCGGTGGCCGAGCCGGTGGTGTCGGTCGCGGTCGAGGCCCGCAGCAACGGCGACACGGGCCGGCTCTCGGCGGCGCTGGCCCGGCTCGCCGAGGAGGACCCGTCGCTGGTGGTGCGGTCGGACCCGGAGAGCGGCCAGACCGTGCTGTCGGGGATGGGCGAGCTGCATCTGGAGGTCGCGGTGGAGAAGATCCGCAGCGGCCACGGGGTGGAGGTCGTCGTCGGCCGTCCGCAGGTCTCCTACCGGGAGACCGTCGTGCGCGGGGTCAGCGGCCTCGTCCACCGGCATGTCAAACAGGACGGTGGCGCGGGCCAGTTCGCGCACGTCGTCCTCGACGTCGAGCCGCTGGAGGAGCCGTGCTTCGAGTTCCGTTCGACGGTCGTCGGCGGTCGCGTTCCGCAGGAGTACGCGCGGGCCGTGGAGGCCGGCTGCCGGGACGCGCTCGCCGAGGGCCCGCTCGGCGGGTTCCCGGTGACGGGGCTGCGCGTGACGCTCACCGACGGGGCGACCCACTCCAAGGACTCCTCGGAGATGGCGTTCCGCCAGGCGGGCCGGTTCGGGCTGCGCGAGGCCCTGCGCCTGAGCGCGATGGAGCTCCTGGAACCGCTCGCCGAGGTCACGGTGACGGTTCCGGAGGACGGCGTCGGGGGCGTCCTGGGTGATCTCGCGGCCCGCCGCGGCCGGGTCTCCGGTTCCACGGCGGAGGCCGGAACGGCGGTGATCACGGCGGCCGTGCCGCTGGCCGAGCTGTTCGGCTACGCGTCCCGGCTGCGGGGCCGGACACAGGGGCGGGGCACCTTCACCACCCGGCCGGCCGGTCTCGCGCCGGTACCGGCCTCGGTCGCGGGGGCCCTGCCGGTCCGCTGACGGCCGGATGGCCGCCGGGTGACGGCCCGACGGCCGCCCGAGGGCCGTGCAGAGGCCACCCGCCCCGTCCCCGTCCGCCGGGGGCGGGGCGGGCGGACCTGCCGCTAAGCTGCGGAGTTCGGCGGTACCCGCAGACAGACGAGGTCAACATGTTCGAGTCGGTGCAGGAAAATCCCTACCCTGACAGCCACGTCCTCGGCGAGGGACCCGAGCCGCACCCGCTGCTGCGGCCCGTACTGCCCCTGCTGGGACGCTGGCACGGCCGGGGGCAGGGCGAGTACCCGACGCTCGATCAGGACTTCCGCTACGAGCAGGAGATCACCTTCAGCCACGACGGCCGCCCTTTCCTCCGCTACGAGGCACGCGCGTGGCTGATCGACGGATCCGGGGCCGCGCTGCGGCCGGCGAGCCGTGAGACGGGATGGTGGCGGGTGACTCCCGGCGCCGTGCTGGAGGTGGTACTCGCCCACCCGACGGGCATCGTGGAGACGTACGTCGGGCTGGCCTCCGGTACGGAGTTCCAGATCGAGACCAAGGACGTGGCGCTGACCCCGCTGGCCAAGGAGGTCACCGGCACCCGGCGGCAGTACACGGTCGGGAACGGCGAGATGACGGTCGTCCACGACATGGCCGCCGTGGGACAGCCCCTGCAGCACCACCTCATGACGCACCTGCGGCGGCGCCCGTCCTAGGAACCGGGTTCGTCGACGGGGGCGTGCACCCGCGGTTCGGCACCCGCAATTTCATTCTCCCGCTGAGCGGCGGCACCTACGTCGAGGTCGTCACCACACTCGACCGCCCCGCCGCCGACCGCGCGCCCTTCGGCCAGGCGGTCGCGCGCCGCGCCGCCGAGGGCGGCGGCTGGCTCGGCTGGGTGGTCTCCGTCGACGACATCGCCCCGGTCGAGACCCGCCTCGGCCGCACCTTTGCCGAGGGCCATACGGACGCGCCGTGATGGCTGCCGTCTCCAGTCGATTCTCGGGCTTCCGGCTCACGGCCTTCCGCCGGAGGGTTTCCCCCAAGACTGCCGAAGGCGGACGTCCGGCCGGGGTGGGTTCCCCGGCCGGACGTCCGCCTGTCGGATGGTCAGCTTCCGCTGCTTGAAGTCAGGACTGGTGTCTCAGCGGCACGATGTAGGGGTCGAGGCTCGCCCGTACATCGGCATCCGGAACCTCTCGGTTGCCTCCTACGCCGTTCCACCCCTCCAAGTGCCTGATCGCGTGGACCGGAACTCCGAGTCCTAGGTAGAAGCAGTGCACGAAAGCAAAGAAGGTCGCTTCGCTTCCCAGCTCGTCCTTCACCCATAGCGCGATGTCCACCGCGTCGTCACCGCGGATCGCGCGCTCGCGAATGCCGGAGCCGATCAGCTTCGGATTGATCATTTCCAAAAAACGACCTCAACCCTGGTGTAGTTACCCGGAGTTCCTTCCCGCTTAAGGAATTCGACCCGTCCGGTGAAGCCGTGCTTCGTGGCCATCTTACCGGTGAACGTCAGCCGTGCTGCCTCCTCCTCGGTCAGCATGAGGCTCTGGATGCCGGCGTTGAAGCTGTCCAGGTTGTCCTTCATCTCACCGCCGCTCAGCCAGGTTCCCGCCATTCCCTTCGCGTTTCCGCCTACGTGCTCCATCACGTCGTCGATCATGACGCTGCCGACCGGAGTCTTTCCCTCCTCGGCAAGAACGACGAGATGCAGGACTCCCTCCTTGTCGATGGAGCCCGATATCCCATGACTTCCGCTGCCGTAGTCGTCTCCCCATTCAAGGCAAGGGGATGTGCTGGCCGGACCGGAGGCCGCAGCGGCCCGGGGTGCGCTCTTTCCGACAGGGATCTTGGTCTTGCAGGCCTCGCGCAGCTTCTGGAGGGCCTTGTTGGTGATACCCGCGATGGCCGCTTCGGGTACGCCGAGGGTCCGCAGGGCCTTGTAGGCATCGGTGAATCCGATACCCGTCATGACGGCGGCGTCGGCCGCCCGGACGGCGTCCGCGATGGGCTTGAGGATCCTCCCCGCGAAGAGGAGCCCGACGTCCAGGGCCGCCCATGCGCAGCCGCCCCAGCTCCCCCGCTCGAAGCCGGAGGAGAACTTCTCGCCGCACTTGATCCAGTGCCCGAAGAGGATGTCCACCGGATCGATCCCCGCCTGGTACTCGGCGATCGTGATGGTATGCGTGACCTCCTGCGAGAGCTCCTTTGACGGGTACTGCCCCATGTACTTCGTCTCGCCCGCAGGACACGTGGCGCTCGACGGGTCCATGACCGGCGTGTTGCACAGGTACACGTCGAGGTACGCGATGTACCGGATCTTCACCGTCAGCGTGCAGTCGCCCTTGTAGAAGAGGGCGTCGATGATGCCGTCGCAGCCAGCCGTCTTCTTCAGGGTTTCGGGCTTGCCGATGTTCTCGGTGTGGTCGATGACGTAGAACATGCTGCCGATCGACCCGCCCGAACCGTCAGGGACGGTTCCGGCGTTGACCTGCTTGCCCTTGGCGGCCTTCTCGGCCCTGTCGGCGGCCTCCTGGGCTTCCTTGGCGTACTTGTCGGCGTCCTTCGCCGCCTGTTCGGCTTCGGTCGCGGCGATTGCTGCGCGGTCGGCGGCCTCCCGGGCGAGCTTCGCGTCCTGTTCGGCCCGGGTCGCCGCCGCGCGGGCGGCGGCCGCGTCGAGGGCGGCCTGGTCGGCGGAGTCGCGGGCTGCCTTGGCGTGGCCCTCGGAGCGTCCGGCGGCCTGGTCCGCGGCCACGGCGTCGGCCGCGGCCTGACTGGCGAACTCGGTGCTGCGGGCCAGTGACGCAGCGGCCAGGGACGCCGACTTCGCGGCGTCGGCCGAGTGGCCGAGGGCCTCCTTGGCGTAGGTACGGGCGTCCGAGGCGTACTTGGTCGCGTTCGCCGCGTGCTCGTACGCGGCCTTCGTGTCGCCCTTCGCCTGGTCGGCGAGGGCCTTGGCCGCGGCAGCCTCCTCCTGCGCGTTCTTGGCGTGGGCGTCGGCGATGGCCTTCTGCTGCTCCGCGATGGTCTTCGACGCCTGCCCGGTCAGCACGACCAGGCCGGCCGCCGAATCAGTGGTGACGTACGGCGAGCCGAGCTGGACGGCGTCGTTCGCGGGCTTGGCGACCTGTGAGGCCGCCTTGCCGGCGTCGGCCGCGGCCTGGGCTGTGACATGGGCGAATCCCGCCGCCTTGGCGGCCGCGGCCCGGGCCTTGCCGGTCTCCACGTTCGCCTTGTCCGCGTTGGTCTTGGCCGTCTTGGCCTGCGCGTCCGCCTCGTTGGCCGCAGAGACGGCCGCCCGGGCCGAGAACGCGGCGCGTTCGGAGGCGTCGATCGCCTCTGCGGCGGCGGTGGTCGCGGTCCGCACCGCGGCGTCCGCCTTCAGCTTCTCGGCCTGGGCGGCGTCGGCGTCCGAGCGCGAGCGCTTGGCCGCGGCTTCGGCACGGGTCGCGGCCGCGTCGGCCTCGGAGGCGGCCTTCGTCGCCGCGTCGGCCTCGCCGCGGGCCCTGCCGGCTGCCGTCTCCGCGTCGGTCGCGTGCTTGGCCGCCTGGTCGGAGGCCGCGCGTGCGGCGGTCGCCTCCGGGCCCGCGTCGAGCGAAGCGGCGTAGGCGGCCTGGGCGTCGGCCTTGGCGCGCGCGGCGTCGGCCTTCAGTTCCGCTTGCCAGGCGTCGTCGCGCTTGGCCTTGGCGTTGTCGCGGGCCTTGACGGCGCCGTTCTTCCGCTCGACCGCGGTGGCCTCGGAGGCCTCGGCCTGCTCCCTGGCCGTCTTGGCCTTGGTCGCCTCCGCTTCGGCGTTCTTCTTGTGCTGTGCGGCCTCGCCCTGCTTGGCGGCCGCGGTCTCCTTCTCCTTCTTCGCCGTGGCCTCTTCCGCTTCGGCGGCGAGCCGCTTGGCGTGGGCGTTGGCGGCAGCCGCCTTGGCGTCGGCCTCCGCCTTCAGCGCGTCGCCGAGCTTCGCCTTCGCGGTGTCCGCTTCCTTCTTGGCGTTGTCCCGGTGCATCTTGGCCGCATCCGCGGCGGCCTTCGCCTGCAGCTCGGCCGTCTTGGCGGCCTCCCTGCGGAACTCGGCCTTCGCCTGCGCGGCCTGGGCCAGGGCCCGCTGCGCGATGGTGTCGCTGTCCGCGCCGGAGGCACGCGTGGCGGCCTCGGCGGTCTCACCCGCCTTCACCATCGCGTCCAGTGCGGCCACCGAACCCTTGGTGACCTGGGCCTTCTGCTGACCGACCAGCAGACCACGCCCTCGCGGCGCACCGGCGGAGTCCGCGACCGCGTAGGCGGCCTGCTCGGCGGTGTCGCTGCTGGCTGCGGCCTTCTTGGCGGCCGCGGCCTGTGCCTTCAGGACGTCGAGCTGCTTCTTGGCGCCCGTCTGGGCGTCCGTGACGGCCTTCTTCGCCTTGTCGAACTCCGACTTGGGCGGAACGGAGCCGGTGTTGGCGGACGGCTTCACGTCGAACTGCTGCGGGGCCGAGGCGTTGCAGTCCCACAGCCGCGCGTCGACGCTGTTGTCGTACGCCGGCAGGTCCACGCACTTGCCGGTGCCGACGCTCTTCAGGCCGGTGGTGGCGCGCAGGTTGAAGTCCCAGGTCTGGGCCGGCGAGCTGTTGCACGTCGAGATCTGGATCTTGGTGCCGTTGGCGTTCTTGTTCGACGCCACTTCGAGGCACTTGAAGGACTTGCTGTTCCGCAGGTGCAGTCCGTGGTCATCGCCGAAGAGCTGCCACGACTGCGCTCCGCCACCGTTGCAGGTGTACACCTGTACGGGCGTGCCGTCGGCCGTGCCGCCGCCCTGCACGTCGAGGCACTTGCCGCTCGCGCCGCGCACCTGGATCGTCGCCGGGCTCTCGCCGACGGCGCCGACGCCGCCGGGAGACCAGTAGTCCTGGAAGCGGGCGGCGTGGTCGGCCACCCACGAGTGGCCCAGCAGCTCGCCGAGGGCCTTGGCGCCTGCGGTCAGGGACTGGGTGGCGTTCTTGTTCGCTGCCAGGATCTGGTTCCGCTGCGCCTGCTGGGAGGCGATCTCCTGCTGCCATTCGGTGGCGGCCGTCTCGGTGATCCCGCCCAGCACCTTGGCCGGGTCCATCGGGTCACGCCAGGCGCAGGAGGCGAAGCGGGTCTTCAGGTCCTCGACGGCGATGCGGTACTCCGTCGTCCCCGCCTTCGGCGCCGTACGGGCGAACCCTCCGGAAGCGAGGAACAGACGGGCGTTGTCGGCACCCGTCGGCTCCAGGGACCAGTCCGTGAGGTGCTTGTACGCGTCGCGCTCCGCGATCGCGCGGATCCAGGCGTCGCCGGTGACCTGCTGGGGGTCGGGGTCCTTGCCGTAGAGGGGCGCGCCGAGGTTCTTGACGGCGGTGACGGTGGCCGGTGAGGCCTGGGGCGTGGGGTCCTTGTAGAAGTCGCTCTCGGAGGTCCAGAACCGTTCGGCGGTCCACTTGCTCAGCCCGGTCTGGGCGTAGAAGTCCTGCTTGCCGTCACCGGGCGAGCCCGGGGGCCAGTGGAAGTCGGCGTTGTTGATGCCGCCCGGAGTGGTCAGCCCCTCCAGGGGCTTCTTCCACGTGTCCCGGAGGGAGGCGAGCGCCGTCATGGCGCTGCTCGCCGCGTCCTTGTCCTTCTGGTACGCGGCCGCGAGCGGGGTCTGCTCCCAGTGCTTGCGGTCGGCCAGGGCATGGAGCTTGTCCTGCGGCTGGCTGAGGCCGTCCTGGGCGACCTGCGCCATGGCCGGCCCGCCCAGGCGCAGGACGTCGGCCATCAGGCACTGGTCCTGCCGCCACTGCTCGGCGGCGGTGTCGTCGAGCCAGTCCTCGGAGCTGCCGGCCGCGGCGGCGCGTAGTGCGTTGGCGCGTTCCAGCACTGCGGGATGGACGGCCAGACCGGCCAGAACGGCCAGCGTGCCTATGGATGTGACGGCGGGGGTGAGGAGCCGGGATCTGAGCGATCTCCGGGAGAACATGCCTGGTCTTGAGCGCACGAATGCTGTCCTTCACGGCAGATGAAGGCAACCGAGGAGCGGAGCGGATCGAGCTCGAAGACGCAGCACTGCGGTCGGTCCGTGGACCCGAAGGCACACCGGAGCGCACCGGACGATCCGGCGGCCGGTGTTGCGGCGAAGCGAGTTTTCATCCCCCGAAGCGGCGCCCTTCCCCCGGCCGCCTGTGACGCGCGCCATGAGCGGCCTGGTCAGGGCTGCCATCGGCGCGCTGATCACCTTACCCGCGGTTAACTTAGTTCAGCCATACCCAATCTGAGGTAATCCCTGGCGGGGATTCCGAGGTCGACCGCGAGGGCCCGGGTGCAAGTACAAGGACGAGCTGCCGGTGTACCTGCCCCCGGCACCCACCGAGAAGACCCATGTGTAACCAACGTCCGGCAGTTTTATACCTGGGCCCGGGAGTTCACCCGGGTGCACCGGCACGGGCTGCGAGGGCCGTGGCCCGGGCCGGCGCATAGTCGGCTGCAGAGCCGGAGCCGAAGGCCGGCCGGGACCTGAGGGAGTGACCGACCGTGGTGGATGTGGAACGGCGTTCTGCGCTGGCGGGCCTGTTGTGCGCGGGATTCGCGGGATGCGCGGGATCCGCGGGGCTCGCCGGGTTCGTGCCCGCCTCGGCGGCCGCGGCGGCGGGGCGCACCGCAGCGGCCGCCGGTCCCCGCCCGCCGGCGTCGCTGATGGGCGACGAGATCCGCCGGCTGCCCACCGACCGCAAGGTCGTGGCCCTCACCTTCAACGCCGCCTGGGACGTCGACGGGATCGACACGGTGCTGGCCGAACTGCGCCGGCGAAAGCTGCCCGCCACGTTCTTCCCGACCGGCCGCTTCGCCGAGTCCCGGCCCGCGGCGGTGCGCGCCATCGCCGAGGCGGGGCACGGCCTCGGCAACCACTCGTACAGCCACCCCTCCTTCGCGGACCTCGGCAGCGCCGAGCGGGCGGACGAGGTACGCGGCGCCGACGCGGCCATCCGGGCGGCGTCCGGGGCCGAGCCCCTGCCGTTCTTCCGTTTCCCCTACAGCGAGACCAGCCCGGAGTCCGTCGCCGACGTCAACGACCTGGGCTACGCGGCGATCGAGTTCAGCGCCGACACGAACGGCTACCTCGGCCCGCAGGGAGGCATGACCGTGGAGAAGGCCGTCAAGCGGGCCGTGGACGCCTTCGCTCCCGGTGCGATCATCCAGATGCACGTCGGCAGCAACGGCGCCGGCGTCGTCCTCGACGCCGAAGCCCTGCCCCTGATCGTCGACGCCGCCCTGGCCGACGGCTATGAGGTCGTCGACCTGCGCCGGTTCCTCGAAGCCGCGGCGGGGGGCCGTTGACGGCTGCCGTCCTTCGGCGCGGCCGGAAAATACCGGTGCGCGCAGGGGTCGCCGACCACGTACTGTCCCCTCTGTCGATCACGGGGAGGGGTCACTCATGAAGGTCGGATCCAGACGCGGCTTCCTGGTCGGGGCGGCGGCCTTCACCGCCTCGGTCTCCGTCGGCGCCTGCCGCAGCAGGAGCGGCGGGAACGGCGACCCGCTGGACGTCTCGGCGAGCGCGAAGCTGCCCCCGGCCCCCGAGTCGCTGGCCGCCGACGGGACCACCATCGTGCTCGGCGACCCCGGCGCTCCGCTCGCCGTCCGCCTGTACGAGGACATGAGCTGCCCGGCCTGCGCCGAGTTCGAGACGGAGGGCACCGCTCCGTACCTGAAGCGCGCGGCCCGCAACGGCGCGCTGCAGCTTCAGTTCACGCTGGGGTCCTTCCTCGGCCCGGGATCGGAGGTCGCGGCGAACGCCCTGCGCGCGGCCCTCGACCAGCACAGGTTCGCCGACTACCACGACCTGCTCTACCGCGAGCAGAGCAGGGTGCGGAAGTCCGGAGGGTTCACGCGGGACGTGCTGCTGGGCATGGCCATCATGATTCCGGGCCTGCGCGGCCCGGAGTTCGACGCGGCGGTGCTGGAGACGAAGCACCGGGACTTCGTGGAAGCCTCCGACGAGGTGCTCCGCACGTCATCCGTCGTGGGGACTCCGGCCATGGCGGTCGACGGGGCCCTCGTCTCCTCGGACAGCCACGAGCTCTACACCGATCGCAGCCGCCTCTACCGGCACCTCAAGAAGGCGTCCCGGGCCCGGTAGCCGACGGGGCCGCAGTGCCACAAGGAGCCGCGCCCCCTCCCCAACCCGCCTACGGGCGACGCTGGTTGCCGGTCGGTTATCGTCCGACTCGGCACTGGCGGATCGGAACACGGGGATGTGACGGGTGAGCGAGAAGGAAGTTCTGGCGCAGCGCTTCGAGGAGCACCGCTCCCACCTGCGGGCGGTGGCCTACCGGATGCTGGGCTCGCTCGGCGAGGCGGAGGACGCCGTACAGGAGGCCTGGCTCAGGCTGAACCGCTCCGACGCGGCCGTGGTGGAGAACCTGGGCGGCTGGCTGACCACCGTGGTCGGACGGGTGTGTCTGGACATGCTGCGCTCGCGCGGCACGCGGCGCGAGGATCCGCTGTACGACCAGGACGGGCTGGTCCGTCTTCCCGACCCGATCGTCAGCCGTGCGGACGGGCTCGACCCCGAGCAGGAGATCCTGCTGGCCGACTCGGTCGGCATCGCCCTGATGGTCGTCCTGGACACCCTCGCCCCGGCCGAGCGCCTGGCCTTCGTCCTGCACGACCTGTTCGCCGTGCCCTTCGACGAGATCGCTCCCGTACTCGGGCGTTCCGCCGCCACGACCCGGCAGCTCGCGAGCCGGGCCCGCCGCCGCGTCCAGGGCGCGGCGCCCGCTCCGGACCCGGACCGGTCCCGCCTGCGCTCGATCGTCGACGCCTTCCTCGCCGCCTCGCGGGGCGGGGACTTCGACGCGCTGGTCGCGGTCCTCGATCCCGACGTGGTGGCCCGGTCCGACGGCGGCACACTGCGTCCCGCGCTGCTCCGGCGCGGGGCCGCGGAGGTCGCCTCCCAGGCGATCACCTTCGCCCGGTTCGCCGAGGCCGCCCACGCGGTGCTGGTCAACGGGGTCCCCGGGGTGGTCGCGATGGCGGAGGGCCGGGCCTTGTCGGTCATGGCCTTCACGATCAGGGACGGCAGGATCACCGCGCTCGACATCCTCACCGACCCCGCGCGCCTGGCACGCATCGACCTGGGCGTCCTCGACGGGACGGGGGTGACCGGACAGCCCGGACAGTGATCCGCCTCACACCATGTCACACCTGGGGAGGGCGCGGTGTCCTGATGTCGAACCGGTCGAGAAGAAGGAGAGACACCATGACTCAGCACACCGATGTGGTCGTGATCGGCGGCGGATACGCGGGTGTCATGGCGGCCAACCGCCTGACGCAGCGGGACGGCGTGTCGGTGACCCTGGTCAACCCGCGTGCGGCGTTCGTCGAGCGGATCCGCCTGCACCAGCTGGCGGCCGGGACCGACGACGCGGTCGTCGAGTTCCACGAGGTCCTGGCCGCGGGCGTCCGGCTGGTCGTGGACACGGTGACGCGGATCGACGCCGCTGAGCGCAGCGTGACGCTGGGGGCCGGAGCCACGGTCGGCTACGACTACCTGGTGTACGCGGTGGGCAGCGGCAGCGCCGATCCGCGTGTACCGGGGGCCGCCGAGTTCGCCTACCCGGTCACCACCCTGGAGGAGGCGCAGCGGCTGCGGCCGGTCCTCGACGCCGCCGCCCCGACGGCGGCGGTGACGGTCGTCGGGGCGGGCCCGACCGGCATCGAGGCCGCCGCCGAGCTCGCCGAGCAGGGCCGCCGCGTGACCCTGGTCTGTGGCGGTGTGCTCGGCCCCTACCTGCACGGCCGGGGCCGCCGCTCGGTTGCCGGCAGGCTGGCCGGGCTCGGGGTGACCGTGCTCGACGGTCCCGGGACGAGGGTGACGGCGGTGACCCGCGATGCGGTGGAGCTCGGCGACGGCCGCGAGGTGCCGAGCGAGGTGACCGTCTGGACCGCCGGTTTCGGCGTGCCGGACCTGGCCGTGCGCAGCGGACTGAGCACGGACGCCCTGGGCCGCCTGCTCACGGACGAGACGCTGACGAGTGTGGACGACGAACGCGTCGTCGCGGCGGGAGACTCGGCGGCGCCTTCGGACCTGCCGCTGCGGATGAGCTGCCAGGCCGCGATACCGCTGGGCGCGCGGGCCGCCGACACGGTGCTCAGCCGGATCGACGGCGAGCGCCCCGCGACCCTCAACCAGGTGTTCGCCGGGCAGTGCATCAGTCTGGGCCGCCGTGCCGGCATCTTCCAGTTCGCCCACAGGAACGACGTGGCGCTGTGGTTCCACATCGCCGGCCGGCTCGGTGCGAAGGTCAAGGAGCTGGTGTGCAAGGGCACCGTCAAGCACCTGGCCGACGAGGCGGGCAAGCCCGGTTCGTACGGCTTGCACCGCGTCTCGGGAGGCGACCAGCGCGGGCGGCGACTGCGGGCCGAGCGCGGCGAGGCGGTGGCCCCCGCCGGCCGACGGGTCTGACCGAGGCTCGCCCACGGCCGGTCCGGACCGGGTGTCCGGGAGGTGCGTCGCCGTGCCGAAGGTCCCGGCCACCGCGCCGGACGAGCACCGCCCGGCCGAACTCCCGGGGCCCGGGCCGCCTTCCGCGGCGCTCCGGCGCGTACTCCGCCCGCAGCACCTCACGGGTCGTGACCGAGGGAATTCAGCAGGTAGCAATTAGATGAATTCCTGACTGAATTCCCGTCAACAAGCCTCCGGTTCATATCTCGATTTGATAACAACCCGCCCGGAAAGGACTGGACCATTAGGATGCGACGCGCGTAACTCACCTTGATTTATTGCGAGTTGATTGTTCGTCAAATCAGGCCGACAGGTAACGGAATGATTTCTCGGAGCGCGCCCCCGTTTGTCCGAATTCTCCTCAGCATTCGTCTGGCAGGCTTCCGCGCACCCAGTCTTCCGACAACGATTTGAGGTGCCCATGACAGGACGTCGCAGACGGCCTGCCGCCGCCGACCACCGCCGCAAACCGCGCCGGTTGATACTCGTCACCGCCGCCACCGCAGCGGCGGGGCTGATAGCCGCAGGCATCGCCTACTCCGGAATCGGCGACGGCGCCCAGGCCGCGGCGCCCGAGGTGGAAGCAGCGGCAGCCGCTCCGGCCGCCGCACCGGCCCGTGACCACGAGCCGGAACCGATCGCGGCCGCGCCCGCCAACGAGACGGCGCGCGGCATGATCTACGACGGCCTCCAGGCCGCGCCGAAGGGCGACCGGTGCGTGGGTGTCTACCGCACCGACACCGGGCTGTGCACCCACGGCCCCGACGCCCCGCCCAAGGGTGTCGACATCACGAAGGACATCGAGCCCGCCGTCAAGGAGACGGCTCCGGCGGCCGATCCGGCCCGCCCCGCGGCCGATGACCCTGCGAGCAAGGAAGGTGGCGGGCGTCCTCAGGACGCGCCCGCGGCCGACGCGTCGACGGCCACCAAGGCCTCCGCACCCGAACCCGCGGCCGGTGCCGCGGCCGGCAGCCAGACCGTGGCCGCCGGCCCCGCCGGCCAGACCGTCCAGTGCGACGGCGACGGCAGCACCGGCAACCGCGTACAGGTCGTATACGTCCACGCCCCGGGCAAGGACCGCTACTCCGAGTACGTCGCCTCGTTCCGCAAGTGGGCGGCCGACGCCGACCTCATCTACTCGGCGAGCGCCAAGGAGACAGGCGGTGTCCGGCACATCCGCTACGTGACCGCCGCGGACTGCACCCCCACCGTGCTCAACATCGAGCTCCCGGCCAACGCCCTGGCCGAGTTCAGCGCGACCAACAACGCGCTCGCCGCCAAGGGCCTCGACCGCCGCGACCGCAAGTACATGATCTTCGCCGACAGCCAGGTCTACTGCGGCATCGGCACCTTCGCGGGCGACGAGCGTCCCGGCCAGGCCAACCAGAGCAACTTCGGCCCCTCCTACGGGCGCACCGACTCCGGTTGCTGGGGCGGTCACACCGCCGCGCACGAGCTCGGCCACAACCTGGGCGCGGTCAACAACAGCGCCCCGAACACCAGCCGTGGCGCGCACTGCACCGACGAGTACGACGTCATGTGCTACTCGGACACCCCGTACTACCCGCAGATGCGCAACGTCTGCACCAACCAGGCCGCCGAGAACATCCTGGACTGCAACCACGACGACTACTTCCACACCAGTCCCAAGGCCGGAAGCTACCTGGCCACGCACTGGAACATCGCCGACAACCAGTTCCTGATGAAGACCCAGGGCGGCGGCACGGACCCGGGTCCGAACCCGAACCCGACGCCCACCAAGAAGCCCACGCCGACGCCGACCAAGAAGCCCTCCGGCGGACCGGCCGTGACGGCGGCCCAGATCCAGACCACCTCGGTCGTGGTGAGCTGGCCCAAGGTCGACGGTGCCTCCTGGTACGCGGTGCAGCTGAACGGCAAGCACCTGACGTGGGTGCAGTCCCAGGTGCTCCGCATCTACAACCTGCAGCCCAACACCGCCTACAAGGTCACCGTCTCGGTCCGCGACAGCTCCGGCCGTGACAGCGGACCCGGCAAGGCCGCGTCCTTCCGTACGACGGGAGCGGGCGGCGGCACCACCACTCCGGGCACCAAGTACGTGCTCGGCAACGGCAGCAGCGGCATGGCGGCGGAGCTGTGGGGCGGCCGCACCGCCGACGGCACCGTCCTCGTGGGCGGTCGCGCCAACGGGTACGCCCAGCAGCAGTGGTACTTCGACGACGCCGGCAACGGCCAGGTGCGCATCAAGTCCGCGGCCTCCGGCAAGTGCCTCCAGCCGGGCGGCACGCCCGCCGCGGGCATGTGGGTCGCCCAGCAGCCCTGTGCCAACGGCAACGGCGCGCAGGCCTGGAAGGTGACGTCCCGCGGTGGCGCGGTGACCGTGACGGACCCGAGCGGCGGCTTCGCCCTCACCGTCAGCAACCGCCCCTACTACGGGTACTGGCTGCTCGACCTCCAGCGTGCGGACGGCCGCGCGACGCAGGCCTGGACCCTGCAGAAGTCCGGCTGATCACCGCCACGGCGCAGCACGCCCTGACGCCCTGACGGCGTGAACCCACCCCGGCGGACGGCCGCACCGCGCGGCCGTCCGCCGGTACCCCTCATCTTGACCGGAGCACCCCGACGATGCGCATACGAATCGTTTTCTCGGCCGCCCTGGCCGCACTCGGCCTCATGTTCCTGCTCCCCACCGCGGCCCACGCCCACGGTGACACCGTGAAGGTGGTGGTGACCGGGCAACGGAACGGTCATGTCACCGCCGACGTCACCTGGGAGAACGACGGGGACGCCGTGGACGAGGCCGTCGCCGCGACCGTGAACGCGGTCAGCGTGGACGGCTCCCGCACCATGGGGCCCTGGCGCCTGGTGCGCGATCCCGCCGCGGCGCCGGCGGGCTGGACCACGGCCGAGGCGCTGCCGCCGGGTTCGTGGAAGGTCGGCGTCGACGTGGGCTTCCCGGCTCTGGGGCACGGCGAACTCGAAGTGGGCGTACCCGTGGTGGACCCGGCTCCGGTCGCCCCGACCCCGGTCGCCTCGGCCGCGGCGCCCGCCCCGTCGTCCGCGGCGCCGGTGTCCTCGGCCGTCTCGGCGCCGGCCGCCTCCACCGCGCAGGCCGCGGAACCGGCCGCCGATTCCCAGGGGTACGCCGTCTGGTGGACGACGGCGGGTGTGGCCGTGACCGCCGTGGCGGGTGCGGCCGTGGGTCTCCTGCTCCGCCGCCGCCGGCGCGTACGGCTCGACCGTCTCGGCTAGGCCGTCTCGGCTAGCCGTCACTTTCCAGGCTTTCAGATCCTTCGGATCCTGCCCGGCTCCGGGCAGGTCCGCGAGGCCCCGGTCACGGGGGGCCGGAGCGCCAGGGGGTGTTGTGTCGATCGGCTCCGGCCCGATCGGCAGGACACCCCCTGTGCCGTGCTCTACCGGCCCGTGGCGACCGCGGCGGAGACCGCCTCGGCGAGGCGCTCCAGCCCGTGCGGGTTAGCCCGGTGAGTCCGCGTTCCGGGCCACCGCCTGCGCGGACAGGCCCGCGGCGTGCAACGCCGACAGGATCAGCGGGAGATCCGCGTCCTGGTCGGCGCCGCCCCGGCTCGTCACGACCGCGACCCTCGCCGTACCCATGGGCCTCTCCCGTCCACTCCTCGGACCGCCCCGTGCGGCCGCACACCCGGACGATCACTCTTGCACACGCACCGTGGAGGGAACCCGGCCACCCGATCATGCGTCGTATCCGAGGTGGAAGACGGTGCGAGGCGGACAGGCGGGGCTGCGGCGGTGGTGAGCGTGGCGGGAAGCGGTGCACGGCGCACCGCGCGGCGGCGCTGGGGCACCGACGGCCGGAGAGGTACGCCCTGGACGCGCGGACGCGTTCCGGCGGGGCTCGCGCTGCTGAGCGCCGCGCTGCTGGTGTTCCACTCCGCGGTCCCCAACGCGGTGGGCCGCCTGGGCAGTGCGCTGGAGGCCTTCCTGCCCTGGCTGGGCCTCGCGGTCCCGGTCCTGCTCGTCTCGGCGCTGGTGCGCCGCTCGCTCACGGCGCTGGTGGCCGTGGTGCTGCCCGCGGCCGCGTGGGCGGGCCTCTTCGGCGGGCTGCTGCTGCCGGCGGGACGTGTCCCGCACGACATCACGGCCCTCCAGCACAACGTGAGTGACGAGAACCCGGATCCCGCCGGCACCGCCCGCGCCCTGATGGAGCCCGCGCCGGATCTCATCGCTCTGGAGGAGCTGACGCCCTCGGCGCTGCCGGCCTACGAGGCCACGCTGGCGGCCGCGTACCCGTACCACGCGGTCGAGGGCACGGTCGGGCTCTGGTCGAAGCACCCGTTCACCGACGTCGGACGCGTGGACATAAGGCCCGCGGGCATCGGGGAGGGCTGGAACCGCGGTCTGCGCTGCGGTGTGCGCACGCCCCGGGGTGAGATCGCGGTGTACGTGGCGCACCTGCCCTCGGTCCGCTTCCGGGCGAGCGGTTTCGGCTCCGGCCCGCGGGACGAGAGCGCGCGGCTGCTGGGCGCGGCCGTCGCCGCCGAGAAGCTGGAGCGGGTGATCCTGCTGGGGGACCTCAACGGCACGGTGGACGACCGGGGGCTCACCCCGCTGACTTCCCGGCTGAGCGCGCCGCGTCGGGGACTGGCCTTCAGCTGGCCCGCGACCGTCCCGGTCGCCCGGATCGACCAGGTCCTCACCCGCTCGGCGACAGCTGTCGAGGTCTGGACGCTGCCCGCGACCGGCAGCGATCACCTGCCGGTCGCCGCCCGCATCAGGCTGGACGCCTCGGACGCCTCAGGCGCCTTGGCCGCCTCAGGCACCTCGGACGCCGCACACGCCTCATAGCCGGATGGCGAGCTTGCCGCGTACGTGACCGTCCCGCAGGTAGCGGATGGCGTCGGGCACTTCGGCCAGCGGGTAGGTCCGGTCGACGGCGGGGGTCACCGATCCGGCCTCGATGAGCTCCGTGAGGGCTTCGAGGTCGCGGCTGCGCACCAGGGTGCCGTGCGCGCGCAGCCGGTGGCCGACGAAGGGCGAGAGCAGCATCGCGCCCAGCTGCCGCTGGTTGCCGCCGATCCAGTTGCCGCCGCCTTCCCCGCCGACGATGACGAGGGTGCCGCGGGGGGTGAGGGCGCGGCGCAGGCGGGCGATGGGCCGGTTGCCCGCGATGTCGAGGATGACGTCGTAACGGTGGCTGCCGTCGACCGGGTCCTGCTGGGTGTAGTCGAGGACCTCGTCGGCGCCGAGGGAGCGGACCAGGTCGGTCTTGGCGGTGCTGCACACTCCGGTGACGTTGGCGCCGTAGGCCTTGGCCACCTGTACGGCGAAGCTGCCCACGCCGCCGGAGGCGCCGAGGACGAGGACGCTCTGGCCCGCCTTGACCCGTCCGCTGTCCCGTACCGCGCCCAGGGCGGTGCACGCGGAGACGGGCACGGTCGCGGCCTGTTCGAAGTCGAGGGAGGCCGGCTTCGGCGCGAGGGCGCCCTCCTTGGCGCGGGCGTACTCGGCGAACGACCCCGTGCAGTTGCCGTACACCTCGTCGCCGGGCCGGAAGCCGGTGACGTCGGGGCCGACGGCTTCGACCACTCCCGCGACGTCCAGGCCGCGGACGCGCGTCCTGGGTCTGCGCAGACCCGTCACGGCGCGGACCGCGTAGGGCATGCCCGCCATGAGGTGCCAGACGCCCTGGTCGACACCGGCCGCGCGCACGCGTACGAGGACCTCGCCCGGGCCCGCGACCGGCCGTTCCGTCTCCTCCATCCGCAGGACCTCGGGCGGTCCGTAGACGTCCTGGACCATGGCCTTCATTCTTCGTCTCCTTCGGTGGAGGTGTACTGGAACACGGTGTCGAGCGGTACCCCGAACACGCGGGCGATCTCGAACGCCTTCTCCAGGGAAGGCGAGTAGCGGCCCTGCTCGATGGCGATGACGGTCTGACGGGTCACGCCGATCCGGCGGGCGAGCTCGGCCTGGGTCATCTCGCCGTTGGCGAAGCGCAGGGCCCGGATGCTGTTGGTGACCCGGGTGGGCCTCACCACGGGTGGAAGCCGAGCCGGTAGGAGGCGATCTTCGCGGTCGACGCGAGGAGCGCCGACAGGACGAATCCCAGATAGATCGCGTTGGCGATCCAGAACCGGTCCGCTTCGGCCATCGCCAGGAGCATCCCGGACACGGCGCCGATCGCGATGAACGACTGGCCGATGTGCTCACCGAACTGGTTGATCTCCCGGTCCCGCTGGTCCTTGACCTTCCCCTCCTCGGGTGAGAGCAGTGACACGGCGATGTGGAGCACGATCGAGGCGACGATCGCCGCGCCGACCGTCCACAGCAGTGCGGCCGCGTACGGCTGCTGGGCCAGGGGTGCGCTTCCGGAGCGCCCGAGGACGACGGCCAGATACGCCCCGTACGACACCACCGTGACCACGATCATGATCCACGCGCGTTTCTCCTCGACTGCCACTGCCACTCCCCATGTAAAGAAAACCCGACATCGGCAGTGTCAAAGAATCAGGACACCATGTCAATATTTCTTTACCTCGCCCGGCAGCGGAGCGGACGCCGCGCGCGACGGGCCGACGGCGGGAGCGGGTTTCAGGAGCTGGTTGTCAGCGCGCCGGCGCTGGTTGTCAGCGCCCCGGGGCGGACGGGGCTTCGAGGAGCTCGGGCCCGTTGTTGCGCACGTTGTTCACCGCGGTCGACACGGCGCGGACGTCGAGCCGGCCGCCCGCGGGTGCGGCGAGCAGGGCGCGCAGCGCGTCCGGGTCCTGGTGGGACGGGTCGAGCCAGGCCTCGTAGTCCGCCGGGGCGAGCGCGAGCGGCATCCGGGGGTGGACCCGGCCGGCGGCGTCGGTGGCCTCGGTGGTGATGATCGTGCAGGTCGCCCACCACGCCGCCGGATCGTCGTCGGCGGCGACCGCGGGGTCGCGCCAGAACTCGTACAGCCCGGCCATCGCCATCACCTCCCCGTCCTCGGGACGGATGAAGTACGGCTGCTTGTACGCCTTCACGGAACCGGAGGCGGGCACGGGCTCCCACTCGTAGAACCCGTCCGCCGGCAGCAGGCACCGGCGCTTGGCGAAGGCACGCCGGTAGGCCGGCTTCTCGTGCACCGTCTCCACCCGAGCGTTGATCATCTTCGCGCCGCCGGACACGCTCTTCGACCACGAGGGCACCAGCCCCCATCGCAAGGGGCGCAGGTGCCGCTCCAGTACGCCGCTCTCCCGGTCGGCGCGCTCCAGCACCGCCCACACGGCATCGGTGGGGGCGACGTTCCAGCTCGGCTCCAGCGCGTGCCCCGGGTCGGGGGGCGTGGCCTGGAACAGGCCGGAGAGGTCCTCGGGACTTCGGGTGGAAGCGTAACGGCCGCACATACCGTCCACCCTGCCAGCTGAACCGGGTCCGTGCAGGCTACGCCGCGAAGTCCCCCGGGCCGGGGCCGTCGTGGCGGTTCACCTGCTGGATGCGCAGCGCGAGTTGGAGCTCCAGCGCCCGCTCCGGGCGCTGCCAGTCACGGCCGAGCAGGCCGGCGATCCGGTCCAGGCGCTGGACGACGGTGTTGACGTGCACGTGGAGGGCCTCGGCGGCCCGGGAGCGGCTCGCGCCCGCGTCGAAATAGGCCCGCAGGGTGTGGGTGAGGTCGGTGCCGCGCTTCGCGTCGTACGCGAGGACGGGGCCCAGGGTCTGCCGTACGTAGCCCCCCAGATCCGCCTGGTCGCCGAGCAGCACCCCGAGGAAGCCCAGGTCCCGGAGAGCGGCGCCGCTGCCTTCACGGCCCAGGGCACGCAGCGCGGTCCGGCAGCGTCGGGCCTCGGCGTAGGCGTCGGCGAACTCCGCGGGACCGCTGACCGGACCGGCGGCTCCGACGGTGACGGGACCGGCGAGGACCTGGCGCAGCTCGTGCGCGAGGCTCGCGGCGGCGGGGCCGGCTCCCGGGGCGGCTCCGGGGGCGGGGGTGCCGGTGGGGATGTCGGCGGGGGTGCCGGTGGGGATGTCGGTGGGGCAGACCAGGACGACGTCCTCGTGGTGCAGGCCGGCCAGCCCCTTGCGGGCCCGGGCGGAACGGGCGGCGGCGGCCAGCAGCCGGGGCCGCGGCACGGCCCCGGCATGCAGGACGAACACCGCGTGCGGACGGCCCAGGTTCATGCCGAGCCGTCGGGCCCGGGCCGACAGTCCGGCCGGGTCGGCGGCCCGGCCGAGCAGGTCCCCCAGCAGTTCGCCCCGTATCCGGTCCTCGGTCTCGGCGACCGAGCGGCGCAGGAGGAGCAGCAGGGCGGTGACCAGGCTGGCGCGCTCGAAGAGCCGGCGGTCGGCGTCGTCGAGGTCGGCGCGGCCGGTCAGGGCGATGCTGCCGAGCGGTTCCTGCCCGGCGAGGACCGCGCACACCCAGGTTCCGTCGACGAAGACGGCGCGGCCGCCGGCCCGCGAGGCGGCGACGGCCTGGACGGACGGGGGCCGCGGGTCGGTGCCCGCCCGGGCGAGCTCGGCCCCCTCGGCATCGTGCACGAGGGTGCCGCCCTGCAGGACGGCACCGATGGCGGTCGCCACGTCGGTGACGTCGCCGCCCCGCAGCACGAGGTCGGTGAGCCGGTCATGGGCGTCCTCGGCCCGGCGCATGGCCTCGCTGTGCGCCTCGATGGTCTTCGAAGCCGCGTTGAGGTCGACCAGAGCGGTACGCGTCTCGTCCAGCAGGCGGGCGCCGTCGATGGCGATGGCGGCGTGGTCGGCCAGGGAGGACAGCAGGGCGACCTCGTCGGGCGTGAACGTACGGGCGGTGCGGTCGGCCGCGTAGAGGACGCCGATCACCCGGGTGCCCAGGCGCAGCGGGACGCCGAGGATGGCGCGCAGGCCCTCCTCGGTGACGGCGGTGTCGATCGTCGAGGTGTGCCGGAAGCGCTGGTCGTCGCGGTAGTCGCCGGTGGAGTACGGGCGGGCCGTCTCGGCGACGAGTCCGCCCAGCCCCTCCCCCATGCCGAGGCGCACGCGCTGGAAGGCGGCGGAGACCGAGCCGTCGGTCACCCGCATGTACGTGTCGCCCGCCTCCTCGTCATTGAGGGACAAGTACGTCACGTCGGTGCCGAGGAGCAGTTTCGCCCGGTGGACGATCGCCTTCAGCACGGCGTCCGGTTCCCTGAGCCGGGCGAGGTCGCCCGCGGTGTCGAAGAGGGCGGCGAGCTCGGCCTCGCGGCGGCGGTGCTGGCCCAGGGTGCGGCGGATGCGGAGCGCGACACGGGTCGCGTCCGCGATCAGCGCCGCCTCCGCGGCCGCCTCCGGGCCGGCCGCCGCGCCGGGGAGTTCGACGTCCTGGAACGCCTCGGCCGGTGCGCCCTGATCCAGCAGGTCCAGGAGGCTGCGCAGCCGCTGCAGGGCACTGGTGCCGGTGCCGGCGTTCCCGCTGTTTCGGGTGGTGGGCATCGGGTGCTCTCCGTGATGCTCGACGCGGACGGCGGCGGCACCGTTCGAGCCGGTGCCGCCCCCGCTCGGAAGGCCCGTACGGCTCGGAGGGCCTGCCGGAAGGTCAGTTGTCGGCCGGCACCGGGTCGTTTCCGGCCCGACGGGCGGCCGGGACCGCGCCGCGTGCCGGGGCGTGTTCCCGGGCCAGGCTACGCCCGCGGGTCTCCCTGGCCACCAGGACGGTCAGCGTGGTGACGGCCGCCGCCGTGGCCAGGTAGACCGAGACGGGCAGGGACGAGTCGTAGTCGCGCAGCAGGGCCACGGCGATGATCGGTGCGAGCGCGCCGCCGATGACGGAGGCCAGCTGGGACCCCATCGAGGCACCGGAGTAGCGGACCCCGGTGTCGAACATCTCGGAGATGAAGGCCGCCTGCGGTCCGTACATCGCACCGTGCAGGAGCAGTCCGAAGGTCACGGCCGCGGCGATCACCGGGAAGGAACCGGTGTCCAGCAGAGCGAAGAACGCGAAGGCCCAGCCGATCATGCCCACCGAGCCGATGAGGGTGACGGTGCGGCGCCCGATGCGGTCGGACAGCGCTCCCCAGGCCGGGATGGTCACGAAGTGGACGGCGGAGCCGATGAGTACGGCGTTCAGGCCGTCGCTCTTGGGCAGGCCGAGGTGGCTGGTCACGTAGACGAGGAGGAAGGCGGTGATGACGTAGTACGAGACGTTCTCGCCGAGGCGGGTGCCGATCGCGGTCAGGACCCCGCGCCAGTTGGTCCGGAACACCTCGGCCACGGGCGGCTTGGCCTTGGCCCCGGCGGCGGCCCGCTCCGCGGCCCTGGCCTGTGCCTCCAGGAAGACCGGGGACTCCGAGACGGACACCCGGATCCACAGGCCGATCATCACCAGCACCCCGGAGAGCAGGAACGGGATCCGCCAGCCCCAGGCGAGGAAGGCCGCGTCGGACTGCACGGCGGCCAGGACGGCGAGCACCCCGGTGGCCAGCAGGTTCCCGCCGGGCGCGCCGGCCTGCGGCCAGGACGCCCAGAAACCGCGGCTCTTGTCGTCGCCGTGCTCGGAGACGAGCAGTACCGCCCCGCCCCACTCGCCGCCGAGCGCGAACCCCTGGATCAGGCGCAGGAGGGTGAGGAGGACCGGGGCGCCGACGCCGATGCTCGCGTGGGTGGGGAGCAGGCCCATGGCGAAGGTGGCCCCGCCCATCAGGAGCAGGCTGAGCACGAGGAGCCGCTTGCGGCCGACCTTGTCCCCGTAGTGGCCGAAGACCAGCCCGCCCAGCGGCCGGGCCGCGAAGCCGATCGCGTAGGTCAGGAAAGCGAGGAGGGTACCGACCAGGGGCTCACTGCCGGGAAAGAACAGCTCGTTGAAGACCAGTGCGGCGGCCGAGCCGTAGAGGAAGAAGTCGTACCACTCGACGGTGGTCCCGATCAGGCTCGCGGCGACGATCCTGCGGATTCCGGTTGCTGATGGTGCGGCTGTCGCGGGGGAGGTCATGTGCACCACTTCCGGGGTATGCGGGGACGTTTGGTGTGGCCACACCGTAGAAGCCTGCAGGTCGGCGGCGTATGTGGCGGGACATCACATTCAGGCACCGCCTTGTGTACCCGACCACCACACCGTCGCCGTGGACATGCTGAAGGCCTCCCGAACGCACTGCCAAGGCCTGCCGCAAACGCGATCTTCCTGCACATCCGCCCGATTCAGGCCCTGACCCACTGTGCCCGGCGGTGCCGTCAACCGCCGCTGGGCGGTCTGCCGGTAGGCCCTGTCCGCAGTACTCATGGAGATGGCCGCGGGGGCGCACGAGGACGTCCCGTGGTCACGCACCAGCGTGATCACTTCCGCGGTCGGTCGAACTGTGCCCGGGGGCCGCCGTCCCGGGAGGTGCGGTCGAGCAGGACGAGGGAGGTGAGTCCCTCCACTGCTGCCGATCCGTCGCCGTCCACTGAGGACAGGAGTCTCGCGAGACCTCTGCGGTGTGTGGCGAAGACCCGGCGTGAGGTCAGACGCCGTCGAGCGTGCTGGCCCGACAGGGCCTCCTGGAAGCCGACGTCGAGCAGAACCATGTGCAGGGGTCGCCCGGCTCGGTCGGCGTTGCCGGCGAGCCATCGGCGCATCCAGGGCCTGCTGCCGCAGTCATGGACCAGCAGCGGATGCGCTCGGCGTATCTCGGTACGTATCCAGTGCATGTGCCTCAGCCGGGCCCAGGGCTGGTACATCCGGTAGGGAAGCCAGGACGGCATCACCGCCTGGTGAGCCGCGCGGGTGGCACGGGGGTCGACCACCGTGGCGAGAGGTGCCCACGCATTCAGCAGGGTGCTCTTGCCGCTGCCGGGAAGGCCGGCCACGATGACGACCGCGTTGTGCGGGAAGGACAGCCGGACGCCTGACTCTCCTTGGCCCCTCAGATCGACGATGCCTTTCGGGCGTATGGGGTCAGCGGCGCGTCGTTCTCGGTCTGCGGGGTCCGTCATCCCCGTTCCGCTCGCGAGACGCGTGACAGGGGCCTGGTCCTCGCGGCGAGGCCGTTCCCCGACCCGCTGCACGTCCGGCTGTCGTTCTATCGAGTACTTGATGGTGATGGGTGGCTCACTTTTCGCGGCTGATGAGGGTGGGGACCCTGTGGAAGGTGCTGTTCTACCGCGACGGATCTGGGTGGGGCCGACCGGGCGAAATGGCTTCCTGCTGACGTTTCAGCATGCCTCACGCGGTGGATCCCGGTGTTCAAAGGGGGGCAAAAGAAGGTCACCGGCGGCCGGGCCTCACGCCGGACTCACGACCATCCGACCTCCAGGCCGAGAGAGCCTGGACTCACTCGCCGTGATGCGTTCATCCCCAACTTCCCTGTCGATACCGCGCAGTCGAACGGACTTGCCACCGTGAAGCGACCGCCCGTTCGACGTCTACGGAGATGGTGATGACGCGTTTCAGGGCACGGGTACTCGGCGTTGTCGCGGCTGCCTTATCGGTCAGCCTCGCAGCGCTCCCCGCAACCGCAGCCGACCGGTCCGCTCCACAAGCAAGGGCGCTGGAGAACTTCAGCATCGTGGTCCTCCCCGACACGCAGTACTCGGCGGAGAGCTTCCCGCGGGCCTTCACCTCCCAGGGGAAGTGGATCAAGGAGAACACGGTCGCGCGGAACATCAAGTACGCGATCCACGAGGGCGACATAGTCGACGACTCCGATCAGCCCCGTCAGTGGACCAATGCGACCGGTGCGCTGGGACAGCTGAACGGCACGACCCCGTACATCCTCGGGGTCGGCAATCACGACATGGACGCGATGCCCAAGGGCCAGAACCCTGCCGTGGTACGCGCCGCCGTGGCGTTCAACCGCAACTTCCCCCGCAGCGGCTTCTCGAACCTTCCGTCCTTCGGCGGCAGCTACCCGGCCGGACAGAACGACAACAGCTTCCACATGTTCTCGGCCGGGGGCACGAACTGGCTGATCCTCGCGCTCAAGTACGCCCCCACCGATGACGAGATCGCCTGGGGCAACAAGGTGATCTCCGACCACCCGGACCGCCAGGTCATGATCGTGACCCACGCCTACCAGAACGGCACGACCAAGGACTCCGTCGGCCAGAAGCTGTGGACCAGGATGGTCAGCAGGCACCCCAACGTGGCCATGGTGTTCTCCGGCCACTACGTGAACCAGGGGGTGATCGTGGAGAAGGGGGTGAACGGCAACACCGTCCACCAGATCCAGGCGGACTACCAGAACCCCAGCACGCTCGGACCGAACAGCTACCTGCGGATCCTCGAATTCAACCCCACGGCCAAGACGGTCAGCGTGCAGACCTACTCGCCGTACCTCGACAAGAACCTGACCGACGGCAAGAACCAGTTCACGCTCCAGAACGTGAGCTTCCCGCGCGCCCGCCGCTGACCGAAGCAGCCGGTGGCCGGCACCGCAGGGGGGTGCCGGCCACCGGCCGGGGAGGGTCAGGCGTCGCCGTCGTGGGCCGCGGCGCCGACCAGTTCTTCGAGCAGGTCCTCCATGGTGACGAATCCGATCACCGTGCCCTTGCTCCCCGCGACCGCCGCCAGATGCGTACCCGCCGACCGCATCGCGGTCATCGTGTCGTCCAGCGGGGTGTCGAGGGAGACCTTGATGATCGGGTGGAGGGCGCTGCGCGGGAACGGCGTGGTGCGGTCGGCTGCCGCGAGGGCGTCCTTGATGTGCAGGTAGCCCAGGATCTCCTCGCCCGGTCCGGTGACCGGCAGGCGCGAGTACCCGTGCTGCGCCGCGGTCCGCTCCAGGTCCCGCGGCGTGATGTCGTGGCCGACCGTCACGATGCGCTCCAACGGAGCCATGATCTCGCCGACGGGTCGGGTGCCGAGTTCGAGTGCGTCCTGGAGGCGTTCCCCGTCCTCGGGCGCGAGGAGGCCGGCCGCACTGGAGTCCTTCACCAGGCGGGCGAGCTCGTCGTCGGTGAAGACCGACCCGACCTCGTCCTTCGGCTCGACCTTCAAAAGACGCAGGAGGACGTTGGCGAAGGCGTTGATGCCGAACACGAAGGGGCGCAGTGCCCGGGTCAGCGCGACCAGCGGGGGGCCGAGCAGCAGGGCCGTCGGCGCAGGAGCGGCGAGCGCGATGTTCTTCGGCACCATTTCGCCGACCAGCATGTGCAGGTACGTCGCCAGCGTGAGCGCGACGACGAAGGCGATCGGGTGGATCAGCCCCTCCGGCACGCCGATGGCATGCAAGGGCGGCTCCAGCAGGTGTGCGATGGCCGGCTCGGCGACGGCACCGAGGACCAGCGAGGACACGGTGATGCCGAGCTGGGCGGTGGCCATCACCGCGGAGATGTGTTCGAGGCCCCACAGGGTGGTCTTCGCCCGGACATTGCCCTTGGCGGCTGCCGGTTCGATCTGACTGCGGCGTACGGAGATCAGCGCGAACTCGGCGCCGACGAAGAAGGCGTTGGTGATCAGGGTGAGGAGGCCGATCAGCAGCTGGATCGCGGTCATCGGCCCTGCTCCTCGGTCGTGGTCTGCTCTGCGGGCGCGGTGATGTTCACCCGGTCGGCACGGTGGTGGTCTATGTCGAGCACCGTCAGCTCCCACCCGTCGACGGCGACGGTGTCGCCCTCGGCGGGGATGCGTTCCAGCTCTGTGGCGATGAGTCCGGCGAGGGTCTCGTACGGGCCCTCGGGGACGTCGAAGCCGATCTCTTCCAGCTCGTCGAGGCGAACGCTGCCGTCGGCCTCCCACACGCGGCGGCCCTCCTGCTCCGGTGCCTCGATGAGATCCGGAACCTCTATCGGGTCGTGCTCGTCGCGGACCTCACCCACGACCTCCTCGACGATGTCCTCGACCGTGGCCACGCCGGCGGTGCCGCCGTACTCGTCGATGACGACGGCCATGGTGCGCGACGTGCGCAGCCGCCCGAGCAGGGTGTCGACGGGCAAGGAGTGCGGGACCAGCAGGGCGGAGGTCATCAGGTCGGCGACCGACGTCACCGCGCGCTCCTCGTCCTCAAGGGCCAGGACGTCGCGGATGTGGACCGTGCCGACCACCTCGTCCAGGCTGTCGCGGTAGACGGGGAACCGTGACAGGCCGGTGGCCAGCGTCAGGTTCGCGGCGTCGGCCGCGGTCGCGTGGAGCTCAAGCGCCTGGACGTCGACGCGCGGGGTCATGACGTTCTCCGCGGTCAGTTCGGCGAGGTGCAGGCTCTTGACGAACAGCTCGGCCGAGTCCGCCTCGATGGCTCCCTCGCGGGCGGAGTGCCGGGCCAGCGCGACCAGTTCCTCCGGGGTGCGGGCAGAAGCCAGCTCCTCGGCGGGCTCCAGGCCGAAGCGGCGCACGAGCCGGTTGGCGGTGTTGTTCAGGTGCCGGATCAGCGGGGCGAAGGTCGCCGTGAAACCGCGCTGCGGTCCGGCGACGATCTTGGCGACGGCCAGCGGACGGGAGATCGCCCAGTTCTTGGGCACCAGCTCTCCGACGACCATGAGCACGACGGTCGACAGGGCGACGCCGAGCAGGGTCGCGGTGGTCGGCACCGCACCGGACGGCAGGCCCACTGCCTGCAGAGGTCCGCGCAGGAGGGCGGAGACGGACGGTTCGGCGAGCATGCCGATCACCAGCGAGGTCACGGTGATGCCCAGCTGGGCGCCGGACAGCTGGAAGGTGAGGCGCTTGGCGGCCTTCAGGGCACTTTCGGCACCCCTCTCACCCGCTTCGACGGCGCGTTCGAGCTCGCTCCGCTCGACCGTGGTGAGCGAGAATTCGGCCGCGACGAACACCGCACACGCGAGTGTCAGGGCCAGGGCCAGAAGCAGCAGCAGGATTTCGGTCACCGTGCCACCCCCGCTCCCGGCTCCATGATCTGCGGGCAGGGCGTGGCACGGCGTGGACTGGGAGGTTCACCCATTGCGGGTCTGCTGCTCCTTCTTCACTCGGCGGACCGCTGTTCGACGGCCCGGCAGGGTTGCCTGGCGGGGAGAGTCCCCACCACAATCGTAAAGGGCGAGCAAAGACGCCACATCAGGCACCCTGCTCCCCCGTAGGGACGCTTTCCGGACTTCCTCCCGGAATCATCCGAGATGAGACCTCCCGGCGCCCCCACCACCCCTATGCTTCTACAGCTGTGTAGAAAAAGCGAGGGGTGTCCGAATACTGCCCGACCGCGCGTCGCGCCGGGGGGCTTGGCATGCGCACACCCCAGAGCCTGACCGTATGGACCTGTGGAGGGACTGCTGTGGCCTCGATCGATCTGAGCAAGGTGCTGGACAAGGCGTGGGCGGACAAGAGCCTGCCGGAAATCCTCGCCGCTCCCGTTTCCGCGCTCAAGGGCGTCAGCGACCGACAGGGCGATCTGCTCGGAGAGGCCTTCGGCATCAAGACCGTCGCCGAGCTCGCCGACCTGAAGTACGCCCACTGGGCGCAGGCTCTGGCAGCGCTGGACGGCTCCACCAAGCAGGCATGACCGGCGGGGTGGCCGGCGCGGCCGCGCCACCCCTCATGTTGGGAACCACAAGCACAATCAGAAGGAGTGAACGCCACCATGGTGTTCAAGCGACTGCTCGGCTCACTCGGTGTGGGCGGCCCGGCCGTGGACACGGTCCTGGACCCGATCTCCGCCGTACCGGGCGGCACTCTCAGCGGCCAGGTGCACCTCAAGGGGGGCAATGCCGACTACACCATCGACCACATCACCCTCGAACTGATCGCCCGCGTCGAGGCGGAACACGACCACGGCGAGTCCGAGGGCGCGGTCGTCTTCGACCGGTTCACCGTCGGCGGCAACTTCCGCCTGCCCGAGGGCGAGCACCGTACCATCCCCTTCGCGATCACCCTGCCGTGGGAAACACCCATCACGGAGCTGTACGGGCAGCCGCTCGGGATCGTTCTCGGCGTGCGCACCGAGCTCGGGGTGGCCGGCGCGAAGGACAAGGGCGATCTCGACCCTCTCATCGTCCGCCCCCTGCCCGCACAGGAAGCCGTCCTCGAAGCCCTCGGGCAGCTCGGCTTCGGCTTCAAATCCGCCGATCTGGAGCTGGGACGTATCCGCGGAACGGGGCAGCATCTTCCCTTCTACCAGGAGATCGAGCTCACGCCGGCCCCCGCGTACGCGCACCAGGTCAACGAGATCGAGGTGACCTTCCTCGCCAACCCGGCAGGCATGGAGGTCGTCATCGAGGCCGACAAGCGGGGCGGCTTCATCTCCGAGGGCCACGACGCGGTCAACCGGTACACCGTCAGCCACGCCGATGTCCCGCACCGGAAGTGGAACGCCGAAGTGGACGGCTGGATCAAGCAGCTGGTGGAGCACCGCGCCTCGTACGGCACGCACGCGTCGCACATCCCTTACGCCCATAGCGACCCGCTCGCCGACAAGGGGCACGGCGGACAACACGGCGACGGGCACGGACACCGCTCCGGCCCCGGCATGGGGACGGTCGTCGCCGCCGGCGCCGCGGGCCTTGCGGTCGGGGTGGTCGGCGGCATGGTGGCTGCCGAAGTCGTCGACGAGGTGGGCGACTTCTTCGAGGGCGACGAGGACGACAGCGAGGAGTACGAGGACTGACCGCCCTCCCACCAGTCCGGCCGAAGACCGCTTGACACTCAAGCGACTTGGGCCGAGTGGCAGCCTCGACGGCTTCGACTCGGCCCCCTGCCGCCACCACACTCACCGCCCCGGGCGGGTGCTGGCAACGGCCGCCGAGTCCACAGGCACACGCCTACTGATAACTTCTACAGCGTTGTAGAAATTGATGGTTTCGGGGCATCGCCCGTAGCCATCGCCCGATGAAGACGGAGTTGACATGGCACTGTGGGACCGGATCAAGGAATCCGCATCGACGATGCAGACCCAGCTGGTGGCGAAGAAAAACGACTTGAAGAGCGGCGCGTTCCGCGACGCGAGCATGGCGATGTGTGCGCTGGTCGCCGCGGCCGACGGCACGATCGACCCGTCCGAACGGCGCCGCGTGGCACAGCTGATCACCACCAACGAGGTGCTGCAGAACTTCGACGCCACCGACCTCCAGGGCCGCTTCGACGACAACCTCGACAAGCTCGCGGCCGACTTCGACTTCGGCAAGGTCGCCGTCCTGCAGGAGATCGCCAAGGCGAAGAAGAAGCCCGCCGAGGCGCGCGCCGTCGTCCAGATCGGCATCGTCATCGGCGGCGCCGACGGCGACTTCGACAAGACCGAGCAGGCTGTCGTACGAGAGGCCTGCTACATCCTCGACCTCCCGCCTCACGAGTTCGACCTCTGAGCGCGGAACAACGAGTCGGCCTGCGCACTGCGTCGGACATGCGCCGGCCCTCTGCGGGCATCAGGCCTGGGAGACGAGCGGGAAAGGACCCGGCGTGGAAATCTCCGGAATCGTCAGTGCGATCTTCATCGGCATCATCATCGGTGTACTGGGACGGCTGGTCCTGCCGGGCCGTCAGCACACCGGATTCCTGTGGACCGTCATCATCGGCATCGCTGCGGCACTGATCGGCACAGTCATCGCCGCGGCCCTGGGCGTAGCCGACACCAAGGGTGTCGACTGGATCGAGTGGGCCATCCAGATCGCCCTCGCGGCCGTGGGCGTGGCGGCCTTCGAGCGGGTCAAGGCCCGCGCCTGACGCTCGCCCCGGCCCGCCGCCCCGAAGGCCGACGAGCCGTCGGCGTCCCTAGAGGGGTGTCGCCGCCTTCAGGATGAAGAACAGGGTGAACGCGGCGTTCGCCGAGGACAGGGCGGACGCCGCGGCGCCGGCCGTGGCGCCCCACGCGGCGAGGCCGGCGGGTGTGAACACGGGCGGCCAGTGCAGCGCGGCGGGGGCCGGGGCCAGAAGGGCGGCCACACGGCGCGGCACCGGACCCACTGCCGCGAAGTGGGCGAGCGTTGCGCCCGGGGCGCCGCGGGTCACCAGGGCCGCCTTGGCCACGGCGCGAGCGACGGTCTGGCGATTGCCGGTCGCGGCCGCCGCCTCCTCGTCGGCCCACCTCTCGGTGGTGTAAGCGACCGAGGTGCGCAGCGGACGCAGGAAGGGGTTGGCGCGTGCGGCCAGCTGGGTGGCCAGCAGGAAACGGTGGTGCCGCCCGGACAGGTGGGCTCTCTCGTGTGCGAACAGGGCCCGCCGCTCGGGCCCGTCGAGTTCTGCGAGCATTCCGGCGGTCACCACGATCCGGTCCCGGTCCCCTGGCAGCGCATAGGCGTAGGCCGTGTCGTCGGGCAGTACGGCCACGCTTCGGTCGGGCAGGCCGGCCAGAGCCCGCAGCGCCTCGCGGCGCACTCGGAAGTGCCGCCAGGTGATGCCCGCGCATCCGGCGAGGACCGCCAGGAGTGCCGGAATGGCGACCCGGCCAGCCACTTCGTCGTAGGGCACCGCGTCGCGCACCTCAGGATCGGACCAGCCGTCGGGCAGCGGGTTTCCGGGGAGCTGGGCCGTGCCGACGACCATCAGCAGGCCCAGGCACAGGGTGCTGCACACCGCGAGAACGGTGGCGATGGTGGACAGCAGCCAAGTCGCCGTGCGCGGATGAAGGTGATGCTCGGCGAGCCGCGCGATGGGCCACGCGGTGAACGGCAGTACGAGGGGCAGGAAGACGAAGACTCCCATGGGAGTTCAGCCGTCCCCTTCCTCGTCCGTCTGCGCGAGAAGGCCTCGCAACAGCCGCTCGTCCCCCGGGGAGAGCGAGGTGACGAAGCTCGTCAGCACCGCCTCGCGGTTCGCCTCGCCGTCCAGGACCTTGCGCATGCGAAGCGCGGCCAGGCCGGCCTCGTCGGCAACCGGGGTCCACTCGAACGAACGGCCCGCTCGCTCGCGGGCAACCGCACCCTTGGTGTGCAGCCGGGTCAAGATCGTGATCACCGTGGTGTAGGCGAGGGTCCCGGGCAGGCGTTCCTGCACCCAGGCCGCGGTAACGGGTCCCGGGGCGGTACCGAGCACGGCAAGGACCTGGGCCTCCAGCTCTCCTTGGCCGCGTCGTGGGGACAGCGCGTCCCCCGTGCTGTGCCGGGCTGTCATTCTGAAGCCTCCTGTCCGGGCATCGCGGTTTCCACGTGCAGTGCGGATCATCGTACTGAGCAGCGCGCCCTACCCGGACCGCCTCCTCCGCCGGCGGCACTCGTTCGCCGGGTGGGTCCTGCCGGGGCGGCTCCTCCAGTGTGCCCCCGCCACCACCAGAGTTCTACATCGTTGTAGATTCCTGACTTCCGCGTCGCCGGTCAGCGCGGAGGCGCAAGGCAATGAGAGGCCCACGGCCCCGCAGGCGGAAGGCGTCAGACCATGGGCGGGGAGCCTCACGCAACACGCAAGCGCAGCAAGCCGGTGCCGGGCAGCCGCCGGCGCCAGAAGGCTGCCCGCCTGACCAGGCGTGGCCGCGTGGTCCTGTGGCTCACCGTGCCGCAAGAACGGAGCGTGCGCAGCCGCGCCCTGATCAGTTCCTTGTTCGCGGAGATGTACTCACGGCGCCCGTCGTCATCATTTCCGAGTGGTCGGGGACGTCGTCGTGTCGCCACACCATGGGAACGCTCAGGTCGGCGGTGTATGTGGCCGGCCACCACCATCCGCGCCACGGGCATCCCCGCCGGCACCGCATGGGAGCCGGGCCAACCCCCTGGTGGGCCCGGACCACGTCGCCCGCGGGGTGTCGCGCCCGGCCGGTCCGGCGGGCGGCGGGCACCCGCGGCCGTGCCCGCCCGAGGGGCCATGGGCACGGCGTGGCGAGGTCGGGGCGCTCACGGGCTGGGTCATGATCGGCTGCGTGAGGACCTCCGGACGCCTGACCGCCTTCGCACTCGTCTGCCTGCTCGGCGCGCTCCCCGCGTGCTCGGAGTCCGTCGACCGCGGCAGCGGCGCGGCCGGGGCCCGCTCCGGCGCGGACGCGAGGGCGGGTGCCCGCAAGGGCACGGACCCCGCTCGGACGGAGGCACCCGGCACGGTGTTCCGGGGCGGGCACCCCGGTGCCGCAGGCGCTGGCGACCCGTACTTCCCGAAGCTCGGCAACGGCGGCTACGACGTCACCCACTACGCCTTGACCCTGGACTACGACCCCGGGAACGGCCGCCTCGAGGGCACTGCGGAGATCACCGCGAAGGCCACCACGGACCTCAGCGCCTTCAATCTCGACCTCCTCGGCATGGAGGTGCTGAGTGCCACGGTCGACGGCGCCGAGGCGCGGGTTCGGCAGGACGGGCAGGAGCTGACCCTGAAGCCGCGCCATCACCTCAGGAAGGGCGCCGCCTTCCGCGGCGTCGTGCGCTACGCGGGCACGCCGGAGTCGATCACCCATGACCACGGGTGGCGCGAAGGCTGGTTGCGGACGGACAACGGAGCGGTCGCGTTCGGCGAGCCGACGGGCTCGATGTCCTGGTTCCCGGGCAACCACCACCCCTCGGACAAGGCCTCCTACGACATCACCGTCACGGTCCCCAAGGGCGTCCAGGCGATCTCCAACGGGCAGCTTCGCGCCCAGCACACCAGCGGCAACCGCACCACCTTCCACTGGCAGCAGGCCGAGCCCATGGCCAGCCATGTGGCGACCGTGGCCATCGGCAGCTACGACGTCAGGACCTCCCGGACCCGGTCCGGCATCCCGGTCGTGTCGGCGATGGACACGACCGCGGGCGTGGACGAGGACGGAGCGGTCCTCGGCCGGTTCCCGGAGATCATGGAATGGGCCGAGGGAAGGTTCGGCCCCTACCCCTTCGCCTCCGCCGGGGTGATCGTCGATCAGGCGGCCGATGTGCCCTACGCCCTGGAGACCCAGACCAGGCCGACCATTCCGGCCGGCATCTTCCACACCACCAACGTGGTGCACGAGATGGCCCACCAGTGGTTCGGCAACTCGGTCACCCCGCGCACCTGGCGGGACATGTGGCTCAACGAGGGCTTCGCGACCTATGCGGAGTGGCTGTGGACCGAGGACCACGGCGGGGCCAGCGCCCAGGACCACTTCGACCGCAACCACGCCAAGGCCGCGGACGACGACGAGTGGGACTTCCCGCCCGCCGAGCCGCCCAGCGCCTCGGACATCTCCGGCCAGCCGGTGTACGTGCGCGGGGCGATGGTGATCCACAAGATCCGCCAGGCCCTGGGCGACGAGGGCTTCCGTGCCCTGGTGCGGGGCTGGACCCTGCGCCACCGCCACGGCCACGCCTCCACGAAGGACTTCACCTCGTACGTGGAGGCCAAGGCCGGACGGGACCTGGACGCGATCTGGGACTCGTGGCTCTACGGCGACGGCAAACCCTCGTGACGGGGCGACGCGGTGTCAGGTCCTCAGGTCCTCAGGTCCTGATGCGCCGGCGCGCGGTCCCGACGAGATTCATGTACTTGTCCCAGTCCCACACGGTCCCGGGGTCGTCGTGAGTGGACAGCGGGACCTCGACGTGGCCCAGGATGTGGTCCCGGTCGACCGGCACGTCGTACTTCGCGCAGATCGTGGCCGTGAGCACGGCGGACGTCTCGTACATCTTGTCGGTGTAGACGGGCTGATCGGTCCAGCCCTCGTGCTCGATGCCGATGCTGCGGTGGTTGTACCAGACACTGCCGGAGTGCCAGGCCACGTCGCGCTCGCGCACGCACTGGGCGATCCGCGTGCCGGTCGCGCTGATCATGTAGTGCGCGGAGACCCGCTCGGCGGGGTCCTTGAACTTGTCGAACATGACCGGGAGGATGTCCGTCGTCAGATGGATGACGACGTACTCGATGGGATACTCCTCGGGGCGGTCGGAGACCGTGTAGTTGGACTCGGACGCTTCGACCCAGACGGCAGGGGCGTAGTCCACCGAGGCGTCCGTCCGCCGTGTCGCCGGCGGCCCTGCGGCGGCGGGAGCTTTGCGGCCGGGGACCGGCAGGGCGGCTTTCGCCTCTCCCCCGGGGCTCGTCAGCAGGGGCAGCCCGGCAGCGGCCAGAGCCGCACCCGCCGCGCCGGCAGCACCCCCCAGCAGCTGTCGACGACTCAGCGGGCTGTCTTCCATGGCCACTCCTCGTGACGTCGAACAGGCAGGCGGAAGGACGACGCGCCGCGAATCCCCGGATCACGATACGGAGGTGGCACGTCCGGTAATCTGATGCTTCACCAGTGCCCACACCCCGGCAACCGCTCCGCCACCACTCGGCGCTGTTGCGCGCCACCCTGCTACGGCCGTCGGACCGCCCGGCCACCGGCGCAAGCCCCGGCGGGGCGGTGCAGTCGGCTCCGTTGCGCCCGTCGCCGACCTGCGGCCTCCGGCCGGTCCACCGACGCATCCTGGAGCTCCTCGCGACGGGCGTCAACGACGAGACCATCGCCGAACTCCTCGGTGTCAGCCGCCGTACGCTGACCCGGTTCCAGATGGCCCTCTACGCCGCACGCAAGGGCTGGATCTGACCTGCCCGCCCCGGCACCGGTCTCGGATGACAGCGGGTCAGCGGGTCAGCGGGTCAGCGGGGACAGGCGTGGGCCTCCGCCCGGTGGCCCATCCACACCACCACGTCGCACACCCGCAGCGCACTCACCGTCTGCGCCAGCCCCGCGGCTTCGCGCAGCGCGAGCAACCGCTGGTGCAGGGCGCGGTCGTCCGCACGCAGCGCGGCGTGCAGCGCGAGCCAGAACGAGGGGCGGGGGCGGGCCAGAGCACAGCGCACCACCCTGTCGTAGACCGGCAGCAGCCGTGGGCGCTTCCGGGCGAGGAGTTTGCCCGCGATCACGTAGTTGACGTCGTGCTGGTCGTACAGGAGGTGCCAGGCCCGGTCCGCCGGGGAGCCTTCGGACAGCACGCCCGCTTCGACATCGGCCATGTCGACGCCATGAGGCACGGCCTGCAGGAGTTCGGACAGCCGGGCTCCGAGGCGGCCCTCCAGGAGGTCCAGTGCGACCGGCGCGGGAACGGTCACGGAGAGGGTCTGCATCGCGACGAGGTCCTCCGCGGTGATGCGGTCGGCGACGTCCGTGCGGTCTCCCCCGCCCGCCAGGTGCTCGAACCGTCTGCCGGTGTACACGGGTGCGCCGGGGGCCCGGCTGATCCCGAAGTAGTCCTGGAGGTCGCCACGGGCCCGGGGGGCGTTGACGAAGGCGTGCAGTCGTTCGGTGAAGGGCTGTGCGAGAACCGCCTGGGTACGGGCCGCGGCAGCGGCAGCGGCAGCGGCAGCGGCAGCGGGGCGATCGTTCGTACACATGGTGCACCAGGCCATGGCGCGGCGGGCCCGAAACGGCCTGCTGCCGGGTCGGCCCCCCGTTCGCGTCCCTTGCGGGTCAGCCGTTCGCCATCGCGGTGGCCCCGGGGCCGCCGGAGGCGGTGAAGGCTGCTGCGGCCGGGCCGGGGGGCGGGGTGAGCCAGCCGCGGATGGCGGCTTGGACGCCGGCCTGGAAGCGGGTGTCGGCGTCGAGTTCCTCCAGCATGCGGGTGATCCGCCGACGGGCGGTGTGCACGTGCACACCGAGCCGGCGGGCGATGGTCTCGTCCTTCAGGCCGGAGGCGAGCAGCCCGAGCAGTTCCCGCTGGTCCGTGGTGAGGGGGCCGCCGGGGCTGCCGAGAGGGGTGGCCCGTGCCCACAGGGACTCGAACAGCGGCAGCGCGGCCCGGTGCAGCAGGCGGTCGCCGAGCACCAGGGCCGCCGCGTCGGCGCCCTCGTCGTCGCCGGGCGGCGGGGGCAGCAGGCAGGTACGCCGGTCCACGAGGACCAGGGCGGTGGGCAGGCTCTGTCCGATGCGGGCCTGGAGGCCGAGCCCGGTGAGGGCGATCAGCTCCTGCGCCCGGTCGGGGAAGTCGCTGCCGCGCCGGTCGACGACGGTCCGTACGGCGACACCGCGCGCCAGCAGGCGGCGGATGCGGTCCGCGCCGGGCTCCCCGCTGCCACCGGGTGCCCCGCTGTCGCCCGGCTCCCCCCTGCCATCGGCCGTCCCGGCCGTCCGCGTCGCGCGGTCGAGGATCAGGACCTCCGTCTCAGCGGCTTCGAGCATCGTGTCGAGGCGGGCCCCGGCCGCCTCGGGGCCGGTGAGCAGCTCGATGCCGGCCGGGGTTCCGGGGGTTCTCGCGGGCTGCGGGGGAAGCCGGTGGGCCAGCCGTTCGGCGTAGGAGCGCAGGGACTTCAGGTCGGCCGACTCCTGGTGCAGGAGGGCCTGGCGGCGCTGGATGAGTACGTGCAGGACGGCGGCCGGGTCGGCGGGCGGGTGGATCACCGCCCTGCTGTCGTCCTGCGTGCGGGCCGGAGTCCGGTCGTGCGGGTCGGTTTCGATCATGCGGGGGATTTTGACCGCCTTCACAGAGCCCCCACAAGTGTGCATGGCCACTTCTGAGGGGGGCCTGGCTCTGGTCGTGAGCCGTCGGCGGCGCTTGCATGGCGGCGACTCACAGCAATGCATCAGGCACTCATGGTTGAGGAGACCCCTTGCCCAAGTTCAGCGCAGGTTCGTCGGCACCCACCCCCGCCACACGACGGATATGGCGGAAAGAGCTCCGCTCCGCCGGAGGAATAGCGGTTCTGCTGGCCGCCGCAATGACCTTGCAGGCGTCACCGGCATGGGCCGCGGACCCCGGCCCCTCGAACGCCCTGCCCGGCCAGGACACCGCCACCCCGGTGCTCGTCGAGGGCCTGCGGGAGCCCGTGGACGCCAAGGCGGCCCCGGCTGACGCGGCACGGCAGCACCTCGCCGCGAACAAGAGCCGCTACAAGATCCCGCGGGCGGGCAGCGACCTGGTCCCCCTGGCGGCGTCGGCCACCGGGTCCAAGGACGAGACGGTCCGGCTGCAGCAGAAGCACCGCGGTGTCGACGTCCTCGGCGGCCAGTACGTCGTGCGCATGCAGAAGCAGGACGGCAAGCGCGTGGTCACCGGTACCTCGGGGCACTACTTCACCGCCCTGAGCACCGACGTCACGCCTCAGGTCAGCGAGGAGGTCGCGGTCCGCCGTGCGGTGGCGGCCACGGCCCGCCGGCTGTCGGCGGCCCTCGACAAGAGCCAGGCCCCGAAGTCGGAGGCCGGTGATCCGGCGGCCACCGGCATGACCGGTGACGCCAAGGGACTCGTCGTCCTCCCCAAGGGGGGCGGCGTCCTCGCCTACCGCGTCACCGTACGGGGTACCGCGCCCGGAACCGGGGCGCCGGTCGTGGACGAGGTGTACGTGGATGCCCGCTCCGGCTATCCCGCGCTCCAGTACAGCGCGTTGAAGACGATGACCGCCCCGGCTGCGGCCCGTACGGCCGGTGAGGCCGGCGAGGGTCCTGGCGCGGCCGGCCCGCCGGCCACTCCGCCGAACCTGGTCCCCGAGACCGGGTCCGGAACCCGGCTGAGCGGCGCCGCGACCTCGCTGGACATCGCCTACGACCCGGCGGCCGGGCAGTACCTGCTCGCGGACGCGGGCCGGATGCGCGCCACCAAGGGCCTGCTGGCCACATGGGACGCCCGTGGCAAGTCGGTGTCGGAGACCTCGGGCACGTGGCCCGCCGGCATCACCATGTTCTCCTCCCCGAACACCGCTTTCGGCGCCGCGGCGACGGATTCGGGTGCCGTGGACGCCCACTGGAACGCGGGCCAGGTCTACGACTTCTACAAGAAGAACCTCGGGCGCGACAGCCTCGACGGGAGCGGCGGAGCCGTCAACTCCCTGGTCGGCGTGACGTACTACGGCCTGCCCTACGCCAACGCGTTCTGGGACGGCACCAAGATGGTCTACGGCAACGGGGACGACGAGTTCAAGCCGATGTCGGCCGACACGGACGTCGTCGGCCACGAGATGACCCACGGGGTCATCGAGCACACGGCGAACCTGGTCTACGCGGGCCAGTCGGGCGCCTTGAACGAGGCCCTGGCCGACTACTTCGGCAACGCGATCGACGTCACCGCCAGCGGGACGCCGATGAACGATCCGGCCGCGGGCCTGATCGGCGAGAACCTGTGCCGCACGAAGGCGGCCGCCGACTGCGCCCTGCGCGACCTCAACGACGGCGCCACCACCTCGAAGAGCTTCCTGGGCGTGTCGTTCGCCACCGACAACGGCGGCGTGCACCTGAACTCGACGATCTTCTCCGGCGCGCTGTGGGACATGCGCGAGGACCTGGGCGGCGCCCTGGCCGACAAGATCGTGTACAAGGCCGTCACGGAGTACATGACGCCGATCGACGGGTTCACCGAGGCCCGGGGCGCGGTGCTCGCCGCGGCCAAGGCGCTGGGCGCGACCTCCGCCCAGCAGAACACGGTCAAGCGGTCGTTCAACGCCCACGGCATCGTCCCGGACTGGGAGCAGGCCCTGGGTATCGACACCGACACCCTCTTCGGGAAGCTGAACACCACCGATTCCGGAGTGGGTGCGGGCGGCGGCTGGTGGACGGCGTCCAAGTCCAATGACGACGGCTCCGAGCCCTACTCGGTCTACGCCGGCCGCCTGGACGGCAAGGGTGCGCCGAAGGTGATCAGCCCCAACGACGGCCGCTACCACACCGCCCCGGCGACCGACGGCAAGACGGTGGTGTGGACGGCGTACGGCCCGACCTCGGTCGACGTCCTCTCCCGCCCCGTGGCGGGCGGTCCGATCAAGACCCTCTACAGCTCGGTGACCGGGGTCGCGGGCCTGCGGGTGGAGAAGAACACCGTCGTGTTCGAGGAGTACGACATCCTCGGCGGCCGGCACGTGGGCTACATGCGGCCCACCGACAAGGCTCCGGTCTTCACGGACGGCCGGAAGTGGAACACCCTGACGGCCCTGCCCTCGATCAGCGACAACAAGATCGCCTACGCGAAGCTGTATCCGCAGAACGGTACCTACCGGCTGGGCGTGGAGGTCGTCGACCTCGCCACCGGCAAGGCGGTCATGACCGAGCAGCTCGACGAGCCGGTGAGCCTCGGCCAGACCGGCATCAACGGCAAGAACGTGTTCTGGCTGGCCGACACCGACGAGAGCGACGGCGGTCTGATGTCGGTCGTCAGCTCCGGCCTGGACGGCCGCGGTTCCTTCATCGTCAGCAGCGAGCGCAAGCCGGGCGCCTTCATCGCCTCCGACCTGACGGTCTCGCAGGACGCGCTGACCCTGGTCGCCCAGACGCCCGACACGCGGTACCGCAACGAGTCGCTGCCCAAGCTGTGGCAGCTGACCACCGACGGTTCGCGTCGTGAGCGGGTCTCCTGCAACCGCGGTGAGCAGAGCTACCCGGCGGCCGGCGCGGGCCGTCAGGTGGCCTGGCTGGACGCCACCACCGGCTCCACGGACCTGGTGGTCCGGGAGCGGCCGGCCGGAACCTGCTGATCCCCACCCGTGACCGAAGGGGGCCGACGGCGGTGCCGTCGGCCCCCTTCGCGCATGCCCGGAGGGTCCGACCGGGGTGCGGGCAGGGTTCAGGGGCAGGTGGGTACGCCGTCCAGCCAGGCGGCGCCCTTGACGTAGATGTTGGTGATCCAGGACCCGTACTCGGGCAGGTAGGACCAGGCGTCGTTGGTGTAGCCCTCCGCCGTCACCGGTTCGGCGTGCTTCTGGCACTGGATGCGCACGCCGGTCGGGCCGGGGAAGCGGTGTACCCGCGGGCTGCCGGTGGAGGGTTCCTCGTGGGTCCACACGTCCGTTCCCCAGGTGCTGTGCGTGCCGGGTGCCGTGGCGGGCGCGATGCGGACCGCTCCCGCGTAGTCCCCGCCCAGCCGTACGTCGCTGACGGTGATCCGGGTGCCCGATTCCCGGGCCTCGACCATCTTCCCCGCGCCGAGGTAGATCGCGATGTGGTGGACGGAGCCCCCCGATCCCCACGCCAGGAGGTCCCCGGGGAGCAGGGGCCCGGTCCCCTGGTCCGCCGTGAAGCGCCGGTCCACCCGCGGTGAACGGAACTGGTGGTAGGCGTTGCCGGGCAGCGGGTCACCGCCGAGCGCGCGGGCGTAGGCGTACCGGACCAGGCCCGAGCAGTCGAAGCCCAGCCGCTCCGGGTCGTGTGCGCTGTCCGGGTCGCTCGGGTCGACCTGACCGTACGTCGGCCCGGGCTCCTGCCCGTGGCCGCCGCCCCAGGTGTACCAGACGCCGATCTGTCCGCAGGCCGCTTCCACGGCCTTCTCGGCGGTGGCGGAGGCTCCGGGGGTGAGCACACCGCAGGCGTCCGCCGCCCGCACCGGCTGTACCGCCTGCATCGCCTGCACCGTCTTCGGTGCCGTGGCCGCCGTGGCCGCCGTGGCCGCGGTGGCGCCGTGGGCCCCTCCCGCTGTGGCCACGAGGGTGAGCACCGCCACCGCCACCGCCGCGCTCGTCCGCATCGCCATGTCCGATCCCCCTGTCCCCGCGACGTGCTGTCCTGCGGGTCGTCGTGTTCGTCGTGGCAGCGCGGTGTGCTCGTCGTGCGGAGCACGGACCGGCCGCCCTCGGGCACTCCGAGCCTGTGGCCCCCGCTCCTCCGTGTCGAGGAGGCGCGGGTAGCCCGTCACGACGGGAAACGGGAAACCCCTGGGAAACCCCCTCCCACCAGGCTCTTTGAACAACCGTCAACCGGGTGTCGACCGAAGGCTCCGACCGGTCACACGACGTGGACGACGGCCCTGTCGGGAAGCGAAGGGCCCGCCGGCGCAGGAACACGGCGGCACCGGCCAGGACGAGGGCCAGGCCCGCCGGCACGCAGACAACGCGCCCTCGACGGCGCTCGTCCGGGTGCCCTCAACACGACCTACGGCAGGGCTTGTTGGGCGACCGGTCCGGCCGTCCCGGCCTTTCGGATCACGCGCTGATTTCTTAGCATCACGGGCCAATAATTCTCTTGACCGCGCCCCGTCCGACTAGAAAGGAGCGCATCGGACCGAACCCGGCACCGACGGGGTGAAGAACCCGTCGTCGGATTATGGCGAAGGTGGTGATGTGCATGCGTGAGTGCAGCAGGATCCAGGCGGTTGTGGTCAGATCCCACACGGAACATCCGAGTTCCGGGCCTCTCCCCCGATAGGCCGGCCGATGCTGATACCGATGCTGTTTTCCCCGGCGCTCGCCTCGGCCGACGAATACCGGACTCTGACGTCGACCATCCGGTCGAAGGCGCAGGACGCGCAGGGATTCTTCGGCGGAGCGGCGCGCAAGCCGGGCGAGATGCCCTACCTCCCCCTCCACGTCCAGTTGCGCGGCCTGTTCATCGAGCTCTACATCGAGCTGCGCCCACGTAACACCAGCCTCCGGATCGCCGGTTTCCGGAACATCTTCGAGAACGGCCAGGCCCCGCCCGAGGCGTACGTCCGCCATGTGCGGGACTCGGTCGCGCCGCCCGGCCTCCGACGGACGGAGACCCTGCCGTTCGGCGGAGGACGCGCCGAACTGGAGAGGGCCGCCGCCGTCCGGCGTTCGGGAATCCTGCTCGGGCGCCGGCCCTTGAGCGACGCGGTCATCCGGTTGCACCAGAACCGCGATCCGAAAAGCACCGCTCACGGAATGCTCGTGCTTTCGGAAATGCTCTGCGAGGCCGCCCGATATCCCGCGTTGGCCGATGCGATGTCACGTATCTGGATGACCGGAGGGCGGTTGTAGTCCGAGGCGCCCCCGCCTGCGATTCCCACGCGCGGCGGCTCGCCACCCGTTCGAAGGCAAGGGAGCACCTCGCGGGGGCGGGCCGCCCGTCATCGGCCCCGGTCGGGCCCGGACCCCAGCGGCCGGCGGGCCGCCCGGGGCTCGGTCTCGGGCGGGGCGGCCGCGGCCGGGTCCTCGGAGGCCCGCTCGGCGGCCGTGCCACCGCGTGCGAGGCGGTGCTCCTGATCCTCTCGGAGGGGAACCGGTCCGTGCCCGAGCGGGCGGCGCCTTGTGTTCATCAGCGAAGTCTCGCAGCCTGCCTGACGGGCCCTTGCGGGAGGGGCCCGTGAGAGTCCGGGGACGGCCGGCCGTGTCCTCGCCCCGGCGGACCGTACCCCGTCGACCGCGTCGACGCGGGCCTCCGTCCTGTCCGTGGTGACCGTCCGCGGAGCCGGGCACCGTCAGGTTCCCTGAGCGCGGCCGCAACCGACCCGCCGGCGCTCGCCGCCACCGGGCCCTCGGCGCCGTCGGCGCTCAGGCCGACCGGGTGGTCTCCGGTCCGGCCGCCGATGAGGCCGCTTCCGGCACGGAGCCCCGGCGCGTCCCGGACCCGCTCGCGTCCGAGGACGGTCCGGAGGTGCGGGAACGCTGCCGTCTGAAGGCCGGCACTCCCAGCAGTCCGAAGCCGAGGACAGCCGCCAGGAGATGGCCGATCGTGGTGAAGTCCGGCAGCGGCCCGGTCGTCCATTCGGCACCGCCGAGGGGCCATGCGAGGACGAACGCGGCCCAGGGGATGCGGCCCCGGCGCGGCAGGGCGAGGGTGCCGACCGCCAGCACTGTCTGGGATCCGTAACTGACCCCGTAGTCCACGGCCTGGCGCACGGCCGTGGGGTACCAGCCGTGCCGCAGCCCGACGCCGATGACGGCGGCGGTGAGCAGCGTGGCCGCGAGATGCCCGCCGAGGAAGACGGCTACGGCACGCCGCTTTCCCCAACGGTGTTCCGCCCAGGCCAGGAAACAGCAGACACCGAGGCCCAAGGTGATGAAGGTGCCCACGAAGTCGGTGGAGGTGACGTCCGTGAGCGTTCCGTCGAAGAACAGCGCACTGCCGAGCAGCGAAGGCAACGGATGGTCGCTCAGGTTGTCCAGGTTGGTACTGACGTAGCCCAACACGGTGTCCGCCCGATCGCCGGTCGCCCCGTAGACGACCCATGCGTGGCCGGCCAGGAGCAGGCAGACGTAGGCGAGGGTCAGCGGCGCGCGGCGCGGATACGCCCGCACGGCGCGGAGCGGGATGTCCCAAGGGCGCGGCGGTGACTGAGAGTTCATAGGGCGGCATTCTCCAGGTCGATCCGCGGGCGGGATCCGGTGGGTGTCGGCGGGTGCCGGCCGCCACGCCGGAGGGGGCTGCCGCGCGGCGTGTGCCACCTCACCCGGGTCGCCCTCTTCGCGTCAGCCCTCCAGTCGGGACTGCCAGGTCGTGAGCAGCGTTTCGAGCGCGGCGGCCTCCTCGGGCGTCACGAGGTCCAGCAGCCGGTGTTCGTTGCGCATGTGGTCGGTGAACGCCCGGTCCACGAGGTCGCGCCCGGCCGGGGTGAGGGCGACGATCCGGCCGCGCTGGTCGTCGTCCGAGCGCCGGCGGGTGACGAGTCCGGACCGTTCCAGGCGGTCGATCCGCTTCGTCATCGCACCGGTGGTGACCATGGTGTGCGCGGCGAGCTCGCCCGGCGCCCGTTCGAAGGGCTCCCCTGCTCGGCGCAGTGCGCACAGGACGTCGAACTCCCCTTCGCTGAGGCCGTAGCGGTCGTAGACGAGGCGGAGTTCGGCACCGAGGCGGTCGGCGAGGCGGTGCAGTCGCCCGATCACGCCCTGTGGGCCGACATCGAGGTCGGGCCGCTCACGGCGCCAGTCGGCCTGGATCCGGGCCACGTGATCCAGGGGTGGGCCGTGCTCCGCGGACGCCACATTTGCTTCCATGGAAGCTATATTACCTTCCATGGAAGCAAATATGCGCTGGGTGGCCCTGACCGCAGTGGCGCCGGTGGCCTGGGGAGCCAACTACTTCGTCACCCACGCGTACCTGCCGGCCGACCACCCGCTGTACGGGGCCGCCCTACGGGCGCTGCCGGCCGGCCTGGTCCTGCTTGCCCTGTGCCGCCGGCGGCCGCACGGCGCGTGGTGGGGGCGGTCTGCGGTGCTCGGGTTGCTCAACGTGAGCGTGTTCTTCTTCCTCGTGTTCACGGCCTCCCAGCTGCTGCCGACGAGTGTGGCCGCGACCGTCATGGCGGTCTCCCCGCTGATCATGATGCTCGCCGCCTGGCCCCTGGTCGGCGAGCGGCCCGGCGTCGCCCACCTGGCGGGTGCCGTGACCGGGCTGGGCGGGGTGTGCCTGATGCTGCTCGGGGGCACGGGCGGGATCAGTGTGCCGGGTGTCCTGGCCTCGGCCGCCGCTGTGCTGGTGTCTTCCGTCGGCCACGTCCTGGCCAAGCGGTGGAACGCCGGCTCCGACGGCACCGGCGGCATCGCCGACGGCGGTGTGCTCGCCTCGACCGCTTGGCAGCTCACCGCCGGAGGCCTGCTCCTGCTGCCGGTGGCCGTAGCCGTGGAGGGCGCCCCGCCACCGGTGTCGCCGTCGGCTCTCCTCGCGTTCTGCTACGTCGGCCTGGTCGCCACCGCGCTGGCCTTCGCCGCCTGGTTCGCCGGGCTGCGCCGCCTGCCCGCCGGAACGGTCGGCCTGATAGGGCTGCTCAACCCGGTCACCGGTGTACTGCTCGGGACGGTGGTCGCCGGCGAGGTGCTGACGGGCCGGCAGCTGTGCGGACTGGCACTCGTACTGGGCGGGGTCGCTCTGGGTCTGCCGCCGCGGCAGGGCCCGCCCGGCCGGCGTCGGAGTCCGGGCGCGAGGAAGGTCGGGCGCAGGACGGCGGCGGGAACCAGCACCGCGGGCCGGGGGAACGGTCACCTGCGCAACACCTCGGCCATCGCGAAGACCCATGCGGGCAGGTTCGTCGCGAGCGCCACGGCCAGAGCCCGGCCGGCTGCGAACCCCGAGCGGGCGACGGCCTCCCCGTCCCGGGGACCGGCCGACTCCGCCGCGTAGCCGAGCAGCAGGCCGCCCATGCCCGCGCAGACGGCACGGGCGGCGCTCGGGGGCACCTCGGTCACGGCCCGCGCCTCCTCCCGTCTCCTCCTCCGCACGGGTCTCCCCTGCGACGGTTCCGGGAATCGCCCGCCGGATTTCCGTTACGCCCCCGCACGGCCTGCCGAAGGCAAGCTCGGCACCACCACTCCTGACCTCGGCTCACATCGGCCCTGCGACAGCAGGATTCGGGCCATGGGCCGGAAATAACTCGAAGCGGTACCAAAAGCGCGCCGCTACGATCCGATCATGGGACCCCTGAAACCGAACCTCATCGAGCTCATGGTCACCCTCATCGCCTTCCTCGCGGTCTTCGCCGCTCTGGCCAGGGTCCTCCTTCCGCGGATCGACCAGACCCTCGCCGCACGCGAAGACGCGACCGTGGGCATGTCCGAGCGGGCCGAGGCAGTCCGGCTGGAAGCGAAGCGCGTGCGGTCCGAGTACCAGGCGGAGTTGAGCGCCGCCCGTCACGAGGCCTCGCAGATCCGCCAGGCCGCACACGAGGAGGGCCTCACCCTGCTCGCCGCCGTTCGCTCGGAAGGCCAGAAGGCGCGCGAGGAGATGATCGCCTCGGCCGCGGTGCAGCTGGAGGCCGACCGGGTGATCGCCCAGGCAGAGCTCCGCGAACACGTCCTCGGTCTGGCCACCGAGCTGGCCGGGCGCATCATCGGTGAACCGCTCACCGACATGGAGCGTGCCCGCACCGTCGCCGACGCGTTCTTCGCCGCCACGGAGAACGATTCCCCGAGCTGAGCTCCCGGTCCGCCGCCTCCGCGTACGTACGCAGGTCCGGGACGGGCGCGAGCTCCGTCAGCCACCGATCTAGAGTGGGTCGTCACCGGGCCCCGAACGGAGAGGTCAGTCATGACGAACCGTCACGCGGTGGTGGTCGGAGCCGGAATCGGCGGCCTCACGGCCGCCGTCGCGCTGCACCGCCGGGGCTGGCACGTCACCGTCTGCGAACGCGCCCCCGAACCCCCCGTCACCGGCGCCGGCATCGGCCTCGCCCCCAACGCCCTGCGCGCGCTCGCCGCCGTGGGCATCGACGTCGCCCGCGCGATCGGCGGCTCCGTACCCGAGGCGATGGGCGTGCGCCGCCCCGACGGCCGGTGGCTCACGCGGACCGGCACCGCCGACATGGCGGCCCGCTACGGCATGGCGCCGCTCGCCGTCCCGCGCCCGGCCCTCACCGCCACCCTCGCCGCCGCTCTGCCCGCCCCGGCCCTCCGCTACGGCACCGAGGTGACCGGCGTGGACGATGCCGAGGGACGTCCGGCCGTCCGCACGGCGGCGGGCCCGGACCTTCCCGCCGATCTCGTGGTCGCCGCCGACGGCATCCGCAGTCCGCTGCGCCGCGCGCACTTCCCCGCGCACCCGGGACTGAACTACATCGGCGAGACGGCCTGGCGGACCCTCGTGGACGCCCCGGACCTGCGGATACCGGCCATGAGCGAGACGTGGGGGCGGGGGCGGCGATTCGGGGTGACCCCGCTCGTGGACGGCCGCTACTACCTCTACGCCACGGCGGTCGTCCCGCCGGGCACCCGCTTCGCCGACCCGCGCGCCGAACTGCGGCAGCGCTTCGGCTCATGGCACGATCCCGTTCCGGCCCTGCTGGACCGCGTCGCACGCCTCGACCCCGCCGACGTCCTGCGCAACGACCTGTACGACCTGGCCGCCCCGCTCCCGTCCCTGCACCACGGCCGGATCGCCTGGCTGGGCGACGCGGCCCACGCCATGGCCCCCAACCTCGGCCAGGGCGGCTGCCAGGCCATCGAGGACGCGGTGGTCCTCGCGCATCTGCTGCCCGCGGGAGAGCGCGGCGACGGCCGGGACACCGCCGTTGCGGCCGGCCTGGCCGCCTACACCGCCGCGCGCCGCGACCGTACCGACACGGTGCGCCGTCGCGCCCGGCGCGTCGGACGGCTGGGCGTCCTGCGCAATCCGGTCGTGGTGGCCGTACGTGATCTCGCCGTGCGCGCCACGCCGGCCCGGCTGGCGCTGCGCGGCATGGACGACCTCTTCGACGGTTTCCGCCTCCCCGTCGCATGACCGGGAGACCGATCCCAGGCAGGCAGGCCCGGACCGGGTGCTACGGGGTGGTGCGCGCCGGGAAGGAGAAGCCGTAGCCCTGCTCGGTGAGCCAGGGCAGGTACTCCTTCAGCGCGGCGACGGTCTCGCTGCGGTCGCCGCCCCCGTCGTGGAAGAGCACCGTCGGCTGCTGCGGGAGCTTGCCCTGCACCGTGGAGAGGATGGCCTTCAGGCCGGGCCGGCTCCAGTCCTTGGGATCGACGCTCCAGCCCAGCGGCCGCATCCCGCTCGCGGCGGCGATCGCGCGGCTGTCCGGGGTGAAGGCTCCGCCCGGCGCACGGTAGTAGGTCACGGGGACCCCCGGAACGGCCTTCTCGATCATGGCCTTGCCTTCGAGGATCTGCTGCCGCTGGTAGGCGACGGGCTTGTGGTCCATCGTGACGTCGTGGTCGACGGAGTGGTCGCACAGCTGGTGCCCGTCGGCGGCCACCGCGCGGACGAGCTCCGGGTACTTCTGCGCCTTGGTGCCGATCATGCAGAACGTGGCCTTGACGTGGTTCTTCCGCAGCGTCTCCAGGACCTGGGGCGTCCAGCGGGGGTCCGGGCCGTCGTCGATGGTGATCGCGACCTGGCGGCCCGCGCCCTGCGCCAGCCGGGAGATCCCCAGCGGGACCCCGGAGGCTCCCTGGGCGGCGCCCTGAGCCGCCCCCTGGGCGGCGCCTGCGGTTCCGGCCGGTGCGGAGTGTCCGGCGGGAGGCGCGTCCGGCGTGCGGCCCACCGAGCCGTCCGTGGCGGCGTACGCCGGGGTGCCCGCTGCCGCCAGGAGGCCCAGGAGTGCGGCCGCGGCGACGTACCCCGCCCGTCGACGACGTGCGGAACTGGTGGTGATGCGCATGGACGTGCTCTTCCTTTGCCCTCAGCCCCCGGATCTCGCTGGTCGGTCCAGGCTAGGTCATCCGTTCGGACCCCCACCTAGACCAAATGGCCCGATTCGTGTGGTTCAGTGCACACGGGTCCGGGGGCGGGAGGCCGACGACCTCGGAGCGCCAACGGGTGTGGCGGCCTCCGCGGTGCCGCGCCACCTGTGAGGAGTGTCACGGCCCCCGGCTCCGCGGGGGTCGCGGGGACCGCTGCGATCTCCCCCGGCTTATGTCGTCGGCGCCGTCGCCGTCGCAGCTCGCCAGTGCTTCGCGATGAGCGCGTAGGAGGCGATGCGGTCACCGAGGTCGTGGACGGGTGTGGCCAGCATCAGCTCGTCCGCCCCGGTCCGGGCGGCCAGCTGCGCGAGCCGTTCCACGACGGCCTCGGGCGTCCCGACGGCCTGCTGGGCGCGGAAGCCCGCCAGCGCCTGCCGCTCCTGCTCCGTGAAGGGGTGCACGGCCGCCTGCGCGGGCGTGGGGAACGGCGTCCGGCTCTCCCCCTTCAGAAGGCCTGCCTTGACGACGTTCATCGGCCCGGCACGCCGGACGGCTTCCTCCTCCGTCTCGGCGCACACCGCCTCCACGCACAGCAGCACCCGGGGCCGGTCGCACCAGCGGGACGGGGAGAAGGCCGACCGGTAACACTCCAGAACCGCAAGGGTGTTGTCCGGCCGGATGTGGTGCGCCACCGCGATCGGCAGGCCGAGTTCCGCGGCGAGCGCGGCCCCCGCGGGGCTGGAGGCCAGCAGCCACGGCTCCGGCAGCGGCCCCAGCGCCACCTCGTCCACCAGGAACGAGAGGATCGCGGCCACGTCGCCCCGGTACTCGGCATCCGTGGCAGGGCCGGCGCCGCGGCGCAGCGCCCGCGCGGTGGCGTCGTCGAACGTGCCGGGTCCGCGGCCGATGCCCAGGTCGACACGGTCCTCGTGGAGGGCGGCCAGCGTGCCGAACTGCTCCGCGAGCGTGATGGGCGCGTGGTTCGGGGCGAGCACCCCGCCCGACCCGAGGCGGATGGCCGAGGTCGTCGCGGCCGCGTGCGCCACCAGTACGACCGGTGGGAACGCGCCGATCGCGGGAGAGTGGTGGTGCTCCGCGTACCAGATGCGGTGGTAGCCGAGGCCCTCCAGTCCCTGGGCGAAGGCCGTGGTGTCGCGCAGGGTGTCCGCGGCCCGGGTGCCCGTCTGCACCATCGCGACTTCCAGCGCTGAAAGAGGTATGTCGAGCATGGCGTCAGCATAGGGAGCGCGGCCGACGGCGCGGGCGGGCGTGATCGTTTTCGCGCCACTCCGCCCGTGCCGCCCGCTCCGCCCTCGCCGACCACCGCAGGCCACGCCGACCGTCCTGTCAGTGCTCTCCTGCATGATCGTCCCATGACGCACGCTCCCGCCGAGGCCCTGCACGACCTCGCCCACCGCCATCTCCAGCCCGACGACGCCGCACGATGGATCGGCCTGCTCGCTCCGGGCCTGCGCCTGACCCGCGCGGGTGACGGACCGGTGGCCGGGCAGCTCGGCGGGCTCCCCCGGCTTCCCCTCGGCCTGCCGTGGCCCACGTGGGAGGGACACGGGCCGCTGTCCCACATCGCCTCGCTCGACTGCGGTGCCCTCGCGGCGGCCGGCGACTGCGGGCTCGCCCTGCCCGACTCCGGGACCCTGCTCTTCTTCCTGTACGACGGGCGTCCCGACGACGGCGACCCCCTCGTCCACGCCTCGGACCCCGGCACCCGGCCCGGTGCGCAGGTGCTGCACGTCCCCGCGGACACCCCCACCCACCCGTGTCCCGCCCCGCCCGAGCTCCCCCCGTACCCCGTCGTACCGCTGACCGTGCAGGCGGGGACGACGGTACCGGCGTACGACGCTCCCGGCGTCCGGGCCGCGTTCGGCGAGGTCGTGGACTCCGACCGGTGGCGCCACCATCCCGTGAACGCGCGCCCGCTCGCCGTCGCGCTCACCGCCCTCGACACCGCCCCGGGCGACGTGCGGCACCGGGTCGGGGGCCACCCGGTACCCGTGCAGGGCTCCGTGGAGTGGGAGATCGCCCACGCGGTGCTCGGCCCCGGCGTCCCCCGGTCCGACCCCCGCGTGGGCGAAGAGGCCGCCCGGTGGGTGCTGCTCGCGCAGTTCGACACCGACTACGAGGCGGAGATGATGTGGGGGGACGTCGGCACCCTGTACTGGCTGATCCGCCCCGCCGACCTCGCCGCGGGCCGCTTCGACCGCGCGCGCTTCGTCTGGCAGTGCTGCTGACCCGAACCGGCTAGGAAGGCCGCAGGTGGGGGGTGGGAAGGCCGGGGCGGGGGCCGCCGCCGACGGTCAGCCGGACCGGCGCCGTGTGAGGCGGCCGGGGCAGGCACAGGCCCGGACCTCCAGGCGTGATCGAGCCGAGGACGCTCGCGCGCCGGGCGCCCGTGCACGAGGGAACGGTGCCCGGCAGGCCGTGCGCGGTGAGCCAGCCCAGCACGGCGAAGGCGTACGCCTCCTTCGCCCCCGAGGGCAGACCGAGTTCGTCCGAGGACCGCACCACGCATCCGCCGGCCCGGCCGGCCCCGCCCGCGGCGCCGGCCCCGCGCAGTTCCTCCCTCAGCCAGTCCATCAGCACCGGGTTGCGCGTCCCCCCGCCCGATGCGATCACCTCGGTCGCCCCGAACGGCCGGATCGCGTCGGCCACGGTCCTGGCCGTGAGCCGGGTCAGTGTGGCGACGACGTCCTCGGCGGGCAGTGGCCCGCAGGAGTCCAGCACCGTGCGCAGATAGGGCAGGTGGAAGAGTTCCTTGCCCGTCGTCTTGGGCGCGGGGCGGGCGTAGTACGGGTCGTCCAGCAGCCTTCGCAGCAGCTGTGGGTGGACCGTGCCCTGCGCGGCGAGAGCGCCGCCCGTGTCCATCGAGTACGCCTCGCCCGAGGCGTCGCGGCCCGCAAGTGCGCGTACCGCCACGTCGATCAGCGCGTTGGCCGGGCCGGTGTCGAAGGCCAGCGGTTCGCCCCGGGGCCCCTCCTGCGTGCTTCCCGGAACGACCGTCACGTTCCCGATCCCGCCCAGGTTGAGCGCGACCGGTACCCCGGGCCGTCCCCGCAGCCACATCACGTCGACGATGCTGACCAGCGGCGCGCCCTGTCCCCCGGCCGCCACGTCGCGGGTACGGAACCCGGAGACGACGGGCCGGCCCGTCGCCTCGGCGATCCAGGCCGCCTCGCCGATCTGGAGCGTGCCGTGCACCCGGCCGTCCTCGGACCAGTGGAAGACCGTCTGCCCGTGCGACGCCACCAGGTCGGTCCGTCCGCCGCACAGCTCCTCGTCCGCCCGTACCGCCGCCGCCGCGAAGGCCCGTCCGATCCGGGTGTCGAGCCGGCACACCGTGGCCAGATCCGTCGCGGCGGGCGGCAGGGCCGCGGCCAGGTCCGACCGCAGTGCGTCGTCGTAGGCCGTGCTGATCATCCCCAGGGGCGTCAGTACGAGCGTGTCGCCGTCGAGGGAGAGGTCGGCGGCGGCCGCGTCGATCGCGTCGTACGACGTGCCCGACATCAGTCCCACCACGCGCAGGGCGCTCACCGCAGCGCCCGCTCGTGGTCGTCGCCCCGCAGCGTCAGCAGCGCGGCCACGCTCACGGCGCAGGTCGCCGCGGCGTAGTAGCCGGGGACGTCGGCGTTCCCGGTCCGCTCGACCACCTCGGTGATGATCAGGCCCGCGCAGCCCGCGAACACCGCGTTGGACAGGGCGTACGCGAGCCCGAGCCCGGTGCAGCGCACCCTGGCCGGGAACATCTCGGCCAGCATCGCGGGCCCCGGCCCCGCCATCAGCCCGACACCGGCCCCGGCGGCGAACAGCGCCGCGCCCTTCGCGTACGCCGGCCCGCCGGGGTCCTGCACCAGGTGCAGCAGCGGGAGGGCGAGGCCGGCCACCAGCAGGGCCCCCGCCACCATCACCGTCCGCCTCCCGATCCGGTCGCTCAGCCTTCCGGCGGGCAGGATCGAAGCCGCGAATCCCAGGTTCGCCAGGACGGTGCCGAGCAGGGCCCGCTGGAAGCTGGTGCCGAGCGTGCTCTGCAGGTAGGAGGGCATGACCACCAGGAAGGTGTAGCCGGCCGCCGACCAGCCCATCATCCGCCCGACGCCCAGCACCACGGCGCGGACCGTCTCCCGAGGACGCGGCCGGGCCGGGCCTTCGGGTGCGGGAGCGGACGGTACGGAAGTGAACGGCAGGGGGGCGGGCGGTACGGGGGCGGACGGCTCGTCCGGTGGCAGCCGCAACCTCAGCCGCAGCGCGACGAGCCCCAGCGGCAGGGTCAGCAGGAACGGCACCCGCCAGCCCCACCCGTACAGCTGCTCGGCGGTCAGTACGCTCGCCAGGACCACCGCCACCCCGGCGCCCGCGAGCAGACCGACCGCGACCGTGAACGACTGCCAGGCCCCGTAGAGTCCCCGGCGGCCCGGCGGTGCGCACTCCGTCATGACCGAGACCGCCCCGCCGAACTCCCCTCCCGCCGAAAGCCCTTGCAGGATCCGCAGCAGGGTCAGGAGCCACGGCGCGGCCGCACCGATCGAGGCGTACGTCGGGAGCAGCCCGATCGTCGTCGTGGCACCGGTCATCAGACAGACCACCAGGACGAGTGCGGGCCGCCGGCCCACCCGGTCACCGAACCGCCCGAACACCGCGGCCCCGACCGGCCGGAAGAAGAACGCCACGGCGAACGACGCGTACGCCTTGACGAGCCCCGCCACCTCGCTGCCGCCCTCCGGGGTGAAGAACTGCGCCGCGATGACGGTGGCGAAGTAGCCGTAGATCCCGAACTCGTACCACTCGATGAAGTTGCCGACGGATCCCGCCACCAGTGCCCGGCGCGCGTCGTCCGGCCGGGCCGTCGCGGGAGGCCGCACCGGGCCGGGGGCGGGTGTGGTCATGGACCAAGCGTGCTGACAGCGGAGCGGCTCCACAAGTGCCGTCCGCCATCTGCCGTAAGGTGCCCCGCGCCTGCGGTCAGGCCCGCGCCCTTGCCGGTGTCTGCGTCGGCGAGCCCGCGATCAGCGGGGCTCGTCCGGCCGTTCGGTGGACGTGTCCTGCGGCTCGTCCCGCAGCCACAGCGGGTGTTCCCGCCGCGCCCAGGGGCGCTCGACGGACCCGGTGCGCATTCCCCTGCGTGCCTCCGGGTCGGCGAGCGCCATCCTGATGTGCCCGGCGAGCACCACCCCGATGGCCAGGGCCAGCCAGTCGTGGACGAAGGTGGCACTGGTGCGCCAGACCAGCGGCGTCAGGTGGGTGAACCACATCAGCAGGCCGGTCGCCAGCATCACGAGGACGGCACCGGCGATCCACGACGCGTAGATCTTCTGGCCGGCGTTGAACTTCCCCGCGGGGCGGGACGCGCGCCGGTGATCGCGTCGCAGCATCGCGCGCAGCCACGTCCTGTCGTGCGGTCCGAACCGGTTCAGCCTGCGCAGGTCGGCCCGGAAGGCGGGATCGGCGAGACCGGCGAGGAACGGGGCGGGCAGCAGGATCCCGGCCCATTCGTGGACCGTCACCACGAGGGCCCGGCGGCCGACCAGTTCGGCGAGCTGCGGCACGTACAGCGCCGCCGCCGTCGCCACGCACAGCAGGGCCAGTGCGGCGGTCAGGCGGTGCACCCAGCGCTCGGTACGGCTGAACCTGCCGACCCGCCGGGCCGGATCAGACCGTGGGGGTGTCACTGCGCCCGTTGGACCCGCCGACCCAGGCGTCGACGTCATAGCCCCGCTCCTCCCAGTAGCCGGGTCGCACCTCGGAGGTGACGGTGATCCCGGAGAGCCATTTCGCCGACTTGTAGAAGTACATCGGCGCGACGTAGAGCCGGACCGGGCCACCGTGCGAGTGGCTGACCGGCTCGTCCTGCATCTGCAGACAGACCAGCACGTCGTCGCGCCGGGCCTGTGGCAGGGTGAGGCTCTCGCTGTACTCGCCGTCGAAGCAGGTGAAGCGGATCGCCCTGGCCTCGGGACGGACCCCGGCGGCGTCCAGCAACTGGGACAGTCTGACGCCGGCGAAGGGGGTCGCGGGGACCCGCCAGCCGGTGACGCACTGCACGTCCCGCACGACCCGGGTCTGCGGCAGCGCGCGCAGGGCGTCGAGGGTGTACGTCGCGGGGCGTTCGACCAGCCCGTCCACGGTGAGCCGGTAGTTCTGCTCGTTCTTGCGCGGTACGGAGGTGGCGACGGAGTAGTAGCGGAAGCCGCCCCCGTTGGGGAGCAGCCCGGTGAGCCCGGTCGGGTCCTTGTCCGATGCGGCGCCGAGGAAGGACTCGATCCCGCGCTGTACGTACGGTGCGGCCGCGAGGCCCGCGGCGCCGAGCCCGAGCATGCCGAGCACCAGGCGGCGACCGACGGGGCTTCCCTCGAAGTCGGGGTGGTCTGTCGTCACCCCTCGATTCCAGCACCCCGGCGTGCGGGAGACCAGGGAGACGGGTGCGACGTCAGACTTCCGTCACAGTTCGTCCCGCTCGCGCGGGAGTGTGCCCCGGCGGGCGCCCTACCGGGCCGGGCGGGTTTCGGGCAGGATGACCCGGCGCACGCACCGGAGGTCACCCGCGGCGGTTGCCCCGGCCCGGTCCCGATCCCGATCCGGAGGTCCCAGTGGCTCGGCAGGACGACCAGGCGCGACGGGACGAGCTGTACCGCGACCCCTATCCGCTCTACGCCCGGGCCCGCCGGGCCGAGGGGCTGACGTACGTACCCGAGTTCGACGCGTGGCTGGTCGCGCGGGACCAGGACGTACGGGAAGTGCTGCTGCGCGCGGGGGACTTCTCCTCGGCCCGTGCGCTCCTGCCGGACGTGAGCCTCTCGGAGGCGGCGCTCGGCGTCCTGCCACGGGGGTTCGGCCCCCGCCCCACCGTCGTATCCAGCGACGGCGCGGCCCACCGGCGGCACCGGGCTCCGCTGAACCGGGGGCTGTCCGCCGGCCGGGTGGCGGCGCTGCTGCCGTACGCGCGGACGTGCGCGGGGGAGCTGGTGGACGGCTTCGCGGCCGACGGCTCCGCGGAGCTGGTGGAGGCGTACGCCCGGCGGCTGCCCGGAATGGTGGTCGGGCGGCTGATCGGGCTGGACCCGGCCGACGTGCCCGCTGCGGTGCACGGCGGCTACCGGGCCGAGGAGCTGCTGTTCCGCCCGTTGTCGCCGGAGGGGCAGGTGGCCGCCGCCGAGGACGTGGTGGCCCTCCAGCACCTGCTGGACGGGTACGTCCGCGACCGGCGCGAGCGTCCCCGGGACGACATGTGCTCGACGATGGTGGCCGCGCTGGCCCCCGGCGACGCCGAGCTCACCCTCGAACAGCGCCACGAACTGGTGACGAGCCTGCAGAACCTGCTGATCGCCGGATTCCTCACCACGAGCGCCCTCATCGGCACGATGCTGCTGCACCTGCTCGAAGACCCGCGGCGGTGGCGGCTGCTCCGCGCCGATCCGTCCCTGATTCCGGCGGCGGTGGAGGAGGCCGTCCGCCACGACACCGCCATCCAGGCCTTCCGGCGGACCACCACCCGGGCCGTGACGCTCGCCGGGACGAGGCTGCCCGCGGGGGCCACCCTGCTGGTGGCGTACGGTTCGGCCAACCGCGACGAGCAACGGTACGAACGGGCCGACGAGTTCGACGTCACCCGGCCCGGCAGCCGGCAGCACCTCGCCTTCGGGTACGGACCCCACGGCTGCCCCGGCTCGCAACTGGCCCGCGACCAGCTCCGCCTGACCCTCGACCTCTTCGTCCGTCGCATGCCGGAGCTGCGGCTGGACCGGGACCGCCCACGGCCACAGATGCGCCCCACGCTGATCCACCGCTCGCCGCAGGCCCTGTACGTCACCTGGTGACCCGGCGGCCGTTCACCCGTCCGGGTGTGCGGGACCGGTCGTTGCCCGGCGGCGCCCGTTGTCCGGGCTGTCCTTCGCCCGGTGGGGCGCCGGGTGCCGTCCGCGAGGACCCCGGCCGTTGCAGCACCGAAGCCGGCACCGACGCCGGCACCAACGCGGGCACCGAAATCGGAACGGCCGGCGGGCAACCCGGCGGGGATCCACGGCGTCCTCACGTACAGGACGCGCCGCCCGAGAGGCGGCGCGTGTACCGCTGAGAGGACCACGTGATGAGTGAGAAGGCCCGGCGCCTGTTCGACGCCCTCGACCTCGATCAGGACGGCACGCTGACCCGCGCCGAGGTCATCGGCGCCCTGCGTTCCAAGGGGCCGACCCTCGCGGCGCAGGGAGCCATCCCCTTCTGGGGTGTCGGGGACACCGAGGCGTCCTCGGCTCTCTTCGACGCGGCCGACCAGAACGGCGACCGGGTGCTGACGTTCGAGGAGTTCGCGGCCGTGGTCGACCGGCGCTTCGGCTGGTAGCGGCCGCACCTGCGGAGCAGGCGGCCCGGCCGCCAACTCCCGGATCCGGCACGGGGGTCCGGGCGGCCATGTGCCGGGCAGGCGGGGCCGGTGCGGGCATTGGGTACGCTCTCGGTTGACTTCGGGGCGCCGGCAGGAGCCGGATCGCCGCAACCAGAGATGGGTCCCCATGGGCAGCGCACCTTCCGCCGACTTCTTCCAGCCGCTCAAGGCGGACGACCCTGCCGTCGTGGGCGGCTACCGCCTGGTGGCCGTTCTGGGCTCGGGCGGCATGGGCAAGGTCTACCTCTCCTACACGCCGGGCGGCCGTCCCCTCGCCATCAAGGTGATCCGGCCCGAGTTCAGCGAGGACCCCGAGTTCCGCCGGCGCTTCCGGCAGGAGGTGCGGGCCGCGGAGCGGGTCCAGGGGCTCTACACGGCACCGGTCATCGACTCGGACACCGAGGGTGCCCAGCCCTGGCTGGCCACGGCCTACGTACCGGGTCCCTCGCTCGCCGACGCCGTGGCCCGGCACGGCGCGCTGCCGGTGCGCAGCGTGCTGCTGCTGACCGTCGGTGTAGCCGAGGCGCTGCACGTCATCCACGGCGCGGGCATCGTCCACCGGGACCTGAAACCCGCCAACGTGCTGCTCGCCTCCGACGGTCCGCGCGTCATCGACTTCGGCATCGCCCGGGCCGCCGACTCCACCGCCCTGACGAGTACCGGCGTGAGCGTCGGCACGCCGGCGTTCATGGCGCCCGAGCAGGCCTCGGCGGGCACGGTCACCCCGGCCACCGACGTCTTCGCCCTCGGGCAGATCGCCGCCTTCACCGCGATCGGAGCGTCCGTCTTCGGCGACGGGCCCTCGCACGCGGTGCTCTACCGGATCGTGCACGAGGACCCCGACCTCAGCGCCCTGCCCGCGGAGCTCAGGCCGGTGGTGACCCGCTGCCTCAGCCGCGACCCGGCCGACCGGCCGACGCTGACCGAGGTCATCGAGCTGTGCCACGCGGCCTCGGAGTCCCCGCTGCGCCAGGGCGAGGACTGGCTGCCGCAGGCCGTTGCCGGTTCCCTCACCGAGCGGCTGCAACTGCCCGCTCCGGCCCCGACTCCGGCGCCCGCCCACGCCCCCGCCCCCGCCCCGACTCCGACCGAGGTCTCGGCGCCTGGTGCGGCCGCCGTACCCGCCGCGCCCGGGTACACGCCGACCGGCGTGGCCGCCTCGGCGCCGACGCAGACGGCTCCGGCGGCGGGCGCTCCCGGGGCCGTGGTGCCGGGACACCCGACGCCGCCCCCGTACACGCAGCCTTCGCATGCACAGCCTTCGTACGCGCAGCCTTCGTACGCGCAGCCGTCCTACCCGCCGCCGCAGCACGGGCACCCCCCGTACTCGCAGCCGTCGTACGCCCCGGGCCACGGCACGCCGCCGCCGTTCCACGCACAGGGCTTCGTGCCCGGTCCGCCCGCGGCACCCGCTCCGCCGCGTCCCAAGCGGACGGGGCTGATCGTCGCCGGGGCGGTCGTCGCGGCGGTCGTCGGGCTCGTCGTCCTCGGGTCGCTGCTGCCCGACGGCAACGCCGACAAGGGCGGCGACAAGGGATCGGGCGGCGGCAGCGCCTCGCCGGGTGCCGCGCAGAAGCGGCCCGACCCGCAGCCGGTCTCGTACCAGGGCATCGAGATGCCCCAGAACCACCAGCTGATGTTCGCCGACAACCCGCCGCGTCCGGCGGAGGAGCCCACCGGCGCCGGGGTGCTCTACGGGCACGGGGACCTCTTCTACTACCGGGACACCATGTTCGGGGACGAGAAGTTCGGTACCGCGAACGGCAAGCTCGTCCTGCTGAACAACTCCGAGAAGGGCTCCCTGGAGACCTGCCGCGCCGTGACCCGCTTCACCGAGAAGATCGGCCTCGACCAGCTGACGGACGGTTCACAGGTCTGCGTACTGAGCAAGGCCGGCCACATCACGCTGGCGACGTTCCGTGGCCGTTCGGGCGTGAAGGAGGAGACCAGGTTCATCACCGTCGACCTGACGGTCTGGCGCAACGCCGAGGCCTCGGCGAAGGACTAGGACCCTTCCGGCCGGTCACTTGTCCGGAGGAAGGCAGTCGCTCTCCCCCGGCCTGTCCACCGCACTCGCGGCGGTCCGTCCGTCTGTCTGTCCGTCCGTCCGTCCGTCCGTCCAGGTTGCGCGACGTCGCTGCCTCGTAGGTGCGGCCACAACGGGCTGCCGTGTCGGGGAAGATGGCTACTCGAAGATCGGCGACGAGGGGCGGCGGGATCCCTGCCGGCCTCGTCCGACGGGAGGATGGCAACCGTGCGGGAAGTGGCACGTCACGAGGTCGGCGAGAACGTGGCCTTGCGGGCCCTGGAGAACATCGGCAGCCGGACCTTCGGCCGCTGGCACAGCCTGCGCTACGGCAGCCTGTCCATCAAGGGGATACAGGAGATGGGTGACGAGCTGCTCGACCACGTCGGCGCCCTTTCCCTCCAGGACCCGCAACTGGAAAGCGCGCCGGGCCGACTGGCGCTCGCAACGGCGGCGGAGTGCGCGCTCGGTGTCCTGACGCTCGGAACCTGCCCCGGCGGGGACTTCGAGATCTCCTTCCCGCTCATCGACGAGGAGCTCAGCAGCGAGGACTTCGCCTTCGGCGACGCGGTCGACCTGGCACCCACGGCGCAGGTGTGGGTGGACGCCTTCGCACTGACCGTGATCACCGGGCTGGTCCGGGAACCGGCCCGGGTGATCGGGCCCCTGCTCAAGACGGACTACGCTCCGATGTTCCACGCCGGACTGCCGCATTCGTCGCTGTCCTCGGTGTCCGACCCGGCCGAACTCGCCGAGATGGACGCGCTCTGCGGCTACCTCCACCTGGTGGAGAGGCCCAGGTCGCCCTGGGTCGCGTCCGGGGTGTCGCCCCTGCGCAAGCCGGACGCGCAGGAGCGTGCGGCGGCCGCCGCGCGGCTGGACGGGGCGGGCACGCTCACCCCCGACCAGCGGCTGCTGCGCGTACTGCTCGACGACGACCGGCCCGCGTTCGAGCGGGCCCTGGCCGGCCGCCTCCTGGAGCACCGCGACAACGCCGACGGTGCGGGTGCCGCGCCGAGGACGCTGCTGCCGGTCACGGTCATCGCCCTGGCGGCACTCGCCGTACAGGCGCACGGCTGGGAGCTGGACGTGCACTCCGGATACCTGCCGGCGGGGCTGCTGCGCGCCCAGAGGGCTTAGGACCACGGACGCGGCGACCGCCCCGCGCTACGGGCCCGGTGGCTCCGGCACCCGTGTCAGGCGTGCTGCACGACCGCCACGGCGGCCGGGAGTACGGCGGGGCGGTCGAGGAAGGCGAGCACGGCCCGCTTCTCCGGGAGGTACACCTCGGGCAGGTCGATCTCCGGGAGGGTGATCTCGCCCTGCCGGACGAAGCCGAGCCGGTTCAGCAGCGAGAGCGCCTTGGCGTTGGAGGCGTCGGGCTCGGCCACCGCGCGCAGGACGGCCGGGTCGCGGAAGGTGAACCGGATGAGCGAACCGATCAGGGTCCTGCTGAATCCGGGCCGGGGCCGGCCGGTCATCGGGGCCAGCATCAGATGAACGCCGATGTCGCCCTCGCGCACCGCGTAGCAGTCGCCGACCCGGTCCTCGGTGGGCTCGTACGTCTGGAAGAGCGCCACGGGCTCGTCATCCAACCGGACCATGTACGCGTGGTGCGTGTCCCGGCGGTCCACGTCCTCGTAGATCTCCTGGACCAGTTCCCGGCTGACGCCGTTCATGCCCCAGAACCGCGCCCTCTCCTCGGCGACCCAGGAGTGCAGTACGGCGGAGTCCGCGACCGGGTCGACCGGGGTGAAGCGGACCGTGCCGAAGCCTTCGACGGTCTCGGTCAGGACGTCCGCGCGGGGGGAGACGAGGAAAGTGGACTCGGGTCTCATACGGGTTCCGTTTCTGCTCGGCCGGGAAGGACCGGCGAAGGCGGTGAGCGCTCGCACGGCCCAGAGGCGGTTAGGGTGCCCTAACTATAGGTGGCTCTAGAAGGAAATCCGGAAGGGACCCCACACGCGTTCGCGTCCTCGCGGCTGCCCTCCACGGCGGCCTCGGACACCGTGGCCGGGGCGGCGGAGGGCGACGGCCACCTGGCCGGTCGGACGCTGATCATCATTTAAGATTCAAGGCGGCCGTTGGGCTGCGGCTCGTCGCTGTGAGGGCGACCGCGGAACGGTCAGGCCGACCGGTCGGGGAGCAGCCTGAGTCAGGGCCCTGGTCCGGACGGCGACCACTGACGCTGATCATGCAGATCCCGGGGAATCACGTGACCGCCGGCGTGCGTCTCGGTGGGGTGGGGTGCGTGGCCCACCCGCCCACGAACAGAAGATCCCCAGGGAGAAGTGAGGTATGCCAGTGATCTGCGTCGGAGGCATGATCGGAATCGGCAAGACGAGTGTGGCCGAGCTGCTCGCCAAGGAGCTGGGCAGCGACGTCTTCTACGAGAGCGTGGACGACAACCCGATCCTGCCGCTCTTCTACACGGCGAGCCCCGAGGAGATCCAGGCGAAGCGCTACCCCTTCCTGCTGCAGCTCTACTTCCTGCAGACGCGGTTCGCCTCGATCAAGGAGGCGTACAAGCAGGGGGACAACGTCCTCGACCGGTCCATCTACGAGGACTGGTACTTCGCCAAGGTCAACCACGACCTGGGGCGGATCAGCTCCCTCGAAATGCAGGTGTACGAGGGACTGCTGGGCGAGATGATGCGCGAGATCGACGGCCTGCCGTACCGCAAGGCGCCCGATCTCATGGTCTACCTCAAGGCGGACTTCGAGACGGTGCTGCACCGTATCGGGCTGCGGGGCCGCGGCTTCGAGCAGGACGAGAGCCTCGTCGAGTACTACCGGACCCTGTGGTCCGGCTACGACGACTGGGTGCACAAGCACTACTCGGCCAGCGAGGTCCTCGTGATCGACATGAACCACACGGACGTGGTGAACAAGCCCGAGGACGCGGCGCGCGTGGTGCGGGAGGTCAAGGAGACCCTGGCGACGGTCGCGCACCGGCGCTGAGCCACGGCCGGCCGGCGGCACGGACCGCGGGAACGCGCGGGCGGGCGTTCCCGCGGGCGGGCGGCCGGTCTGTCTGCCGGCCGGTCCCGGCTCCGTCGGCACGCGGACACCGTGGCAGCGGGGGCAGCAGTCCGGGGCGCGGCGGTGGCAGCCGGGGCGAGCGGTTCGTACAAGACCGGTGCCGCCCGGCCCCCGGACACTGCCGTCATGACCTCGTCGAGTGAAACCCCCGGTCCTCTCCGTCAGGCCTCCGCGCCCGCCGTGCCGGCCCGGCCCGCCGTGCCTGCCGCGCCCGCCGGGTTCCGGCCCGGCGACACGGCGCGCCCTCCCCGAGCGTTCACCCCCGCCGCCGGCCGCTTCGCCCCCACCAGCTTCTACGACCCCGTGGCCGCCCTGGTGCGCGAGCGGCTCTGGCGCGGCCTGCTGGCCATGCACGTCGCTCCGCGTCCGGAAGAGGTGATCGTCGACGTCGGCTGCGGCACCGGCTCCCAGGCCCTGCTCCTGCACGACATCGAACCCGCCGCGCACATCGTCGGCATCGATCCGGACCCCCGCATCCTGGCCGTCGCCCGCCGCAAGGCCCGGAGCACGGGCGCAGCCGTCGACTGGCGCCAGGGCATGGGCGACGAAGTGGCCGAGCTGCTCGGGGCGGGCAGCGCGGACACCGCCGTCTCCAGCCTCGTCCTGCACCAGTGCCCCCTCCCGATGAAGCGTGCGATCCTGGCCGCCCTGCACACGGTGCTGCGGCCCGGCGGCCGACTGGTCCTGGCCGACTACGGCCTCCAGCGCACCCGTCTGATGCGCACCGCGTTCCGTGTCGTCCAGTTCGCCGACGGCCGGGCCGACACCCAGCCCAACGCCGACGGCATCCTGCCCTCCCTCGTCACCGAGGCCGGATTCGACCGGGTCCGGGAGGCCGAGGTGGTCTCAACCGTCACCGGGTCCATCTCGGTGTACGTCGCCCGGCGCGCCGGCGACTGACGCCGTCGGCTCCCGGAGCGCCCGCAGCACGGCCGCCGGGGTCATCCCGATCATCTCCCGCATCCGGCGGGTGAGATGGGCCTGATCGGTGAAGCCTCCGGCGGCCGCGGCCTCGGCCGGGCCGCGCCCCTCCCCCAGTGCCTCCGCGCTCCGGCGCAGCTTCAGCCAGATCCGCCGCCGCACCAGCGGCATACCCAGCTGCTGCCGTGCCAGGGCCCGCAGTCGCTGCGGCGACAGACCCACCCGGGCCGCGAGCACGTCCATCGGGACGGACTCCTCCAGCCCCTCCAGCAGGGCCGCCGCCGCGAGCAGCCGCGGGTCCAGCCCGGCCGAGGGCAGCGCTGCCGCCCTCCCCAGCTCGGCCTCGTCGAGCCGCCCCAGCTCGGGCACCGCCACGATCCCCGGACCGGTACCGCACCGCCTGCGCAGCCGGTCGGCCAGGGCCGAATGCGGCTCCACGAAGACGGTGAGCAGCTGCCCCGCCCCCGGCAGCATCCGGTGCGCGGTCATGGGCGGCACCAGCAGTGCCGCTGCGCGCACGACGGTGCCGTCCGCCCCGGCGAGCGCGGCCTCGCCCCGGGGGGACAGGACGAGCTGGAAGGCGGCGTGCCGGTGAACGGATCCTCCTTGCGACTCCCCCCGGTACCACGCGTACCCCTCCTCGACCCCGAACCGCGGCCCCGGCTCCCGTCCCACGCCCCGCTGCACGTGCCGCACCGCGTCCGGCACCTGACCGCCCCCCGTCCCCATGCGCCCAGACTGCCAGAGCCCGAACCCCGGCCCGGAGGGGTACGGGCTCGCGCGCCCGCTGCCGCCACGTGCTTGCCGGGACGGTCGAACTCGTCGACGATGCTCCCTAGCCACGGCCTTCCGGATCCCGTCGGGCCCGGCCGGGGCAGGGGAGAACAGGGGAAACAGTGACAACGAACAGAGATCAGAAGAAGCGCTCGACGGTCGCGACGGTATTCGTCCCGCTCCTCGTGGTCGCCGGGCTGCTCCTGGGGCCCGCGGCCACCGCCTCGGTGGCCGCTCCGGCCGCCCGGCAGGCACCCGCCGCCGCGGCGCTCGCGCAGAACGGTGTCCTCGCCGGTGCCGGCGTGGCGACCGGTCTCCAGGTGCCGATGTCCTCCCAGGTCCGGGCCACCACCGGGACCAAGAAGGGCAAGAAGAGCAAGAAGAAGAAGGGCGGGCTGTTCAAGACGCTCTTGATCGTCCTGCTCGTCGTCGTGGTGCTGGTCGTCGCCCTGTACCTGGTCCGCCGCTCTCTGCGCCGCAGGTCCGCCTAAACCGTCGTGGGCGACGTGGGCAGCGCGTGCCCAGCGGGTGGGCAGCGCTGAGGGAGCGCGAGCGCCCGGTCGATCCGGGCGCGGATCTCCTCGTCCTGGAGGACCGCCCGGTAATCGCCGTACTCGGAGAACCGGCGGTCCGCGGCGCGCAGTGCCGTGAGGGCGTCCCGGACCGGCGGGGTGAGGTGTCCGTGCTGGGTGAGCGCGTCGAGGGCCGTGGAGAGCGTCCCGTGCCACTCCCCCTCGGCGGCATGGGCCAGCACCGCCGCCGCTGCCTGCGCCGGTTCGGGCAGCGGCGGTTCCCCCGGCTGACGGTACGGCGTGACCTCGCCGGGCAGCAGCGGGTTCTCCCCCCATGCGTGAAGCACGTCCCGAAGGTCCCGGACCAGCCATCCCGCGCGGGAGACCTCGTCCCGTAGCGCCTCTCGTACCGCGGGCAGCAGGGCTCCGGCGTGTGCGCGCAGCGGCCGCAGGACATCGGCGACGTCCGGCTGCCGCGGGTCGCTCAGGGCGTAACCCCGCCCCTGCATGTCCCGGTAGGGTGCCACCAGCCGCTCGACCAGATCGGGCAGGACGCGAGGGTCCCCGATCCGCGTCAGGGCCCACCGCGCGTGGTCACCGACGGTGCCGTCGAAGAACCGTGATTCCCCGGGGTCGTCGAGGAGGGCGGCGAGCCGGTCGGCGTACGGCGCGGCCTCGTGGCCGAGCACCGCCAGCAGATGCGCGGCCTTGTAGCGCACGTCGTCGTCCGGGTCGGCCAGCAGCCCGGCCGCGAGCGGCAACACGGCCGCTGCCACGGAGGGCCTGCGCACCAGCAGTCGCCACGCCTCGTCCAGCGCGCACCGGCGCAGCTCCGCATCGCCGATCCGGCTGCCGGTGTCGGCCAGCGCGGTCACGAACGAGGCCGCCTCCGTCGTGTCGGGCGCCAGCAGTTCCACGACCCAGGAGGCGACGTCGTTGCGCTCGTAGGGGAGTTCGCAGTCCAGGGTGTACCAGACCGTGCCGAACTCCGGGGCGAGCACGGGGTCGGTGAGGATCTCCAGCAGCATGGGGTGGGCGCGCGGTACCGCCCGCGGGTCAAGGGGTGCCGAGGCGATCACGGCCGCTACTCGGAGCACCGGGTTCTCGTCGTGGAGGAGCCCGTCCAGCACGGCGCGTACCTCCGCGGCCGTCCTCTCCGTGAGGTCCTCTTCGGCCGCGATCCGGCCCAGCGCCAGCAGCAGGGCCACCTGGACCGAGGGGTCGGTCTCCGCGGTCCACCGTTCGAGCAGGGGCGCGGTCCGGTCGCTGATCAGCCCTAGCGCGGCCCGCCGTGTCACGGGGTCGCCGTCGTCGAGCAGCCTCCGGACGCGGGGCCACTGCTGCCACCACACCGCGGCCCGTCCGGAGCCGGCCTCACCGGCCTCGCCGTCTGCGGGCTCGCCCTCTGCGGCCAGGGACGCGAGCAGATCGACGAGGTCCGGCCGGAGGACCGTTTTCGGGTCGAGTGCCAGATCGACCACGAACGGCAGCGCGGCCGTCCCCACCTCCGTGCTCCCCAGGAGGAGGTTCTGCAGGTCGCAGTACGCCCGCTCCAGGGCCTCCGGGCGGGTGGTGGGGTTCGCCCGGGCGATCCGGCGCAGCAGCTTCGGCACGTCGGTGGCCGGATGGCCGTCCGGCCCTACCGCGCCCAAGGCCCGCCAGTCCACCGCGTCCAAGGCCCGCCAGTCCACCGCGTCCAGCGCGTCCCGCATGTCCCCCGCCTCACCGCCGAGCGTCCGTTCCCCCGCCCGGGCATCCTGCCAGTGCGGGAACGGGCACTGCGCGGCAATTTCCCGGGCGACTGCGGCGCGGCTGCGGCAGGGCCCGTGTCAGTCGTCGACCGGGTCGGGCAGCCGCCTGAGTTCGAGCAGAGCCACCGAGATCTTCACTGCGGTGGAGATGGTCAGAGCTTGGAGGAAGGGCATACCCATCAGCCACAGGGCCACCATCATGACCGTGAGCACCAAGAAGGCCGGGATCAGATGGGTCCGCCTGATCGCGGTCCGCAGGTGACCCGCTCGACTCCGATGCCGGTCGTCCGTGGCGATCGCGCGCGTGGCGACGCCCTCCTCTTCGGCATGCTGCATGGGCTGCCGGCCTTTCCTTGTGTGCTCGTCCGGGAGAACGAGCCTCCAGTCCGCGGGAGCGGACTGCCACTGCTGCCACCGGCACCGCCGCCATCCGACGTACAGGTTCACCTCACCGGCCCAGGCGCGTGACGTCCCGGCCTCCGAGGTCCCGATCACCTCCGGGTGCGGGCGCGATCCCCGGGACCGGGGGGCCGGTGCGGGCCGAGTAGCCTTGGGGGCCATGATCACGAACCAGTGCCGTGCCGCGACGAAGAAGGGTGAACGGTGCCAGGTCGACGCGCGACCGTCGGGCTTGTGCCACGTACATGATCCGGTGGTGCGATGCCGAGTGCCGAACACCAGGGGCAAGCCCTGCGTGATCGCGACGGGCGGTGGCCCGTGCGAGCGGCACGAGGGGCAGCAACAGGCGTCCGTCGAGGCAGCCATGAACCTCGTCAAGCTCTGCGAACCGGCCGGAGCCGATCCCCTCTTCGCGGTCGGCGAACCCGCCGCCGAGGGCCGCTGCCCCGCTCCTGAGCCGTCGACCGCCGGAGAGCCGGGCCCGACCCGGCTGTCGCCGGCGTTCGTGGCCCGCACCATCAATCTCGGCTGAACGGGCGGTCCGGGAACGACGGCGGCCGGCCGCGGCGTGAAGGGCCCGGATCCCTGCGGCACTTGGCGGCACTCCCGCCGTCGAGCGAAGTCCGGGCACTCCGTCTACGAAGCCCTGGGCGACGCGCTGCCCAGCGCCGGGCACCGCGCGGCAGGCACCGCGCCTCGGGTGCTGCCGCGCAGCGGGTCCCGCGCTGCTGCCGCCGCGCAGTGGGCGCCGTCGCCCGTCGGTGCCGCCGGGGCGGTGACCTCCGTCCGGCCCACGTCACACGGCGGCTGACATGATGGCCGAATGCCCAACTCGCCCTCTGCCGTGACAGATCTGTGGTTGCGCGGGGTCGCCGCCAACACCGGAGCCCCTGCCGACGTCCTGCTGCGCCTGCTGGACCCGGACACCACCGGGGAGGCCTGGCGGATCCTGTGCGAGAAGCGCTGCGTTCCGCCGGAGGTCGTGGACGCGGTGGTCGCGCACCCGGATGCCAAGGTACGCAGGTCCTTCGCCCGCAACCCCCACGTCCCGCCGGCCCAGCGCGCACGTCTGGTCGCGGACCCCCATGACCTGGTCCGCGCGCAGGTCGCCTCGGGGCCCCGCCCGCTCCCGCGCCAGCCCAGCCCGCTGCCCGACGACGCCCTCGTCTTCCTGCTGACGGCCGAGGCCGCCGGCACGGCGGGGCTGCTCACGGCCAACGAGATCATGCAGGAGCTGGTGGGCTCTCCCCAGATACCCAATTCCTTCCGGCGCAGGATGCTCCGGCACGAACTGCCCGCACTGCGGGCCTTCGCGGCGCAGTCGTGGTCCTGGCTGACCCCCGAGGAGCAGAAGGCCCTGCGGGCCGACCCCCACCCGGACGTCCGGGCGTGTGTCGAGAGCAGCCTGCGGTGGGAGGATCCCGCGGCCATGGAGGCGGAACTCCCGGAACACAGCTGCCACCACCGGTGGGCGATCCTCCTCCACCACGCGCTGTCGGATGCCGTCGTCGAGGCGGCCCTGGCCGATCCGGAGTCCCGGTGGTGCCTCGCCGGCAACCGGTACACGCCCCGTCATGCCTTGGTCCGGCTCGCCCGTGACGCCGACCCGCGGGTCCGTGTACGCGTAGCCGCCCGGGCCGACCTCGATCCGGCGCTGTGGGCGGAACTCGCCGAGGATCCCGATGCCCAGGTACGCACCCGTGCCCGGGTGCAGCCGCTCCCCCGTACCCCGGAACAGTGCGAGGCCGTCGACCACGAGATGGGCGACGGGCACGACTGCACCTGCATGATCCCGGAGCCGGCTCCGGACCTGGACATGGACTGGTACCGGGCGTGTGCGGTGTCCGAGGAGGTGAAGCTGCGCCTGGTGGCGGCCAGGTGCTCCACGCTGCCCGCCGACCTGGTCGCACGACTGGCGGAGGACCCGGAGGAGGAAGTGCGTCACCGGTTGGCCTCGTGGCATCCCCTGGCACCGGCCGAGATCGTCCTCGCTGCCTTCGTCGCCCGCCCCTCCCAACGCTCCCACCTGCTCACGCAGTCCCGGTTGCCGCGGACCGGCCTCGCCCACCTGCTCGGGCACGAGGACCCTGAGGTACGGGCGCTGGCGGCCGCCGATCCGACCGGGCGGGCCCCCGTGGAGCTGCTGTCGGATGGGGACGAGCAGGTCCGCCGGGCGGCCGCATCCCACCCGCTCTTCTCGGGGGACACCCTGGAGAGGCTGCTCCAGGATCCGGCGACGGCCGAAGGCGCGGCGGCCAACCCGGGGCTGTCGGCCGAACGGCTGCACGCCTTGCTGGACTCCGCCCGCGTGCCGCGCCGTCCGGTCGCGTCGTGATCGAGGGTGACCGGCGCGACGTCGGTCGACGGCGCACCCGGTAGCGCCGGTGAAGCACCCGGTCGCCCTGAACCACCACGTCGGGATCCTCCACCAGGTGCTGTGCCTCGACCGACCCGACGTAGCGCTTGCCGGACCCGATCACCCCGGGTACGACGTCCAGGGCCGCCTCGACGCCGTCGGCGAGGTGGAACGGGCCCCGGTGTCCCGGCCCTCGGGCTGCGGCCGGTGCGTCACGACGACCACGTGGTCGAACCCGCCCGGAGGCTTCCCGTCCCAGCCGTCCGTCAGGTCGAAGACGTGGCGGCCGACGACGGTCTCCCCGATCTGGACCAGCGTGTCGTGAGCCGTCCCCTCCGGCAGGAAGTCAACTGGCGGCTGTCCGGCGCGCGGCCGGGGTGTTCGGGCCTGGTCGGAGCAGCCCGCGCCGGCGGTGAGGTCGCCCCGGCCGTCAGGAGGGCGCCGGCCCGTTGACCCGCGCGCCGAGAGCCGCGACGGCGGCGACCATGCGGTCCCAGAACGGGCCGGTCCGCAGGGTCACCGCCACGCGCGCGTTGTCCGGGCGGCCCGTGGAGTGGTGCAGGTCCACCACGGTGGCTCCGCGTGTGTACCTGCCGTGCAGTTCCACGGCCACCTGGGCGTCCACGCAGTGCACCAGACCGGGATCGATGACCCGGGCCACCGCCACGGGGTCGTGCAGTGGCGGGCTGGGGAACCCCCAGAGCTCGCGGTACGTGGACCCGAAGAAGGTCAGGAGGTCCGCGCAGGTCCGCCCGAGGGGCGTGCCCAGGGCCACGAAGCGGTCCACCACTTCGGGCGTGGCCAGTGCCTGGTGCGTGACGTTGAGCCCGCACATGGTGACCGGCACACCCGAGCGGAAGACGATGTCGGCGGCCTCCGGGTCGGTGAGGACGTTGAACTCGGCAGCCGGCGTACGGTTGCCCCGCTCCGTCGAACCGCCCATCAGGACGATCTCCCGGATCCGGGAGGCGTCCTCGGGGTAACGGATGAGCAGCAGGGCGATGTTGGTCAACGGGGCGGTCGGGACCAGGGTGACGGGCTCGGGATGCTCGGTGAGCAGCCGGTGGACGAGGTCCACGGCGTGCTCCGGTACCACGTCCACCGTGGGGTCCGGGAACAGCGGCCCGTCCAGTCCGCTGACCCCGTGCACGTCGGCGGCCACGCCGAGCGGCTGGACGAGCGGCCGGTCGCAGCCGGCCGCGATGGGGACGGACGTGATCCCGGCGACCGTGCAGACCCGGCGGGCGTTGAGGGTGGTCTTGTCGAGCGTCTGGTTGCCCGCGACCGTGGTGATGGCCAGCAGGTCCACCGCCGGGTCCCCGGCGGCCAGCATGATCGCGAGTGCGTCGTCGTGTCCGGGGTCGCAGTCGATGATGATCGGGACGGGCACGTCACTCCTGGCGCTGAGGCGGGGCGTGGAGCTCCAGTGTGCCGCCCGGGCGACCCCCTGACCACACCGCCTCGCCCGGGCCCTCGCGGGTTCCGTTCCGCGCGCGTGCTCGCCGCCCGCGCCGCCCGCGCCGCCCTCGGCGGCAGCGGCGGCAGCGGCGGCAGCGGCGGGACCCGGCTCGCCGTGAGGTGGTCAGATCTCGCTCGGGGCGGTTCTTCCGGGCCGGGAGGAGGAAGCCGCGGGTGGCCTCGGCGTCGCCTGCCGAGCCGGCGGCGTGGGGCTGCTGCGGCGAGCCCACAGGAGGGAGCCCGCCAGCAGTGCGATGCCGCCCAGCAGCCAGGGCACCGGGCCTGGCCGGAGGACCCCGACGACCAGGCCCGTCAGTGCTCCCAGCAGCTGTGGGGCGAGGGACTGGACGGACAGCGCGGTGGCCCGGCCCGCGCTGGTGACACGGCGGTGCAGGATGTCGTTCTGGTTCGGTCCCGCTGCACCGAGCCCGAGGTAGAGCAGGCCGTACCCGGTGGCCGAGAGCACCAGGGCGCCCGCTCCGGTGAAGGCCGCGGTGGCGCCGAGCAGAAGCAGCCCGCTCGCGCCGGCGCCGAGGCTCACCATGACCGCGCGTTCGCCGCTGCCCGCCAGTCGGGCGGTCAGGGGCGCGAGCTGGCTGCCGAGACCGGAGCAGATGAATCCGCAGCAGGCGAGCACGGAGAAGAGCACGGCCCCCGATTCGGACGCACCGGTCACGGCCGCGGCACGTCCCGGCACGAGCAGTTCGATCGTGACGAGCGCACTGCCGGCCGCACCCGCGCCGAGGAACACCCGTCGAACCAGCGTGTCCCGGCCGGCCAGTCGCAGTCCGCCCACCACGGTGGACGGAATGCCTCGGAGTACGTCAGGGAGGGTGGCCGGCGGCCGGGGCGGCTCGGGCAGGGCGGTCCAGACGTACAGTACGAAGCCGATCTCGACCACCGCACCCAGCAACAGCGGGACGGAAAGGGGCAGTACCAGCCCGGACGAGGCCTCGCGCAGCCGCGCACCGAGGTCCGGGCCGGCCCCGAGCAGCCAGGGAAGGACGCCGCCGAGCAGGGTTCCCGCGGCCAGCGCGGCGGAGCTCGCGGACGCGCCGCCGGCCAGGCCGGGGCGCAGATCGGCGTCGGGCCCGGAGTGGGCGTGGACGGTGTCGACGTACCAGGCTTCGGCCGGCCCGCTGGCCAGGGCCCGGCCCGCGCCCATCAGCACCATGCCCACGCCGAGCAACCAGGGATCGGAGCCCAGCCCCACGAGGGCCAGGGCGGTCAGGTTCAGCAGGCCCGCGGCCACGAGGACGGCACGGCGTCCGAGGACGTCGGCCAGTCCTCCGGTGGGCAGTTCCAGTGCGGCGGCCGTCAGCGAGTGCGCTGCGAACAGGCCGGCGATCGTCGCCATGGCCATGCCTCGCTCGGTGAGCAGCAGGATCAGGGGGGCGAGGCTCAGACCCGGCGCAAGCCAGAAGAGCGCGCAGAGCGTGACGTAGCGGCGGCGTGCGGCGGGGAGGTCCAGCGACCCGGTCACGACGCGCACTCGCTGTCGCTGTCGCTTTCGTTCTGGTCCGCGTCCCCGTCCTCCGCATCGGTTGCGCTAGCCGTTGCCGTTGCCGTCGCCGTGGAGGGGTCGCGTGACGCGAGGGCCAGCCCTGCCGTGAGGAGTACGACCTGTGCCGCGCGAGGATCCGCCGCATCGCGGGCGGTGAGTTCCTCCAGCTTCCCGGCGAACGCCTCCCAGAGCTCGGTGAGCGATTCGGGCGTCAGACGGGGTAGCAGGTCGCTGATCCCGGAGGGCTCCACCCACTCCTGCGGCAGCCGTCCGTCGGCGAGGTCGGCCTCGTGCCGCACGAGCGAAGCCTCCAGGTGCTCGATCTGCGCCCGGCGAGACAGGCTGAGCAGGGCGCGGCTGCCCGCTGAGGATTCCATGGACTTGTTGCTCCAGGCGGTCGCGGAGTGGACCGCCCGCCAGCGCCGCTCCCGCCCGTCCCGGTGCTCGGCCTCGGTGACGAACGCGTACTTGGCCAGGACGCGCAGGTGATAGCTGGTGGAAGCGGACGACTCACCGGTCCTGACCCCGAGTTCGCTCGCGGTGGACGGGCCGTCCTGCCGCAGCAGCCCGAGCAGCCGGATGCGCAAAGGGTGCGTGAGGGCCTTGAGGGCTGCGGCGTCCCGCTCGGGATCGAGGACGCGTCTCTGTTCTTCGCTGACCATGCAGGGAGGTTAAAGGCCTCGGCAGACTTTCCAAAAGTATTTTTGCAGAACTTCTTTGGGGAAGCGGCTGGTTGGTCGGCCTCGGTCACGAACACCCCGGCGGACGAGAAGGGGCCGCCACCCCGCACGGGAGGCGGCGGCCCGGCTTCTGCGTGGTCCGCGGGGACCGCGGGGCGCTACTTGCGGATGATGTTGCCGGTCCACTGACCGGCGGCACGCTGCATCAGCGCCTCGTTGCTGAGGATCTGGGTCCCGGGTACGGACATCATGCCGACGTCACCGGCCGGAGCCGTGCCGTTGTGGGAGCCGACCGTGTTGTCGTGGCCCGCGTTGAAGACGTCGTCGCCGGCCACCTGGCTCAGGTCACCGAAGACGATCGAGTACGTGTTGCTGACCGGTGCGTAGACGGTGAAGTCGTCGGCCGCGGCGGCGGACGCGCCCGCCAGGATGACGCCGCCGGCGGCGAGAGCGGTCAGGGCACAACGGATCGATCGCACGAGTACTGCCTTTCGTGGAGGGTGGTCGAGCAGTGCGAAGGTAGGCCGCTCCGCAGGGCAGGGCCCCGTACCGGCCGCCGACCGGCCCGAGTCCATCCGGACGGCGCAGCCTCAGCGGCGTCCGTTGCGCTCGCCGTCCCGCTCGAAAAGGTGGCGGCCGTGGAGTTCCTGGTTGAACCGGTCGCCCCAGCGGCCGATCGCCTGTGCCGGGGCTCGGAAGTGCGGGGCGGCCGCCTGTCGGTCCGCATCGTCACCGCGCTTCACGCAGTACCTGCGTACTGACGTACCGACCCAGCGGCGAGCGTGGTCACGCCGAGCGGTTCAGTACAGCAGGATGCGGGTCACGATCACCTGGGGTGGGACCGCTTCCTTGGCGATCACATACTCGATGATGCCCAGCGCCCCGTCTTCACCGAGCGGCAGGAGCCGGCACTCCGGCCAGCCCTCCGCCGCCGTGCTTCCCGCGGCCAGTCCCCGCGTCTCGCCGATCTCCACCATCGCGGCGACGACGGGACCCATCGACCAGGGCGGAAGCGTCGGGTCGATCATGAAGGCCGTGACGTCCTCGGACAGCACGCACGGCAGGCCCTCGGAGCCGTCGTCGAAGGTCTCACTCAACGGGCAGTCCCGCTGCCCGTCGCCGGTCGAGCATGTCCTGCACGGCGACCGTCGCCAGCGTTCCCCCGAGTGCGGCCTCGACCCGGCGCTGCCGGCCCGGATCGGTTTCCAGCATCGCGCGCCCCCACCAGCGCAGCAGTACGCCCTTTGCCTCATCCGGCTGGGCGGCCAGGAGTTCGGCGTAGAACTCCTTCCCGGCCTCCGGCGTCAGCGCGTCGGCGATGCCCCTCGCATTGCGCGGAACCCGCTCCGGCTCGTGCCGGTGAATCGGCAGTGCGGTCATCGCCCGCCCCTTTCCGTCTCCTCAGAGTCTGCCCTGCCGGTGCCCCCGCGGTCGACCGCTCCCAGCAACTGCCGACCAGCCGTGGTGCCGTGACCGGACATCGGATGAACAGGCCGGGCGGCCGGGGGCGGACCGCGATGGGTGACGACTACCTGACGGTGATTCCGACGACCCGTACCGGCAGCCCGGTCAAGGATGCGGCGGATCGTGCTGCGGCCGTGCCGGCCGGGATGCTTCCCGACGACGACGCCCGCCGCGGTCTGGCCGCGCGGTGGCACGACAGCGTCGAAGGCGTCGACTGCGGCTCCCGCCTCGAAAGCATCGGCTGTCCGCACTGCCCCTGCTGCGGCATCCGGCTGCGGCCGGCGAGCTCCTCCCCTGCCTCGACGCACCGGACCCGGCACGTCGTGGGCAACCTCCGGGGCATCACCCTCCCCGGAGCCCTCACCCGGCCACGGGGTCAGATCGCCCCGCGCCGGGTACCCGGGCTGCGCGGGCGCCGGGTGACGGGAGGGCTCTCCACCGCCAACACGGCCGGCATGTCCCCGTAGGCCAACCCGGACGGGGTGCGCCGACCAGGCGTCGCGTGGCGGACGTTCGTCCGCAGAGACCGGTGCGACGGCCGAGTCCGGCGTACGGTCGACCGACCGGCCGAGCTTCGCCCGGGGGCCGGCCCTCCTCGACGTCCGACCCGAACGGGAGCCCGCCGATGCGCCTCTACGCACAGACTCCAGCACGTCGGAACCGCCAGATCCTCGCGGACCTGATCGCCGTGGCCCTGGTGGCCGCCACCGTGTGGTTCGCCCTGACCGTGCACGACGCCATCATGCTGCTGGCCGAACCCGGGCGGAGGGTCGAGAGCTCGGGCGACAGCCTCGCCACCGAGCTCGGCAACGCCGGGGACGCGGCCTCGAACGTGCCGTTCGTCGGCGACCTCCTGAAGAAGCCGCTCCAGTCCGCCGCCGATGCCAGTACCGGGATCGCCGACGCCGGACAGTCCCTGCAGGACGCCGTCAGCCAGGTGGCCACCCTGACGACAGTGGCTCTGATCGCCGTCCCCGTGGCCGTCGTGCTGCTGCTGTGGCTCCCCGCACGCCTGCGCTGGATCCGGCGCAGCATGATCATGCGGCGCCTCTTCGACGCACCCGGAGGTGCCGACCTGCTCGCCCTGCGTGCCCTCACCGGCCGGCTGGGCGACCTCGCGGCGGTCCCCGCGCCTCCGGGCGGTCTCGCTGACGCGTGGCGGCGCGGGGACCAGCAGGTCATCGCCGACCTCTCCGAGATCTCACTCAGGCGGGCCGGGCTGCGGCCCTGACGCGGCGGTGGGGCGGCCGTCAGTCGCTGCGGTGTCCCGTGAGGGACCGGAGGCGGCGGTGTTCGAGGGCGGCGGCGAGGGTGTAGGCCCCGCCGCCCGCGACGGCGAGGACCCCGTAGAGGCCTGGGGCGGTCAGCGAGAGGGCCGCGGTGGAGGTCAGGGCTAGCCAGACGCCGAGGCCGTAGTGCAGGAGGTTGCGGCGTACGGCGCCCTCGGCGAGGTAGAGCAGGCCGACGATCAGACCGGAACCGGCGGGCCAGAGGACGGACTGGAGTGCCGGCTGGTCGAGCGCGGCTGTGAGGCCGGTGATTCCGAGGAACAGGGCGGTGAAGGCGACGATCCACGCGGCGCCCAGCAGCTTGCCGGAAAGGATCTCCGCCGGGGTGCCGCCTCGCTGCGCCCGCAGGGCGGCGGCGGTGGACAGCACGATGCCGACCACGAGCCCGGCTCCGAGCAGCGTCATGGGCAGCCAGCCGGGGAGGTCGAGGAGGGTGGCGTCGCCCTGGGAGGCCGCTGCGGCACCGTGGCCGAGTACGTAGGCCAGTCCGAAGCTGAGATAGGCGGCGCGGTTGTCGACCTCGCGCGGGTGACCGGGGGGATGGGCACGGGCGACGGGCGGCGAGACGGTTGCGGGGCTGGACAAGGTGGAGACCTCCATCTGGGACGGCGCGGGCGAGTGGACGGCTGGCGGAGCGGAGAGGTGGTGGGGCTGACAAGTGGGTGTGCGGACCGGTGGCGGACCGGTGGCGGGCCCCTGGTCCGGCGCTGCCGCGGTCGGCTGGGCCGCCTCGTTCGGCTCGGGCCGGCCGGGTCAGGGGCGTCCGGTGCCGGGGCCTGCGATGCGAAGCGCGCCCGTGTACCCGTGTACTGGACGTACACGGCCGGCCCCGGCCACGCGGCCTGGAGCGGTGCCGGGCGTTGTCGGCCCGGCGGGGCCCGGAAGAGACGACCTGGCGGATGTCGGCGGCGGCCGGTACCGCGCCGCTCCACGGCACCGCTCCGGGGCGCATCGGCGGGGACGGCCACGCGTGGACGGCTACGCGTACGGGGGCGTACTCATCGGTTCTCACCGTTTCCCGGTACGGACCGGGCCGTCGGGTTCCGGGGCAGGGGACGGCCGTGCGGTGGGCCGCCCGGCCCGGCCGGGGCGGTGTCCCGCGGAACGCGTGAACGGCGGGAGGCGCAGGTGAGGAGGAGTGCGAGGAGGGCGGTGGTGGCGAGGAGGGCGGCTGAGGTGGTGAAGGCGGCCTGGTAGCCGGCGGTGAGGGCTTCCAGGGGTGGGGTGCCGGTGGGTGTGCGGTGGGTGACGGAGCCGGCCAGGGTGGCGAGGGCGGCGAGGCCGATGGCGCCGCCGACCTGTCGGGTGGTGTTCACGAGGCCGCCGGCGAGTCCGGTGTCCTGGCGCGGTACGCCGTCCACGGCGAGTGAGGTGAGCTGGACGAAGGCGATGCTCAGGCCCAGTCCGACCAGGATGCTCGGTCCGAGGACGTCGACGAGGTAGCTTCCGTCCGCCCGCATCCACGACAACCACAGCAGACCGGCCGCCTCGGTCAGCAGGCCTGCGGTGAGGGTCGCCGTGGCGCCGATACGGCGCGCGATACGAGGTGCCATGACCGCGCCCAGCATGTTGGCGACGGCGAGCGGAAGCTGACCGGCCCCGGTGGCCAGCGGGCTCATGCCGAGGACTTGTTGCTGGTAGAGGGGCAGGAAGAAGAACAGGGCGATCCATACGGACCCCAGCAGCGCCATCAGTACGTTGCCCGCGGCGACCCGGCCGGCGGTCAGCAGCCGCGGCGGGACCAGGGCGTCCGGCCGGCGGCGCTCGATCACGCAGAACGCCGCGAGCAGCACGACGGCCGCGCCGAGAGAGCCCAGGACCGGGACGCCGGTCCAGCCGGCACCGCGGGCGGTGGTCAGCCCCCACACCAGGCAGGTAAGGGCCAGGGTGACGGTGACCGTGCCCAGCAGATCGAACCGCCCGGACCCGAACCGCCCGGACCCACGGTCGTCGGCCCGGGGCACGAGCGTCACCACGGCGAGGAGCACCGCCATCGTCCCGAGCGCGACGATGTGGAAGATCCAGGGCCAGCCCCAGGCCTGGGTGAGCACACCGCCCAGCAGCACACCGCCCGCTCCCCCGGCGCCGGACACGGCGCCCCACACGCCCAGGGCCCTGCCGCGCCCGGGGCCGGGAGGGAACAGGTTCAACGCGAGGGCGAGCGCGGCGGGGGCGACGGCTGCGGCGCCGGCACCCTGGACGGCGCGGGCGGCGATCAGCAGGCCCGGAGAGGTGGCCAGCCCCGCCGCGAGCGAGGCTCCCGCGAAGACCGCGAGGCCGGCGAGCAGCACCCGGCGGCGACCGAGCAGGTCGCCTGCCCGGCCCCCGGCCAGCAGCAGCGCGCCGAACGCCAGACCGTAGGCGTTGACCACCCAGGTCATGCCGCCGTCCGACAGGCCCACCCCGGAGCGGATCTGCGGGAGCGCCACGTTCACGATCGAGGTGGCCAGCAGCACGGTGAACTGTGCTGCGGCCAGGGCCGCGAGTGCGGCCGCCTGGCGGGGTGGGGCGTCGGGCCCGCCCTTCGTGCGTCCAAGGTTCATGGCGCACAGACTCGACGCGGGCGGTGTCCACTATCCATGCCCGGCGGGGGCGGTCACCGTCCAGTCCTGTCCGCCCCTGTCCACCTCGGCCGGCCGCTGCAGCGGGCTCGGTGGAGTAGCCCGGTGGCGCTACGGCGGGGACGGCACGAGCCGTGCCCCGCCGCAGCATCGGTGGCCCGTACGGGCTCCGGCCGCTCAGCCCACGCGTTCGATGCGTGCCCGCCGGATCAGGTTCTTCCCCGGCTCCCGCACCTTCTCGAACGCCGCATTGTTCAACAGCACACAACTACCCGACGGCCCGTTCACCGCCACCGTCGTCGACTGACCGTTGTCCAGATTCGTCACCTTCAGCTTCGTCCCCACCGGGAACGTCCCACTCGACGCCGCCGGCGCACCCGCCTCACCCGACAACGTCACCGTCGACCCCGGACACACCACCTCACCGGTCGCCGGCGGCACCTGCGCACCCGCCCCACCAGACGCACCCGCCGCCGGAGCCGCCGGAGCCGCTGGCGCCGCCGCGTCACCGCCACCACCCACGCGTTCGATGCGTGCCCGCCGGATCAGGTTCTTCCCCGGCTCCCGCACCTTCTCGAACGCCGCATTGTTCAACAGCACACAGCTGCCCGACGGCCCGTTCACCGCCACCGTCGTCGACTGACCGTTGTCCAGATTCGTCACCTTCAGCTTCGTCCCCACCGGGAACGTCCCACTCGACGCCGCCGGCGCACCCCCCTCGCCCGACAACGTCACCGTCGACCCCGGACACACCACCTCACCGGTCGCCGGCGGCACCTGCGCACCCGCCCCACCAGACGCACCCGCCGCCGGAGCCGCCGGAGCCGCTGGCGCCGCCGCGTCACCGCCACCACCCACGCGTTCGATGCGTGCCCGCCGGATCAGGTTCTTCCCCGGCTCCCGCACCTTCTCGAACGCCGCATTGTTCAACAGCACACAACTACCCGACGGCCCGTTCACCGCCACCGTCGTCGACTGACCGTTGTCCAGATTCGTCACCTTCAGCTTCGTCCCCACCGGGAACGTCCCACTCGACGCCGCCGGCGCACCCGCCTCACCCGACAACGTCACCGTCGACCCCTGGCACACGACGTCGGGGACGGCGGCGTTGCCGATCGCCACCGTGGCGGCGACCCCGCCGATCACCACGGCTCCCGCGACGGCGGAGAGCACGAGCTTCTTCTTGAGACTAATCGTCCGTTTCCTGGACACCTGACACTCCTCGATCCGATGGACGTTGCCCCCTTGACGTCCTGCATACGGCCGGCTTCCCGGACGAGTTCAGTCCTGTTGCCTTTTTACGAATCCGGCCGCGAGGAGGTTTGGGGCGCCGGGGAGCGTTCCGGCACACGCCTCGAAATTCCCGGGTTCTCGACCAAAGGAGCAGGTCACAGCCCCGAGGCCCCTACAGGTCGGCAGGCGTACGGCACCCGTGGGGCCGGTCCGGACCGACCGGGTGCGAAGAGATCAAAAGGCACCTTTAAGGTTCGGTTGATCTGCCCTTAAGCCATTCCCGTGCGGGGCTGAACCGCCCCGACTGCCGTGGTCACGGACCGCCCCGATCACCGCTCACCGGTCACAGCTCACCGCTCACCGCCGCAACGGACCTCCCCCAGCGATCACTGCGGCCGCGCGCCCCGACCCCTGCGGACGTGGGGGGCTCCGGCGTCGACGTGTCGGACCTGCATGACCAGCATGACCTGCATCATCGTTTCTTCCCTTTCATCCCCTGTGACCTGCAAGGAAACCCTGTTCCTCGTACGAGTGACATGGTCGGGATTCGGTGGTTTTGGGGTATCGGCTTCGGGATCATGGGTCCAGTTCCGCACATGACGGAGGCATAACGCGTTTGTCATTTGCACGCCGCCCTCGCGCCCGTGTCACGCCGCGCGCGGGCGGCCCCGCCGTGCCCCTGTGCCGGGGGCGGGCGGTAGCGCACACCGGACGCAGGGTCGTGCCGCCGGTTCCGGGGATACGCCGTCAGGCGAGGCCCCACCGGTGACGCGGCTCGACCGCACCACGAGACAGAGGAGCCGGACTACATGTCCATGCCTGTTGTGAGCATCTGGGACAACACCATCCCGGGCGCCCAGCCCCACCACCCCAGGGCATCCGCGTGGGACACCGTCTGGCCCCTCACAGGGGGAACCGCCTGGGTGTTCTACAGCAGCCCGGGCCAGACCCGTGTCAGGAAGCCGGTGATCCTCGCCGACGGCTTCTCCTCCGGGAAGAGCGACCCCGACGCCCTGTGGAACGGCCTGGAGAACGGCGAGTACCCCTTCATCTCCAAGCTGCGGGAGGCCGGCTTCGACCTGGTGCTCCTGGGCTTCGACGAGCGGTCCGCGTCCATCACCGACAACGCCGACGTCGCGATCCAGTGCATCGAAAAGGCGATCGTCGACCGGGAAGGGTCCGCCAAGCTGACCGTCGGCGGCTTCAGCATGGGAGGGCTGGTCACCCGCTACGCCCTCGCCAAGATGCACCACGACGGTGCCGAGCACGAGACCGCGACCTACCTCTCCTACGACACCCCGCACTGCGGAGCCTGGCTGCCCATCCCGGTGCAGGCGTTCGCGCACTTCGTGAAGGACAACTGGGGCACCCTCCCCGGATTCGGCGAGCTCCTCGGCAGCTTCTCCCGGATGGTCAACAGCCCGGCCGCACGCCAGCTGCTGCGCTGGCACATCGAGACCGTCACCGCCGAGCCCGGCCAGGACCAGGCACGGACCGACTTCCTCGCGGAGCTGGAGCGGGTGGGCAGCTGGCCCCCCGGCGTGCGACGGCTCGGGGTGGCCAACGGCACGGGCACCGGTGCCGGGAACAACATCCCGGCCGGCGTGACGGCGATGCGCACCACCGGTGCGGAGCTCACGGGCACCCGCCTGGACACGCAGGACACCGGAGAGCAGGTCGTCGGCATCCTGAAGAAGACCGGAGCCGCCGAGATCCGGATCACCACCAGCGGCCTGCCGGACGTCGACGGCGCCCCCGGCGGGCTGTTCCCCGAGGCCCTGAACCTGCCGGGCCGGCCCGCGAACTTCGGAACCGCCGCCATGCTGGCCGGTCTCCTCGAAGGTGAGCCGGCGGAGCTCACGTACAACGCGACCACGTTCGTGCCGAGCATCAGCGCCGTGGCGGCGGGCGAGATCGACGACCGCGACGCGCTCTACAGCAAGATCGATCCCGCCGGCAGCGAGCTCGACCACTTCATGTGCGCGAGCGACAACCAGGGCCACACGGTCATCACCGTGGAACTCGGCGAGTGGATCGTGGACAAGCTCCAGACGCCCTGACCCCTGCCCCGACCGTGACCGGACCCCGCCCCACCCTCGAAACCGGGGCGGGGCCGGGGCCGGGAGCGAAACGGCCCGGTGGCGGGCAGCCGCACCGCCACCGGGCTGCACCCGTCCGGGCGGAGCCGGCGCTACGACCCGTTCGGACGTCCGTTCCGGCCCGTGACCGGGGCGCCGGATCCGGCCTCGTGCCGCAGTCCGTCCCCGTACCCGGCTCCGACGGCCCGAAATGGTCCCCGCGCGGTGGCTTGACCGATGTACCTGCGGCAACGTAACTTCGAGCGGACCGGACCGTGAACTGAATGGAAGGAGGCGGAGTCGGATGTCGATCATCTCCGAACTGCACCGCCCCGCCCATCAGGTCGCCTGGACTCCCGGTCTTGTAGCACACGGCTGCTGAACAGCCTTCTTCTCCGGAGTGCCCGTCTCTGTGGCCCCGGCATCTTTCGATTTCTCACACCGCCTGCGGCACGTCGTCGCGTGCCGAGTCGCGCTCCGGATTCTTCCGGGCTGCGCCAGCGAAATAGAAAGCCCCTGAAATGGCTACTAGCATAATCAGCTCAACCATGCACCGAATCGAGGATGTGCCATGGTAGAGGCCCGGATCACGGTCAACGGGAAAGAAACACCGCTTTCACCGGCCGCACCGCACACCACAGTGCTGGACCTCCTGCGCGAGCGCGGCCTCACCGGCACCAAGGAGGGCTGCGCGGAGGGTGAGTGCGGCGCCTGTTCGGTCCTGGTGGCCCGTCCCGGCGTGGACAAGCCCACCGACTGGGTGGCGGTCAACGCCTGTCTGGTGCCGGCCGCGGCACTCGACGGCCAGGAAGTCATCACCTCCGAAGGTCTCGCCACGGTCGGTGAACCCGGTACGCGCCCCACCCTGCACCCGGTGCAGGAGGAGATGGCGGTCCGCGGCGGTTCCCAATGCGGTTACTGCACACCGGGGTTCATCTGCAGCATGGCCTCCGAGTACTACCGTTCCGACCGCTGCGCGCACGCGGAAGCCGACGCGGAGGCCGCCGACGGCGGCGACCACGAGCACGGTCCGAACGGCTTCGACCTGCACTCGCTGAGCGGCAACCTGTGCCGCTGCACCGGCTACCGTCCGATTCGCGACGCCGCCTTCGCGGTCGGTGCGCCCACCGAGGACGACCCGCTGGCCCAGCGCCGCGAGCAGGAACCGCCCGCGCCGGTCGCCACCGAGTACACGCGGGACGGCGCCACGTTCCTGCGGAAGGACACCCTGGCCGAGACCCTGCAGCTGCTGCGCGAGCGGCCCGACGCGGTCGTGGTCGCCGGCTCCACCGACTACGGCGTCGAGGTGAACATCCGCTCCCGCCGGGCCGGGTGCGTGGTCGCCATCGACCGGCTGCCCGAACTCCGTGAGCTGCGCGTCGAATCCGACCACATCGAGATCGGGGCGGCGGTCACCCTCACCGAGATCGAGCGCCGGCTCGACGGCGATGTCCCGCTGCTGGCCGAGCTGTTCCCGCAGTTCGCCTCCCGACTCATCCGCAACAGCGGTACCCTCGGCGGCAATCTGGGTACCGGCTCCCCCATCGGTGACAGCCCGCCGGTGCTGCTCGCCCTGGAGGCGTCGCTGGTGCTCGCCGACGCCGACGGTGAGCGCGTGGTCCCGCTGGCGGATTACTTCACCGGCTACCGGCAGAGCGTGCGCCGCCCCGACGAGCTGATCCGCGCGGTGCGCATCCCGCTGCCGCTGTCGCCGGTCACGGCCTTCCACAAGATCGCCAAGCGCCGCTTCGACGACATCTCCAGCGTCGCGATCGGATTCGCGCTCGACATCGAGGGCGGCACCGTCCGCAAGGCACGCATCGGTCTGGGCGGCGTGGCCGCCACCCCGATCCGTGCGCTCGCCACCGAGGCGGCCCTGGAGGGCAAGCCGTGGTCGGCGGAGACCGTCGAGGCCGCGGCCCGGGTGCTGCGGGGCGAGGGCACGCCGATGAGCGATCACCGTGCCAGCTCCATCTACCGTTCCGCGATGCTCGGCCAGAGCCTGCTGAAGCTGCACGCGCAAACCACCGAGGCGGTGTCGTCATGAGCCATTTGTCCGAGCGTCCCGAGAAGCCGGTCGTCGGCGTCTCCATGCCGCACGAGAGTGCCGTACTGCACGTCACCGGCACCGCGCTCTACACCGATGACCTGGTGTACCGCACCAAGGACACCCTGCACGCGTACCCCGTCCAGGTCATGAAGACCCGGGGCCGGATCACCGCGCTGCGCACCGAGCCCGCGCTCGCCGTGCCCGGTGTGGTCCGCGTACTGACCGTCGCCGACGTGCCCGGCGTCAACGACGCCGGCATGAAGCACGACGAGCCGCTCTTCCCCGACGAGGTCATGTTCCACGGCCACGCGGTCGCCTGGGTGCTCGGCGAGACCCTGGAGGCGGCCCGGCTCGGTGCGGCGGCCGTCGAGGTGGAACTCGACGAACTGCCCTCCGTCATCACGCTGAAGGAAGCGATCGCGGCCGAGAGCTTCCACGGCGCCCGGCCCGTCATGGTGACCGGTGACATCGACGCCGGCTTCGCCGACTCCACGCACGTGTTCAGCGGCGAGTTCCAGTTCTCCGACCAGGAGCACTTCTACCTGGAGACGCACGCCGCGCTGGCCTACATCGACGAGGCCGAGCAGGTGTTCATCCAGAGCAGCACCCAGCACCCCTCGGAGACCCAGGAGATCGTCGCGCACGTCCTCGGTCTGCACAGCCACGAGGTGACCGTGCAGTGCCTGCGGATGGGCGGCGGCTTCGGCGGCAAGGAGATGCAGCCGCACGGCTTCGCGGCCATCGCCGCGCTCGGCGCGAAGCTGACCGGACGGCCGGTCCGGGTACGCCTCAACCGCACCCAGGACCTGACCATGTCCGGCAAGCGGCACGGGTTCCACGCCGACTGGAAGATCGGCTTCGACGCCGACGGCCGCATCCAGGCACTGGACGCCACGCTGACCGCGGACGGCGGCTGGAGCCTTGACCTGTCGGAGCCGGTCTGCGCCCGTGCGCTGTGCCACATCGACAACACCTACTGGATTCCCAACGCGCGGGTCGCCGGTCGCATCGCCAAGACCAACAAGGTCTCCAACACGGCGTTCCGCGGCTTCGGCGGACCGCAGGGCATGCTGGTGATCGAGGACATCCTGGGCCGGGTCGCGCCGCTGCTCGGCCTGGACCCGATGGAGCTGCGGAAGCGCAACTTCTACCAGCCGGGTCTCGGCCAGTCGACGCCGTACGGCCAGCCGGTCCCGCAGGCGGAACGTATCGCCGCCGTCTGGCAGCAGGTCGAGGACAACGGCGGCATCGCCGACCGCAAGCGCGAGATCGCGGCCTTCAACGCCGCGCACCCGCACACCAAGCGGGCACTCGCCATCACCGGCATCAAGTTCGGCATCTCGTTCAACCTCACGGCCTTCAACCAGGCCGGCGCACTGGTGCTGATCTACAAGGACGGATCCGTCCTGATCAACCACGGCGGCACCGAGATGGGCCAGGGCCTGCACACCAAGATGCTGCAGGTGGCCGCGACCACGCTGGGCATCCCGCTGCACAAGGTGCGGCTGGCTCCCACGCGGACCGACAAGGTGCCCAACACCTCGGCCACTGCCGCGAGTTCCGGTGCGGACCTCAACGGTGGTGCGGTGAAGAACGCCTGCGAGCAGCTGCGTGCGCGGCTGCTGCAGGTGGCCGCCAGCCAGCTGGGTTCGAACGCCTCGGACGTGCGCATCGTCGACGGTGTCGCCCGCACCCTGGGCAGCGACAAGGAGCTGGCCTGGGACGACCTGGTGCACACCGCGTACTTCCAGCGCGTCCAGCTGTCGGCGTCCGGCTACTACCGGACCGAGGGGCTGCACTGGGACGCGAAGAGCTTCCGGGGCTCGCCGTTCAAGTACTTCTCCTACGGCGCCGCCGCGGCCGAGGTGGAGGTGGACGGCTTCACCGGTGGCTACCGCATCCGCCGGGTGGACATCGTGCACGACGTCGGCGACAGCCTGTCCCCGATGATCGACATCGGTCAGGTCGAGGGCGGTTTCGTCCAGGGTGCCGGCTGGCTGACGCTGGAGGACATGCGCTGGGACACCAGTGACGGGCCGAACCGCGGCCGGCTGCTGACCCAGGCCGCGAGCACGTACAAGCTGCCGAGCTTCTCGGAGATGCCCGAGGAGTTCAACGTCACGCTGATGGAGAACGCGACCGAAGAGGGCGCGGTGTACGGGTCCAAGGCGGTCGGCGAGCCTCCGCTGATGCTGGCGTTCTGTGTGCGCGAGGCGCTGCGGCAGGCCGCAGCGGCGTTCGGGCCCGCCGGGGTCAGCGTGGAACTCGCCGCCCCCGCGACCCCGGAGGCGGTCTACTGGGCGATCGAGGCGGCCCGGGAGAAGGGCGTCCTCGGGGGCTCCGACGACCACGCGCTGGGCGGCAGCGAGATCCGTACCGACACCAGCGCTCTGAGCCATGCCTGACATGACGTGGATCGCCGCGGTCACGCGGTTGCGAGCCCGCCGGGAACCCGGTGTGCTCGTGACCGTCGCGACCGTGCGCGGCCATGCGCCCCGTGGGGCCGGCGCCAAACTCGTCGTGGGACAGACCGAGACCTGGGGGTCCATCGGCGGCGGCAACATCGAGGCCGTCGCCATCGACCGGGCCCGCCAGCTGAACGTCGAGCCCGATCCGGAACCGGAACTGATGGAGTTCGCCCTCAACGACAAGGTCGTCGGGCCCCACGGTGTGCAGTGCTGCGGTGGCGCCGTCAGCCTGCTCCTCGAACCGCTGCCGGTGGTCCAGGCGGTGGCCGTCTTCGGTGTCGGGCACGTCGGACTGGAGCTGGCCCGCATCCTGGCCCGGCACAACATCGATCTGCACCTGATCGACACCCGCTCCGACATGCTCACCGACGAGCGGCTCGGCGTGCTCTCGGATGCGGTGGCGCAGGTCCACGTGCACCACACGCCGCTGCTTCCGGAGGAGGTGCTCACGGAGCTGCCGCCCGGCGCCCACGTCCTGATCATGACCCATGATCACGCCGAGGACGCCGCGCTGTGCGACGCCGCCCTGCGGACCCCTGGTCTCGGCTCGATCGGACTGATCGGCTCGGCCGCCAAGTGGGTGCGGTTCCGCAAGCGTCTGGCCACCGAGGGCGGCCACGACGAGGCCACCATCGACCGGATCAAGACTCCGATCGGGATGACCGAGATCACCGGCAAGGAGCCGGCCACGATCGCGGTGAGCGTTGCGGCGGACCTGCTCCGTACCTTCGAGCAGGACCGTCCCGCGGCGGTTGCGGACACGGCCGCCGGGATCGCCCGGGCCCCCAAGGCCCCGGAGGTCCCGGAGGCCCCGGCGGCGCCCATGGCTCCTGAGGTGCCCAAGGTGTCCAGGGCACCCGAGGTCCCGAGGGCCCAGGTCGTCCGCGAGGTCCCCGGGGTCCGCGTCCGCTCCGGTATCCGCTGAGGCACGCTTCTTCCGGATCATGCCCGCCCGGCAGGATCCGGAAGAGACGGCCTTGGCCGGGCGGACCACCCGCTCGACGCGGTGGACATCGCTCCGTTTACCGGTCACCAGTACCGGTACCGGTTATCGGTACCGGTCTGAGCGACGGCCGGCCACGGCGCCCGTGCGAGGTCAGGAGGTGCGCTTCAGCGTCCAGGTGTTGGGGTTGAAGCTGGGGACGGCCGAGTAGCGACAGCCGCTGGAGTAGTAGGTGCTGGTGATGGTCCAGCCGGCGGGCGGCCACGTGGACGCGCAGGCGTTGACCTGGGTGCCCACCGGATAGCCTCTGAGGTCCTTGATCTGCTTGGTGTTCGGCGTGAAGCCGGAACCGCACCCGCCGCTGTTCCACCACTGGGCGTCGACCCAGCCGTCCGGGGTGAGCGTGCTGGAGCACATGGTGAGCGTGTCGCCGGGGGCCGCCGAGGCGGGGCTCGCGGCGACGGCGAGAGCGGTGACGGCCATGGTGGCCAGAGCGACGGCGTGACGGATGCGGATCACGGGACGTTCCTTCCTGTGCGCGCCCGGGTCACCGCCGACCGTCGGCGGGCCATTTCAGGCGTCGCGTCATTGCTATCCGACCGGTTCGGGCTGCAGAAAGTCACCTTTTGGGCATGATTCCGCGGTGATTTAGAGCCGCCGCCCACGCAGTCACCTGCTTCGAAGCAGCACCGTCAGCCGATCGGCTGCCGCATCTCCGCACGCACCTGCAGGGTCGTCCGGGCGGTCTTGTCCAAGTCGACGGAACCGGGCTGCTGCCGCGCGGTCTCCTCGCTGACGAACCCGACCGTGGCACCGGTGTTCGCGTCGGCCCAGGCGCACATCGGGAAGGAACTCTCGGCCCCGCCCCGCCGCAGCGTCAGGACCTGGCAGGACAGCGTGACGTCGGAGCCGGCCGGAGTGACGTCCCGCGCGGCGACCGCCAGGGTCGCGCCCTCGGATTCGGCGGCACCGCTCAGCATCTTCCTGCGGGCGTCGGCCGGGTCCTTGAACTGGCCGTACATCCCTGAAACGGCCAGGGCTCCCGCCTCCTTGGGCGACTCGGAGACGTACTGACCGACGACCGGCTCCGGATTGCGGACCTTCGAGTCGGAGGTGCCCTTCAGCGCTTCCTTGCCCTCGGTGGCCGAAAGGTCCTGCGTCAGCTCGTACTTGCCCTCGACCAGGGTCTTGGGGACGATCAGCCGGTACTGGGCTTCGGGGAAGCCGGATCCGCTCACCGCCCTCGTGCCGACCGACACGATCGCGCCGAGCACCAGCACCGCTCCGGCGGCGATCCCGATCACCATGCCGATCCGGTTCTTGCGCGGCTGCGTCGCCGTCGGGAACTGTCCCCACGCCCCTTGGCCGGGGTACGGCTGCGGCGGACCGGGCTGTCCCGGGTACGGCTGCCCCGGGTACGGCTGCTGGTGCGCGTGCTGGGCGGCGTACGGCTGTCCGCCGTGCGGATGCGGGGGCTGCGGGGGTCCGTACGGGCCGGGGGGTTGCTGGGGCGGCGGCATGCTCATGCTCAAACGTTACGTCAGCCCCGCACGGCGCATGATTCCGGCCGTCCTCGGTCGCGGGCACCGTCCTCGAACTCCGTTCCCCCTGGGCCGGGTGGACGCGTGATCTGGGCCGGAACCCGCCCAGGAAAGTAGGATCAAGGAATGTCTGACACGACCGAAACTACGCCCGGCTGGCTGAGCAGCGACGAGCTGGAAATGGCCCGGGCCCAGATGCCGATCCTCTACGTCGAGGCCGTCCCCGTACGCGTGGACGACACCGGCGAAGTCACCACCATCGGACTGCTCCTGCGGATCGACACGGACGGGGCGATGAGCCGGACCCTGGTGTCCGGCCGTGTCATGCACCACGAGCGGATCCGCGACGCGCTGCTCCGCCACCTGGAGAAGGACCTGGGCCCCGTGGCCCTGCCCCGCATTCCCGCTTCCCTCCAGCCCTTCACGGTCGCCGAGTACTTCCCCACGCTGGGCGTCACCCCCTACCACGACCCTCGCCAGCACGCGGTGTCCCTCGCCTACATCGTGCCGGTCACGGGTGACTGCCGGCCCCGTCAGGACGCCCTGGACCTGGTCTGGTTCAGCCCGCAGGAAGCCCTCTCGGCAGCCGTGCAGGGCGAGATGCCGGGCGGTCACGCGGCGCTGCTGAAGCAGGCGCTCGCGCATGTGGGGTACACGTACTGAAGTCGCCGCGCCCACCGCGCGACGTACCGCGCCCGATTCCGGTCGCTGCCGGCAGCGGCAGCGACCGGACCGAGCCGAACCGAACCGGCCTGGGCACAAGGGCGGGTCCCGTCCTGCACTGCCCCGGTTGCGGCGGGCCCGCCCGCTACGGGGCCGGCGTCGGGGTGAACTGCGTGAGGACCAGCAGGGTGTCGACGAGGTCCTCGGCAGGCGCGCCCGTCGCCAGGCGGCGCAGCTGCTGGCCGAACACCATGGCCACGGCCACCCCCGCCAGGCGTTCGGGGTCCGGGACGCCGAGCCGGGTCAGGATCCGGGTGGCCAGCAGGTCGTAGGCGGCGAAGCACTCGGCCGCCGCGGCGCGCAGCCGTTCGTCCCGGCCCGCCTGGACGTACAGCTCGAACGGCGCGATGTGCCGGCTGTCGAAGGCGTTGCCGCCCGCCACCTGGGCCACCACCTCGGCCGCCTGCCCGATGTCGAACGCCTCGTCGGCGCATTCGTCGGCGAGCGCCGTGAAGTGCCGGGTCTCCTCGGCCACGAAGTGCAGCAGGCTCTCGCGCAGCAGTTCGTGCTGGGTCGCGAAGTGGTAGGTGACGGAGCCGAGGGAGACTCCGGCCTCCTTGGCGATCCGCCGGTTGGTGACGGCGGCGATGCCGTCCTGCCCGATGATCCGCAGTACGGCGTCGATGATGCTCTGGCGGGTGTCGGATGCATGGGACATGGCGTAATTCTGCCCCACCGGCCGACTCGACCGGCCAGTCGGGGCAGCCGAGTTGGGGACGATGAGGTGTGGACAAGGAGCGGAGCCGTCCATACTGTTCGTTCGAACGAACAGTTGAGGGTTCTGCCAGCCGCACGGGAGTGGTCGTGGACATATCCGGATCGAACGTTCTGCTCACCGGTGCCACCGGAGGCATCGGCGCCGCCCTGTCCGCGCGCCTGACCGCGCAGGGGGCCCGGCTCACGGTCACCGGGCGGCGTGAGGAGGCGCTCAAGGCCACCGCCGACGCCTGCGGCGCACGTACCGTGGTCGCCGATCTGGCCGTACGGTCCGACGTCGTGCACCTCGCCGAAAGCTGTGCGGACGCGGACATCCTCGTCGCGAACGCCGCCCTGCCCGCCAGCGGCGACCTGCTGGACTACACCGAGGACCAGATCGACCGCGCCCTCGACGTCAACCTCCGTGCACCCGTCCTGCTCTCCCGGCTCTTCGCGGAGCACATGGCGGGCCGAGGTCGCGGTCACATCGTGCTGGTGGGCTCCCTCTCCGGCAAGGCGGCCACCAAGTCGACCTCCCTGTACAACGCGACGAAGTTCGGGCTGCGCGGCTTCGCGCTCGCGCTGCGCCAGGAACTCAGGGGTACGGGAGTGGGGGTGTCCCTGGTCCAGCCCGGCTTCGTCCGCGACGCCGGAATGTTCGCGGCCACCGGCGCCTCGACCCCGAACGGCATCAGGACCGTCACGCCCGGGCAGGTCGCCGACGGCGTCGTACGAGCCGTCCTCCGCGACCGGTGCGAGGTCAACGTCGCGCCGCTGGAGCTGCGGCTGCTGAGTGCCATCGCGGGGCAGTTCCCCGGGTTCGCCGAGCGGATCCAGGCCCGTACGGACGTGGACGGGTCCGTACGACAGATCGTCGAGGCCCAGCGCTCGCACCGGTAGCCGGGCGCCCCTCCCCCTGCAGCCTCTCCCCTCGCGCGCCCGCACCCGCCGCACGTCAGCACGTCAGCACCTGCGCACGTCAGCACCTCCGCACCTCCGCACGCCTTCCACGCCACCCCACGTGAACGGAGAGCACGGCTGTGCCGAGTGAACACCTTCCGAGCGATGCGCCCGACGCCGACCCCGCACCCGGCTCCGGCCCGCGTGTGGAGCGGCGGTCCCTGCTCCGCTTAGGGGCCTTGCTGGCGGCGGGCGGAGCCTCCGCACTGGTGCCCGCGCCGATCGCGCACGCCGCGACGCGGGGGCAGGGCACCGACACGGTGACCACCACCTACCGCGGCCACTCCCCGTACGGCAACGACCAGTGGGCGTACGTCGCCTTCGACGTCCCCGCCGGGGTCCAGCGGATCTCCGTCGCGGCCACCCACGACGCCTCCGCCGGGATCCTGGACCTCGGCATCTTCGGCCCGGCCGGTTTCCGCGGCTGGTCGGGCGGCGCACGGTCCGGTTTCACCCTGTCCGCCGCGGACGCCACCCCCGGCTACGTGCCCGGCCCCGTCGAACCCGGGGCCTGGTCGGTCATCCTGGGGCCGATGGTCGGCAGTGCCGGCGGCATGGCCTGGCAGGTCGACGTGACCCTGCACCACGGCGATCCGCTCCCCCGGACCCCCTACGACGTCCTGCCGGCCGCGGTGCCGGGGCGGGGGCCCGGCTGGTACCGGGGCGACCTGCACCTGCACAGCGTCCACTCCGACGGGCAGCGCACGGTGGAGCAGATCGTCGCGGCCGCCCGTCAGGAGGGGCTGCACTTCATCGCCACCTCCGACCACAACACCAGCTCCACCGGCGTGACCTGGCGCGGCAACGTCCCGACCGACCTGCTGGTCGTCAACGCCGAGGAGGTCACCACCCGCCACGGCCACTGGCTGGCCGTCGGCCTGCCGCAGGGAGAATGGGTGGACTGGCGCTACGGCCCGGCGGACCAGGGCGCGTTCGAGAACCAGGCCCGACGCGTGCACAGTCTGGGCGGACTCACCATCGCGGCGCATCCGCTCACTCCGGCGGCGGGATCCTTCTGGGAGTTCGGCCTCGACCGCGTGGACGCGCTGGAGGTGTGGAACGGGCCGTGGACCCTGGACGACGCGGCCAACATCGCCGCCTGGCACGTGATGCTCTGCCTCGGCAAACGGGTCGCCGCCGTCGGGAACAGCGACGCCCACAGCCCGGCGGACGCGGTGGGCCGCCCCCACAACGTCGTGTACGCCCCCGGTCTGTCGACGCCCGCGGTGCTGGACGCGCTCCGCCGGGGCCGGTCGTACGCCGTCGAATCCGCGGCCGTGACCCTGGACTTCACCGCGCGCGCCGGCGGTGCGGTCGCGGGCCCCGGTCAGGAACTGCCCCTGTCGTTCTTCGACGCCGTCGACGTGACCTTGAACGTGTCGGGTGCTCCGGACAGCATCGCCACTCTCTACACCGAGTGGGGCATCATGGCCGCCACCTGCATCGACGGCAGCGGCAAGGGGCAGCTGCGCTGGCGCGGCTGGGGGAAGGCGTCCCTGTTCGCCCGGGCCGAGGTCCGCCGGCCCAAGCCCGCCTCGACCACCTTGGACCAACTGGTCGCCATCACCAACCCCGTGTGGTTCTACTCCGCCCAACTGCCCCCGTACGACGTCGAACGGCGGGTGCTCTTCCACACCGAGCGCCGCCCCGACGGATCGTGGAGCGGCATGCGTCCGCTGCCGGGTGCCGCCGGCGCCGCCTCGTTCGCCGGGGTGCAGTGCGCGGCGGCGGGCATGGCGGACGGCTCGGTCGTGGTGCTGGGCATCGCACCCGACAACGGCCTGTGGCTGACGGCCGTACGGGGTTCGGCCACGCCGCAGCCCTGGCAGCGCGTCACGGGGCCGGACGGCTCGGCCGGATTCACGGTGCGGGAGGCGGACATCGCGGCCTTTCCCGACGGCACCTGCCAGATCGTGGTGACGGCCATGGACGGCACCACCTTCCACCAGCAGCGCCGCGCCGACGGCGGGCTGCCCGGGTTCCGGGCGCTGCCCGGACTCACCGCGAAGAGCCGCTGGGGCGCGACGAAGGTGTCGATCGCCGCCATGCCCGACGGGTCGGCCCAGCTGCTCAGTTACGGCACGGACGGTGCCATGTACCACTGTGTGCGCGGGCGGGACGGCGTGTGGACGGCCTGGGGGCGCCTGGCCGGCTGCGGCGGGGCCCCGACGTTCTCCGGTCCGGCCCTGGCGATCACCGGGATGCCCGACGGGTCCTCCCAGGTCCTCGCGATCGGGCTCGACGGAATGGTGTACCACCAGCTGAGGCGGCCGGACGGCTCGTGGACCGGCTTCCGGCCCCCGCGGGGTGTCACGACGTCGACCATGGGGGCCAGCGCCATCGGCATCGCCGGGGCACCGGACGGCTCCGCCCACGTCGTGGCGGTCGGGCTCGACGGCCGGATCTGGCACGACGTCCGGAGGCCGGACGGCTCCTGGACGCCGTTCTCGCAGATACCCGGCCCGAACGGAAGGGACCCCTTCCCCGCCGGCCAGGTCCGCATCACCGCCCTGCGCGACGGCTCCGCACACGTGGCCGCGATCAGCGCCGGCTAGACGCCGCCGCCTGGCGCGTCGGTACGGTGCCCGTGCCCGTGCCCGGTGGAGCGAAGGTCCACCGGGCACGGGACACCAGACCGCACCGTTTGCACGCCCCGCCCGCCTGCTCGCCCCGTCCGCAGGCCGCGTCGTCACTCCTGCCGAAGGCTGGTGACCAGCTCGCGCGGCAGCCCGTAGGTGTCGTGGAGGTGGTGGAAGTCCTCCTGGCTCAGCGGGCCTCGGAACCGGGGCTTGGCGAGCACCTGTCGCCCGCGCTCCAGGAGCCGGCGGAACCGGCGCTCCTCCTCGGTCAGGATCCGCAGCACGTCGGCCGGGTCCATGTCCTGCCGGAAGTGGTCCAGGGTGTGCCGCACGAGTTCGCCGGGCAGGTCCTCGATGCCCCACGAGGCGTCCTGCCGCCAGAGCACGGTGAGCAGCCGCCGCACCAGGCGTCGAAGTACGTACCCCTGACCGGTGTTCCCCGGGCGCACGCCGTCGCCGAGTACCACGACGGCCGACCGCAGGTGGTCGCAGACCACGCGCAGCGACCGTTCGTCCAGGGGCCACAGGGCCGGTACGAGACTGCGCCACGGGTCGAAGACGTCGCATTCGAACACGGACGGCTTGCCCTGGAGCAGGGTGGCGAGCCGTTCCAGGCCGAGGCCGGTGTCCACGTTGCGCTGGGGCAGGGGCACGAGGGAACCGTCGTCGAGCCGGCGGTGGGTCATCGTCACGTGGTTCCACACCTCCACCCAGCGGTCGTCGCGTGTGGGCGTCGACTCGGGCGGGCCGTCTCCGCTCCACAGGAAGATCTCCGAGTCGGGGCCGCACGGTCCGACGGGCCCGTTGGACCACCAGTTGTCCTCCACGGTGAGCTCGACGGGGACACCGAGGTTCTGCCACAGCTCCAGGGAGGCGGTGTCCGGCCCGGTCCGGTCGTCGCCGGCGTGGACGGTGGCGTGGAGCCGGCCGGGATCCACACCCAGCCCCTCGGTGAGGAGCCCGTGTCCCCAGTCGAGACTGAGCGGGCCGGCGTAGTCGCCCAGCGACCAGGTGCCGAGCATCTCGAAGACCGTCAGGTGGGTGGCGTCGCCGACCTCCTCCAGGTCCGTGGTGCGCAGACAGCGCTGGACGTTGACCAGCCGCCTGCCCAGCGGATGGGGTCGGCCCTCCAGGTAGGGGGTGAGCGGGTGCATGCCGGAGGTGGTGAAGAGCACGGGGTCGCCGGGCGGTGGCAGCAGTGTCGAGCCGACGATGCGGCGGTGGCCGCGCTCCTCGAAGTACTCGACGAACGTTCTGACCAGGTTCTCGGTCTGCATGGGGTGACTCCTTCGCTGACAGCGGGAGAGGCACCGGAGAACGGAACCGTTCGGTCTCCGACCGGGGCAGGAACGCCACGCCACGGCACAACCGACGGACCGTTGTCCGGTCGCCGGGGAGAGGGGGAAGGTCAGGCGGCGGCAACCGGCGAGCTGGTCGCTCGCGCGGTCGCGGTGGTGCTGGGGCCGGTGACGTTCATGTCGTCCACCCTAACGCGGGCCTGCCGCCGGTGCTCGGGGATTTCCGCGCCGGCGGCAGCGACCGGCGGCTACTGCGTCGAGGTCTCCTTCACCACCCATGCCAGGTACTCCTCCGAGGATCCGCCGGCCGGGAGCACGATCCACTGCGGTACCTCGTACGGGTGCCGCTCGTGCACCCACGCCTCCAGCTCGGCGGCCTTCTCCACGGTCGTCTTGAAGGAGAGCCGGTACTCCCGCTCGTGCTGCACGGCGTCCTTCCACCAGTAGAAGGAGGTCATCCGCGCGTCGATCTGCACACCGGCCGCCAGCCGGGCCTCCACGGCGGCCCGCGCCAGGTCGTACGCCTTCTGCTCGTCGTCCACGGTCGTCTGCGCGATCACGATGCCGGCCATCTCGGTCCTCCTGGGTTCGGGTCCAGCCACCCTACGGTCGTCACGGGCGGGCCTTGACCGGGTGCCGGAGATGGAGGCGGCGGCAACGGGAGGAGCTCGCGTGGACGATCCGTGACGCGGGCGAGCCCAAGTCCACAGATCCCTGCCGATTCATCCGAACTCAGCGCTACCGTTGCGTCCCTGAGAGGCCGTCATTCAAGGGGGGCGGCCGCGGGAACGGGGGAGCGCGATGGCGCGGCTCAATCATCTGGTCGTCGTGGTGCCCGGAATCGGCGGCAGTGTGCTGCAGACACCCAAGGGCGCGGCACGCTGGGACGAGCATCGGCGACGGTTCGTCGCCGCAGCCACCCGGCCGGGCCGGCTGCGGCTGGACAAGCACCCGGACCTCGTCCCGGTCGGGCTGTTACCGGACATCACGCTGATCGGCCCGTTCGTCGTGCCCGGCTACGACCGCCTGGTACGCCAGATCTGCAACCACTTCGACGACGTGCGGGTGGATGTCTCCCGACCCGGACGCGCACCTGACACACGGGCCGACCTGGTCCTCTTCCCCTACGACTTCCGGCAGAGCATCCAGCACGCGGCCGAACGCCTGGCCGCCGACGTCGCAGCACGCCTGGACGGTGAGCACACCGGCGCACGCCGGCGGCGGGTGATCGTCGTCGCGCACTCGATGGGTGGTCTGGTCGCCCGCTACTGGATGGGGCCCCTCGGCGGCGCCGCCGACTGCGAGGCGCTGGTCACCCTGGGCACGCCGCACCGGGGCGCCCCCAAGGCGCTGGAGGTCCTGGGCAACGGGCTGGTGGTGGGCCGCAAGCGGCTGGTCGGCCTCACCAGAGTCCTGCGCCAGTGGCCGTCCGCGTACGAGCTCCTGCCGCGTTACCCGGTGGTGGGTCGGCCCGCCGGTGACGCACCGCTCAAGCCGTCCGAGCTGCACGCCGGAGCTACGGGCGGCGCGTCCTTCGCCAAGCAGGCGAAGCTGGCGTTCGGCGTTCACGAGGACATCGAGGAGACCTGGACGAGGCTGCACCAACGCCCCGACGGCCCCGAGGTGACAGCCGTGTTCGGCCGCGGGCACTCCACCCTCCAGCACGCCCTGCTCTCGCCTTCCGGCCTGAAGGTGACGAAGGACTCCGCGGACTGGCTTCCCAATCCGGACTGGCACGGTGACGGTACGGTTCCGGCGATCTCGGCCATCCCCATCGAGCAGAACGACAGACGCGCTCGCAGGGCCGTACCGGTGCGGCACATGGCACTCGCCTCCTCGTCGGTGGTGGTCGACATCCTGGCCGAGTACACCGGTGAGCCTCTCGACTCCGTGCGGGGGGACACGCTCGACGAGCCGTGGCTCGGGCTCGACCTGGAGGAGACCGTGCTGTCCGACGACCCGGTGCCGGTCGGTGTGACCCTGCACGGGGCGTATGCCGACGAGTGGACCCAGGTACGGGTGCGGGCCCGCCCCCACGACGGCCCCAGGGAAGCCGGCGCTGGCACAGGCTGGCTTCCCTGTGCGGAAGCGAGTGACGGCCGGTGGCTGGGGCACCTCCCGCCCCTGGACGCCGGCAGCTACACCGTCGAGGTCTCGGCCACCGGCTTGCCGGTGGTGAGCCGGCTCTCGGCCGGGGACGTACTGGGCGTGCTCGACCCCGAGACCACCGACGCGGACACGGACGATGACCAGGACGGGGACGGGGACGGGGACGGGGACGCATGAGCACGGCCTGGCGCCGGTGGGCGAGCAACGATCCCAGGGCTCTGATCGAGTACGTCCAGCGCCGGCGCCAGGGCGAAAGCACGCGCGGGACGCCGGCCGACCTCCTCGGCACCAGCATGCCCGCCCCCGGAGTCGACCCGCCCCTGACGCGTGCCCGCTCTCTCTACCAGGCCTTCGCCGCCTGCGGTATCCAGTACGCCGACGAGCCGACCACCAGCGATCCCGGCCGCCAGACCATCCGGCCGCCGGACCAGGTACTCAGCCGCCCACGGCACGGCACCTGCCTGGATCTCGCGGTCGTCTTCGCCGGAGCCTGTCTGGATGCCGGACTCCACCCGTTGCTCATCGTCCTGGCCGGCGCCCGGCCCGGCGACCCGGCGCACGCGCTGGTCGCCGTCTGGCTCGACGGCAACTGGTCCAACCGCGCCCACCGCGACTACCGGTCGGACGAGGACGGACCCGACTGGACCACGCTGCCGCGCGATTTCATCGACCAGCTCATGGACGACGAGGACTCTCCCGGCGCGTTCCTCGCCCTGGACGTCACGGGTGTCGCCTCCCGTGCCGGTGCGGGCGACCCGCGGCGAAGGGAACAGCAGTCCTGGGCCCAGTCGGTCGCGTACGGCGCCGAGATCCTGAGGGAGGCCGCCGGGGACCGCTGGAAGGTGACGATCGACGTCGGGCTGGGTTACGAACACATCGAGCCCCACCCCCTGCCCTACCGGCCCGGCACCGACGTCCTCGCACCTCCCTACCTGCCGGTGCCGTCGGACAGCAACGACAGCGGGCCGCTCAAACTCCTGTGGGCCCGCCACGACTCCATCCAGTTCCACCCCCGGGACGAACTCGACTTCCTCCGGGGCTGGTTCCAGGCACCCGACCCGATCGGGCCGCGCACCCGGATCGCCCTGCTGCACGGCGTCGGGGGCGCCGGGAAGACACGTCTGGCGGCGGAACTCGCCCATCAGCTGTCCGGCGCCAACTGGTACGCCGGATTCCTCGTCCGTGATCCCGATCCCCGGGACCGGGCCTGGCTGAGCGAGGTCGCCTCCCCCCTGCTGGTGGTCGTCGACTACGTGGAGGACCGCAAGTCCGCGGACGTCATCAACGTGCTGCGCACACTGCGCGAGCGTGAGGCGCCCACCTGCCTGCTGCTGACCGCTCGAACCGTCAGCGGCTGGTGGGAGGAGGAGATCGCCGTGGCACTCAAGGAGGACGGACACCCGTACGTCCTGCACGACAGTGCGCTGGCCGCTCGCCACCCGCGCCAGACGGGCGTCTACCGGGCGGCCCTGCGCTCCTTCGGCGGTTCGCCGAGCGCGGCCATGGGCCACCAGCTTCCTTCCGACCCCCACTCGGGCAGGTGGACCACCCTGGACCTGGTGATGCTCGCCTGGCTCGCTGTCCGGTCGGGCGACACCGGCGGTGTCCCCGAGTCGGAGGAGAAGCTGTACGAGAAGATCCTCGACCACGAGCTGGGCTACTGGGTACGGACGTACAGGTCCCAGATCGGCAGGCCTTCGAACCGGACGAGGGGAATCCTGCGCGAAGCGGGCGCCTGCCTCAGTCTTCTGGCCCCACGGGAAGAGCGGCTCGACCACAGCCTCAAAGCCATCGCCGAACTGGCCGCCGACGCGGGGCGGCGCGACGAGATCGCCGCTCTGTTCGCCGACCTGCTTCCTTCCGCTCCCGAGGACGGCACGCTGGCCGTAAGGCCGGACCCGCTCGGGTCCCATCTGGCGTCCGGCGTGTTCGGCACGAACCGGGCCCTGCTCCGCGACTGCTTGACGGCAGCGGACGAGGAGGAGCAGCTGAACGCGTGCGTGAGCGTCTCCAGGTTCTCCCGAGCAGACGACGGATCCGCAGCTGCGGACATCGCGCAGACCGCCTTGAACACGGTCCCCGACCTATGGCGGCCGGCGCTCTCGGTGGCCGCCGCACAGGGGGGCGTCTTCGTACGCGCCCTGGAACAGCTCGCTGCGGCCGAGGGAACACCGCTGCCTTTGGCCGAACTGGCCGCCACCGTGCCGACAGGCCACAGCACCCTGCGCGGCCTCGCACTCATCGCCACGGAGCGCTCCGAGCCGGACAATGGTGTCGACGGGTCTGAAGAAGCACGGGCGGCCCGAGCCGTATGGCTCAACAATCTGTCCGTCCGGCAAGGCGAAACCGGGGACCACAACGCCGCCCTGGCCTCAGTCACCGAAGCCACCGATCTCTACCGCACCCTCGCCGAAGCGGACCGTGCGGCCTTCCTCTCCGACCTCGCCATGTCCCTGAACAACCTCTCCATCCAGCAGGGCAGCACGGGGGACCACAACGCCGCACTGGCTTCCATCACTGAAGCCACCGGTCTCTACCGCACCCTCGCCCAGGCCGACTCCGCCGCCTTCCTGCCTTACCTCGCCGCCTCCCTCAACAACCTTTCCATCCAGCAGAGCGAAACCGGAGACCGCAACACCGCACTGGCCTCCATCACGGAAGCCGTCCGCATCCGCCGCACGCTTGCTCAGGCCGACCCCGCAGCTTTCCTCCCCGACCTCGCCGGCTCCCTCAACAACCTCTCCAACCAACAGAGCAACACCGGCGACCGCAACGCCGCACTGGCATCAGTCACCGAAGCCACCGGTCTTCACCGCACCCTCGCCCAGGCCAACCCCGCGGCCTTCCTCCCCGACCTCGCCGGCTCCCTCAACAACCTCTCCATCCAGCAGGGTGCGGCCGGGGACCGCACCGCCGCACTGGCTTCCATCACCGAAGCCACCGGTCTTCACCGCACCCTTGCCCAGGCCAACCCCGCAGCCTTCCTCCCCGACCTCGCCGCCTCCCTCAACAACCTCTCCGTCCGGCAGAGCGAGACCGGGGACCGCACCGCCGCACTGGCTTCCGCCATCGAAGCCACCGGTCTTCACCGCACCCTCGCCCAGGCCAACCCCGCAGCCTTCCTCCCCGAACTCGCCGGCTCCCTCAGCAACCTCTCCAACCGGCAGAGCGAGAGCGGGGACCGCCACGCCGCGCTGGCTTCCATCACCGAAGCCACCGGTCTTCACCGCACCCTCGCCCAGACCAACCCCGCGGCCTTCCTCCCCGACCTCGCCGGCTCCCTCAACAACCTCTCCATCCAGCAGAGCGACACAGGAGACCGCCACGCCGCACTGGCCTCGATCATCGAAGCCACCGACCTCTACCGCACGCTCGCCCAGGCCAACCCCGGAGCCTTCCTCCCCGACCTCGCCAGGTCCCTCAACAACCTCTCCAACCGGCAGAGCGAGACCGGAGACCGCAACGCCGCACTGGCTTCGATCACCGAAGCCACCGGTCTTCACCGCACCCTTGCCCAGGCCAACCCCGCAGCCTTCCTCCCCGAACTCGCCGCCTCCCTCAACAACCTCTCCAACCAGCAGAGCGACAGCGGAGACCGCCACGCCGCACTGGCCTCCGTCACCGAAGCCACCGGCCTCTACCGCACCCTCGCCGACGCGGACCCTGCGGCCTTCCTGCCCGACCTCGCCGCCGCCCTCAACAACCTCTCCATCCAGCAGAGCGACACCGGGGACCGCAACGCCGCACTGACCTCCATCACCGAGGCCGTCCGCATCCGCCGCACCCTCGCCCAGGCCAACCCCGCAGCCTTCCTCCCCCACCTCGCCAGGTCCCTCAACAACCTCTCCAACCGGCAGAGCGACACCGGGGACCGCAACGCCGCACTGACCTCCATCACCGAAGCCACCGACCTCTACCGCACCCTCGCCGAAGCCAACCCCGGAGCCTTCCTCCCCGACCTCGCCGGCTCCCTCAACAACCTCTCCATCCAGCAGGGTGACACCGGGGACCGCAACGCCGCACTGGCCTCGATCACCGAAGCCGTCCGCATCCGCCGCACCCTCGCCCAAGCCAACCCCGCAGCCTTCCTCCCTCACCTCGCCGGCTCCCTCAACAACCTCTCCAACCAGCAGAGCGAGACCGGGCACCCCAACGCCGCACTGACCTCCATCACCGAAGCCACCGGTCTGTACCGCACCCTCGCTCAGGCCAACCCCGCAGCCTTCCTCCCCGACCTCTCCATGTCCCTCAACAACCTCTCCATCCAGCAGAGCAGCACGGGGGACCACAACGCCGCACTGGCCTCGATCACCGAAGCCGTCCGCATCCGCCGCACCCTCGCCCAGGCCAACCCCGGAGCCTTCCTCCCCCACCTCGCCGGCTCCCTCAACTTCCTGTCCATCCAGCAGAGCGAGACCGGAGACCGCAGCGCCGCACTGGCCTCGATCACCGAAGCCGTCCGCATCCGCCGCACCCTCGCCCAAGCCAACCCAGCAGCCTTCCTCCCCCACCTCGCCGCCTCGCTCAACAGTCTCCTCAACCAACAGCACGAGGAGTCGCTTGACGAAGCACTGCGCATCTCCGACCTGGCGATCTCGGAACTCCCCTCCGGTCCCCAGGCGGAACTCCTCGTCTCTCGCGCGCAGTGGCGCCACGCCCACGACGACCACGCCGGGGCGGCCGCAGATCTGCTCTCCGCCGCTCGACGTGCGGATGAAACCACCGACGCGGCCTGGGCCGGACGTTGTCGCCGGGCCGTCCGGAGTCTCGTCGAAGCACTGGGCCGGGACTCGTTCTGGGGGCTCGCGCCGGACCAAGCCCATCCCGACCTCCCTGCCTGGGCACAGGATGAACTTCCGTCGGAGACCACCGATCGGCTCAGTGGTTGGCTTTCCGCTCGAAGTTGGACCGAGCAGAGCACCTTCCTCCGGCAGAACTACCTTTCCCTCTCGGCTTCCGAAGGCCGCGATACCCTCGCCCTCGTCCGCGAGCTGTTCCCGGAAGTCACTGTCCTCCGCGATCTCTCAGAGGTGCTCGCCGCCGCGGGCGAACGCGGTCTTGACCAGGTGCTGGAGGAGCTTGGCAGCCTCCATGCCAGGGCCGACCTGGTGAGCGAGTGGCTCGCCACGCCCACCTGGCCGGAGGACTTGGAGTTTCTGATCCGCCATCCCCAGCTGACCGACGACCCGCTCGTACGCGAGCTGCTCGCCTCGCAATCGCATGACCCCGCCTCACACCAGCACCTGGCGATTCTCCAGCTCACGGACCACCTCGACGCTCCGGATGTCTACGACGTCGTCATCGACCCCTCGACAGCGAACGACACGGCGATGAAGTTCATCGGAGAGGGCCAACCGGAGTTGTTGTACCCCCTGTTAGTCGCGACCCCGGCGCTCTTGCGGATGCCCTTCGTCGCTCCGTACCTGCTCGCCGTGCATGCCCTGTTCGACACCACTGCAACGGGAGCACCACTCCCCGCGGCGGAACCCAGCACCCCCTCCCCCGTCGGCCTCATCGCGGAAGCCGCGGCGCAGGCCTCCGAAGTGCAACGAGGCGCCGGCGCCGCACGACTGCGCCGCCTGGCCGAGCGTCGGCCGGAGCACGCCCCCGCACTCCACGAGCTCGCCGCCCTGCTCACCTCGCCCGCCCCGGAGCCGGGCTCCGGTGACGACTGACGAGCCGGCCTCGCCCCTCGACCCGAGGGCACGCGTCAGGCGCGGTCCAGCATCCGCTGGCGCAGCCTGTCGTAGATGGGTTCGCTCCCCAGCCGGTCCGCGGTCACGGTCGCGGCGAAGCACGCGGTCAGCAGGGGCAGCAGGAGCGCGCCGGTACCGGTCATCTCCACGACCAGGACGGCTCCGGTGAGCGGTGCTCGTACGACGCCGGTGAACAGTGCGGCCATCCCCACCACCGCGAACGCGGCCGGGCCCGCCGAGCCGGCCGGGAGTACGGGGGCGGCGAGCGTGTGGGTGAGGGTTCCCCAGAGGGCTCCCAGAGCCAGCAGTGGTGCGAACAGGCCGCCGGGGGTCGCGGCCGCGTAGCTCAGTGGCCCGGCCACGAAGCGGACGGCCAGGCAGAGCAGCAGCGCCGCCGCGGTCAGGCTTGTGCCCGTCAGCAGGCGCTCGCTCAGCTGGTCGCCGCCGCCGGTGAGCAGCGGGTCGAAGGCCATCAGCGCGCCGACCCCGGCTCCGATGACGGCGGCGCGGGCGACGAGGGGCACCCGGGTCAGCCGGTCGCACACCTCCAGAGTCCGTACGACCAGGGCGCTGTACGCGGCGCCCAGCGCGCCGGCCGTCATTCCGGACAGCAGGAAGACCGGCAGCATCCACAGCGGCGGCGCGGGGACGGCGGACAGCGGGAGGACGAGCGCGTCACCCACGACGGTCCGGGAGCAGGCCACCGCCGTGACGGTGCCGACGAGGGTCAGGAGCACCAGGCGCGGCCGGACCGTGCGGGTCACCTCCTCGCAGACGAACAACAGCCCGCCCAGCGGAGCGGTGAACGCCACCGCCAGGCCCGCCCCGCCGAGCGCGGTGTGCAGCATGCGGGTGTCCTCGGTGTCCAGGCGGCCGTGCCGACCGGCCGTGGACCCGATCGCGGCGCCCATGTGGACGATGGGGCCCTCCCTTCCCAGGACCAGGCCCGAGCCGATCGCGATGAGACCGCCCAGGAACTTCGCCGGCAGCAGCCAGGCCGTACGGGGCTCGGCCTCCTGTCGCCATACGGCTTCCACGTGCTGGATCCCACTGCCCGCGGCGTGCGGGACCCGCCGTGCGATCGCGCACGCCGCCGCGGCGCCCGCCGCGGTGAGGACGACCGGAACGAGCCGGCCCGCGGCTCCCAGCCCGTCGGCCGCCTCCAGTACCGAACCGCGCAGCCTGTCCGCGTGCAGCAGGCACCAGCGGAATCCGCCGCCGACCAGGCCGACCAGGCAGCCCGCCACGGCCGCGATCACGAAGGTCCGGCCGGATCTCCACCGGCCTGACCGGACGCCGTGCGGGGTCGCGCTCATTCCTGGTGCTGGGGGAGGTGGGTCCTGGCGTCCTCGTACGTCCCCTCGCCGGGTGCGGTGGCCACGGTGTAGAAGAGGTTCAGTACGCCGGTCCGGAAGGTCTCGGCGGACAGCAGCTGCAGCGGGATCGCCTGGGCGTGGTCCTCGAACAGGCGCATGCCGTTGCGCACGGCGACCGGATGCAGCAGGAGGTTCAGTTCGTCCAGGATTCCGGCGGCCAGCAGTTGACGTACGACGGAGACGGAGCCGCTGATCCAGACGGGTGTGTCCGTGTCCGGTGCGTTCTTCAGTGCGGCGACGGCTGTGGTGAGGTCGCCGGCGAGGCGTTCGGAGTTCCGCCAGGTGAAGTCCAGCGGGGTGTTCGACACCACGATCTTGCGGGCGTCACCGAGCACCTTGGCGAACGGAGCGTCTTCCCCGCCGGCGGCTTCCCGGTCCGGCCACGCGCCCGCGAAGCTGTCGTAGGTCCGGCGTCCGAGCAGCAGGGTGCCGGCCCTGCCGAGGGTGGCGTCGACGGCCGCCCCCATCTCCTCGTTGAAGTAGGGGAAGTGCCACTGGTCGGGTGCTTCGACGACACCGTCGAGCGAGATGAACAGCTGCGCCTTGATCTTCCTCATACCGGTCTCCGGGAGCTGGTGGTCGGTCCGTCCGCGTACGGCCCCATCCAAGGGCACGCGACAGCCGGACGCCGTGCGACTCCCCGGGCGCCGGGCGGCCGGTCGGCGCCGTGCCGGTGCGCGCAGGAGGTGCAGGCCGGTGACAGACAGGCGGTGCAGGGTGGCCGGCGGTGCGACCACGCCGGTCGCTCCGTGACCCGTGACCGCCGCGCGAGGAGCCGCCATCGTGAACGCCGACTCCGTGCTGCCCCACCGGCACACCCCCCGCCCCGGGGCGAGGCTGAACGACGTACGGCTTCCGCGGCGGCGCGGGCGCCGGGATTCAGCCCGGCACGGTGCGGCTGCGGCCCTCCATGGCGTCGGCGCGGTCACCGTCGTCCTGCTCGTGCTCGCGGGCATCGGGGCGTTGATCGGCGAGCCGGTCCTCATACCGTCCCTTGCCGCCAGCGCCGGAGTCCTGCACAGCACGCCCGGCCTGCCCGCGGCCCAGCCCCGGAGCGTCGTCGTCGCGCACCTGCTGGGCGCCGGAGCCGGGTACGTGGCGCTCGCGCTGTGGCAGAGCAACGCGTGGAGCGCGGCCCTGGCCGGCGGGCTGACGTTCGCCGCGACCACTCTCGCCCGGACCCCGCACTCACCGGCCTGTGCCACCGCCGTCGTCGTCGTGCTGCAGGCCCCGGCGGCCGGGCGGTTCGTCCCCCTGCTGCTGGGCGCCACCGTGGTGCTCGTCCTGGTCGGTTCCGCCGCGTCCCGCATCCGCCGGGGAGCCGCCCGGTATCCCCTCCGCTGGTGGTAGCGGCCCACTCATCGGGGCAGGAAGCCGAGGACCTTCGCCAGTGCGGCGAGCAGACCGAGGTGGGTGACGGCCAGGTACACCCATTCCATGGGTCCCATCCGCCACCGGCTGCGGGCCGTGAGCCGCCATTCGTACGTCACGCAGCCGACCGCGAGCAGGAACAACGGCACCCACAGGAGGGCCCACCAGGACCGGACCTCGGTCAGGCGCAGTACGAGGGACAGCACGGCGGACAGCGTCACGGCCAGGCCCCACCCCGGCTTCTCCTCTTGTTCGACGGCGGGCGACAAGCCTGGCGAGGCGTTCACGACAGATCCTCTCGGGTCCACGGGGGGGCAGGGCCACAGGGACGGTCACCGCACGTGCGGCCGGACTCGTCCTTGCGTTCGAACACGGGCCACCCTAGCCGCCGTTGATGGGCCGCGGTCGGCCCGGACAGCGGCGCGGCACGACCTCTCCGGCTTGATCGCACCGGCTGCTTTCCGCCGGGTGCGGAGAGTTCGACGGTCCCGGACAGAGTCCCCTTCCGGTACCGGGAGCTGCGACTCTTGCACCGGTTTACGCCCAATGGTCGGGCGTGAAGCCGTCCCAACCGGCGCAACCCATAAGGCCGTTCGCACGTCTAGCTGGCCGGAAAGCCTGCCTGCGGCTCTTTCGCGAACACGAGGGGTGCGGGCGGCGGCCCGGCCGGAACCCCCTCCGGCCAGGACCAGGGCGCGGGCTCCCACCCCGGCCCCCGGCCCTTGTTCCCCCCACGCGTCGCGCAGTTCGAGAGGTCTTCACCATGTCCGTGGCCGACACCGGTTTCAGCATCCTGTCCGAGGACTTCGGCGCAGCCCCCCACCGCTACTTCGCGCATCTGCGGGAGCGGGCGCCCGTACACCACGAACCGGCGATCGACAGCTACTTCCTCTCCCGCCACGAGGACGTCAAGAGAGTGCTGACCGACCACGACGCGTTCACCACCGAGACGCTGCAGGTACGCGCCGCGCCGGTGATGCGCGGTCCGGTCCTCGCCCAGATGACCGGGGCCGAGCACGCCGTCAAACGAAGAATCGTCGTCCGGGCCTTCACCGGCCCGGCGCTCGCGGACCAGATCCGCACCGTCCAGGCCACCGCTGCCGAGCTCATGGCCCCGCTGCTCGCCCGGGGCCGGATGGACCTGGTCAACGACTTCGGCAAGCCCTTCGCCATCCAGGTGACGCTCGCGCTCCTGGGCCTGGACCGAAGAGACCGGCACAAGGTGTCCGCCTGGCACAGCGGGGTGGCCGAGTTCGTCACCAGTCTGACCCTGACCCCCGAACGCCGCCGCCACTGCATGGACTGCGCCGAGCAGTTGGAGGCCTATCTCCTCCCCGTGATCGAACAGCGTCGCCGCGATCCCGGCGACGACCTGATATCGAAGCTGTGCACCGCCGAGTTCGACGGCGTCGCCATGAGCGATCGCGACGTCACCGCGCTGATCATCAACGTCCTGGTCGCTGCCGCCGAGCCCGCGGACAAGACGCTGGCCCTGCTCTTCAAGCACCTGATCGACCACCCCGAGCAGCTGGCGCAGGTCCGCCGGGACCCGGACCTGCTGGCCGCCGCGATCGCCGAGACCCTGCGCTACACCCCGCCGGTCCAGCTCATCCCCCGCCAGGCGGAGGAGGACAGCACCTTCGCCGGCACCACCGTCCCGGCTGGCGCCACCGTCTTCTGCATGGTCGGCGCGGCCAACCGTGACCCGGACGCCTTCACCGCCCCGGACACCTTCGACATCCACCGCCCGGACCTGGGCACCGCCCGCTCCTTCACCGCGGCCGCCCAGCACCTGTCCTTCGGCGCCGGGCTCCACCAGTGCGTCGGCACGGCCTTCGCGCGCGCCGAGATCGAGACCGTCGCCGCGATGCTGCTGCCCGTACTCGACCAGGTCCGCTACAGCCCCGGCTTCCGGTACCAGGAGGCCGGGCTGTACACGCGGGGGCCGCTTTCCCTGGCGCTGGACTTCACCCCCGTCCACTGACGCGGCACCGGCCGTGACCGCCGTACCCGCCCGGGGTCCGTACCCTCCAGGGCTCCCCCGGGCTCCCCCGGGCCCCCTCCCCTCCTCGGCCCCTCCCGTACACCCCCCACTCCCACCTGGTGGAACGACCATGACATCGACCGACATCACCCGCGCCCTCCACGATCTGCTGTTCACCCCGGACCTCGGCCTCACCGAAGCCGTCGACCGGCACTTCACTCCCGACTACCGTCAGCGCACCAACGGCGTCTGGAGCGACCGGGCCGGCTTCGTCCAGCACATGACTCGTCTGCGCACCCTGATCCGCAGCGGGCACGTCCAGGTCCACGACGAACTCCGCGACGGAGCGCGTTACGCGGACCGCCACACCGTCACCCTCGTCCACGAGGACGGCCACACCTCCCGCACCGAGGTCTACCTCTTCGCCGAGCTGGCCCCCGACGGCCGCTTCCGGCGCGTCGAGGAGACGACCCTCCTCGTCACCGGCCACGCGGACGACGGGAACCTGGGTCTCGTCAGGTGACGAGAACGGGCCTTCGCGGGGCAGCACCGCTCCGTGAAGGCCACCGCGACCGCTGTCCGCTGCTGGAACAAGAGGATGGAGCCGCCATGGTGTCCGTGGGGGAAAGACTGAGCCGAGCGCGCGTACGGGCCTTCGTCGGCCGGGACGAGGAACTCGTCCGCTTCGGGGAGGCGTTGGCAGGTGATCCGCAGGCACCGTTCGCGTTCTACGTGTACGGGCCGGGCGGCATCGGGAAGTCGACGCTGCTGCGCCGGCTGGCGGACCACGCACGCGCTGCCGGCCGGCTGCTCGTCGAACTCGACGGCCGGTTCGTCAGCCGTGACCCGGCCGATTTCGAGCACGCGGCAGGCCCGTTCCTGGACGTTCCGGGAACGGTCCTGTTCGTGGACTCCTTCGAGCACTGCCAGTGGCTGGAGAGCTGGCTGTGGCACCACTTCCTGCCGCGCGCCGCGGACGACACCCTGGTCGTCCTGGGCGGCCGGCGCGCGCCGCAGCCGCAGTGGGCCGCCGATCCCGCCTGGTCCCGGCTCCTGCACGTGAGCGAGCTGGAGCCGTTCTCCGCGGAGCAGGCCCGCAGCCTGCTGGTGGCGGCGGAGATCCGGCCCGAACTACGCGACCGGGTGCTGCGCTTCGCCGGAGGCAACCCGCTGGCGCTGTCGCTGGCGGCCGCCGCCGGATCGGCGGGCTGCGGCCGGGAGGAGATCTGGGCGCCCACGGCGGACGTCCTGCGCACCCTGCTGGCGGGTCTGATCGGGGAGGTGCCCACGGCGGCCCACCGCCGCGCCCTGGAAGTGGCGGCGCAGGCCCACTCGACCTCCGAGGAACTGCTGGCCGCGGTCCTCCCCGGGGAGGACGTCCATCCGCTCTTCTCCTGGCTGCGGGACCTGCCGTTCATGGAGGCCACCCTGCGGGGGCTGCACCCGCACGACGCGGCGCGCGAGACGCTGGCCGCCGACCTGCGCTGGCGGGCGCCCAACGCCTTCGAGACGATACGCCAGCGGCTCGCGGACGAATACCTGCGCATCCTGCGCGAGGCTCCGGAGGAGCGGGTGTGGACCGTCACCGACGACCTCTTCTACCTGTTCCGGGAGGGCGCGACACTGGCCCGGCTGCGCTCCTGGTCCCGGGACGACGAGGTCCACGACCGTCCCCTGCACCCGGACGACATCGATGTCGTCCTGCGCATGGCCACCGAGACGGAAGGGGCCGCTTCCGCGGACCTGGTCCGCTACTGGGCGCAGCGCCAGCCGCAGGCCTTCAGTGTCTACCGGCTCGTGAGCACGGGACGGATCGTGGCGTTCACGGCCCGGCTGGTCCTGTCGTTCCCTCCCGACGCCCAGGACCTGGCGACCGATCCCGTCGTGGCCGCCGCGTGGCGGTACACCGAGGCCACCGCGCCGGTGAGCCCCGGTGAGCACATCGGCGTCAGCCGCTTCTCGGTCTACCCCGAGCAGTACCAGGTACCGTCGCGCGTCATCGACCTGAGCAGTTCCCGGGCCCAGGCGGAGGCGGCCCGCGCGCGTGGGCGTGCGTACGGCTTTGCCGTCTTCCAGGACGCCGAGACCTGGGCCGAGCGGGTCGAGGGCACGCTGACGGACACGGGGGCGCGGCCGCGGGTCGGTGCTCACACGTACGGGCTGTTCGGCGTCGACTGGCGCCAACTGCCGGTGGAGTCATGGCTGATGCGGTTCATATCGGCCACCGGGGCGCCCGCTGCCCCGTCGGGTCCGTCACCCGTCTCCCGCAGTGCCTTCGACCAGGCGGTACGCGAGGCGCTGACCCATTGGCGTGACGCGGACGCCTTCGCCGCCTGCGCATTGATGCGTACCCGGCTGGCGGCCGACTTCGGTGATCCTGTCGGGGAGTTGCGTGCGCTGCTGCGTCAGGCCGTCGACGACCTCGGGCTCGACCCGCGCGGGGTGCGCGCCCGTGAGGCCCTGACGGCGGGCTACTTCTCCGGTGCGCCCACCCAGGAAGCCGCGGCCCGCCGCCTCGGTCTTCCGTACGGCACCTACCGCCGCCACCTGCGCCAGGGCCTCGACCTGCTCTGCGAGGCCTTGTGGCAGCAGGAGTTGCACGACCCGCGCTGACGGCGGCCGACGCGCCCGCGGCAGGGGCGGGTGGACAGCTGCGGACAGGAGTGGACAGTGGCCGCACCCGCCAGGTCTGGATAGTGGACACCGTCCGCGCCGAGTCTGTGCGGCATGAACGTTGCACTCACGCAGACGGGCCGGGCCTCGGGCCGGGCCTCGGGCCGGGCCGGCGGCCCGGGAGCGGTGCTCGCCGCACTCGCCGCGGCCCAGTTCACCGTCATGCTCGCCACCTCGATCGTCAATGTGGCGCTGCCGCAGATCCGTGCGGGGGCCGGCCTCTCGGACAGCGGGACCACCTGGGTGGTCAACGCCTACGGTCTGGCGTTCGGGGCGCTGCTCCTGGCGGGCGGTCGGATCGCCGACCTGCTCGGCCGGCGCCGGGTGCTGACGGCGGGGCTCGCGCTCTTCGCGCTGGCTTCGGTGGCGGCCGGACTGACCACCTCCGCCGGCGTGCTGATCGCGGCCCGCGCGGTGCAGGGCGTGGGCGCCGCCGCGATCGCCCCTGCCGCGCTCGCCCTGGTGATGGACCGGTTCCCGCCCGGCCCCGGGCGCGGCAGGGCCCTGGGCGTGTGGGGCGCCGTCTCCGGTGCGGGGGCGGCGGGCGGTGTGCTGCTGGGCGGTCTGCTCACGCAGGTCTGGGGCTGGCCCTGGATCTTCCACATCGTCGCGCTCGGATCGGCGGCGGTGCTGGCGGCCGTGGTGGTGCTCGTACCCCGGGACGCCGCGGCGGGGGCGGGGGCGAACGCCGGACCCGGGGCCGAGCAGCCCGGCGGGCGGCAGCGCGGACGGTTCGATCTGCTGGGCACGGTCACCGTCACCCTGGCCCTTACCTGCCTGGTCTGGGGGCTGACCACCGCCCGCGGTGCCGGCTGGACCGGCGTCCCGGTCCTGGGCTCTCTCGGCGCGGCCGTCGTGCTGCTCGCGGCGTTCTGCGTGATCGAGCGCCGTCGGCCGGACGCCCTGGTCCCGCCGCGGCTGCTGACCGCCGGCCGGGTCGCCGCGGGCAACGTACTGATGGCGCTGCTGGGGTCCGTATGGATCGCCCTGTTCTTCTTCCTGCCGCTCTACCAGCAACAAGTCCTCGGCTCGGGTCCCTTGGCGACCGGGGTGGGACAACTCCCCCTCGCCCTGGCCCATATGATCGGCTCCGCCCTCGCCCCCCGGATCGCCCGGGTAGTCGGTGCCAGAGCGACCGTGACCGCGGCCCTGCTGACCGAGGCGGCCGGTCTGCTGTGGTTGTCGTGGATGCGGGCGGACGGAAGCTACCTCGTCGACGTCCTCGGACCGAGCATCCTGGTCGGACTGGGCCTGAGCATCGCCTTCGTCCAGCTCACCTCACTCGCCGTGGACGGCGTACCGCGCCAGGACACCGGACTCGCCGGCGGCCTCGTGAACACCACCCGACAGGTCGGCGGCGCCATCGGCCTCGCCGCCCTCGCCACCCTGGCCGGCTCCGTCACCCACCGCACACCCACCGGCACCCCACCCCTGGAAGCCCTCACCGCCGGCTACCAGGCCGCCTTCACCACCTCCGCCGCCCTCCTCGCCACCACCGCCCTCCTCGCACTCCTCCTCATGCGCCGCAGCGGGGCCTCCGGTCCGACCAGCACCGCGAGACCCGCCACGGAGCCGGGAGCCTCCCCGCTCTCTCCCACCGGTCCGGCCCGGTAGATCAGCCGGAGCCGCACCACCGACCCATCTCACCCAGACAGGAAGTACAGCCATGTTCACCATCGACGAGACCGCTCCCGTGATCGTCCGCCTGAGCACCGTGATCGACGCCCCGCTCACGACCGTGTGGGCGCTGCACACCGACGTCGCGGGCTGGCCCGCCTGGAACGCGGACATCGACCGGACGGACATCGACGGACCGCTGCTGACCGGCAGGTCCTTCAGCTGGCTCACCCACGGCCTGGACATCACCTCCACCGTGCGGGAGCTGGTCCCCGGGAAGCGGATCGTCTGGGGCGGGACCGTCGAGGGCATCGTCGGCATCCATGTGTGGGCCTTCGAGCAGTCCGACGCCGGGGTCGTCGTCCACACCGAGGAGTCCTGGAGCGGCGCCCCGGTCGACGCCGCGACCGACGAACTCGGCAAGGCGCTCCACGACTCCCTGGAGGGCTGGCTCGTCCGCCTCAAGGCCCGTGCGGAGCAAATCGCCTGACGAGGCATCACCTTCACCCTGCCGCGCGCCTGCGGTTCCACCCGCCCGCGCACCGCACATCCACGCATCCACGCATCTGCTCATCCGCTCATCCGCTCATCCACGAGAGGGATTTCCGCCATGACGACCACCCCGCCGTACCTGACCGGCCACTACACCCCCGTCGCCGAGGAGGTCTCCGCCTCCGGCCTGACCGTCGAGGGCACGCTGCCGCCCGAGCTGTCGGGCCGGCTGATCCGCAACGGCCACAACCCCAAGCCCGGTGTCACCCCCACCCACTGGTTCAAGGGCAGTGGCATGGTCCACGGCATCCGGCTGCGCGACGGTCGCGCCGAGTGGTACCGCAACCGCTGGGTCCGCACCCCCGCCCTCGACGGCGCGCCGTACATGACCGAACACGGCCCCGACCTGACCGCCAGCGTCGCCGGCACCCACGTCATCGAACACGCGGGACGCCTCCTGGCCCTGTGCGAGGCCAACCTCCCCTTCGAGCTCACCCCGGACCTCGACACCGTCGGCGCCTACGACTTCGGGGGGAAGCTGCGCACCGCCATGACCGCGCACCCCAAGGAGGACCCCTCGACCGGGGAACTCCACTTCTTCGCCTCCTCCCCCTTCCCGCCGTTCCTGACCTACTACGTCTCCGATGCCAAGGGCGCCATCACGCACAGCGCCGAGGTCCCCGGGGCGACCGCCGCACTCAAGCACGACTTCGCCGTCACCCGCGGCCACGTCGTGTTCGTCGAGGGCAACGTCACCTTCGACCACACCGAGAACTCCGGCATCCCCTACAGCTGGAACGACCACCAGCCCTCCCGAATCGGCGTCATGCCGCGCGGCGAGGACGGCGCCCGCCACACCCGCTGGTTCTCCATCGAACCGGGCAACATGCTCCACGTCGCCAACGCCTACGAGGACGGCCAGGGCCGCATCGTCCTGGAAGGACCCACCGTCGACCGCGAGGGCTTCCGGCTCTCCTGGAACTGGTGGGTCGGCGCACCCGGGCGCGGCAGCGAGCCGCTCGCCCGCTCCTACACCCGCCGCTGGGTCCTCGACCTGACCGCGGGCACCGTCGACGAGCAGATCATCGACGACCTCCCCGTCGAGTTCCCCACCCTCAACGAGGACTACCTCGGCGCCGAGAACCGGTACCAGTACGCCATCTCCTTCCCCGACGAGAAGGGCTTCGGCGGCTACGGCATCGTCAAGTACGACCGCACGACCGGTGCCCGCCGCATCCACCAGGTCGGCGACGCCCGGATGCCCAGCGAAGCGGTCTTCGTCCCCGCCGCCGGCACCGCCCGCGAGGACGACGGCTACCTCCTCACCGTCGTCTCCGACCTCAAGCAGAACGCCTCGCAGCTCCTCGTCCTGGACGCCGCCGGCCTCGACCGCATCGCCACCGTCCACCTCCCCCACCGCGTCACCGCCGGCGTCCACGGTTCCTGGATCCCCGACACCACTGAGGAGCGCTCGGCGGGCTGACCCTGGGCGGGGATGCGCCCGAGATCTGCCGCATCCACCACCGCCCACCCAGAACGGCCCTTCCCCCGGGGCCGGTTGCCGGAGCCGCGATCCGTTCGCGGCTCCGGCACACCTTCGTGTCAGCGCGCCGACGCGCAGCCGAGGAGGAAGAGCGCCTCGACGAGGGCCATGGTGCGGATCTCCGAGCCGGTGGGGCGGACCCCGCCGAGAACGGCGCGCGGGTCCGGGCGGGAACGGATCAGGACTTGTGGCGGCTCTCGGCTTCGGCGGCGGCCATGGCTTCGGCTTCGCTTTCGAGCATCGCTATGGCGACGCCGAACGCCTGGGCGATGTGGCCCGCGGCGGACATGACGCGCGCGGTGCCCACGACGGGGGCGATCGCGACGAGCACGTCCTGCAGCTGCTCGACGGTGAAGTCGGCCTTGACCGCGGGGCTGATGTGGGCCAGGTAGGAGATGGCCGGGGCGTCCATGGCGACGAGGGCGGCGATCCGGGTGGTGATGAGTGTCTTCTCGTCCATGCCGCAGTGCTCGATGGAGTCGATGGTCATCGCGGCGAGCGTGTCGAGAACGGGGGCGTCAGACCTGGTGGCCATGGCGGAACCGCCTTTCGGTGCTGAACTGGGCCGGGACGCGCCGGGCGTGACCGCGGGACCGGGAGCGTACCGGCGGGTTGCCGTTTCAGCGTAGGCGTCCCCCGGAGCCCGCGCCCGTTGGGCTGTCCGGGCGACGACCGGGTGCCCGGGCGGTGCTCCGGGGGACGCCCGTCGCGGTCCCTTCGCAGGTCCGCACGCCCCGTCGCGGGCGGCGGGAGGGACGGACAGTAGGGTGGCCGAATGGACGCTTCCTCGCTCTCCCGTCCCTTCCGGCTGCTCGTGACAGGCGGCGGGACCGGCGGTCACACCTACCCTGCCCTGACGGCGATCCGGACGTTGCGCAGCCGCCTGGCCGCCGACGGCTGCGCACTCGACGTGCTGTGGATCGGAACCGCGGACGGTCTGGAGGCGCGGGTCGCCCCGGCGGAGGGCATCGCGTTCAGGACGGTCGCCACGGGGAAGATCCGCAGGTCGGCGAATCCCCTGAAGATGCTCTCGGCGGCCAACGTCAAGGACATGGCGCGGGTGCCGCTCGGTGTGGCCCAGGCCCGTGCGATCGTCTCCGAGTTCCGGCCGGACGTGGTCCTGGCGACCGGCGGGTACGTGGCCGTCCCGGCGGGCCTGGCGGCCCGGTTGTGCAAGCGCCCCCTGGTGCTGCACGAGCAGACGGTCCGGCTGGGTCTGGCGAACCGGAAGCTGGCCGGCTCGGCGACCCGCATCGCGGTGTCCTCCGAGTCGTCGCTGCCGCTGCTGCCGGCCGAGGTGCGCGACCGGGCGGTCGTCACCGGCAACCCGGTGAGGCCCGAGATCCTGTCCGGGAACCCCGACAAGGCGTTCCAGGCACTGGACCTGTCCGGGTTCGACCGGCGCCTTCCGACGGTCTACGTCACCGGCGGGGCGCAGGGCGCCCAGCAGATCAACGGCGTCGTGCGGGAGGTGCTCCCGTGGCTGCTGGGCCACGCGAACGTGATCCACCAGTGCGGCCCGGCCAACGTCGACGGCCTCCGGTCCGCCGCCGCGGGTCTCGATCCGGCCCTCGCGGGCCGGTACCACCTGACGGGCTTCGTCGGGCCGGAGCTGCCCGACGTGCTGGCGCTCGCCGATGTGGTGGTGTCCCGGTCCGGGGCGGGGACGCTGGCGGAGCTGACCGCGCTGGGCAAGCCCGCGGTGTTCGTTCCGCTGGCCACCTCGGCCGGCAACGAGCAGGCGCACAACGCGCGCCACCTGGCCGACGCGGGCGCTGCGGTGGCCCTGCTCGGTGAGGTCACCGGGCGGACCCTCGCGGAGGCGGTCGGTCCGCTGCTGACCGACGCCGCCGGGCGCACGGCGATGGCGCAGCGCGCCCGGGCGTACGGGATGCCGGACGCCGCGGACCGGCTGGTGGACGTACTGCTGTCCGCCGCGGCGGAGGCCTCCGCCTGACCGGTGCCCCCCGTGCGCGCATCATGGGACGGGTGAGGAGGAGCAACGATGGCCGAGCAGGTGATCGAGGTGGACGGCATCGAGCTGTGCACCGAGTCCTTCGGCGATCCCGCCGATCCGCCCGTCCTGCTCGTCATGGGCCTGGGGGCTTCGATGCTCTGGTGGGAGGAGGGCTTCTGCCGGTTGCTCGCCGCGGGCGGACGTCTCGTGATCCGCTACGACCACCGCGACACCGGCCGGTCGGTCACCTACGGACCGGGCCGGCCCGGGTACACCACGGCGGACCTGGTCGCCGACGCCGTCCGCGTGCTGCGCGCCCATGAGGTCCCGGCCGCGCACGTCGTGGGCGTGTCGGCGGGAGGGGCCCTCGCGCAGCTGCTGGCGCTCGGTCACGCCGGCCGCGTGCTCTCCCTCGTGCTGATCAGCACTTCCGCCGCCGTGCCCGGGGACGCCGGACTTCCGCCGCCGACCGAGGAGTTCCTCCGGTTCGCCTCGGCCTCCCCCGCCGCAGGGGCGGATGGCGACCCGGTGATCGACCACCAGGTCGCCTATGCGCGCGTGCTCGCGGGCGGCCGGCGCCCGTTCGACGAGGCCGCCGCCCGCGACCTGGTCCGCCGCGACGTCGAGCGGGCGCGCGACTACGGGGCGGCCCGCAACCACGACCGGCTCACGGACGGCGAGGTCCCGCAGGCTCCGCTGTCCTCGATCTCCGTACCGACGCTGGTGATCCACGGGACCGCGGATCCGATGTTCCCGCTCCGGCACGGAGAGGCGCTCGCGGCAGCGGTTCCCGGGGGGCGGCTGCTGACCCTGGAGGGTGCCGGGCACGGGGTCGAGCGGGCCGACTGGGCGACCGTCGCCGCCGCGATCCTCGACCACACCGCCTGACGGGGGACTACCGGGCCGCGCCCGCCGGGGCGGGCCGGGCGGCGAGCTCCCGTACCGCGACCGTCCGGAAGTCGTGCGGCGGGCGGCCGGTGAGGCGGTGGACGGTGTCGGTCGTACGGTCCTCCGCCCCTTCGGCGATCGACCGGTCCATCGCGGCCAGCATCGTGGCGAACTCCGGGGGGACGGCGGCGGCCAGGCGCTCGCGCATGGCCTCGTAGGTGAGGTTCCGGTGGACCACCTGGCGGCCGGTGACCTCGGTGAGGAGTGCCGCGATGTCGTCGTGGCTCAGTGATTCCGGGCCGGTGAGGACCAGGTCCGTGCCGGGCGCGCGGTCGTCGGTGAGGGCGCGGGCGGCGACGGCGGCGATGTCGTCGGCGTCGACGAACCCGACGCGGCCGGCTCCGGCCGCGGTCATGATGACGCCTTCGGCACGGATGCTGTCGGCGTGGGCGTGTGTGCCGGTGAAGTTCTGCATGAACCAGGAGGGGCGCAGGACCGCCCATTCGCCGAACAGGCCGGGCAGGGCCCGGTGCACCTGTCCGACCGCCGGGCCGCCCTCGGTGATCGCCGAGGAGCTGAGCAGTACGGCGCGGCGTACGCCGGCGGCTCGGGCCTGGTCGAGGAAGGGCAGCATGACAGCGGCCGGGTCCGGGTCGCCGACGGGCGGTACGAGGTAGACGCGGTCGGCCCCGGCGAGGGCGTCGCCGAAGCTGGTGGGGTCGTACCAGTCGAAGCGGACCGGCTCGGCGCCGGGGAGCGGGGTGGCCCGGCGGCTGCCGGCCCTGACGCGCCGTCCGGCGGCGACGAGGTGCGCCGTGGTGCGGCTGCCGGTGGTGCCGGTGGCGCCGATGACGAGGGTGGTGCCGGTCGGGGCGGGCGTGCCGGCGGGGGCGGTCGGGGCGGAGGTCGCGGTCATCGGGCGCTGCTCCTCGTGGGGTCGGTCATGAAGGCCGCTCCGGGTTCGTGGACGGCAAGGGGGTTCCAGTAGTCGCGGTAGGAGGTGAACTTCCCGTCCTGGACGGTCACGACGGCGATGTAGGTCATGTCGAAGGGGCTCCCGGTCGCGACGAGCCGGCCCACTCCGCGCATCTCGGCCACGATGGTGGCCGGGTCGGTGGTCTCGTGGATCCGCAGGCCGGGGAAGTCGTGCAGGTCGATGTGTTCGGGATAGTCCCGCATGTACGCGGCGACGGCCTCCCGCCCTTCCAGCCGTCCGGGCCAGCCCGGAGGGGCGAAGGGGAACTCCATGACTCTGTGTTCGGCCCACAGGCCGACCCAGGAGGCGATGTCCTTGTCCAGGAGGTGGCGGAGGCTGCGGCGGTACAGATCCGGGGGCGACAGGGTTTCGGGCACGGCGGTTCTCCGTCCACTACGATACGGACCGACGGTCCGTTTCTCTTCGGGGAAAGATACGGACCGCCGGTCCGTTTCGCAACCGGAGGGAACCCGATGACCGTCGAACGCAAGCCGCGCAAGGACGCGGTCCGCAACCGGGCGGCCGTCTTCGCCGCCGCCGACACCCTCTTCGCCCACTGCGGCAGTCCCGAGGAGGTGACCATGGCCGACATCGCGGCGGCCGCCGGCGTCGGCAAGGCGACGCTCTTCCGCGCCTTCGGTGATCGTGACGGACTGATCCGCGCGCTCTACGGGGCACGGCTCGAACCGATCCGGGAAGCGGTCGGGCAGGGCCCGCAGCCGCTGGGGCCGTCCACGCCGGCGCCCCTGCGCGTACCGGCCCTGCTGGACGCCCTCCTGTGCTTCAAGCTCGACAACCGCCACCTCGCCCTGGCACTGGAGGGCAGCGGCGCGGACAGCCCCTACCGGACGGAGCACTACGAGCAGTGGCACACCCTGCTCCGGGACCTGCTGCGGCTCGTCCCCGGTTCGGCCGACCCGGAGTTCTCCGCCCACGCCCTGCTCGCGGCCACCAGGGCCGACCTGGTCGCGTATCTGGCCGGCGAGAAGGGCCTGCCCCGCGAGGAGCTCCGGGCCCAGCTGGCGGGCTTCACCGCCGCGGTCCTCGGCGCCCGGGCGGAACGAGGGCCGACCGACGGGCCATGACCCCCTGCCCCCGGGGGTACGCGGCGGTGCGCGGGCGGGGCCGGCGGGCGTACGGCCAGGTCCGGACGGTACGGCCCCAGCGCGAGCCGGGGGACGAGGGCCACCCCCTCGCGGCCGCACGCACCGACCCGGCCCGCGCACCACGGAGCAGGGGTACGGACCGGACGACCGGTCCGTACCCCTGCTCCGTGCGGCTCTCGCTCTCAGCCCAGCAGCCGGCGCTTCTGCTCGGCGAATTCCGTCTCGGTCAGCACACCCTGTTCCTTGAGGGTGCTGAGCTGCTTCAGCTGCTCGATCTTGGTCGTCATGTCGTCGGCCGGCGGTGCCGCAGGAGGCGGGGGCGGCGCCGCTGCCGCCTGCTGCTGGGCCAGCTGCTGTTGCTGGGCCTGCTGTTGCTGGGCTTCCTGCTGCGCCCATCGCCCGCCCTGGCGGCGGGACACACGGTTGGACACCGCGGTGGCGGTGCCCGCGATGACGGCGGTGCGGGCGACCCCGCGAAGGAGTCCGGGCATGGGGCTCATCTCCAGGCTGTGGGGGGCTTCACTCTCCGGCGGGCGGGTCCTCCAGGGCGTCCAGCGACGCCAGGAGGGCCTGCACGGGAATCCGTCCGGCGGCGACGAGCTGCGCTCCGCCGCGTCGCAGGGCGCGGGCGAAAGGTGCCGCCCAGGTGTTCTCGTACACGATGACCCCGGCCGAGCTCCCGGGTTCCAGGGCGGCGGCGGCCTCCTGGATGTCGCCGCCGTCGAGCAGGCCGGACGACGCCCCTTCGAACACGGTGAGGTCGATCTCGCCTCCGCCGAGGTCCTGGAGCTCCAGCGCGGTCACCGTGCCGTCCTCCTCCTTGCGGACGAAGGCGAAGTCGAAGATGCGGATGATGCCCCGGTCGACGAGGTCGACGAGGATCGGGAACCCCTCGCCCGTCATCCGGTTGCCCGGGAACTCGACCACGATGTAGTCGACCGGGCCGAGTTCGTCGATGTCTCCGAAATCGGCCCGCGGCTCGGTCTCGCTGCTCATGGCAGCTCCTGTCGCAGAGGCGGAAAGGTCATTTCATTCCAGCACGCCACCCGCACCCGCGCATGTCTGGCCGGTCCCGCCGACCGGTCGGGCGATCACCTGGTCAGCTGGTCAGCTGGTCAGCTGGTCAGCTCGTAGATGCTCTGCGCGGTCAGCCACAGGCCGAGCAGCAGACAGAGGAACACGATGGCCTCGTCCTTGTGCCCCTCCATCCAGGCACGCATCCGCAGCAGCCGGGCCTGGGCGGCTTCCGGTGCGAACACCATGTACAGCTCCGCGGCCAGCAGGCTGGAGCTGGCCAGGAGACAGAAGCCGAACAGGGCGATGAACGTGGTCGCGTGCGAGGTGTCGGCCTCGACCACGGTCGTCGCGCCCGCCGCGACCATGCCCCACGGCTGGATCAGCACGGCCAGGCCCGCTGCGGCCCACACCGAGCCGACGTCCACCCGTGAGGACTTCGCGGTGGTGTCGCGGGCGGCCTTCGACTTCCTCCGGCGGTAGCGGCGCACTCCGTAGACCACCAGCGACACCCCGATGGCCAGCTTGGCCGCGAGCGCGACCACACCCGGCGGGGACCGGGGAGCCGGAGGCTCACCGCCGGTCAGCGCCAGCACGATCGCGATCACGGCGACGAGGTTGGCCAGCCACGCCAGGATGAAGGCGAGCCCCTTCCACACGCCCCTGGAGGAGGACACCACGAGGATGAACGCCATCAGGGGCAGCGGGTAGAGGGCGATGGCCAACGCGATGAGCATGAGGTCGAGGACCATGGCGCCCCCAATCGTGCGACGCCTACGACACTACGCACCGGACCGGGCGCCGACACCTCGGGCCCATCGAGATGCCGCCTTCGGCCGCGTCCACCAACCTGGACCCAGACGAAGGAGGCCGCCATGACGACGACCCGGCATCCGCCGTCCGTGCCGCATGCCGCTGCGGGCCGCTGATGCGGTCGGAGCGCAGGGCACGGTGGCGCGAGCGCTCCCGGGAGCTGACCGCGGCTGCCAAACGGGCGCAGGTACGGGCCGAGACCCGGTTCCCCGTGATCACCCACGTCACGGAACGCATGATCGGCGTGAACATCTTCGACTCCGCCACCCGGTTGGCCGCCCAGTGCTTCCTGACCGCCGTGCCGCTGCTCTTCGTCGTCGCCTCGTTCGCCCCGGAGGGGGTGCGCGACCAGCTGGTCTCCTCCGTACGCACGATGTTCGGGCTCACCGGTCAGGCGAGCGACCAGCTGGACGCCGTGTTCGACGGATCCGGCGAGGAGGACATCCGCAACGCCGTGGGAGCGGTCGGCGCCGTGATCGTGCTGCTGTCGGCGACCGCGGTGAGCCGTGCCATGCAGCGGCTGTGCAAACGTGCGTGGCAGATCCCGCGGGGCGGGACGCGGGTCGCGATCTGGCGCTGGTTCGCGTGGATCCTCGCCTGGATCGTCCTGCTGACGTTCCAGGGGCCGGTCCGTGACGGATTCGGACTCGGCCTGTGGCTCGGGATCCCCCTCACGCTCCTCCTCCAGACGCTGGCGTGGTGGTGGAGCCAGCACCTCCTGCTGGGCGGCGTGATCCGCTGGCCCCCGCTGCTGCCCGGCGCGCTCATCACGGCCGCCGCGGTGACCGCACTGTCGCTGGGCGCACGGGTGTACATGCCGAACGCCCTCAACCGGTCGCTCGCCACGTACGGGTCCACCGGATCGGTGTTCGTCGTCCTGTCGTGGCTGATCGTGCTGTGCGTGGCGGTCGCCATCGGCATCACCCTGGGCGCCGCGCTGGCACAGGAGCCGTACCTGGCCAGGCGACTGGGCAGCCCGGCGCCGGGCGGGCGACAGCAGGAGAGTGACTGAGGAACCTGCGGGCGCCCGCGGGGCAGCGTCGTGGGGCGAGTGCCATGCTGGGAGACAAGGATCCTGGAGGCCGGGAGGTCCGACGATGACGATGCGCGACACGGCCGCGACCGCGGCCCCGGCCGCGGCGGACGACGGTCCCCGGCTCTCGGCGAAGGACCGGGCCGTGAACGGCCGCGCCGCCCGGGCCGCGACTCCGCGATCCGCCCACGGTGACTTCGAGCCGTCGTCCGACCGGGCGGACCCGATGGACGTGATCGAGCAGCAGTCCGCCACCCGGCTGCGGGAGCTGGTGCCGATCCGCTACGGCCGGATGGCGGAGTCGCCGTTCCGCTTCTACCGCGGAGCCGCCGCGATCATGGCCGGGGACCTGGCCGGCACACCCGACTCGGGTATCCGGGCCCAGCTGTGCGGCGACGCCCACATGCTGAACTTCCGGCTGCTCGGCTCGCCGGAACGGAACCTGCTGTTCGACATCAACGACTTCGACGAGACGCTGCCCGGGCCCTGGGAATGGGACGTCAAGCGCCTGGCAACCAGCCTGGTCATCGCCGGCCGGGAGAACGGCTACTCCGACAGCGAGCGCGCGTCGATCGTGACGTCGGCGGTGCGCGGCTACCGGGAGCAGATGCGCGCGTTCGCCGACATGCGCACCCTCGACGTCTGGTACGCGAGGGTGGACGAGACGCACCTCCAGGCGCTGGCGGAGGGTTCCCTCCACACCCGCGGCCGCAAGAACGTGTCCGAGGCGCTGAGCAAGGCGCGTGGGCGGGACAGCCTGCAGGCGTTCGAGAAGCTGACCGAGGTGGTCGACGGCCGACGCCGCTTCGCCGCCGTACCGCAGCTGATCACACCGGCTTCCGAACTGCTGCCGGGGCAGGGGCGGGATTCGGTCGAGGACCAGATCCGGGACGTCGTGGGACGGTACAAGCTCAGTCTCCAGACGGACCGCAGACACCTGCTCCAGCAGTACTCCATCGTCGACATGGCCCGCAAGGTGGTGGGCGTCGGCAGTGTCGGCACCCGCTGCTGGATCGTCCTGCTGCTGGGCCGCGACGGCGATGACCCGCTGATCCTGCAGGCCAAGGAGGCCGGTGACTCGGTGCTCGCCGCGTACGCGGGCCCCAGCGAGTACGCCACCGGGGGCGAACGGGTGGTGGCCGGCCAGCGGCTGATGCAGGCGGCGAGCGACATCTTCCTCGGCTGGCAGCAGACGCACGGGCTCGACGGCCTCGAACGGAGCTTCTACGTACGCCAGCTGCGCGACTGGAAGGGCATCGCCGAACCCGCCCGAATGGTGCCGCGCGGCATGCGGGTCTTCGCCGGCCTGTGCGGCGTGACCTTGGCGCGGGCGCACGCCCGGTCCGGTGACCGGATCGCCATCGCGGCGTACCTGGGCGGTAGCGACGTCTTCGACCGGGCGCTCGTGCGGTTCGCGGAGAGCTACGCCGACCTCAACGAGCTCGACCACCAGCGTCTGCTGGACGCCATCGCGTCCGGGCGGGTGACCGCCGTCGCGGCCTGAGCCGGACCGGGCCGTCGCTTCGGCCAGTCGGCTGACACGGCGGGCGAGGTGCCCGGCCGGCCACCACGGCCGTGGCACTGTGCGCGCATGACAGCGGCACAGGCGGGCCCTGCCGGTACGGCCGGGAACGCGGGGAACACGAAGCTCATCCTGCTGACCCTCGCGGCCGGACAGTTCCTGATGGCCCTGGACAGTTCGGTGATGAACGTGTCGATCGCCACCGTGGCGGAGGACATCGGCACCACGGTGAGCGGTATGCAGGGCGCGATCACGGCGTACACGCTGGTGATGGCCATGCTCATGATCAGCGGGGGCAAGGTCGGCGCTCTCATCGGCCGCAAACGGGCTTTCATGATCGGCTGCGTCATCTACGGACTCGGTTCCCTGACCACCTCGCTCGCACCGAACCTGACGGTCCTGCTGCTGGGCTGGTCGTTCCTGGAGGGCGTGGGAGCGGCGCTGATCCTGCCGGCGATCGTGGCGCTCGTCGCCTCGAACTTCGGCAAGGCCCAACGGCCCGCCGCCTACGGCCTGGTCGCGGCGGCGGCAGCGGTGGCGATCGCGGTCGGACCGCTCATCGGCGGCTTCGCGACCACCTTCTTCTCCTGGCGCTGGGTGTTCGCCGGCGAGGTCGTGATGGTCCTCGTCATCCTGCTGCTGGCCCGGCGGATCGCCGACGCGCCCCCGGAGCACCGGCCGCGGATCGACGTACTCGGCGCGCTCCTGTCCGCGGCGGGCATCGGGCTGTTCGTGTTCGGCATCCTGCGGACCAGCGAATGGGGCTGGTTCCGGCCCAAGGCCGGGGGGCCCTCGTGGTTCGGCGTCTCGCCCGTCGTCTGGCTGGTGCTGGCCGGGCTGATGCTGGTCTGGCTGTTCTTCCGCTGGGAGGCCCGGCTGGCGGCGCGGGGCGCCGAACCGCTGGTCGATCCGGACCTGCTCAAGAACCGGCAGCTCTCCGGCGGGCTGACGATGTTCCTCTTCCAGTACCTCGTGCAGATGGGCGTGTTCTTCGTCGTCCCGCTCTACCTGTCGGTGGCGCTCGGCCTGTCCGCCCTCCATACGGGCGCGCTGATCCTGCCGCTCTCCATCACGCTGCTGGCCGCCGCGATCGGGGTGCCCAGATTCCGCCCGAACGCTTCACCCCGGCGTGTCGTGCGGTGGGGGATCCTGGCGATGTTCGCCGGCGCCGTCATCCTCATGGCGGCCCTCACCCCGGACTCCGGCGCGGGGGTCGTCACCGTGCCCATGCTGCTCATCGGGCTCGGGATCGGGCTGCTCGCCTCACAACTCGGGGCCGTGACCGTGTCGGCCGTACCGGACGAGAAGAGCGCCGAGGTCGGTGGCATCCAGAACACCGTCACCAACCTCGGCGCCTCGATCGGCACCGCACTCGCCGGGTCGATCATGATCGCCGTGCTGACGAATTCGTTCCTCACCACCATCGACCAGAACCCGGCGGTGCCGGCCGACGTGAAGACCCGGGCGCACACCGCCCTCGCGGGCAGTGCCCCGTTCCTGTCGGACGAGCAGCTCCGCGAAGCCCTCGAAGCGGCGGGCACGGACCCGGTGGTGTCCCAGGCGGCGCTCGACGCGAACGAGGAGGCACGGATCGAAGGGCTGCGGGCCGCGCTCGCCCTCCTGGCCCTGGCGGCCCTGCTCGCCCTCTTCTTCACCCAGCGCATCCCGGTGGCCCAGCCGGGCTCGGCACGTGGCCCGGCCGACGCCCCGTCATGACGGGTGGGGACTCGGGGGACCCGGGGGGCTCGGGGCGGGGGGCGTCTCGTCCGCGGGGACGCCGGTGTCCTCGGCGAGGAAGTCCACGACCGCGAGGGCGAAGAGCAGGGCGAGGGCGAGACCCACGACCACCCAGCCGGTCGGGTAGGACCACAGGATGTAGACGATGGCGGCGATCGCGACCAGGCCCCAGGTGAACCAGGCGCGGTGGCGCCGGATGAACGGCCCCACCGGACCGGTGCGCAGGCCCAGCCGGTCGGCCGTGGCACGTGTGGCGACGATGCCGGAGTGCCAGATCTGGCGGACCGCCGTGGCGTACTTGCCCGGACCGGACAGCCAGGCGGCGAGGGCGATCACGATGCCGAGGACCACGACCATGCGGATCGTCGTGCGCAGGAGCCGGATCATCGCATCGTAGACGGAGCCGGCCGCGGCCTGGTTGACGGTGTCCGGGAGGGCGTTGAGGTAGACGGTGCGGAAGACGGTCAGGCCGAGGCCGAGGACGGCGGCGGCGAACGCGACCGCGAGGGCCGCGGTGACCAGGACGCGCCGCCGGTGAGCGGAGAGCAGGACGCCCGCGGCGACGAGCAGGATGGCGATGATCGGCAGCCACAGACCGAGGATCTCAAGGAGCTTGAAGCCCGTCTTGACCCGGCCGATGTCGTTGGACTGCACGACGGTGAAGTCGGTGTGGATCTCGGGGATCTTGGCCGCGACGCCCATCCCGGCGTCCACGAGCCGCGTCTTGACCTGTTCGATCACCGGCGCGAGGTCGATGGTCACGGCGTCGTTCTTGATCTCCACGGCGCCGTCACCGCTGCCGGTCAGGGCTTTGACGAGCGAGGCGTGGATCGTACGGTTGGCGTTGGTCCAGATCGTCTCGAACTGGGGCGACGCGATGACGTCCTGCGCCTTCTCCTTCACGAAGCTGCTGACCGCGCCCTCCAGCGAGCCGCCGAGCTTGCCCAGGGCCTTCTGGAGCAGCGGCCGCTGGTCGGGGGCCACGTCCTCCAGCAGGGTCTCCAGGTCGAGGTGCTCCATGAGGGCGGCCGTGACGCGGTTCGCGGCGGCCGCCTGGACATCCGCGTCGGAGGCCAGCGGGGCGACCGTGGAGACGTAGCGGTCCGTGTTCCCCACGATGCTGGACGTCCAGGAGGCCACGATGCCGAGCGGGGCCAGCACGCAGCCGATGATGATCAGCACTGCGGACAGCAGCGACTTCATGCGGTGCTTCGGAGGGGGCCGGCGCGCGACCTCCGCTTCCAGGGTTGCGACCCTGGCCCGCAGCGCCGCGAGTTCGCCCGCGCTCTCGTCACCCTGCATGGCTGACCTCCTAGGGGGCGGGAGCCGTGAACCCCTCGGGACTTCGGTGGACGACGCTGAAGCCGTGCCAAGGCAGGCGGTGGCGGCTCTCCTTGCCCCACAGCCTGCCCCGGCGGGCAGGGCGCGGCATCCGCAGTTCGGCCGTACGGATGAACGGGGCAGGGCGCCTGGGCCACAGGCCGGCGGGTACGCGGAAGTGGGCGCGCCACGCGCAGTCATACGGGAGGGGGAGGACGTCCGTACCGGGCGGACGATCAGGGGAAGGGAGGAGTACCCACTCCTTTCCACTCTCAAGTTATAACGCACAGGGGGGCTTGCGGCAAGGCCCCACTCGTACCGCAGAATCGCTCCTCGAAGCCAGGACCTGCGAAAACGGGAGATCCCCCTCGTGCATGCGCTGTTGTCGGTTGACGGGTCGTTCGATGAGTTCGCGGGTGTACCGCCGCAGATCGGAGCTACTGATATGACCTCCCTGACCACCAGTGCGTTCGACCTTCCCGCCCGCCTCTCCCCCAAGGCCGACCCGGCGCTGATCGGCGCCGACGAGAAGCACTTCGCGGCCGTCGCGGCGAGCCTCGGACAGACCGTCGCCGAGCTGTCCGACCGCCTCGAAGCCCTGCGCAGGGCCCCCGGCGGCCTGGGACGGGAGGCGATGGACCGGGACGTGGAGATCCACCGGCTGACGGGCCGTCTGCGGGCGCTGCGTCGCTTCGGGTTGGACCTGTGCCTCGGGCGCATGGTCCTCGACGGCGACCCCGAGCCCGTGTACATCGGGCGGCTCGGCCTCACCGACGGTGCGGGGAGCCGGCTGCTGATCGACTGGCGCTCGCCCGCGGCCGAGCCGTTCTTCGCCGCGACCCACGCCGACCCGATGGGTCTGGCGAGCCGCCGCAGGTACCGCTGGACCGGCGGCCGGGTCGGGGACTACTGGGACGAGGTGTTCACCGCCGACGGGTTCGAGGGGCACGCCGCGCTCGACGACCAGTCCGCCTTCATCGCCGGACTGGGCAGCAGCCGGTCGCCGCGGATGCGTGACGTGCTCGCCACCATCCAGTCCGACCAGGACGCCGTCATCCGCGCGGGTTCCCGTGGCGCCCTCGTCGTCGACGGCGGTCCGGGCACGGGCAAGACGGTGGTGGCCCTGCACCGCACGGCCCATCTCCTCTACTCCGACCCGCGCCTCGGCCACCGCCGCGGCGGCGTGCTGTTCGTCGGTCCGCACCAGCCCTACCTGGCCTACGTCGCCGATGTGCTGCCCAGCCTCGGCGAGGAGGGCGTACAGACGTGCACCGTGCGGGACCTCGTCGCCGAGGGGGCCGCGGCGAGCGCCGAGGCCGACCCGCGGGTGGCGTTCCTCAAGTCGTCGGCGGACATGGTCAAGGCGGTCGAGAAGGCCGTGCGGATCTACGAGGAGCCGCCCACCGAGGGGATGACGGTCACGACGCCCTGGTCCGACGTCTGGCTGAGCCCGGACGACTGGGCCGAGGCCTTCGGGGCGGCCGCCGGTACGCCGCACAACGAGGCGCGCGAGCAGATCTGGGAGGAGCTGGTGACGATCCTGCTCGACAAGTTCGACGACGAGGACCTCTCGCCCGACCTGCTGCGCAGATCCCTGCGGTACGACGAGGAGCTGGCCGGGACCCTCGACCGGGCGTGGCCGACGATCGACGCGGCCGATCTCGTCGGGGACCTGTGGTCGGTGCCGTCCTACCTGCGGATGTGCGCCCCGTGGCTCGCCCGCGAGGACGTGGCGCTGCTGCAGCGCGCGGACGCCCAGGCCTGGACGGTGTCCGACCTGCCGCTCCTGGACGCGGCGCGGCAGCGGCTCGGCGACCCGGAGTCGGCGCGGCGGCTGCGGCGGCGCAGCGCCGCGGTGGCGGCCGAGCGTGAGCGCATGGCCGGAGTCATCGACGACCTGCTCGCGGCCGACGACGACGGTGAGGGCGCCGTGACGATGCTGCGCGGCAAGGACTTGCAGGACAGCCTGGTCGACGAGGGCGCGCTGCCCGGTGCGGACCCGGACCTGCTCGCCGGACCGTTCGCGCACGTGGTCGTGGACGAGGCCCAGGAACTGACCGACGCGGAGTGGCAGATGCTGCTGCTGCGCTGCCCGTCCCGGAGCTTCACCATCGTCGGGGACCGCGCCCAGGCCCGGCAGGGGTTCACCGAGTCCTGGCGGGAGCGGCTGGAGCGGATCGGGTTCGACCGGATCGACGTGGCCTCCCTCGGCATCAACTACCGGACGCCCGAGGAGGTCATGGCGGTGGCGGAGCCGGCCATCCGGGAAGCGCTCCCGGACGCCAACGTGCCGGCCTCGGTCCGCAGCAGCGGCGTTCCCGTCGTCCACGGCTCCGCCGAGGACCTGGACGCGGTCCTCGACGGCTGGCTCGACGCGCACGCCGACGGGGTCGCCTGTGTCATCGCCGCCGAAGGCAGCGGGGCCGGTGCCCACCGGGAGGGTGCCCGGGTCCGGTCGCTCACGCCCGGTCTGTCGAAGGGGCTGGAGTTCGACCTCGTCGTCCTCGTCGACCCGCAGACCTTCGGTACGGGGATCGCGGGAGCGGTCGACCGCTATGTCGCGATGACCCGGGCGACGCAGCGGCTCGTCGTCCTCACGCGTTCCTGACCGGCTCGTGGGACCGGTCCGCCCCGGCGCCCGGCCGGCCGGACCCGCGCCGCCGCCGGAGCGCCGCGGCCACGAGGATCACCGCGACCGCGGCTCCGTACGCGGTGGCGCTCAGCGCCGGCCGGTGGCCGAGGACCGGCGCGAGGAGGTAGCAGGCCGCGCCCGCGAGGGCGATGCCGAGCCATTCCCAGCGTCCGTCCAGGGCCACGAGGGCGATCAGGAGCAACGCGTACCAGGAGTAGCCGGGGGTGAGGAGCGCGAAGGCCCAGCCGGTGACCAGGAGGGCGCCGCTCCACGGGCGCCGGGGGTCGCCGCGCCACATCACGTACAGGGACACGCCAGCCATGGCGGCGAGGAGCACCGGGAGCGCCCAGCTGTCGGGCAGGAGGAGGCGCAGCAGGGCGTAGCGGGAGCCGTCCGAGGGGTCGTCGTAGCCCTCCTCGTCCACGTAGCCGCCGAGGTAGCCGAGGACGGAGCCGTGCGAGAGGAGGACGTAGGGGAGGTAGGCCAGCAGGGTGAAGGCGGCGGCGGGGACCAGGACGGCGGCCGCGTCGCGGACCCGGCGCACCCCGGACAGCGCGCCCGGCAGGACGACCGCGGGCATGAGTTTGGTGGCGACGGCGGCGCCGAGCACCAGGCCTCCGGCGGCCCGGCGGCGCAGGCCGCGCTCCGCGACGAGACCGAGACCGGTCACGGCGAGCAGCACGCCGAGCACGTCCACGTGCGCGTTGTTCACGGCTTCGATCGGTACGGCGGGACACCAGGCCCAGTACGCGGCGTGGCGCGGGTCCCCGCCCCGGCGGCGCAGGATCAGCAGCAGCGCGCCCGTCACACCGAGGGAGAGGAGCCCGGCCCCGGTCTGGAGCGGCTTGTGCCGGGCTCCGGCCGGGGAGAGCCGGTCGACCACCAGGAAGTACGCCTCGGCCACGGGCGGGTAGATGGTGTGCACGGCGGGCCGGTTGATGCGGGTGCAGTGCGGGACGGGCCCGCCGCCGGGAATCGGGGCGCGGTCCGGTCCCGTGCAGGCGGCGCCCGTCGGGAAGAGCCAGGGGTCCCGCAGGCGGGCCGGTTCCGGGTCCTGCGGGGCGTGGTCGTACGGGGAGATGCCGGCCGACTGGACGCGGCCGTCCCAGGCGTAGCGGTAGGAGTCGGTGCTGGTACGGGGCGGTGCCACCAGCCCGGTCACGGCGACGGCGACGGCTCCGGCGAGGAGCAGGGGCACGACGCGGTCGGCCGGGACCCCGCGCAGCGCGAGCAGGGCGAGGGCGAACAGCGCCCAGCAGACCGCGTACCGGAGGAACAGCCCCACGGAGTCGGTGAAGTAGCCGTCGTGGCGGATGGCCAGGACGAGGACGGCGGTCAGGGCGGCGAGGGCCGCGAGTGCGGTCGGGACGGTGCGCGGTTTCACCCCCGCAGCGTTCCAGCAACGGCTGCGGATGGGGCGTGCGCCGTCCCGCACGTCCGCATTCCGTAAGGTGTCCAAGCCTCCCACCGGGGCGTCGGCGAGGTGTGATGGGCTCATGCGCTTCACTCCGCCCCCGGGCCCGCCGATCACCTTCAGGGCGCGGCTGCACGACGCCCGTACCGCGACGGTGATCGGCCGCCTGCTCGGGCTCGCCGTCGTCGTCTGTTTCGCCACCGGTGTGCTCAGCCACTTCCTCCAGCAGCCGCCGGTCTGGCTCGCCGACCGATTGCCGAGCCGTCCGTCCTGGGGCTACCGGCTCACCCAGGGCCTGCACGTGGCCTCGGGCACCGCCGCGATCCCGCTGCTGCTGGCCAAGCTGTGGACGGTCTACCCGCGGCTGTTCGCGTGGCCGCCGGTGCGGTCCGTGCTGCACGCGCTGGAGCGCCTCTCGGTGGCCGTACTCGTCGCCGCCGCGATCTTCCAGCTGTTCACCGGTCTGCTGAACACCTTCCAGTGGTACCCCTGGCCGTTCTCGTTCGTACCCGTGCACTACGCCGTCGCCTGGCTGCTGCTGGGAGCACTGCTGCTGCACGTCGCCGTGCAATGGCCGCGGATCCGGGACCACTTCACCCGCCGCTCCCCCGGCACCCTGGCCCTGCCCGAGGCCGACGGGCCGGACCGCCGGCAGCTGCTGGCGGCCGTCGCGGCGGGGGTGGGCGCGGTCACGCTGACCACGGTCGGGCAGTCGGTCACCGCGCTCGGGCCGCTGGAGCTGTTCGCGCCGCGCAGCCCGGCCCACGGGCCGCAGGGGCTGCCGGTGAACCGTACGGCCGCCGCGGCACGCGTCACCGAGGCCTCGCTGGACGGCTGGCGGCTGACCCTGGCCGGGCCGCGCCCGTCCACCCTCACGCTGGAGGAGCTGCGCGCCCTGCCGCAGCACGAGGTGACCCTGCCCATCGCCTGTGTGGAGGGCTGGAGCAAGTCCGCCCGGTGGACGGGGGTCCGGGTACGGGACCTGCTGGAGCGGGCCGGCGGGGGACCCGACGCCCGCTGCCGGGTGGTGTCGCTGGAGGTGGCGGGCGCGTACCGGGTGATGGAGATGGGCCGTCTGTACGCGCAGGACCCGCTCACTCTGCTGGCCCTGCGCCTGAACGGTGAGGTGCTGTCCCTGGACCACGGCTATCCGGCGCGGATCATCGCCCCGAACCGGCCGGGCGTGCTCCAGACCAAGTGGGTCGGCCGGCTGGAGGTGGCGTGATGGGGTTCCGGTACGTGTGCGGCGGTCTCGGGGTGGCCTTGATGGCCTTCGGTGGCTTCCTGCTGGTGCAGCAGCCCGAGCCGTGGCGGATCGTGCTGTGGCTCGCGGGCGGGGTCCTCGTCCACGACGGGCTGATCGCCCCTCTCGTGGTCGCGGTCGGGGCGCTCTGCGCGGCGGCGGGCCTGCGTCTGCGCGGGGTCCCGCGCGCCGCACTGATCGTCGCGGGGTCCCTGACGGTGATCGCCCTGCCGCCGCTCCTGCGCCCCGGGGGTGTGGCCAACGCGTCGGTGCTGCCGTTGGACTATCCGCGGAACTGGCTGCTGGCGATGGTCGCGATCGCCGCGTTCACGACCGGGCACGTGGGAGCGTGCGTGTGGGCGCGGCGGCGGCAGGCGGCGGCGCGGCGCTGACGAGGGGTGCGGGGTGCGGGGAAAAGGGGGAGTTGACGCCGGTGCGGCGTCGACTCCCCCCTTCTGCATGCCTGTCAGCGTCGCAGGTGTACGAAGCTGCGGCCGGCAGCCTGCCAGGTGACGGACCGGGTCCAGCCCGCGTCGGCGGCCCGGCCGTACAGGGCGCGGGCGCCGAGCCGGGCCCACCAGAAGGGCGCCCCTTGGCCGCCGCGGCCGTCGTCGACGTGTACCTCCACGCGTTCGTCCACGTCGGCGGCGGTCACCTCGACCAGCAGGGAGCCGTCAAGTGCGGCGAGCTGGGCGGCGCGGCCGAGCAGGGCGGCCGGATCGCCACCGATGCCGATGTTGCCGTCGATGAGCAGGACCGTGCCCCAGCGTCCCTCGCCGGGCAGCGGGTCGAAGACCGACCGGCACAGGGCGCTGCCGCCGGCCCGCGTCGTACGGGCCACGGCCTCGGGGGTGACGTCCACGCCCAGCGCCCGGTGCCCGCGTGCGGCCAGGGTGGCGACGAGGCGTCCGGGGCCGCAGCCGATGTCCAGGACGGGCCCCGCGCAGCGGGCGAGGACGCCCTCGTCCGCCTCGTCCGGTTCGGCGCACCACCGCTCCACGTCCAGGGGCAGCAGCCAGCCGTCCGCGCGCCGCAGGTAGAGGGGGCCCTGGCCGGCGCGCAGCGCGTCGGCGTAGGGGTCGGCCCGCCAGGCGAGGGCGGGTTCGGCGAGCTGGGCGGTCATCGTGTCACCGTGTGGAGGCCGCGGTGGAGGGCGGCGAAGCGGGTACCGGGCACGGCGGCGGCGACCCGTGCCGCGTCGGCCGGGGTGTCCACGTCGCACAGCTCGGGCAGGTCCCGTACCGCGAGCCCGGAGCCGGTCAGCCGGCCGCGCTGCAGCTCGCCCGTGGTCGGCAGGGACATCGGCACGCCGAGGAGCAGGGCCGGGTCGGGCTCGGCGAGGCCGAGCGCCCAGAACCCGCCGTCGTCGGCCGGGCCGAACCAGGCGTCCGTCTCGCCGAAGTCGAGCCCGCGGGCGAGGAGGTCCGCAGTGACCTGCGGCGTGTCCATGCCGATGAGCAGGGCCGGTCCGGCGGCCTGGGCGAAGGCCGCGGCCAGCCGGGCGTCGAGCCCGCCCGCGCCCTGCGGTACGACCTCGATGCCGTCGGGGAGCCAGGGCCCGGGCGCTCCGTCGAGTACGAGCACGCGCCGGCGGGCCGGGGTGTCGCGTACGGCGGCCAGGGTGTCCTGAAGTGCGGCGCACGCCAGCGCGGCGGCCTGCTCGGGGGTGAAGTGCGGGGTGAGGCGGGTCTTGACCCGGCCGGCGACGGGGGCCTTGGCGATGACGAGGAGCGTGCTCACGCGGAGACCCCCTCGGTGGGCGCGGACCGGGTGCCGGGCGGTTCGGCGAGCACCTTGCGCATGTCCCGTACCGCCTGCCAGGTGCCCCGCCAGGTGCCGGTGACCTTGGACTTCCCGGAGCGGGGCAGGTACGGGACGTCGGTCTCGGCGACGCGCCAGCCGGCGTCGGCGGCCCGTACGACCATCTGCAGCGGGTAGCCGCTGCGCCGGTCGGTCAGGTGCAGGCCGAGCAGCGCCTCCCGGCGCGCGACCCGCATCGGTCCGAGGTCGTGCAGCCGCAGTCCGGTGCGGCGGCGCAGCATCCGGGCCAGCGCCAGGTTGCCGGCCCGGGCGTGTACGGGCCAGGCGCCGCGGCCCTGTGGGCGGCGGCGGCCGAGCAGCAGGTCCGCCTCGCCCGCGGCGACGCTCGCCGCCATCGCGGCGAGCAGCCCGGGGTCCATGGAGGCGTCGCAGTCGCAGAAGCAGACCAGGTCGGCGCGGGCCGCGAGGAGTCCGGCGTGGCAGGCGGCACCGAATCCGCGCCGGTCCTCGTGCACGACGGTGGCGCCCAGGCTCCGGGCGATCTCCGCCGAGCCGTCGGTCGACCCGTTGTCGACGACGATGGCACGCCATCCGGCCGGGACGCGCGCCAGCACCCAGGGAAGCGCCTGCGCCTCGTCGAGGCACGGCAGTACGAGGTCCGCGCGGGGCGGAGCACAAGCTGATGAAGTCACCCTCCACACCGTAGGAATCAGGACCGGTGAAAGGGGGCTCACAGACCTTACGAAACGCGGACGCCGTCCCGTGGGAGGGGGTCCGCGCCACACCTGGGGCCGGGCAGGTGACAGCCTGGGGGCATGGCAGTGAGCGATGTGGAGCGTACGAACGAGGGACCCGGCGCCGAGGGGTCCGACCGTACCGGCGCGCAGGGCGAGGCCCAGGCCGGCGGGCAGGTCGGCGCCCCGGCGGGTGCCCAGGGCAGCGTCCTCGTGGTGGACGACGATCCGACCGTCTCGGAGGTCGTGGCCGGATACCTGGAACGGGCCGGATTCTCGGTGCGCCTGGCGGCGGACGGCCCCTCCGGCCTGCGCGCCGCCGAGGAGCAGCGGCCGGACCTGATGGTCCTCGACTTGATGCTGCCCGGGATGGACGGCCTCGAGGTCTGCCGCCGGCTGCGTGCCGGGGAGAACGGCGCCCGGCCCGTCCCCGTCATCATGCTCACCGCGCGCGGCGACGAGGACGACCGGATCCTGGGCCTGGAGGTGGGCGCGGACGACTACGTGACCAAGCCCTTCAGCCCGCGGGAGCTCGTGCTGCGGGTGCGCTCGGTACTGCGCCGGGCTCAGGCGGGGGCACCGGGCAGTGCCGCGGAGGGCGGTCCGGAGGGCGGTCCTCGGCTGGCGGTGGCGGGCCTGGTCCTGGACCCGGGGGCTCGCCGGGCGCACAAGGAGGGGCGGGAACTCGCTCTCACCCTGAGGGAGTTCGACCTCCTCGCCTATTTCCTGCGCCACCCGGGCCAGGTCTGCGACCGGGAGCGGCTGATGCGTGAGGTCTGGGGCTGGGACTTCGGCGACCTGTCGACCGTCACCGTGCACGTCCGGCGGCTCCGCGGCAAGATCGAGGACGATCCGGGGAACCCACGGCTGATCCGGACCGTCTGGGGCGCCGGCTACCGCTTCGAGCCGGCCCCGGACACCGGTGCCGAGCACGCCTTCCGGACGGAGGACGGCCATGCGTGACCTTCTGCTGATCGCCCTGTACGCGCTCCTCGGCGCGGGCGCCGCCGGGCTGCTCGGGGCCGTGGCGCTGCGGATACTGCGCCGGCGCAGCGTCGCCGTCTCCCTCGCGGTCGTGGCCGCGGTCGCGGTGTCCGCGATGCTCGCCGGAACGCTGGCCGTCGCCTGGGCGATGTTCCTGTCCTCCCACGACCTGGCCGTCGTGACGACGGTCGTCGCGACGGCCGCGGCCGTCTCGATGGCCACCGCGCTGTTGCTGGGCCGCCAGGTCGTCCGGCGCTGCCGGGAGCTCGTGGGCGCGGCCCGGGTCTTCGGCGAGGAGGGCACGTTCGCGGCGCCCACGCTGCCCGCTCCCGCCGAGTTCACGGCACTGAGCAGCGAGCTGGCCCGCACCAGCGAACGGCTGGCGGCCTCCCGGGAGCGCGAGCGGGCCCTGGAGGCCTCGCGGCGCGAGCTCGTGGCCTGGATCTCGCACGATCTGCGCACCCCGCTGGCCGGTCTGCGCGCCATGTCGGAGGCGCTGGAGGACGGTATGGCGGCTGATCCCGCCCGCTACCACCGGCAGATCCGTACCGAGGTCGACCGCCTCAACTCCATGGTCGGCGACCTCTTCGAGCTGTCGCGCATCCACGCGGGCGCGCTCTCCCTCACGCTGACCCGGATGTCGCTGCACGACCTGGTGGGCGACGCCCTGGCCGGCACCGACGCGCTCGCCCGCGAGCACGGCGTGCGGCTGGTCGGCGAGGGGGTCGCCTCGCTGCCGGTGGAGGTGGACGGCAAGGAGATGACTCGGGTGCTGTCCAACCTCCTGGTCAACGCCATCCGCCACACCCCGGCCGACGGTACGGTCGCGATCGCCGCCGAACGCCGGGCGGACTCCGTGGTGCTCTCGGTCACCGACGCCTGCGGAGGGATCCCCGAGGAGGACCTCCCGCGTGTCTTCGACACGGGCTGGCGCGGCACCCCGGCCCGTACCCCTCCTTCGGGTGCGGGCCTGGGCCTCGCGATCGTCCGGGGCATCGTCGAGGCCCACGCGGGCCACGCGGACGTCCGCAACGTGAGCGGCGGCTGCCGCTTCGAACTGACCCTGCCGGCCGCGGCCGGCTAGGCCGTCGGCGAGGTCAGTAGAACATCCAGGCCGGGGTCAGGTTGCCGTTGATGGTGAACATCACCTCCCCGGCCAGGCACGGCGGATCGACGTTCGCGACGGCGGAGGCCTGGGTGGGGTCGCCGTAGTTGCCCATCCACCGCCATTGCTTGAGCGATCTCTGTGCGGCGATGCGCTGCTTGATCTCGATCCCTTCCTCGACGGAAAGGACCCGGTCGACAGCGATTTCCCCGTTCTGCTTCTCCATGCCAGTCCTCCTGCACTCGTAGCTGAAAGTAGCGGACGATTACAGAATGTGGCTGACCGCACCGATGTGCTAGCCCCGGGGTCGGCGTGTCGGCGCCGGGCGGCGAGGTCTACCTCATCGGCCCTGCGATCGGCGCGGCAGGGCAGTGCGGAGCGGACGGCCGGTCAGCACGACGTGGATCGAACGGGGTTCGGTGCTCCCGGTGACACGCTGCATCCCGGCTCGGCCGGACGGGTGGCCAGTTCGGCCATGCCCGCGGCGAAGGGGACGGCGGGGCGCCAGCCCAGCTCGTGGCGCAGGCGCGCCGAGTCCGCGGTGATGTGCCGGACGTCGCCGAGCCGGTACTCGCCGGTGACGACCGGGGCCGGGCCACCACAGGCGGCGGCCAGCGCCGCGGCCATGTCGCCCACGGTCCGCGGGTCGCCGCTGCCGACGTTGTACGCGGTGAAGCCCGCGGGCGGCCCGGAGCCCACGCCCGCCTCCGCGCCCGTGCCCGCCGGGGCCAGGGCCTCCAGCGCCAGCGCGTTGGCCGCGGCCACGTCCCGCACGTGCACGAAGTCCCGGCGCTGACCGCCGTCCTCGAAGACCCGCGGCGCCTCGCCCCGCGCGAGCGAGGACGTGAACAGCGCGGCCACCCCCGCGTACGGGGTGTCGCGGGGCATCCCCGGCCCGTAGACGTTGTGGTAGCGCAGCGAGACGACGTGTCCGCCGGTGGCCCGGGCCCAGGAGGCCGCGAGGTGTTCCTGGGCGAGCTTGGTCGTGGCGTAGACGTTCCGGGGGTCCGCCGGGGCGTCCTCCGTGACCAGTCCCGGCGCCAGGTCGGCGCCGCAGACCGGGCAGCGCGGCTCGAACCGCCCGGCCCTCAGATCGGTCTCGGCGCGCGGGCCGGGCCGGACCGTGCCGTGGGCGGGGCATGCGTAGCGTCCCTCGCCGTAGACGACCATCGACCCGGCGAGCAGCAGCCGCGGCACCCGTGCACGCGCCATCCCGGCGAGCAGCACCGCGGTGCCCAGGTCGTTCGCCGACACATAGCCGGGCGCGTCCCCGAAGTCCTTCCCGAGCCCGACCCTGGCCGCCTGGTGACAGACCGCGTCCACGCCGGCCAGGGCCCGCTCCACGGCATCCGGGTCCCGTACGTCCCGTCCGTCCGCCGCCAGGTCGAAGACCACCGGCTCGTGGCCGCGGCCGGTCAGCTCGGCGACGACGTGCGAGCCGATGAAGCCCGCCCCTCCAGTCACAAGTACACGCATGCCCCGACGCTATGCCGCGTGCGGCCCGGCGGGACGCCCGCCGGGCCGCACGTCACGGATCCGTAAGCACCCGCGGGAGGCGGCACCGCCCCTGCGCGCGGTCAGCGCACGGGACCCGACAGCGGCCCGGGGAGCGGCGGCATGTCCTGCGGCAGGACGCGCGGCGCGGACGGGGTCCGCGCGGACGGGGCCTGGGCGGACGGGCCCTCGGCGGAGCCGTTCTTCGCGGCCGGGTCCGGGGTGCGCGGCGCCGTGGTGCCGCAGAGGGACTGGTCGCGGTAGTCCCGCATGGCCGCGTCGGCCGGGTGCGCCTCGAACTCGGTGCCGGCCTCGTTGAGGCGCTGGTACTTCATCAGGTTGTACCCGATGGCGAACTGACGGCTGCCGTCCGGGCTGGACAGGGCCCAGGTCCCGGCGCCGAAGACTCCCCCGTCATGGCCCCAGGCCGGTCCGCACGGCGTGTCCATGGAGTAGATGCCGAGTCCGTAGCGCATGACCACGGCGCCCTTGCCGTCCTTGACGTCCACGGTGGTGCGCATCTGGTCCAGCTGGCGGCGCGGGAGGACGTCACCGCCCAGCAGGGCGCGGTAGAAGCTGTTGAGGTCCTGCGGGGTGGAGACGAGGGCCCCGGCGGTACCGGCCCAGGTCATGTTGTAGTCGCTGTAGTCGCGCGGGGGGTCGATGATCCCGTAGAAGCTCTCGTACATGCGGGCGTGAGCGCCGCGGATGCGCGGGTCGGTGCCGGGGAAGTAGGTGTCGCGCAGGCCCGCCCGCCGGATCACGTCCCGCGTGATCACCTGCTCCGGGTCCTGGCCGGTCACCTTGCGGAGCACCTCGCCGAGCAGCACGTAGTTGGTGTTGGAGTAGGACCATTCGGTGCCGGGTTCGAACAGCTGCGGCCTGGCCACCCCGTAGCCGATCAGCTCGGCGGGCCGGATCGTGCGGTACCGGTGCTCGTCCAGGCTCTCCGTGGTCCCCTTCAGGAGGGAGGGGAAGGCATCGCCGACGTAGTCCTGGATGCCGCTGGTGTGGTTCAGGAGCATGCGTACGGTCACCTTGCGGCCGCGTTCGCCGGGCAGCAGCTCGGGCACGTAGTCGCCGACCGGCCGGTCCAGGTCCACCCGGCCCTTCGCGGACTGCTGGAGGACGGCCACGGCGGTGAAGGTCTTGGTGACGCTGCCGACGCGGTGCCGCAGGTCGGGGCGGACCTTGCGCCCGGTGGCGACGTCGGCGAGCCCGGCGGCGCCGTCGAAGCGCTCACGGCCGTCGCGGACCCCGGAGTAGACGCCGTACACGCCCGCCTCCTGGATCGCGTTCAGCCCCGCCTGCAGCCGGGTCCGGTCTAAGCGCCGGCCCGCGTCCTGGCCGTAGGTGCTCGGTGCTTCCTGGGCGGCGGCGCTCGCGGCCGGCGCGAGGCCGGCCAGCAGGGCTATCGCCACGGCGGTGGCCGAGGCGGCGCGGCGCAGTCGCGGTGCGGGTCGGTCGGCGGGACGGGTGTGGGGCACGGCGGCTCCTCGTCGGTGGCCCGGTGGGGCCCGGCGATCTTGGTCCCCTCCATTCTTCGCTCCGGCCCCCGGCCCCGGCCTCCTCCACCAGAACGAACGGGGCATCAGCCTCCAGAAGGAGAAGCACCTTGACAGGCCGATACATATGTCACGGCGCACTCCCGGGCGTACGGCCCCGTGCGGCGTGGCGCGGCCCCGCCCGCACACCCCTGACCTGCGGAATGTGACTCCGCCCACCCTCCCTTGACCGGGCAAGGAAGGGCTACCTAACTTCGATGTCATGGCCCCCCACGACCGCACCCCGCCGTCCGACGCCTCCGGTGCACCCGACGCGTCCGAGCTGGTCGATTTCGCCGTCGACCTCACCTCACAGGAGGTGCTCCGGCGCGCCCAGGTGATGGCGGCCCTCGGCCCCGACTGGGATCCGATGGAGGTGCTCCTCGGTGAGGAGGCCGCGTACGACCTGCTCTATTCCGGGCTCGACGCCGGGCAGCAGCGCCTCTACGACGACCTGGTGGCGGCCGGTGTGCTGCCCTCCCGCGGAGACGGCCGTGCTGCCGCTTGATCCGCAGGCCGACCCCGGGCGCCGCGCCTGGGTCGCCTGCCCGAAGTGCGCGGACGCCCGCGGCTGCGAACCCTGCGAGCAGCGGCGCACCTGCTCCACCCACTGGCGCTACCTGCTCACCAACACCGGCAGCATGCTCCACCTGCAGTGCCCCGGGTGCACCCACGTCTGGGTCCACGAGAGCGGATTCGGAGCCACCCGGTCCCTGTGGGACCGCGTCACGGACGCCCGGCCCGGCTTCTGACCTCCGCACCGGGGGTCAGGCGGCGGTCCATCCGCCGTCCAGGGGGATCGAGGCACCCGTGACGTAGCCGGTGTGCGGGCCGCAGAGCCACAGGACGGCTGCCGCGACCTCCTCCGGTTCGATCAGCCGCTTGACCGCGGAGCGGCTCAGCAGTACCTCGGACACCACCTGGGCGGCGTCGATGCCGTGGGCGGCGGCCTGGGCCTCGATCTGCCGCTCGACCAGCGGTGTGCGGACGTAGCCGGGGTTCACGCAGTTGCTGGTGACGCCGTGCGGGGCCCCTTCGAGGGCCGCGACCTTGCTCAGCCCTTCAAGGGCGTGCTTCGCGGTCACGTAGCCGGCCTTGTACGCGCTGGCGCGCAGCCCGTGCACGCTGGAGATGTTCACGATGCGGCCCCAGCCGCGTGCGCGCATGTACGGCATGGTCCGGCGGATCAGCAGGAACGGCGCGTGCACCATCACACGCTGCATGAGTGCGAAGCGGTCCGGCGGGAACTCGGTCAGTGGGGCGACGTGCTGCAGTCCGGCGTTGTTGACCAGGATGTCGACGTCGGCCGGCAGCTCCGCGACGGTCTCGGCCCGGGCCAGGTCCACCACGTGCGCCTGCCCGCCGATCGTCCCCGCGACCGCCTTCGCCGCGGCGGCGTCCATGTCCACCACGTGCACCCGGGCCCCGGCCGCGGCAAGCGCCGAGGCGCAGGCCCGCCCGATCCCGCTGCCGGCCCCGGTCACCATGGCGGTACGGCCCGCCAGGCCCAGGCCCTCGGGGGCGGCTGTCGCACGGGGCACGGGAGGAGATCCGCTCGTCATGCCCGGAATCATCAGGGACACCCGTGGACCGCTCCCATGTGCGCGGCCGCCACAGTCGGGCGGCCGGCGGTGTCGGCCACCGCCAGGCCGGGCGGCGGCCGGTCCCGGTGCTGCGTCCGGGAGGGTCCACCGGGGTGCGGCGCCCGGCCCGGCGCTACGCGGGCCCGAGCAGGTCCAGCAGGGGGGCCAGGCCCGCCGGCCGCTCGTCGACCGGGAGGTGGTCGACGAAACGCACCGGGCAGCCGAGTGCCCGTGCGCCGCCGTCCGCCTCGCGGCTGTCGCCGACCATCAGCACGTCGGCGGGGGCCAGGCCCAGCCGGTCACAGGCGGCCCGGAAGATCACCGGATCGGGCTTCTGGGTGCCCAGCTCGTAGGAGAGCACGTAGGCGTCGACCAGCTCGTCGAGGCCGTGCGCGCGGAAGACCGGCCGCAGGTCCCATCCGATGTTGCTGACCACGGCCACCGGGAGCCCCCGGCGGCGCAGTTCGCGCAGCGTGCGTTCCGTGTCCGGGTAGGGGCGCCAGGCGGCGGGGCTCATGTGGCGGTCGTAGAGCGCCTGTGCCAGTTCGGGGTCGGTGATCCCGGCCGCCCGGGTCAGACCTCCGTAGGCGGCCCGGTGCTGCTCGGCGCTGATGTCCCGCTGGTCCCACAGGGTTTCGAGGTGCGCCGGCACGTGCCGGGGCGACGCCCCGCCGGGCAGCGCGCCGTACTCGGTCAGCCTCCGCGCCGTCTCGTCGAAGTCCGCCCCGGCCAGCAGGGTGCCGGTCTCCGCGAGCGCGGCGGCGAGCCACTCCTCGGTCGACTCGACGCGCAGCAGGGTGCCGGAGAAGTCGAACATCACTCCTTTGATCATGTGGTGATCGTAGTCCGCTCCGGGGTGCCGCCGACCGGACGCGGGCGCACCGGCCGGACGGCCGGTGCGCTCCCGGAGGCGGGGTCAGGTGGTCGGGTGCAGCCGGGACGCCGCGGACGCCGAGGGCGGTGGGCCCTGCGGGTTCCCCTCGACGGCGGCCAGGGCGCTGCCCGCCAGCCAGGTCCGCCAGTCCACGTTCCAGTCGCCGAATCCGTTGTCGAAGGGGGCCATCTTCGCGCCGCCGCTGTTGACCACCTCCACGATGTCCCCTTCACGGACGGTCTCGAAGAACCAGGCGGCGTCCTCGGTGCTCATGCCCGTGCAGCCGTGGCTCACGTTCTCCTCACCCTGCGCCTCGACCGACCAGGGCGCGGCGTGGATGTACTCGCCGCTCCAGGTCACCCGGGTCGCGTAGGAGACGGGCAGGTCGTAGAACTCGCTGGTGCCGCGCTTGATGCCGACCGTGTCGCCGCGCATCCGGACCTTGGGCTCCTTGCGCAGCACGACCTTGATGCCGCTGCGGGTCCTGAAGCCCGCCTTGCCGGTGGTGACCGGGATCGTCCTGATGACCCGTCCGTTGCGGCGTACGGTCATCCGGTGGGTGGCGGAGTCGGTGACGGCCTCGATCCGGTCCGCGATGGTGAACTGCACCGCGTCGGAGGGGCCGCCGTAGTCGTGCTCGCCGACCTCGACCCCGTCGAGACCGCTGCGGACCCGGACGACGGTGTGGGCCGGCCAGTACGTGCGCGGCCGGTAGTGCAGGGTCGATTCGTCGACCCAGTGCCACGCGCCCTCGACGTGCGGCTCGGAGGTCACCTGCAGGGCCCGCTCCAGGCGGGCGCGGGCGGGGAGGTCGCCGGCGGGCACCGGGCGGCTGAGGCTCGCCGTCACGATCTCCCCCGCGCCGTACGTGCCGGGGCCCGGTCCGAACTCGGCCGTCAGCCGGCCCCCGTCGGAGGGCGGCGCGGTCCGGAACGCCATGGTCGCGCCGACCGCGGTCCCGTCCCCGTCCAGGGCGCCGACCTGCACGGTGTAGGTCTCCCCCGCCCGCAGCGGCTCGCTGTTCAGCCAGCGCTCGCCGTGCGGGGCGAGCTCACCGGCGAGATGACGGCCGTGCCCGTCGCGTACGGTCACGTCCGTGAGGCGGCCCTGTTCGGCGAGGGCGATCTGGAGCGGCCCGCCGGAGTCCGTGGGGAGCAACTCGGTCCGGGCGGTCCGGGCCGCGCCGCCGATGGAGGGTTCCTTGACGAGGGATCCCACCCCGCGCGCGGTGGCCCGTACGCGTTGCTCCTGCCAGCCGCTGCACAGCCCGGGCCGGAACATCCGCACCGCGCAGGGACCGGCGCCGGATCCGCCGCCCTCGTCCAGCACCCTGCCGACGAGCAGGGTGACCGCGGCTTCTCGCGGCGGGCCCGCGAGGGCTTCCGCCGCGGTGTCCGCATCGGGCGCCCGCCCCGGCGCTGCGGCGACGACCAGCATGGCCCCCGTCACCGCAGCCACGGCGCCCCACGCCTTGGTCGGTTGTCTCCGTCGCATTCGTGGCATAGCCGTATCAAAGCGATGCGACGCCAAAATGATGATCATTCCCTCGCTGCTGCGGCCGAACAGGCGCCCAAGAGAACTCGGACGGAGCACAGGGCCCGCCCCCGGCGAGCGGGATCCGGGCGGAGGCCCGATACTCGGATGCCCTCGGACGGGCCCGCCCGCGACAATGCGGCCATGGCCATACGCACAGCACGGCTGGACGAGCTGCCCCGGCTCCAGGACATCGAGAGGGCCGCGGGGCTCTGCTTCCGGGACATCGGCATGCCGCAGATCGCCGACGACGAACCGCCGACGCTCGACGAGCTCGCCGCCTTCCAACGGGCCGGGCTGGCCTGGGTATCGGTCGACGGGGCCGGCACTCCGGGCGCCTATCTGATCGCCGGGCGCGTCGACGGCACTCTGCACGTCGAGCAGGTGTCCGTCCATCCGGACCGCGCCCGTCGCGGGCTCGGCCGGGGCCTGCTGGAGCACCTGGCGGGGTTCGCCGGGCGCGAGGGCGCGTCGGCGCTGACCCTCACCACCTTCACCGAAGTGCCGTGGAACGCCCCGTACTACGCGCGCTGCGGCTTCCGGCCCCTGGAGGACGCGGCGCTCTCTCCGGGCCTGCGGGAGATCCGCGCGCGCGAGGCGGCCCACGGCCTGGACCGGTGGCCCCGCGTCTGCATGCGGCGGGACCTGTGACGGCCGGCCGACGCGGAGGGGCCGGGGAGATGCGCGAGGGGACCGCCCGGCTCGGGGCGGAACGCGCCCGCCGGAGCCTGCCCGGTCGAAGTGGACACCCCGCGCCGGCGGCGCCGGGCAGGGGCCGTAGCCTCCGGGCATGAGCGAACGCATCGGAGAGGGCAGGTGGACCGGCATGGGACGGCGCCGGGAGGCCGAGCTCGACCGGGACGTGGCCGCGTTCCTGGCGGCCAGGGCATTCACCGAGATCCGGCACGTGGCCGGGGGGCTCACGGTACGGGACACCTCCCCTGAGGAGGTTCTGGACCGCATCCGGTTCCTGGCCGACCTGAGCCACAACCTTCCGGGGGTCGCACGGCCGCGGCCCAGGACGCCGTCCCGCCTGGGCAAGCCCCTCGGGAGCTTCGATCAGGCGATGGCCGAACGGCCGCTGAGCTGGGTCTGGAGCACTGCCGGCCCGGAAGCCCGGGCATGGATGCTGCGCCACATCGAGCAGATGACGCACCACTGGACGCCGCCCCCGCCCCTGCCGCGGTCCCGCACGGGACCGGCACCGGTGACGCTGCGCCGGCAGACGGGAATCCTGCTGGGACGCTGGCCGGTCAGGACGCCGGCCGGGCGTCGGCCGCTGCCCGCGCAGGCGCGCGTTCTCAAGGCTCTCGACACGGAAGGGGTCTGCGCGTTGAACGACGAGGCGCACCGGCTCCGGCTCGGCCTCGGCGGAAGCGGATCATGGCTGCGGGCCCATCTCGCCCCCGACGGCGTGCACTACCTGCTCCCGGATCCGGCGGACTACTACTGGCCCGGCAACCCGGACAGCAGCGGCGGCGGTATCCGCTGGTGGCAGTGCACCATGCTGCTGCGGATGCGCGACGGGGAGCAGGTCGCCAGCATGGTCGCCGTACTCCCGGGGACCTTCGCGGCGTTGCCCTCGACCGTGCCCCGGAGGCGGCAGCTGCGACTGGCCCACGTGGTGCGTTCCGTCGAGCGGGACACCTCCCAGTGGGGCCGGGACCACGAGAGCGCCTGCGGACCCGGCCTGTGCGGATACGTCCGCGAAGCGGCCGGCGACGCTCCGACGGCCACATGACCGGCGCCGGGGTTCCTTCGCCGAGCGCGAACCGTCGTCGCGGGCGTGCCCCCGATGTGCTGAGGTGGCCCGATGGATCTTCTTGTACTGGGCGGGACCGCATGGCTGGGACGTGAGATCACTCGGCAGGCGCTGGAGCGGGGGCACCAGGTGACCTGCCTGGCGCGCGGCGAGAGCGGGGCCGTGGCGCCCGGCGCCCGGCTGGTGGCGGCGGACCGGAACCAGGAGTCCGCCTACGCGGAACTCCTCGACCGCGACTGGGACGCCGCGATCGAGGTGTCCTGGCAGCCGGCCTTCGTCCGCGGGGCGCTCGCGGCCCTCGCGGGGCGGGCCCGGCACTGGACCTACGTCTCCTCCATCAGCGCCTACGCCGACCACGGCACGGTCGGCGCCGACGAGTCGGCCGCGCTGCTGGCACCGGCCGATGGCGCACAGGTGGGTCGGGAGGAGTACGGGGAGGCCAAGGTCGCCTGCGAGGAGGCCTCGCGCAGTGCGGTGGGAGACCGGCTCGTGATCGCCCGGGCCGGCCTGATCGGCGGCCCGGGGGACGCCAGCGGACGGACCGGGTACTGGGCGGCACGCTTCGCCCGGGACGTGGACCAGCCCGTGCTCCTCCCCCGGTCCCCCGATCTGCCGACGCAGGCCATCGACGTACGTGACCTGGCGTGCTGGCTGCTGGACCTGGCCCAGGAGGGGACCACCGGCACCTTCGACGCCGTCGGTCCCGTCGTCCCCTTCGACAGCTGGGTCGGGCTCTCGGCACGCGTGGCCGGATACACCGGGCCCGTGGCGGTGGCGGACCCCCAGTGGCTCCTCGACCAGGGCGTCGGGGTGTTCATGGGCCCGGAGTCGATGGCCATGTGGATGCCGGATCCGAAGTGGGCCGGCTTCTGCGCACGCAGCGGAGCGGCGGCACACGCGGCCGGGCTGCGGGACCGCCCGCGCGCCGAGATGCTGGAGGACCTCCTGCGCTGGGAGCGCGCCGAGGGGCCGGAGCGCCCGCGCCGGGCCGGTCTGAGCACCGCCCGCGAGCAGGAGCTGCTCACCGCGCTCGCCGAAGCGCCGCCCGCGGGCCCGTTCCCGTGCCTGGTCTGTGCGAACCTGACCGTCTCGGTGCCGGGGCACCACGAGATCTGCCCCGTCTGCGGCTGGCAGGACGACGGCGGGGACCACCGGGACCCGGATCACCACGTGGGCGGGCCCAACCACGTGTCGCTGAGCGGGGCCCGGGAGAACTACCGGGCCTTCGGAGCGAGCGAGCGGCGCCGCGTCGACCGGGTCCGCCCGCCGCTTCCCGCGGAGATCCCGCCCGCGGACGCGACCCCGGACGGAACCCTGGCCCCCTGACCCACCGCTGCGGCGCACCGGCGGCGGCTCACTGCAGTCCGTACCGGCGGGCCGCCTCCTCCTCCTGGGCCAGCCGGTGCAATGCCTTCAGCACCGGCTGGAACAGGATGGTCGCCGCCACGGCGGTCTCGACCTTCTCCGCCTCCGAGGGGAAGGTCTCGACGAAGTCGAGGTCCCGCACGGCCACTTGGTGCATCAGCTGTGCGTACGGGGCCATGAGCTCGGCGTCCCACGGATAGCCGAGCCGCGCCAGCGTGGCCACCGCCTCCACGAGCGAACGGTGCACCGGCGAGAGCTCCCCCAACTCCCTTGCGGTGGACCAGCCCAGCGTCCGCAGCAGCTGGTCGACCTCGGCGCGCGCGGCGGTCGTGGCCTCGTCCTCGCCGCCGTCATCGCCACCCTCACCTCCACCGTCGCCGAGTCCCTTGTCGTCGGACGGTCGCGGCTGGTGGGGAAGGGCCCACAGCGCCGCGCCCAGGCGCATCGTCCGGCCCAGGGACTCGTCGTCGACGTGCTCCAGCACCTTCCGGACCCTCGCGACCGGCACCTGGCCGACCTGGATCATCGCGCGCACCAGCCGCAGCCTGCGCAGATGGCCCTCGTCGTAGTCGGCGGTCGTCGCACTGACGCGGCGACCCGGCGGCAACAGCCCTTCGCGCAGGTAGTACTTGATCGTGGCGATGGACACGCCGCTCCGCTCACTCAGTTCCGCGAGCCGCAATCTCTTGAACCTTCCCTTGGCGAGTGCCACTATCCAATCATGTGACGGTTGGACAGCAGCGCTATCCAACAAGGCGATCGGGAGGCCGGCATGTTCGCGAAACCCTTACCGGGCCGTACCACCGCAGCCGCCGAGGGGGACGTCGTCGTCCTGCTCATCGGAATGCGCATCAACCACTTCTGGGCCGTGCACCACTGGGTCCCGGTGGTCCTGGCCATGCCGCGCATGCTGCGGGAGCTCGCCCGGCACCCCGCCCGGGGTCTGCTCGGCCACGTCCTGCTCACCGCCTCGCCCCGCACGTACTACGTGGTCCAGTACTGGGAGTCCAAGGAGAAGCTCTACGCGTACGCCGCGGCTCCGGACATGCTCCACCACAAGGCCTGGTCGGTCGTCAACCGCAAGGATCGCGCGGGGCAGTTGCGCGGCCATGTGGGGCTCTGGCACGAGTCCTACGTCGTGCCAGAGGGCTCGTACGAGTCGATCTACTTCGACATGCCGCCCTTCGGGCTGGCGGCGGCCAGCGGGGTGCTCCCCCTGGAGAGCCGGGGCCGGCGCGCGGCCGACCGGTTCGCGCACCGCTCGCCCGGGTCCGGGCCGGAGCAGTGAGCGGGGACCCCGCTCACCTCACCGCCGCGGGCGGGTCGCGACGGTGGCCGCGACCGTGACGGTCCGGGTGCAGGTGCCGTCGGCGCAGTGGTCCAGCAGGGCCTGGCGCAGCTCGGCCGCGAAGGCGTCCTTCCGGTCGCCGAACAGAGCCGGGCTGGAGCAGGTACGGGAGAACTGCAGGCCGACCACCTGGTCCACGGTGTACCGCACGGACCGCTCCCACGTGGTGGTCTCCACGCGGGAGAACGCCGACTTCGCGAGATGGTCCTCCGTGTCCCGCAGTTCGTCCGTGTCCGCGGCTCCGTCCACGTCCGCGGCTCCGTCCACGTCCGCGGCTCCGTCCGCCAGTCCGCCGGCCGGTCCGCCCGCCAGGCCGTCCGCCCGCCCGCCCGCCGGTCCCGGGACCGCGCCCGGCGCCGCCGGGTGGCCGGGCCCGAGGAAGCGCGCACGCACCTCGTCGACGACGGCCGGCCAGGCCGCCGCCGCCGAGGTCACGACGGCGATCCCGCCCCGGGGTGCGAGTACGGCGTCCAGGTCGGCCGGCACCCGCACCCGGTCCATGTGGTGGAACGCCCCGCCGATGACGCACAGGTCGATCCGGGGCAGGCACAGCCGGCCGATGCCGGCGGCGTCGCCACGCAGCCAGGAGATGTTCCCGTGGCCGCCCTCCTCGGCGAGCCCGCACCCTTCGGCGAGCATGGCAGGCTCCGGGTCGACGGCGTAGACGTGCTCGGCGAGCGGAGCCAGCGGCAGGCTGAGCGTGCCCGGCCCGGCGCCGAGGTCCAGTACGGTCTGGGAGCCGTCGAGCGCGAACCGGTCCACGAGGAGTGCGTAGAGCTCCGCCGGGTACGGCGGCCGGTAGCGGGCGTAGTACGGGGCGGCGGACGCGTACGGGGTGCTCATGAGGTCCTCCCGGGCCGGGGTCGCATCCGCCGATGGTGGAGCACAACCCGGCCCTCGGCAGCACCTGGCCCCGCAAATCCCCCGTACGGATGCCTGCCGTTCACCTTCGGCCCGGTCTCCGGGTCACTTCTGCGGGGTCAGCCGCTCCCACAGGAAGGTGTGGACGAGGGCCTCGTTGAAGGCCGTCTGCCGGTGGTCGGTGGCGCCCGCGTGGCCGCCCCCGAGGTGCTCGTGGAAGAGCACGGGATGCCCGTGCTCACGCAGTCGCGCCGCCATCTTGCGGGCGTGGCCGGGGTGTACCCGGTCGTCGCGGGTCGAGGTGAGCAGCAGCAGCGGCGGGTACGCGGGCCCGTCCGTCCGGATCCGGTGGTACGGGGAGATCCTCTCCAGGTGCGGCCGGTCGGCCGGACTGTCGGGATCCCCGTACTCGGCGATCCAGCTGGCCCCGGCCAGCAGCTTGTGGAAGCGCAGCATGTCCAGCAGCGGCACGTGCGCGACGACCGCGCCGAACAGCTCCGGGTCGCGGGTGAGCATGGCGCCCATGAGCAGGCCGCCGTTGCTGCCGCCCTCGATGCCCAGCTGGGCGGGGGTGGTGATGTCCCGGGCGGTCAGGTCGCGGGCGACCGCTGCGAAGTCCTCGTAGGCCCGGACCCGGTTCGCGCCGAGGGCCGCCTGGTGCCAGGCGGGCCCGTACTCGTGGCCGCCCCGGATGCCCGCGACGACGTACGTGCCGCCGCGCGCGAGCCAGGCCCGTCCGGTGAGCGCGCTGTACTGCGGGACCATGGAGATCTCGAAGCCGCCGTACCCGTAGAGCAGGGTGGGGCCGGGTCCCGGGCGGTCCTCGGGCCCGACGACGAAGTACGGCACCCGGGTGCCGTCGGCGGAGGTCGCGAAGTACTGGCGCACGGCGAGACCTGCGGTGTCGAAGAGCGCAGGGCTCTGCTTGAGGCTCTCGCCCTCGCTGCCGTCGCCGGCCGTGCCCCGGTAGAGGGTGGAGGGCTGGAGGAAGCCGGAGACCTGGTGGAAGTACTCGTCGCCGACGTCCGGGTCCGTGTCGGTGACCGACGCGGTGGACAGCGGCGGCAGGCCGGGCAGCGGTGCGCGGCGCCAGCCGCCCGTACCCCGGCCCGGCCCGGTGGGCGGGGTGAGGAGCTCCATCCGGGAGGAGACGTCGGCACGGGTGCTGAGGATGAGGTGGTTGCGGGTCCAGCTGTACCCGGCGAGCGCGGTGCGCTCGTCCGGTGCGAACAGCACCTCGGCCTCGCGCTCCCCCGCCAGGAAGGCGCCCAGGCCGAAGGCGAGCAGCGTGCCCGGGCCGTGGCCGAGCCACGGCGACTTGGTGGTGACGGTCAGCCAGTCGCGGTGGACGGAGGCGCTCGCGTCGTCCGGGACGTCGATCTTCAGCGGCGGGCCGGCGGGGTCCTCCTGGAGCAGGAAGAGCTCCTGGTTCCAGAAGTCGATCTGCCGGTGTACGAAGTCCCGTTCGAAGCCCGGGGTGTCGTCGTGCCATCCGGAGGCGGACAGGTCGGCCGGCCGGCCCTCGTAGACCAGCTCGGCGTCCGCGAGCGGCGTGCCGCGCCGCCAGCGGCGTACCTGGAGCGGGTAGCCGGACCCCGACATCGAGCCTGCTCCGAAGTCCGTACCGATCCAGACCCGGTCCTCGTCGATCCACCCGATCCGGGTCTTGGCCTCGTCTACGGTGAACCCGTCCTCGACGAACTCCCCGGTCTCCAGGTCGAACTCGCGCACCACGCAGGCGTCCGCGCCGTCCCGGGACAGCAGGACGAGGGCGTGCCGGTGCTCGGGGGCCAGCACCCGGCTGCCCGCCCAGGCCCATTCTTCGCCCTCGGCCGCGGCGAGCGCGTCGAGGTCCAGGAGCACCTCCCAGGCAGGCCGGTCCGTCCGGTACTCCTCCAGCGTCGTCCGCCGCCACAGGCCGCGTACGTGGTCGGCGTCCTGCCAGAAGTTGTAGAGGTGGCCGCCCCGGCGGACGGTCCAGGGGATCCGGCCGTCGTCGTCCAGCACCTCGCGCATCTCCTGCTCCAGGACCTTGAACCCGGGCGAACCGGTCAGCGCGTCCACGGTCTCGGCATTGCGCTCCCGCACCCAGGCGAGGGCGGCGTCGCCGGATACGTCTTCCAGCCACAGGTAGGGGTCTTCATCGCTCATCAGGCGATTGTGCAGGAAGCGGGCCGCGGGTGTCCGCCGTCCGGCCACCCGCCCGCCGGGCGCCGGGCCTCTCAGTCGTCGTCGACCGCCGGGCCCACGTCCCCGCGACGGGCGTCGCGCAGCGCCGTGTGCACCGACCAGGTCACCGAGACCAGCGGGACCGCGACCACCGCGCCGACCACCCCGGCGGCGATGGCCCCGGCGACCACCGAGATCGCCACCACCAGGGGGTGCAGCCGCACCGCCCTGCTCATCACCAGCGGATGCAGCAGGTGGCCCTCGATCTGTCCGATGATCACGATCAGCGCGACCACCAGGCCCGCGACGAACGGCCCCTTCGCGGCGAGCGCGACCACCGCGGCGACCGCCAGCGCGACCGGCGATCCGATGAGGGGGATGAAGGCCGCGAAGAACTCCAGCAGCGCCAGCGGCACGGCCAGCGGTACCCCGAGGAAGTACAGCGCCACCCCGACCAGGATCGCGTTCGTCGCCGCGACGAGGACGATCCCGCGGGTGTAGCCGGTGAAGGTGCGCCAGGCCGCGGCGCCCGCGATGCCCAGGCGGGTGCGCACGGACGGGGGCAGCTGCGCGCAGAACCAGGACCACTGCCGGTCGCCGCCGTGCAGGAAGAAGAAGGAGCAGAAGACCGCGAGCGCGAGCACGGTCAGGACGTGCACCAGGCGCCCGGCTCCGCTGACCGCCTGGCTGAGCAGCGTGGAGCGGTGGCTCGACAGGTACGCGCCGATGCGGGACTGGAGGTCGGTGAGCGCGTTCGGGTTCAGCCGGAAGGGCGGCCGTTCCAGGTACTTCTCGATGCTGGAGAGTCCTTCGCGGAACTCCCGGGCCAAGGTGGTGCTCTCCCCGGCCACCGCCGTGCCGACCAGGGTCAGCACGCCCAGCAGGACCAGCGCGCTGCCGAGGAGGACGACGGCGACGGCGACCGAGCGTGGCAGGACGCGCGCGAGGCGCCGGGTGGGCCACCACAGCAGGGCGGTGACGACGAGCCCGAGGAAGAGGGCCACGGTGATCTCGTGGAACCGTCCGAGCACGGCGAAGAGCGCGTAGACGGCGGCGCCGACCACCAGCAGGCGCCAGGCGTACGACGCTGCCGTACGCAGGAACGCTGACACCGGCGGCATGACCCATGGGTGCCACCGCGGGCCCGTCATGCCACGCGCCCGGCCACGGATTCGCCCGTCCGTGCGGGATCCGGTGGGGCCGGTGCGCGGAAAATCCGTTGCCGCGGCCGCCGGGTCAACGGACGATGGCATCTCGTGAGCACTTCCCGATGGTCCGCCGTACTGCCCGATTTCGCCCCGTTCCGATCCGGCCGGGACTTCAGGCTGCTCTTCTACCAGGGCACGGTGACGTACTTCGGTTCGTTCATGGCGATGATCGCGCTGCCACTGCAGATCAAGCACCTGACGGACTCGCCGATGGCGGTCGGTGCGATGGGGGCGGTGGAGCTCGTCCCGCTGGTGGTCTTCGGGCTGTACGGGGGCGCCCTCGCCGACGCCGTCGACCGGCGGCGGATGATCCTGCTGACCGAGGCCGGACTCGGGGTGCTCGCCCTGGTGCTGCTGGTGAACGCGCTGCTGCCGGATCCGCTGCTGTGGCCGCTGTACGTGGTCGCGGCGGGGGTGTCGGCCCTGAGCGGGCTCCAGCGGCCGGCCCTGGACTCGCTGATGGCGCGGATCGTGCCGCACGACCAGCTGACGGCCGCCGCGGCGCTCAACGGGCTGCGCTACCAGTTCGGGGCGATCGCCGGTCCTGCGCTGGCCGGTGTGGTCGTCGCGTTCGCGGGTCACGCCGCGGCCTACTCCGTCACCGTCCTCGGGTTCCTCGCGTCGGTGCTGCTGTGCCTGCGGCTCAGTCCGGCGCCTCCGGTGAAGGGGGCCGAACGGCCGTCGCTGCGCGGGATCGCCGAGGGCGCGCGCTACGCGTGGAGCCGGCCCGTACTGCTGGGGACGTACGCCGTCGACCTGGCGGCGATGTTCTTCGCGTTCCCGAACGCGATCTACCCCTTCCTCGCGGACGAGCTCGACGCGGTCTGGGCGCTGGGGCTGATGTACGCGGCCGGGGCCGTGGGCTCACTGGTGCTCGGCATGACCAGCGGCTGGATGTCCCGGGTCCGCCGGCACGGGCTGCTGGTGGTGTGCGGAGCGGCGGTGTGGGGCCTGGCGATCGCCGGGGCCGGCGCGTCCTCCGGCATCTGGCTCGTGCTGCTGTGCCTCGCGGTGGCGGGCGCGGGCGACATGGTGAGCGGGCTGGGCCGGGCGACGATCTGGAACCAGACGATCCCGGAGGAGCTGCGGGGCCGGCTGGCGGGCATCGAGGTGCTCTCGTACAGCGTGGGACCGCAGCTGGGGCAGGTCCGGGCGGGCACGATGGCCGGCTGGACCGGTACCCGATCGGCGTTCTGGGGCGGCGGGCTGGCCTGTGTGGCGTCGGTGGCGGTGCTGGCGGCCCTGCTGCCGAAGCTGATCTCCTACGACGCGGACACCGACGAGGACGCGCTGCGCCGCCGGGCGGCCCGGGAGACGGAGCCGAGCGGCGCGCCGGCCTGAGGGCGGGAGCGTTCAGACGCCGGTGGTGGCGGTGATCCGTCCGTCGGCGACGGCGGCGGTCAGCAGCGCGTGGTCGGCGCGGGTCCGGTCCGCGTAGCGGAGCGCGAAGCCGGCCACGGCGCGGTCGAAGGTGTCGGCGCCGCCGAGGTAGCCCGCGATGGCTATGCGGTCGCCGGTGCGGGCGTGGGCGCGGGCCAGGGCCCTGCCGCACAGTTCGGCGTAGCGGCCGAGCAGGCCCGGGGTCATGCCGGCGACGTCGGCCGACCCCTTCATGTCGCGCAGCTGCCGGCCGTAGAAGTGGCGGCCGGCGGGTCCGGTCGTCCAGCCGAGGAAGATGTCGCCCGCGGCCTGCATCCGGCGCTGGCCCGCGACCACCCGGTGCCCTTCGTGGTCGTGCCCGTCGTCCGGGAGGTGGCCCTGCAGGACGGACGGAACGGCTTCCTTGATCTGGAGGAAGAGCGGGTCGTCGGCGTCCCGCCCGAGGAGCAGCACGATGAAGCAGCGGGTCCCCACGCTCCCGACGCCGACCACCTTGCGCGCCACGTCGGCGAACCGGAAGCGGTCCAGCAGGAGGCGGCGTTCTTCGGGGAGGGTGCTGCGGTACTTATCGAAGATCTCGTCGACCTCCCGTGAGTCCGCCCGGGCGAGGGGCTCCAGCAGCGGCGGGTCGTGGATGATCCGCCGGCGTCCGCCCTGGACCTCGGTGAGCTTGCCGAGGGCGCGCAGGCTGGTGCGGCGGCGGGCGCGCGCCAGGTTGGCCTCCACCCGGCCGTGCAGTTCGCGCTTGCGGATGAGGGGCAGCAGGTCGGCGGTGTCGGTCCGGTGGTACCAGACGTCCAGCTCTCCGAGTCCGGCGAGCTCCCGGATCGTCTCCCGGTAGGCCCGGGCCGCGCCGAGCGCCGCTCGTGCGGCGCGGTCGTCGCCGTGCCCGTTGTCGCGGGCGGCCACCACGACGCTCGCGGCGAGCCGTTTGACGTCCCATTCGAAGGGGCCGGGGAAGGTCTCGTCGAAGTCGTTCAGGTCGAAGAGCAGGGCGCGTTCCGGTGAGGCGAACACCCCGAAGTTCAGCAGGTGCGCGTCCCCGCAGAGCTGGACGGTCAGGCCGGTCTGCGGGCCGGAGGCGAGGTCTGCGGCCATGACGGCGGCGGCGCCGCGCAGGAAGGCGAGCGGCGATGCGGCCATCCGGCCGTAGCGGATCGGCAGCAGTTCGGGCACCCGGTCGACGCCCTGCCTCCGGAGCACCCCGAGGGGGTCGGGCCGGTCCGGCGGGGTGGTCCACCGCCCGTGCGCGGCGCGTCCGGTGATCTTGCGGACGGCCCGTCCGCGCCGGAGCCGCTCAGCTGGACTGGTCATGGGCCGCTCCTCGTCGCCGGTCCCTCCTCATCCTCTCCGGGCGGGTCCGGTCCCGCATGTCGCCGCCCCCGGTGCGGACGGGGCCGGCTCAGCCCTCCTGCTCGGCGAGGATCCGGTCGGCCGCGTAGTGCGGACAGTTGAGGGTGTGCCACGTGACCGACAGTGACCCCGTTCCGGTCCGTAAGGTGCGCACCACTCCGTCGGCGGCGGTGGCCTTGCAGAAGGGGCACATGAGGGTCTCCGGGCGCAGTAGATCGAACATGCCGTGTCCTTCCCGCAGCTTTCTCACACCGGACCAGTCCAGAACTATCAAATCCGGCGCCATTCGGCCGCAGTACCCACAAGTACGGATGGATATCCGGGGCCATGACCGTACGGAGCGTGCGAGGGGACGGGAGGGGGAGGCGTCCACGGGCGGCGTCCGGGCCGGTGAGAAGCCGTGTGGCACCCGGAGTCCGCCTTCGGACCGGGTACGGGCGGCCGGATCCGGCGTCACCCCGCCGAACGGGTGACGCCGTACGGGTTGCGCGGTAGCGAGGCGGTGACGGAGAGGTGGGCGGGCGCCGTCTCGGTTCGCGCAGTCCGTGTCCCGGGCCGGACGGCGGCCGCTCGTGAGGAACTCGGTGACGGCCCGGTTGCCACAGGCACTGCCGTTGCCGGGGTACAGCCCGTGGCCGCCCTGCTCGACGGTCACTTCGGGCCCCATCCGGCCTGCCGGTCGGCCGCCGGTGCGGCTGGCCCCGCCCCCGTACCCGGCCCGCTCAGGGCAGCGGCACGCCCCGGGCGGTGATCCAGAGCTCGTACCACTCCTCGTGCGTGAGCTCGGGCTCCCGCAGCGCCGCGTCGCGGCAGGCACGGATCCGCTCGGGGCGCGCACTGCCGACGACCGGTGCGACGGCGGCGGGGTGCCGCATCAGCCACCAGAGCAGGACCGACTCGGGCGTGGTGTTCTTCTGCCGGGCCAGCTCGGCCAACAGCTGCGCGGTGGCCCGCTCGGCGGGCGTCTCCTCGCGGCCGGTGAAGCGGCCCTGTGCCAGGGCGCCCCAGGCCTGGAGGCGGATTCCGTGGTCGCGGCAGTGCTCCAGCGTGCCGAACGGGAACCCGTTCTGCGCCGCTTCGGGGGTGTTGACCAGGACTCCGGCCTCGACCCAGGCACGGCTGTGCAGGCTCATCTCCAGCTGGTTGGCCACGAGCGGCACGTCGAGCCGGGCCTGGAGGTGGGCGATCTGCGCGGCGCCCATGTTGGACACGCCGAAGGCCCGTACGAGGCCCTGGCGGTGCAGGGACGTCAGCGCCGAGGCGATCGAGTCCACGTCCGCCAGCGGATCGGGGCGGTGCAGCAGGAGGACGTCGATCACATCGGTCCGCAGCCTGGTCAGGCTCTCCTCGACGCTTCGTGTGATGCTCTCCCCGCGCAGGTCGTACATCCCGGGGCGGTCCTTGTCGCCCAGCCGGATCCCGCACTTGGTCTGGAGGGTGATGCGCTCGCGCAGCCCCGGCGTGCGTGCGAGCACCTCGCCGAAGACGGCCTCGGCCTTCCCGTGCCGGTAGATGTCGGCGTGGTCGAAGGCGGTGATCCCGCTGTCGAGGGCCTCGGCGACGGCCGCCTCGGCGGCGTCGATGTCCGCGGGCCCGTACGGCTCGGGGTCCCAGCTCCCGCCGAGGCCCATGCACCCGTACAGCACCCGCTCGCCCCTGGGGATCGCATCTACGTTCGTCACCACCCCACCCTAGGGGGTGTCCGGGGGTGTCCCTCCCGGCAGGCGGCGAGGACGCCGGGCCGTTCGCACCGGGCCCGATGCACGGTCCGGCCGGGTCATGGCCAATGATGTCCGGATGCAGAGACACATGGAGACCGTGCGGCGGTCGCTCCGCCGCCGGTTCGGCCGCACGGCGGCGACCCTGGGCCTGTTGACCGCCGTGGCGTGCACGTCGGCGCAGACACCGGCTTCGGTCGCCGGTGCCGGGGCGGGCGCCGGGACGGCCGACCAGGTCTCCGTGGCCACCTGGAACATGTGCGGGGTGCGGCAGTGGAGCTGCGAGAAGACCGGGGGTCCGAAGGAGAAGCTCCAGCAACTGCGCGACCTGGTCGGTGATTCGGACGTCCAGGTCCTGCTCCTGCAGGAGGTGTGCTCCGAGGACCTGCTCTCCTTCGCCCGCAGCCTCGGCCCTCAGTGGAACTCGGCCTTCGAACCGTATGCCGAGGTCGACTCGGCGGGCCGCCGTGCGGCCGTCGACTGCACCGGGCAGGGCCGGGGTCAGGCCGGCTACGGCCTGCTGGCGGGCTCCCCGCTCACCGACGTGGAGGCGATACCGACCGAGCAGCCGACGGTGGGACTGCACCGCGGGATCCTGTGCGCGCGGGTCCCCGCCCAGCGGCTGCGGGTGTGCAACGCGCACCTCTCGCTGCGGGAGAGCGACGACGAGCACCCTGACTGGGACTTCCGCGACGACCAGCTGAGCTCGCTGGTCGCCGCCGCGTCGACGGACGCCGCCACGGTCTTCGGCGGGGACTTCAACTCCCCGCCGCCGGTGGGCGACCGGAACACGTCCGCCTGGATCTGGCCGTCGGAGGCCTACGACACGTACCGCGAGTGCGATCAGAAGGGCGACTCCCGGAAGGGCAAGGCCACCCACAAGGACGGTACGAAGATCGACTACCTGTTCACGCAACTCCCCCGCACCGCGTGCAAGGTGGTGGACACCAAGGCGTCGGACCACCGGCCGCTGGTGATGCGGGTGAGCCGCCCCCAGGACCCGGCCACGGTCAGTACCGTGGGTTGAAGAACGCCCCCTGCGCCGGGACCGGGTAGGAGTTCATGATCAGCGTGAAGGGGACGGCCGTCCAGGGCGAGGCGTTGCCGGCGGCGTCCACCGCGATGGCCTCGACGAAGTGGTCGCCCTGGTTCCAGGCCCAGCCGGGCTCCCACACCCAGCTGCCGTCGGCCCGCACCTCGCACGTTCCGAGGGCCGCTCCGCCCTCCTGGAAGTCCACGCGGACGGCGCCCGGGGCGTAGCCCGCGAATCCGACGGCGGGACCCGGCAGCTGCTGGTGGGCGGCCGGGGCGGTCACCGACAGCACGAGGCGCTGCGCCGGCCGGGGCATCGGCGCGGGCGCGGGGTCGTACTCGGGCAGGTCCGCCGACGCGTTCTCCACGGCCGTGAAGACCACTTCGGTGCGCTCGGTCTGGTAGTTGTTCGCGTCGGCGCCGAAGAGCCTGATGACGTGTCTCCCCTTGGCCCACGGGCTGGTGCGCTCCCAGACCCAGGTGCCGTCGGCGGCGACGGGCGCGGCGCCCTGGTACTTGCCGTCCTGCCAGAAGCTGACCCGCACGGCGCCCAGGGCGGTGCCCGTGAAACGGACGGTGTTGGCGGGCACCCGCTCGTCGGGTGCCGGCGACAGCACCACCGGCTTGGGGAAGGAATCGCCCTTCACCTGCGAGGTCTGTGTCAGGTAGGCGTCGATCGCCGAGGTGTCGCGCTCCGGCTGCTCGAAACCGTTGCGGACCATTCCGAACCGCGGGGTGATGCCGTCGACGAGAAGGTTCAGCAGCCCCATGATGGTGGGGAGATTGCGCAGGGTGACCTTCCCGTGGTCGGTGATGAGGGAAGAGTCGTTGTAGACGAAGTTGAAGTTCTCACGGCCCTGGAACAGCCCGATGAACGGTTCGACCTGCCGCTTGTACTGCTCGTCCTGGGGCGACGTGATCATGTAGATGTTGGCGGAGTGGTTGGCGCCGCTGCGCACCAGGTCGGGGAGGACGGAGTCGAGGGTGTGCACGTTCTGCTCCGTCACCTCGCCCATCATCACCTTGGCCGCGCCGGGGATGCCCTCCTTGACGTACGTCCCGATCAGGAACTGGGGGACGCTGGCCACGATGTTCCTGAAGCCGTACTTCAGCCCGAAGAACAGGGCCGCGCTGCCCCCCTTGGAGCTGCCGAACATGGTCACCTCGTCGGGCGACAGGGACAGGGCACCCATGACGCGGGAGATGAGCCCTACGACGGACTGCTCCAGGGAGAAGTCCATCCCCTTGCACAGGTAGTAGGTGTTGGCACCGTCGAACAGGTCGCGGACCCAGAGGATGTTCGACCGGACCTTGTCGAGGACCCCGTTCGACCAGCCGTACTCACCGGGCGCGGTGAAGTTCGCGAAGACGACGACCAGATGGCGGTTGCCGTTCCTCGCGTGGGAGAACCGGTACTCGATCGGCACCGCCCCGGCGGTGTCCACGCCGGTGAAGACGCGACGCGCGTTCTGGGCTGCCTTAGACATGCTCGGAATCCATTCTTCTGACGGGCTGGCGCGGCACCTGGCCGAGGGTGCCTCCGTTCCACTGACCCGACTGCCCCTGGTGGCCCGCCTGGCTCTGCTGGCCCGGCCGGCCCGGTGCCCGGGCGCCCGCCGCCCCGACGGCCGGCGCCTGGGCCCGCGCGGGGTCGAGGTCGCCTCCGGCGATCAGGATGCGGTCGGCCAGCCTGGCCGAGGCGTATCCGTCGTCCAGGTCGCAGAACTCCTGCTGGAACCAGCGGTAGCGGGCGGCGTAGCCGTGCTGGATGCTGTCGATGTTGCGGATCGCCCCGATCAGCTCCGGGGAGCTGAACAGCAGCGGACCGGGCGCGGACTGCTCGAAGTCGAAGTAGAAGCCGCGCAGGGTGTCCCGGTAGTGGTCCAGGTCGTACGTGAAGAAGAGGATCGGCCGCCCGGTGTTGACGAAGTCGAACATCAGGGAGGAGTAGTCCGTGATCATCACGTCGGCGATGAGGGAGAGGTCCGCCATGTCCGGGTAGTCGGACACGTCGTAGACGAAGCCGTCACCGGCGCCGGGCACCGGGTCCACCACGTTGGGGTGGCGCCGCACGAGCAGGACGTGGTCGTGGCCGAGCTGCGCCTTGGCCTCGTCGAGGTCGATGCGGAAGTCGAGCTTGTACTTGCCGGGCGCGTAGAACTGGTCGTCGCGCCAGGTCGGCGCGTACATGATGGCCTTCTTGCCCGGCGGCAGGCCGATGCGGCGGCGTACCTCCGCCGCCCGCTGCCCGGAGTCCGCGCGGCGCAGGATGTCGTTGCGCGGGTAACCGCTCTCGACCATCTCGCCGGGGAACTGGAAGGCCCGCTTGAGGATCGGGGTGCTGAAGCTGTTCGGGGACACCAGCATGTCCCAGTTCTGCACCTCCTTCTCCACGCGCTCCAGGTAGCGCTTGTCCGCGAAGTGCACGGCTTCGATGTCGTGGCCGATGCGCTTGAGCGGGGTGCCGTGCCAGGTCTGCACGACGACCTGCCCCTCGCGCTTCTCGAACCAGTCCGGAAGGTGGTTGTTGGCCACGACGTACTTCGCCCGGGCCATGGCCTCGTACCAGTCGGGGGACCACATGCGCACGGGCCGAGCGGTGGGGGGCACCTCCACCTGGTCGTCCCGCACCACCCACAGGTGTTCGAGGTCCAGGCCCCGGCGGACCATCTCCTCGTGCAGCGCACGCGGGCTGTCCGAGTACTGGGTCCCCTTGAAGGCGTCGAAGAGCACGGCCCGGGTCACTGGATTGCGGCGGGCCGCCGGATACGCCTTGGTGCGCATCAGCTTCTGCCGGTAGGGGCCGCGGGCCTCGTCCGGCATCGCCGAGTGGACCAGGAGGGAGAGCCGGTCGTAGGCCTCGGACTGCAGCTCGTAGCGGCGCTCGTCGCGGGCCATGTCCTGCGGCAGGGTGGGGATCAGATCCTGCGTCATCTTGATCATGAGGTCGCCGGAGCGGTCCTCGGGGGCGACCGCGGAGGGGTCCTGGCGGCGCAGGAAGAAGTCCCAGCGGCCGGAGGCCAGCGGGATGTCGCCGGCCAGCGTGCGCATCGCGGCGGGGGTCACGACGAAGCGGAACTCGTCTCCGTACCAGGTGATCGGGGCGGTGCGCTCCGCGCCGTGCGCACGGGAGCGTACGACGACGTGTGCCATGGCGTACTCGGACGCGTCGAGCATGTCCTGGGCGGCGTAGCCGACGACGACCTCAAGTGAGCCGTCCTCGCGCCAGGTGGCGGACTTGGCCAGCGGCAGGGTGTCCCGTTCGAACAGGACCACGTAGCCGGAGCCGTTGCGGTGCACGAAGACCTCGCGGTCACCGGCATCGGTCTGCAGCCCGGCCGGCATCCGGTAGTGGCCGTCGTTGGCGTCCTCCGCCATGACGGGGTAGATGGCAGCCTTGCGCCCCTCGACGTGGAACGTGGTCTTCCAGCCGTTGGCACCGGTGTTCCAGGTCTCGGGGACCCCGTCCGAGGAGTTCGTGCGGTGTCCGGGGACGAGCGCCTTGACCGGTACGCGGGTGACGAAGCGGTACCACCCCTCGCCGCCGGGCGTGAAGTGGACCCACGAGTCGTGGCGGCCGGCGCCGCTCATGCTGGTCACCCGGAACTTGCCCCACTCGGGAAGTTGGGGACCGAGGTAGACACCGCCGAGCTCGATGTGGTCGCCGACGATCCGGTGCCGGGTGATGCGGCAACGGACCCGCTCCACGCGGAGCTTGAGCTTGCCCTGCAGGAAGAGCGGTACGACGCGGGTGTTCTTCTCCACGTACCGGTAGGGCGGGTTGGCGGCGCTGCCGGCGCCGCCCCGGGCTATGCCCTTGTAGCGGAACAGGCCGCGGCTCAGGACACCGGCCGCGACGTCCCAGGTCCCTTCGACCCACTGTCCCTTGCGCTTGAGGCGGCTGGTGTCGAAGCTGACCTGGAATCCGGACCAGTCGTAGCAGTAGCGGTTCTGGTTCGAGTACTCGGTGGCCTGCGGGTAGTAGGTGGTCTTCGCCTTGGCGACGACCACGCGGCCCTGCTTCTTGTTGCGCAGCGCGATCGCCTTCATCGACATGTGCCGCTTGTGCACGTTGATGAAGCGGACGTACGCGGACCCTTCCAGGGTCAGGTGGTCGTTGTCGTCCCAGGCCGCCCGGATCAGCGAGCCGTGGAGCGAGAGTTCCTTGTCGAGCCGGTAGGCGCTCTTGTCCAGGCCGATCGAACGGTCACCGAGGTAGGGGTAGTTCAGGTAGCGGTGGAAGCGGCGCTGGACGGGCAGGGGCCCGCCCTTGCGCTCGAACTCGACGACGTCGAGCAGTTCCTTCAGGCGGCCCTCGCGCACCAGCAGCCACTTGACCCGGGCGTCTGCGGGAAGTTCCTGGATGATGTCCGCGTCGGCCTCGTCCAGGAACTCGTTCGCCCACTCCATGAAGGCGTCCTGGTACTCCTCGTCGGCGTCCGGCAGCACCTTCAGGTGCAGCATCAGGTCCGACTTCAGACAGGCCAGGTCGTACTTGCGCTTGTGCTCCGAGTAGGACCGCGCGCGGTGGCCCGCGAGGAAGCGGCTGACCGACTGGACCGCGGAGACCCGGTCCTGGAGGTTGCTGAACTCGGTGTGCCGCTGGGTGATGGAGGGGGCCGCACCACCCTCGCGCCGGCGCCAGAAGTAGACGATGTCCGTGAGGATGTCGACCTTGGCGGCCCGGAAGTGGGCGAACATGTTGACCCAGGAGTCCTCGTACATGACGCCCTCGGGGAACGCGATGTAGTGGTAGTCCCAGAAGGACCGCCGGAACACCTTGTTCCACACGGTGCGGTCGTAGATGAGGTCCGGCAGCTTGGTGATGTGCGTGCCGCGCCTGCTCTTCTGCATGGGCGCCTTGTGCAGGGGGGACTGCCACCGCTTGGTGGAGTTCATCATCTGCACGTTGCCCGAGACGAAGTCGGAGCCGGAGCCTTCGAGGGTCTGCACGAGCAGCTCGTAGGCGTACTCGGGTATGACGTCGTCGCCGTCGACGAACGCGAGGAACTCCGCCTGCGGATGAGCGGCCCGGATGCCGACGTTGCGGGCGTGTCCCGGCCCCATCGACTCCTGGCGCAGGAGCTTGAACCTGGGGTCACGGCGGGCGAAGTCGGCGGCTATGGCCGTCGAGGAGTCGGTCGAGCCGTCATCGACCATGATCACTTCGAGCGTCGAGAACGTCTGCCTGGCTATCGATTCCAGACATTCCTGGAGGTATATCTCAACATCCTGGAAAGGCACGACAACACTCAGGCGGGGCATACCTGCCACTCAGAAAGCTCCTCGATAGACACACTTCTCACGGCGCGCCGGAAGTTGCCGGGGCACGCCGCCAGACCCGCCCCTGAATCCGGTCACCCGCCGCTCCCCGAACACTCGACCCGCCCCACCGCAGTCGACCGCACACTTATACGACCTTGACAGCGTCTGCGCAGCGTAGGCCAATCGGTTAACAGCGGGCAACTGTTCACGGGCACTTCACCCGCTCAAAGCTTCACGTTTGCGAATGAGCTGCGGCTTTACACACCCGCGGCGCAGGTCAACTCCCGGCGGACCCGCGGCGAGGCACGCAAAATCATTGCATCAGTCCCCGAAGCACGGGCGTTCGGGTGAGGTGGATCACCCCACCCGGCGCCACGGACCGAAAGCGAGACCGGGGTCCGTCGGATCCTGCCGGGCGACGAGCAGCCCTCCGTCCGTGTCGATCATCGCGATCGTGACCGAGCCGCGGGCGTCGCGCGAGATGGCCGGCAGACCCGCGCACCGGTCCCCCACCGGGGCCCACCACGTGCCGTACTGCTCGCCCTCCGTCGGGTAGGCGGCGATCTCCGGGCAGCCCTCGGCGCCCCGTTGCAGCAGGACGGTGCAGTCGTACCCGTTGATGCGCGTCCGGGCGACGTCCACCGGGCCCACTCCGCCCGCGCCGCCCAGCGGCATGAGCCCGGGCGACCTGCCGGCAGGGCCCTGGGGGCGGTAGGCGATGACGCCGCCGTCCGCCGGGTGGCGCCAGAAGTAGGTGCCGGTGCCGGAACCCGTCTCGTGGGAGCTGCACGTCCCCTCGACGGCATCGGCCTCGACGCGCCCGAGCCACCTGAAGTCGGTTCCCGGCGCGTCCTGGCCCCAGTACGCGGCTCCGCCCCGGAACGGAGCCAGGAATTCGGCCCGCCCCTGGGCCGTCACCAGGGGAACGACCGCCTCGCGGGCCCATTTGCCCTGATAGTCGACCCAACTGCCCCATTTGCCGTCGTGGTGGCGGGTGCGGCCGCGGACTCCCGTGCCGAACCGGGTGGCGAGGATGTGTAGCGATCCGGTGCCGTCGGGGAGCAGGACCGGATCTCCCTGCGGGGGCCGGGGCTCCCCGCCCTCCCGCTCGCCTTCCGGGAACGGGTTGCCCACCGCGCGCCATTCGCCGAGCGGGCGGCCGGTCTGGTACTGGGCCGCGACGATCAGCTCGCTGCCGCCCGGCGCCCCGTCCCGGTGGCGGGTGCCGGCGAACCAGACGAACCCGCCGGAGTCCTGTGCCAGCGTGAACCGGCCCGCCCATCCTTCGACGGGGAACAGCTCGGGGCCCTGCCAGACGTCGGAGCCGGGCGCGGACTCGGTCCAGCGCACCAGGCCCTCGGCGCAGCTCGCGTAGGCGGTGAGCCTCCCGTCCCGCCCCAGCCGGAGCCAGCCCCGGGCCGCGTTCCCGCCGTCGGCGGCCGCGGCTATCTCGGAGCCCGGCACCGCGGGTGCGGCGGAGGCGGCATCTCGGTCCGCTTCCATACGTCCGCGTCGTGCCATGTCCTGCCCACACCTGCCCCAACTCGTACCTTTTGCCCGGCCTTACCCGGCGGGTTGATGGACAATTTACGGCAGTGGGGCAACGGGCCGGTGCCGGGGGCGCAGGTCCGCGACAGGCTCCGCTTCCGCGCCGGCGAGGGTGAAACGCCGGGTACAGGTACTACGCGGGGAGTAGTCCTGAAACGCTACGCCGGGGTGACGCGGGTGACGGCGGACGCCGTCTAGCGTGGCCGTATGGAAGAGCTGCGCGAGCGCCCGGGCCCCCCGTGGCGACGGTGGGTGGAGCGGACCGGGCGGGGCCCGGCCTGGCGCTCGGCCCTGCTCGTGGCGGTCTTCACGCAGATCGGCGCGGGGTGGGCCGCGCACGCCCAGAGCGGGCGGGTGGCCCTGGACGGCTTCGCCCGGCTCCTGCTGCTGACCGGACCCGCCCTGCTCGTGGTGCGGCACCGGTACCCGGTGGCCGTGGCGTATGGGGTCAGCGTCGTCACCCTGGTCTATGTGGGCGCCGGTTATCCCTACGGCCCGGTGTTCCTCGGTCTCGCCCTGGCCTGCTTCGCCGCCGTCGTCGCCGGACACCGCCGGGCCGCCTGGGGCGCCGCCGGCCTGTTCTGGGCCGGGAACCTGCTCATCGGGCACTGGCTCTACCGGTGGCTCCCGCCGGCCGGGGACGGCCCGGCGTCCTGGGCGCAGGAGCTGGGCGTCACCGCCTGGGTGCTCGCGGTGCTCGCCGTCGCGGAGCTGGTGCGTGTACGCAGGGAGCAGTGGGCCCGGGAACGGGCGGAGCGGGCGGCGGCCGAAAGACGCCGGGTGGACGAGGAGCGGCTGCGGATCGCGCGGGAACTGCACGACGTCCTCGCCCACAGCATCTCGGTGATCAACGTCCAGGCGGGCGTCGGACTGGCCCTGCTCGACTCCGATCCCGAGCAGGCCCGTACGGCGCTCGCCACCATCAAGGCGGCGAGCAAGGAGGCACTGGGCGAGGTCCGGCAGGTCCTCGACACGCTGCGCTCCCCCGGCGAGGCACCGCGCTCGCCCGCGCCCGGCCTGGACCGTCTCTCCGAACTCGTGGAACAGGCCGCGGCGGCCGGGCTGACCGTGGAGGTCTCGGCCGAGGGGAAGGCCAGGGCGCTGCCCCCCGGCGTGGACCTCGCCGCCTTCCGCATCCTGCAGGAGGCGCTGACCAATGTGGTGCGCCACTCCGGGTCGCGGACCGCCCGTGTCCGCCTCGTCTGGCAGCCACACGCCCTGGAACTACGGGTGGACGACGACGGCCCGGCCACCGCGGGCACCCCGGGCGGCAGCGGAAACGGGCTCGTCGGCATGCGCGAGCGGGCCGCGGCCCTGGGCGGCACCGTCGAGGCGGGCCCGCGACCGGACGGGGGCTTCCGGGTGATCGCCGTGCTCCCGCCGAAGGCCGGCGTGGTCGAGGAGGACCTGTGATCCGCGTACTGCTCGCCGACGACCAGCTGCTCGTCCGGGCCGGGTTCCGGGCGTTGCTCGACGCCCAGCCCGACATCGAGGTGGCGGGCGAGGCCGCCGACGGGGACGAGGCCGTGCGGCTGGTGCGGGAACTGCGCCCCGACGTGGTGCTCATGGACATCCGGATGCCGGTGCTGGACGGGCTCGCCGCGACCCGCCGGATCGGCGGGGACGGGTCCCTGGCCGCCGTGCGGGTGGTCATGCTCACCACCTTCGAACTCGACGAGTACGTCTTCGAGGCGATCCGGGCGGGCGCGTCCGGGTTCCTGGTCAAGGACACCGAACCGGAGGAACTGCTGCGGGCGGTCCGGGCGGTGGTCGCGGGCGACGCCCTCCTGTCCCCCGGTGTCACCCGCCGCCTGATCGCGGAGTTCGCGGCCCGCTCGAAGCAGCCCGCGGCGGCGGCCGGGCTGGACCGGCTCACCGACCGGGAACGGGAGGTGATGGCCCTGGTGGGCATGGGCCTGTCCAACGAGGAGATCGCACGTCGCCTGGTCGTCAGCCCTCTCACCGCGAAGACGCACGTCAGCCGCTCCATGGTGAAACTGGGCGCGCGCGACCGCGCCCAACTGGTCGTCCTGGCCTATGAATCCGGCCTGGTCCGCCCCGGCTGGCTCGGCTGAAGGCCCGCCGGGCGGACCATGGCACGGTCGAGTGGCGTCGAGTAGGGTCGCGACGGTGAACGCCACGCACCGGCCCGCAGTACGGGTGATCTGCCTCGATGCCGCCCAGCGCCTGCTCCTGCTCCACTGGCGTGACCCGTTCGACGGCGCGATGCTCTGGGAGCCGCCCGGGGGCGGCGTCGAACCGGGAGAGACTCCGCTGATGGCGGCCCGCCGGGAGCTGTCGGAGGAAACCGGACTGGACCCCACCGGGGTCCGGGACCGGTCCGTGCCGGTCGCACGTGACATCCGGTGGAACGGGAAGCGGTATGCCGGGTCGGAGGACTTCTTCGTGGCCCGTTTCGCCGAGGAGCGGCCGACGTTGACTCGCGCCGGACTCCTCCCCGGGGAACGGGCCGCCTTCCAGGGGCACGCCTGGGTCCCGTGGTCCGGGCTGAACGCATTGCCGGACCGGGTCGAGCCGCCGTCCCTGCTGTCCGTTCTCGCCGCCCTGGCACCTGAAGGCCCCTGGCGCGACCCGGCACGTTGAGCCGGACCGCCGTCACCGGCGTGCGCAGGGAGGAACACGTCTGCGGACAGATCGTGTCCGTACTCCCTGCGGTCCGGCCGGGGGTCAGCGGCCGACGACCTTGTCCGTGCGCTCCGGCTGTGGTCCCAGCTGCTTCAGTTCGGCCAGGAGTTCGCTCTGCCCCGTCAGCAGCTCGGTCAGGATGCGGCGCGCCGCGCGCAGGAGGTCGGCGACGTCACCGCCGGCGAGGGCGTAGCTGACGGTCGCTCCGTCGCGGATGGAAACGACGATCCCGGAGCGGCGCAGGACCGCCAGCTGCTGGGAGAGGTTCGATGCCTCGACGTCGATCGCGGCCAGGAGGTCGCGTACGGGTACGGGGCCGTTCTGCAGGAGTTCCAGGACGCGGATGCGGACGGGGTGTCCGAGCATGCGGAAGAACTCGGCCTTCGCCTGGTAGAGGGGTACCTGCATTCCCATGAGTGCTCCTGCTGTTGCTTCAAACCTTGCTGGGGGCGCGGGCTTCCAGTCGGCCGACCACCCATACATTCGTACGGACGGGCCCACGCACGCCCGGGGATTACCTGTTTCAGATGTGCCGGATTGAAGAATTCTTCAACTCATGGGCATGCGTGGGCGCGAGATTGCCCGGTTCAGAGCTCCAGGGCGGCCTCGATCCGCTTGAGCTGGTGACGGGCCATGGCCAGGTTGGACTGGGTCTTGTCGAGCACGACGTACAGGAACAGGCCGCCGTGTCCCCGGCCCTTGAGCAGCCGGATCAGGTGGTACTGACCGCCGAGGGTGATCAGGACGTCCTCGATCTCGTCCTTCAGGCCCAGCATCTCCATCGTGCGGACCTTCGCCCGGATCACGTCCGTGTTGCCCGCGGCGGCGACCGTGAGGTCGAGATCCTTGCCACCGCCGAGGGTCCCCAGCGCCATGCCGCTGGTGTAGTCGACCAACGCAGCTCCCATCGCACCCTCGATCGACGTCATCGTCTCCTTCAAAGAGACCTCAACGTTCGCCATCGGTATTCGCTCCCTTGCCTACTGCGGACCCCGCCCGGCGCTCGGTCCTGCCGGCACCGGACGGCTTGTGATCCAGACGCTACCGAGCGTGCGTGGCGGCGTACGGGGAACGGGGGATTGCGTGAAATGTGCACAACGCCCTCTCCTGACCCACGCGTACCGACTCGCGGAGGGGGCTGAGCCGGGGCCGTATCACGGGTACTCCCGTGGAAGTACCCGGGGTGCAGCCGGCCGTACGACGACCGGAGGGGGCTTTCGGAGGAGTCTCGGGGTGAGAGCGAACGTCCGTACTTCCGAGGAGACGAATCGACATGGAAACTTTCACCACACTCGCCTACGACGGACCCGGCCCGTGGATCCTGTTCCTTCCGCTGCTCTGGGCGGCGGCCGTCGTCGGTGTCGTCACCGTGCTGCGCCGTACCGTCCTGCGCGGGCGTCGCCGAGCCGCCCCGTACGGTGAGCGGTCGCCGATCGCGATCCTCGGGCGGCGTTTCGCCGCCGGGGAGATCGACGAGGACGAGTACTGGAGGCGGCTGTCCGTCCTGGACGAGCAGTTCGGCCGACCCCTCAAGGACGGGACCGCGTGACCCCGCCGGCTCCCCGTTCCGCACCCGCGCCCGCACCTGCCGCGTCGAGGAGGGCCTCGGCGGCGGCGGTGCGGGCGTAGAGCACGGAGCGGCCGGCCCGATGGGCGCTGACCAGGCCCGCCGCGCGCAGGGCGGTCAGGTACTGGGACACTCCGGCGGCCGAGAGCCCCGTGCGTCGGGCCAGTTCGGTGGTGGAGGCCGGGGTCTCCAGTTCGGCCAGCAGCCGGGTGCGGGAGCGGCCGAGTACGGCGGCCAGGGCCCCGGTCCGGCCGGCGGGCCGGGGTTCCCACAGGGAGCCGGTGCCCCGTGCCGGATAGGCGAGTTGCGGCGGCTCCGGGGGTGTCACCCGGGTGAAGGGGACCGGTCCGGTGAAGACCGAGGGGATCAGCAGGAGTCCGGCGCCCGCCGTCCCGCGGGACAGGGGCCGGTGCCTGCGGGACAGCCGAAGCGCATCGTCGCCCCAGCTCACCGAGGGATGGAGGTCGTTGAAGAGGCGCACGGCGCCCTGTTCGGCGGCCTGCCGGGCCCGGTGGAAGACGTCGGCGTCGAGCACCGCACGGATCCGTGCCCAGTAGGGCGCCAGGGCCAGCTCCCAGTAGGTCCCGATCTCCTCCGCGACCCGGGCCAGGCGGGGCACCGGGTCCGCGTACAGGGTCCGGGTGCGCGGGCCGAGGCGCCCCTGTTCCGACCGCAGCCGGTCGAGGTCCTGGCGGACCCGGGCGGCGGATGTGGCCTGGATCATGGCCAGTTCCTCCGCCAGGGAAGGAGCCGGCCCGGTGGGCGCCGGATTGAGGAAGTCGGGTACGTACCCCGAAGGCGGGACCAGTTCGGCCAGCCAGCCCCGGTCGAGGCCGGTGGCCGCCAGCCGTGGCCTCACCTGCTCGACCCAGGGCCGGTGCACGGGGGACGCGGCCCCCGAGGCCAGCAGCCGGTAGCTGGGTCCGACCTCCCACATCGGCGAGACCGCGAACCGCATCTGCGCGAGATCGCTCACGGAGAACGCCAGTTCCGCCCGCACGGCTACTCCCCTCCCGCCTCCGCGGATTCAGTCATGTCCTAATCAATGGCCTGGCAGCCTACCGGGTGGGGATCATCCGGCCATGACCTCACAGACGACGACCGCGGACGCCGCGGGCACCTGGAAACTCGGCGACCTGTTGATCAACCGCCTCGGATTCGGCGCGATGCGCCTGCCCCAGACCGGCGAGGCGTTCGCGCCCGGCGCCGCACCCCGGGACCGCGGCCAGGCGATCGCAGTGCTGCGCCGGGCGGTCGAGCTCGGGGTGAACCACATCGACACCGCCGCGTTCTACTTCTCGCCCCTGCGCTCCGCCAACGAACTGATCAGTGCGGCGCTGGCCCCCTACCCCGAGGACCTCGTGATCACCACCAAGGTCGGACCGGGCCGGGACCCGTCCGGAGCCTGGCTCGAACACGCCACCCCGCAGCTGCTGCGCGGCCAGGTCGAGGAGAACCTGCGCCAGCTCGGCCGCGACCACCTCGACGTGGTGAACCTGCGCATCGTCGGGAACGGTTCCATCGCCGAGCGCTTCGGCGCCCTGGCCGAGCTGCGCGACGCGGGCCTCATCCGCCACCTCGGCGTCTCCAACGTCACCCCCGAGCACCTCGCCGAGGCCCGGGCCATCGCACCGGTGGTCTGCGTGCAGAACATGTACGGGATCGGGGTGCGGCCCGAGCACGACGGGTTCGTGCGCGCCTGCGGTGAACAGGGCATCGCCTTCGTCCCCTTCTACTCCATCGCCGGGACCGGCCGGCAGGCGGGCGCGGGCGGAGCCGAGCACGAAGAGGTGCGCGCCGTCGCCCGGGCGCACGGCGCGAGCCCGGCGCAGGTGCGGCTGGCGTGGACGCTCCGGCGGGGACCGCACGTACTGGCCATTCCCGGCACGGGCGACCCCGGTCACCTGGAGGCGAACGTGGCCGCGGGGTCCCTGCACCTGTCGGAGGAGGATCTGGCCGTTCTGGAGGCCGCGCACCACGGCTGACCACTGCTCCCGTGTGCGGCCGCGATGCGCCGTACGGCGGGAGGGGCGCCGCGGCCGTCACCCCGTCCGTCCGCGTTGTCGGTGCGCGGCTCCTCAGCCGGAGACGGGTTCCTCCGGCACCTCGCCCGTCCGGTACTCGGCACCCGCGAGCAGTTCCCCGGTGACCCGCACGCCCGTGAGGCGCTCGGTGAGGGCGAGGACCGCCGCCTTCCCGTCGACATCGGGGTCCTCGTCACCCGTCGGGTTCAGCCCGACCTCCCTCATCAGCGGGTTCAGGTCGTCGGGGGTGCTGCCGGTCCGGTCCGCCGGCCACTCGAAGGTGACCCGCAACTCCCCGTCCTCGTACCAGTGGAAGAAGTCCATGGGCTTCCCCCCGTTGCTCGTGTGGGAGACGGCCCGGGTCCCGGCGGACAGGGCCTCCATGAGGGACGGCCGTGTGCCCAGATCACCGCCGAACTCCACGACGAGGGTCCAGTCACCGCCCTCACCGGGCACCGTGAACGCACCCGCGAGGAAGGACTCGGGCCAGTTCTCGTACCCGTCGAGGACCTCCATGTGCGCGTCGATCAGCTCGCCGAGCCCCGCACACGTCCGTCGTGGCGCGGCTCCCGCGACCGCGAACAGTTCGGCCGGGGGGAGTCCCCGCACCAGGGTCAGCGTGTATCCGGCCTCCAACCCGTACGCGAAGAAGGACGAGGAACGTATCCAGCCGTAGTCGGCCGCGGTGGCAAGGGTCATACGGCGCATCCTGCCAGGGCCCACCGACACGAGTGCGCCGACGGCACCGGCCCGGCGGCCCGGCCTCGCGGGGCGACGGGGCAGCGCCCTCAGGGGAGGTCGCCGGTCGGCGGGTCGGCCTCGTACGCGTGGGGGGTGTCTCCCTGCCAGTCCAGCAGCCCGCTGCCGCCGAGGACCACGTCGTCGGGGTCCGGCATGCCGGCCCGGCGCAGGAACTCGATGACGTCCTCGTCGGAGCGGGCCAGCCCCAGGGACTCCTCTCCGTTCGGGGTCCGCAGGGTCACCAGCCGGCCCCCCGACGGAAGGATCCGGTGCACGACGACGGGTGCATGATGCATACCCCCAGCCTCGCCCCGCAGGCCCGGACCGGCACCTCAGGGGGTGCGGCCGGCCGGGGCGGCGCGGTCGGCGCGCGTCGGGATGCGGAACGTGGAGGGGTCGGGGTAGGTGGCCTTATCGGCCCGTACGACCTCCTCGATCTCGGCCTTGAAGGCGGGCTCGAAGAAGTCGACGGCCAGCAGCAGCCGCAGTCCCTCCAGCGTCGGATCGAGCAGCGGGCGGCCCATGCGGGCACCGCCGCCCGAGATACCGGGGAAGCCGGCCCGGGCGGTCTGCGGTCTCTCGCCCGCGCGCTCGTCGAGGCCGGCAGCCGCGTAGCCGGCGATCAGCGCGAGTTCGGCGAGGTACTTACGGGCCCCGAGGGCCATCTCCTCGGCTCCCTGCAGGGTCTGGACCGAGCCGCCCGCCACCTTGAAGTCGTCGCTGATCCTCTTGAGGCCGCGCGCCTCGTACACGGCGCGCGCCTCCTCGAAGAGCCGCCCCGCCTCGTCGACCGCCTTCATCGCCGTCACCAGCTGGTCGATGTCGATCTCGCGCTTCACGTTGCCTCCAGGTCCGGAACTGTGCTGCACCGACCGTAGGAGGCGAGGCCACCGGTGCGGAACACCTGTGCGCGGTCCGTTATCCGGGCGATCGGCGCGGCCCTGAACCCCTCCCCCGGCACCCTCTTCAACTCGCCATGCGGTCTTGCGACTTGAAGACGAGGTCCCAACAATGCACATGACAACCGGAGGATCTTCGGTCGCATTGTCATCAGAGGGGAACCCCCACATGAACAAGCCTCTCACCGGCGCCTTACTCTCCCTGCTGCTGCTGGGAGCGGCGGTCACCCCGGCCGTGGCCGCGCCCACCGCACCCACCGCTGCCGCACCACCGACCACAGCCGCCGCCCCCGCGCCCACCACACCCGAAGCGGCCGCCCTCGCGGTCGACTTCGCGGGCACCGTGGCCCTCAGCAACTGCTCCGGGTCCGTCGTCCGCGCGCCCGGCTCCGCGCCGGACGACCTCGCGCTGGTCCTGTCCAACGGGCACTGCCTGGAGTCGGGCTTCCCGGCGGCCGGCGAGGTCGTCAAGGACCGCCCGTCCAGCCGCTCGTTCTCCCTGCTCAACTCGGCCGGGTCGAAGGTCGGCACGCTCCGCGCGAGCAAGATCGCGTACGCGACGATGACCGACACCGACATCTCGATCTACCAGCTGACCCGGACCTACGCCCAGATCCAGAGCCAGTACGGCATCACCGCGCTGACCCTCGACGGCGCCCGACCGGCCCAGGGCTCGGCGATCAAGGTGGTCTCCGGGTACTGGAAGCGGATCTACGGCTGCAACGTGGACGGCTTCGCGTACCGCCTCAAGGAGGGCGACTGGACCTGGAAGGACTCGGTCCGCTACACCTCCGCCTGCAACACGATCGGCGGCACCTCCGGGTCACCCGTGGTCGACACGGCGACCGGCAAGGTCGTCGCCGTCAACAACACCGGCAACGAGGACGGCGCCCGCTGCACGGTGAACAACCCCTGCGAGGTGGACCAGAACGGCAACGTGACGGTCCGCCGGGGCATCAACTACGCGCAGCAGACGTACATCGTCGTCCCCTGCATCGCTCCCGGGAACAAGATCGACCTGAACCGCCCCGGCTGCGTGCTGCCCAAGCCGTAGTCCCGCGCACATCCCCGCCCGGCCGGAAAAGCCCCACGGCCGGGCTCCGGGCGGGGATACTCGAAGGCGTGGAACTGCACATCGATCACCGCTGGCTGCTGGAGCGGCAGGAGGCCCTGTTCAAGGACGTGGCGGTGGCCGACCACTCCGCCCTGGTCGCCGCCGTGGCCCGGCACCGGGTGAACACGCCCAGCCTGGAAGTGGACACCCCCGACGCCTACTGGCGGGCGGCGGCCCTGCTCGACGCGATCGTGCTGCTGCGGCCGCTCCCCGACTCCAACGAGTATTTCGCCTACGGGGTCGCCGTCGCGTACATCGAGGCCTCCGGCAAGGCGGTGGACGCCACCTACGCGCAGTGGCGCGACCTGATCACCGACATCCGCATGCTGCGGGCCAGCGTCTTCGACGTGGCCGCCCGGCTCCGCTCCTGGGAGCCGGCGCAGCCGACGCACCCGGCGTAGGACCGCGCGGTCAGCGCCGGCGCTGGGCGGGGGTGCCGACGAGCAGCGCGTCGGACACGAGGCGTGCGCCGCGGGCGAGCCGGCCCAGCTGCTCCAGCTCGACGGCGTACATCCTGATCGAGTTCTCGATGACCGACTCGGCGATGCCCATGGTGGGGAGCTCGGCGCGGCTGGTCTGCAGGGCCGCCCGCACCGCGCGCATCTCGTGCTGCAGCTGGAGCTGGACGTGCCGGGCCAGGAGCGCGTGGTGGCGGGTGAGCGTCAGGTAGCCGCCGTAGCGGGCCGGGAGCAGATCCCGCAGCCAGCGGGTGGCCGTACGCTCCCAGTCGTGCGTCCCGGGTGCCTTGACCTGCATGGGCCAGTCAGGGCTGAGGGTAAACGTGGCCGTCTGAGGCATTCTCGTCACTTCCGAGTGGTGTCGAACTCTGATCGAGACGTATCTGGGGGGCGGCCTCGGCCCAGGGGTTGACCGAGGCCGCCATGGGCGCTCTGCGGGGATCCGAAAGCCTGGACCCGCCACGCGGTCGCGACCTGAGGAGGTTCGTCGTTCCGCGCGTACGTTCAGGAGGACATGGGGGTCCTCCCTGGCATCTGGTGGATCCGGAGCGCCGTCGTCAGTAAACATATATACCGTCGAGTAAGCAAGAGTATGAAAAATTTCATGCACGTCGGAGGCTGAATATCGCCTGGTGGAGCCCGTCCCCAGAGGCTACGGCGGCGTGCCGATCCGGCCCGACCGCCGCGACGCCCCTGATGCCCTGGTGCCCTGACGCCCCTAGAGGAAGAAGCCGTGCTGGTCGGCCACGTGCTCGTAGCTCTCCAGACGTGCCTGGGTCCGTTCCGGGTCGGCGTCGGCCATCGCCTGCAGCAGGGCCGCGGAGAGCATTCCGGGCGCCGCGTAGGAGTCGAAGACCAGCCGGGATCCCGTTCCCGCCGTCAGGGCCACGTCCGCCTCGTCCACCAGCGGCCCCAGCGTGGGGTCCGTGATCAGGACCACCCGCAGCCCCGTACTGCGGGCGGCGCGGATGGCGGCCAGGGTCTCCTTGGCGTGCCGCGGCATGGCGAAGGCCAGCACCCAGGTCCCGCCGGCCGCCCGGGACTGCAGCAGCGCGTCGAAGGCGACGCTGCCGCCGCGGGTCACCAGGCGTACGTCGGGGTGGATGCGCCGGGCCGCGTACGCGAAGTACTCCGCGAGCGAGACCGAGATGCGCAGGCCGAGGATGGTCAGCGGCACCGAGGCGGCGAGCTCACGGCCGATGTCCAGGACCTGGTCGGTGTCGGCGAGCAGCCGGCGCACGTTCTCCAGGTTCTCGATCTCGGCGTCGACCGCTTCCTGCAGCTCGTTGCGGCGGATCTGCGCCCGTGTGTCAGGGGCACCGGCGATGGCGCTGAGCGCGATGGGCTGCAGCACGTCCCGCAGGGCGGGGTAACCGCTGAAGCCGAGTGAGGCGGCGAAGCGGGTCACGGAGGGCTGGCTCACGCCCACCCGCTCGGCGAGTTCGGTGATCGAGAGGAACGCGGCCTCGGTGAGGTGGTCGATCAGGTACTGGGCGATGCGGCGCTGGCCCGGTGACAGGCGGCGTCCGTCGAAGAGCGCGAGGAGCCGGTCGGCCGGAGGACGGACCTCTTCGGACGACTGTCCCCCTGGTGTGATCGCAGCCGCTTGTGCGCGTGCCTGCTGCCCCGATGACACTCGAGGGCCTCCCTAACTCATGTCACTCGCGCTCCAACATAGCTCACCCCCTGTGGCCGATGATGATCAGTCCTGGGCGCGCGAGGTCACAGGGGCGTCGGTGCGGTCGCCGAGGAACTCGTACCAGCGCCGCTGCAGGCACAGGTAGCGGGTGTCCGCCTCGACGAGGTCGAGGAAGGAGCCGATCGTACGGGTGAGGCGCTCGCCGAGGCCCGCGTCGGTGAGGGCTCCGTCCTCGGTGAACGCCTGGTGCGCGCCCGCCAGGCTGAACATGTCCGGGTAGACGCGGGCGCCGAGGTGTTCCAGCGGCACGCGCAGGGCCCAGAGCCCGCGGTTGCCGCCGACCATCGAGGGCGAGGCCGAGACCAGCAGGGTCTGCTTGTCCTTGAAGGGCTGCGGGCGGTAGCGGGAGACCCAGTCGATGGCGTTCTTGAGCACGCCGGGGACCGAGGCGTTGTACTCGGGCGAGGCGATGATCAGCGCCTGTGCCGCCTCGATCCGCGCGCACAGCGCGCGAGCCCCTTCGGGCAGTCCCTCGCCTGCCTCGACGTCCCCGTCGTAGGGCGGCATCGGGAAGTCGCCGAGGGTGACGGCATCCGCGGTGGCGCCGGCCCGGGTCACCAGCCCCGCGACCAGCGAGCCGAGGCGGACGTTGACCGACCCGCTCCGGGAGGACCCGGACAGGACGAGCACGTGCAGGGATCCGCGAACCGCGGCGCCGTCGTGCGGACGGGCCGGATCGGTCGGGAAGTGGTCGCTGTCGGTCGGGTTCATGCCGTCTTCTCCTGCTCTCTGCTGCGATCGGCGAGGCGAGGCGGGGGTTCGGCGTCGTGGCCGGCCACGACGCGGCGGGACCCGCACACTTCGGTGTGCGGGTCCCGTCCGGGCCGCGGGTCACTTCGCGCCGGGGTTCTCCCAGCGGTAGAACTCGTGGGCCATGGCGTCCTTCGGACTGCGCCAGGTGTCCGGGTCGTGCGGACTGATGTAGGCGGTCAGCCGGTCGCTGAGATCCTTGAACTCCGGGTGCTCGGTGACCTTCGCGATGGCCGGGCCGGGCGGCCGGTCCGACTCGATCAGGTGCAGGTAGACGTCGCCGAACTGGAAGAGGCTCCGGCGCGAGACCCCTACCAGGTGCGGGAGTTCACCCGCGTCCGAGCCCGCGAAGAGGTCGGCGATGTCGGGCGCCGAACCCGGTGCCATCCGGGCGACGATGAGAGCGCGGTGCGTCTGCTTCATCCGGGTGCCTGCCTTTCGTCTCAGACCCGGCTGACGGCCGGTTCGCGGCCCTCGCGCTGGCGCTTCTCGATCTTGTCCCGGATCAGTGCCATCTGGATCGGGGAGTTGCGGTTGATGTTGTCGGTCATCCACGCGTCGTCGACGGGGGCGTCCGGCTTCATCGCGAAGTCCTGGGTCCACTTCATCCGGGTGCCGCCGGGCACCTTGAAGTACTGCCAGTGGATGTCCATGTGTGCGAACGGGCCGGTCTCCACCCGCCGGGCGCGGACCGTGAGGCCCTTGCGGTCGACGGTCCGCTCCGAGACCCAGCTCCACACCTTGCCGTTCTCGTCGGGGTGCATGGTCAGGCGGAAGCGGGTGGTGTCGCCCTTCTCCTCGATGATCTCGAGGGAGGCGTACTCGCTGAACAGCTGGGGCCAGCTGGGGAGATCGTTGGTCATCTCCCATACGACGTCCACGGGTGCGTTGACGGTGATCTCGTTCTCGGTGTGTCCTGCCATGTCAGGCTCCGGTCATCAGACTGTGGTTGACGAGGTCGAGGAATTCCCCGGGGGTCTTGCAGCGGTCGGCGTGGGTGGGCAGGGCCCGCCTCCGCCGGTTCTCCAGTTCGCCGACGATCCCGAGCAGGCCCAGTGAATCGAGGCCGTACTCGTCGAAGGCGCAGTGCGGTCGGCTCGCCAGCTCGGTGGGATCGACGCTGATACCGGCCTTCTTCATGAGGGCCGCCAGTTCCTCCAGGGTCAGCCGGTCGGACATCTCTGTTCTCCCTTCCTCCTGTGAGCAGTGAGCGGTGAGCAGTGAGCGGTGCGCTACGAGCCCTTGCGGACCACGAGCGCGGAGTTCGACCCCATCCGGCCGCGGCTGAGCACCAGTGCGGTGCGCAGCTCCGCGGCCCGCGCGCTGCCGGTCACCACGTCGAGGTCGTGGCACACGTCGTAGACGTTCGGGGTCGGCGGGACGATGCCGTGCTCCAGGGCCAGGGCCGCGGCCGCGGTGTCCAGGGCGGGAGCGGCGCAGTACGCCCTTCCGGTACCGGACTTGGGGGCCGTGACCGGCACCTTCCGCCCGTACGCACCGAGGGCGTCGGCGATGGCGGCCGCCTCGGCCGCGTCGGCCTCCGGGGTCCCGATGGCGTCGGCGAAGACCACGTCGATCTCCTCGGGCGCGCAGCCGGCTTCCCGGAGGGCGCCGCGGATGGCGTGGGCCAGCCCCTCGCCGGCCGTGTCCCGTTGGCGGGTGCCGGTGAAGGTCGCGGCGTGGCCGGCCAGGACGGCCCGTACCGTGGCGCCACGACGGCGGGCCGCGGCCTCGTCCTCGACGACGAACATCGCGCCGCCCTCGGCGGGGACGAAGCCGCAGGCCTTGTCGGTGAACGGCCGGTAGGCGCGCTCGGGGTCCTCCCCCGTGCTCAGCCCCTCGTACTCCAGCTGGCAGACGATGGAGTACGGCGCCAGCGGCGCCTCCGTCGCCCCGACCAGCATGGCCCGGCTGCCCTGGCGGATGCCGCGGACGGCGTGCGCGAAGGCGTCCAGTCCGCCCGCCTCGTCGCTGGCCACGACCCCGCAAGGGCCCTTGAGCCCGCGCCGGATGGAGATCTGGCCGGTGCTCGCTGCATAGAACCAGGCGATCGACTGGTACGGGCCCACGAAGCGCGGCCCCTGCTCCCAGAGGTGCTGGAGCTCTCGCTGGCCGAACTCGCCGCCGCCGGATCCGGCGGCGGTGACGACGCCCACGGAGAAGGGGTCGTCCTCGTAGTCGGCCCGGCCGAGCCGGGCGTCCTCCAGGGCGAGGTCGGCCGCGGCGAGGGCGTGGTGGGTGAAGCGGTCGGTCTGGACGAGGAAGCGGTCCTCGACGATGGCGCCGGGGTCGAAGCCCCGGACCTCGCCCGCGACCCGCAGCGGCAGGTGCTCGCAGCCCGCCCGGGTGACCCGGTCCAGCACGCTGGTACCGGACTGGGTCGCCTTCCAGAAGGCGTCGGCACCCACGCCGTTGGGCGCGACGACTCCGATGCCCGTGATGACCGTACGGCTGGTCACGAGACCTCCTCCTTCGGCCGGGTCATGACCACGGCGGACTGGAACCCGCCGAAGCCGCTGCCCACCGAGAGCACACTGCGCAGTTTCCGGCCGCGGGCGACACGGGGTACGTAGTCCAGGTCGCACTCGGGGTCGGGCGTCTCGTAGTTCGCCGTCGGCGGTACCACCTGATGGGTCATGGCGAGTACGCAGGCCGCGAGTTCGATGGCGCCGATCGCGCCGAGGGAGTGCCCCACCATGGATTTGATGGAGGTCATCGGCGTCTTGTAGGCGTGGTCGCCCAGGACCCGCTTGACGGCCGCCGTCTCGTGGCGGTCGTTCTGCTTGGTGCCGGAGCCGTGCGCGTTGACGTAGTCGATCTCGTCGGCGGCGACGCCGGCCTCGGCGAGGGCGGATTCGATGGCCCGGGCCATCTCCAGGCCCTCGGCGGTCAGCCCGGTCATGTGGTGGGCGTTGCCGAAGGTGGCGTAGCCGCCGATCTCGCAGTAGACGGTCGCACCGCGGGCGCGGGCGTGTTCCAGCTCTTCGAGTACGAGGACGGCCCCGCCCTCGCCGAGGACGAACCCGTCCCGGTCGGCGTCGAACGGCCGGGAGGCGTGGGCCGGGTCGTCGTTGTTCGGCGAGGTCGCCTTGATGGCGTCGAAGCAGGCCACGGTGATCGGCGATATGGGTGAGTCGGAGGCGCCCGCGATGCAGACGTCCATCCGGCCCTCCGCGATGGAGTGCACGGCGTACCCGATGGCGTCGAGTCCCGAGGTGCAGCCGGTGGAGACCGTCTGGACCGGGCCGCGCGCACCGGTCTGCTCCGCGACGGCGGAGGCGAGGGTGGCGGGGGTGAACGCCCGGTGCAGGAACGGGCCGGCCCGCTTGTGGTCCACGTCCCACCAGGAGCCGGACTGGCTCACGGCGACGTAGTCGTGCTCCAGACGGGTGGTGCCGCCGACGGCCGTGCCGAGGGAGACTCCGGTCCGCCAGGCCTCGTCCGTGCTGAGATCGAGGCCCGCGTCCTTCACCGCCTCCCGGGCGGCCACCAGGGCGAACTGGATGTAGCGGTCCGCCCGGTCGGCCTCACCGGGTTCGAGGCCGTGCGCGGCGGGGTCGAAGTCGACCTCGGCGGCTATCCGGGAGCGGAACCCGGCCGGGTCGAACAGGCTGATCCCGCGTGTCGCCGTACGGCCGTTGGAGAGCAGGTCCCAGAAGTCGCGGACGCCGATCCCGCCGGGTGCGACGACCCCGACTCCGGTGACCGCCACCCGCCGGCGGGTCACGAGACCGCTCCCGTGCGGTCCGGCGGCTGCTCCCACGCGGTGCTCTCCGGGTGGGGGGCCTGCTCGGTGTCCACGTGGCCGAGCTCGGGGCGCGGGGCAAGCGGGCCGAGGTGGAAGACCATGCGGGCCTCGGTGTCGCCGACGTTCCGGAAGCGGTGGCGTACGTTCAGCGGCACGAGGAGTCCCTGGTCGGTGCGCAGCGGGTGGGCCTCGCCGTCGAGGTCGACCTCCAGCCGGCCGCTGACCACGTACACGAACTCCTCGGAGTACGGGTGGTAGTGCTCTGCGATCGACTCTCCGGGGGCCATGATCGCCAGGCCCATGAAACCGCTGGTGGAACCCACCGAGGTCGGGGTGAGCACGGCCCTCAGGTCTCCGCCGCGGCGGCGGTTGGGGGGCGTCTCGCTGAGGTCCACGATGCGTGGGCGCTGTTGGGTCATGGTGGGTTCCTCCTGCGTGTGGGAGAGCCTGGGTTCGGATGGGTCGGGTTCGGGGTGGAACGGGGGCCGGTGTGGTCCGGGGCCTGGGTCGGGGACCGGGGCCGGGGGCCGGGGGCCGGGGCGGGATCAGGAATCCGCGGGTGCCCGGCGGTCCGTGATCAGGTTCATGGTGTGGCCGGCGGTGCGGACCCGCCTGCCGGCCCGGGCCGTCAGCCGGTCGAGCACCGCCGCCTTGCGCGGTCCCGAGACACCGAAGGTGGTGTCGGGCTCGGCGTCGAAGGAGCCGCGGACGTCGACGAGCCGGACGACGATGTCGTCACGCTGGAAGATGCTGCTGCTCCGAACGGGGCTGCCGGGGTTGCGTGCGGCCTCCTCGTCCTGCCGGGCGAGGAACTTGGCGAGCGCGGCGCCGCAGCCGGGCTTGGCCGGGTAGAAGAGCGCGTGCCGCTGGACGTCGGCGGACTCGGGCTCGGGTGCGGCGATGTGGTGGACCGCCGGGAGCGCGGCGCGCATGAAGAACATGCGGGCGGACTCCGGATCGTTCAGGTTCCGGTCCTTCTCCAGGTGCGGGTTGAGTGCCTCTTCCGCCGCCCGGACTCCGGGCTGCTCGGAGACGTGGCGCAAGGCGGCCATCAGGTCGCCCTGGACCTCCACCGTGCGCACGACGCGGTTGCCGTGCATGAACAGCGAGGTCCGGCAGAGCCGGGTGTGGTCGTCGACCCGGGCCTCCGGCGAGGTGTAGCTGGAGAGGATGGACGCGACCTCCTTCTCACTGCCCGGCTTGACCGTGAAGGTGAGGGCGTGGCGCACGATGCCGGCGCCCAGCCGGGGGGTCTGCTGCAGGCGCGCCGTGGCCGGGCGGTCCCCCTGGCCGTAGCCGCGGCCGGTCTCGCGCAGGACGGTGAACTTGAGCGGGCGCATGGCGCGGGCGCACGCGCCGAGCGGCTTCACCTGTTCGGCGTGGTGCTCGCTGTTGACCCATGCGAGGTACTGCGGGGCGCTTTCCCACTCGCTGGTGATGAGCCATTGGGAGGGATTCTCGAAGGACTGGCACAGCTGGTCGCTGATGTGGCCCGGAACCGACGCGATGTCGTGGCGGAGCTGTTCGTACGCCTCGAAGAACTGCTGCTGGGTCCCCTCGTGGAGGTCCATCAGCAGGACGACCCGGAGCATGGAGCCGTCGAAGGCTGACTGCGACACCCGTTCGGACAGGGTGGTTGTCATCTACTCACTCCTTCATGAGGGGGTGGAGATCCATCGCGTACGGACCCCTCGTCCGTCACCGGTGGCGTCCGCCCGGGCCGGCGGCCGCCTCCAAGGGGAACGGCAGGCCGGCGCGTCTCAGGGGGAGCCGCTGTCGCTCATCGTCGTCCGGGTGGGGACGTACCGCTACATGTCCGGATCAAGCGGGTGACAACCGGCGAATCAACTGGGCCTCATCCCGGATCGGGGGCATAAAGAGTCCACTCCCCCACACAGAAAACAGGAGCCCGCAGCTGATGGAAGACAACGCCGATGTTCGCGTACCGGTTCTCGTCGTGGGCGGCTCCCTCGTGGGCCTGTCCACCTCGCTTTTCCTGAGCCGCCACGGAGTGAGGCACCTGCTGGTCGAGAAGCACTCCGGCACCTCCGCACACCCGCGGGGCCGTGGCATCAACGCCCGGACGATGGAGCTGTTCCGCACGGCAGGGGCGGAGCGCGCGATCCGCCGGGCGGCGTCCGTACTGGAGGGAAACCAGGGCATTCTGCAGGCCCGGTCGCTGACCGACGGCGACCACAACTGGCTGGTCAAGTCGATCGACCCGGCCGGGGCACTGGCCCGGTTCAGCCCGACGGGCTGGTGTCTGTGCAGCCAGAACAACATCGAGCCGGTGCTGGCCGAGCAGAGCCGCGGCATGGGCGCCGACGTGCGGTTCGCCACCGAGCTGATGAGCTTCGACCAGGACGCCACGGGGGTGAACGCCGTGGTGAAGGACCGGGAGACGGGCGAGCACATCACCGTGCGCGCCGACTTCCTGATCGCCGCGGACGGGCCGCGCAGCCCCGTCAGGGAACAGCTGCGGATCGCCCAGACGGGTAACGGCGAGCTCTTCCACAACGTGAGCGTCACGTTCCGCTCGGAGAAGCTCGTCGAGGTGCTGGGCGACCTGCGCTTCATCGTCTGCTACCTGGTGCGCCCCGGAGCGGACGGGGCGCTGCTGCCGGTGGACAACAAGACGCAGTGGGTCTTCCACGCCCCGTGGCACCCGGAGCAGGGCGAGACCCTGGAGGACTTCACCGACGAGCGGTGCGTGGATCAGATCCGCGACGCGATCGGCGTCCCCGACCTGGACGTGCACATCGGCGGCAAGGCCCCGTGGCACGCGGCCGAACGGGTGGCGCAGCGGTATTCGTCCGGACGGGTGTTCCTGGCCGGTGACGCGGCCCACGAGATGTCCCCCACGGGGGCGTTCGGCTCGAACACGGGTATCCAGGACGCCCACAACCTGGCGTGGAAGATCGCCGCGGTACTGGACGGTTCGGCCGGCATCGGTCTGCTCGACACCTACGAGGCCGAGCGGCTGCCGGTGGCCCGCGCCACCAGCGAACGGGCGTCGGCCCGTTCGGCGGAACACAGCCACCCGGGGTACGCGCCGCCGCCCACCATGGGCGGCGGGCCGGGCAGTGGTGTCCTCACCACCGCCATGGGCTACTGCTACCCGCAGGGCGCACTCGTCGGCGGCGAGCCCGGACGGCCCGTCATCCCGGAGAACCTGCGCCTGGTCGGCGACACCGGGACCCGGGCCCCGCACATGTGGGTGACCCGGTCGGGTGAGCGGATCTCCACCCTGGACCTGTACGAGCGCTCGTTCGTGCTGCTCAGCGGTACGGGGACGCCGTGGCGGGCGGCGGCCGAGCAGGTGGCCGGGCAGCTCTCGATGCGGCTGGACGCCTACACCATCGGCTCCGGGCCGGATGCGGACCTGGTCCAGGAGGGGCGCTCCGACTGGACCGAGGTGCACGCGATGAGCGCCGGGGGCACCGTCCTCGTACGGCCGGACGGGTTCGTGGCATGGCGCTCGGAAGGCTCGGTGGCCGACGCCCCGGCGACGCTGCGCGAGGTCCTCTCGACGGTGCTGCGCCGGGCGTGACGACCTCGTCCCCGCTTCCGCCGGCCGTGCGTGCGGCCGGCGGAAGCGGCTCAGCGGCAGGCCCAGCAACCTGCCCAGCAGCCGGTGGCCGGTACGGCGGTGCGCCGGCGGCCGGGCCCGGCGCCTCCGGCCGCGTCGCCGCCGCCGGAGGTCCGCTGGGCGTAACACGCGACGACGACCGCGATCGCGGCCAGTTCCTCAGGGGCGGCGACGCCCCTCTCCACACGCAGCAGGCTCGCTATCGGGACATCCTTCGACATCGGCACGGCCTCTCTCACGGGGGCTGCGCGTGCGCCCGGTCGCTTCGCGAGGGGCGGACCGGCTCGGCTCCGGCGCGGGCGGCACACGGGTGGCTCGGCGCGCTGACGGGACGTGTTCCGCGTGAGCGAACCGGCCTGCGGATTCCGGTGGGATCACCTGGAATCCTGTCGCGACCGAGGCTACAAGAGCGTGCCGCGGGCGGCACTCCGGACCGGCCGTGGTGACCGGGCACCCGCCGCTGCTGTGCCGGGGCTGCGCCGGCAACCTGTACGCGGTCTGCACCATGGACCATGCGGGCGGGAACAAGACCGGGCAGTGGGAGGTCGACCACGAGATGCCCGTTCCGTGCCCGTTGGCCGGTCTGCTGCCGCTGACCGGTACGGCGGCCTCCGTCCATGACCTGCCCGGTGCCGAGGAGGTGCTGGGTCCGCAGGGATGACGTACGGCGCGTTGGTCCGTACGGGGGAACGCCCGTTCCGCCGCCGGCCGTCGGCGGAACGGGCCCCCGGTCGGCGGCCGTGCCGTCGACGGAAACAGGTGAGCGTTCACCAGTTGAACTCGCCGTGCCCGTAAATGCTTTGCCGGTTACATCTCTTGACGGCCCGTGAGAACGCGGAGGACAGTGTCCAGCGGCGCGGCTTGAGAGCGCTCTCAAGCTGCCCGACCCGCTGTCCCTTCCCCCCGCACCGCGCCTCGGCGCGCTTCAGAGAGGGCACTCATGCACGAGATATCCGGCAGGAAACGGCCGACGGTCCGACGGGCCGTCCTCGCCGCGTTCAGCACGATCGCCGTGGTCGCGGCAGCCGCCGCGGGCGTGGTCCTGCCCGCGAACGCCGCGGCCCCGCCCGCACCTGCCGGCTGGTCCCGGGTGTTCCTCGACGACTTCGACGGACCCGCGGGGTCCGGGGTGAACACCGCCGACTGGCAGTACACCACCGGCACGTCCTATCCCGGCGGGCCGGCCAACTTCGGCACCGGCGAGATCGAGACGATGACCGCCGACCCCTCCAACGTCTCCCTCGACGGGACGGGCAATCTGCGCATCACCCCGCGCCGGGACGCCGCCGGCAACTGGACGTCCGGACGCGTCGAGACCCGGCGGGCCGACTTCGAGCCCCCTGCGGGGGGCAAGCTCCGGTCTGAGGCCCGGATCCAGATGCCGAACGTGACCGGCCCCTCCGCCAAGGGCTACTGGCCGGCCTTCTGGATGCTCGGCGCCCCCTACCGGGGCAACTGGTGGAACTGGCCGGGCATCGGCGAGATCGACATCCTGGAGAACGTCCAGGGACTCAACAACGTGTGGGCCACCGTGCATTGCGGCACGAGTCCGGGCGGCCCCTGCAACGAGACCTCCGGCATCGGCGGTCAGCGCGCCTGCCCCGGCGCCACGTGCCAGGCCGGCTTCCACACGTACGCCGTCGAATGGGACCGGTCCAAGGCCGTCGAGGAGATGCGCTTCTACGTCGACGAGTTCAACTTCCACACGGTGCGCGCCGACCAGGTCGACGCGACCACCTGGGCCAACGCCACGAACCACGGCTACTACATCATCCTGAACGTCGCCATGGGCGGCGGCTTCCCGGACGCCTTCGGCGGCGGCCCCGACGCGGGCACCCAGCCCGGACACCCGATGGTCGTCGACTACGTGACGGTCCTGCGTTCGACCGGGGGCACCACCCCGCCCACCACTCCCCCGACGACACCGCCCACCACCCCGCCCGGGCACCGCGACGCGTACACGGCGATCCAGGCCGAGTCCTACGACGGCCAGTCGGGCACGGCGAAGGAGACCACCACCGACAGCGGCGGCGGTCAGAACCTCGCGGCGATCGGCAACGGCGACTGGGCGCTCTTCCGGGGCGTCGACTTCGGCTCCACGGCCGCCCGGCAGTTCCACGGGCGTGTGGCGAGCGGTGCGGCCGGCGGGGTCAGCGGGCTGGTCGAGGTTCGGCTCGACCGTCCGGACTCGGCTCCGGTCGGCAGCTTCGCGGTCGCGTCCACCGGCGGCTGGCAGAGCTGGCGCACGGTACCGGCGAACATCACGGCGGTCACCGGCACCCACGACGTCTACCTGACCTTCACCAGCGGCCAGCCCGCCGACTTCGTGAACGTCAACTGGTTCGACTTCGGCCACTGACGGCCGGGGGCGTCGTCCCCGCGGGACCCCGTGGGACTCCGTGGGACTCCGCGCAACCCCGTGGGGACGACGCGTACGCGTGGCGCGGCGCGGCCGGCCCGGTGTGCTCCCGGATGGCGGACCGCGCGCGGCCCCGCGCAGGGGCTCTCCCGGCAGGCCCCGGTGCACACTGGAGGCCCGCAGCCCCAGGAGGACAGCCCATGGCCGACGAGGAACCCCGCGCCGAGTTGGACGCACGGTACAGCGACGAGCGGGCGAGAGCCGTGCCCTGGCGGGAGGCCGTCACCCGGCTGGCCGCGGCGGAGCTGTACTGGCTGACGACCGTACGTCCCGACGCGCGCCCCCACGTCACCCCGCTGATCGGGGTCTGGGCGGACGGCGCGCTGCACTTCTGCACCGGGCCCGGGGAACGCAAGGCCAGGAACCTCCGGGGCAACGCGCACGTCGTCCTGACCACCGGCACCAACACCCTCCACGAGGGATTCGACCTGGTCGTCGAGGGTGTGGCGGCCCGGGTCACGGATCCCGAGCGGCTGCGCCGGCTCGCCGCCGCGTGGGAGGCGAAGTACGGCGCCGAGTGGCACTTCGAGATCGGCGACGGTGTCTTCGTGAGTCCCGACGCGGGCGAGGCGGTGGTCTTCGCGGTGCGGCCGAGCACGGCCTTCGGGTTCGGCAAGGGCGGATACAGCCAGACGCGCTGGCTCTTCTCCTGACCCGCCCCGCCGCCCCCTGCCCCCCCTGCCCGCCTGTCCCGCGGGAACCGTGACGTCGGTGGGGTTAGGCTCGGAGCAGGTCGCGAAGGGGATGGTGCGCATGTGTCGGTGGCTCGCCTACTCGGGTTCGCCCATGCTCCTCGACACCGTGCTGTACCGCCCGGAGCACTCTCTCATCAACCAGAGCCTCCGCTCCCGGATGGGCGCGGAACCGACCAACGGCGACGGCTTCGGCATCGGCTGGTACAGCGCCGACGGCGACGGCACACCGGCGGTCTTCCGCGACGTCGGCCCCGCCTGGAACAGCCGTAACCTGCAGGAACTCGCGGCGCACGTCCGTTCGCCGCTGTTCTTCGCGCACGTCCGCGCCTCGACGGGTTCGGCGATCCAGCAGTCCAACTGCCACCCGTTCCGCCACGGCCGCTGGCTGTGGATGCACAACGGCGCGATCGCGGACTTCCACCGCCTGCAGCGTGACCTCTGCATGGCCGTCGATCCGGCGCTCTTCCCGTGCATCGAGGGGTCCACGGACTCCGAGGTGATGTTCTACCTGGCGGTCACGTTCGGCCTCGACCAGGACCCTCCGGGTGCGGTGGCCAGGATGGCCGGGCTGGTGGAGCGCCTCGGCAAGGAGCACGGTGTGCCCGAGCCGCTCCAGATGACGGTGGCGGTGAGCGACGGCGAGCGCGTCTGGGCCTTCCGCTACTCCAGCCAGGGGAAGTCCAGGACCCTGTACTACAGCAGCAGGGCCGAGACGGTCCGCCACCTGCATCCGGAGCTGCCCTACCTCAAGGAGGTCTCGGACGAGACCCGCCTCGTGGTCTCCGAGCCGCTCGGCGACCTGCCCGGTGTGTGGAACGAGCTCCCCGAGAGCAGCTACGCGGTGATCCCCTCCGGCCCCCACGCGGACTACCTGCCGTTCCTCCCCGAACTCTGACACCGCCGAGCCGGGCGCGCAGCGGGCGCGGCGGCGGGTGGGCGGGCCCCGACGGACATGTCCGCGGTCACCGTCCGTGTCCGCATCGGCACGGCCGGGCGGCACTCGGCGGCCGTCCGTTCGGGGACGGCACCGCGCCCGGACCGGTCGCCCCCGAGGAGGCCGTCCCGGCGGGATCGAACCCGCTCTCGACCTGAACCGGCGCCCGGGAGGGCGCCGCCCCGGGGTCCGGCCGCCGCCCGGCCCGCGGGTCACGCGTCCAGGGGGCGCCAGGCCGGACCGTCGCCGTCCTGCCGGACCTGCCCGAACACCACGTCGGCGAAGTGGACGCCGAAGCCGATGGTGCCGGGCTGCGCCAGCTCGGCGACCAGGCGGTGGCGGTGACCGGCGGTGAGGGCGCCGTCGTGGTCGAATCCCGAGGACCACTCCGGGTGGTCGATCTGGAGGGGCGAGTGCACGGCGTCCCCGAAGGCGATCAGACGGCGCCCGCCGCCGGTGATGACGTACTCGGCGTGTCCGACGGTGTGGCCCGGGGTGATCCGCACGCGCACCCCGGGGAAGACCTCCTGACCGTCCGTGATCGTGCGTACCTGCGGTGCCAGGGCCGCGACCTGCCCGGCCATGCCCTGGGCCTCCAGGAGGTCCCGCCGCTCCCATTCGGGCTCGGAGATCAGGTACTCGGCGTGCGCGAACACCGGCCGCGCGCCGCCGGGTGCGGGGTGGCAGGCCCAGCCGAGATGGTCGGCGTGGAGGTGGGTGAAGGCCACCGCCTCGACGTCCTCGGGCCGACGGCCGAGTTCGGCCAGACTGCGGACCAGCGCGCCGCCCCGGATCGTGGCGAGCGGGCCGTCCGGGGCCGCGTGCTCCTGCGGGCCGAAGCCCGCGTCGATCAGCAGGGCGCGGCCCCCGTGCTCGACGAGCAGCCCGCCGACGCTTCCCACCAGGTGGCCGGCGGCGTCCAGGTACTCGGGGTGCGCGGCCCACACCTCGTCGGTGCTGTCCCGGAGCAGCTCCAGCGGCCGGAGCCGCACGTCGCCGTCGGGCACGTACGACACCGTGGTGTCACCCAGCCGTATCGAGCGGATTCCCGCCGGTCGGCGCAGTCGTTCGTCCTGGATCGCCGTCAAGTCGGCCATGGGTTCTCTCCTGTGATGTGCCATCAGGTCGCCGCGGTTCGCTGCGGCGACGACGCCACCATAAACATCAAGTTCGAATCATTCAAGCTGTAATTATTTCGGCTTCACGGACTTGCTAGGGTGGGGGCATGACGACGCCACCGGAGCTGCAGGCCATCGCCGAGCGGCAGCTGTGCGGTCTGGTGAACGGGCTGGCCCAGCGCATCGCCGAGCACGTACGGGAGCGCGCCGCCACCCTGGGCCTGACCGCGTCCCAGGCGACCGCGCTGCGGGAGATGAGCGGGCCGATGACCATGCGCGAGCTCGCCGAACGCATGAGCTGCGAGCCCTCCAACACCACGTTCGTCGTCGACAAGCTGGAGAAGCAGAGCCTGATCGGGCGTCACCCGCACCCCACCGACCGCCGCGCGAAGCAGCTCGTCCTCACCGGCGAGGGCACCGCACTGCGCGAACGCCTCCTCGCGCTCCTCGCGGTCGACTCCCCACTGGGCGGCCTCGCCCCGGAGGAGCAGCGCGTACTCCGGGACCTGCTGGAGCGGGCCACGACCCGGCCGTAACCCGCCTACGGGGCAGCGACCGGGGGCGATCACCGGTTACCCTGCTGCCCGTCGAGGCCACCGCCCGTGGACACCGTGGAGGAGCATCCGTGACCGAGCCGCGTCCCGACAGCCGCCCCACCCTGGAGGCCGTCGCGGCGCATGCCGGGGTGTCCAGGGCCACCGCGTCCCGCGTGGTCAACGGCGGCGACGGGGTCCGCGCGCATCTGGTGGACCGGGTGCGTACGGCGATCCGCGTGCTGGGGTACGTTCCCAACCCCGCCGCCCGCACCCTGGTGACCCGGCGCACCGGGGCCGTCGCGGTGATCATCGCCGAGCCGGAGATCCGGATCTTCTCGGACCCGTTCTTCTCGCGCCAGGTCCGCGGCATCGCCAAGGAACTGACCGCGCACGACACCCAGCTCGTCCTGCTCCTGGTCGAGGACCGCGGCGACTACGAGCGGATCGAGCGCTACCTGGCGGGCGGCCATGTCGACGGGGCCCTCGCCTTCTCCCTGCACACCGACGACCCGCTGCCCGCCATCACCCGCCGCATCGGCATGCCCACGGTCTACGGCGGCCGACCCGGCTGGACCACGGGACCCGGGGAGGAGGAGGGCGTGGCCTATGTCGACGCCGACAACCGCGGGGGTGCACGGGAGGCCGTCCGCTACCTGCTGGCGCAGGGCCGCAGGCGGATCGCGCACATCGCCGGGCCGCTCGACCAGACCTCGGCGGCCGACCGGCTGAGCGGCTACCGGGAAGCCCTGGCGGCCGCCGGCCCGGAGCTGTTCGCCGAAGGGGACTTCACCCCGGCGGGCGGGGCCCGCGCGATGGCGGAACTGCTGGACCGGGACGCCGGGATCGACGCCGTCTTCGCCGGAAACGACCTGATGGCGACCGGTGCCCTGCGCGTGCTGCGGGAGAGCGGCCGGACGGTGCCCGGGGACGTGGCGCTGGTCGGCTTCGACGACGCCGAACCGGTGGCGGAGAGCGCCGACCCGCCGCTGACGACCGTACGCCAGGACATCGAGGGCATGGGCCGCCTGATGGCCCGGCTGCTGATGCGCCGGCTGAACGGCGGTGCGGACGTCCGGCGGACCGCGCCCGAACCGGTGATCACCGCCACGGCACTGGTGCGGCGCGCGTCGGCCTGAGCCGGCCCCCGGCACACCGCGGGGGCCCGCCGGACGGCGGACCCCCGCGAACGGGAACGAACGCTCCCGGGTCAGTGCCGGACCGGACACTGCTTCCAGGAGAAGTGGTACACGCTGTTGATGCTGCCATCCGTCGAGTCGAGCGCCATGAAGCTGGTCTGCGACGCGTCCGAGGTGCCGACCTCCGCGCGCAGTTCGGTGTTGATGTTGAAGTTGCGCTGCTCGCCGCAGGGGGCCCAGACCAGGGCCTCGATGCCCGTGGTGTCGGTCGCCTGCCAGTTGTCGACGAGCTCTCCGTTGAACTTGTGGGTCCGGTACGCGGTCTGGCTCATGCCCTGGAAGTAGTAGCTGGCCTTCTGCGTGCCGACCGCGCCCGGCGCGAGGCTGCCGAAACCGCGGTAGTCGACCTTGGCCACGGCGTACGTGTACCCCTGGGGGACGTGGACGTCGAGGGAGAGGAGGCAGTTCTTGCGGCCTTCGACGACGGGAACACCGCCGCCGGCCTGGGCCAGGTATTCGCTGTAGGTGACGGTGAAGGCCGAGTTGTCGGGCGACACGGCGACGGCGGCACTGCCGGGACGGCAGCCCGATCCGTTCACGGAGGCGACGTCCACGGTCACCTGGTCGGTGGGGGCCGAGGGCGCCGAGGGCGAGGCCCCGGCGGCGGGGGTGAGCGCGACCAGCGTCGCGGTCACGGCGGCTGCGGTGAATCCGGTGCGGAAGGACTTGATCACACCGCCATGGATAGCGGTCCGCGGCGGCGCCGGCCGGCCGACGGGCACGCGGTCTCACCTCGATGGCCGCAGCCCATCACCGCAGAAACGATAAATCTACCGAAATCACTCCACTGAATGGCCCCAGCCGGCACCGGGCCCCGCGTCGCACCGGCCGCACCTGCCGAATCTTCCTAATATCGGCGAGGCCCCGCAGGCCGATCGCCCCCTCCCGTGCCGAGGAGTTCCATGTCCCGCGCACCACGCCCGTCCCGCGCACCACGACCACGCTTCGCGGCCCTGTCGGCGCCGGCTGTCGCCGGCGCCGTACTCGTCGCCCTGGCCGTCGCCCTGCCCGGACCCGCCACTGCCCTCGCCTCGGTCCGCCACACGGGCGACGAGGCCGGGGTGCTCGGCGAGGAGCACGCCCGCGCGCACGCGCGCCTGCGGGAGGCGGCCAAGGGCGAACAGGGGTATCCGCAGGCGAAGCGCACGTCGAGCCTGGCCGCGCTGGAGGCGTCGCAGCGCAACGGCAACGCGAAGTTCGACGCGGCCCGGTTCGGCCGCTTCACCGAGTTCTTCCCCTCCCCCGACTTCGGCGTGCATGTGGCCCAGCTGCCGACCGGCAAGGTGCTGCTCTTCTCCTTCGAACGCGTGGAGGCCGATCCCACCAAGGAGACCGGCCCCACCAACACGGTGGGCCGGACCAACGCGGGCCGCGCCTACCTGTGGGACCCGGCCAGGGGGACCGGAGCCCGGGCCTTCACGAACGTGCCGCCGCCGGTGGTGCTGATGCCGGACGGCGCCTACGCACCCCGCCCGGCGCCGTTCTTCTGCGCCGGCCACTCGTACCTCCCCAACGGAATGGTGGGGGTGTTCGGCGGCAACGTCGGCGGCAAGGGCGGCAGCGGCGCGAAGCTGTCCTTCGTCTTCGACCCGTGGACCGAGAAGTGGTTCCGCAACCGCGACATGGCCGTGGGCCGCTGGTATCCGTCGGTGGTGACCGGGCCGGACGGCCGGCAGATCATCATGTCCGGCCAGTCCGAGCGCGGTACGGGAACCCCCACCCCGGTGGTGGAACGCTTCCCCGCGCTCGGGCGGCCGGTGCCCTGGCGTTCGTACGACATCCCGGCGAACGTGCCCGCGGAGCGGCTGCGGTCCCCGGCCCCCTTCCGCAACGACTACCCACACCTCTTCTCGCTGCGCGACGGGAAGATCTACGGCCTCGGCCGCGACGCCGACCAGCAGTGGCTGTTCGACCCCGTCAAGGACACCCGCACCGACCTGCCCCGGCGGCCCGCCGACTTCCGGGGCTACGGTTCGGCCGTGCCGCTGCCGGACGGTTTCCGGGGCCCGGACTCCGTCCTGGTGCTGGGCGGCGACCCGCGCGACCCGCTCACGTACAGGCTGTCCGGCGGCCGATGGAGCATCGAGGAGCCGCGGGCCTTCGGCCGCACGCAGGACGGGACCCTGATCCTGCCCGACGGGACCCTGATCACCGTCAACGGCGCCCTGGACACCCGCGACTACGGCAACGGACCCTTCAACCCGAAGGCCGATCCGAAGTACCGGCAGATCGAACTGCGCGACCTCCACGGCCACTGGACGTTGGGCCCGGCCCAGCGGCTGCCCCGCGGCTACCACTCCAACGCCCTGGTCCTGCCGGACGGCCGGGTGATGGTCACCGGCGACGAGCTCCAGCAGATCGCCAACGATCCCGACATCAGGGACGGGATGGACGGCAGCATCGAGCTCTACGAGCCCGCCTACCTGCACCGGGGCGCCCGGCCGGCGCTCGACCGGGCCCCGGCGGGCGACCTCGGCCACGACACGGCCTTCCAGGTCACGAGCTCGACCGCGAAGGACGTCAGGCGGGCCGTGCTGCTGGCGCCGACCACCGTCACCCACTCGGTGAACACCAGTCAGCGCCACCTGGACCTGCGGATCACCGGCGTCCACGGCTCCGCGATCGGACTCCGTACGCCGCCGAGCGCGGCCGACGCCCCGCCCGGCTACTACATGCTCTTCCTGCTCGACGCGAAGGGCGTGCCCAGCACCGCGAAGTGGATCAAGCTGGGCACCCGCACCGGGACCCGCTAGTCGTGGGGGCCGCCCCGGACGTACAGACGGCGGTGCGCGCGTGAGCGGTCACCACGTCCGTACGCGGCGTCGGAGCGGTCGGCGGGTGCCGTCCTTTTCGCCAGCTCCCGCAACGTGTCGAGGCCGGCCAGCACCTCCGTGCGACGGTCCGACCTCTTCATCCACACCGGCAGCCGGGCGAACATCGCCATCGTCGGCCGCACTCCGCCTCGCTCGCGCAGTCGCGCTCCGACGTACGCGGAGAGCTCGTCGACGTGATCCTCGTTGTAGGCCCACAGGATGTGACCGGCGCACCGGGTCTGCAGCCACAGCGGCCGTCGGAAGTACGGATCCTCGCTGCCCCCCAGCACCGTGCCGACCAGCCGGGCCCGCCCGCCGGGGTTCCAGTCGGCGACGGCGCCGCAGCCTCCACACGCCAGACGCCGCGCGTGGAACGGGGACGCGAGGTGTTCGGGTGCGCAGAGGTCGGGCCGGGGGATCACCAGGGCGCGGCCCTCGCATCGCGGACAGACCACCAGCATCCGACCGGCGAACCGAGCTAACCATCCGCCCGCGTCGTGGTGGCGGGCGGGATCGGTGCGGGGCTCGGAATCCATGAAGGACACCCTCGCAGGTCCACGACCCCGATCGGCTACGAGGTCGTCGAACCGGCCCGCGGGCCGCCACCGGCTACGTTCCGCACGCGTCCGTCCTCAGGCCGTCCCTTCCGGGAGCGGATCCGGGGCCGAGGACTCGGCCGAGACCCGCGCGAAGCGGACGACCGCCGTGCGGCCCGTCGTACGGACATGGCAGTCGCGAGGGCCCGTCAGCAGGGCCGCGTCGTACGGGAGTAGCTCCGTGCGGCCACCGGGGTGTTCGAGGACCGCCGGCCCGTCCAGGGCGGTCACCAGCAGGGTGTCGCCCGGGGGGACCGTGAGGCCGAGCGCGCCCCGCACGACGGCGGTCTGCGCCTCCACCGCGTCCCTGCGGTACATCACGTTGAAGTTCACGACGGGGCCGTCGAGCAGCCGGCAGTCGGTCGGCGCGTCCCCGGGGAAGTCCTGCGGCGCGTACCGCTCGTCCACGAGCCGGCGCACACCCGCCACCGTGAGGTCCATGCCCGCGCCCTCGGCGAGGGTGAGGGTGCGGCCGATGCCGGGGAAGGCGGAGAACGGCCCGTCGGCGGCGACCTCGGCCAGGCTCGCGCGCCAGCCGAAGTCGTCCATTCCGGCGCCCTCGGGCCAGGCCGCGATCTCACGGGTGACTCCCCCGCCGTTCTTCCAGACGGTGGCGGTCCGGTCGGCCGCCCGCAGGATCCTCGTCCCGCTGCCGCTCGGGGCGTCCATGGCGATCAGGCCTTCTCCATCGAGGGGCGCAGGCGGCCCAGCAGGGCGTAGAGCGTCGCGCTCTCGGCCTCGTCGAGGGTGTCCAGCGCACCGTGCATGGCCTGCATCTCCTCGCGCACACGGCGGATGACCTCGCGGCCGGCGTCCGTCGCGACGACGTTCTTGACGCGCCGGTCGGCGGGGTCCGGCTCCCGGCGCACCAGCTCGCGGGCCTCCAGCCGGTCGACGATGCCGGTCACGTTGGAGGCGTCGCAGACCAGCAGGGTGGCGAGGCCGCGCATGGGCACGGGGCCGTCGAGCTGGGCGAGGACCCGGGCCTGGGTGGAGGTCAGGCCGTGCTGGGCCGCGGCGGCCGCGAACTCGCGCCATTGGGCGGTGCCGATGGCGGCGAGCAGCTCCAGCAGCTGGAGCTTGGTGGGGGTCTGCGTGGCGGTGTCGCTCATACCTGGAGCGTACTCAGGATGCTTCACATTATCAATTGTTTACTTGACCACCTTAACTATCGACGTCTACCGTCGGTCGAGTTACTTGAGAAGGTCAAACATCTGCGTTCCGAAGCTCTTCAGCTCCGAAACACGAAGAAGGTTCACCCCAGCCATGAGCACCCCCTCCCCCGCCGCCCCGGCCTCCGGGCACCGGAACGAGACGGTCATCGTCTTCGCCCTGAGCCTGGCCGCCATGGTCGTCTCGATGATGCAGACCCTGCCGGTCCCGATCCTCGGCCTCATCCGCGAGGACCTCGGCACCACCACGGCCAACGTGAGCTGGGTGACCACCGCCACCCTGCTGTCGGCCGCCGTCTTCACCCCGCTGCTGGGCCGCTTCGGCGACCAGCACGGCAAGAAGCCCACCCTCGTCGCCGTGCTCGGCGTCATGGTCGCCGGCTCCGTCATCGCCGCACTGGCCTCCTCGCTGCCGCTGCTGATCCTGGGCCGGGTGCTCCAGGGAGCCGCCACCGCGATCTTCCCGCTGGCCCTCTCGGTCCTGCGCGAAGAGGTCCGGCCGCAGAAGCTGCCGGGTGCGATGGCCCTGGTCAGCGGCACGCTCGCGTTCGGCAGCGGGCTCGCGCTCGTCGCGACCGGCCTGCTCACCTCCGGCTCCGGCGCCGACTACCGCAACGCCTTCTGGATGGCGACCGGCTTCGCGCTGCTCGCCCTGCTCGCCGTGGTGTTCCTGGTCCCCGCGACCCGCCACAAGACCGGCGGCCGTACCGACTTCCTCGGCGCGCTGACCCTCGGCATCGCGCTGCTGCTGCTCCTGCTGCCGATCTCCCAGGGCCACGAGTGGGGCTGGGGCTCCGCCCGGACGCTGGGCAGCTTCGCCGGCGCCGCCGTCATGGCCGCCGTCTGGGTGCTCGTCGAGCGCAAGGTGAGCGAGCCGCTCGTCGACATGAAGATGTTCGTCCACCGCCCCGTGCTCATGGCCAACCTGGCCGGCGTCCTCGTCGGCTTCGGCATGTTCGCGAACTTCCTGGGCGTCTCGTACCTCGTCCAGATGCCCGAGGCCCTCACCGGCTACGGCTTCGACGCGTCCATCCTGCGCGCCTCCGTGCAGTTCCTGCTGCCCGGCGCCATCGTCTCGCTGCTCGCCTCGCCCGTGGGCGGCCAGATCGTGCGCCACCGGGGTCCGCGTACGGCACTGGCCCTGGCCGCGGCCCTCGGCGCGGCCGGCTTCGCCTGGCTGGTCCTGGACCACCAGCACAGCTTCTCGGTGATCGGCGCCGGCCTCGTCGTCGGTGCGGCCGTCAGCTTCGGCTACGCCGCCATGCCCGCCGTGATCATGTCCAGCGTCCCGCACCACCAGAGCGGCATCGCCAACGGCATCAACTCGATCTCCCGCTCCACGGGCAGTGCGATCGGCAGTGCCGTCGTCACCACGATCCTGGCGTCCAAGACCATCGAGCACCTGCCGGCGGGGGTCCCCCCGCTTCCCGCCGAGTCCGGGTTCACCCTCACCTTCGGCATCGGAGCCGTGGCCTTCGCCCTGGTCGCGGTCATCAGCTGGATCGGCCTGCGGCACGGGCAGGGCACCGTGGCGGCGGCCGGGACGGCAGACGGGGCGAAGAAGGCGGACGAGGCCGAGAAGGCCGGCGTCACCGGCTGACCGGCGGTCCGCCCCGTCACCCGACCCCCGGCCCGGGGGCCCGGCCACCGCGTGTCGCTCGCGGCGGTCGGGCCCCCGGGCCTTGCATGGTGGGTGCATGAAGGCTACGGAGGTCATCGCCGACGGTTTCGGACGCATCCGGGAGATCGTGCACGAGGTCGTGGAAGGGGTCCCGCCGGAGCTCCTCAACGCGCGCGTGGACCCGGCGGCGAACTCGGTCACCTGGCTCATCTGGCACCTGACCCGCGTCCAGGACGACCACATCGCGGACGCGGCCGGCACCGAGCAGGTCTGGGACTCCGAGGGCTGGTCGGACCGGTTCGCACTGCCCCTGCCCGCCGGGTCGACCGGATACGGGCACACACCACGGGACGTCTACACCGTGCGGGTCGACTCGGGCGAGCTGCTGCTGGCGTACTTCGACGCGGTGCACGAGCGGACCACGCGGTTCGTCCACGGGCTCGCCGCCGCCGACCTGGACCGGGTGGTCGACGAACGCTGGGATCCGCCGGTCACCCTCGGGGTCCGCCTGGTCAGCGTGCTGGAGGACGATCTGCAGCACGCCGGGCAGGCGGCCTTCGTACGGGGCGTACTGGAGCGCGACCGGGGCGCGTAGGCCGCGCCGCGCCGCCCGCGCGTACGCAGGGCCGGGACCCCGTCCGGGTCCCGGCCCTGTCGCGTTACGCTCCGCTCGCGTCGAGCATGCCCTCACGCTCGACGATCTTCACCCGCTCGCGGCCCTGGGGCTCGCCGAGGGCCTTCTCCGCCGCGTCGAGCTTGTACCAGCCCTCCCACGTCGTGTAGCGGACGCCGCGCTCGCCGAGGAAGGTCTCGACGGCCTCGGGCGCCGGGGCGGCCGGCTCGCCCAGGCGGCCCTCCGCGTGGTCGGCGAGCAGGTTCGCGACGGTCTCGTTCGCGTCGCCCTTGGTGTGGCCGATCAGGCCGACCGGACCGCGCCGGATCCATCCGGTGACGTACGTCGACTGCAGGTGCTCACCGGCCTCGATCACCCGTCCACCCTCGTCCGGGACCGTACCGGAGTCGACGTCCCAGGGGAGCTTGGGCAGCTCGTCGGAGAGGTAGCCGACGGCACGGTAGACGGACTGGATGTCCCAGTCGGTGAAGTTGCCCGTGCCCTTGACGTTGCCCGTGCCGTCGAGCTCCGTGCGCTCGGTGCGCAGGCCGACCACCTTGCCGTCCTCGCCGAGGATCTCGGAGGGCGACTCGAAGAAGTGCAGGAACAGCTTGTGCGGGCGCTCGCCGATGTCGCGGATCGCCCAGTTCTCCAGGGTCTTGGCGACCATGTCGGCCTGCTTGTTGGCCCGGCGGGTGGCTATGGAGCCCTCGTCGTAGTCGATGTCCTCGGGGTTGACGATGACCTCGATGTTGGGCGAGTGGTCCAGCTCCCGGAGCTCCATGGGGCTGAACTTGGCCTGCGCCGGACCGCGGCGGCCGAAGACGTGCACCTCCAGGGCCTTGTTCGCCTTGAGCCCGTCGTAGACGTTCGCCGGGATCTCGGTCGGCAGCAGTTCGTCGGCCGTCTTCGCGAGGATGCGTGCGACGTCGAGGGCGACGTTGCCGACACCGAGCACGGCGACCTTCTCCGCGTCCAGCGGCCAGGTGCGCGGGACGTCGGGGTGGCCGTCGTACCAGGAGACGAAGTCTGCGGCGCCGTAGGAGCCGTCGAGCTCGACGCCCGGGATGTTCAGCGCGCGGTCGGCCGTGGCGCCGGTCGAGAAGATCACGGCGTCGTAGAAGGACCGCAGCTCGTCGAGGCTGATGTCGTTCGGGTAGTCGACGTTCCCGAAGAGGCGCACCTGCGGCTTGTCGAGCACCTGGTGAAGGGCGGTGATGATGCCCTTGATCCGGGGGTGGTCGGGGGCCACGCCGTACCGGATCAGGCCGAAGGGAGCGGGCATCCGCTCGAAGAGGTCGATGGACACACCGGGCTCGACGGCTGCCTCGGACTTCAGCAGCGCGTCGGCGGCGTAGATACCGGCGGGGCCGGCACCGACGATTGCTACCCGCAGAGGGCGAGGCATGGCAGGGGTTCCCTTCGAGCGACGGCAAGGTGGATCAAGGGGAACCCTAAACGAAGGCAAACCTAACCCGGCACCCGGTGTCCCTTTATGGCCTCATAACCAAATCTTATGACCTCCCCAAGCAGCCCTTGGGGAGGCGAGGAACTCGCTGGTCAGCGCCGACGCCACCTGACAGACTGAAACCGCTTGATCACCCCAGGAGGACAACAGATGGCTGACGAAACCGACACCCCGCAGGACGAGTCCCCGGCCGAGGCGGCCAAGCGCAAGTTCCGGGAGGCCCTGGAGCGCAACGCCGCGAACGCCCACTCCCAGCAGGCCCACCAGAACCGGGCCAAGGTCCAGGGCTCCAGCAGCGCCGCGAGCGGCAAGAACAAGAAGGTCCGCCGCAAGAGCGGCTGACCCTCGGATCCGAGGAGCTCGCCCCCGCCGCCGTGGCCGGGGGTGGCTCGATCGGCATTGGGCCTTTCGGGTGAGTCGGGATAACCCCGCACGCCGTCGACAGTTGATCAGCACGCCCCGCCGAGGGCAGCCGTCACACGCGACAGTGCGAACCAGAAGGATCCCCACATGCTCAAGAAGTTCATGGCCACCGCAGCCGCCACCGCCGCCGTGCTCGGCGCGGGTGCCGCAGTCGCCTCCCCGGCGATGGCGATCGGCAACGACAACGGCGTCAACACCGTCAACGGCAACGGCTCGGCCCAGATCTACGGCAACCAGGAGACCCACGGCAAGATGAGCCCGCAGCTCGGTGCCATCCAGGGCTCGCTCAACAAGCTCTGCGTCGGCCTGCCGGCGAAGGTCAACGCCCAGTCCGTGCTCGCGCTCATCGCCAACGTGGGAGTCCAGGACGTCAACGTCCTGTCGAACCCGCAGAACCAGCAGTGCGCCGAGAACTCCACCCAGGCCAAGGGGGACGAGGCGCTCTCGCACATCGCCAGCAACATCCCGGTCCTCTCCGGGAACCTCTCCGCGGGCAGCTGATCGGCTCGATTCCGCGCCGGTGTCACGCGTCACGTGTGACACCGGCGCGTTTCATTTGGTCTAGACCTTGACAGGTTCAGACCATTTTCGCTTCAGTGGGCACCGTTCCCCCACGGCAAGTCCCCCCACTGAAGGAGCAGTTACGTGATACGTGCGCTTCGCCTCCGCGCCCTCGCGCTCACCGCCGCCGCGGCCGTCACGGCCGGCCTCGCCCTCACCCTCCCCTCCTCGACCGCCGTCGCCGCCACCCCCTGCGCCGGCGCCTGGGCCTCCTCCGCCGTCTACACGGGCGGCATGAGCGCCTCGTACGGCGGCCACAACTGGCAGGCGAAGTGGTGGACCCAGGGCGAGACGCCCGGCACCACCGGCCAGTGGGGCGTCTGGTCGGACCAGGGCGCCTGCGGCGGCGGGGGCACGGACCCCGACCCGGGCAACCCCGGCGGATTCGTCGTCTCCGAGGCCCAGTTCAACCAGATGTTCCCGAACCGGAACCCCTTCTACACCTACAACGGGCTGGTCTCGGCGCTGTCCGCCTACCCCGGGTTCGCCAGGACCGGCGACGACACCACGAAGCGGCGCGAGGCCGCGGCCTTCCTCGCGAACGTCTCCCACGAGACGGGCGGACTCGTGTACATCGTGGAGCAGAACACCGCCAACTACCCCCACTACTGCGACGCGAGCCAGCCGTACGGCTGTCCCGCGGGACAGGCCGCCTACTACGGCCGCGGGCCCATCCAGCTCAGCTGGAACTTCAACTACAAGGCGGCCGGTGACGCCCTCGGCATCAACCTGCTCGCCAACCCGTACCTCGTGGAGCAGGATCCGGCCGTCGCCATGAAGACGGCGCTCTGGTACTGGAACACCCAGAACGGCCCGGGCACGATGACCGCCCATGCCGCCATGGTGAACGGCGCGGGCTTCGGCGAGACCATCCGCTCGATCAACGGCTCCCTGGAGTGCAACGGCGGCAACCCCGCCCAGGTCCAGAGCCGCATCTCGAAGTACCAGAGCTTCACCCAGCTGCTCGGGGTGACCCCGGGCAACAACCTCGGCTGCTGAGCGGCGGCGCCCCGGCGGTCACCGCGTGCGCAGCGCGGTGGCCAGCTGGGCCCGTGAGCGGACGTCGAGCTTCTGGTAGATACGGGTCAGCCGGGCCTCGACGGTCTTGACGCTGAGGAACAGCTTCGCCGCGGCCTCCTGGTTGCTGGCGCCCTGGCTGACCAGCAGCGCGAGCCGGGTCTCGGCCTCGGTCAAGGACGCGGCCGCCGGTACCCGCACCCCGGCGCCGTCGCCGGGGGCCGGTTCCCTGGCGAGCTCCGTCCAGGGGGCGGCGCCGGCGCGGTCGAAGACCTCGGCAGCGGCCCGCAGTGCCGCACGAGCCGGTGCCCGCCGGCGCCTGCGGCGCTCCACCCGGGCCAGGGCGAGCAGCGTACGGCCGCGTTCGAGCGGCAGCCGGAGGGCGTCGAAGCGCTGGGCCGTGGCCTCCAGCAGGTGCACGGCCGCGTCGGCGTCGCCCTGCGCGGACAGGCACAGGCCGCGGGCCCGGTCGAGGGCCGCGACGACCCCGGTACGGCCGAGCCCGACGGCGACCGTGCGGACGGAGGACAGCAGCCGGGCCGCCTCCTCGGGCGCGTCGGCGGCGATCAGGGCCTCGGCGAGCTCTCCGTGCCAGCGCAGGATCGAGGGGTCCACCACCTGCTGGGCTGCCTCCAGCTCGGCGACCCGGCGCAGGGTGGCGACGGCCTTCGCCGCCTCTCCCGTGGCGAGTTCGACCAGGCCGAGCGCGTGCAGGCTGCGGGAGAGGAAGACCTGGTCCTGTTCCTCCTGCGAGGCCTGGATGCCGCGCCGGGCGTAACCCGCGGCCCGGGCGAAGCTGCCGCCCATGGCCTCCGCCATCGCGGCGACGTACCAGGCGGGGCCGGGCGAGAGGCCCGCGTCGATCGTGAGCTCCAGGGCCCGGCGGGCGTGCGCGGAGGCGGCCTCGCACCGGCCGCTGCGCAGTTCGACCTCGGTGAGGCTGCGCAGGACCTCGAAGACGTCCTCGGCGGAGCCGGTGCGCTGGACGGCGGGCAGCAGGACCATCAGCTGACGGCGGGCGTCGTCGAGGCCGTCGTCGAAGAGGGCGTGCCGGACGGCGAGGTACTGGGGCGCGTTGCGCATGCCGAGCGGCACCTCGGGCGCGGGCAGGGCGAGGGCCTCGGCCAGGATCGCCTCGGCTCCCGGGTCGCCGAGGATGCGGCCCATCCGGGCCCGTACGGTCAGGGCCATGGCCTCGGCGACCTGGTCGCCGCCGAGTGCGGCGAGCGCCCCGGCGCGGGCGGCGGCGTCGCGGGAGCGGACCGGGTCACCGTCGCTGAGGTTGTGCTTCCAGGCGATCCGCAGCTGGACGGCCGCCTGGAGCGAGGGGTCGCCGGCGGCCTCGTCCATGGCGTACGCGATGGTCTCGTCGAGGGCGCCCAGGGCCTGCCCGGCCGCGTCGATCACGGCGAGCCGGGCCCGTACCCGGTCGGCGGGCGAGGCGTCGCGGGCCAGCACCGCCCCGGTGGCGCGGCGGGCGAGATCGGCGCGGCCGGACCAGCCCGCGTCCTCGGCGGCGGCGACCAGGCGGGCCAGTTCCTCGCCGGCCAGCCAGGACGGCGTGCGTTCGGCGGCGAGCAGGCCCAGTTCGGCGGCGAGGGCGCGCTGTCCCCGGCGGCGGCAGGCGGCGGCGGCCTCGGTGATCTCCTCGGCGAGCCACTGGTCGGGGGTGTCCACGGCCAGCGCGCGGTGGCGTACGGCCTGGACGGGATCGTCGACGGCGGCGGCCAGGGCCGCGTGTCCGGCGGCGCGTTCGGGCCAGCCCGCGTCGGCGGCGAGGGCGGTGGGCAGGGCGCCGGCCGTGAACTCCACGGAACCGTCCTCGCCCACCCTGACCAGCGCGGCCCGTTCCGCCTCCGCCAGCTCGGCCTCGGCGTCGGGGCGGCCGGCGCGGCGCAGCAGGGAGATGGTGGGGCGGGTGGCGAGGGCGGCGAGCAGCAGGGTGCGGCGGGCCTGGGCGGGGGCGGCGGCGAGGAGCCGGCGGGCCACCTCCCGGGCCTGTCCGGAGACGGGCAGGGCGTCGGCGTGGTGGGCGCTGCTGTCGCGGGCCTCGGCGGCTTCGGCGAGGGAGTGGCCGAGGGCGAGGGCGAGGCGCGGGTTGCCGCCGCTGGCCTGGTGGATCCGGCCGGCCAGGCGGGCCGGGAGGCCGTGGCGGACCAGGAGTTCGGCGACCTCGTCGGCGCCCAGCGGGGGTACCCGGATGGCGGGGACGCCGGGGCCGCAGAGGGGTTCGCCCACCGGGACCCCGCCCTGGACGCATTCGGCGACCAGGACCCGCACGCGGGGCGGGGTGAGGCGCAGGGCGAAGCGGAGCAGGTCGGTGCTCTCGGCGTCGAGCCACTGGGCGTTGTCCAGGACGAGGAGGACGGGGTCGCGTTCGGCGAGCGTCCGCAGCACCTCGACCACGGCGAGGCGCAGGGCGATGTGGTCGCGGCCGGCCCGGGGGGCGTCGGCCTCGCGGCGCAGGAGGGCGATGGCGGTGCGCTGGGGGCCGGAGAGCCGTTCCAGGGCGCCGCCGGGTACGGAGGCGAGGAGGGCGGCGGCGGAGGCCTCGGGTATCCATTGGTCGGCGGCCTCGGGGGCGAGGCACAGCACGGTCTCGCGGCGCGACTCGGCCGCGGCCGTGACGGCGCGCACCACCTCGGTCTTGCCGGCGCCGGCGGGTCCGGTCAGGAGCGCCCGGCCGTGCGCGGTCAGCGCGCGGTCGACCGCCTTGATCAGTTCTCCGTGTCCGACACTTGTGTCAGCGTGCCCCGTCGCCGCCACCACGCACAGCCACCAGCCTCTCGATCCCCAGCTCCTGTGCCCTTCCTGTGAGAGGCGACAATACGAGGTCGAGTGGCGGGCGACCACGGATTGTGACGCAGAAATCAGTCACGTCCCGGGAAAACCCGTCGGACCTGCCGATACGAGGTGTATCGGCAGGTCCGCGGGTTTGGCTTGGTCCGTACTATCTGACCGTCAGGCCGAGTTGGCCCCTGGTCAGAAGGTCAGGTTCCAGGAGTCGATCTTGCCGGTGTCGCCGCCGGCGTTGTCGTTGACCCGCAGCTTCCAGGTGCCGTTCGCGACCTCGGAGGAGGCGTTCACGGTGTAGACCTGGTTGATGTTCGCGGTGCTGCCGCCGGAGCGGTTGTGCAGGGTGTAGACGCTGCCGTCCGGGGCGACCAGGTCGACCTTGAGGTCACCGATGTAGCTGTGGACGATGTTCACGCCGACCTTGAGGGTGGCCGGGGCGTTGCCGGTGACACCGGTGACGGTGATCGGGCTCTCCACGGTGCTGTTGTCCGCGATGGCGTAGTCCGTGGTGTTCTCGCGACCCGAGGTGGGCGGGGTCGAGGTCACGGCGGCGACGGTCGCGGCGGCGTCGGCGAGGCCGGCGCCGCAGCCACCGGTGCAGGTGCCGGGCAGCGGGCGGGCGTTGGTCTTGATCGCCGACTCGATCTGGGCCGGGGTCAGCGAGGTGTTCGCCGACTTCAGCAGGGCGGCCAGGCCCGCGATGTGCGGGGCGGCCATGCTGGTGCCCTGGTAGGGCTTGTAGGACTCGGCACCGGGGGTGGTGGTGCCGGCGTTCAGGGTGGAGAGGATCGCGTTCTCGGGGGTGGTGACGGTGCCGGGCGTGTCGGTGGCGCGGCGGGTCTCACCGCCCGGGGCGGCGATGTCGATGATCGAGCCGTAGTTCGAGTAGTACGAGCGCTCGCCGGCGCGGTTCGTCGACGCCACGTTGATCACGTTGTTGCAGCTGGCGGGCGAGTAGCCGGACGCGTTGGCGTTGCTGTTGCCGGCGGCGACCACGACGGTCGTGCCGCGGGCGACGGCGGCGTTGATGGCGTTCTGGTAGCTGGTGCCGCAGGCACCGGGGCCGCCGAGGCTCATGTTGATGACCTTGGCGGGGGTGGCGTTGGCCGGGACGCCCGCGACGGAGCCGCCGGACGCCCAGGTGATCGCGTCGACGATGTCCGAGGTGGCGCCGCCGCACTTGCCGAGCACGCGGACGGGCTGGATCTTCGCGCCGTAGGCGATGCCGGCGACACCCTTGGAGTTGTTGGTGGCCGCGGCGATGGTGCCCGCGACGTGGGTGCCGTGCCAGGAGGAGGTGCTGGCCTTGGAGCCGACACCGCACTCGCCGTCGGTGGCGTTCCAGTCGCCCTCGTCGGCCGGGTTGCTGTCGCGGCCGTTGCCGTCGCGCGCCTCGGAGGAGGTCGAGATGAAGTCGTAGCCGGAGACGATGTTCGGCGCGACGTCCGAGTGGGCGACGTAGCCGGTGTCGATCACGGCGACGGTGACGCCGGAGCCGGTGGTCTTGTCCCAGGCACCGGGGACGTTCATGCCGGCGGTGGGCTCGAAGAGGTCCCACTGCTTGGCGTACTCGGTGTCGTTCGGGGTGACGGCCATGGCGTAGGCGCGGGTGTCCGGCTCGACGTAGGCGACGTCCGGGTCGGCGCGGAACTGGGCCATGACGTTCGCCGCGTCGGCCGGGGCGGTCGCACCACCCAGGTTGACGAGGGCGGCGCCGGTGCCGAGGCGGCGGTCGAACTTCGCCTTCTTGCCGGCCTTCTTGCCCTTGGCGTTGGCGTCGTCCGCCGCCGCGGTGTTCGAGCTGGCCTCGGTGGCCGAGGCCTTGTATCCGACGATGAGGTTCTCGACCGGAGCGGTGGGGGCGGCCGTCGCCGCCGGTGCCGCGCCGGGGTTCTCGACGGCCGCGGCCACCGACGCGGTGGCGGTGGCGGAGCCGGCGAGCAGGGTGACGGACATGGCCACCACGGATATGAGCCGACGTCTTGAAGCGTGCACGTGTTCCCCTTCGAGGGCCGTTTCCGGGCAAGCCGGAGCGGCCGGTCAGTGCAGTGTGGGAGGTTCCGACGGCCGCGGGACCGGGAGCGAGTTGGTCGAGCTCGCCCCGGCCTCCGCCGCGCGCCACGTCGCCCGAGCCGCAACGGCGGGGCCGGGCAACGGCGGTCCCGGCTCTCCCCCCGACCGTGCGGCCTTCACGCCATGTGGGGTTGGCGTGTGTGCCGTAGGGTCAGGGGAAGATCGCCGGTGGGCAGACAGTAGGCAACACGGGGATGAACTCGATACGGGGAAAACCCTTGTCCGGCCCCTGCGGCTCCCCCCGGGGGTCCCTCGGCAGGGGCGCTGACCAGGCACGTTCGAGATCCGCGCGGTCGCCGCGCGAATCCGGGAGCAGGAGCGGAACCGGCCCTACCGCGGCGGGAAGAGCCTGCGGAAGTACGTCCAGCTGGTCTCGTTCGGCTCGCTCCACTTCTCCGGCGCGTGGGCGAATTCGGGGTGGTGCTCGGCGACGTACGCGCGGGTGCGCTCCGGGACCTGCGCGTACGAGTCCAGCTTGCGGCCGCGGCAGTGGTAGGTGAGGCCGCCGGGGCGCTGCCCCTGTTCCATCCAGGGCAGCCAGGGAGACATCCGGGTCCAGGACATCGTGGCGGGGACGCTCACGGCGTCCGTGGTCAGGGTGGCGGCGGGCGCGAAGAACTGGAACAGCTCCAGGGCGCGGTAGGTGTCGTCGGCCGAGTGGGCCGGGTACTGCGCGACCGGCAGGGGCGAGGGGTAGGCCAGCGGGATCTCCAGGCTGAAGCAGACCTGGTCGTCCAGTTCCGTCAGGGGGACCGGGAAGGGCCGCCACTTCTGGTTGGCCGGATCGTTCCAGACGTGGATCACGGGCTTGTCCTGCCAGGTCTCGAGGATCTCCCGGGTCCCGGGGTCGAGGTAGAACGCGGCCTCCCTGGACAGGAGCTGGTAGCCGCCGGTCTCCTCGTCCACCACCAGGCGGGCGACGTTGAGCCCTTCGAAGCCGAAGAGACGCCGGTAGGGCTCGCCGGGGGCCCAGGCGTGGACGTCGCCGGTCCACCAGTAGGTGACCTCGGCGCCGTCGAGCGAGGCGCGGGTGCGGGCGAACGCGTGCAGGAGCTCGGCGGGTGTCAGCTCTGATGTCATACGCCCCACTGTGCGCGGTCGCCGCACGGCCGGACAAGCGGCCCCACGGACAACGTCGGCCCCGGCGGTGACGGTTCATGCCGTTCGGCGCCGACGAGCGGAGCTGGATCCGCCTCACGCCGGGCTGGCGCACACCGGAATCAGGCACCTCGGGGCCGCCGGGAACGGGGTCGTGCGCGGCCCCGGCGGGCCCCCGGACGCGCTTTTGCCGCGGCGCCCCACCCTGGGGCCGACCGGCTCCGGGCAGCCGCGTACCGACCCGCCCAGGCGCTCGCCAAACCCACCCTGACCTGGTGTTTTCCTTGAATCCACCTAGGCTGTGGAGATCTGCCGGACACCATCGGAGGGGACCTCATGAGTGACGAAGCGATCAAGTACGACGCCAGCCACATCCAGGTGCTGACGGGGCTCGAAGCGGTCCGCAAGCGGCCCGGGATGTACGTCGGCTCGACCGGCGAACGCGGCCTGCACCAGCTGGTCTTCGAGGTCGCGGACCGGGCGGTGGACGAAGCCCTGAGCGGCCGCGCCGGCCGCGTCGACGTGACCCTCATGGCCGACGGCGTCGTACGGGTGGCCGACAACGGGCCGGGCATCCCCTTCGGGGCCGCCGAGGACACCGGCGGACCCGGCCTCGAAGCGCTGTTGACCGATCTGTCGGCCGGGGCGGGGCCCGGCAGCCGCCGAGTCGTGACCTTGAGCCTCTTCGGTCTTACGCCCGCCGTAACCAACGCCCTCTCCAGCCGGCTGACGGCCGAGGTGCGGCGCGAGGGCATCCGCTGGGTCCAGGAGTACGCGTGCGGTGTCGCCGTCGCCCCGCCCGCCGCCACGGGTCCGGCGACGGGAAGCGGGACCTCCATCACCTTCCGGCCCGACGCCACCCTCTTCGAGACGACGGAGTGCTCGTTCGCCGTACTGGCGGAGCGCTTCGAGGAACTGGCCTTCCTCAACCGGGGCCTGGACCTCTCACTGACCGACGAACGCCCTCCGGGCGGCCCCCAGACCGCGCGTTTCCGGTTCCCGGGCGGGGTGCGGGACTTCGTCGCATCGATCCGGGCTCGGGCGGGGACGGTCGTGCAGACGGACGTCATCGGCTTCGAGCGGGAGGACCCGCGGATGGCGGGGACGATGGAGGTGGCCCTGCGGTGGTGCGGCTCCCGCGAGGAGCAGGTCCGGAGCTTCGTCAACAGCATGGCGACCCCCTACGGCGGCACCCACGAGGCGGGCCTGCGCGACGGGGTGGCGGCCGCGCTCGACGCGTACGCGCGGGCGCGGGGGCTGCTGACGGCGGCGGAGCCCGGCCTCGGCGCCGACCGCGTCGGCGAGGGCCTGACGGCGGTGGTGTCGGTCAAGCTGGACCGCCCCGAGTTCGTGGGCGCCACCCGCGGGGAGCTGGACAACGCCCCGGTGCGCGCGTGTGTCGGGGAGGCCGTGCGGGAGCACCTCGGTGCCTGGCTGGAGCAGAACCCGGAGCAGGCGGAGGCCGTCGTCACCGAGATCCTCCGGGCCGACGCCCTCGACTGAGTGCCCGTGTCCCGGCCGGCAGGCCGGCCGGGACACGACGGTTCAGGCGTACCTCTCGAAGAGGGCGTGGACGTAGTCCTCCAGTCGCTGCGTCAGGACGCGGGCCGTCAGGTCGGTGCGGCCGAGTTCGCGCCAGGGCACGGCGACCTTCTCGGCGTCCGGAGCGAAGCCCAGGGCGTCCAGGAGGCGCCAGTAGAGGTGGGCGGCGCGGTCCTCGGTCAGGGTTCCTCCCGCAGCGGCGTAGCGGTCCGCGAAGCCCATCCCCGCGGGAACCCCGTGCAGCAGGGCGAGGGCCGTCGAGCAGTGCGCCACGTCCAGGTCGGCGGGCCCCCAGGAGGTTTCCACCCAGTCGACGACGCCGCTGATCCGCAGGTCCGCGTCCGCGCCGGTGAACAGGACGTTCCCGGGATGGAAGTCCCGGTGCAGGAAGCGGCCCCGGTACTCCGGCGGATCCCGGCGGATCACGTCGACCGCCCGCTGCCAGAGCTCGGGCCGCCCGGTGTCCGCGGGCGGGGTCACGCGCTCGGGAGAGGTCCAGGCCTGATAGGTGCGGGGCCGGTGTCGCTCGGCGACGGGCAGCTGATGGATCCGCACGAGCTGGCGGGCCAGCAGTGCGGCGCGCTCGTCGGCGCCCTGGTCGTCCACCCGCACGGTACCCGGCAGCAGGGACATCAGCAGGGAGGGGTGGTCGCAGTACTGCGCCGTCGCGTCCACCGCCACCGGCGTGGCCGCGGGCACGTCCGTGTCGCCGAGCAGACGCAGGATCGCCGCTTCACGGGTCAGCAGGCCCTCCGCGTGCCGGGCGTAGAACGGCTTGACGAAGGACCGCAGGACGAGCGAGCGCCGGCCGCCCGGGCCGCCGAGGTCCAGACGCCGCATCTCCGACGTCCAGCCACCGCGCAGACGTACGGCCCGCTCGATGCGTTCGGCCCCGGGTAACCCCTTCTCCACCCAGGCGCGCGTGGCGCCCCAGCCCTGCTGTTCGAGATCCGTGCCCATGCCGTCGGCCTTCTCGTTCGCATTCATGACAGGAGCCTATGCGCGGCCTCGCGACCGCCATGCGGATGCCAGGTTGACGACGGCGACGTCACCGGCAACCGTGACCGGCATGTGGAACGAACACCGGCTGCTCACTCTCGCCCTCTGCCTGGTCCTGGGCGGCGGGCTGATCGCGGCCGTACTGGGGGCGTCACGTGCGGTCGGTCCGCGCGCCGGGGCGGACGGGCGGCCGGCGGCGTCCGACTACGTGGACATACGTGACGTCCCGCGCGTAGCGCCGCCCGCTCCCCTCCCGGGGGCCGAGGGATCGGCCGGGTCGGTGGTCGTGGATTGCGGCCGCAACGAGGAGGGTCACTACAACGAGGACAACCTGGTGGTCTCGCCGGGTCTGCCGGGCGGCGCGCATCACACGCACGCCTACGTGGGGAACCTCTCCACCAACGCGCTGTCCACGGAGGCCTCGCTGGACGCGGCCGCCACCAGCTGCGCGGGCGGCGACCGGTCCACGTACTACTGGCCCGTCCTGCGCCGCCCCGACCGCCCAGGCACGCGCGAGCACGAGGACGCGGCGGGGCACGGGAACGTCGGCGAGATCGTGCCGGAGACCTCCGTCCTGGTGGAGTTCCGCGGCAACCCCGTGAGCAAGGTGGTGCCGATGCCGCGCTTCCTGCGCGGGATGACCGGTGACGCCGTCGCGTACACGGCCCGCAGCGAGGCCGACGTCCGCGCCCGCTGGGGGTGTTCGGGCTCGCCGGACCGGGCCACCACCCGCTACCCGCGCTGCCCCGCCGGCGAGCGCGTCACCCGCACCCTGGTCTTCCCCAGCTGCTGGAACGGCCTCGACACCGTCGGCGTCACGCACCGTTCGCACCTGTTGTTCACCGCCGCGAACGGCGTCTGCCCGAAGGACACCTTCCCGGTACCGGAACTGCGCGTCTCCCTGGCCTACGAGATCCCTCCGGGACTGAAGGTGGCCCTCGACTCCTTCCCCGAGCAGCGGCACAGCCCGAAGACCGATCACGCCATGTTCGTGAACGCGATGACCGACCGTCAGATGGCCGCGGTCGTCGACTGCATCAACGAGGGCCGCGACTGCCGGATCTGAGTGACGCAGGTCACGTGAACCGAATCCGTCCCGGTGGCGTGTTCCGACCGCACCACATATGCGAGGAAGACGGAGAGGGTGAGATGGCCGGACCACTGTGGCCCCGCACTCGGCGGGGCTCGACCGATGAGGCACTGATCAAGTCGGTGTACGAGGAGCACGGTCACGCCCTGCTCGCGTACGCCACCCGGCTGACCGGGGACCGTGCCGCCGCCGAGGACGTCGTACAGGAGACGCTGATCCGGGCCTGGCGCCACTCCGAGGTGCTGGTCAACGGAAAGGGCTCGGTGCGCGGCTGGCTGCTCACGGTGGCCCGCAACATCATCACCGACCGCTACCGGGCCAAGGCCGCCCGGCCGCCCGAGGTCTCGGGGGCCTCGTCCGCCCCTCCGGTGGAGGCGGACCACGCCGATTCCGTGGTGGACAGCATGACGGTCCTGGGGGCCCTCGACCAGCTGTCACCGGAACACCGCGACGTCCTGAAGGAGTTGTACTACCGACAGCTCAGCGTCGCGGAGGCGGCCGACAGCCTCGGCATCCCGGCGGGTACGGTCAAATCTCGCTCGCACTACGCCCTCAAGGCGCTGCGCGACGTGTTCAAGAGCGACGGATTCAGGGACATCGGTTCCAGAGAAGGAAAGCGATCGGGCAGGCCGCCCCAGCAGCCCGCCGGACTGCGTGAGGTGGTGGCATGAACCGGCAGAGGCACGAGGAGGAACTGCTCGGCCCCTACGTACTCGGTGTCCTGGACGCCGTGGAGATCCGCCGGGTCGAGGAACACACGAGCGGATGCGTGCAGTGCCGGGAGGAGGTGGCCGCGTTGCGCGAGATGGAGGCGGCTCTGGGCGAGGTGCCCGACGAGGCGTTCCTCGACGGACCACCGCAGGGCGGTGACCTGCTGCTCCAGCGCACCCTGCGGCAGATGCGCGGGGAGCGGGCCGGTGACTCGCGCCGTCGGGCTGGCATCGCGGGCCTGGCGGTGGCCGCCTCGCTGGCCGCCGTGTTCTGGGCAGGGACACAGCTGGGTGCGGGCGACCCGGATCCGCAGGCACTGCCCGTACCGCCGGCTCCGACGGCCACGGCGAACCCTTCGCCGCCGCCCGCCGGGACCAGGACGCTCTCCGGGACCGATCAGGTCTCGGGCGCGCGGATGACGGTACAGATGACGCCCGCAGCGAAGTGGGTGCGGGTGCGTGCGGCGGTCACCGGAGTGCCGCAGGGTGAGCGGTGCAGGCTCGTCGTGGTCTCCAGGAACGGTACGCGCACCACCGCCGGGAGCTGGGTCGTGGGCGGCCAGGAGAACGGCGGGGGCAAGGGCGCGGCGCTGGACGGTTCGGCGGCCGTGGACCCGGCGGACGTCAAGGCGATCCTCGTCGAGAACGAGTCCGGCCGGACGTTCGTGTCCGTACCCGTCCCGGCCTGAGCGGGCCGGGACGCCGCGGGCGGGCCGCGGGCCGGGCCGGGAACGTGACGGAGCCCGGGAGCATATCCAGCTCCCGGGCTCCTGTTTGCCACCCAATTGCGCACACCGGCACGTTTAAGAGTCGCGGATCATTCTTAGATCGACGTGTTCTACCTTTGAACTACCGCGCCACGAGGAGAGGCACAGGGGGGACTTGAACCCCCATCCATCGATGATCGTCCACGCTCGGTCGATCCGGTGTTCGGCGGCGAATACTGAGACTGGAGCGAGAATCTGAGATTAACGGGGCCGCCTCTACCACTTGGGCCAACCCGGCTCGTGATGCCGGGTGAGGGATTCGAACCCCCAACTGACACCCCAGTTCAGCTTCAACATCAGTTTCAGCTTGCGCTCTCGCGCACCCCCTGCAGACATGCAGAGGGAGTCTTCGGGGCTACCGGAACAGGTAGCCGAACACCGCGTCGCCGACCCGCTGGTCGGTGACCTCGGCGCTGTTGGCCTCCTCGCGGGCGAACTTGACGGCCTGCTGGAGCTTCTCCACGCGGTCGATCAGTTCGTTGACCCGCCGGGCAGGGAGGGCACCGGAGAACTTCACGGTCGTCCAGTACCCGACCGGAACGTCCTCGTAGTAGACCTCGACCTGCGCCGGGTGCTTCTCGGTGGCCTCGGCCTTCACGTGGTTGCGCGGCACCTTCTTGGTACGGATGGTGCGCACGGGGTCGGTCTTCCAGGAGTCCGTGGACGGGTCCAGGTTCCAGGATTCGGAGGCGTCCAGCACCGGCAGCTTCCGGACGAAGGTGTGCATGTCGGTGAGCTGCTTCTCCAGGAAGAGCAGGTACGGCACGGGCACCTGCGCCAGCAGGACCGTTCCGTCCACGACGACGTCGGCGGCCGCGGTGCGGTTGGCCCAGTCCTTGGTGGCCGTCACGTCGAACAGCCGCGTCAGGGTTCCGGCCGTCGCCCGCAGCACGTCCTCGGCCTTGACCTGCACCCGGGTGGACTCGGGCGGCAGCTGCTCGCCCTCCTCGTCCTTGGGCTGGTAGGTCCGGGAGATTCCGGCCAGCAGGGCGGGCTTCTGGACGTCGTGGTGAGCCTGGGTGAGCTCCTGGAGGGACTTGGACTTGACGCCCTTTTCCACTGCGATGATCTGATTCAGCTTCGGCACGCGATCAACCTAGCAGCCGTTTGTACGATCATTCATCCGGATTTCCGGCACCTCCGCCCGGTCCAGCAGCCGGCGCATGTCCTCGGGCGGGAGCGCGGGATTGGCGGCCGCGGCGGGGGCGGTTTCCGGGTCGGCGAGCAGCTCGCGGATCCGGGCCAGCGGGAGCCGGGGGTCCCGGCCGGCGGAGCCGCGCGTAGCGGGGTCCCGGCTGAGGCGGTCGAGGAGTTCCGGTTCCAGGCCGGGGTCGCGCAGGGCCAGCAGTCGGCGCTGGGGGTCCGGCGAGTCGCCGAAGCGGGCGGCGAGCCCGGCGGCGGGGAAACCCGGCCGGGTGACGAGCATGGCCACGGACCGGTGGGTGCCGTTCAGGTAGAGGTCGAGGAGCAGCTCGGGGGGCGGCTCCGGGTGGAACTCGGCGAGCAGCAGCCGCACGGCGAAGTCCTCGTCCGCCGCAAGCAGTTCGACGGCGTCGGCGGGCAGCCCCGGGCACACCGCCGCGCTGCGGCGCAGCCAGGTGTGCGCGGACCGGGCGCACTGCCGCAGGAATTCGGCGTCCTCGCGCCGCTCCCACACCCAGTCGAGCGTGCCCAGACGCGCCTCGGCGTCCACGGTGTAGTCAACGGCGGCACGCTCGGCCTCGCTCAGCTCGGGGCGGGCGGACACGACCAGCCGGACCGCCGGGTCGGGGTCGGCGGCGAGGCGTGCCACGAGGTCGGGCGGAAGCGAGGGGTTACCGGCGAGCGCCGGAAGGTGTTCGCCCTCGGCGACCAGGCGTTCGGCGAGGTCCCGGGTGAGCCGGCCGGTCTCCAGCACGCGTTGCACCCGCCACGAATCGGCCAGTTCCCCGATGAGCCAGGCGGTCCGTTCCCCGTCCTCGCGGCAGACCTGTTCGGCGGCCGCGAGCCGCACCTCGCGGTCGTCGTCGTGGAGCAGGCGATCGCGCGCCGCGCCGGGCAGCTCGTGCCATGCGCCGCGGCACGCTGCCAGGCGGAACATCGGATCTTCGTGACCGGCGAGCCCCGCCAGGACGTGGGCGGGCGGCCCGGCCCACGTGAACAGCTCCTGGCGCACCAGGGCCTCGGGGTGGTCCAGCAGCCGCTCGTACGCCCAGTCGGGCAAGGGCGGCACCGGCCGCCGGTAGGGCATGGGACCTACGGCGAGCATCAAGTGGACCGACTTGGACGGGTCGTCGACCAGCCGGGCCCGCTGCTCGGGGTCGGCGTCGGCGTTCTCCGCGAAGGCGGTCCGGACGCGGCGGTCCGGGTGCACCAGAACGGCCTCGATCACTTCCTGCGGCAGAACGGCGCGCCGCGCAACCTCTCGCCGCAGGTGTTCGTCCTCCTGACCTAGCAGCCGCAGCAGCACGTCCGCGGGCGCCGCCTTGTTGTACGTCAGCGCATGCATCACATCGGTCCGCCGGTCACCCATGTCCCGTCCTCCCCCGCCCAGCCGAAACGGGAAGCCTACAAGGAAGCCCACAGCCGGACCGATCATCACATTGCGGTCCATGACATCCTGTGGCGTCACAACTCGCCGGACGGTATCGGCGGACGTCCGGGAAATTTGGGGAAGGTCATGAGGCTCTGCTTCCTGGTGGAGGAGCACTACCGCCACGACGGCATGCCGAACGAGGTGATCCGGCAGCTGACCGCGTGGGGGCACCAGGTCGACGTCGTGCGCCCGGGCGGCTCGCTCCTGCGCATGACCGAGGTGGTGGACGCGGGTGCGCACGACGCGTGGGTCCTCAAGACGGTGTCCGGCGGCCCGGGTCTGACGCTGCTCGAAGCCGCCGCCGCGGCCGGGACGACCACCGTCAACGACGCCCGGTCGATCCGTGGCGTCCGGGACAAGGCGCTGGCCGCCGCCCTCGGGCGCGGCCGGGGGCTCCCGCTGCCGCCGACGTACGCCGTGGCCGTCCCCGAACTGCTCAGGGAGGTCCCGGCGGCGGAGTACCCGCTCGTCGTCAAACCCGCCGACGGCAGCTCGGGGCGGGCCGTGCACCTGGTGTCCTCGCCGGAACGGCTGGAGGCGCTGCTGCCCGTACTCGCGGGCGAAGGCCTGCTCATCGCCCAGCCGTACGTACCCAACTCGGGCACGGACATCAAGGTGTACGCGGTCGGCGGGGAGCTGTTCGCGACGGAACGGTGCTCGCCGCTGCACCCCGACCCGTCGGTGCGGGAGCGCCGCGTGCCGCTGTCGGCCGAGGTGGCGGCGATCGCCGCCCAGGTGGGGGCGGTCTACGGTCTGGACCTGTACGGCGTGGACGTGCTGCTGGGCCCGGACGGGCCGGTGGTCGTCGACGTGAACGACTTCCCGAGCTTCCGTCAGGTGCCGGACGCGGCCGCACGGGTGGCCCGGGCGGTCCTGGAACTGGCGCGGGCGGGCGGCCGCGCACAGCCGCCGGAACCCGTGGCGCTGCCCCGTCCGCTGCCCCTGCCGATTCCGGCGCAGGTCTCGGCCATGGGGGGCGACGGCGCGTGAAGATCGGTCTGATCACCCCGGATCCCGGGCATCCGCTGCTGGCGGACACCACGGCCCTGCTGGCACCGGAACACGAGGTGGAGGTCCTCGACCCGGTCACCCTCGGGGACGTCCCGCTGCCGCTCGCCGAGGTGTACCTGCTGAAGTCGCGGACCCCGCACGCCCTGGGTCTCGCGCGTTGCCTGGAACGGCGCGGAGCGGTCGTGCTGAACTCCGCCTCGGCCACCGCGCTGTGCCAGGACCGTACGGAGATGGCCGAGCTCGCCCGGCGGGCCGGACTGCCCTTCGCCGGGACCCGTACCCACGACTGCCTCGGCACCTGGGCGGCCGGGGCCCGGATCGACGCCCCCGTGGTGGTCAAGAGCCGGCGCAGCCGCCGCGGCGACCTCGTCGCCCGCGTCGACGACACGGCCCGCCTGCGGGAGTTGGCCCGGGAGTGGCCGAACGAGCCGGTCGTGGTGCAGGAGTACGCGCCCAACAGCGGTTGGGACCACAAGCTGTGGGCCATCGGGGACCAGGTGTTCTCGGCCCTGCGCCGGTCGGAGCTCTCCCCCGGGGGCCGTGGCCCCACCCGTCCCCTGCCGCTGGCGGAACTGCCGTCCGGCTGGGCCCCTCTGGTGCGCGAGGTGGGTGCGGTCTTCGCCCTGGACGTCTACGGGGTGGACGTCATCGACACCGGCGGCGGGACGCCGCTGATCGTGGACGTCAACGCCTTCCCCGGTGTCCGGGGCCAGGCCGGTGCCCCGGAGGCGCTCGCGGAGCTGGTCCTGCGCCGGGCCGCGGGGCGGGTGTAGGCGTCTCCTTCGGATCGTGCCGGCCGCCGGGCAGGTCCGGACGGGGGAATGCGCGGGGCAGGACGGCCGTGGCCCGGTGTCGTGGCGCCGGGGGGCGGCGGGCGCCGTGAGGATCGGGGCATGGGCGTCGTCCTGCCGGTCCTCTTCGCGCTGTTCGCGGCGTTCAGCAACGCGCTCGCCACCGTGCTCCAGCGGCGCGCGGCGCTCACCGTGCCGCAGAGCGACGGCTTCCGCATCGGTCTGGTCCTCGACCTGCTGCGGCGCCCGCTGTGGATCGGCGGCATCCTGGCCGTGATCGCGGCGGGGGCCGGGCAGGCCCTCGCGCTGGCCACCGGCGCGCTGGCGCTCGTACAGCCCCTGTTCGTGCTGGAGCTGCCGCTCGCGCTGCTGATCGCCTCGCTGATGACGCGGCAGCGGCTGCCGCGGGCGCTGTGGCTGGCCGTGGCGGGGGTGGTGGCGGGGCTCGGGGTCGCGCTCGTGGCCGCCTCGCCGATGGGCAACCGGACGGACGTGCCGCCCGAGCGCTGGGTGGTGGCCCTGACGGCGAGCGCGGTCGTCGTGGCCGCCCTGGCCGTGGCCGGGCTGCGGCTGCCGCCGGGCCGCGCCCGGGCCGGCGCTCTGGGCGCGGCCACGGCCGTCTGTTACGCGCTCACCGCAGCGCTGATGAAGTCCGCGGTGCACGTCCTCGACGACGACGGTTTTGTCGCCTTCCTGACGACCTGGGAGACGTACGCCTTCGGGGCGAGCGGCATCTGCGCCCTGCTCCTGCTGGAACACGCCATGCAGGGCGGCCCGCTGGTCGCCTCGCAGCCCGCGCTGACGCTCGGCGACGCGAGCATCAGCATCGCGCTGGGGGTGGTGCTGTACGAGGAACACCTGCGGTCGGGCTGGTGGCTGCTCCCCCAGCTGCTGGGCATCGCCCTGATCTGCGCGGGCGTGATGGCGCTGGCCCGCGCCGGGGAGGGCGCGCCCTGAGACCGGGTAGCGTGCCGTCCGGTCGAGCGGAGGGCGGGATCCATGCGAGCGGTGGTCTTCGAGCGGTACGGCGAGCGGGCCGAGGTACGGGAGGTGGCGGAGCCGGCTCCGCCGGCGGGCGGCGTGGTGGTGCGGGTGGAGGCCACCGGGCTGTGCCGCAGCGACTGGCACGGCTGGATGGGGCACGACCCGGACATCGTGCTGCCGCACGTCCCCGGGCACGAACTCGCGGGTGTGGTCGAGGCCGTGGGGACCGGCGTCGTGAACTGGCGGGCCGGCGACCGGGTCACGGCGCCGTTCGTGTGCGCCTGCGGGAGCTGCGCCGACTGCGCGGCCGGTGACCACCAGGTGTGCGCCAGGCAGACGCAGCCCGGTTTCACCCATTGGGGGTCCTTCGCGCAGTACGTGGCCCTGGACCACGCCGACGTGAACCTGGTGGCCGTGCCCGAGGAGCTCTCGTACGCGACGGCGGCCGGTCTCGGCTGCCGCTTCGCGACCGCGTTCCGGGCGGTGGTGGCGCGGGGCCGGGTGGCGGCGGGCGAATGGGTGTCCGTGTACGGCTGCGGTGGGGTGGGGCTCTCCGCGGTGATGATCGCGGCGGCGGCCGGGGCCCGGGTGGTCGCCGTGGACACCGCGCCGGGGGCGCTGGATCTGGCGCGGACGTTCGGCGCCGTGCACTGCGTGGACGCCCGGGACGGCGCCGACACCGTGCGGGCCGTCCGGGAGGCGACCGGCGGGGGCGCGCACCTGTCCCTCGACGCCCTGGGATCCCCGGCCACGGCGGCGGCGTCGGTGGCCGGGCTGCGGCGGCGCGGACGGCACGTGCAGGTGGGACTGCTGCCGGCGGCGGCCGGCGCGGCGGCCCTGCCGATGGACCGGGTGATCGGCTGGGAGTTGGAGCTCCTCGGGAGCCACGGCATGGCGGCGCACGCGTACCCGCCGATGATGGAGATGGTCCGGGGCGGGGTGCTGCGGCCGGACCTGCTGGTCACCTCGACGATCCCGCTCGACGCGGCCCCGGCGGCGCTGGCCGCCATGGGAACGGCGGCCGGGGGCGGAGTCACGATCATCCTGCCGGGAGCGGACGCCCGGACCTGACGCACGGTCACCCGGGCTTTCGGGACCGGTGGCGGCGGGGACGTGTGCGGACCCCTGACGGCCCGAAGTCCCGGCCGTCTCCTTCGGGCCTTGTCGACAAAGCCCTCCGGCGTCCGACGCTTTGGGCCTCGCCGGGCCCGCCAGGGCCGAAGGGAGGCTCATGGCAGGACGGAGGGGCGCCCGTGCCCGCGTACGGGACGTACCCCGGCGCGGTGCCGGGGGCCTCGGGCCCGGCGGGATCCGGGAGCGCCGGTCCGGGGCGCCCCACCCGCGCGGGCCGTGCTGGTCAGGGGCAGCCGGGGCCGGGGCCGCGCGCTCGGCGCCGGCAGCCGTCCCAGCTCCCCCTGGACCCCGCCGCCCCGCCGGGCTCAGGCAGTCGGCAGCGGGGTCCGGGCGTACGCGCCGGAGAGCAGGTGGCCCGCCCCCGGTGCCACCGCGTCCAGGTCCAGGGACCGCAGCAGCTGGTGGGCCGTGCAGACCGCGGCGGACACCACCGGCTTGCCCAGGAGCTGCTCGGCCTCCTCGACGGCGCCGAGCGAGGGCATCTGCACGCAGGCCGAGAGCACGACCGCGTCGGCATCGGCGTACTCCAGCTCCCGTGCCAGACCGGGCAGCCTGGCCGGGTCGTGGGCGGCGACGTCGAGGTTGTCGGGGATCTCCAGGGCCTGGTGGTCCAGGACCTCGATGCCCTCGTGCGTCAGGTAGTCCACGACGGTCCTGGTGAGCGGGCGCATGTAGGGGGCCAGCAGCACGATCTTCCGGGCACCGAGGGTGTGCAGTCCGTGGACGAGGGCTCCGGCGCTGGTGACGACCGGGGCGGGGGCGCCGTTCTCGGCGGTCCGGGTGTGCAGGCGCTGCTCCGAGGTGCGGTGGTAGCCGAGGCCCATGCTCATGATGGCCACCAGGCAGGCGTAGCCGAGCACGTCGACCCGGGCGTCGGAGAGTTCCATGGCGCAGCGGTCGGAGTCGGCGTCCATGGCCCTGAGCTGTTCCGGGGTCACGTGGGTCATGCGCATCCGGCTGGAGTGGAAGGTGAAGCGTTCGTCGGGTGCGACGGCCTGGCGGGCCCGGAGGATGGCCGGGACCTCCGTCTCCATGGTGACGTTGGAGCTCGGCACGATCTGGCCGATGCGGTAGGTGCGGGGGGACATGTTCGCTCCTCAGCGGGCGTCGACGACGGGGTTGGTCAGGGTGCCGATTCCTTCGACCGTGGCTTCGACGGTGTCGCCGGGCCGCAGGAACTCGGGCGGGACCATGCCGGCGCCGACACCGGACGGCGAGCCCGTCGCGATGACGTCTCCGGGTTCCAGGGTCATGCCGGAGCTGATGTCGGCGATGAGGCGGGCGATCGGGAAGAGCATGTGCCGGGTGTTCGACTTCTGCTTGGTGACGCCGTTGACGCGCAGCGAGAGGTCGAGGGCCATCGGGTCCCGGATCTCGTCGCGGGTGACGACCACCGGGCCGAAGGGGGCGTAGGAGTCCTGTCCCTTGGAGAAGAACCACTGGCCTGAGCGGCGCTGGTCGCGGGCGCTGATGTCGTTGACGATGCTGAAGCCGAAGACGTGGTCGTAGGCCTGCTCCTCGCTCACCCGGAAGGCGGGGCGACCGATGACGACGGCGAGTTCGCACTCCCAGTCGAGCTGGGTGGTCAGGTCGGCGTCGTGCAGGATCGGCTGGCCCGGGCCCGTGACGGCGGTGGCGGGCTTGCCGAAGAGGACGGGGCGCGGTGGCAGGTCCTTGTCGGTGTCGAGGCTGCGGCTGGACTCCTCGACGTGCTCGGTGTAGTTGAGTCCGACCCCGATGATCTTTCCGGGGCGCAGGGGTGCGCGCAGGGTGACGTCTTCGAGGCGGTGCACGGCCTCGGCGGGCCAGGCCGAGGGTCCGGCGGCCAGGAGTCCGCGCGCGGTCTCCCGGGCGGACGGGCCGGCCTGGATGAACGACAGCAGGTCCAGGGGCAGGTGCGCGCAGGCCCGCCGGGCCAGGGTGGTGAGGTCCACGACGAGGTCGTCGACCTGTGCGCCGAGACGCACGGAGGCATCGTGGAGGGTGTAGCTGAGCAGCCGCATGGGGGCTCCTTGCGTGAGAGAGGGGGCGCCGGTCGGGGCGGTGCGGGGCGGTGCACCGCCCGGACCGGGGCTCCGCCGTACCGGGGCCGGTGTCAGGGCCGGCGGCGTCCGGTACGGCGGAGCGGTTCAGGGGGTGGGCTGGTGGCCGCCGTTGTCGGCGTACGCCTCTTCGCGGTGGAAGCCGAGCGAGCGCATGACGGGGAAGTCGTCGAAGGAGAAGAGGCAGGCGTCCTCGGCCGGATCGAGGTTGTGGTGCTCGTGCCAGGCCCAGGACGGGACGCAGAAGATGTCGCCCTGCTTCCACTCGAAGCGCTGTCCGGCGATCACCGAGACGCCGTGGCCCTTGGCCGCCGTGTAGATCACCGAGCCGGTGTGGCGGTGGGCGAGGGTGGCCTGGCCGGGGCGCAGCAGCTGCATGCGGGCGCTCATGGTGGGCATGACCGGGCCGCCGGTGACCGGGTTGGTGTACTCGGCGACGACCCCGTCGTACGGGGAACCCTCGGTCGCCTTCGCTAGGCGGCGCAGGGCCTCGTACGTGGGCTCCCAGGGGTAGGCGAGCAGGGGTGAGTACGGACGGGTCCACTTCTCGGAGCCGTACGGCAGGAGGTTCGCCGAGTAGGTCAGGACCGAGGAGTCGACGACCTTTCCGGGGGTCTGGTACAGCTCGGGGTGGACCTCGTAGAACCCGGCGTCCAGGGCGTTGACCAGGGGGATGTCGAGTCCGTCCTGCCAGATGACGGGGGCGTCGTCGGCGTCGTTGCCGTGCTCGTGCCAGGTTCCGTTCGGGGTGATGGCGAAGTCGCGGGGGCCGACCTTCAGCTTCTGGCCGTCGACGATCGTCCAGGCTCCGGTGCCCTCGTGGACGAAGCGCAGGGCGGCGGCCTGGTGGCGGTGGGCGGTCATGGCCTCGCCGGGTCCCATGATCTGGAGTCCCGTGTAGAGGAGTCCGGCGGCGGCGCTGACCTCCTTGCGGCCCGGGTTGACGAGCATGACGACCCGGCGGCCGGCGTCGTCGCCCTCGACGAGCGCGAGGGCCTTGTGGACCAGCGGCCGCAGGTCCGCGTAGCGCCACAGCACGGGCACGGAGCGGGGCTGCGGGTACCAGGGTTCGATGTCGTTGGCGACGGTCCACAGCGCGCCCGCGTCGAGGGTGGCGAGCTCCTCGTAGTAGCGGTTGAGCTCGGGGGTGTCGGGCACCCGGGCACGGCCGAGCATGGTGTCGTCCTGCTCGATGGTCATTCGTCCTCCTCTGAAGCGGCGGGAACGGCGGGAACGGCGGGAGTGGCGGGGGTGGCCGGGGCGGTGGGAGCGGCCGAAGCACGGGGGGCCGCGGCGGTCGCGGCGGTCGCGGCGGTCGCGGTGAAGGTGACCGGGGCCTGGGGGCGGTTGTCCACTTCGAGGCGGAAGACGTCGAAGCGGTTGTAGTGGCCGGTGATGTCGTGCATCTGCTTGGGCTGGATGCACCGGGCCAGGTCGATCTCGGCGTAGACGATGCCTTCGTCGTCGACGAGGGGTTCGGTCACCGGGCGGCCGTCGGGGCCGAAGATCCCGGACAGGGCGCTGCGCGGGCGCGTGAACCGCTCGCGCAGCTCCTCGTCGTCCCCGGCGACGGCGTCCACGATCTCCGGGGAGACGGTCGAGCAGGCGACGACGGAGAAGACCTTGCCCTCGAAGCTGTGGGCGGCGGTGCGGACGGCGATCGCGTCGGCCATGTCGTAGTCGGCGGGGGCCACGGGCAGGGCGATGTAGCAGGAGGCGTGGACGAGTTCGCCCTGGGCGAGGAGCGCGAAGCGGGCGAGGGTGTTGGTGTTCTCGCCGCAGGCCAGTGCCCCGAGCGGGCCGACGGGCGTGTCGTGGACGACCAGCGAGCTGCCGTCGCCGCCGGTCCAGGTGAGCTTTTCGGCCCAGGTCGGCACCAGCTTGCGGTGCACACCGAGCAGTTCACCGTCGGGGCCGATGGTGAGCAGGGTGTTGTAGAGGACGCCGAGGCTGTGCGCGGCCCGTTCGTTGACCCCGATGACGAGGACGACGCCGTGCCGGCGGGCCGCCGCGCGCAGGGTGTCGACGTGCGGGCCGGGAACGTCGACGGAGGCGCGCTGGAGCCGCTCGAACCAGGGGGAGCCCTGGACCGGGTTCATCGTCCAGTTCCAGTACGGGTAGCCGGGGACGAACACCTCGGGGAAGACGACGAGTTCGGCGCCCCGGGCCGCGGCCTCGGCGATCAGGGCGACGGCTTTGTCGACGGTGGCGGCGGGATCGAGGTAGACGGGCGCGGCCTGGACGGCCGCCGCCGTGAAGCGGGGCAGGTGGTCCCTGTTCATGTGCGCGGGCACCTCCGGCTCATCGGTGGGCGGGCACGGCCGCACGCGGCCGCCAGCGGCGGTGGACGGACTCGGCGGGCTGTCGCAGGAGCTCCAGGCGCGGCGGGATCCGGTCGGTCCGCGCCGACGGGGGCCGTCCGCTGCCCGCCCGCCAGGCGCGGGCCCAGGGCGCGGCCGGGCCCTGGTAGCCCTGGGCGGCCGCGGCGTGCAGGGTCCACAGGGGGTCGTGGAGCTGGGCGCGGCCCACGCCGCACAGGTCCGCCCGGCCGGCCAGGATGATCGAGTTCACGTCGTCGTACGTGGAGATCGCGCCGACGGCGATGGTGGGGACTCCGGTGGCGTTGCGGATGAGGTCCGCGTAGGGGGTCTGGTAGCTGCGGCCGTAGCGGGGCTCCTCGTGGGCGACGACCTCGCCGGTGGAGACGTCGATGGCGTCGGCGCCCGCCCCGGCGAGCGCGCCCGCGATCGCGACGGCGTCGGCCTCCGTGGTACCGCCCTCGGCCCAGTCGGCGGCGGAGATCCGTACGAGCAGCGCCTTGCCGGCCGGCCACACCTCCCGTACGGCACCCAGCACTTCGAGGGGGAGGCGCAGCCTGCCGTCCAGATCGCCGCCGTACGCGTCGGTGCGCAGGTTGGTCAGCGGGGACAGGAAGCCCGACAGCAGATGGCCGTGCCCGTACTGCAGTTCCAGCGCGTCGAATCCCGCCCGGTCGGCCCGCCGGGCCGCGGCCGTGAAGTCCCGTACGAGCGCGTCCATGTCGGCCCGGTCGGCCTCGCGCGGTACGGGGCCCCGCTCGTCCCAGGGCAGGGCCGAGGCGGCGAGCGGCTGCCCGCCGCCGTGGGATGCCGCGCGGCGACCGGCGTGGGTGAGCTGGATGCCGAGGCAGGTGTCGCTCTGGCCGTGGACGAAGCCCGTGAGGCGCCGCCAGGCCGCCTCCTGTTCGTCGTTCCACAGGCCGGGGCAGCCGGGGGTGGCCCGGCCTCCGGCACTGACGGCGGTCATTCCGGCGAGCACCAGCCCGGCGCCGCCGACGGCCTGCGTGCTGAGGTGGACGAGGTCGAAGTCGCCGGGGATCCCCTCGCGCGCGGTGTGCAGGGCGGTGGGCGGTACGACGACGCGGTTGCGCAGCAGCAGTCCGCCGAGCGGGTAGGGGCGGAACATCGGCGGCACGGCCGAGGAGCGGTTGACCGCGGTGGTGAAGCCCTCGTCGCGCACGCGCAGGTTGTCGTAGGTGACCCGGCGGCTGCGGGTGAGGAGGTTGAAGGCGAACTGGTGCGGCTCCTGACCGGTGTACCGGTCGATGCGCTCGAACCACTCCAGGCTGGCCTGGGCCGCGCGCTGGGTGGATTCGACCACCGGCCTGCGCTCGTCCTCGTAGGCGGCGAGGGCGGTCGGCACGTCCGGGTGCTCGTGCAGGCTGGCCGCCAGCACGAGGGCGTCCTCCATGGCGAGCTTGGTGCCGGAGCCGATGGAGAAGTGCGCGGTGTGGGCGGCGTCGCCGAGCAGGACGACGTTCTGGTGCCGCCAGGTCCCGTTGCGGACCGTGGTGAAGCGCAGCCACTTGGAGTTGTTGGGGATCAGGCGGTGGCCGTCGAGATGGCCCGCGAGGAGTTCCTCGCAGCGCCTGATGCTGTCCTCGTCGCTGGTGCCGGGCGGAAGGTCGCGGCCGTCGGACTCCGCGAACCCGGCGCGCCGCCAGGCGTCCTCCGTCATCTCCACGATGAAGGTGGAGCGGGTCGCGTCGTAGGGGTACGCGTGCACCTGGAGGGTGCCGAACTCCTGCTCGTCGACGATGAAGGTGAAGGCCTCGAAGACCTTGTCCGTGCCGAGCCACATGTAGCGGCCGGAGCGCTCGTCGAGGTCGGGGGCGAAGGTGTCGGCGTAGGCGGCACGGGTGGCCGACCGCACGCCGTCGCACGCCACCACCAGGTCGTAGCCGGCGGCGAGTTCGGCGGCGGGCGGGGACTGGGTGCGGTAGCGGACGTCCACCGCGAGGTCGGCGCAGCGCCGCTGGAGGATGCGCAGGAGGTGCTGCCGGCCGAGGGCGGCGAAGCCGTGGCCGCCCGAGGTGAGGGTGCTCCCCCGGTGGCGGACGTCGATGTCGGTCCAGCGGGCGAACTCGGCCGACATCGCCTCGTAGATCTCGCGGTCTGCCTGGGCGATGCCGTCGAGCGTCTCGTCGGAGAAGACGACCCCGAAGCCGAAGGTGTCGTCGGGGGCGTTGCGTTCCCAGACGGTGACTTCCCAGTGCGGGGAGAGCTGCTTGGTGAGGGCCGCGAAGTACAGTCCGCCGGGCCCTCCTCCTATGACTGCGACGCGCACGGCGTGCCTCCTGACGGTGGTGCGGTGGTGAGTAGTTCCGGTTCCTGCGGACCCGCCGTGCCGAGCAGCTCCCGTACCTCGGCGGGCCAGGGGGTCGACCCGGTGGCGTGGGCGGCCGAGTGCGCGACGACCATGCGCCCGGTGGCCGCCTCACCGCCCTGCGCGCCCCGTACGGTGAAGGCGTAGTGCAGGGAGGCCGTGCCGACCTTCGTGACCTTGAGTTCGGTGCGCACGGCGTCCCCGAACCAGAGGCGGGCGCGGTAGTCGGCCTCGAAGTGGACCCGGGGTGTGCTGCCGAAGAGGTGGGACAGGCCCAGGCGCTGGAGCAGGACGGCCTCGGCCGCCTCGACCCAGCGCACGACGGTGGAGTGGTGGTAGTGACCGGCGGCGTCGGTGTCGGTCCACTCGACGCGGCGTTCGACGACGACGCCGGCCGGCCCGGCGGGCACCGGGGCCGCGGGCGCCGCGGTGGACCCGGCGGTGGACACGCCCGTGGGCACGCCCGTGGACACGGCGGTGGACACGGCGGTGGACACGGCGGTGGACACGGCGTCGTTTCGGGCCCGTTCACGCAGTTCACCGCGCCGTAGCTTGCCGGTGCCGGTACGCGGGAGCGTGGTGACGAACTCGACGGCGCGCGGGTACTTGTACGGGGCGATGGTCTGCTTGACGTGGCTCTGGAGCTCGCGGACGGTCGACCCGTCGGCCGGGACACCGGCGCCCAGGACGACGTACGCCTTCACGAGCATGCCGCGCCGGGCGTCCGGGGCCCCGACGACCGCGCACTCCTCGACGTACGGGTGCGTGGCGAGGGCCTTCTCGACCTCGGGGCCGGCGATGTTGTATCCGGAGGAGACGATCATGTCGTCGCTGCGCGCGACGTACCAGAAGTAGCCTTCGGCGTCGCGGATGTAGGTGTCGCCGGTGATGTTCCAGCCGTTCCTGACGTACGAGGCCTGGCGCGGGTCCTCCAGATAACGGCATCCGGTGGGACCGGTGACCGCGAGCAGCCCGGGCTGCCCGTCGGGGACCCGGTCGCCGTTCTCGTCGACCACGGCGGCGCGGTATCCCGGGACGGGACGGCCGGTGGATCCGGGCCGGATGTCCTCGTCGGCAGCGGAGATGAAGACGTGCAGCATCTCGGTGGCACCGATGCCGTCGATGATCCGCAGGCCCGTGGCGGCATGGAACTCGTGCCAGACCGCGGCCGGGAGCGGTTCGCCGGCGGACACGCAGCGGCGCAGCCCGGACAGCCGGTCCGCCGCCCCCGCCTCCATGATCGCGCGGTAGGCCGTGGGCGCGGTGAACAGGACGGTCACACCGTGCTCCGCGACGAGCTCGGCCAGCTGCAGCGGGGCCGCCTGCTCGATCAGCAGGGTCGCGGCCCCGGCGTGGAGGGGGAAGACCACCAGTCCGCCGAGCCCGAAGGTGAAGGCGAGCGGTGGGGTGCCGGTGAAGACGTCGTCCGGACGGGGTTTGAGGACGTGCCGGGAGAACGTGTCGGCGTTGGCCAGGACGTCGCGGTGGAAGTGGAGGGTCGCCTTGGGGCGGCCTGTGGTGCCGGAGGTGAAGGCGATCAGCGCCACGTCGTCCGCGGCCGTGACCACGGTGGTGAAGCGGCCGTCCTTGGCGGCGCAGCGCGCGGCCAGGTCCTCCGGGCCGGGTCCCCCGTAGGTGAGGACGGGCAGGGCGGCGGGCGAACCGGGGCGGCGGCCCGGGTCGAGCTCGTCGGCGTAACGGTGGTCGCACAGGGCGAGCGAGGGCCGGCTGATGTCGGTGAGCTCGGCGAGCTCACCGGCGCGCAGCAGCGGCATGGTGGTGACGGCGACCCCGCCGGCCTTCAGGACGCCGAACCAGGCGGCGACGAGCCAGGGGTTGTTGGGGCCGCGCAGCAGGACGCGGTTGCCGGGCCGGAGACCGAAGTCCTCGGTGAGGACCTGGGCGACCTGGTTGGCGCGGTGCTGCAGTTCGCCGTACGTCCAGCGCTCGGTCGGGGTGAGCAGACAGGGGCGGTCGGGGCCGTGCCGCTCGACGGCGTCGTCGAGCAGGCGCCGGGCGCAGTTGAGCCGGTCCGGGTATTCCAACTCCGGTAGTTCGAAGTGGAGTTCGGGCCAGAGAGAGAAGGGCGGAAGCCGATCACGACAGAAGGAATCGGCGTACGCGGAAGGGGAGAGCTCCATGGGGCGGCACCTCGATCAGGGAGCAGCGGGGAGATGGGTGCAAGGTATGTCGAATATTTGTCGCCCGTCAACATCTCGCGATATTGCGGCGGGGTCATGAGCCTCGCCACCCCCTCCCGGACGGCCCGGAACGCCCCCGGCCGCACCTCAGGACAGAGGGAGGCGCACCCGGACCGACTTGCCGAACTCGCGCGCCACGACCGAGAGTTCACCGCCCAGCTCGGCCGCCAGCAGCTGGACCATCAGCAGCCCGCGCCCACCCTCGGACTCGGGATCGACCTCCGCGCGGGGCGCCGGCAGCCGCGGCAGCCCGGCACCCCGGTCGGCGACCTCCAGCCGGAGCCAGCCCCCGCCCTCCGCGACGGCGACGCGCACCCGTCCGGCGCGATCCGCGTGCCGGACCACGTTCCCGACGAGTTCACTGACGGCCAGCAGCAGCGCGTCCGTCACGTCCGCGGGGATCCGCCAGCCGTCGAGGGCGGTGCGCACCCGCGACCTGACCTGCGGAACGCTCGCGGCGACGGGATCGGAGACCCAGTGGACGAGGGTCCGGACCGCGGGAGCCGCGGAGGTGTCGGGGAGGGTGAGCATGAAGTGCTCCCGGAGGGGAAGGCGACGCCGCCACCGCGGCAGCTCGTGTCACCGAGTCCGAATCCGGATCGATTCCGGGCTTGTGGTCAGCGGAAACGCGTCGCTAGAGTCCTTGATTACACGTGTAACAACGTACGCCTCCCCCGGTGGCCGCGCAAGCATTCCGGACAAACGGCGCGAAGCCCTCGTCCACCCCGCCGGCCACGGAGCCGGTGCTCCACCGGGACACCGCCGACACTGGAAGGGCAGCAATGACGCAACCTCCCCCCGCCGGGATCGACATCGCCGACATGACCTGGCCGCCCCCGCCGTACCGGTCCCCCGTACCGGCCGTGACGGGCACCGACGGCGTGCGCCGCTTCGACGGGATCACCTACGCGACGACGCCCGGCTTCCGCCCCCGGCTCCTCGACGTCCAGGTGCCCGCCGGCGAAGGCCCGTTCCCCGCGATCGTCTGGATCCACGGCGGCGGCTGGCTGGACGGCGACCGCCGGTACCCGCCGCCGACCGTCCCCGTGGGCCTGCTGCACGGTGCGGTACTCGGGGCCGGTATCGCCCTCGTCTCCGTCGACTACCGGCACAGCCTCGAAGCGTCCTTCCCGGCCCAGCTGCACGACGTGAAGGCCGCGATCCGCTACGTCCGCGCGTTCGCCGGCGACCTCGGCATCGACCCGGACCGGATCGGCGTCTGGGGCGAGTCCGCCGGCGGCCACCTGGCCGCCCTGGCCGGCCTCGTCGGCCCCGACAGCCCGCAGGGCGCGGCGCTGGAGGGCACGGAGGGCGTCGGCTCCGGGGAGACCGGGGTCCGCGCCGTCGTCGACTGGTACGGCGTCTCCGACCTCGTCACCCTGGCCGAGCACCCCATGCCGGTCCTGCCCGGTACGGACTTCCCCGACCCCTACGAGGCCCTGCTCGGCGCCACCGTCGCCCAGCGGCCGGACCTGGCGCGGGCCGCGAGTCCGGTGACGTACGCGGGGGGCTCCACCCCGCCGCCGTTCCTGCTGGTGCACGGGACGCACGACGGCCTGGTCCCGTACAGCCAGAGCGAGGCGCTCGCCGCGGCCCTGCGGAGCGCCGGGGGCGAGGTCACCCTGCAGCCCGTGGAGGGTGCCGACCACATCTTCCTCGGGTCCTGCGACATCCCCGCCATCGTCGAGGGCGGCGTCGCCTTCCTCGCCCGGCACCTCGGCGCGGGAGCCTGACGGCGCCGGTCCCGCACCCCTGTTCCGCCACGGGGGCGCGGCCGCGCCCGCGCCCCCGCGCTCCCTTCCCCCCGCGCTCCCTTCCCCCACGCTCCCTTCCCCCACGCTCCCTTCACAGCGCACCCGGCCGCGGGCCCCCGCCGCGGTCACGAGAGGCAGCCATGTCCGCCAACCCGCTCCCCACCACCGCCGGCACCCCGTACGACAGACCCCGCGAACCCCAGCGGTCCGGTGGGACCGGCCGACGCGCCGAGACCGGGGCGCCGCCCGGCCGCGGCGTCCTCGTCACGGGCATCCTGCTGCTCGGGGCGGCCGTGGCCTCGGCCCTCGTCGTCCGCGCCGACGCCGCGCATCCGCCCTTCCAGGGGCTGGACGACCGGTGGCTGACCTGGATGGGCGGCCCCCACGAGGGGCTGTACCGGGCCGCCGCCACGGCCCTGAACCTGTTCGGCGGGCCGGTCGGGGTCGTGGTCCCGCTCTCCCTGCTGATCCTGTTGCTGGTCCGCGGACGCCGGCTCTCGGCCGGATTCCTGCTCGCGGCCCACCTCGGTGGCAACATGCTCGTCGTCCAGGGCCTCAAGCACCTGGTGGACCGGCCGCGTCCGGCCGACCCGCTGGTCCGTGTCGACCACGGCTCCTTCCCGTCCGGTCATGCGGCCACGGCGGCACTCCTGGTCGTCGTCCTCGGCGCACTGCTGGTCCCGGCCGCCCGTCGGCGGGCGTGGTGGATCGGTGGCACGGCCTTCACGCTGGCCATGATGTGGAGCCGTACCTGGCTGCACGCGCACTGGCTCAGCGACACCGTGGCCGGGGCCGCGGCGGGCGCGGGGGCGGGACTGCTGGTGTGGTGGCTGTTCGGTCCGGCACTCGCCCGGGAACGTGTCCGCGCCCACGACCGCCGGGGGGCGGCCGCGGGCGCGGGCACCACGTGAGCCGGACGCACGGCCGCTGAGCCAGGGGGTCGGCCCGGCCGGGATCCGGGACGGCTCCCCGGACGGACCCCCGCCGGAACTGGTCGGCCGGCGAACGCCCGCAACCGGTCGTTCTCGGCCCGCCCGTCCCCACCGACGACGCACGGCCGCCCCCGCTGCACACACGAGAGACCGGACCGCAATGCCGGCACCGGCCGCCCTGCACTGGCTGATCAGGATCAGGGGATGCCTGCCCAGAGTGAGGGGGCGGCGGCGGGTGGTCAGGCATCAGGGTCGGCTTCGGGGTGCGTGAACCGCACGGGCTTGCCCAGCGACCGGGCGTAGGCGACTTCGGCTCGGGTACTGTCTCCGATGTAGCCGCCGACGACGAGCACCTCGTCGGCGAGCCGGATCTTCGCCCGGTGCAGACCGTCGAGTCGGGCCTTCAGCGCCTCGGCCTCGACGGGATCGGACCAGAGTCCGTGCGGCGACTTCATGTCGACGCCCGGTTTGACGACGATCCTTCCGGCTGTGGTCTCCCGCAGATCGGCCTCGTTCATCTCGGTCATGAAGCGGGTGGAGCCGCAGATCACGACGATGGACGGAAGTCTCAACAGCTGCTTCGCGTCGGCGAGTTTCTCCTCGGGGGTGGGCGGTTGCGGGTACGGCACCGGTTCCTCCTGGTGGTGTGGTCCAACGGGCAACGCCTTCTCGGCATCGCGTGCGTGAGCCTGCACGACCACGACCAGTCGCCTCGCTCGTTCCTGCGGTGCTTCGCCCGAAGGCGTCATGTTCGGTGCGAGGAGGCTTCCGACCGGCGGCAGAGCGACACATGAGCCAACAGGCCTTCGGTCAGGGGGACGTTCCCACGCTGCTGACCCAGACCTTAAGGGGTGCGTACTCCGGTTCGGGGTCGGTCCCCGCCGGGTCGTCCTCCACCTCTTCCAGGTCCGCCCGGGCGATGGTCCCCGGCTCACTGTCGGCCAGGAACCCCAGGAACCCCTCGATCACCGGACCGAGTTCGGTGCAGGGCGTGTAGTCGCATCCGAACGGCAAGGCGTCCGGGGACACGGAACCGGTCGAGCAGCGGAGCTGACCGGCTTGCCCGTCGTGCCAGACGTAGAACGTCGCCGCCCCGGAAAAGCCCAGCCCGCGCACGCGGCCCCGGATGGCGGTGGCGGTCCGCTCGAACGCCGCCACCAGCTGGGAGACGGACAGCGATGCCCTGTCCCCTTCCGCCGCGCTCAGGAACCAGGTGTTGGTCTCCCGCTCCGCCTGCCGGTCGGCCGGTTCGAGCACGAGGGGCTCGTGCGCCACCTCGGCTATCCACGTCAACAGCATCGCCACGGCATACGAACGGTTCAGGAGGTCAGGCGGTGGACCAGGACCGGGTTCACGGCCGGCACCGGCGCCGCCGTACCGGTCTCGATCAGCTCGTGCACGGCGTCCGCGATCCGCGCGGCCGACGGCATGTCCAGCCGTACCGTGGTGAGCGCCGGCTGCTGGAGCGCGGAGAGGACCAGGTCGTCGCAGCCGACCAGGGCGACCTCGTCCGGCACGGTGATGCCCTCGGCCTGCAGCGCGTGCAGCAGCAGGGCGGCGTACTCGTCGTTGTAGGTGAAGGCGGCGTCCAGACCGAGGCCGCGCCAGCGGCGGGCGAGGGCTCTGGCGGACTCCAGGGTGTAGGACAGTTCCACCGGGGTGACGGTGGCCATGTGCCGGGCCGCCACCGACTCGGCGCCCGCGAGGCGGGGCTCCGCGAGGGTGCCGAGGCCGCGTTCCTGGGGCATGACCACGCCGATCCGGGTCCGGCCACGCGCGATGAGGTGCTCGGCCGCGGTGGCACCGATCCGGGTGTGGTCGAAGTCGACGGTGTGCACTCCCTCGACCGGGTGGGACGCGAAGGCCAGCAGGCCGCGCACCCCCGCACGGGCCAGCACCTCGGCCGCCTGGGCGGTGAAACGGTCGCCGTCCAGGGCCACAACGGCCGCGGGGCGCAGTTCGGCCCAGGCCCGGGCGGCGTCGAGAGGGTCGGCGAAGCGGCCCGCGTGCAGGACGGCCGTGTAGCCGAAGCGGTCGAGCTCGCTGTGCAGATCGTCGACCCAGTCGCTGACGAGGCGGCCGATCGCGGAGATCGACGAGGGCATCAGGACGAGGTTGCTGCGGCCGGCGCGCAGGGACCGGGCGGCCGCGTGCGGTACGTAGCCGAGCTGCTTGGCCGCGTCGAGCACCCGGGCACGGGTGCCCGCGCTCACCCGGTGGCCCTGGGTGTCGTTGAGGACGAAGGAAACCGTGGCACGTGACACCCCGGCGAGGCGGGCCACGTCGGCGCTGGTGATGGATGCGGGGACGTGCGTGTCTCTGGCCATGACGACCCTCGTCGCTCCTTCTGCTCGGGCGGGCATCCGATCGAGCACCGGTTCGCGCACCGGATTCCTTCGGGTGACTCCTTCCTTCTCAGGTTACACGAGTCAAATCAAGGGGTCGGGGGCGTGCAGGAGCCTGGAGGCTCCCGCGAGGTCGTCGAGGGCGGTCACGACCGAGTCGAAGCGCATCGTGGTGCGGGTGCGGGTGTCGTACGGCCGCCACCGCGGCAGGCCGGGATGGTTGGGGTCGCCGGTACGGACGAAGGCGATCCAGGCCCGGTGCATGGCGCATGCGAGCCCGTCGCGGACGGCGGGGGCGAGGCCGGCCAGGAAGGGTGCGTGCGACCAGCGGTCGAAGTTGGCGAACACGAAAGGGAGTTCGAGGCAGTGCGCCGCGCCGAGACGCCCCTCATACGCAGGGGTGGGCAGGTCGAACTGGTAGGCCCATACGGGACGGTCCGTCCCGCCGCGCGCCTCGGCCAGCCGCACCGCCGGCACCCGGAAGAGCTCGTCCGTGACGAGGTCCATCAGGACGTCGGCGGGACGGGCTCCGGGCCGGGCCCGCTCGTACGCCGCGTACACGCCTTCCGCGGCCTCGTTCCCGAAGGTCTCCGCGATCCGCTCGGTGACCTGCTCCCGGGTGGCGGCGGCGTACCCCTCGTCGAGGGCGAAGCCGAAGTTGGCCTCCTCCCGCGTCCAGCCGATCATGACGTCGACACCGGCCGCGGCCCCGCTCAGCAGGGCCTCGGCGGGGTGCCCGCAGAGGGTGACTCCGTCGATCACGGGCAGGAAGGGTGTCGGCCAGTACCCCCAGCGCACGGTCCGGGCGAACAGCCCGGCGCCCGCCCCGATCAGCTCGGGCCAGGGCAGCGTGCGCAGCTCCGCCAGATCCTTGGCTCCGGCCAGCTCCAGGTAGGCGGCGGTGCGCTCCAGGTACGCCTGCGGGCCGGGGAGGTCCAGGCCGAAGGGCGGGCTCTGCAGGATCACCCGCCTGATCAGGCCCGCGGTCTGCGGGTGGCCGGCGAGGGCGGCGGTGGACACCGCACCGCCGGACTGCCCGGCGACGGTGACGCAGTCCGGATCACCGCCGAAGGAGGCGATGTTCTCCTTCACCCAGCGCAGGGCGGCGAGCTGGTCGGTGAGCCAGAAGTTCCCGCCCTCGCCGGCCGGGTCGCCTTCCCCGTCGCCCGGGTAGAGGTAACCGAGCGGCCCGATGCGGTAGTTGATGCTCACGACGACGAGGTCGCCGTCACGCGCGAAGGTCTCGCCCGAGTAGCCGGGCAGCGAGCCGGAGCCGGACACGAAACCGCCGCCGTGGATCCAGACCAGGACCGGGCGCCGGGCGTCGTCGGCGGCGGGCGTCCAGAGGTTCAGGGTCAGGCAGTCCTCGTCGAAGGGCGGTGACCCGTGGCCGCCGAGCACCGGATCGCCGCCCTCCAGGTACATCTGCGGCGCGCTCGGGCCCTCGGCGGTGGCGTCCCGCGTGCCGCTCCAGCCCGCGTGCGGCTGCGCGGGCCTCCAGCGCAGGTCACCGACCGGCGGGGCGGCATAGGGCACGGCCCGGAAGACCGTGAGCCCGCCTTCGCGCGCTCCGCGCAGGCGGCCTGCGGGCAGGTCCACCACCGTCCGGTCCTGGCCTGGGGGGTGAGGCATGAGCCGTTCCTTCCTCGCTGCCGCGCGCCGGGTGCGCGCCACCGGTCGAGAGTATTGCGTAAATTTGCCGGACGTCAATGATGCTCAATATTCCCGGATGCCGGGGTGTACGCCTCACAGCCAGAGGCTGTTCGAGGCCATCCGCTCCGCCTCCGCCTCCAGCAGCGGAGCGAAGACCCGCCACAGCACGAGGCAGGCTCCGACGCCGACGAGGGCGCCGGCGACGGTGTCGCTGAGCCACTGGGCGTGGAGCCAGGTCCGGCTGCCCATCATGGCGAGGACGTACGGGGCTCCGAACGCCCACCACCAGCGTCGCGCACGCGGCGGGAACAGCACCACCGCGACGGCGACCACCAGCGTCACGGCGCCGAACACCTGCCCGGACGGGTACGAGCCGTCGTTGACCAGCACCGACGGGTGCGGCGGGCGGGGCCGGTCGGCCACCTGCTTGAGGGGCAGGAGCACGACGAGGTTGGCGACGACGGTGACCGTGAAGACGAACAACCCCGAGCGCCAGCGTCCGTAGACGCACAGGCAGCCGATGACCAGCAGCGGCAGGACCATTCCGAGCGGGCCGCCGAGCCGGTCGAGGACGGTGGTGAACAGCCCGAGGTCGTCACCGTCGGGGGATCCCGCGACGGCCGTGTCGTTCACCGAGGCCGCCCAGCGGTCGTCGAGCCCCTGGAAGAAGGGCCGCGGGTCCAGCCGCAGCAGCAGCCCGGCCAGGAACACGAGGGCGAGGAGGGCGATCCCGAGGCCGAGCGCATGACGCGGCGGGGCCGCCGGAAGGTGGTGCCGGGGCGGGCCGGCCGGCCGGGTCGGCGGCACGGAGGAGGGCGAGGGGAACATGGCGGGCCTTTCGCGGTCGTCTCCCCAAGCGGTGGGGGCACGCGGAGAGCAGGCACGGGACGGTGGAGCGCGGGGGAGGGCGCCGGGGAGCGCCTTCGGGGGACGTGACCGGGGAGCGTCCGACGAGGCCTTGGGCGGCGCCATCGGGCAACGCCGTCGGGGGACTTCTTCTGCTGCGGGCGACACCTGCGGAGGGCGCCCCGGCGAGCGTCTTCGGGACACGGCACCGGGGGGTGCCAGCCGGAAGCCGACGGAACACGCCGCCAGGGCACGGTGCACGGCGCACCGTGCACGGCGCACGGCGCCGACCAGGCGGCCCGCGGCGCTCACGCCACCGGCCGCCCGGGCCGGCGGGAAGCCCGCCTGCGACCGGATCATCGCGGTGCGGCACGGAGTATTGCCGAAGAGTCACGGCCACCACAAGAGCAAGAGGGTTTCCCGACACATCCGCCGTGACGATGGCCGCGAACCAACGGTTACACGCGTCGCCCTTTTGCCTTGGCCTTTCGGTCACGATCTGCACAACGTGCCGTCGCAGGGCCTGGCGGAGCCCGGAAATGGGTGCTACACAATGTCCACCGCACTTGGTGACACGTGTAACAACATCACGTTACGAACGAACGACCGACGTCCGCCACCGCACGTCCCGACGGCCACACCGTTCCCCGCCGTCCCGCGCCCGTTCGCGGGCCGTCCCGCGCCGTCCCGCGCCCGGGCCGCCCCTCCCCCTCGCACGCCACCTCCCCGCTCCGTCCCCCGAGGAGTCGTCATGGCCACGCCCGAAGTTGCCGAACCGTCCGTACCCCCGACCGGGGATCCCGCACCCCGGCGGGGTCTCCTGCTCCTCCTGCTGGTCGCCAACTCGGCGATGATGGCGCTCTACATGGGCGTCGGCTCGGTCCTCCTGCCCACCCAGGTCGCCGCGATCGCCCCCGACGACAAGGTCGCCGTACTCGGCCTGATCGGCGGCGTCAGCGCGGTCTTCGCCACCGCCTTCAACCCCATCGCCGGCGCCCTCTCCGACCGCAGCGGGCGCCGCAACCCGTGGATCGTGGGCGGTGGCCTCGCCTCGCTCATCCTCCTGGCCCTGCTCGGCAGCGTGAGCACCGCGCTGCTCGTCGGCATCGGCTGGTGCCTGATCCAGGCGACGATGAACGTCTACCAGGCGGCGGTCACCGCGATCGTGCCGGACCGGATCCCCGCGGCCCGCCGCGGCACCGCGTCCGCGCTGGTCGGACTCGGCCTGCCCATCGGCGGTACCGTCGGGGTGCTCATCGCCTCCCGGACCGCGGACCAGCTGCGGACCGGGTACCTCGTCCTCGGCGCGGTCGTCGCCGGGTCCGCACTGCTGCTCAGCGCCTTCTGCCGGGACGTCCCGCGCACCGGGCCCGCCGCCGAGGCGCCCGCCAGACCCAAGGGCGCCCAACTGGCCGCGTTCCTCTCGGCCCTGGCCAACCACGACTTCCGGTGGGCCTTCATCGGCCGCGCCCTGATGGTCCTCGGCTACTTCTCCGTCGTCGGCTACCAGCTGTACATCCTCGGCGACCACATCGCGCTGCCCGACGGACTGACCCCGCCCGCCGCGATGGCCGTCCTCACCCCGGTGTCGATGGTCGCGATGGCCGTCTCCACCGTGGTGGGCGGGCTGCTGTCCGACCGCTGGAACCGCCGCAAGGTGTTCGTCGGCGTGTCGGCGGCCCTCGCCGGGCTCGTCATGGTGGTACCCGTGGTCAGCCCGACCTGGACCGGCATGCTCGTCTTCAGCGCGCTCAACGGACTCGCCTTCGGCTGCTTCATGGCCGTCGACACCGCGCTCGTCACCCTGGTCCTCCCGCGGGCCGAGGACGCGGCCCGCGACATGGGCGTCCTCAACATCGCGAACGCCGGGCCGCAGATCATCGCCCCGTTCGTCGCCTCGGCCGTCGTCACCGGCCTGGGCGGCTACACCCCGCTCTTCCTCGTCGGCGGAGCCCTCTCGCTGGTCGGCGCGCTCGCCATCCTCCCGATCCGCAGCGTGCGCTGACCCGCTCCCCCGGGCCCGCCCGTCCGCAGCTCCGGCGGGCGCACGCCGAGGGTCGTGCGCCCGCCGGTCACCACCTCTGCCCACCCTCGACTCCCCTCCCTCCCAAGGAGCCCCCTGTGAGACGCACGCGAGTTCTGCCGCTGGCCGCGCTGCTGCTGTGCACGCCGGCCCTGGCCGGCACGGCCCCGGCGGCCGCCGCGCCGCAGACCGCGCCCGCCGGCCCGCTGCGGATCCTGCTCACCAACGACGACGGCTACGACGCCCCCGGCATCCGCAAGGCCTTCGAGCGGCTGACCGCCGCCGGGCACGACGTCACGATCGTGGCCCCGCTCACCAACCAGAGCGGCACGGGTACGAAGATGCTGAGCGGCCCGTCGATCACGGTGAAGCACCCCGAGCCGAAGGTCTGGGCCGTCGACGGCACCCCCGGCGACTCCGTCGCCTTCGGGCTGGCCGAGGTGTTCGCGGGCGATGCCCCCGACCTGGTCGTCTCGGGCACCAACTTCGGCCCGAACGTCGCCGGTCTCGCCACCCACTCCGGTACCGTCGGCGGCGCCGTCGCCGCGCTGGAGCACGGCGTACCGGCCATCGCGCTGAGCACCGGGGGCGTCACCGCGCCGGACCCGGTCACCACGGTCAACGCGATGGGGCCCACGCTCGACTTCGCGGTCAAGCTGATCGACCGGCTGCGTTCGCGGGCCCGGTCCGGGCCGCTGCTGCCCGAGGGGGTCGGCCTGAACGTCAACCACCCGGTGGTCGGCGCGGACGGCCGGGGAACGGCCGCGGGGGTGTCCTCGACCTTCCAGGACGCGCAGACCCTGCTCGAACCCGACTTCACCGACGCGGGCGACGGCACCTGGAAGGTGACCGTGAAGGTGGACCTCCGGCCCGCCGCCAAGGGCAGTGACGTCGAGGCCGTCGCCGCCGGCCGGATCGCCGTCAGCCCGATGAACGCCGACTGGAACACGGGGCCGGTGGACCGGGCCGTGACCTCCGTACTGATCGCCGGGCTCCGCCCCTGACGGGTCCCGGCCGGGGCGGAGCCCGCGACCGCTCCGCTCCGCCCCGGCCGGTCCGGCCCCGGCTCCATCCCCGCGGAGCCGCGGCTCCCCCGGCACGACATCGGCACGCACCGGCACATTCCAGGAGGACGGATGAAGAGGCCCGGAAAACGGCTGCCCTCGGCAAGGTCCCTGCTCACCGCCGCACTTGCCCTGGCGGCACTGCTCGCCGGCGCACCGCCCACGTCGGCGTCGCCGCCGTCGTCGTCGTACGGCGGACCACCGCACCCGGTGGTCACCGTCGCGCAGGGCACCCTGCGCGGCCAGTCCCGTGACGGCGCGCAGGAGTTCCTCGGCGTCCCCTACGCCGCTCCCCCGGTCGGGGACGCCCGGCTGCGGGCCCCCGCGCCCGCGCCCCGGTGGCACGGGGTGCGGGAGGCCGTCCGGCAGGCCCCCGCCTGCCTGCAGTTCTCGCCCTTCGGTCTGAGCGATCCGGCGGCCGTCGGCGAGGACTGCCTGTACCTGGACGTGTACCGGCCCCGGACCGCCCGCCCCGGAGCCCGGCTCCCGGTGGTCTTCTGGATGCACGGGGGTGCGTACAGCCAGGGAACCGGGACCCAGTTCGGCGGCCGGACCATGGCCGACCTCACCGGGAGCGTGGTGGTCGGCATCAACTACCGGCTGGGGCAGCTCGGCTATCTCCAACTGCCCGAGCTGGGGCGGGAGAACGCGCTGCGCTCCGGGTCCTTCGGGCTGATGGACCAGCTCGCGGCGCTGCGCTGGACGCGGGAGAACATCGGCGCGTTCGGCGGGGACCCGGGCAACGTCACGATCTCCGGGCAGTCGGCGGGCAGCGGTTCCGTCTGCGCGCTGCTCGCGGCACCGGCGGCCGCCGGCCTGTTCCACCGGGCCGTGCTGCAGAGCGGTCCGTGCACCCTGCTGGGTACGCCGGACCGTGCGGAGGCCGAGGAACAGGCCCGGTCGTTCGCCGCGCGGGCGGGCTGTACCGCTTCCGCGGAGGTGGCCGCCTGCCTGCGCGCCGTCTCCGGGGCGGCACTGGTGGATGCGGCCCGTACGCTGCCCACCCGGGGTCCCGCCTCGGGTGACGGGCTGCTGCCGGTCGCTCCCGCGCGGGCCATCGGGAGCGGTGCGTGGAACAAGGTGCCGGTGCTGATCGGGAGCACCCGCTCCGAGGCCCGGTTCTTCGTCGCCCTGACGCAGCCGTACCTGACCGCCGAGCAGTACACGGCGCAGGTCATGGCGGATCACGGGGCGGCCGGGCCGGAGGTGCTCGCGCGTTATCCGGTCGCGCGGTACGGCTCGCCGTACCTGGCGCTGTCCGCGGTCCTGACCGACTCGACCTTCGCGTGCCACACCGCGTGGACGGCCGAGCTGTTCGCGGCTCAGGTGCCGACGTACGTCTACGAGTTCGACGACCCGCGGTCGCCCACGCTCGCGGGTGCGCAGGTGCCGGGCCTGGACGAGTCGAACGCGCACAGTGCGGAGCTGGCCTACCTGTACGACTTCACCATGGGTGAGCGCCCGCTGACACCGGTTCAGGTCGCGCTCGGGAACCGGATGAAGCGCTACTGGGGGGCGTTCGCCCGGTTCGGCGCCCCTGTGGTGGCGGGCCAGACCCCGTGGCCGCGGGCCGGCTCCGGGGCGGCCACGGTGCTCGTCCTGGACCCGGTGGCGACGCGGACGACCACGTCGTTCGGGGCGGAACACAACTGCGCGTTCTGGCGGACCCGGCCTCCCCGGCCGCTCTGACGTCCCGCCCCGGGAGTGTCCTGTCGGGTCAGGCGGCCGGCGGACGGGGGCGTCGCTGCGCCCACGGCCGGACCTCCTCCAGCTGCGCCGCGACCCGCAGGAGGGTCACCTCGTCGTCCCGGCGGCCCACCAGTTGCACGGCGAGCGGCAGACCGTCCTCGCCGAGGCCCGCCGGGACCGAGGCGGCCGGGTGCCCGGTGACGTTCCACAGGGCGGTGTAGGCGACCATCGGGCGCGAGCGGACCATCGCCGTCAGCAGCCCGGCACCGTCCAGCGCGCCCACCGGGCGCGGTCGTTCGGCGACGACCGGGGTCAGGAGCAGGTCCATGGTGGTGAACATGCGGTCGGCCCGCTCCGCGAGCCGCTCTCCCGCCCGGATCGCGCGCTCCACGGCGGATCCGGGGACCCGCCGGGCGAGCGCGAGGGTCTGCCGGGTGCGCCGTTCGAGCAGGTCGGGGCGCTCGACGGCGTCGGCCTCCGCCCTCACTCCACCGCAGAACTGTGCGACGAACGAGGCCGTCGCGTCGGGGTAGCGCGGGTCGACCTCCCGTACGTCGTGGCCCAGTTCGCGCAGGGCCCGTACGGTTTCCCGTACGGCTGCGACGTGTTCCGGATGCGGGCGCACCCCGGGCACGGCCGGCTTGACCGCGTAGCCGATGCGCAGCCGGCCGGGCGGGGTCTCCAGGGCCTGCGTCCAGGCGGTGGTCGCGGGGCGGGCGCTCCAGCGGTCGGTGGGGGTGCTGCCGGCGAGCACGTCGTAGAGGAGCGCCGCGTCACCCACGCTGCGGGTCAGGGGTCCCACGGTGCCCAGCGCGTACCAGAGGTGGGGGTTCGGGGCGGTGGAGACCCGGCCGCGCTGGGGTTTGAGGCCGAACAGTCCGCAGCAGGCGGCCGGGATGCGGATGGATCCGCCGCCGTCGCCGCCGAGGGCCGCCCCGACCAGTCCGGCCGCGACGGCGGCGGCGCTGCCGCCGCTGGAGCCGCCGGGGGTGCGGGTGGTGTCCCAGGGGTTGCGGGTGTGGCCGTGGGCGGCGGATTCGGTGAAGGGCCACTGGCCGAACTCGGGCATCGTCGTCTTGCCGATGACGACGGCTCCGGCGGCGCGCAGGCGGCGTACCGCTTCGGAGTCGGCGGTGACGGGGCTCCGGTTGGCGGAGCCGCCGAAGGTGGTGACCTGGCCCGCGACGTCCAGTTCGTCCTTGACGGCGATGGGGACGCCGTGCAGCGGGCCGGCGCCGCTCGCGGGGCCTTCCGCGTCACGGGCATCGGCCTCGGCGAGGGCCTGCTCTGCGAGGACGACGCGGAAGGCTCCGAGAACGGCATCGGTCCGGGCGATGCGGCGCAGGGCCGCCTCGACGAGGGCCCGTGAGGTGGTCTTGCCGGTGCGCACCAGCGCGGCCTGGTGCGCGACCCCCTGGAACATCAACTCCGCGTCGTCCCGGTCCTGTTCCTGCCGCCGTACGCCGTCTGTTTCCGCGAACACCACGCTGATCCCCTTACCTCTCGGTAACTCCGGTGCAAGGCTGGTGTGCCCGCGCTCGCGCGTCAACCCCGGCAGGTGTGGCGGCAGGCAGGCGGATCAGGCCGTCGCGGAGGCACGGCTGCGGGACGGCTCCTCCAGGGGATGGCCGTCGGGGATCTTCCCGCAGGGGGCGTGGAGGAGGACGACGAGTGTCCCGGTGGGTTCGTACCAGTCCACATCGATCTGGTCGCCGGTGTCCTGGTTCTCGAATCGGAAGCCCATGGGGGAGACGTTCTGGCTGACGGGCTTCCAGCCCTGCCGGGTCAGCCGGGAGCGGACGCGCTCCTGGGCGGCCCGGGCGGTGTCCTGCGCGATGCCGGTGGTCTCCCGTTCGAGGCTGAAGCTTCGGACGTCCCTGCGGGCCTGGTCGATGTGGGCGAGGGAGCGCAGTCCCCGGTAGTAGCAGGCGCCCGTCTCCATCCGGTCGGGCAGCGGGCCGGGCCCGACGGGCAGGGCCAGGTCGTTCTCGACGCGCTCGGCCTCCGCTGCGAGCCGCGTGGCGACGACATGGGGATCGACCTCGGGGTACGGTCCGCCGTTCCAGAGGCGGTACGCGCCCCAGCAGGCGAGAAGGCAGCACACGGCACTACCGAGAGCCAGTGCCGCGAGGAGGGGGCGGGACCGCGGGCGGCGCGGGCGCGGCGGTACAGCAGGGGGGACGGACCGTAGGGAAGGCATGATCCCGAGCCTAGGGGGACGGTTCGGGCGGCGAATCGGGGCGGGTACTCAGGTCGGGGTGAGTACCCGCCCGTGCGCGTCCGGCGTGACGGGTCCGGGCGCCGGGGCGGACCGGCCGCGCCGGGCTGGAGCCCGGCGGTGACGTCGTCCGGGTCAAGGCGCCGCGGCCTGGACCGGGTCCGGGGCCGGGCCGGAGCCCGTGCGGCGGCCGCGGAGCCGGAGCACCGTGAGGGACCCGGCGATCAGGGCCGCCACGACGGCCGCCGACGTCAGGAGCCAGACCGGGACGCCGCCCAGCGTGAGCAGCTCGTCGTGGTAGACCGCCCTGCGGAACGGGGTGTCCTTGGCGGTGGCGCGCAGTTCGTGGTCTGCGTCGATCCGGCCGGGCTCCGGGAACCGCTGGTCGAGGGCGGTGAGGAAGACGGGCTCGGCGCCCGCCAGTTCGGCGAGCGGGCCCTTCTCGGGGCGGATGGCTCCCGCGAACGTCACCTCGGGTGCGGAGCCGCCGATCGGCGAGGTGGGCTCCATGCGGTGGTCGGCGAGGACGTACAGGCCGAGGGACTGCGGTGTCTTCGCCATCCGGGAGAGCCGCATCGGGTAGACCAGCCGGTCGCTGTCGAAGCGGATCCTCAGCGGGTCCAGCTCGCCCCGCAGGGGGTTGCCCGGTCCGCGCGGGACCAGCCGTACCGCCACGTACTCCCAGTGCTGGTCCACGTAGGGCTTGACCTCGGCGGCGAGGCGGTCGGGGAGCTCGAAGCCATTGCTCTCCAGCCAGTTCCCCAGGGCGTCCGGGTCGGTGGCGGTGAGCCGTGCGACGTCGAAGGCACCGAGCTGCTCGCGGCCGACGACGCCGACCGGCGGCGCGGCGGCGCCCGGTGCCGGGGCTCCGGCGGTGTCGCGCCCGCCCGTGGAGAAGGGCCAGTCGCGGTCGCGGGGCCAGAAGTAGCCCCGGGTCCTGTGCTCGGGCCGGGTGATGCGGCTCAGTTCGTCGAACACCTCGCCGTCGCCGAGCTCCACGGTGGCCCGGCCCGGCACCGGCATGATCCAGGCGGCCCGCCGGGCGTCCCCGCCGACGGTGAAACGCATGAGGATCTGCTCCGTGCGGCCGTCCCAGCGCACGACGGAGGTCTCGCGGTCGACGGCGATCCGGGACTGGCCGTCCGGGATCATGGCTCCGCAGCCGCACGCGTAGGCGGGGTTGACCAGGGCGCCCAGCTGGGTCACGAGCAGGGCGAACAGCAGTGCCGGAATTCTTCGTTTCATCCACACGGGGTCTCAGACGGCGGACCCTGTGATCCGGTTCCGACCCCCGTCGCCGTCGACTCCGGCCTGGCCTCATACTGTGCCCCATGACGGGGAGCGAGAAGCGGCAGCAGGCGCTGCTGCGCAGGTCCGCGGTGCTGCGCAGCCCGCTGGTTCCGGATGCCGTGGCGGTGGAGATCGCGCGGCACGACTGGGAGTCCATCGAGTGCGGCTGCGGCCGCTCGGCGGGCCATCTGGTGGACGCTGTCCGGGACGCGGCCGAGGGGCATCCGTCCGCGTTCCACGCGCTGGAGGGGCACGTCTTCTTCGCGGAGCACCTGAAGCCGCCCGCCCCGGCGGTGTGCGGTGTCCTGATGGCCGTGTGGGCCGCGCACCCGCCCCGGCAGGCGACCCGCGAGGCCCTGCTGTGGACCCTGCTCGCCCTGCTGTGCACGGTGGACGACGGCGGCACCCACGAGGCCGGACTGCACGGCCAGTGCGCCGCCTTCATCCGTACGGGTGTGGACGGCTTCCGACGTGAGGTCGCCACCGCCCCGGGCTCGGGGACCGCCGCCTACGCGGAGGGCATCCTGGACATCCTCGGCCTGCCGGGCTGAGTGCGGGTCAGCCGCCCGCCGTCAGGCAGCTCCGCAGCCGGGCCACGGTGACGTCCTCCAGGGAGGCGGCGAAGGTCCGCGGCGGTGACGCCGGGACCGCCAGCAGGGACGGGACCACCAGGACCGCGCAGCCCGCGGCCTCCGCGGAGGCCGCGCCGTCCGGCGAGTCCTCCACCGCGACGCACGCGTGCGGGGCGAGGCCGAGGCGGCCGGCGGCCTCCCGGTAGGGGTCCGGATGCGGCTTGGTGCGTGCGGTGTCGTCGGCGGACAGGGTGAAGGCGAAGGGGACATGGGCCAGGGAGCCCCCGACCACGGAGTCGACGACGACCCGCGGTGACGCGCTGACCAGCGCGAAGGGCACTCCCTGTGCCTCCAGTGCGGTCAGCAGCCGCTGGGCGCCGGGCCGCATCGGCGCCCCGGCCTCCACCTCGCGGAAGAAGCTCTCGGTGAGCGCCGCCGCCACCTCGTCCGGGTCTCCCCCGCCCGCGACCCGGACGAGGTGGGCGGCGGTGTCCTCCACCGCCCGGCCGACGACCTCCGGCGCGTCCGCGTCGGTGAGCCGGTGGCCGAGGTCGTCCGCTATCTCCTCGGCGGTGCGCCACCACAGCACCTCGGTGTCGACGAGGGTGCCGTCCATGTCGAACAGCACCGCGGCGAGGGCGCTCACGCGGACCCGGCCACGACGAGCACGGGCCGTTCGGCCAGTCCCACGGTGGCGCTCGCTCCCGGCACCAGGGCTCCGGCGTCCCGCGAGGGCAGGTCGGCCTTGACGGTCACCCCGCCCCGCAGTTCCAGGTGGAGCCGGGTCACGGAACCCAGGAAGGAGGCGGAGACGACGGTGGCGGTGCCGGCCTCGTCGGCGGCGACGGTGACGTTCTCGGGCCGTACGAGGACCTGCACCTGCGGCGTCGTGGGGACCGGGCCGTCGACGGGCAGGCGCGCCCCGGCCACCTCCACCAGGCCGGAGTCGGTGAGCCGTCCGGGCAGCCGGTTCATGGTGCCGACGAACTCGGCGACGAAGGGGGTGGCCGGCCGGTCGTACAGTTCGGCCGGGGCGGCGCACTGCTCCAGCTTCCCGGCGTTCAGGACGGCGACCCGGTCGGCCATCGAGAGGGCTTCCTCCTGGTCGTGGGTGACGAAGACGGTGGTGATGCCGAGGGAGAGCTGGAGGCGGCGGATCTCCTCGCGCAGGTTCGCCCGTACCTTGGCGTCGAGCGCGGACAGCGGCTCGTCGAGCAGGAGTACGCGCGGGCGCAGGGCGAGGGCGCGGGCGAGGGCGACGCGCTGCTGCTGGCCGCCGGACATCTGGTGCGGGTAGCGGTCGCCGTGGTCGGGCAGGCCCACCAGGTCGAGAAGTTCGGCGGCGCGTTCGCGGCGCTCGGCCGCGCCGACCTTGCGCACCCGCAGGCCGAAGGCCACGTTGTCGCGGGCGCTCAGGTTCGGGAAGAGGCTGTACGACTGGAAGACCATGCCGGCGTCGCGGCGGTTGGCCGGGACCCGGGTGATGTCCGCTCCGTCGACGAGGACCTCGCCGGAGTCGGGCTGTTCGAAACCGGCGACGACGCGCAGGGCGGTGGTCTTGCCGCAGCCGGACGGGCCCAGCAGGGCGAGGAGTTCACCGGGTTCGACGGTGAGGTCGAGCCCGTCGAGGGCGACGGTGGAGCCGAACGCCCTGCGCAGGCCGCGGAACTCGACGCGGGCGCCCGCGGGCCGGGCGGGATCCGCCGGCGTCCCGGCCGCGGGAAGGGTGGTGGGCGTGGTGGACATGGGCTCAGGACTCCTTGCGGGAGGTGGTGGCGGGTGCGGCGGCGGCTGTGGAAGGGGTGGTCCCGGCCCGGGAGAGGGCGATCAGCAGCAGCCAGGTGATCAGGAGGCTGAGGATGGAGACGGCCACCGACATCCGGGCCTGCGCTCCGGAGATCGAGACGATCCACACGGCGAACGGCCGGAACCCGAGGAGGGAGGCGATGGTGAACTCGCCGAGCACCAGGGCCAGGGTGAGGAAGGCGGCACCGGCGAGGGAGGCCCGCAGGTTCGGCAGCAGTACGCGCAGGACCACGTACGGCCAGCTCGCGCCGCAGCTGCGGGCTGCCTCGGCCAGGGTCGGTACGTCGACGGCGCGCAGGCCCGCGTCGAGCGACCGGTAGACGAAGGGCAGCGCCAGGACCGTGTAGGCGAGGACCAGGACGACGGGGAACTTCTCGTTCTGGACGGCGATGAAGGTCTGGTAGAGCGGGGTCCGCGACAGGTGCTCCGGTCCCCAGCGCAGCACGGTGGTGATGCCGGTGACCAGCGCGATCGGCGGCACCACCAGCGGCAGCATGCACATGACCTCGACGACCGGGCGCAGCCGCGGGGAGCCGATGCGTACGGCCACCAGTGCGGGTACGGCGAGCAGCAGCGACAGGGCGATGGTCGCGGCGGCGAGGCCGAGGGAGAGCAGCAGGCTCTTGGTGAAGCCGTCGGCGGAGAGCAGCTCGGTGTACGCCTCGAAGGTGATGCCCTGGCCGGGCACGTGGACGGTGAAGACGAACGAGGCGACGAGCGGGATCAGGAAGTAGGCGCCGGCGAGGGCGAGGACGGCTCCGCGCCAGATCCCGGGGCGGGGCCGGCGGGCCGGGGTCCGCGCGGGGGCCCCGGTGTCCGGTGCCCGTGTGTCGGGGGCGGTGTCGGGGTGCCGGGTGGTCGGGGTCATCGCAGCCATCGGGCGCTCCGTCGCTGGAGGGGCAGGTAGACCGCCATGACCAGGCCGGCGATCAGGATCATGTCGAGGCCGAGGGCGAGCGCCACGTTCTCCTGGCCAGTGAGCACGTTCCCGGACAGCGCGTCCGCGATCTTCAGCGTGACCAGCGGTACGGATCCGCCGACGAGGGCCGCGGCCGTGGCGTGGGCGGCGAAGGCGGTGCCGAAGAGCAGGACGAACCCGCCGAGCAGGGAAGGCGCGAGCACGGGCAGGCCGACGTGGAGCCAGAACTGCCGCCCGGTGGCCCCGCTGCTCTGGGCGGCCTCGCGCCACTGCGGGCGCAGTCCGTCCAGTGCCGGGGCGATCACGAGCACCATCAGCGGGATCAGGAAGTACAGGTAGACCACGGTGAGGCCGGTGAAGGAGTACAGGTTCCAGCCGAGGTCGGTGAGGTCGGCGAGCTGGGTGACGACGCCGGAGATCCCGACGGTGGCGATGAAGGCGAACGCGAGGGGGACGCCGCCGAAGTTGGCGAGCACCCCGGAGGCGGTCAGCGTGGCGCTGCGCAGGCCGGCGGAGCGGGAGGTGACCACGGCCTGGGCGATCACCACGCCCAGGACGCCGCCGACGAGTGCGGTGAGGGCGGAGAGCTGGACGCTGCCGACGAGGGAGGCGAGGTAGGGGCCCTGGAGGGAGCGCGCGAGGTGCTCACCGGTCGCCTGGGTGGCGCCGCTCGCCGGGTCGGTGCGGGTGACCGCGCCGTAGGCCATGGCGCCGAGCGGGATGCCGAAGCAGAGCCCGGTGAAGGTGAGCAGCGGGAGGGTCGCGAGCCAGGTGCGCGGGCCGCGCCGCCGGCGGCGGGTGCCGTCGGCGGCGCGGGGGTCGGTGGTGGAGGACATCAGGAGAGGGCCTTGTCCCACTTCTCGGCGAGGGTGGCCTTGGCCTTGTCGAGCTCCTCGGAGGCGGGGAAGGCGGGGGTGCCCTGGACCTGCGGGAGCTTGGCGACGGCGGCCTGGTCGGCGGTGCCGTCCTGGGTCATGCCGGGGAGCAGGACCGGGCGGGCGTATCCCTTGAGCCAGAGGTTCTGGCCCTCGGCTCCGTAGAGGAACTCCAGCCACAGGCGGGCGGCCGCCGGGTGCGGGGCGTCCTTGTTGATGGCCTGCGAGTAGTACTGGGCGTAGACGCCGTCGGTGGGGACGGCGACCTTCCAGTCGACGCCCTTGCCCTTGAACTGGTCGGCGTAGCCGGCGTTCAGGTAGTCCCAGTCGATGGAGATGGGCGTCTCGCCCTTCTCGACGGTCGCCGGGGTGGACTCGACCGGGATGAAGTTCCCGCTCTTCTTCAGCTGCCCGAAGAAGTCGATGCCGGGCTGGATGTCGGCGAAGGAGCCCTTGTTGGCGAGGGCGGCCGCGTAGACACCGCCGAAGGCCGAGCCGGACTTGGTGGGGTTGCCGTTGAGCGCGACCTTGCCCTTGTACTCGGGCTTGAGGAGGTCGGCGAAGGTCTGCGGGCAGGTGGGGATGCGGGCCGCGTCGCAGCCGATGGAGACGTAGCCGCCGTAGTCGTTGGTCCAGCGTCCGTCGGCGTCCTTCTGGGCGGCGGGGATCTTGTCCCAGGCGGTGACCTTGTACGGGGCGAAGAGGTTCTCGGCCGCGCCGCTGCGGGCGAAGGCGATCCCCAGGTCCAGGACGTCGGGGGCGCGGTTCTGGCCCTTGCGGGACTTGACGGCGGCGATCTCGTCGGAGCTGGAGGCGTCCGGGTTCTCGCTGTTCACCTTGATCTTGTACTTGGCCTCGAAGGCCTTGATGATCTCGCCGTAGTTCGCCCAGTCCGGGGGCAGCGCGATCACGTTGAGCTCGCCCTCCTTCTGCGCGGCGGCGGCGAGGGCCTCCAAGGAGCCGAAGTCGGCGACCGAGGTCGCGGCGCCCGGCTGCACGGCGTTCTTGGCGCCGCCTGCGCCGCCGGACTTCTGGTCGGGGGCGGCACCGCAGGCGCTGAGCGTGGTGAGTACGGCGGCGCTGAGCAGAACGGCCGCACCGCGACGGGCGGAGGAACTGAGCACGGTCTCTCCCGGAGACGAAGGTGGGTTCACTTGTCTGAACAAGTTGGCTCCAGTTCGCCCGGGCCCGCTGTACGGACGGTGAACGCCGCCTGTCGCCTGGAGCACGTCTCGAAGAAGAGAGAAGAATGACCGGAAGAAGCCGTGACAGAACCTGTTGGAATGATCATGGGAGACCGGTGCGCGACGATTCCGGTACGGCACCGCCGGCACACGGCGATCAGGGGGCGAAGCACATGAGTACGAGCGCGGGCACGGCCAGGTACCTGGAGATCGCCGAGGCGCTGCGCCGGCAGATCCTCTCGGGCGAACTCCCGGTGGGGGCGCACCTGCCCTCGGAGAGCGACCTGGCGGCACACTGGTCCGCATCGCGCGGAACCGTCCGCCAGGCGGTCGCCACCCTCGCCGCTGAGGGACTGATCGGCTCCCGGCAAGGGGCACGGCGCATCGTCCTGCGCGGGGAGCGCCGGCACAGCTTCGGCGAGCTGAACAGCTTCGCCCAGTGGGCCGAGGGGCTGGGACACCAGGCCGCCAGCCGTTTCCTGTCCCGCACCCGCCGGCCGGCCACGGCCGAGGAGGCGGACCGGCTCGCGCTGACCGCCGGGACGGAGATCCTGGCGGTGCTGCGGCTGCGGCTGCTCGACGGGGAGCCCACCATGGTGGAGCGGACCGCCTACGCCGACTGGGTCGCGGCGGCCGTCGAGGCGCTGCCGGTGGACTGCCGCTCCGTCATGGACAGCCTGGCCGCGGGTTCGGGGGTCACCGCCCACTACGGCGAGCACCTGATCGACGCGCTTCCGGCCGGCAGCGAGGACGCGCGCCTGCTCCAGATCCGGCGCGGCAGCCCGCTGCTGCGCCAGCGGCATGTCTCCGCCACGGCCACGGGCCGCCCGATCGAGTGGTCCGACGACCGCTACCGGGCCGGCAGCGTGACGTTCAGTGTGAGCAACTCATCGGTAGCAACTCCCTTGGAGCGGCGCGTCGGAGACCAGTGACCGCGTCAGCCGGCCGCGCGCGCCGTCTCCGCGATCGCCCCGGGCAGCCAGTCGGCGACCCGGCCGAAGCCGAAGCCCAGCGCCGAGGCCCGGCCGTTGTCCATGGCGTAGGCCCGGTCGAAGGAGAAGGGCGAGGCCGCGGCGCCCTCCCCCACCACCCGGTACCGCGGGTCGCGTCCGACGTGCGCCGCGACCGCCTCGCAGAGCGCGATCACGTCGGGTGCGCCGTGCGAGGCCGCGTTGACGGGCCCGGTGAAGGTCTGTTCCGCCGCCCAGTACAGGAATCCGGCCATCTCGTGGTGATGGATGAACGAGGTGGCGTACGGGGCTTCGTGGACGTCGACGGGGGTCCCGGCGCCGATCCGCTCCACGTAGTGCGCGAGCCGGCCGGTGAACTCCGCCGGGCCGCCGCCGAGCACGTGCGCGGCGCGCACGCTGACGCAGGGGAAGGCCGGGTCCCGCAGGAAGACGGCCTCGGCCTGCCGCTTGCCCTCGGCGTAGACGTACGCGGGCCAGGGCCCGGGCGTACCGCCCGCCGCCCCCGGGAGCGGCAGCCGCGCGGGGTCGAGCGACGCCTCGGTGACGGGTGCGGGGGCGAGGGCGGGTGCGGGGGCGGGAACGCGGTCCTCGGGACCGGCCGGGAGCGTGGCCGGGTCGTAGACCTCCATCGTCGAGGTCATGACGTAGCGCCCGGTCCGCCCGGTGAAGACCCGCCGGGCGACGGCGGCCTGGAGCGGCGTGTAGCAGACCTGGTCCACGACCACGTCGAAGTCGCGCCCGCCCAGCGCCGCCCGCAGGGCTTCCTCGTCGTCGCGGTCGGCGACCAGACGGCCCGCGCCGGACGGGGGCGCACCGGAGCCCCGGTTGAGCACGGTCACCTCGTCGCCCGCCTCGACCGCCCGTGTGACCAGGGTCTTTCCGAAGTACCGGCTGCCGCCGATGACAAGAATCCGCTTCATGCGTTCGACTCTGCCGTTGTATCGTCCCCCGCGGTACCGACCAGCTGCTGAACGCGTCGTAAGGAAAACTGATGATCGATGTGCAGCGGCTGCGCGTCCTGCGGGCGGTGGCCGAGCACGGCAGCTTCAACCGGGCGGCCGGCGCCCTCCTGCTGACCCCTTCGGCCGTCTCGCAGCACATCGCGGCGCTGGAGCGCGCGGTCGGCCACCCGGTGGCGGTGCGCAGCACCCGCGGGGTCACCCTCACCGAGCCCGGCCGGCTGCTGGTGGAGGCCGCCGAGTCGATCTCCGCCGAGCTGGACCAGGTCCGCCACGCGATCGACCGGCTCACGGCGGAGCGGCCGCGCCTGACCGTCGCCACCTTCACCAGCGGCGGCCGGCACCTGCTGCCCACGGCGCTGTCCCGGTTCGTGGAGGCGCATCCGGAGGTGGAGCTGACGGTGGTGGAGAGCGAGCCGGAGGGAGCGACGGAGATGGTGCGCGGCGGCGCGGCCGATCTCGCGCTGGCCTACCACTTCGACGGGCCGCCCCCGGTGCGCCCGGACGGACGCCCGGGGCTCGACTGGGTTCCCCTGATGGAGGACCCGCTCTGGCTGGTGCTGCCGCCCGGCCACCGGCTCGCGGACCGTCCGTCGCTGGGCCTGGCCGAACTGGGCTCCGAGCGCTGGGTGCTGGGCTGCCTCAGGACGGAGGCCTACCTGCGCCGGTACGCGGAACTCGCCGGTTTCGACCTCCGGGTGGCGGCCTCCACCACTGACTACTTCTTCGCGCAGACCCTGGTCGCGGCCGGGGTCGGGGTCTCCCTGGTCCCGCACGTATCACTGTCCACGACGGGCGAGTTGACCGTGGTGCGCGTCGAACCCCCGCGTCCCGCACGGCACATCGGGCTGGTCCTGCCCCGGCGGCGCCCGCACCCCCGTGCCCAGGCGTTGGCCGCAGCCCTCACCGCTGCTGCCGCCGCCCCGCCCCGCACACCGACCGGAGAGCGCCCTTGAACCACCTCCTGTGCGGTCTGGCGGCCAATCCGGCGCTGCCGCCCGAACTGGTCGATCGACTGCTGGTGTTCGCGCTGGAGGAGGCGAGGGCCGACCCCGGGTCGGAGTTCGCCGACGAACTGCTCCACGACCTGGCCGACCGAGCCGATCTGCGGCACCAGCAGGTGCGGGAACTCGCCGCGCACTCCGACACGATGGCCCGGTACCTCGCCTACAAGGGGACGCTCGACGCCGCCGACGTGGATCCCGGGTCCGCGCCGAACGCGGCCGTCGCCCTCCTCGACGAGCGCCGCGGGCGCCCCGAGTGGGCCGGCCTCCTCGCGACGCACCCGGACTCCGGGATCCGCTGGAAGCTGGCCTCCTGCCCGGGCCTTCCGCAGGACGCCGTGGACCTGCTCGCCGCCGACCCCGATCCGGACGTCGTGGAGGAACTGGCCCTCTGGACGGACTCACCCGTGACCGCCCGCCTCGCACTCCACCCGGCCCCCCGGGTACGCCTCGCGGCGGCGGCCAACCCCGCCACCCCGCTCGAAGCCGTGATCACCCTGGCCCAGGACCCCGAACTGACGCTGAACTGGGCGCTCTCCCAGCGCACCGATCTGCCACAGACGCTCTACGCCCGGCTCGCCGCCGACCCGCTGCCCGGGGTCCGCGCCACGTACGCGAGCAATCCGGGGATCGGTCAGGAGCTTGTCGGCGTGCTGGCCGCCGACCCGGAGGACCGGGTACGGCGCGCCCTCGCGGAGCACCCGCACGTACCGCTCGACCTGCTGGCCGAGCTGACCGTCGGCCACCGGGCGGAGTGGAGCCTGCGCCCGCGGATCGCCGCCGCCACACCCGCCGAACTCGCCGAGCTGGCCGCGTCCCCTCACGCGGCCGTGCGGATGCTCGTGGCGCAGCGGCGCGACCTGCCCGCGGACCTGCGCGACGCGCTGGCGGTCGATCCGGACGTGTCCGTGGTCAGGGCCGTCGCTCCGCATCCCGGGCTCTCCGAGGAACTGCTGCGCGACATGATCGTGCGGCATGGCGTACAGGTCCTGTCCCGGGTGGCCGCCAACCCGGACGCCTCCGGAGCCCTGCTGGAGCTGGTGACACGGCACCGGCCGGGCGTGCGGGGAGCGCTCAAGGCGGTCGCCGAGCACCCCCGCGCAACGGGCCCGGCCCTGCTCGCCTGCCTGGCGGACCGGACGGCTCGCCCCCTGGCAGCCGCCCACCGGGCCCTGCCGCCCGAAGCCATCACCGAGCTGCTGGCCGACGAGGACACGTGGGTCGCGCAGACGGCGGCGGCCAACCCGTCACTGCCGCCCGCCGTGATGGCGCGCCTGTCGCCCTGAGTGCCATCCGCAACCGCCCGAGGACAGGACCCGGCGGCCGGTCCCCGTGCCCCATCAGGGGCCCCGGCCGGCCTCGGCACCGGACGGCGCTGCCGGCCTGAACTCCCCGTGAACTCCGGCCGACGCCCCGCGCCCGGACCGGCCCGAGGGAATTCGTCACCTCCCCGGGCCGGGGGTCGTTAGGGCCTGGGGGTTGACTCGGGGGCGAAGGGATGACGGAATGCGGCAGTTTCCTCTGGAGATGCACCACATGGCACCCGGCCGGGTGGTCGAGTGGCGGCTCAGGTCCACGGCGGCGGAGGCCGCCGGCACGGATGACCCGGTGGGCAGGAAGGCGTCCTTCAACCAGGACAAGCACTTCACCGTCGCCGAGGAGAGCAGGGCCGCCGACGACCCGGTGGCTTCCTGGGTCGCGGTGACCTTCGAGGTGACCGGCCCGCTGGACGAGCAGACCCTGGCGCAGTCACTGCTCTCCTTCGTGCGGCGGCACGAGGTGCTGCGGTGTGCGTTCCGCCGTCTGGCGGGCGAGGTGGCCTGTGAGCCGTTCGACCCCGCCGGACTCTCCCTCGAACCCCGGCAGGTGGGCGCGTTCGAGACCTCCGAGCTGCTGCGCGAGTTCCTGGTCGAGCGGTTCAAGCGGAGCATCGACACGCTCTCCTGGCCGCTGTTCGTCATGGGTGCGGTGGAACGCGAGGACTCCGCGACGGTCTACCTCGCCTTCGACCACATCGTCTGCGACGGCATGTCGATGCCGATCGTGGCCCGCGAGGTGTCGACCTGCTACGAGGCCCTGTGCCGCGGCGAGAACGCCGAACTGCCGGCCGCCCCCAGCTATCTCGACTTCGCCGAGGAGCAGCGCCGCCGCTATCTGTCCATCGACGCCCGCGACGAACGCCTGGACTACTGGAAGGCGTTCATGGGCGAGGCCGGGGAGTTCTTCCCCCGGTTCCCCCTCGACCTCGGTGTGGAGACGGGCCGGATGTACCCGATCGTCAACGAGGCCTCCACCCTCCTGGACGCCGCCGAGGCCGAGGTGTTCGAGAAGACGTGCCTGGCGGCCGACGGCAAGCCGTTCATGGGGGTACTCGCCTCGGTCGCGGTCTGCCTGCGCGAGGCGGGCGGCCCCGGCGTCTACCGCGGGCTCATGCCGGTCAGTGAGCGCGGCCGGGACACCTGGGCGCATTCGGTGGGCTGGTTCGTCAACACCCTGCCCATCGAGTTCGACGCCTCGCCGGGCCGGGACTTCGCCCAGGTCATGGCCTCGGTCCGGGCCGGCTTCGGCGAGATGATGCGCCATCTCGACGTACCGTTCGTGCGGGCGTGGGAGCTGCTGGCGCCCGAGGAGTTCGCCGCCCGTTCCTGGCCGCACCCGGTGAACTTCTTCTCGTACATCGACATGCGCAAGTGCCCCGGGGCCGAGCGCCACGACGACTGGCGGCCGACCACGCACGTGTGGTCGGCGCGCGCCAACGGGGCCTGTTCGTGGTTCCAGCGGGACACGGAGGGGCTGCACATGAACTCCCTCTACGTCGACACCCCGGCGGCCCGCCGGACCATGGGCGACTTCCAGGAGGCACTGCGCCTCACCGTGCAGGAGATCTCCCGGTCCGGCGGATTCCGCCGGCCCATTGCGCTGACCGCACCGCGGCGGCCCGTGCGGACCCCTCTGGACGTGGCCGCGTTCACCCGCCGCGGCTGAACCGCGCCCCCGGGGTCAGGCCGGCCGGGCCGCTCGGGCCGCCGCCCGTGGGCCGGTCGCCGACGTGCGCCGCAGCACGGCGATCCCTACCGCGAACGCCCAGTAGACGAGGAGGGCGGCCGTCAGCGCCGTGTTGCCCCAGCCCACGGCGCTGTAGAAGCGGGCGGCGTCCGTCCCGAAGAACAGTGAGGGAACGAAGGCGAGGTTGACGGCGGCGACGGCGTGTGCCGTGTACCCGGTCCAGCGCGGCAGGACCCCGGCGCGCAGGATCGCGTACCCGGCGGCGGCGAGCAGGACGGCGGTCAGCAGCCGGGCGGCCGAGCCGTGCAGCAGCATGTTGGCGTGGGCTAGCGGGCCGTCCACGGTCGGGTCGAGGCGACCGGCGGGGTCCTCCAGGACGATCCCCGCCTCGACGGACGCGGCGACCAGAGTGATGGTCACGTAGGCCAGACCCGCGCCGAAGACCAGGGCGGCCGGCCCGTCGAAGGAGGGGCCCGCACCGCGGATGACGTGGCGCAGTCCAGCGAGGAAGACGAGCAGGGCGGCGCAGGTCAGGAGGTTGAGGAGGATACGGGCCAGGACGTTGCCGGCCGGCGGCGGTCCGGAGTGCACGAAGTACAGCGGTACGGCGACGGCGGCGAGCGCGCCCGCCGTGACGCCGCCGATGCCGGTGATCCGTAAGAGGTGTTTCTCGTTCATCGGTTTCCCTCTTTCTCTCGTGCGGGTGGAGACTTCTCGATTCCGTCGAGCAGTCGCGCGATGCCGCAGGCCACGATCGGGTCGACGGCGCCGTCCTCCTCCTCGTCGAGGCCCGCTTCGCCCGCGAGCGCGCACAACGTGGGGAAGTTCCCGGGGTCGAGGCGCTCGGCGAGGACGCGTCCGTACGAGGCGGCGCCGGCCGGGTCGAGTTCGGAGGCGACCCTGGCCAGGTCGCGTACGGCGCCCGAGATGAAGGTGGCGAGCGGGATCAGCTCGTCGCGGGCGGCGCCGGAGCGGGCGAGCGGACTCAGCAGTGCCTCGAACCAGGCGAGCTGGTTCGGTCCGACCGGGGCGCTGATCGTGGGGACCCGCACCATCCACGGATGTGCGTGGTACGTCGACCAGAGTGCGTCGACCCAGGTCTCCACCTCGGCACGCCAGCCCGCTCCGGCGGCCGCGGGCGGGCGGCCGCCGGCGGCGTCGGTCATGGCCGCGAGCAGGTGTTCGCGGCCGGGCACGTGCCGGTAGAGGGCCATCGCGGTGCAGCCCAGCTCGGTGGCGACGCGCTGCATCGACAGGGCGTCCAGCCCTTCGGCGTCCACGACGGCGACGGCCGCGTCGACGATCCGGCGGGGGGTGAGGCGCGCGCGTCCCTCGGCCGTCCGCTCGGCGTCGACCCGCCACAGCAGGTCGGCGACGGTGGCGAGGTCGGGCGGTGTGCTGGACGCGTTCGACCCGCGGGGCTCACGAGGCATCGAGGCCCCTCCTCTCCGGCCGCTCGGGCCGCGCGCATGTTTATGACATACACAAAGTATATGACGTAAACACGCGGGGCAAGGGAGTGGTCGCACGGGGGCGATCCGCGGCCGCGGCGCTCAGAGGCGGGCCGCGCGGGACCGCAGCAGGGTGCGTTCCCGTGCGTTGCGCGTGAGGGAGGCCGCCCGCTCGAACTCCGCGCGGGCCTCCTCGGTCCGGCCGAGCCGCTCCAGCAGGTCCCCGCGTACGCTCGGCAGCAAGTGGTAGGCGCGCAGGGCCGGTTCCCGGTCCAGGGCGTCGACCAGCGGCAGGGCCGCCTCCGGCCCCTCGGCCATGGAGACGGCCACCGCCCGGTTGAGCTCCACCACCGGGGACGGGATCAGCTGGACGAGCCGCCCGTACAGAGCGGCGATCCTCGGCCAGTCCGTGTCCTCGTAGCGGACCGCCGCCGCGTGGCAGCCGGCGATCGCGGCCTGGACGGAGTAGGGGCCGTTCCCCGCCCGGCCCAGCGCCCGGGCGCCCCGGTGGATGAGCAGTCGGTTCCACCGGGCCCGGTTCTGGTCGGCGAGCAGCACCGGTTCCCCGTCGGGGCCGGTGCGGGTGGCGATGCGGGAGGCCTGGAACTCCAGCAGGGCGGCCAGGCCGTGCGCCTCGGGCTCCTCGGGCATCAGGGCGGCCAGTACGCGGGCCAGGCGCAGGGCGTCCTCGCACAGGGCGGGGCGGACCAGGTCCTCCCCGGCGGTGGCCGCGTACCCCTCGTTGAAGACGAGGTAGATGACCTCCAGGACCGAGGAGAGCCGTGCGTCGCGGTCGGCACCGTACGGGACCTCGAACGGCACCCCCGCCTTGGCCAGGGTCCGCTTCGCCCGGACGATGCGCTGGGCGACGGTGGCCTCGGAGGTGAGGAACGCGCGGGCGATCTCCTGGGTGGTCAGCCCTCCCATCAGACGCAGGGTGAGCGCGATCCGGGCCTCGGTGGGCAGGACGGGGTGGCAGGAGGTGAAGATCAGGCGCAGCAGGTCGTCGTCGATGTCCTCGGGGTCGGCCGGCTCGGCGGGCGGTGGCACGTCCTCCAGGCTCCGGCCGACCTCCGCGAGCTTGCGGGCGTAGGTCTCCTTGCGGCGGACGAGGTCGACCGCGCGGTGCTTGGCGGTGGTCATGAGCCAGGCTCCGGGCCGGTCCGGGACCCCCTCCTGCGGCCACTGCTCCAGCGCCGCGACGAGGGCGTCCTGGGCGATCTCCTCGGCGATGCCGATGTCCCGCACCACGCGGGCGACACGGGCGATGATCCGCGCGGACTCGATCCTGAACACCGCTTCGACCGCCTGGGCCGCACTCACTGCCGTCACGGCCACCCATCAGAGCAGCCGTGACGAGGCAGGGCAAACGCGGCAGGGCGCGCCGGGATCACATCTCCTGGATCTCCCGGACCTCGGCGCTCACCTTCCATTCCACCGGGTGGATCTCCAGGAACCGCCGGGTCCATTCGACGGCCTCGGCCTTGTCCTTGCACTGGGTGAGGGAGTAACCGCCGACGACCTCCTTGGTCTCGGTGAAGGGGCCGTCGGTGTAGCTGATCTTCCCGCCGGACCAGCTGAGACGGGTCCCTTCGGCGGTGGGGAGCAGCCCGGCGGTGTCCAGCATGACCCCGGCCTTGGTGATCTCCTCCAGCAGCGCGCCCATGCGCTGCTCGAACTCGGGCGGGAACTCGTCGCTGGGCAGGTCCTGCTCGTCGATGCGGATCATCGTCAGGAAGCGCGGCATGGTGACTCCTCGGTCGGGAGGACGGGGACTCTCCCCGCCTCTCACCCCTGCGTCGAACGGCAGCCGCCCGGATCGACAGCCTCCGGGAAAATTCTTCGAAGATTTTTCCGCGGCGGCCACCGCACTCCCCCATCCGGCTCCGCTCCGGGCCACCCGGATGGCCGTGACCTGGCCGTCCGGGCAGCCGGGGAGGACACGGCGGGCTCCCCCGGGCTCCGCGGCCCGCCTTTCGACCACACCCGCGGCTACTCGCGAGTAGGATCGCGGGCCCGGACACCTTCGAGAGGACCCCCGATGGCACGCGCCTCCTCCCCCCTCCTGCTGGCCGGCCTGCTGGCCACGGCGGCGGTCGCCCATGCGGCCGTGCCCGGGAAGTTCGACGCGACCGTGCCCCGTTCGCTGCCGGGCAGCCCGCGCGGGTGGACGTACGCCAGCGGTGCGGCCGAACTGGCCCTCGCCGTCGGGGTCGCCCATCCGCGCACCCGCCGGGTGGCGGCACTGGCCACGGCCGCCTTCTTCGTGGGCGTGTTCCCGGCGAACGTGAAGATGGCCGTCGACGCGCGCCACGGATCCCCCCGCACCCGCGCCGTGACGCTCGGCCGACTGCCCCTGCAGGTACCGCTGGTGCTCTGGGCCCGCAAGGTGAGCCGGGACGCCTGAGACCGCCGAACCGGTCACCGAACCGGTCGCCGCACGCGTCACCGAGCTCGTCGCCGAGCCTGCTGCCGTACCGCTCCCGCCGGGGCCGGCAGCGCCGTCAGCGGCTGTCTCCCGTCCAGTCCCAGTGGACCGGATCCCCCGCGCGGCGGCGGTAGTGGGCGCGGCCGCCCGCTCCGTAGCGTCCTATCTCCGTGGGGAGCCTGGCCTCTTCGGCGAGCTGGGGCGCACCCCAGCCGGTGATGTCCAGGAGGAGCCCGTCGAGCGGCCCGCCGACCAGCTCGCCGTAGGTGTGTCCGGGGCGCGGTCCCGGATCGGGGTCCTCGTGGTCGGCGCCGTAGACCCGGCGCCGGAGCATCCTGTCGTCCATACCGCTCAGCTTCACAGCCGCCACTGACAACGGGCCCGGCTGCCGCGGCCCGGCGCGGCGGCGATGATGGGGTCCGCCCTCCCGATCCGGGGAGGTGCAGGAACGAGGAGCGACACGCATGGCACGTCGGGTGCACCAACCACTGGAGGACCAGGAGTTCGACTTCATCCTCTCGATGACGACCGGGCCCGTTCTCGCGTACTTCTGCGGCAGCTGGCCCAAGGCCGTCGAGGCGTGCCGCGCGATGGACGCCGTCGTCGGGGAGCTGGTCGAGGAGTACGGGACGCGGTTCACGGCCGTCCGCACCGACATGACCCGCTGCCCCGGCCCGACGAGGCGTTACGGGGTGACGGGTGCCCCCACCGCCGTACTCGTCAAGGACGGCGAGGCGGTGGCGAGTCAGGCGGGGCCGATGACACGCGAGGAGTTCCGGACCTTCCTCGACGCCCACCTCTGAGGGCTCCGCGGCGTCCCGGTGCTCCCGGTCTCCCCGCGCTCCGGGGCTGCCGGCGCTCCGGGGGTGCCGGCGCTCCGGGGGTGCCGGCGCTCCGGGGGTGGAGCGGGATCAGAGCAGGGCAACGGCCCGGCGTTCCAGGGCGAGCGAGCCGTCCACCAGGCCGGCGAGCTCGTCGAAGAGGACGCGCCGCTCCGGGGCGTCCGCGTCCGGGGCGGCCGCGCGGGCCAGCTCCGCGAGCCGGGACCAGTTGCCCGCCGAGTCGCGGAACAGGGCGGCCGCCTCCGGCCGTCCCGCGCGGTCGAGGAAGTCCGCGTACAGCGGGCGGGTGGCTCCGGGGGCGGTCCACTCCTCCTCCAGGCAGGCGTACAGCCGCCGGGTTCCCGCGAGGAAGGCCTCCGGGGAGCCGAAGCGCCGCTCCCAGCCGGTCCGGGTACGGACGTCGCGCAGCTGGGCCGCGAGCTTCTCCATCCCCGAGAAGCCGAAGTTGACGTCGAACCTGTTGCCCAGCACGGGTCCGGTGAGGCGGGCGGCCGTGGCGGCCACGGCCCCGTCGACGTCGGGGTCGCCGACGGCGGGGCCGCTGGGCACGAGCATCCGGTGGCGGCCCTTGCGATGGCCGGTCCAGGCCTCGCCGAACTCCCGCGCCGTGATCCGGTACGCGGCCGGGGCCCCGTCCTCGACGTACAGGCTGTCGCCCTCGTACCCGGCGAGGACCACGGTGTACGGGTCGGCGGCGGCCATCTCGTCCGGGGTACCGCCGTGCCACGGGAGCCGGGACCGGTCGACGGTGCAGAACACCGGCCGGCCGGCGTCCAGGGCGGCGTGCACGCGGTCCCAGCGGGGCCGCGATCCGTGGGTGACCTCGTAGGGGACGCGAAGCCGGTCGAGGGCGGCTTCCACCCAGGGATCGGGGTGGGCCTGCGCGACGATCGTCAGCAGGGGCGGATGCCCGGCGTACTCGAAGACGAAGTACATGAAGCCGATGCCGCCCGCGAGGCCCGCGACCAGTTCCTCCTCGTACACGCTGCCGAGTGCGTGCCGGACGAGGGAGCTCTCACGGTGCCGCCCGGTGCCGAAGTCCTCGTAGAGGAGTCCGGCGGGCTTCGGCCGGGGTGCCTGCTCGGTCATCGTGCCAGCGTAGCGGCGAGGTCGGACAACGCGACTTCCTGTACAGTTGTCCAGGAAATACCGACGAGTAGGCAGGAGTGGCCCGGGCAGCCCCGGCACTCCGCCCGTCCCGCCGAAACCGAAACCGAAACCGACCCGAGAAGTGGAGGCGGCCATGCACACGGTCGCTCAGATCCTGATCGGCCTCGTGGCCGCGCTGCACGTGTACTTCCTGGTCCTGGAGATGTTCCTGTGGCAGCGGCCCCCCGGCCGCGCCCTGTCCGGCTTCGACGCGGACACCGCCCGCCTCACCGCGCCGCTCGCCGCCAACCAGGGCCTCTACAACGGATTCCTCGCCGCCGGGCTGGTCTGGTCGCTCGTGATCGACTCGCTCGCCACCCAGATCTTCTTCCTCGTCTGCGTGATCGTCGCCGGGGTCTACGGGGCCGCGACCGCCAACCGCCGGATCCTCGTGGCCCAGGCGCTGCCCGGTGCCCTCGCCCTCGTCGCGGCGCTGCTGGCCGCATGAGTCCGCAGTTCCCGCGCGCGGACACCTCCCGGGCGGACGACGCCCGGGCTGAGGACCCCCGTACGGCCCGGACGAAGGCGCGGCTGCGCGAGAGCCTGCTGGCCGAGTGCGCCGACCGGCCGCTCGCCGGGGTCAGCGTTTCGGCGGTGGTGCGCCGGGCCGGAGTCGGCCGAGCCACCTTCTACCTGCACTACGAGGACCTCACCGCGCTCGCCGTGGACGCGTGCGCGGACGTGGTGCACGCGGCGGTCGACGCCCTGCACGCCTGGCAGACCGGCCCGTCGCCGCTTCCCCCGGCCCGGCCGCCCGCGGCGCTGGCCGCGTTCCTGGCGGAGGCGGCCGACCGGGCGGCGCTCTACCGGACCCTGCTGCTCCCGGGTGGCGGCGGCCCGCTCGGCAGGCGTCTGCACCGGGAACTGCGCGCCCGGGCCCGGGCGGAACGGGCGGCGGTGGGCGCCCCGCAGCCCGAGCTGGTCGCGTCGGCGGTCGCGGCCGCGTTCACCGGCGTCCTCGCGGACTGGCTGCACGAGGACATCCGGGCGGATCCGGGGACCCTGGCGGACCACCTGTGGCGGCTGCTCCTGGCCCTCCACCGCGCGGTCGGGCCCGCCGGCGGACCGGAGGGGGCCCGCGCGCGGTAGCGGAGCCGCCCGGAACGCGCGGGGCCCCGCCGGGTAAACCGGCGGGGCCCCGTGTCACGGGCTCGGCTCGTGAAGTGGACTACCTGAGGGGTACCACCTTCTCGGCCTGCGGGCCCTTGGGGCCCTGGGAGACGGAGTACTCGACGCGCGCGTTCTCCTCCAGCGACTTGAACCCGGTGGTCTCGATCGCGGAGAAGTGCACGAACACGTCGGGGCCACCGTCGTCCTGCTGGATGAAGCCGAACCCCTTCTCCGAGTTGAACCACTTCACGATGCCTGTTGCCATCTGGCTGATCCTTCACAACGTTCCACTGCGGGCCGCACGCGCGGCCGTCTCGATCCTGCCCAACGGTCCCGCGGAGCACACGCTGGACGCGGCCGTCCGGGGCGCGGCGCAGATTCGAACTTCTGCGCGCCTTGTCCGTGAAAAGAGGGAGGGGCCCCGTCCCACGGCTCCCGAGAGCCGCCCGGGCGGGGCCGCCGCCTCCCGGCCCGGGCACCCGTCACGTGGCGTTGTCGGCAGCGGGCAGCGGCGCGGCCGCCCGGGGCCGAGGCGCCGCGGCGCGGGCCCGCCGAGGCCCGCCGACGCGGCAGCCGAGGCAGTCGGCGTGCCCGGCGTGGGCGCGGGCGTCCCGGACGCGCCAGTCCCAGTCGGCCTCGGGCCTGGGCCCGCTGGGCTTGCCCCACCCGGCGAGGTGCAGCACCCAGGTGACGATCCCCGCCACGGCGACGACGCCGAGGCCGATCCAGATCCCGGGGACCCAGGCCGCGCACACGGCGGCGCCCGCCCCCGCGAAGCCCAGCAGGGCCAGGGTGGTTCCGGTCCAGCCGGCCACCGTGTGGCCGAGGTCTACGTGGCCGTGCGCGCTCATGGCTCTCCCTGGTCGGGCCTACGGCAGTAGGCTCGGAAGCGTGAAGCTTATTTCGCAAGATAAGCATCTCAGTCACTAAGTAACTTAGATACTAAGGAGTATTTGGATGCAGGGCAAGACCCGCCCCCCGGCCACGGCCGGCGAGGCGATTTCGCGCATGGACCAGTACGTCGCCCTGGGCATCGTCGGCCAGCAGGAGGTGGCGCAGCTACTCGGGCTCAACGTCACCGACCTGACCTGCCTGGGCCACATCCTGGGCGCCGGGGACACCCCGCTCGCCGCCGGCGACCTCGCCGGACTGCTGGACCTCACCACCGGAGCCGTCACCGGGGTGCTCAACCGCCTCGAACGCGCCGGATACGCGCGGCGCGTCCCGGACCCGGCCGACCGGCGCCGGGTCCGGGTGGTGGCCGACCCCGCGGCCGCCGCCCGGGTCGTCGCCGTCTACCAGCCGATGTACGACCGGCTGGCGACCCTCTTCGCCGACTACACCCCCGACGAGATCGCCGTGATCGCCGACTGGTTCGGCCGCGCGGCGGTCGAGATCCGCGCGCACTGCGCGCAGGTGCGGTCCGGGAAACTGACGGCCGGGGAGGCCTAGGGGGTGTCCACAGGACCTCTCTTTCGGATCCTGCCGCACTGGTACCATGGGCGGTTGACCATCTGCTTCTCGCTTCCCTCTTACTCACTGCTTCGAAAGGTCCTGCATGAGGAACCCGTCAGCTCATGGGCGCTTCGGTGTGAAGGGCGGTGCCAAGGCCGGTCCCCGGACCCCCGCCAAGGCCGCCCGCACCCTCGGCCCGCAGGGTGAGTTCACGATGCACGCGCCGAAGGAGCCGGCGCTGGCGCCGGTGGAGTCCTTCGCCGAGCTCGACCTGCCCCTTGAGCTGGTGGAGACCATGGCCTCGCTGGCCGTGACGGAGCCGTTCCCGATCCAGGCCGCGACGCTCCCGAACGCGCTGGCCGGCCGGGACGTCCTCGGCCGCGGCCGCACCGGCTCGGGCAAGACCCTGGCGTTCGGCCTGGCGCTGCTGGCCCGTACGGCGGGGCAGCAGGCGGACCCGAAGCGTCCGCTGGCGCTGGTCCTCGTACCGACGCGCGAGCTGGCACAGCAGGTGACCGAGGCGCTGGAGCCGTACGCCGCCGCTCTGAAGCTGCGGATGGCCACCGTGGTCGGCGGGCTGTCCATCGGCCGCCAGGTGAGCTCCCTGCGCACCGGCGCCGAGGTCGTGGTCGCCACCCCCGGGCGGCTCAGCGACCTGGTGGGGCGGCGGGACGTGCACCTGGAGCGCGTGAAGATCACCGTGCTCGACGAGGCCGACCAGATGTGCGACATGGGCTTCATGCCGCAGGTCACCGAGATCCTGGACCAGGTGCACCACGCGGGCCAGCGCATGCTGTTCTCGGCGACCCTGGACCGCAACGTCGACCAGCTCGTCCGCACGTACCTGAAGGACCCGGTCTCGCACTCCGTGGACCCGCAGGCGGGCGCGGTGTCCACCATGGACCACCACGTGCTGCACATCCACGCGGCCGACAAGGTCTCGGCGGCGACCGAGATCGCGGCCCGGGACAACCGGGTACTGATGTTCCTCGACACCAAGCACGGCGTCGACCAGTTCGTGAAGCACCTGCGGGCCATGGGCGTACGGGCGGAGGGCCTGCACAGCGGCAAGTCGCAGCCGCAGCGCACCCGGACCCTGGCCCAGTTCAAGAGCGGAGCCGTCACCGTGCTGGTCGCGACGAACGTCGCCGCACGCGGTATCCACATCGACGACCTCGACCTCGTGGTCAACGTCGACCCGCCCGCCGACCACAAGGACTACCTGCACCGGGGTGGCCGCACCGCCCGGGCCGGCGAGTCCGGTCGGGTCGTCACCCTCGTCACCCCGAACCAGCGCCGGGACATGGTCCGCCTGCTCTCCGACGCCCGGATCCGGCCGACGATCACGCAGGTGCGCTCCGGCGAGGCGGCACTGACCCGCATCACCGGCGCCAAGACCCCGCCCGGGGTCCCGCTGGCCGGCTCCGCGCCGACCGACGCCAAGGGCAAGCCCTCGGGTTCGGACCTGGCCTTCCGCGGCATCGGTACCCGCCCGGGCCGGGGCAAGGAGTCCCGCAAGACGATCGAAGCCCGCCAGCAGGCCGAGGCCCGCCGCGCGGCCCGGGTACGCCGGGGCGTCTAGGCAGTCGCCTTCGCATCGCGGCGGCCGGGGCCGCGGCGGAGGGGTCCCCGCCACCGGTTCAGAGCGCGCCGCCCCGGCGCAGGCGTTCGGCGGCCGCGTTGCGGACGCGGCGGGTGCGGGCGTCGGTGGCCAGCAGCGTCAGTGCCTCGTGCGAGGTGAGCAGGCGGGCGGCCGTGCGCTGGCACCAGTCGGAGGCGGCGGTCAGCTCCTCGGCGGACCAGGGCTCGCCGCTGCCGACGGCCTTGAGCAGGTTCCACTCCCGGAGCCTGCGCTCGGGAAAGGCCCGGCCGGCCAGCGCTGCGGCCATGGCCCCGGCCCAGGCGGGGAACTCCTCGTCCGCGAGCAGCTGTAGGGCGCGCCGGTCGAGGTGGGTGACCACCGCACTCTCGGCCATCACCCGGTCCGGATCACGCAGCACGGCGGCCACGACCTCCGCCTCGGACCCCGCGCCGGGGCCGGGCGCGGCGGCCAGGGACTCCAGGTGGCGGGCGTAGCGCCAGTGCTCGGGTGGCTCGTCGTCCGGGCCGTGCTCCGGGTCCCGCGCCGGTATGTCCGTGGCCGGTCGCTGCTGGTCGTTTGCTCTCCCCATGCCACCCATTCCACACGATCTCCCCGCGCGGCCGTCGGCCAGGGTGCCGTCAGGGCCTGTTCAGCGGTGCGGCGCCGGCATCAGGGCTTCGGCACCGACCGGTCGGTAGCCCGCGGCCTGGAAGGCCCGGACGCTGCGCGCGTCGCCGGTCGCCTGCTGGGACCGGACCGGCTGCCCGTCGGGGACGAGGTGGCGGGCGGCGCGGGCCAGCTCCCGGCCCAGCCAGCAATGGCGCGCGCCCTCGTCCACCTCGGGCAGGATGGTCGGGCCGGGGCGTCGCGGAGAGCCGGTCCCTTCGGAGCGGCCGTGGGTGCGGACGCACACACGCACCGGCTCTCCGTGCCGCGTCTCAGAGTTCGCCGGCCTCCTCCTCGGCCTCCGGCAGTGGAGCGCCGGTCTCCAGCAGGGTCTTGAGGCTGGACGCCAGCATCGGCCAGGCCCGTGAGCACATGCCGATCAGTGTTCCGCCGGGGGCGAAGCCCTCGTGCAGGATGGTCAGCCGGGCGAGGGCGTCGCCGACGGGCTCGATCTCGTACGTCACCTTCGTACGGCGCTCCTTCGCCAGTTCGGCCCGCAGTTCCTCACCGATCCCGACCGAGGCCGCCCACTGTGGGGTGAAGGTGTGCCAGGTGTAGGAGAGCCGGCGGTCCGGGACGCAGTCGAGGACCACCTGTTCGGGGTCGCTGGTACGGGCCCCCCGCTCGACCCAGTCCATCGGCGAGCCCACCGCCCAGTCGGTCTCGAAGCTCAGGCCCCAGTACCGGCGGGTGAAGGCGGGCTCGGTGAGGGCCTGCCAGACCCTGGCGGGATCGGCCTGGATGTACAGGGTGTAGGTGATCGCGCTGTCGCTCATGGCCCCATGCTGCGGGACCGCGGACCGCGGACCGCGGATTTCCCGATCATGGCGGCGGCCCGGGGCGGGGCCGTACGCACGCCCCGCCCCGGGCCGCCGGATCCGTTCTCCCACGCCGCCGACGTACGGAGTGCTCCCGGCATCTCAGCGGAGAGCGGCCTCCGCGGGGAGTTCCGTGAGCGGGGTGCGGGCGGGGACGGGCAGACCGAGACGGTCGCGGGCGGCGTGGACCGCGGCGAGTTCGTCCTCGCCCGCCGGCCCCCAGTCGCTCAGTTCGCGGACCTGTTCGGGAGTGGCCAGCAGGCGTGCGTACTCCGGGTCGGCGCCCGGCGGGAGGCCGGTGAGGCGGGCCGCGGTGCGGGCGTGGGCGCCCTGGTCGCCGCTCCGGTAGCCGAGCGGGAGGGCGTCCTCGGTGGCTCCGGCCGTCGGGGGCGGGAGGTGGGCGGCCCCGGTGGCGCGGGAGACCAGCAGCAGGACCCGGCCGTCGGGGGCGAACAGCCAGGCGGACAGGTCCCGAACGGGCAGCGGTTCCGGGACGGGGCCCACATGCCAGGCACCGTGCTGCGGGATCCGCCGGGTCCGCAGGACCCCGAGCCGGTCGAGGGCGGTCGGTGCGGTGGGGAAGCCGTCCTCCAGCAGGGCCGCGCCGGAGCCGTTGACGCGGGCGCGCAGGGCGGACAGCGCGCGGCGGGCGTCACCGGGGTCCATCAGGGCGGGCAGGTCGGCCGGTTCGGCGAAGTGGATGCCCGTGATCTCCTGGGCCGGGAGGCGGACGGCCTCGATCCGGTCGGGGGTCCAGGTGCCGCCGTCGTAGACGTGCAGGATCTCACCGGGAAAGCGCATCTCGGGCGGGAAGCCGGGGGTGTCGGCGGGAATCCAGTCCACGGCGAGGCCTCGCGGGTAGCGGCCGTCGACGCCGAGCTCCTCGCGCAGCTCCCGGGCGGCCGCCGCGGACGGTGCCTCGCCGGCGTCCACGGCCCCGCCGGGGAGCAGCTGGTCGGCGCGGTAGTCGACGCTCTGGACGAGGATCCGGCCGCGGGTGTCGGTGACGAGGACGACGGCCGCGGTCCAGACGGCGGTCCGCGAGGCCCCGTACTCCGCCGGGGTCATCCAGGTCCCCGTCCGCTCCCGCTCGTCTTCGTACGCGCCGGTCGCGCTCTGGTCGGTCAGCTGCGGCATCGGACTCCGTTCACCGTGGGTGGACCCGCCGGTCTGTGCAACAGCGGCCGCGGCTCCCGGGTTACGGCGCGCCGCGGAGCCCCCGTCGACACCCCACGCCTTTACCGGTCCTATACCTCTTTATTACTTGGTTATGTACTCCCTGGTACGTTCCGGATGCGGACTGGCGGCGTGAAAGCCGCCGGTCCGACCAGTTTTCACCCACCCTGGAGAGATCCACACATGCGACGCGCCTCCCCCACGGAGCCCGGCACGGGGACGGCGGCCCCGGCCGGGGGGTCCGGCGGCCGGCTGGCCGGCGTCGACGCCGTACGCGGGCTCGCCGTCCTCGGCATGTTCGCCGTGCACGTGGGCCCCGCCCCGGAACCGGAGGGCGCCGGCTACCTCCTCGTCGCGGCCGACGGGCGCGCCCCGGCCCTCTTCACCCTGCTCGCCGGTTTCTCCCTGGTCCTCGCCCAGCGCGGGCTGGACCCGGCACGGCGTCCGCAGGGCTGGGCGCGCCGCTGGCGCCCCCTGCTGATCCGCTGCGCGCTGCTGGCCGTCCTCGGTGTGTGGCTGGCCTCGTTGTGGCCCGGGATCCTGGTCATCCTGGCCTTCTTCGCCGTGTACTTCCTCGCGGCCGAGCCCTTCACCCGGCTGTCCACCCCGGTGCTCACCGCCGTGGCGGGGGTCTCCGTGGTGGCGGGCCCGTTGCTGTCGTTCCTGCTGGGCCCGGTGTTCGGGTACGAGGCGTCCGGGCGCGGGCTGGTCCCCGAGGCCGCCGATCTGGCCACGTGGTCCGGGCCGCCGACGGTGCTGCTGGAACTGCTGCTCACCGGGGCGTATCCGCTGGCCACGTACTTCCCGTACGTGCTGGTCGGAATGGCGCTCGCCCGGCTGTGCGACGTGCGGGAGCGGGCGGTGGCCCGGCGGATGGCCGCGTGGGGCACGGTGGCCGCCTTCGCCGGATACGGCTCCGCGTGGCTCGCCAACCACGTGTTCGGTGTCCGGCAGCGGCTCCTGGAGGCGATCGCGGTGCACCATCCGGAGGCCCTGGCCGCGGCCGACCCCGTCCGGGAGGTGCTGCAGGGCCAGTACGGCGCCGTGCCCAGCACCTCCTGGGACTGGCTGCTGCTGGCCGACCCCTACAGCCAGACCCCGCTGGAGACCCTGGGCAACGCCGGGGTGGGCTGCGCCCTCATCGGCCTGTGCGCGCTCGCCGCGCGCCACGGGGTGGGCGCGCGCCTGCTGCGGCCGCTGACGGTGCTGGGGGCGATGGCGCTGAGCGCGTACGTCGTCCACGCGCTGGTGCTGGCCGGTCCCGCGAACGGGGCGGCTTCCTGGTCCGCCTGGGTGGCCTTCAGCGGCGCGGCCCTGGCCCTGACCTGGGCCTGGCAGCGGGTCTGGGCCGAGAGTCCGCTGCGCCGCGGCCCGGTGGAACACCTGCTCCGGCTGGCCGCGCAGGGGCGCGCCCGGGCGTGAACGCGCCGCCATCACCCGTCCGTGTGATGGGTTCGGCGGGCGTGGCGCCGGTACGGCAGGGTGGGCGGATGCAGTTGCGCCTCGCCCTGCCCCTGACCCTTGCCGCGCTCGTGATGGCCACCGGGTGCGTGACGGTGCATCCCGCCGCCCCGCCGGACGCGCCGCTGCCGGGGCCTGCGGAGGCGGCCCGTGTGCCGGCCCGGCAACCGGCCCCGCTCGCGCTGCCGTTGGGCCCGCTCCCGTCCTCGCCCGGACCGGCCTCGCCGAGCGCGGCCCCGGAGGCCGGACCGGCACCGGCACCCGTACCGGCCGCGGCCGAGCGGTCGCACCGCCCGCGCCGGGTCGGGGCCAAGGCCCCGCGCCCCCGGCGGCCCGCCGAGCAGGCGAGGCCCGCGGCTCCGGCGAAGCCCCGCAAGCGGCCGCCGGCGGTGTCCAGGCCCCGGCCGGCGCCGCAGCATCCGTACGACATGGCCTCCTTGTGCGAGGCGGCCAAGGGCACCGTGCATCCGTCCATCGTCGCCCTCTGCCACTGAGGGCGGCCGGGTGGCCCTGCGCGGCCCGGCTGGAGCGGCTGCACTTCGCGGCGGCCGGGCAGCCGGCCGCCGCGGTGCGGTGCCCGGCTGACGACCGTACGACTCCCGGACGCCCGTGGCCGGTTCATCCGACCGGCCCCGGCCCGGCTGCCCGGGGGCGGCGGGCGGGTTCGCTTGGATGGGCCGGACGGGGTCCGGCCGGAGCCCCGTACAGCCCTCCACCCCAGGGAGCCGCCATGAAGAAGATCGCCCTCTTCGGCGCGACCGGCACGGTCGGAAGCCGGGTGCTGCTCGAAGCGCTCCGGCGCGGCCACGAGGTCACGGCCGTCGTCCGCGATCCGGCGAGGCTCCCGGATCCGGGGAGCGGGTCCGGTGCCGGGGCGCTCGTGGTGGTACGCGGCGACGTCCTCGATCCGGTGTCGGTGGCCGCGGCGGTGGCCGGGCACGACGTGGTGGTCAGCGCGTTCGGACCGGGCCGCGGGGACCCCACCGACCTCGTGACCGCCGCGCGTGCGCTGATCGGGGCGGTGCGGTCGCTCGGTACGGACGGTCCCGCACCGCGGGTGGTCGTCGTCGGCGGGGCGGGGACGCTGCGCACCCCCGGAGGCCCGCTGGTCCTGGACGAGGCCGGGGTCCCCGCGGCCGTCCTGGCGTTGATGCACGCCCACGGCGCCGCCCTGGACTTCCTGCGCGGCGTGCCCGTGGAACAGGTGCGCTGGACCTGTCTGAGCCCGCCCGCGCACCTCGCGCCGGGCAAGCGTACGGGCACGTACCGGCTGGGCTCCGACGACCTGGTGGTCGACGAGGAGGGCCGGAGCCGGATCTCCGTGGAGGACTTCGCCGTCGCCCTGGTCGACGAGGTCGAGCGCGACGCGCACGCGGGCCGGAGGTTCACCGTCGCCCACTGAGCGCGATGCCCGTGGCGGGCCCGCGCGATGCCTGCGGGAGGCGATATCGGGTGGATCTGTCCGGTCGGGCTACCTACAGTGACCGGGCACCCGATGTCGAGCAGGAGCGGACCATGCGCACCCACTATCCCCGTACGCCGCACCTCCCCTGGTCCCCCGGGGCGGCGGCGGACGACGTCCGGGCCGTCGGACTGGCGGGGCTGGCCGGGCGCGAGGTCGTGGTGACGGAGAAGCTCGACGGGGAGAACACCACGCTGTACGCGGACGGCCTGCACGCGCGCTCCCTCGACTCCGCGCACCACCCCTCGCGGGCGTGGGTCAAGAGCCTCCAGGGGCGCATCGGCGCAGGGATCCCGGCCGGGTGGCGGGTGTGCGGGGAGAACCTCTACGCCCGCCATTCGATCCCGTACGAGGACCTGGACAGCTGGTTCTACGGGTTCTCGGTGTGGGACGGCGAGCACTGCCTGGACTGGGACCGGACCGTACGGTTCCTGCGGGACCTGGGCGTGCCCGTCCCGCGCGTGCTGTGGCGGGGCACCTTCGACGAGCGCGCGCTGCGCAGGCTGAAGCCCGACACGGCCCGGCAGGAGGGGTACGTCGTCAGGACGGCGGCCGGGTTCCTCCGTGCGGACTTCGGCCGGTGCGTGGCCAAGTGGGTACGGGGCGGCCACGTACAGACGAGTACGCACTGGATGTTCGCGGAGGTCGTGCCGAACGGGCTCGGGCCGACGGCCCCGTTGTGGGCGGTGCGCTCGGGGGCCGAGCCCGATGTGCCGGGGCTGGCCGCCGCTCTCGGGGCGGGCGGGACGGACGCCGCGGGCACCGCAGAGGCCGCCGCGGACGGGGACGGGGTCGCGGAGGTCGTGGCCCGGATCGACGGGGCGGGACGGACCGGCGAGGACCGGCTGGCCGGTGTGCTGGCCGCCGTGCTCCGCCACGAGCCGCGGGCCCGGATCGCGGCGCGGCTCGCGGCGGGCCCGGTCGGGATGGGGCTCGCGCGGCGGGTCGCCGACCTGGTGGGGCTGTTTCCGTACCTGCAGCGGCCGTTCCCCGACGAGGAACGGAGGTCCGGGCTGGTCCGGATGGCCGCTGCGGCCGATCTCGGTGTGCTGCACGCACTCGCCGGGGCACTGGCGGACGGGCCGGCGGAGCGGGAGTGCGCGCAGTGGTCCGCGCTGTGCGCCGAGGAGGCCGGGCTGCTGGGCCCGGATCCGCTGGAGGCGCTGCGCGGCGGGCTGGGCGAGGCGCTGGCCGGGCTGGACCCGCAGGCCGCGGACCGCTGCTGGGCGCAGGCGCGGCGGGCGTTCGCCCAGGGCAGGATCTCGGGATCTGCCGTGGAGGAAGCCGTGGCGGCCACCTGGCAGTGGCGCGACGGAAGGTTTCCCCGCCTGGTGCAGCTGTGCGGGCCCTCGGGCAGCGGGAAGAGCACCTTCGGCCGCGAACTGCCCGGTGTGCAGACGTACATCGGCCTGGACGACCTGCGCGCGGCCAGGGGGTCCCGCGCGGACCAGGGAGCCAATGCCGAGGTGTTGAGCGAGGGCCTGGACCGGCTCGACGCGGCCCTGGCCCGAGGCGGGACGGTGGTGTGGGACGCCACCTCGCTCACCGCCCAGCAGCGCGGTCTGGCGGGATCGGTCGCACGGCGCCGCGACGCGCTCGTCACGCACGCCGTGGTGCTGGTGGAGGAGGCGGAGCTGGTGCGGCGCAACGGCGTGCGCCCGCACCCGGTGCCGCCCGAGGTGCTCACCGCGCAGGTGCGCCGGTTCAGCCCGCCGTACGCCGGTGAGGCGCACCGGACGTGGTACGTCGGTGCGGCCGGGGTCGTCGAGGACACGGCGGGCGGGCTCCTGGCCGGACGCGTGGACGCGGGAACAGGACCGCGTCCGGGAACGGGAGCGGGAGCGGGAACGGGAACGGGGCAGGGAGAGCGGCAGGGGACGGGACGGCACTGATGCGTACCAGCGAGGAGCTCTACCACCAGGTCCGCTGGGACTCCCGGTTCGATCCGGCACGGTTCGTGCTCGGGCTGCTCCAGCGGGGGGCCGCTCCGAAGCGGGTCCCGCTGCCGTCCTTCGTGCCCGGTGGTGACATCCCCTGGCACCGGGTGCTGTTCGTCGAGGCGGACGGTGAGCTGGTGTGGGACCGCGCCACGGGCGTGGACCGGATCGACGACACCGCGGCGGGCCGGGTCCGTGATCCGCGGCTGCTGCGGGCCCCGTTCTTCACCGCCCGGACCCCGCACACCTGGGATCCGGCGGGCGGTGGCGCCTGGCGGCCCGCCGGGCCGGCCCCCGGGGGCGGCGCGGCCTCGGCCGCGCCCTCGGTGCGGCTGCTGACCTGGAACACGCTCTGGGACCGCTACGACGCCCCGCGCATCTCCACCGCCCTGCGCAGGCCGCTGCTGCTGGCCGATCTCGCCGCCGCCGACGCCGATGTCATCGCGCTGCAGGAGGTCGAACCCGAGCTGCTCGGCATGCTGCTGGCGGCTCCGTGGGTGCGGGCCTCGTACACCGTCGGTACGGACCCGGGCGGCCGGGACGTCGCCGACTGCGGGCTGCTGCTGCTCAGCCGGCTTCCGGTACGGGAGGCGGGGATGCACCTGCTCCGCCCGCACAAGGGCGTCGTCGCGGTCACGGTGGACACCGCGGCGGGCCCCCTGGTCGTGTCGAACACCCACCTGACCAGTGACCACACCCAGAACGGCGACGTCCGGCGGGATGCCGAACTGGCCCGGCTCGCCGAGGGGCTGGGCGGCATCGAGGCCGGGGTGGCGCTGCTGGGCGACTTCAACGACGGCCGCCACGGCGCCTCGGGGCCGGCGGCCGCGCTCGGCATGCGGGACGCCTGGAGCGACGTCCACGGGGCGGCGGACGACACGCCGACCTTCGACCCGGTGGCCAATCCGCTGGCCGCGGTGGGCTCGCTGTCGGGCCGGGCGGCCCGGCTGGACCGGATCCTGCTGCGGTCCACGACGGCGCGGGTGGCCCGGGCCGCACTGCGCGGCGACGCACCGGCTCCGGAGGGGCTGTTCATCTCCGACCACTTCGGTGTGGAGGCGACGGTGGAGTTCGGGGAGCGGGCCGGCGCGCCCGCGCGACTGCGCGTACCAGCGACGGCGCGGTCGGCGGTGGCCTGGCTTCCGCCACCCCTGCCGGAGGCGGTACGGGCACTGCGCCGCACGCTCGACCCGCAGGCCGGGCGCTGGCCCGCGCACGTGAACCTGCTCTTCGGTTTCGTGCCGGAGTCCTCCTTCGCCGACGCGGTGCCGCTCCTGGCGGAGGCGGCCGCCGCGACCGGGCCGTTCCCCGTCCGGCTGGAAGGGGTGCACAGCTTCGGACACCGTGAGGACGCCACGGTCTGGCTGGACCCGGCGGCGGCCGGTGAGGCGCCGTGGCAGGAGCTCCGGCGTGCCCTGGCGGAGCGGTTCCCGGGCTGCCGGGGGCGTACGGGTGACCATCACGGCTACACCCCGCATCTGACGCTGGGTCGCAGTCAGGAGCCGCAGCGCGCGATCGCGGCCTTCGCTGCCCGGCTCGGCGGCCCGGTGGCGGCCCGGGTGGGAGAGCTCGCCGTGCTCTCGCGGCGCGGGGACGGGCCGATGCGGGTCCGGGCGACCGTGGCGCTGGGGACGGGCGAGGTGCGCTGGGAGCCGGAGACCGCCGACCGGTCCGGGCCGGGTCCGGGGTCCGGGGCCGTGGTCCGGGACGGGGACGCCGAGTCGGTCACCGCGCGCGTCCGGGCCGCCCTCGGGGACGCGCACGTGCACCTGGCCGGGTCCCGTCGCATGGGCTGTGCGCTGCCGGAGTCCGACCTGGACCTGGTGGCGGTCCTGCCCGGTGCGGCCGATGCGGCGCTCGTACGGGACCGGGTGGCTGCAGCGCTGCCCGGGGCGCGGCGGCTGCGCGAGGTGACGGGGGCTCGGGTGCCGGGGCTGCGGTTCCGTGTCGGCGGGCTGTCGGTGGATCTGGTCGTGGTGGCCACCGGCGGGCTGGATCCGGCGCACGCGGTGGCCCGGCGGGCGGAGCTGGGCGGGGCGGCCGCGCTCGCGCTGAGCGCGGTCGGCGACGCCGACGCGGTACGCGAACAGGTGGGTGCGGAACGGCATGCCGCGTTCGCCGGGCTGGCGCGGCGGGTGAAGGCGTGGGCCCGGGCCCGGGGGCTGGATTCGGCGCCGTTCGGCGGCCTGCCCGGTCTGGCCTGGACGGTGCTCACGGCACGCACGGTGGAGGAGGCCGGGGCGCTGCCGGCCGATGCCCTGCTGCGTGAGTTCTTCGGCAGGTGGGCCGCCTGGGACTGGCGTGTGCCGGTGGCCCTGTCCGCCGCGGGTCCGGCCCGGGTCGAGGACGGGCCGGACGCGGTCACGGTTCTCACCCCCTCGGAGCCGGTGCGCAGCTGTACGGCTCAGGTCGGGCCGGGGCTGCGCGACCTGCTGGTCCAGGAGTTGTACGCGGCCTGGGAGCTGCTGGAGTCCGGCTCCGGGGACCGCGAGTGGATCCCGGGGCCGCCGCCGCTGCACCGTCGGCACGCCGCCTGGGCGGTGGTGACCGTCCGGGCTGCCTCCGAGGGGGAGTTCGAGGAGACCCTGGGCCGGATGCGGGGGCGGCTGCGGGCGTTGCTCGGTGCGCTGGAGGAGGCAGGTGTCGCGGATGCGCACGCCTGGCCGCGTCCCTTCGAGTCGGGCCCGGCCCTGGCCCGTTACGCGATCGGCCTGGGCGCCGCTCCCCCGGACGCGGCGCGCCTGGCCGCCCTGGCCGGTCCCTGGCGGACCGGTCTGCCGGGGGTCGAGGTCTCCTGGGCGGCCGGCGGCGAGGTGCCGGACCTGGTGTGAGGTCAGGAAGCGCGCCGTGCCGCCGGAGCAGCCGGCTCTGGGTCAGATCTCGATGATGATCTTCCCTGCGGTGTGTCCTTCCTGGCTCAGCTCGAAGGCGGCCGCCAGCTCGCCCAGCGGGAAGGTCCTGGCGACGGGGACCTTCAGCTGTCCGTTGTCGGCGAGCCGGCCCAACTCGGCCAGGTCGCTGCCGACCGGGCGGACCCACATCCACTCGCCGCCCGATCCCAGCACGCTGGGATCGGCGATGGAGGCGTGCCGCCCGTCGTCGTGCAGCACCTCGCGGGTGACTCCGCCGACTCCGCCGACGAAGTCCGCGACGACCGTGGGGCCGTCGGGGACGAGGGCGCGCACCCGGTCGGCGAGTCCGTCCCCGTACTCGATGGGCTCGGCGCCGAGTTCGCGTACCCGGTCGTGGTTGCGCGGGGAGGCGGTGCCGATGACCCGGGCACCGAGTGCGCGGGCGATCTGCACGCCGAAGGAGCCGACACCGCCGGCCGCTCCGTGGATGAGGACGGTGTCGTCCTTGCCGGTGCCGAGGCGGGTGAGCAGCTGGTAGGCGGTGAGCCCGGCGAGCGGGAGTCCGGCGGCCTCCGCCCAGTCGAGGGAGGCGGGCTTGTGCGCGACGGCGCGTACGGGCACGGTGACGAACTCGGCGAACGTACCGCCGTGCACGTAGTCCTTGCGGGCGTACGCGATGACCTCGTCGCCCTCGGCGTACTCGGGGGTGTCGATGCCGACCCGTTCGACGGTGCCGGACACGTCCCAGCCCGGGACCACCGGGTAGACGACGTCCATCAGGGGGTCGAGACCGCCCGCCATGATCTTCCAGTCCACGGGGTTGACGGCGGCGCACTTGACCCTGACGAGCACCTCGCCGGGGCCGACCTTGGGCATCGGCAGCCGGGTCTCGGAGAGCACCTCCGTCCCGCCATAGGTCTCGTACGCCATCGCCCGCATGGTTTCCTGGCTGCTGCCGCCCGACTGGGACATGTACCCGGCCTCTCCGTGTGCTGGTGGAACCCGCCCCCGGCCCATCCCACCATGCACGAAGCGCCCGCCCCACGAAGCGGGGCGGGCGCGGCGCGGCGCGGGTGCGCCGGCGCGGGGTCTCACTCGTACTCGGTGCCGCCCTTGCGGGTCAGGTACGCCGGGCTGACGGCCTTGGCGATGGCGCGGCCGCCCACGACCGGGCTGTACCGCTCCGTCGACGGCCGGATGACCACGCCCTCCCGCAGGTGCGCGGCCTTGCCCGAGACGGTCTCCCGGCCGCTCGCCAGCTCCAGCACCGTGTCGAGGTCGTACGGTCCCTCGTAGAGCCGCGGCACCAGCGGGAGCTCACCGTCCGTCAGGACGGCGGCCGGGTCCAGCCAGCGCGTCTGCCCGTCGATCTCGGCGGAGACGTCGAAGACGGCGTATCCCGGTGGTGTGTCGGCGGTGCGGACGTCGGTCCCGTACGAGAGGTCCTGGACGCCCTTGCCGTACACCTCGCCGAAGATCCCGACCCGGGTCGCGCCGAGGCGGTCGGCCAGGGCCGCGGCAACGTCCGGCACGCCGTGCCCGTGTACGGCCCGCCAGTAGAGGTTGCGCTCGTCCTCCTTGAGCGCCAGCCCCTTCGAGCCGAACCCCTTGGAGGACACGATGGACCGCTCGCCCTCGACCACGTACGTGAACAGGCAGGCGGTGCCGTGCAGTTTCTCGGTGAGGACGACCGGCTCGCCGGGCTCGAAGACGTGCGGGTAGCGCTGGAGGTTCTCGATGTCGACCCACGGCATCAGGTCGGCGGCGGCTTCGACGTCACCGCTCATGGTCGTGGGTATCGGCGGGGCCCATTTGGTGATGCCGAGCAGCTCCGCGAAGTCGGTCTCCTCCTCGGCCGCTCGGGCCAGGTCCACGTCGGCGAGCGCGCGCGGCCTGCACACCAGCCCCTGTGACAGCTCTCCGCGGAGCCGGACCGCCTTGACCCGGTCGGCGGAGCCGCCGGCGAGCCGTCCGGTGAGGCCGAGCTCCTCGATCAGATCCGCGGGCAGCACGGCCTGTTCGGGGATGTAGACCGCGAACTCGCCCGTGCGGTAGGCGCCCTTGGCGATCACTGCGCGGTAGAGGCCCACCTGGGCCAGTTCCAGCGCATCCGCGTTCGGGTGCTCGTGGACGGTCAGTTCTTCGGCGGTGACGCGCAGGGTCGACATGGGACGGCTCCAGCAGTGGTCAGGGACAACGGACGACGCCCGGTGGTGCGGCGCGTCGTTGACGACCACTCTGCTTCCCGCCATTTCCGCTGGTCCAGCGAATATCACGGTGTTAGCCTGCCCGCTCCGTCCCGGCGCCGCGCGGCCCCCGCGCAGGTTCGGCGTCGCCCGTCCCGCAGGAGGTTCCCGTGCCAGCTCGTCCGGTCACCGTCGTCACCGGCGGCAGCAGGGGCATCGGGGCCGCGACATGTCTGCGACTGGCCACCGACGGGCATGATCTGGCGCTCGGTTACACTCGCGACGCCGAGGCGGCCGAGGCCGTCGCCCGGCGGGTACGGGCTGCCGGGGCCCGCTGTGTGACCGTGCGCGGTGACATCTCCGAGGAGGGTGCCGTGGAGCAGCTGTTCGACACCGCCGGCACCGAACTCGGCAGGGTGACCGGTCTGGTGAACAACGCCGGGGTGACCGGCCCGCTGGGCCGGCTCGCCGACGCCCGCACCGAGGACCTGCGGCGGGTGGTGCAGGTGAACCTCCTCGGGTACCTGCTGTGCTGCCGCAGGGCGGCCCGGGACATGGCGGAGGCCGGCGGCGGCGCGATCGTCAACGTCTCCTCCACGGCCGCCACTCTCGGCAGCCCCGGGGAGTACGTGCACTACGCGGCGACCAAGGCCGCGGTCGACGCGCTCACGGTGGGGCTCGCCAAGGAACTCGGCCCGGACGGGATCCGGGTCAACGCCGTGGCGCCGGGCATCATCGAGACCGACATGCACGCGGCGATGAGCGATCCCGACCGTCCGGCGAAGGCCGCGGCCGGCATCCCGCTCGGCCGGCCCGGCCGGCCCGGGGAGATCGCCGGGGCGATCGCCTGGCTGCTTTCCGCGGACGCCTCGTACACGACGGGCACCGTGCTCCGGGTCTCCGGCGGCCGCTGATCGCGGCGGGGGCCGCCGGGTCCAGGGCTCCGATCCGATGCCCCCGGCTGAACACCCACACGAGGGACAGCAGCGCGACGGCGGTAGGGCTACCCCCGTAGGGAAAGGTGCGCATCGCACGGTACGGATCGCACGGGAGCGAGCCGCTCGACAACGCCCGCTCCCGCGTTCACCCCTAGCCTGACAGAAGATTTGAACGCGTTCAATCGCGTGGGGTCGTCAGGCTCGGCCGGCGGTCAGCGCAGCGCCGCCTGGGTGGCCGGACCGTAGACGCCCGGGGAGTCGCCCTTGATGGAACGGTCGCGCTGCAGCTGACCGACACCGCGCTTGGTCTGACTGTCGTAGACCCCCGTGACGGAGACGTACGTGAAACCCTGCCCGTACAGCAGTTCCTGAAGGGCTCGCACCTCGGGCCCGGTGTCCCCCATCCGCAGCGTCCCGGAGGAGCCGGACGGGCCCGAGGCGGAAGCGCTGGGTGAGGACGGCGGTTTCGAGCCCTGGCTCGCGGAGGTACTCGGCGCTCGGGAGGGCGTGGCGGAGGTGGAAGTGGAGGCGGCGGAGGACGGTGCCGACACGGTCGGCCCGGGTACGCCGGCCTCTGCGTCGGAGGTCGAACTGCGCCCCCGCAGCATCGGCACGGACAGCTCGGCGGGCGCCCCGGCCCGGGGCGGCTGCGCGTCGGGACCGCTCAGCAGGAGCACCGAGGCGCCCACCGCGGCGAGCGACAGCAGGGTGAGGACGGCGAACGGAAGCCGGCTGCGCCGGCCACGGGCAGCGGTCGCGCGCGGAGCGGACCCGGGGCCGGGAACGGCCGCCGGAACGGCCGCCGGGACCTCGGATTCCCGCGCGTGTGCCGGGCCGGGGAAGGCCAGGGGGCCGCCCTGCGGCCAGGCGGGCGCGGTCGACCCGGCCGGTGGGCCCGAGGGGGCGACGTAGGGGCGTACGAGCAGGTCGTCGTCGGGGGCGATGCCGCTCTCGTCAGGGTCCTGGCGCATGGTGGTCTCCCGGCGGGGACGGGGGCCGGCGCGGCGGTGCGGTGCCGGCCCCCACCCGGTCGGTCAGGCTCCGTGCCGCCGGGCGGCGGGAGCCGGGGCTGCGGCTACGGCGGCGGGCGTGCCGGGCAGACCGAGGGCGCCGCGCGTGCCGTGGGTGCCGCGTGCCGGAGAACTGCCGATTTCGGCCGGGTCGATCGACGGGCGGACGGATATGGACATCTGACGTATCTCCGAAGTGCGGCTCACGCGGTGATTCTTGATCGGCGCACTCTCGCCCTCCTTCGGGGGCCGGGTCAAGCCCGGTGTCCGATCCGCCCCCGACCATCCGATCTGTCGGGCGTGCGGCGGACCGCCGTGACCCACACCGTGGCGGCGGCCGTGAGCATCAGGGCGGCTCCGCCGAGCGGAGCGGCGGGAGCGGAGAAGCCGTCGACCGCGAGACCGCCGCAGAGCGCGCCCGCGGCTATGGCGAAGTTGAACATGGCCACCATCAGCGAGGACGCCGCCTCGGGCGCCTCCGGCGCCGCCTTGATCATCCAGCCCTGCACGCTCACCGAGACCCCTCCGTACGCGAGTCCCCAGGCCAGCAGCAGCACGGTGCCGGCGGCCGGGCCCGGCAGGACCGCGATCAACGCGAGGACGACGCCGAGGGAGGAGCTGACCACCAGCAGGGTCCGGTACGCGTCACGGGTCCCGGCCAGGAAGTTCCCCGCGACGCCGGCGACGCCGTATCCGAGCAGCAGGGTGCTGATGTACTCGGGGTCGACACCGGAGACCTCCTGCAGGATCGGCCGTACGAACGTGTAGGCGGCGAACTGCCCGGTCACGACGAGGAAGGTGACGACGACACCGGCCCGTACGGCGCGGTTCTCCCGGAGCAGGGCGGGGAGTTCGGGGAAGGTGATGTGCCGGGTCGCCGGCAGCGGGGGCAGCAGCACGAGCAGGGCGGTCAGCGTGACGAGGCCGAGGACTCCGACCGCCGCGAAGGCGGTGCGCCAGCCGCCGAGTTCACCGAGCAGGGTGCCTGCGGGGACGCCGAGCACGGACGCCGTGGGGACCCCGCCGAAGACGAGGGCGGTGGCCCGGCCGACCTGGTGCTCGGGAACGAGGCGTACGGCGAGTCCGCCCGCGATGGCCCAGAAGCCGCCGACGCTGACGCCGACGAACACGCGGGCCGCCAGTACGACGGCGAAGTCCGGGGCGAGGGCCGCGGCGAGGTTGGCGGCGGCCGTCAGGGCGATGAGCACGCACAGCACGAGCCGCCGGTCGAGCCGGCCGGCGCCGACGGTGACCAGCGGCGCGCAGAATCCGGCGACCAGCCCGGGCGCCGTGACCATCAGGCCCGCGGTCCCGTCGGACACTCCGAGCGCGGCCCCGACGGGGGTGAGCAGCCCGACGGGCAGCAGCTCGGAGGTGATCAGGCAGAAGATGCCGAGCGAGACGGCGCAGACGGCCGCCCAGCCCCTCCACGGAGCGGCACCGCTCCCCGGGAAGGGCCCGGCTGCCGGTGCGGAGCCGTCCCCCGGCACGGATACGGAGGGGGACACGGATGCGGACTCGGACCCTCGCGGCGGGCTGGACGAGGCGGGCGGCGTGGGATCGTTGCCGGGCGCGGCGGCTGAGGTCATGGATCGGTACTCCGTACGGACGGTCGGCGGGCGGGACACGGCGGCACGGGGAGCCGGGGGTCGCGCCTCCCCCTTCACCCGTACTGCCGTTCCAATTTCCCACACGCCCCGGCCATTCCCGCCGGTCCGGTGTCACCCGCACGCGTGAGGGGGAACCCGACGGGCTCCTGCCGTACGGCAAGGTGGTCACATGCAGTTACGCCGTGCCGTGCCCCTCTCCCTCGTCGTGCTCCTCGCCAGCACCGGCTGTGTCTCCGTCGGGCCGCGGGATCCGGCTCCCGTACGGGGAGCCGTGCCGCCGGCCGAGGCGCCGGAGGTCCCGGCGCCCCTGGCCCTGCCGCTGGGGGCCCTGCCCGAGGCCGCCGCGCCCTCCCCGGGCGCGTCCCCGGCCCCGGACCGCGAGGCGGCGCCGAGGCCGGCCCCGAAGTCGGCCCCGGAGCCGGAACCCTCGCACGAGCGGGCCGCGAAGGCGGCGCCGCCGCCCCGGCGCAAGCGGGTGCCCGGACCGGCGACGGCCCGGCCGCGGCGGCGGCCGGCCCCACCGCCGCGGCTGGATCAGCTGTGCGCGGCCGCGGAGGGCACCGTGCCGCCGTCCATCGTCGACCTGTGCCTGCGGCAGTACGGCCGCTGACCACCGCGTCCGTCGCCGGTGCGACGCTTGACCCTCCCCCTGTGTCAGACCTTGTAGTGGAGAGCGTCATGTTCACCATCGGAGACTTCGCCAAGCACGGCCGGGTGTCGGTCCGCATGCTGCGTCACTACGACGCTCTCGGACTGCTGCGCCCGGCACGCGTCGACCCCTTCACCAACTACCGCTTCTACGAGGCCGGGCAGCTCGCCCGCCTCAACCGGATCATCGCGCTCAAGGAACTCGGTCTCTCCCTGGACCAGGTGGGATCGATCCTCGCCGAGCGGGTGGGCGCGGAGGAGCTGCGCGGCATGCTGCGACTGCGGCAGGCCGAGCTGGAGGACGCCATGGCCGCCGCGGCGGCCCGGCTGGTCCAGGTCGAGGCGAGGCTCCGGACCATCGAGGAAGAGGGAACCATGCCTGCCGACGACATCGTCGTGAAGAGCCTTCCGCCCGTCCGGCTCGCCGAGCTGACCGGCACGGCCGGAAGTTACGAACCGCAGGACATCGGCCCGGTCATCGGGCCGCTCTTCGAGGAGCTGTGCCGCCGGATCGAGGCGGCCGGGGTCGTCCCGACCGGCCCGGGGACGGCTTACTACGAGGACGTGCCCGGCACGGGATCCGGGTCGGCCGTCCTCGTCCACGCCGGACTGCCGGTGGCGGCGTCGGTCCGTGCCGAGGACCTCGGGGGCGAGGTGCGGATCGTCACGCTGCCGGCGGTGGAGCGGGCCGCGACCGTGGTGCACCGCGGGTCGATGGACGGGATCCTGCCGACGTCGCAGGCCCTGGCCCGGTGGATCGACGCGCACGGGCAGCGCTCGGCCGGGTACGCCCGCGAGCTGACCCTGGCCTGCCCGGACGATCCCGACCAGTGGGTCACCGAACTCCAGGAGCCGCTGGCCGCCACGTCCTGACGGCCCCGCCCCTGGGGCCCCGGCAGGTCACGGCCGGCGGCCGCAGGCGCGGGCACACCGCCGGGCCGTGTCCCGCCGCGCCGCGCGCAGCCTGCGCGCGGTGGTGTGGCCGCGCCGCTTCCACTCGCCCCGGGGCAGCGCGGCCCGCTGGCCGCCGCCCGCGATCAGGGCGTTGACCGGGGTCATCGGGTCGGCGGCCATCGCCTTGGCGAACAGGACGCCGACCACGAGCGGGACCAGGGCCACGGCCAGGGCCGAGCCGGCGGTGGTCACGTGCTGCATGCGCGGGCGGGCGGCCCGGCCGCTCCGGGCGTCTGAAGTCATGTCCCCATTCGACCAGCGGCGCGGCGCCGGGGAATCGGGGTGGATACTCAGGCCGTCGGGCGTGACGTACTCAGACGGGCGGGACGGGGGGTGGGTGATGACGGTACCCGGGCAGGGTTTCGAGCCATCGACCGGCGACGGCCCGGCGGCCGCGCCCGGTGGGCGCGAGGCGGAACTGCGCACCGCGTACGAGGGCCTGCTGCAGATCCGCCGTCTGGTGAACGGACCGGCGGGCGCCGCGGTTCCCGCGGCCTGGGAGGTACGGCAGCTGCCGCGCGCGGTGGCCCTCGTACTGGAGGCGGCGGGGATCGTACCGTCGGCGCTGGACGCGCAGGGGCGGCGTTCGCGGACGGGCTACCGCGTGGCGGCCGGGGCCGGGCCCGGCCGGGCCGAGGTGACGTGGGTGGGTCCCGCGGGCGGCGGCGCGGCCGGCGAGGAGCAGGAACGGCTGACGGCCTGCGCGGCCGTGCTGGAACGGCTGGGCTGGGTGTGCCTGCTGTACCGGGGCCCCCGGCGGCGCAGGTTCCTGGAGGTGGAGCCCCCGGGCGGGCCGGCGGCCTCCGCAGGGTCCGCCGGGCCGGGCGGGCGCCCGCCCGGCCGAGGGTGACGGGGAGGGGCCGGCCCGGAACCCGGCCGCGTCAGGCGTAGCGTCCGGCCAGGGTCGTCACCGTCTCGGCGAGGGCACGGCGCAGTTCGGGCGGGCCGAGCACCTCGGCCTCCGTGCCCAGGCGCAGCAGGTCCCCGACGGCGACGGCCTGGGACTCGACGGAGATGCTCAGCCGGACCCAGCCGTCCGCGTCGGCCGGGCCCGCGTCGGCGAGCGCCCGGGTGCCCGCCGCCCCGAACTGCATCGGCAGCAGCTGCTGCCCGCGAGGGGACAGGCGTATGTCGGCGGTCTGCTGGTGGAGCACGGCGTCCAGACGGCTGGTGGACTCCTGCCAGTAGGGGGCCAGTTGGAACCCGGTGGGCCGTTCGAACCGCTCCGCCGCCGTGTCCACCGACAGGAACCGCGAGACCCGGTAGGTCCGTACGGCTGAGCCGACGTCGGCGACGAGGTACCAGATGCCGCCCTTGAGGACGAGGCCGAGCGGGTGCAGCTCGCGCCGTACCTCGCCGCGCCAGCGGCGGTAGTGGGTGCGCAGCACGTGCTGGTCCCAGACGGCCTGGGCGATCTGCGCGAGGTACGGGACGGGGTCGGCCTCCCGGAACCAGGCGGGCGCGTCGAGGTGGAAGCGGTCCTGGATCCGGCGGGCCCGCGCGGCGAGCGCGGCCGGCAGCGCGGCCTGGAGTTTGAGCTGGGCGGCGGCCAGATCGGCGCCGAGGCCGAGCTCCTGCGCGGGTCCCGGGGCGCCGGCCAGGAAGAGGGAGCCGGCCTGGGCGTCGGTGAGGCCGGTGAGACGTGTGCGGTAGCCGTCGGCCAGCCGGTAGCCGCCCGCCGGGCCGCGGTCGGCGAGGACGGGAACGCCACAGGCGCCGAGGGCGTCGACGTCGCGGTGGATGGTGCGCACCGACACCTCCAGCTCGGCGGCGAGTTCGGGGGCGGTCATCCGGCCGCGGTTCTGCAGCAGCAGGAGCAGGGAGAGAAGCCGGTCGGCACGCATGGCGTCATTGTCGCGCGTACCTGACAGAAGGTGTCAGGTACGGCTGCCAGCCTGGGCCACGCCGGGCGGAGCGACCGTCCGTGCGACCGAGAGGATCGTCATGCGCACGCCCGTTGAGACCGGTGGCCGCTTCACCTTCGCCAACTGGGAGGAGAGCCCCGTCGGCGCCGTGGACGCCGTTCCCCGGCTCGCCCACGCCCGTGTCAACAACGCCTTCACCGGCGGGATCGCGGCTGCCGATACCGCCTGCGCCTACACGATCGCCTACGTCGGGGAGAACGTCGGCTCCTACAGCGGGATGGAGCTCGTCTCCGGCAGCCTCGACGGCCGCAAGGGCAGTTTCGTGCTGGAGGAGCGCGGCAGCTTCGACGCGGGCGGCACGGTGTGCCGTTTCGAGGTGGTACCCGGCTCCGGCACCGGGGATCTCACCGGCCTGACGGGCTCCGGGGGCTTCACCTACCGCCACGGCGACACCTCCGTCGCGTACACCTTCACCTACGAGATGGCGAACTGACGAACTGACGTGCGGGGATCACGCTTTGACGTCAAGGTGTGGTCCGCACCGGCCGGCGCGCGGTTTCCGTGCGACCACCTACCAGTTCTGTTAGGTGAGTTGAGCCGCGGTATTGCGGTGGTGGTATTCGGGGGCATTAACGCCGACGATACCGGGAGCGTTACGGTCCACGATGACGCCCCGAATTGACACATCGAGCATTACGCCGGGGCGGGGTGCAGTATCGTAAGTTCCGGAACTTACGGAACATGCGAAGGCGGCGCGCCCCAGGGCGCGCACGCCAGAGGCCCGACGCGGCATCCTCACCGCGCCGGGCCGACCCCGGAGACGGCCCCCCGGACGTGATTTCAGCACGTCCGGGGCGGCTATCCCCGCAGCGCGCGCACGAGTTGTGCGCCGTAGGCCAGCAGGGCCACGATCGGAACGGCGCCTCGCGCCGTCCACCTGACCCGGGCCACCAACCGACGCAGTCGATTACGCCGCGGCGGCCTGCCGCCTCCTTCGTCAGGGTCCTTCACGGCACCCCTTCCTTCACCTCGGGGACCGGTCCGCAGCCGCGGACCTTCGGCACGTCGTGGCACTGCGGCAACGCACCGAAGGGCAGCAGCAGAACGCCACCGACCCAGAGGATGCAACAGGGAAACAATAGCCACTTGCGAAGCCACGGGACAGCCGAAGCAGAGAATTCCGAAATTCACGGACACCTCAAATCCGCACATCGTTCGGCGAATTCGAACATCCACGGTGGCAGCGCGTCGGCGACCGCCGCACTCCGAGGCGGCAGAGCGCGTTCGGTCACCCCGGGCCGCCCGGCCGCGTGACGAAGGGACGCCTCCCCCAGCGCCCGAGTCGACGTGAGCGCCGGCCCAGGCTTTACCGGAAAAACTGTTGAATCCGGTCCCAGTGTCCGGAAATCCTCGGCCAGTTTGGCGATCTGGGTACTGATGTTTCATCATCATGACTGCACGTCAGTTCTCGGCGTGCAGTCAGAGGGATACGGGGGCGCCGGGGGGTCCCCCGTTCACCGGCTCGATCCCGCAGGCGAGTTCCCGTTCTCGCCGCGCCCCGCCGTGACTCCCCTTCCCGTTCCCGTCATCCAGGCAAAGGCTCATGTCCGCCCAGCAGCTCTCGGACCTCATACGTTTCGCCCGCCACAACTCGCCCTACTACCGGGACCTCTACGCGTCCCTGCCCGCGCACGTCGACCGCCTCACCGACCTGCCGGTGGTCGACCAGCAGGAGTTCTGGGCGGCCAACGCCCTGCACGACAGCCAGGTGCTGACCGGCCCGCTCAGCGAGGCCACCGTCTACAAGACCGGCGGCACCACCGGGTCCCCCAAGTTCTCCGTGTACACCCGCGACGAGTGGCGCACGTTCGTCACCGCCTTCGGCGAGGGACTCGTGGACGCCGGCCTGCGCCCGGGGCACCGGGTCGCCGATCTCTTCTACGCCGGGGAGCTGTACGCCAGCTTCCTCTTCGTCCTCGACTCGCTCGCCCACGCGCCCGTGGACAACGTCCGCCTGCCCATCGGCGGCGGTGCACCGCCGGAATCCACGATCCCCACGCTGTGCGATCTCTCCGCCCACGTGCTGACCGGCACGACCACCACCCTGTGCCGGCTCGCCGAGCAGGTCGTCTCGTCCGGTGCCCGGCTCGATTCGGTGGAGTTGCTCCTCTTCGGCGGCGAGGCCCTCTTCGACGACCAGCGGCGGCTGCTGGCCGCGGCGTTCCCCGGCGCCGAGGCGCGTTCCGTCGGATACGCGAGCGTCGACGCGGGCCTGCTCGGCCGCCCGGTGCCCGGCACCGACGCCCGGGTGCACCGGGCCTTCACCCCCTACTCGGTGGTCGAGATCCTCGACGACTCCACCGGCGAACCCATCACCGAACCGGGTCGGCCGGGCCGGGTCGTCGTCACCAGCCTGTTCCGCCGGCTCATGCCGATCATCCGCTACCCCGCCGGTGACCGGGCCGAGTGGACCGGCACCGGGCAGGGCCACTTCCGGATCCTCGGGCGCGCCGAGGAGGGTGTGCGCGTGGGCCCCGTCTCCCTCTACACGCAGGACGCCCAGGACGCCGTGGCCGCGGCGGACACCGAGGGTCACGTGGTCGGGATGCAGCTCGTCGTCCGCCGCTGGGACGGCCGCGACGGGCTCGTCCTGCGGCTGGCGACGGCCCCCGGCGACGACACCGGCGACCGGGTGACGGGCAGCGGCCGTGCGGCACTGGCCGAGGCCGTCGTGGCGGAACTCGAAACGGCACGGCCGCTCTATCCGGACAGTGTGCGCGCCGGGTTCGTGCACCCCCTGTCCGTGGAGTGGGCACGCCACCGCGACCTCGCCGTCAACCCGCGCTCGGGCAAGCTCGTCCGCGTGCTCGACGAGAGGCCGACCGCATGACCGCCGCACCCACGGCCGGCCCGGTCGGCCCGGCCACAACGGAGTCCGAGGGACAGCCGCGGACCGGAACCACGGCACCGGCACCGGCACCGGCACCGGCACCGGCACCGTCCCGGCGTCGCCGCGCTCCGCTGGTCCTGCGCAACCGTGCCTTCGGCGCCGTATGGGTCGGGCAGGTCCTCACCCAGGCCTCCGTGCGCATGTTCCAGGTCGGCGTGTCCTGGTGGATCGTCGCCTACGCCGTACCCGGAGCACGGGGGCTGGCCTCGGGGCTGTTCATGGCGGTCTGCACGCTGCCCGCCGTGGCGCTGGCGCCCGTCGTGGCCCGTGCCGTCGCCAGGTTCGCGCACCGTTCGGTGCTGCGGACCGCCGCCGCCGCGGCCGGGGCCGCCTCGGCCACCCTGGCCCTGTGGGCGTACGGCGGCGGCCTGCCGCTCACCTCCGTGTACGCGGCCGGTCTCGCCCTGGCCACCTGCCAGGCGTTCTTCGACCCCTGTCTGACCACCTCGGTCCCCGAACTCGTCGACGATGCCGACATCGAGACGGCCACCGGCTTCGAGCTGTCGACCCAGTCGCTGGCCGGCCTCGCGGGAGCGCTGCTCGGCGCGCTGACCGTCGACCGTGCCGGCCTGGCCGGACTGTCCGCCGGCTGCGCGGCCGCCTACCTCGGCGCCGCCGTGCTCGTCGCGAGCGCCCGGTTCCGTACCGTCGCCGCGGACGGCGCGGACGGCGCGGACGGCGCGGCGGCACCGCCCCGGCAGCGCCCGCTCCGCCGCATCCTGGCCGAACTGCCCGCCGTACGGCGGATCCTGGTCTGCTTCACCGCGGCGAACCTGTTCACCGCTGCCGTGTTCGTCGTCATCCCCCTGTACACCCGGTCCGTCCTGAACGGCGGGGGCGCCACCGTGGCCCTGCTGGAAGCCTCCCTGGGCACCGGCGCGCTCGTCGGCGCCTTCACCGGCACCCGCGTGCCCGGGCGGCCCACGGTCGCCGGCGCCTGGTGCCTCGGCCTGATGGCCCTCGCGCTGGCGCTGCCCGGGCTGTTCGCGCAGCGCCCGGTCATCGCGGGCTGCCTGGCCGTGGCCGGCTGGTGCGCCGGGGCGGTCAGCGTGCGCTTCGTCGCCCTGTTCCAGCGGATGGTGCCCACAGCCGACAAGCCCGGCTTCTTCGCCGTGATGCAGGCCGTCCTGGGTGCCTCCCTGCCGGTGGCGTCCCTGGTGTTCGGGTCCGCCGGCGACGTCCTCTCCCCGCAGACGCTCTGCCTCGTGCAGGGCATCGGTCTGCTCCCGGCTGCCTGCGCGCTGGCCCTTCTCGGTTCCCGTACGCCCGGCCCGGCCATGACGGAACCCGCCGGAGGCACGCGATGAGCCCCCTGATCACACCGGCCGTCCGCGCGGACATCGCCGAACTGCGCCAGCTCTACTACGCCGTCTACGGTCCGCACTACCCCGTGGCCCTCGGCACCGACCCCGCCGAGATGGCCCGGCTCATCGCCGACCCGCACTCCCTGTGGCTCGTCACCCGATGCGCCGGAACCGGGGCCCTGACCGCGTCCGCCGCCATCCACGGCGAGGCGGGCAGCCGCACCGGCCGCCTGGAAGGCATCGCCGTGCACCCCGAGCACCGCTCGGCCGGCCTGGCCGCCGCCCTCACCGAGGCCCTGTGCGCCGCGATGCTGGACACGGGCCGCCTGGACTCGGTGTACGCGACCGTACGCACCGTCAGTGCGGGTCCCCAGCGCGTCGTCCTGCGCAACGGCTTCCGCCCGCTGGGCATCCTGCCCAACGCCGTGGATCTCAGCAGCCGCGAAAGCCTCGCACTCTACGCGCGTCACGCCGCCGGAGTGCTCGACCGGCGGATCCCCGTCGCCGAAGTGCCCGCCCCGCTGCTGCCGTTGCTGCGCACGTCCGAGTCCGCGCTCGGCATCGACTACCCCGGGGTCCGGGCCGCCACCGGTCCGCTCCCGGCCCCCGCAGCGCACGCGGCGGCCGAACGGCTGGAGGTGATCGAGGCACCGGCCTTTGTCCGCCGCCGGTTCCGCGAGCGGTTCCCGGGCGCCGAGGGCTGGTTCTACCCGCTGCACACCCCGAACGTGCTGCTCACCCCCGAGGACGGCCGGTTCGAGGTCTACGCCTACCTCAACCGCGCCGGCGGGTACGCGTCCCTGCTGACGGCCCATCCCGACCCGGCCGCCGCCGCGTCCCACCTCGAACCCGTCACCCGGGCCCTGGCCCGCGCGGGCGCCGGCTACGTCGAGGCCCTGGTGCCACTCGCCCACCACGAGGCCCTCTCGGCCTTCCTCGCCCAGGGGTTCATCGCCGGGGCCCTCTACCCCGCCATGCGCGCGGACGGCGACGGCTTCCACGACTACGCCGTCCTGTCCCGTTCCGGCGAACGGATCGACTTCCGCGGCGTCGCCGTCGAACCACCCCTCCAGCCGTACCTGGACTGCTACGTGTCGGCCTGGGCGTCGACACACCTGCCCACATCATCCGAGGTTGCCTCATGAGCCCCATGGCCCCCGTTAACCCCGTTAACCCCGTGAACCCCGTGAACCCCCATCTGGCGCCGGTCGCCGTACCCGACCCGGCCCTGCTGCCGCACGTACAAGAGCTGTGCGACCTGACCGATCCGTACGCCTTCGGACCCGAGCAGGACGCGCTGTTCGCCGCAGCCATGGCGGAGACCAACGCCTGGCACACCGAACGCTCCGCGTTCTTCCGTTCCCTGTACGAGGCCACCGCGCCGGCCGAGCCCTACCGTGCGCCGCTCGTCCACGCGAACTTCTTCAAGCGGCACGAGGTGCTCTCCATCCCCCGCGAGGACGTCGACCTGCACCTGACCTCCTCCGGGACCACTGGCCAGAAGTCCCAGATGTTCTTCGACCGGTGGACCATCCGCTCCGCCCAGCGCATGGTCGCCCGGATCTTCGAGCACAACGGGTGGATCACCCCCGACCAGGAGGTCAACTACCTCCTGTACAGCTACGAGCCGGCCCCCTCGCTGAACCTCGGGACCGCCTTCACCGACAACTACCTGTGCGACTTCGCCCCCGCGCGCAGTGTCACCTACGCGCTGCGCAACACCGGCGGCGAGCACGAGTTCGACCCCTTCGGCTGCATCGCGGCGCTGCGCCGCTTCGAGCAGGAGGACGCCCCGGTCCGCATCCTCGGCTTCCCGGCCTTCCTCTTCTTCACCCTGGAGCGGATGCGGGCCATGGGGCTGCCTCCGCTGCGCCTGCCCGAGGGCTCCCTCGTGGTCCTCGGCGGCGGCTGGAAGGGCCACGCCGACCGGCGCGTCGAGAAGGAGGAGCTGTACTCCCGGGTCACCGAGCAGCTCGGCATTCCCGGTGAGCGGATCCGGGACACCTTCGGGTCGGTCGAGCACTGCATCCCGTACATCGAGTGCGACCACCACCGGCTGCACGCTCCCGTCTGGTCGCGCGTGACGATCCGCTCGACCCGCACCCTCGAACCCCTGCCCTACGGGGAGCGCGGCTACCTGCACCTCGTGTCGCCGTACATCACCTCGGTGCCCGCGCAGAGCGTGGTCATGGGCGACCTCGCCTCGCTCCAGCCGGGCGACGCGTGCGGGTGCGAGCTGCAGACCCCCTGGTTCACCGTCCACGGCCGTGCCGGGGTGAGCCGCAACCGCAGCTGCGCGGTGGCCGCAGCGGAACTGATGAAGGGTATGGCGTGACCGTGAGCGTGCACCACCACTACTGGCAGGGCGAGTTCATCGGCGACGAGGAGGCCGGCCGGCGGCTCGCCGGACTGCCGGACGTCGTTGAGACCGCGCTCGCGGAGGGCCTGGAGACCGAGACCGTCCTGGCCGCGTGCGAGGCCCTCTCCGCAGCGCTGTACGATCCGGGCCATCCCGTACGGGCCCGGCTCGCCGCGCATCTGCCCGAGGGCGAGGACCCGGCCGTCCTGGCCGAGCTGGGCGGCCTCCTCGGCCGCCGGGAGCTGACCCGCAAGCTGCGCCGGGAACTGGGCGGCGCGACTCCGGGCCGGCTGAACCGGGCGGATCCGCGCGAGACGGTCTACGAGGCGTGGGCGCCCGTCGGGATGGTCGCCCACATCGCGCCGGGCAACGCCGCGACGGTCGCGCCGCTGAGCATCGTCGAAGGCCTGCTCGCCGGCAATGTCAACGTACTCAAGACCAGCGGCGACGACACCCTCCTGACCCAGCACCTGATGGCCGAGCTCGCGGCCCTGGACCCCAGCGGCGCACTCGCCGCGCGGATCGTCGTGCTGCGCTTCCCTTCCTCCCGGCAGGAGTGGCTGCGCCTGATGTGCGCGCCCGCGGACGCCGTCGCCGTGTGGGGCGGGGAGGCGGCCGTCGAAGGGGTGGCGGCCCACGTGCCGGCCGGCTGCCGGCTGGTGGAGTGGGGGCACCGGATCTCCTTCGCCTACCTGACGGCCGACGCCTGGTCGGACGCCGGGACGCTCGACGCCCTGGCGGACGACGTCTGCCTGTACGAACAGGAGGCGTGCTCCAGCCCCCAGGTGGTCTACCTCGACACCGAGGACGAGGACGAGGTGTTCGCTTTCGCCGAGCGCCTCGCCTCGGTCCTCGCCACCCGGCCGCCGGCCGCCGCCGCAGCTGCGGCGGGCGAGCCGGACCCGGCGGAGGCGGCCGAGCTGACCACCACCGAGCTGATGGCCCGGCTGGAGGAGCACCTGGGCCTGACCCGGGTGTTCGCCGCCCCCGACGGCTCGTGGCGGGTGCTGGCGGACACCCGGTCCCCGCTCACGGCTTCGCCGTTGCACCGCAGCGTGTGGGTCAAGCCGCTGCCCCGCAAGCGGCTCGTCGCCACCCTGCGGCCGATGCGCCGCTACCTGCAGACGGCGGGCATCGCGGGCAGCGCCACGGACGTCGCCGAACTCGCCCGCACCGCCCTGGCCGCGGGTGTCACCCGTGTCACGCCGGTCGGCTCCATGCTGGAAAGCTACGCGGGTGAGCCCCATGACGGGGTCTACGCCCTGCAGCGCTACAGCCGCCGCGTCGCGGTCCAGGCCGATCCGGTCGCCTTCGCCACCACCGCCTGCCTGGACGACCTGGTGCGGCCCGTGGTGCTGCCGCGTCCCACGGGACCGCTGGTGGGCAAGGAGGACGTACAGGAGCCGGCCCGCCGGCTGGCACGGGCCGATGCCGAGCTCTACTTCCGCAGCGGTGGCAGTACCGGCGCACCGGCGCTGTCGGTCTTCAGCTACGACGACTACGACACGCAGATGCACGCCGCCGCCCGCGGCCTGCTGGCCGCCGGCTACGACCCGGCCTCGGACCGGACCGCCAACCTGTTCTACTGCGGGGCCATGTACGGCAGCTTCATCAGCTTCTTCTCCGTGCTGGAACGGCTCGGCGGCGTGCAGCTGCCGCTGTCGGCGGGCCCCGACCACCGGGCCACGGCGCAGGCGCTGATCGACCACGGGGCCGACACCCTCTTCGGGATGCCCTCCTACCTGTGGCAGCTGCTGCACGCGGAGGAGGACGCGCTGCGCGCGTACGGCGGCCTGCGCAAGGTGTTCTACGGCGGCGAGCACTTCACCGAGGAGCAGCGGCGCACCCTGAAGGACACCTTCGGGATCGAGGTGGTCCACTCGATCACCTACGGCAGCACCGACCTCGGCCCGCTGGGCTACCAGTGCACCGAGAGCTCGGGCGGCGTCCACCACCTGCACGCCGACCTGCACACGATGGAGATCCTGGACCTGGCCGAGGACCGCCCGGTGGTTCCGGGCGAGACGGGCCGGCTGGTCTTCACCACGCATGCCCGGCGCGGCCAGCACCTGGGCCGGTACGTCATAGGCGACCTCGGCCGGGAGGTTCCGGGCCGCTGCCCGTGCGGACGGCACGCGCCGCGCTTCGAGCTGCGGGGGCGCACCGGTGACGTGATGCGGGTGGCGACGTACTTCCTGAACCTCCGGCGCTTCCTGGACCTGGCCGGGGAACAGGGGGGCCACCGGGGCGAGCTGCAGATCCGGCTCGACTCGGCCGGCGCGCGCGAGCGGCTGACCGTACGGGTGGAACGGACCCCGGCGAGCGACCCGGAGCGGCTGCGGGAGGTGTTCCTGGCCGGCTACCCGGAGCTGCGCTCGGCGGTTGCGGAGCGGCTGCTGGATCTGGTGGTCGAAGCGGTGGACGGTGCGTCGCTGGACCGCAGTGCGACCAGCGGCAAGCTCCTCGCCGTGGTGGACGCGCGCCGTTAGGCGAGGGGGGCGCGGGCCGGCCCTCAGGCCGGCCCGCGCCCCTTCCTGTTCCCTGGGGGTGTCAGGTCACGGTGCGCCGAAGGTGAGCGTCAGCTGCGGCGTCCCCTCGTTCGCCTGTGCCTCGGAGGACCACAGCCACAGGGCGTCCGTACCGGTGCTGGTGAGCGCGAGGCCGTAGCTGCCGCCGAGGGCCGTCGCGACGCTCGCGGTGTTCAGCCCGGTGGTGTGCACGGCCGAACCGTCCGCGATCCCGGCGAAGGTGCCGAGCGCCGGACCACCCAGCGCGGGCCGGTTGTTGTACGTGGTCGCGCCCTCGCTCCACGAGCCGGTGACCGGGACGACCGAGACGGTGTCCGTGGTGCCGGCGCCGCTCTGCGTGCTCGTCTTCACGCTGAGCGCGGCCGCCTTCAGTACCGTGCCCGCGGGCGCGGCGGGCAGGTTGAAGCGCAGGTAGCTCGCGTAGAACGAGGTGCCGCGCACGGCGAGCGATCCCGAGGTGCCGTAGTTGGTGGCGGGCGCCCCCGCGTTGGCGTAGGTGTCCTCCGCGGCGGGCACCTGGACCACCGAGTCGGCCGGGGCGGTGGCGAGGGCGTAGTGGTTCTGCACCTGCGCCGCGCTGAGCACCGTCGGGTAGACGGCGGTCTCGTCGAGCCGGCCCGCCCAGTAGTCGCTGGTCGGGCGGTTCGGCCAGGAGCCCAGGTTGTCGCCGCCGGTGCGCCAGTATCCGGCGTAGTTCTCGTGGGTGGTGACGTTCAGCGTGCCCTTCTGCGCGCCGTCCACGTAGAGGGTCATTCCGCCCGGGCCCTGGGTGGCGACGACATGGTGCCATTGGTTGTCGTTGTAGGCGGCCGGGGTGGTGATCGTGCGGGTGGCTCCGGCGTAGACGCCGAAGACCAGCCGTCCGTCGTTGGTCATGTAGACGTGCTTGTCGTAGTGGTTGCTGGCGCCGACCTGGCGGCTCCCGAAGCCGACGAGCTTGCCGCCGCGGGTGGTGTCGGTGCGGAACCAGGTCTCGATGCTGTAGGTGCCGCCGATCGTCTGCAGCTTGTCCCCGTACACGTGGGTGTTCGAGCCGTTGAAGCCGATCGCGGTGCTCGCGCCGGAGACCGCGCCGGGCGTCTGCCGCAGGGCGGGGGCGTTGTTGTGGACGCCGCTCTGGTTGCCCGCGGAGGAGTCGGCGACGAAGGGCAGGGCCGATTCGTCATAGCGCCAGTACAGCGCGGCCCCGTCGGTGCGGACCTTGTTCGGGTAGCCCTCCGCCGTGGTCGGGACGGTCACGCTCGCCGTAGCGGACAGGGCGCTGGTGTTGCCCGCCCCGTCGGTGGCCGTCACGCGGTAGGTGTACGACTGGCCCGCCGTCACGGTGGTGTCGGTCCAGGAGGCCTGCGGCCGCCGGAAGAACAGCGAGTCGGCGGTGACCGTGGCGATCGGCGTGGCCGCGCCGTTCCGGTAGATCCGGTAGGTCAGCGCGCTGTCGTCGAGGTCGAGGCTGGTACGCCAGCGCACCTGGGCCTCGTCCGGTTCGAAGCTGACCGCGCTCGCCACGGGCACGGTGGGCGCGCCGGTGTCGCCGGTGGAGGCGAAGCGCGTCAGGCTCTGCTGCGCCGCGCCGTTGACGGTGGTGAACTCGCCGCCGACCCAGAGGTACTGGACGCCTGCCTTGGAGCCGACCGCCATCACGCGCGGTCCGATGCCCTCGCCGATGCCGTCGTTGGTGTCGGGGGCCCAGCCGAGCTTGCCGGTGCCGGTGGTGGGCTGGGCGAGCAGGTGGTGGCGCTGGCCGTCGGGGAACTCGCCGACGCTGGAGCAGTCGTGTGCGTGCGAGGCGCTGTAGAGCACGTTCTGGTACGGCAGCACGGCCTGGGTGGCGCCGAGGCAGGTGTCGCGCCAGCGCTGGCCGTAGTCGCTGAGGTTGAGCGCGATCCGGCCGTCGAAGACGCCGCCGCCCGTGCCCTCGTTGGCGGTGTAGAAGCCGGTGGCATCGGTCGCGATGTCCTTGACCACGGAGTTGGTCTCGATGAAACCGGCGTAGGACTTGGTGAGCGTGCCGCTCGTCGCGTCGACGACGGCCAGTGCGTGGGTGTTGGTGCCGTTGACGGTGAAGAAGTCGCCGCCGAGGACCACGTGGTTGCCGTCGGGGGTGACCTCGATGGCGCGGCCGGGCTCGTCGGCGTTGGCGGTGAAGGGCTTCAGCGCTCCGTCGGCCGCGCCGACGGCGGCGAACCGCTGCCGCGGCTGGCCGGCGACGCTGAGGAAGTCGCCGCCCGCGTAGACGGTGTCGCCGGTGACGGCGAGGGCGCGCACGGTGGCCGCGAAGGCCGGGCGGAAGCTCTGCTTCACCGTGCAGCTCGCCACGTCGATCGCGGCGAGGCTGGAGACGGGAGTGCCGTTGACGGCGCCGAAGTAGCCGCCCGCGTACAGGGTCGTCTTGTCCGGTGAGAGGGCGAGCGCGCGGACGGTGGCGGTGCCGGAGCCCACGGTGAAGGACAGCTCGCAGGAGGTCGGGGCGCCGGTCGCGGCGTCGAGGGCCGCGAAGTTCACGGCCGACCGCTCGCTTCCGGATCCTCCGTCCGGTGGGCGCACCGTGGAGAAGGTGCCTCCGGCGAAGACCTGGCCGCCCGCCTCGGCGAGGGCCCAGACGACGCCGTCGGGCTGCCAGGTGGACAGCGGGTCGGCGGTGAACGTGACGGGCGGGGTGAGCGCCGCCGCCTGCGGGGCGAGGCCGAGGCCCGCCCCCGCTCCGGTTCCGGCCAGGGACAGGGCGAGAGCGGCCACCAGCCCTCGGGATCTACGCATGAATCCCCCAGTTCGATGTGCGGTACGGCCGTAGGGTGCGGCCGGGTGAGCCATGGCCGAAAACCGCCGAACAGCAGTCCACAGCCGTGCCTACGGGCGCACCCTAGAGCGATTCGCGGCTCGGTTCACCCCACTTGACCCATCGGATGCGAAAGAGTGCCGGACCGGCACACCCGCCCCCGCCGTCACGCGCGGGGCTTCGCGCGGACGTGCATGCGCTCGCCCTGCCGCCCGAAGAGGCTGAGGATCTCCACCGGCCGCCCGTCCGCGCTGGTGAACCAGTGGGGCAGCCGGGTGTCGAACTCGGCGGCCTCGCCGGGGCCGAGCACCAGGTCGTGCTCGGCGAGGACCAGGCGCAGCCGCCCCTCCAGCACGTACAGCCACTCGTATCCCTCGTGGGTCCGCGGTTCCGGCTCACCGCCGCGGTCGGGGATGAGCATCTTGTACGCCTGGAGGGGGCCCGGACCACGGGTCAGCGGCACGGCCGTGCCTCCGTTCGGGAGGGTGCGGGGGGTCAGCCGCACCCGGGGATCGCCCACTTCGGGGGCGCCCACCAGGTCGTCCAGAGGCACCTGGTACGCGGCCGCGAGCGGCAGCAGGAGTTCCAGGCTGGGGCGGCGCTGCCCGGACTCCAGCCGGGACAGGGTGCTCTTCGAGATGCCGGTCGTCTCGGAGAGCGCGGCCAGGGTCAGTCCGCGTCGGGCGCGCAGCCGTCGGAGCCGGGGGGCGACCTCGTCGAGGACCGCCTGGTGGGGGGATGGCTTCTCGTCCATACGGCCATTGCACCCGGCCGTCCCGGAAACGGCAACAAGGTTTGCCGCCCGCCACCCGGCGACCGCACCCTCCCGGCATGAGCCCACACCGTGATTCCGCGACCGGACACCGACAGCACCGCACCGGCGGCGAGGGCGGGACGCCGTCCGCCGGTGCCCACCGGCCCCCGGTCCGGTGGGCGCTCGCCGGTCTCTCCCTGTCCGTACTGCTGTCCTCGCTCGGCACCGGCATCGCGCACGCCGGCCTGCCGACCCTGGCGCAGGTGTTCTCCGCGTCGTTCCAGGAGGTCCAGTGGATCGTCCTCGCCTATCTCCTCGCCGTCACCGCCCTGGTCGTGGGCGCCGGGCGCCTCGGCGACCTCGTCGGCCGCCGGCGGCTGCTCCTGGCGGGCATCTCCTTGTTCACCGTGGCCTCGGTGCTGTGCGCGGCCGCGCCCACGCTCTGGCTGCTGATCGCCGCCCGGGCGGCCCAGGGTCTGGGAGCCGCCGTGCTGACGGCCCTCACCATGGCGTTCGTGGGTGAGACGGTCCCGAAGGAGCGGACGGGCAGCGCCATGGGGCTGCTCGGCACCATGTCCGCGGTGGGAACCGCTCTCGGTCCGTCGCTGGGCGGGGCCCTGCTCGCCGGATTCGGCTGGCGGGCGCTCTTCCTCGTCAACGTGCCGCTGGGCATCGCGGCGTTCCTGCTCTCCCACCGGCATCTGCCCGCCGACCGGCGGGAACCCAGCGCCGACCGGGCCCGGTTCGACCACCTGGGGACCCTGCTGCTCGCGCTGACCCTCGCCGCCTACGCGCTCGCGATGACCCTCGGTGACGGCCGGTTCGGCCCGCTCAACACGGCGCTCCTGCTCGGCGCCGTCTTCGGGGCCGCCCTCTTCGTACGCGCCGAGGCGCGGACTGCTTCTCCCCTGGTCCAGCGCTCGCTCCTGCGGGATCCGGTGATCGGTGCGGGCCTCGCCTCGGGTGCGCTCGTGTCGACGGTGATGATGGCGACGCTGGTGGTCGGCCCGTTCTACCTCTCCCGGACCCTCGGGCTCGACGAGGCCCCGGTCGGACTCGTCCTGTCGGTCGGTCCGCTGGTGGCCGGGGTGACCGGGGTGCCGGCCGGGCGTCTCGCGGACCGGTTCGGCGGACGGCGCACGGCCCTGCTGGGGCTCCTGGCGATGACGGCCGGGGCCGTCAGCCTGTCCGTGGCTCCGGCTTCGCTCGGCGTCCTCGGGTACGTCGTTCCGCTCGCGGTCGTGACCTCGGGCTACGCGGTGTTCCAGACGGCCAACAACACCGCCGTCATGGCGGACGCCGGCCCGGACCGCCGGGGCGTCGTCTCCGGCATGCTCGGCCTCTCCCGCAACCTCGGCCTCGTCACCGGCGCGTCCCTCATGGGCGCCGTGTTCGCGCACGCCTCGGCGTCGGCCGGAGCCGTGGCCACCGGGATGCGGTCCACCTACCTCGTCGCGGCGGCCCTGATCCTGGCCGCGCTCGCCGCCGTCGCCGCGGCGGGCCGTATTCAGGCCGGTCCGGCCGGTGATCAGGCCGCCCGATACCCGGCGGACGGTGGCAGGGGACCGGCGTAGCCTGTGTCGGTTGCGCACGGCGACCCGATGGGGGAAGAGCGATGTCGATCTTTGCCACGTGGCTGTTGCTCGCCGAGGACGGCGACGCGGCCGCACCGCTGGTCTACCGGGGATCGCACGTGAACCCTGCGGACAGCGACCCGCGCGCCGGCCTGCTGGAGGTCGCCGCGATACCGAACCACTGTCATCCCCGGGTTCGCGACCTGGACACGGCTCCTGACGCCCGGGTACCGGCGGAGGCCCCGCCGGTGGAGGGCCTGCCCGTGGAGTACCTGCGCGTGGCCGTCGCCCAGTCCGCCGGGACCTTCCCGGGCGGCCTGCCCGGCCACGCGACCGTCATCATCGACCGGGCCCAGGTCGAGCGCCTGCGCGACACCCTCACGGAGTGGCTGGACACGGACGAGCGATGACACCTCGCGGCAACTGATCACGCGGCGGGCAGGGGACGGCACAGGAGTGCGGCCGGGGAGGGGCGGGTGGCGGCGCGGGTGGTGAAGGCGATGCCCGCCGCGTACTCGGTGGGCAGGCACTGGCCCTTGTAGTGCCCGGAGGCGAAGTCGCCGCCGGGGCCGCCCGCCGGGCGGTTGTCGCCCCGGTCGAACCACACCGTCCGGCCCCCCGCGGGAAGCGCGGTACGGGCCGGGGCGCAGAGCGCGGCCGAGACCCGCTCGCCGCGCAGGCTGTATCCGGTCAGGAACTGGCCCGCCGGACACTGGAACTTGGTGTACCCGGTGGCCCAGTCGCCGCCCGTCGGGACGTGCGTCTCGTCGCGGACCACGGTGTGCCCGCCCGTCGGGGCGCGCAGATCGGAGGTGGTGCACAGGCCCCGGCCGCCGGTGTGGGCGAGCCCGGTGAGGCGGGCGCCGTCGGGGCAGACCGCCTTGCGGGCCCCGCTGTCCCAGTCCCCGGCGGCCCGGGTGCGCAGCGAGGCGTTGTGGTCCCGGTGGTCCGTGGTCAGCTGGTACCAGGCGGTGGTGGCGGGGACCGGTCCGGTGCGGCCGGGGGTGGTGGTGAGCGGTGACCAGCGGGCGGTGCGCCAGTCCCCCTGGTCCAGGACGCCCGAGCGACGGCCGGCCGTGTCGTAGCGCAGGAGCGCCCAGGTGTCGCCGCCCGGGGTGCCCTGGGCGGTGGTGCTCCAGCCGACGAGGGGCCAGTACGCGAAGTCGGCGTCGGAGCGCGTCAGATACCCGGTGAGCCGGTCGAACCAGGCACGCGGGGCGGCGCCGCTCTCGTCGGCGCCGATGCCGAACTCGCTGATCCACACGGGGGCGGTGAAGTGCGTACCGGTCTCGGCGGACACGAAGAAGGCCTGGTCGTAGAGGGTCTGTTCGAGCTCCGCCGCGGTCATGTCCTGGTAGCGGAGGTCGTGCGTCTCGCCCATGCCGGTGGCGCCGCTGTGCCGGGGGCCGGTGTAGCCGTAGAAGTGGGCGCTGTAGACCAGCTTGTTCGAGGTGACCAGGGTGTGGGAGAGGGTGCGTACGGGGGTCAGGGTGGGGCGGCCGTGCGGGAAGCCGTCGACGGGCAGCCCGAACCAGTTGATGCCCTCGACGACGATCAGCAGGTCCGGGTTGGCCTCGGTGAGGATGCGGTCGGCGGCCTCCTGGGCCGCGGCGTGCCAGTCGTGGTTGTCGCCGAGGCCCCAGTTGGGGTCGTCCCAGAAGTCCCGGCGGACCTCGTTGTAGAGGTCGGCGCCGACCACGCGGGGGTTGTCGCGGTAGCGGCGGGCGAGGAAGACCCAGTCGTCGGCCCACTGGGCCGTGGAGCGGCCGCTGTTCCAGCGTTCGTTGCCGTCGAGGCCGCAGCACCAGCGGGTGGTGACGGTGTGGTTGTTGAGGATGACGGCGAAGCCCTCGCCGGTGAGGGCGGCTACCACCGCGTCGTAGACCTGGAGGGGCGTGCGGCCGCGCAGGGCCGGGTTGGCGGCGACGGCGGAGTCCGGGACGGGGGTGGTGTCGCGCAGCATCTCGTTGGAGAAGGGCAGCCGGATGCTGTTGAGTCCCGCGGCCCGGAAGTCGGCGATCAGGGCCGGCAGGGCTGCCCGGTCCAGGCCGACCGGGATGCCGTGGGCGTTCTGCCCGCTGTGGTGCGTGGCCGGATCGTCGCGGTCGCCCGAGCCGTTCCAGGAGCCCTGGGCCCCGTCCCAGTTCCCGGAGCGCAGGCGGAACCGGTTGCCCTGCGCGTCGACGATGTACCGGCCGCGGGTGGACAGCGGCGGGGTCCAGGTGTCGGCGGTGCCCGTGGCGGCCGCGGACGGCGCGGCGGCGTGCGCGGGCTGTGCGGACGGCGCCGCGAGGGCGCCGGCCACCAGCAGGAGGGCGGCGAGGACCGCGCGTAAGAGGCTCGTCATGGTGCTCCTGCCGGATGTCGGCCGTCCCGGCGGGCGGCTGCCGCGGGCAGGTTACCGGCCGGTCGCTTCCGGGGGAAGGCGATTGCGGGACGCTTTCCGCCGGGCCGGCCCACCAGCGGCCGGGGACGGCTGACCGCCCGGATCCGGCCGGTCGGGGCCCGGTCACGCACCGTCACCCTGGCAAAACGGCCCCGCGCGGCGCCGCGCCCCTCTACCGTGCCCTGAGGTGATGTGGCACGGCACCGGAGGGCGGGGCGGATGGACGACGACGAGGACATGCGGCTGGCGGGAATGACGCCGGAGATCTCCCGCCGGACCCTCACCCTGCTGCGCGGTCTGGCGGGGCTGGAACCGCCCGAGCAGGTGCCCGAGGAGGCGATGGTCGTCGCCGACGCGGTCCTGGCGGAGCACGGCACGGACGGGCTCAGGGTGCTGGTGATGACCCTGGCGGCCTGGGCGACGGCCCAGATCGAGAACGTCGCCGAGCTGAGCGGGCGCAGCCACGAGGCCGTCCTCGACTCGATGGAGCTGGCCTGTCTGGAGGCGAACGCGGAGGACACCCCCTGAACCCTGGGCACAGAAGGCTTCCGGAGCCCCGTTCCCGGGCCCGGTGGGCAAGAAACCGTGCCCGGTCCGGCAGCGATTCGGCGGGCTTCGGCGACACTGGGAGAGCAGGAGCGTCGTGGGGGGTCGTGATCGGAGGCCGTCGTGAGCACACCTTCCCCCATCCGGATCGCCGCCGTCCTGTCCACCGAGCACCGTGGACGGCTGATGTCCCAGGCCCGTGAGGTGAATTTCCCGGAGAACGCGCGCATCTTCGACGAGGGCACCAGGGCGGATTCCTTCTGGATCGTGCGTTCCGGCACCGTGACCCTGGAAATCCCCGTCGCCGGCCGTCGGCCCGCGCCGGTGGAGAGCCTCGGCCCCGGTGAGCTGGTGGGCTGGTCCTGGCTGTTCCCGCCGTACGTGTGGCAGCTCGGCGCGGAGGCGATGACCCCGGTGCGGGCGTACGAGTTCGACGCCGCGACCGTCAGGATGCTGATGGACGCAGACCCCACCTTCGGCTCCGCGATCGGGCACTGGGTCGGGCGCGTGCTCGCGATGCGGCTCCAGCAGACCCGTACCCGCCTGCTGGAGCTGTACGCACCCCGCCTCAGCAGCACCGCCTGAGCGGCCTGTCGGGCCCCGCTGCCCGGGCAGACCGCCCGGGTGGTGCTCAGTCACGCACCCCCGCCGTCGCGACCGCCCCGCGCCGCAGGCCGAGCGCGGCAGGGACGACCGCGGACACCACCGCCCCGGCCGCGCAGGCGCCCGCCGTCGGGCCTTGAGTTGGATCGCGTCGTTTTCCATGCCCCCGGCCAACCGTCGCGGACGGCGCGGCACAGCGGGCCCGGGCCGTGTCCCGGGGGTGGCGCCGGCCCTGCCCCGGAGGGGGTCCAGAACCCGTCCCGGCAGATCACAGGTGTGGGCCGCAGGTTTCGGGGAGGTTTCCCGGTCGGTGTTCGGCCGATTCGGCGGCCCGCTCCGGCACTGGTCAGCCCGCCCGCACGGCTGCGGACTGCAGTCATCCGCACACGATCGGTGACGGAAAACGGAGGTCCGAACGGGCGTTCACGGCCCGGGTCGGCAAGACTGCGTCCGCTATCCGAAACAGCAACCCAAGGGAGTGTTCGCAATGCGGTCCATCGCAAAGGGTCTCGGGCTCGGTTCCGCCGCCATGGCGCTCACCGCGCTCACCGCGCTGGCCTGGCCGGGTACGGCCGGAGCCGCACCGGCCGGCACGGCGAGCCTGTACGCGCCGTCGGCGCTGGTGCTCAGCGTGACGGCCGGGCCCGACGCCGACACGGGCGCGGTCATGCGCGCGGTGACCCTCGTCTGCTCGCCGGCGCCCGGCGGGACGCACCCGAACCCGGCCGGCGCCTGCGCCGAGTTACGCGCGAACGGCTCGCAGCTCGACCCGCTCGCCGCACCGGCACCCGGCGCCGCCTGTACCCGGGAGTGGAACCCGATGACCGTAGCGGCCGTCGGGGTGTGGCAGGGCCGTCGGCTCAGCTACACGTACACCTTCGCCAATCCGTGCGGCCTGCGGAACACCTCCGGCACGCTGTTCGGTTTCTGATCCCCCGTGAGGCGGTGGGCCGGGCGGCGCCGTGCGACCGCCGCCCGGCCCGGCCGCGTCCTCATCCCAGTTCGAGACTGGTCACCCCGAAGAGCTCCGTCATGACGACGTCCGGTGCCGGACCGGTGTACATCCGGGCGGTCTCGAAGGCCGGGGCCAGGCCGAGGCGTTCGAAGAGGGCGGCGGCCGCCGGGTTGGCGTCGGGTACGTCCACGGACACCAGCCCGTCGGGGGCGTGCCGGGCCAGCCCCTGCACCAGGGCCGCCGCCACCGCGGGGGTGGCCGCGTAGAGCGGGCCGATCCGGTGGGCGGCGCTGGCGGGGCGGATCACCCCGAGGCCCTCGATGCGGCCGTCCCGGACGGCGGCCAGCGCGATGCGGCCGGGCAGGCCGGTCCAGGCGGACAGGAAGGCGTCCCGCGGCGCGGGGAAGAACCGGCGGTCGTAGGCGGCGAGCCGGCCGAAGGGCAGGGTGGCCGCGTCCACGATCTCGGCCGCGCCGTCGTCCTCCCCCTGCGGGGCGCCCTCGTAGCGGAAGTTGTTCCAGGCCGGACGGAACCCGGATTTGCGGTAGTTGTCCTGCTGGTCGACGACCCCGTCCAGGCCCACGAGCCGCCCGTCGAGCCGTTCCATCCCCGCGCGCCAGAGCCGGATGCCGTACCCCTGGCCACGGACGGCCGGCCGGGCGATGTAGAAGCCGACGAAGCCGAATCCCCCGCCGTACCGCACCGCGGAGATGCAGGCCACCGGCTCGCCGTCCAGCCGGCCGACGAGGAACCCCTCCGGGTCGGCGACCGCGAAGGCGAAGCGGTCGGAGTCCCCCGGATTCCAGCCCTCCTCGTCAGCCCAGTCGCGGATCATGTGCATGTCGCCGGCACTCGCGCCGGCGATCTGGAATCCCGTCATGCCGGTGTTGTACCAGATGGGCCAGGTGTGCGCAGGGGTGCCTGATCAGCCGTCAGGACGCCTACCAGTGCGGCCCGGTCGACCTCCCGGTGGAGGTCGCTGACCTGGCCGTCCCCCACCTCGACCACCCGCCACACCCCGTCCGCGCGCAGCGCGAGATCGGTGGTCACGAAGGGGCAGCCCAGCGCCTGCACGGCGGCCCGGACCGGTGCGAGGGCCGCTTCGACGGCAGCCTCCGGGACCACGGCGACCGGGCTGTCGGGATGGGTGGTGAGCAGCCGGGGCGCACCGTCCCGCCACCACACCCGTACCTCGGCGGCCGCCGCCTCCGGCGTGACGAAGTGCTCGAAGGCCCGCACCACCACCCCGCCCGCCAGGAACTCGCCCTGCAGTTCGACGAAGCGCGCGACGACGCGGTGCAGCGCGGCCGGGTCGGCGAGGTCCGGCACGTAGCAGGCCTCGTCCCACTCGTGCTTGCGGGACTTGACGTAGTCCTTGACGATGCCGGCTCCCGGCGGCAGGCCCGCCGCGAGGGCCGCGAGGCCCTCCGGGTCGGGAACCACCCCGGGCTCCGCCGGCAACCAGCCGCTGACCGGGGTCAGGCCCCCGAAGGTCTCGTACCAGCCGGGGAGTTCGTGCGCCCGGCGGTACGCCTCCGGGGTCACGACGAGCGCGCCACCGCGTCGGCGCAGGGCCGCGTCCAGTGCGGCGTACCGGCCCGCGGGGATCATCCAGCCCCGGTACCAGAGCGCTCCTGCCCCGTCCGGCACGCGGGTGACGGCACGCTCGGCGTCCCCGGCGAGCAGCGCGTCGTGGTCGACGAGCAGCGCCGTGCCCCCGGCGGCGCGCAACTGCCGGGCCTCCGCAGCGAAGTGGGCGTCGGCCCGGCGTTCGTTCAACGGGTCGCGGCAGTACAGGACGGTGGTGGTCGCGGTTGTCGTAGCCATGTGCCCACCCTACGAACGGCCCCGTGGATCACCGTACGGACGTCAGCCCGCGCAGATCACGTCGTCGAGCCGGATGGGATTGGAATCGAGGCGTACGTACGCGGTGAAGGTGTCGGTGCCGCCCGAGGCCCAGTGGGTGGTCACGGTGGCCCAGCCCACCGAGGCGGTCTTCGCGACGGTCACCGGGCCCACACCGATGTCCTGCGGCTCGTCGCGGGCGCAGAGCAGGACGTCGACCTCCTCATTGACCTGCTGTCTCTCCTTGAGGACCTGCGAGACCTGGTTCTCCCGGTCCTGCGCGGAGGGACCGTGGGCACCGTAGAAACCGACGAGGAAGTCGCTGATCTGGGCAGCGGTGTGTCCCTTCCCCGCGAGGGCGGCGGACGCGGCGAAGGCGGGAACGGACGGCATGACCGGCAGCGCGAGCAGGGTCAGCAGCAGGGCACCGAGGCGGTACGGCTTGAGCATCATGTCCGGTCTTGTACCCCCCGGGCCGGTGGATCGGGAGGGCGGGGCCCGGATCTCACTCCTGTGGGGGGCGGGATTCACCGCAGAAACGACCCTCCGGCGGTGGGCGGAAATGGGCTCGCGAGCGCCCCTCGGCCGTACGTAGGGTCGGTACATGGGAAAGCCTCTTGTCGCGCTGTTCAGCGGAGCCGGAATGTCCACCGACTCCGGAATTCCGGACTACCGGGGGCCCCAGGGCCTGTGGCGGCAGGATCCCGACGCCGAAAAGCTCGTGACGTACTCGTATTACATGGCCGATCCGGAGATCCGGCGCCGCTCCTGGCTGATGCGTGCCGAGATCGGCGCGCTCGGAGCACGCCCGAACGCCGCGCACCTGGCCGTGGCACGGCTGGAGAGCGGCGGCACCCCGGTGCGGGTGATCACACAGAACGTGGACGGGCTGCACCAGCTCGCCGGGATGCCCGACCGCAAGGTGTTCGAGCTGCACGGCAGCGCCCGCTCGGTGGTGTGCACGGCCTGCCGAGCCCGGTCGGGCATGGAGGAGGCCCTGGCCCGGGTGGCCGCCGGGGAGCCGGATCCCGCCTGCCTGGTGTGCGGCGGGATCCTCAAGTCGGCGACCGTGATGTTCGGCCAGCGGCTCGACCCCGAGGTACTGGGGCAGGCGATGGCCGTGGCCAAGGGCTGCCAGGTGTTCATCGCCGTCGGGTCGAGCCTGCAGGTGCAGCCCGCCGCCTCGCTCGCCGGGATGGCCGCGGAGGCCGGAGCCCGGCTGATCATCGTGAACGCGGAGGAGACCCCGTACGACCCGCTGGCCGACGAGATCGTCCGTGAGCCGATCGGCACCGCCCTGCCGGCCCTGCTGGCCCGGTTCGCCGCGTCCTAGCCCGGCCCTGTCCCTAGCCCTGTCGCCGTTACTGGCCCGTGTCCGCCGCCCTGCGCATCTGGCTCACGTCCAGCTTCTTCATCCCCATCATGGCGGCGGTCGCCCGGGCGGCCCGCCCGGGGTCCGGGTCGGCGATCAGGTCGATGGCGCCCGGCGGGATGACCTGCCAGGACACGCCGAACCTGTCCTTGACCCAGCCGCAGACGCCCTCCTCGCCGCCGTCACCGGTCAGCGCGTCCCAGTAGTAGTCCGCCTCCGCCTCGTCGGCGCAGTGGATCTGGAACGAGATCGCCTCGGTGAAGGGGAACTGCGGGCCGCCGTTGAGGCCGATGAACTGCTGGCCGTTGATCTCGAACTCCACGACCATCACGGAGCCGGCCGGGCCGGGGCCCGCCTCCGTGTACCGGCCGATCCGGCCGAGCCTGCCGTCCTTGAAGACGGACAGGTAGTAGTCGGCGGCCGCTTCCGCGTTGCCGTCGAACCACAGGCACGTGGTGAATCCCTTGCCGCTCATCTCTGCCTCCGGGCCGGTGCGTGGACGGTGGTCACCGTCTCTCCCATACAGACCGGCCCCGGACCCGAAATTCATCGGTGGGTCCGGGGCCGGTCCGTGTTCAGCCGGTGATTCGCCCGTTCGGCCTACTTGGCGGGCTCCGCGCCCCTCGCGAGCATGCGCTCGACGACGCGCTCGGTGGCGCTGCCGTCGTCCAGGTCGCAGAACTCGGCGCGGAACGCCGCCCGCGCCCCGGCGTACTCCGCCCCGACCGCGTCCGCGTTGCGCACGGCCTCGATCAGGCTGGCCGAGTCCGCGAGCAGCGGTCCCGGGGCCTTCGCCTCCAGGTCGAAGTTGAAGCCGCGCAGCGTGCCGCGGTAGTGCTCCAGGTCGTACGTGAAGAGCAGGATCGGCCGGTCGGTGTGCGCGAAGTCGAACAGCACGGAGGAGTAGTCCGAGATCAGCACGTCGGCGACCAGCAGCAGGTCGGTCGCGTCGGGCCAGCGGGACACGTCGACGACGAATCCGTCGCGGACGCCGTCGCGGACCTGCTCCGTCACGTGGTGGTGGCTACGGACCAGCAGGACGTGGTCGTCGCCCAGCTCGCGGCGGGCCTGGTCCAGGTCGATGCGCAGGTCGAGCTTGTAGCCGCCGGAGAAGCCCTCGTTGTTCTCGCGCCACGTGGGCATGTAGAGGACGACCTTCTTGCCCTCGGGCAGGCCGAGCCGGCGGCGGACCTCTGCGATCCGCTGCGCGTCGGGCCGCACCAGCGCGTCCGTGCGCGGGCTGCCGGCCTCGATGACCTCGCCGTCGTAGCCGAGGGCGCGCTTGAGGATGGGCGTGGCGTAGGAGCTCGGGGAGGCGAGCAGGGTCCACTGGGCGCTGTCGTGCTCCAGCCCCTCCAGGATCTCCGGGCTCGTGTAGTAGTCGTGGACGAAGTCGTGGCCGATCTCCTTGATCGGCGTGCCGTGCCAGGTCTGTACGACGACCTGGCCGGCGCGGCGCTCGAAGCGCCGCGGCACGGTGTCGTTGGTCACGAAGTAGCGGGCGCGGGCCAGCACCTCCCACGACTCCACGCTGTTGTACTGCACGGCGCGGGCGGTCTCCGGGACCTCTGTCTGACCGTCGCGGACCAGCCAGATGTGTTCCAGCTTCTCGCCTCGGCGCACCAGTTCCTCGTGGATGGCGCGCGGCGAGTCGCCGGAGCCCTGCCCGTGGTGGGTGTCGTAGACGACGATGTCCTTGACCGGCAGGGCGCGCTGCGCCGGGTAGGTCTCGAAGCGGGCGACGCGCTGCGCGTAGTTCGAGCGGTCGTGCGGGCTGATCAGCGGGTCGGCGACCAGCACCATGCGGTCGTGGAAGCGGGTCTCGACCCGCATCCGGCGGCCCTGCACGGTGAGCGGGTGCGGCCCGGCGAAGAGCAGGCCGGGACCCATCTGCACCGGGGCGCCGCGGTCGACACCGAGCAGTCCGGCGGTGGTTCCGCCCTGGGCGGCCGGGCGCAGCGTCGGCCACCAGCGGCCCTCGGGGAGGGTGGTGCGGCCGGCGTACGCCTCGGGGAGCACGGGCCGGAAGACGGCTTCGAAGGCGTCCCCGTCGCGGGTGACGGGGTAGCTGAACTCCACGCCGTGTGCGTTGTGCAGGACGAACTCGTACGGCTCGTCGGTCGGCGCGAGGAAGCGGCCCCGCAGGGTGAGGGTGCCGTCCTCGGCGGTGACCTCGTCGACCAGCGGCGGGGAGGGCTGCACGGAGAGCGTCAGGTGACCGGTGTTGCCGCGCTTGGCGAAGAGGGAGCGGCCCTCGTCCCCACCGGACAGGGGCAGGACCAGGCCGTCGAATCCGCCGCGTTCGTCGTGGACCATGCGGTGCTCGGTGCCGTCGGGGCCGATGACGGAGAGGCTCCACGGCTCGGGGGCCCATTCGCCGGGCCCGCACTCGGCGTCCGGTACGGAGGCCAGGTCGGCCAGCGGTACGCGGGCGCTGAAGGAGGCCCGGCCGGCGCCGGACGCCCTGCTCTCCAGCGGGAAGGACAGGGTGGTGCCCGTGGTGACGTGGACGGCCTGCAGCGCGGTGGATCCGACGGCCTCGGCGGTGAGTTCGCCGGTGATCTCGACGGCGTCGTCACCAGCGGTGTGGACGTCCAGCGCGCGGGCGCGGGCGATCTCCACCTGGATGGTGAGGGCGCCGGAGACCACCGGGACGATCCGGACGTCGGGGGCCACCCAGTGCGGGGGCGGGTTCTGGCCGGTGTCGTTCTCCCCGCCCCGCAGGCGGGCGCGGTGCAGCCCGCCTGCTCCCGTGACGGCGATGGACGTGGTCCATATGCCCTGGTTCCACTTGCCGCCCGACTGGAAGATCGAGGGGTCGACCACGGCCGTGAAGCCTGCCCAGTCGGCGTGCCGCAGCGCGAGGTGCGGGGACTTCACCGTGGCCATCGGAGAGGCGACGGTGCGGGTGCTGACCACGGAGCGGCGGCGCTTGTCCCCCTCGCGGAAGACCAGCATCTTGCGGGAACCGAGGCGGCTCTCCGCACCGAGGTGGCCGGGGAGGGCGTAACCGCGCAGCAGCAGCTTGCCGTCGGCCCAGACCGCCTGCTCCAGGCGGCTGACGACGCGGCGCTCGCGCGGGCCGAGGGTGAGGATCTTGGCCGGGACCGGCGGACGGCCCTGCAGGAAGGGGTAGTCCGCCTGCGGGCGGGCGATGCCCTTGACCGGGACGCTGTAGCTGTAGTCGCGCTGGTGGTGCTGGAGCGCGATGAAGTCGTCGACGCGGCCTTCGCCGGCGAGGTACGCCTTGAGCCGGTCGGCGACGGTCAGGTCGGACCAGGGGCCGGTGCCGATCTCGCGGACGAGACCGCCGACCTCCTTGACGAACGCGGCGCGGAAGTCGGGGCCGCCCTCGCCCACGTACTTGTAGATGAGCGGGAGTTCCTCGCTCAGCACGTTGTGGTCGTAGTCCCGCAGGTAACGGGCGTACTTGGCGCCCTGCTTGGCCTTGAGGGACTCGCGCACCAGGCGTACGGACTTCACGCGGTCGATCAGGGAGATCGGGTCGGTCGAGCGCTGGGTGATGGAGCGCTCGCCGGTCTCGCGGACGCGCCAGTGGTACACGCAGTCGCTGATGATGTCGACGCTGGAGGCGAAGTAGTGCGCGGGGATGCTGACCGGGGCGTCCTCGTAGAGGATGCCCTCGGGGTACTGGAAGCCGTGCCGGTCCCAGAAGCTGCGCCGGTAGACCTTGTTCCACGCGGTGCGGTCGGTGACCAGCGCCGGGAACTTCGAGATGTGGGTCTTCAGCTGCGTACGGGCGAAGGCGGCGCGGTGTCCCCAGGACTGCTGCATGCCGACGGAGCGGAAGCGCTTCACGTTGCCGCCCGCGAAGTCCGACCCCGTCTCGTCGAGCGCTTCGATGAGCCTCTGGTAGGCGTAGTCCGGCATCGTGTCGTCACTGTCGACGAAGGCCAGGTACTCGCTGTCCTTGTCGGCGTGACGGGCACCGACGTTACGGGCCGCGCCGAGGCCCGCGTTCTCTTGCATCACGACGCGGAAGCGCTTGTCCTTGGCGGCGAACGCCTTGGCTATGACGGCGCTCGTGTCCGTGGACCCGTCGTCCACGAGGATGACCTCGAAGTCTTCGAAGGTCTGGGATGCGATGGATTCCAGGCACTCGTCGAGGTAGAGCTCGACGTTGTAGACGGGGACGACGATGCTCAGGCGCGGCGGCATGGGTGGCGGTTTCTCCAGCGTTTTATGCTTTGTCGATGATCAGCTGCTCACAGCATCCTACTCTGTAACAGAGTCATAAACTCCACCCATATGGGGCATACGCAGCCAACCGCCAGGGCGGACGGCAAAGAATTCAGCCGTCCGCCACTTCGGCGGTGCGGTGGGAGGCGGCCCGACCATGCCCAGTGGGCCGGTCAGACCTCCAGGTCCGCTTCGATCTTCTTCAGTTGATGACGGGCCATCGCGAGATTGGCCCGCCCCTTGTCGAGGGCCAGGTAGAGGAAGAAGCCCGTGGAGCCGCGGGCCTTCATCAGCCGGATCAGGTGGTACTGGCTGCCGAGGGTGATCAGGATGTCCTCGATCTCGTCCTTGAGGCCGAGCATCTCCATCGTGCGGACCTTGGCGCGCACCACGTCCGTGTTGCCCGCGGCCGCGACCGCGAGGTCGAGGTCCTTGCCGCCTCCGATGGTGCCGAGGGCCATCCCGCTGCCGTAGTCGACGAGCGCGGCACCGATCGCGCCCTCGATCGTGGTGGTGGCTTCCTTGAGTGCGGTCTCCACATTGACCATGAGAGGTTCCTCTTTCTCTTTTCACTGTGACTGGGATGTGAGGGGAACGTGACTGGCTGTAGCTGGGTGCATCCGTGGCGGCACGCGCCGGGTGGTTCGGGCGCCGCCGCCGGCCGGAACGCGCATCACCCGGGTGCGGCTCCCGGACCCCTTCGCCCGAGGGTGTGGTCGATCAGTTCCGCGATCCGGAGACTGGAGCGCCGGGCCTCCAGGTGGAGGCGTCCGACGTTGACGCGCGGCTCGGCGGTCAGGGTGAGGACCGCCGCCAGTCCCGCCGCGTAGGTGGCGACGTATCCGTCCTCACCGCGCACGAGCAGTTCGCGGAAGGCGCCCTGTCCGGTGCAGTCGCTGAGCCGCTGGGCCACCCCGAGGGCGGCGGCGGTCAGCGCGGCGACGGACTCGGCCCCGGCGGCCGCACTGTCCTGCGCGAGCACGAAACCGTCTGCGCTCGCGGCGAGGGCGCCGGTGAGCTGGGGTACCCGGGCCCGCAGCCTGCGGAGCTCGGCGAGTATCTCGGCCTCCGTCTCGGGGGGCACCGTGCTCATGTCGGCCTTACTCCTTTCGGGCTGCCTACGCTCGGAGCGGTCGGCGCGCAGGGCCGGTCGCAGCGGGAGCCTCACAGACTTGCCTCCAGTGCGTCGCGTAACCGGCGGAGCAGCGCCACGTCCGGGGATTGGGCCTCGGTCATCCAGTCGGGCAGGGGCGCCACGACCGGCGGCGGGGCCGGGGTGTGCGGGGTCTCGACCAGTCCGGCCGCCGCGAGGCGCCGTACGTCGAGCAGGGTGTGGAAGGCGGGCCGGCCCAGGACCCACGCGAGGTCGGCCGGGGTGCGCAGGCCGTCGGCCCGGCCCAGCAGGGCCCGCTGCCGGGAGGTGATCGTCTGGCCCGGAGCGGCCGCCCGGGGTACGACCGGGGAGGTGTCGAGCAGGGGGTACGGCCAGACCGCGTCGAGCAGGTCCCGGCGGCGCCGGGTCTCCCGTTCGACGGCGGCGGCGGCAACGGAACGGACGGAGCCGATCCAGTGGGTGGCCCCGCGACGGAAGCGGGAGGGCCCGCTGCCGGGGGAGAGTGCGAAGAAGGCGGCGTCGAATATGGCGGCGAGGTGGCATATCTCCAGCTCCCCGTCGGCGAGCCCCCCGCTGTCCACGAGGAAGCGGGCGACCTGGCGGCGGGCACCGGCCCGGTCGACGGCCTCGCGCCAGCGCTCGGGGGCGAGGCCGCCGCCGGTGGTGAGCAGTACGTCGAGACCGGGGGTGGCCGGGCTCTCCGCGTGGACGATACGGCCGTCCTCCAGGAAGAGGGTGCCTCGGTCGCGGAGCAGGGCGCCGGTGGCGCGTTCCGCGGCGAGTCGGGTGAGTAGGGGGGAGACGGCGGCGAAGGCGTTCGGGGCCGTGGCGGTGGCCGGGGAGGTCATCTCAGTACCAGCCCCTCGGCCAGGGCACGGAGCCTGTGGCGCGCGAGGGCGAGGTTGCCGTCGGCGCGGTCGAGCCACAGGTGGAGGAATACGCTGCTGTCGAAGCTCGTCTCGACGAAGCGCAGTACGTGGTATCCAGTGCGGGTGGTGACGATCAGATCCTCGACAGGCGGGCCGGCCGGTAAGCCGACGGACGGACCGGCGGAGGGAACGGCTCCGCCACCGTGTTCCGGTTCGGCCTCCGCAGGGGCGAAGGACTCGTACTCGGCTGCCGCCCGGGCCAGTTCGGCGGTCTCGGCGGCGGTGGTCTCGTGGTCGCCCACGGGTGACTCCCCCGCGGTGCCGAGGGCCAGTCCGCTGCTCCAGTCGACCAGCGCGGCCCCCCGCGCACCAGGCAGGGCCATGGCTTCGAGCAGGCATTCGTCGATCCCGGGCACGCGGGCTCCCCTCCCGGCCGGACGTGCTGAGTGCACGGTCGTACGGCGCGACAGGAGGGAACTTACTCAAGTTCCACTGTACGAAAGGGCGTTCTGGCATTTTCCGCTGGAACATGCCAGGAAGGGTGCGAGAGCTTGGCCGGAACGCGTCGATATCTGATCACGAAGCGAGCGGAAGATCGTCCGCGAGACGGAACGACCCTCCTTCGCGCTGCACGTAGCCCTCGTGGCTGAGGGTGCGCAGCAGGTGATAGACGGTCGGCAGCGGGATCCCGGTGAGCCGGGCGAGCCTCTTGGCCGTCACCCCGCCCTCCGCGGACATCGCTTCCAGGAGGCGCAGTGCGCGCTGCACGGAACCGATCAGGGTGGGTGTGCTGTCCTTCTGGCTGTGGTCGGTGCCCATGTGTGGTCCCCCTGCTCCGGTACGAGGCCTGGCAAACCCATCAAAGTGGCTCACCGGGCGCAAAACCAGCGGACTCGCGTAAACCTGAGCATAAGATCACCGCATCCCGGCCCTGTCACGGACCGCTACCGCGTGCAGGTCACGTACGCCGGCAGGGGGGTGTCCGCGATCAGGTGGCGCGGCAGGGACAGCCCGAAGCGGCGTTCCACGACGGCGAGGGTGTGACGGTCGCGGTCCGCGTCCGGTTCGCCGGCCGGGCGGGCGCACGCGCCGTCCGGGGTGAGGATCCCGGCCGCGGTCAGTTCCGGGAGCAGGAAGTCCGGCCGGTGGCCGCCGCGCCAGCATTCCTCGCCGAGGCCGAAGCAGCAGACCAGCTCGCCGTCCCGGGCGTACGCGAACTGCTTGGGCGGGTGGTCGGGCTGCGGGTCGAGGTGGACGGCCTCCACACCGCCCCGGGACACCTCGGCGAGGCGTTCCGCACCGGCCGGCAGTCCGTGTTCGACGGCGAAGGACCAGCCGCCCCACCGGCCGACCCGGGCCACGCCGTCGCCGTCCACGGTCTCGGTGACCATGCTCCAGGCGTCGAGCGCGCCCAGCGGTCCGGGGTGCACGCCCGGCAGCGCGCCGAGCCGCGTGGCGAGTTCGTCGGGGGTTATCCCCCGGGCGAAGGTCAGACCGGCGAACCACTGGTCCCAGTCGGCCAGCCACCGGATCCCGTCCGCCAGGTCCTCTGCGATGTCCGCCATGTCCGCACTCCCCACGGTTTCCCCACCCCGCCGGTGCTTGTTCACCGGCACGATAGTCAGTCCGCGGGCCTCTCCGGGAGGAGGCGCTCGACCATCGTCCGAATGAGCCCCTGCACCGAGTGCGCCTCCAGCATGGCGGGGGCCGTCAGGTCGTCCACGATCAGACCGAGCATCGCCAGGTACATCAGGACCACGCCCTGCCGGTCCCCCGGCAGCCCCGCGTCCAGGTGCCACCTGACGTTGGCCTCCAGTTCCAGGCCCTGGAAGGAGGTGAGCTCCTTCTGGAGTTCGGGGCGCCTGGTGCCCTCCAGCCGCAGCTCCAGCATGGCGATGTGCACACTGCGCTCGCGCCGCATCCGGTCCAGGAGCCGGGTGAGCAGGACCTCGGTGTCGAGCGGGCCCGCGAGGTCCGCCGGGTCCGGGACGAGCCGCTCCCGGGTGCGGTGCAGGATCTGCGCGAGCAGCTGGGACCGGTTGGCGAAGTAGTTCGAGGCGGTGCCCGTGGGCACGCCCGCCCCGGCGTCCACCGCGCGCAGGGTCAGGCCGCGCGAGCCCTCGCGCGCCAGGACTTCGATGGCCGCGTCGAGCAGTGCGGCGCGGCGCTCCGGGTTCTGGCGCATGGGCGGGTCCCTGGGTGTGGGTGGGGCACATCGGGTGAGCACTGCAGGTGCAGTGATTCGCACACGGTAGCGGACGTGCCCGGTCCGGGGCCTCCCCACCGCCCCCTCCCCCGTGTCAGGCTGCGCGTCATGGAGCGGATCATCGAGGAGATACGCGAGGACCTGTCCCGCCGGATCGCCGCGGCTGCGGACCGGCTCGCCGACCGGATACCAGCCGAGGACCCCGCCTACGCGGCCCTGCTGGGCCGGACCGAGCTGCGCGAGCGGATCCACCACGACCTCCGCCAGACCGTCGAGGGGCTGCTCCGCAGCTCCCGGGGACTGCCGTTGGACCTCACCGACGCACGGGCCGTCGGCTCGCTCCGTGCCGAGCAGGGAGTGCCGCTCACCTCGGTGCTGCGGGCCCATCGCCGGGGCGGCCGACTGCTCTGGCAGAGCCTCACGGAGGCCGTGACGGCGCACGACCGGGCGGCGCTGCCCCGGCTGCTGCCGGGCGCGACCGCACTCTGGGACGTACTGGACCAGACGGCCGACGCCATGACCGAGTCGTACCGCCGGACGGAGGCCGCGCACGGCGAGCGGGACCGGGAGCGCCGGGCGGCCCTGCTCGACGTGCTGCTCGGCGGGCCGGACGGCGCCGCCGGGGCCGACGGGGTGCCGGAGCCGGCCGCCCAAGCCGCCGCCGCGCAGCTGGGTCTGCCGGAGCGGGGCCGTTTCACGGTGGTCGCGCTCGCCGCCGACGCGCCGGGCGCGCCGGTCCCTCCGGTCCTCCCGGCCGGGGGGACCGGAGCCGCCTCCGCTCCGCGCGTGCTGTGGCGCATCCGCGCCGACGGGGAGATCGGCCTGGTGGAGCTGGGCCACCATCCGCTGGAGTCCGTACGGGAACTGCTCGCGCCCCTCGGGGTGCGTGCCGGGGTCGGGCCGGTCGTCGAGGCTCCGGCCGAGCTGGCCCGGGCCCGCCGGCTGGCCGCCCTCGCGCTGCGCACGGCCCCCGAGTCCGAGGGCCCGCGGACCGCGCTGCTGGACGAACGGCTGCCGGCGGCGCTGGTCGCGGCGCAGACCGAGCTCGCGGGCCGGCTGCGCCAGGTGGTGCTCGGTCCGGTGCTCGCGCTGCCGGCCGAGGACCGGCGGACGCTCCTGACCACCCTGGGCACCTGGCTGGCCTGCCGGGGCTCGACCACGGACGCCGCGCAGCGGCTGTACTGCCACCGCAACACCGTGTCCAACCGGCTTCGGCGGCTGGAGCAGCTCACCGGCCGTTCCCTGTCCGATCCCCGGCACGTGGTGGAGCTGGCGCTGGCGCACTCGGCGGTGCTGCAGCACGTCGGGGCCGGGCTTCCTACCCGTCCCGTCGTGCCGGATCCGCGGGCTTCGCGGACTCCAGGAGGTACGGCACGTCGATCACCGCGACGCCCGGCGTGAAGAGCAGTCGCGCCTTCAGCCGCAGGGCGTTCTGGTTGTGCAGCGGCTGCTCCCACCAGTGGCCCACCACGTATTCGGGGATCACCACCGACAGCATGTCCGTCCGGGAGCCGGCGGCCAGTTCGTCCACGTGGGCCAGGACGGGGGCCACCACTTCCCGGTACGGCGAGTGCAGGATCTTCAGTGGCAGGCCGGTGTCGTGCGCGGCCCACGCCTCGCGCAGCCCGGCCGCCTCCGTCTCGTCCGCCGCGACGGTGACCGCCGTGAGGGTGTCCGGGCGCAGCCCCTGCGCGTAGCCGATGGCCTTGAGCGTCGGGGCGTGTACGGCTGCGACGAGGACCAGGACGTGGTGGCGGGTGGGCCTGCGCGGGGTGGCGTCGGGGGCGATGGCGACCTGCCGGGCGACCTGGTCGTAGTGGCGGCGGACGCCCTTCATGCCGAGGAAGAGCAGCGGCATGGCGATGACCACCAGCCAGGCGCCGTGGGTGAACTTGGTGAGGAGCACGATGACCAGGACCAGGCCGGTCAGGGCGGCGCCGACCGCGTTGATGGCGCGCCTGCGGTGGATGTGGATCCGCTCCTCGCGCGGGGTGGCGGGTGAGGCGAGCACCTTCTTCCAGTGCCGGACCATGCCCGACTGGGAGAGGGTGAACGAGACGAAGACGCCGATGATGTAGAGCTGGATGAGGCGGGTCAGTTCGGCGTCGAAGGCCACGATCAGGGCGATGGCGGCGAGTGCGAGCAGGACGACGCCGTTGGAGTAGACGAGCCGGTCGCCGCGGTTGAAGAGCTGGCGGGGCGCGTACCGGTCCTTGGCCAGGATCGAGGCGAGCATCGGGAAGCCGTTGAAGGCGGTGTTCGCGGCGAGGATCAGGACGCCCGCGGTGACGGCCTGGAGCAGGTAGAAGAGGAAGTGCCAGCTGCCGAAGGTGGCGCGGCCGATCTGGGCGAGGGCGGTGGAGGTCGGGGTGCCCGGGGGCAGGCCCAGCTCGGTGGGGTCGGCCGCGACGTGCACCTGGTACGACATGGCCAGGGCGGTGATGCCGGCGAACATCGTCACGGAGAGCACGCCCATCGCGGCCAGCGTGCTCGCGGCGTTCTTCGCCTTGGGCTTGCGGAAGGCGGGGACGCCGTTGCTGATGGCCTCGACGCCGGTGAGGGCGGTGCATCCGGAGGCGAAGGCGCGCATCGTGAGGAACACCAGGGCGAGTCCGGTATAGGTGTCGACCGGGGTGATGGGGAGGGTGGCGGACTCGGCGCGGATGGTGTCGCCGGTCCCGAGCCGTACGGCGGCGACGGCGAACATGAGGTAGATGACGAGGACGAAGCCGTAGGTGGGGATGGCGAAGACGCGGCCCGACTCCCGTACGCCGCGCAGGTTCATGAGGGTCAGCAGCACCACGAAGGCGACGGACAGGGCCACTTCGTGGTCGCTGAGCGAGGGAACGGCCGAGGTGACGGCGGAGACGCCGGAGACGACGGAGACCGCGACGGTCATCACGTAGTCGACGAGGAGGGCGCTGGCGGCGGTGAGCGCGGCGGTCTGCCCGAGGTTCTCCGAGCTGACGACGTAGGCGCCGCCCCCGCCCGGGTAGGCGTGGCAGGTCTGCCGGTACGAGGCGACGACGACGATCAGCAGGAAGACGATGGCGGCGGCCGCGTACCAGGTGAGGTGCAGCAGTGCGACGCCGCCGAGGGCGAGGATCAGCAGGATCTCCTCGGTGGCGTAGGCCACGGAGGAGAGCGGGTCGCTGCAGAAGATCGGCAGGGCGAGTCTCTTGGGCAGCAGGGTCTCGCCCAGGCGGGCGGTGTCGAGGGGTTCGCCGACCAGCACCCGTTTCACATTGATACGCCTCATTCGGGCATGATCATGCATGTGGTCAGGGCATTACCCCTTTTGCGGCTTGTGTCACCGGATGAGGTTTCCGAACCGCGGCAGCCGCTCCGGGGCCGTACGGGTGGCCGGGACCCCTCTGACGCGGCCGGCGGCGTACGGGCGCACCGGGCCGGGCCGGGTGGGGTCGGTGGATCCCGTCGCCGTTCACATCTTGCGCGCGGCGCTGCGGATGGCCTCCCGGATGCGGAAGTAGGTGCCGCAGCGGCAGATGTTGGCGATGGCGTCGATGTCCTCGTCCGTGGGCTCGCTCGTACGCTTCAGCAGGGCGACGGCGGCCATGATCTGGCCGGGCTGGCAGAAGCCGCACTGGGAGACGTCCTGTTCGAGCCAGGCCTCCTGCACGGGGTGCAGGTCGTCCCCATCGGCCAGGCCCTCGATGGTGGTCACCGTCCGCCCGGCGCACGCCGACACCGGCACCACGCACGGGCGGATGTCGGCGCCGTCCAGGTGGCTGGTGCAGGCCTTGCAGACGTCCACCCCGCAGCCGTACTTGGGGCCGCGGACGCCCAGCATGTCGCGGAGCACCCACAGCAGGGGCATGTCGTCGGGCGCGTCCACGGTGACGCTCCGCCCGTTGACGGTGAAGGTGTGCGAGGGCACGGGTTTCTCCTGGATCCGGGACCGGTGCTACGGCCTAGCGGGGGTAGGGGGTGAAGTCGACGTCGAAGTCGAGGGGGAAGCTGCGCGGCTTGGAACCGGTGGCCCTGGCCCAGGCGTTGGCGATCGCTCCCACGGCGGCGGGCACGCCGAGCTCGCCCGCGCCGCCCGGCTCCTCGCCGGTGGCCGGCAGCACGAAGACCCGTACGTCGCGCGGGGTGTCGCGCTGCCGGGCCCAGTGGAACTGGCTGTAACTGCCCTCCAGCGGAAGCCCCTTGTCGATGTGGAGTCCGGCGCGCAGGGTGGTGGAGATCGCGTCGGTGAGGCCGCCGATCATCTGGGCCTCCAGTCCGCGGGGGTTGACGGGCAGACCCACGTCCACGGCGATGACGGCCTTGGTGACGCGCACATGGGCGGGGTCCCGCGTGTCGATCTCGACGAGGCACGCGGTGCGGGACTTGTACTCCTCGTGGAAGGCGATGCCCTGGGCGCAGCCGGCCTCCATGGGCCGTCCCCAGCCGCCCTCCTGGGCCACCTTGTCGAGTACGGCGCGCTGCGCGTCGGCCTTCAGGAAGGTGCGCCGGAAGCGGTACGGGTCCCGGCCCGTCCGGGCGGCGAGTTCGTCGACCACGATCTCCTCGGCCCCGCGCGTGTTGGCGGAGTAGACCGAGCGCCAGGAGGAGGTGGGGATGCCGGTGGGTACCTCGGTGAGGGCCTGGGTGGTGAGTCCGAAGTGGTACGGGGACTTCACCGTGGTCAGGAAGAGGGTCTGGGCGAGGGTGGCGTTGCCGATGCCCAGCGGCAGACTGGCCGCGGTGGCGGTGACGATCTCGCCCAGGCCGTGCCGGAAGTCGGTCTCCGCGGCGGCGACGCGGTGCTCGAAGCTGAGGACCTCGCCCAGCAGGTGGGTGGCACGGATCTTGTGATGGGTGGCGGGGCGCATCCGGCCGTGCCGGGTGTCGTCCACGCGGGTCCACATCAGCCGGACCGGGCGGCGGCAGGCTTTGGAGACGCGGGCGGCCTCCAGGGCCGCGTCGAAGAAGAGCCGCCGGCCGAAGGATCCGCCGGCCTGGACCACGTGCACCTGGACCTTGGACAGCGGCAGGCCGAGGTCGGCGGCGATGGTCTCGCGCGCCACGATCGGGGACTTGAGGCCGGACCAGATCTCGGCCCGGTCCTCGCGCACGTCTGCGATGGCGGAGTTGGTCTCCATCGGGGCGTGGCTGACGAAGGCGAAGTCGAACTCGGCGTCGACGTACGGGGTCAGCAGGGGCGGGACCAGCAGCGGCGGGGTGGCGGCCCGCAGCTTGGCGCGGATCACGTCGTCGGACAGCTGGTCGGCGGGGCCGGGGCCCCACGTGACCTGGAGGGCCGCCTTGGCGTCGATGGCCTGCCCGAAGGTCTCGGCGACGACCGCGACCCCGGTCGGAACGGTCACCACGTGCAGCACACCGGGCATGGCCCGGACGGCGGCGAGGTTGGTGACGCCGCGGACCGTGCCGCCCAGGGTGGGCGGGCGGCGCACGACGCAGGGCTTGGCGCCGGGCACGTCGAGGTCGAGCGTGTACTGCAGGGCGCCGGTGACCATGGCGCGGGCGTCGACGCGGCCGGTCGGCCGGCCCACGAGGGAGTGCCCGGCCCGCTTCTTGGGGGTGGCGCCGAGGACGGTCAGGCCGGGGTCGGCGGCGGCCGCGGCCAGGTCGCCGTAGTCGGCGGTGCGGCCGTCGGGGGCACGGACGGTGCCGTCGGAGGTGGTCAGTGCGGCCGGGGTCAGGCCCCAGCGGTGGGCGGCGGCCGCGACGAGGCGGGCCCGGGCGGTGGCGGCGCACTGGCGGACCGGCCCGTAGAGGGAGCGGATGGAGTTGGAGGATCCGGTGAGCTGGTTGAAGAGCAGCTCGGGCCGGGCGTCGTCCAGTTCCACGCGTACGTCGGCCAGCGGGGCGTCGAGTTCCTCCGCGACCAGCATCGCCACCGCCGTGGTGAGGCCCTGGCCCACCTCCTCCCGGGGCAGCCGGAAGCGGATGGTGCCGTCCGGCTCGACGGCGAGGGCCAGCAGGGCCGAGGTGGGGGCGCCGGCCAGGATGAACAGGTCACCGAGGTCGATCACGTCGGCGATGGCCGGCAGGGAGGGCACCACGGCGTGTGCGGTCTGCGGGGCCAGCGCGTCGGCGCCGGCCCGGGTGACCAGGGCCAGGGTCGGCGCGGCCACCAGACAGGTGAGGAAGGAACGGCGGCTCTGTCCTGCGGCGTGGTGCTGCCCGGTCATCTCGTTGTGTGTCCCCACGCTGCGCGGGCCCGCCCGAGCAGACCTCCCCCGGTTTATTACCGGCACGTAGGGTAGCGACCCGGCAGCGCGTTGGGAAGCCCCGATCACGCCGCGTCACCTACGGCGACATCACTCGTTCGGGGGTATCTCGACGGCCCGTCTTGATCCGTTCCTTACGCAATTCCCGCGGCCGTCCGGGCTCGCACATCTCGACCGTACGATCGATCGACGGCCGCCGGATGGCCTGATTCCGGCCGCTGCGTCCGCGGCCGTACGCCCCCCACCGGCCATGGCCGGCGCCTGGCCCCGGAGTTGGCCTGACCGGATTCGTTCGCACGCCACGGCCGGGGCGCCAGGCCTACGGCATATACCAGAAGCAAGAACGTAGCGGATGTTGCCAAACGCCTTACACACCGTCGCGCCCTGTGCAACAGTCGTTACCGGTCCTTCCTTCAGACTTGGCCGTGCCGCGCCTGTATCGGAGTTCTCATGCCGTCCCACCTGTTCGCGGACCGTCCCGCGCAGCCGCCCGAGCCGGGATCGGTGGACGCGCTGATCTCCCAGACCCGGCGGCTGCGGGGGGAAGTGGACGCGGTCCGCCGCGACACCGTGGTCGACGACGACGACGCCCAGGGGCGTTGGCAGCGCGCTCTGTGCGATCTCGCCGTCCACCACCTCGACGACCTCCGCGAGCACCTCGACCAGCTCAAGGAGGGCCTGCCGCCGGTTCCCGAGCCCCTCGGGGAGCCGCAGCCGGCGCCCGAGGCCGGGCCCGAGACCCAGACCCGCGTCGGCAGCGCCGAGTGGAACCTGCTGACCGACGAGGTGAGTTGGTCCGACGAGCTGTTCCAGATCTTCGGCCGCCCGCCCGAGTCCGGCGCGCTCCCCCTCGACGAACTGGGCTCGACCCTCTTCTCCGAGGACCAGCCGCTGCTCACCGCATGGCTCACCGCATGCCTGGTGGACGGCAAACCGATCGACGGCGAGTTCCGCATCGTCCGGGCCGACGGCCGGGTCCGGACGTTGCACATGAGGGGCGAGCCGGTACTCGACTCCGACGGCTGTACGGCCTCGATGTGGGCCGTACTGCGGGACGTGAGTGAACTGCGCCGTAGCCAGCGCGCGGTGCGCGAGTCACGTGACTCGCTGCAGCGCCAGCGGGAGATCGCGCAGACCGAGCGCCGGCTGGCGGTCGAGCTGCAGGAAGCCGTGCTCCCCCCGTGGCGCGGCTCCCTGCGGTTCCCGTACGGCAGCGCGGGCACCCTGGACGTGGCCGCGCACTACCTGCCCTCCGCGACCAGCGCGCTGATCGGCGGCGACTGGTACGACGCACTCGAACTTCCCGACGGCGGCTCCATGCTGACGGTCGGTGACCTGACCGGACACGGGGTGACCGCCACCTCCGGGATGGCGATGATGCTGGGAGCCCTGCGGGGCATGGCCATGGCGGGCATCGAGCCCGGCCCGCTGATGGGCTGGCTCAACCAGCTGCTGGAAACCTCCGTACAGCCTGCGCTCGGCTCCGCCGTGTGCTGCCGTTACGACCCCGCGCGCCGGGTCCTCTCCTGGGCACAGGCGGGCCACCCGGCGCCCCTGCTGTTCCGGCGCGGGTCGGGTCGCTCCCTGATGCCGCCGGAGGGCGTCCTGCTGGGCGCGACCTCCGGAGCGTCGTACGGGCAGGCCGAGGAACGCCTCGAAGTGGGCGACCTGCTGGTCCTGCACACGGACGGACTCACGCCGCGCAGCATCGAGTTCAGCCGGGCGGACGGGACCGAGCGGCTGCTGGCGCTGGCGCCGCGGTTCTCCGCGGCGCGGTCGGCGCAGGAGTGCCTGCGGATCGTGATCGAGGAGTTCGGCGAGAGCGAGCGCGAGGACGACGCCTGCATGCTCGTCGCCCGGGTCGGCGGGTGACGGGACGCGCGCCGCGAGGCTGCAGGACCGCACTGCCGTAAGACCGCATGGCTGCAAGGGACTTCAGGGCCGCGCCGGAAGGCGCGGCCTTTCTCGTCTGCGTACGGGATCCGGTGCGGGGGCGCGGCGGACCGTGCGGGGGCCGGCGTGGGACTACACCCCCGTACCGCGCGCGCCGCGCGGCGCCGGGGCGTCGGGGAGGGCCAGCTTGATCTCCTCGCGCAGGTCCTCGATACGCGCGTACCCGGAGTACTGGGCGGTGAGCCGGTACATCTCCCGCAGCCGGTCCCAGGTCCGGTGCGAGGAGGTCTCGTTCATCGAGACCAGGGCGAGGCGCGCGTACCGGTCGGCCTGCTCCGGCTCGTCGGCGATGAAGCAGGCCGAGGCCATGGAGATGTAGTCGAAGATCTGCGAACGCTGGTAGCCGTCGCCGCGCAGCCGCAGGGCCTCTTTGGCGTGGCGCGCGGCGATCGGCGCCGCGGCGGCGTCGTGGTCCGCGAGGGTCCGGTAGGCGAGGGCCTGCATGCCGTGCAGGTCGGCCTCGTCGAAGTGCTGCATCCAACTCGGCGGCGGCACGTCGCCCTTGTCGGAGACGAACAGCTCCTCCGCCTCGCCGAGGGTACGGCGCATGGCCTGGCCCTTGCCCATGGCCGCCTGCGCCCAGGCCTCGATGGTGTGCAGCATGGCGCGCGTGCGAGGCAGGGTCTGTTCGCCGGATCCGGACTGGGCGAGCTTCATCAGGTCCAGGGCCTCGTTCGGCTTGCCCAGGTGGACCATCTGCCGGGCCGCCCGGGACAGCGCCTCTCCGGCGCGCGGCCGGTCGCCGCCCTCGCGGGCCGCGTGCGCGGCGATGACGAAGTACTTCTGCGCCGTGGGTTCGAGCCCCACGTCGTGGGACATCCAGCCGGCGAGGACCGCCAGGTTGGCCGCCACCCCCCAGAGCCGGCGCTGGAGGTGGTCGGGGTGGTGGTAGGCGAGCATGCCGCCCACCTCGTTGAGCTGGCCCACGACGGCCTTGCGCTGGAGTCCGCCACCCCTGGAGGCGTCCCAGGCGCGGAAGACCTCGACGGAGCGCTCCAGGGCCGCGATCTCCTGGGAGCCGATCGGGGCGGCCTCGTAGCGGTCGTAGCCCGCTGGGTCGGCCTGGAAGGACTCCCCGAACTTCCGGGCCTCCGCGGCCCGGGCCGGGTCGGTGTGCAGCCAGTCGTACATGGCGTTGCTGAGGGCGGAGCCGGCGGTGAGCACCGCTCCCGCGCCCATCAGACCGCGACGGTTGAGCATGAGGTCCATTCCCGTGAATTCGGTGAGGACCGCGGCTGTGCGTTCGGGCGCCCAGGGCATCCCGTCGGGGTTCTCATGAGCCCCGTCCGGCTGCCGTCTGGAGGTGCGCCGCTGCCGTACGAACCCGAGGTCCTCGATGGTCACGACACGACCGAGCCGCTCGGTGAACAGTGCTGCCAGTACCGTGGGTACCGGTTCGCGGGGGGCCTCCCCCATGTCGATCCAGCGCCGTACCCGCGAGGTGTCGGTGGCCAGTTGGGGGTGGCCCATGGCCGCCGCCTGCCTGTTCACCATCCTCGCCAGTTCGCCTTTCGACCAGCCGGCCAGGCCGAACAGGTCGTTCAAGCGGGTGTTCGGACCTTTGCTCACGTCAAGCCCCCAGGTTCTCGGCTGAGTTGACAGTAGCCCGCCGTCAGATGCCCAGCGACTATTCGCCAGGCTTCGCCAGGGCACGCCCGATGGTTCGCCACCTTCCCGCGGGTGTCAGGTAGGAATGCGCCTCCCCGACCCGGTTCACCGGCGGAACTCCCCAGGGTGAAGTACGGGATCCGGCGGGGCGGCGTACGCAACTCGTCGGCGCACGAAGGGATCCGTATCACCATGTACGCAGCAACCTCCTCCGTGTCCGCACCGGTCCGGTCGCACCGCACGCTCCCGGCTGGCGGCGGCCCCTACCTCGAACCCGGCCGCCCGTCGGCACCGGCGCAAGGCGCCGTCCGGGCGCGGCGGATGCCGGGCACCGGGTCGCTGCCCGTCAGCGGAAGAATCGACCTCTCGGGGCCGCAGGGGGCGCAGCTGCGCACCGCGCTCGCCTCGGTGCAGCGGATCTGTCCGGAGTTCGCCCCGGTGCAGGTACTACGGCGCAGCGGCCGCTCGGTCCTCCTGGTCGGCACCACCGGGCGGATGACCGCCGTGGCCAAGGTTTTACTGGATCACTCGCCCGAGTGGCGTGAGCGCTACCGCCACGAAATAGCGGCATACCGGACCTTCGTCCGGCACCGCCCGCCGGTCCGGGTGCCGCGGCTGATCGCCGCCGACCCCGAGAACTGCACGCTCGTGGTGGAGCGGATGGCCGGCCGGGTCGCCGCACTGCAGCGGCACCCGGTGGAGCCGCCGCCGCGGGTGGACCTGCGGGCGGCCCTGGGCGCGGTGTGCCGGGTCAACCAGTGGCGCCCGCCGACGGAGTTGTTCGGCACTCCGCTGAACTACGCGCGGCGGATCGCCCGCGACTACGAGCTGGGCCTGCTGACCGACCGGGACCTCGGCGACCTGCAGAAGCTGCTGCACGGCGTGAAGCTGTCGGGCACGGCGCTGCAGTTCAACCACGGTGACGCCCTGCTGTCGAACCTGCTGCTGTCGCCGGCCGGTCCGGTCCTGCTCGACTGGGAGCACGCCGGCTGGTACCTCCCGGGGTACGACCTGGCCACGCTCTGGACGGTCCTGGGCGACGCCCCGGCCGCCCGCGCCCAGATCAGCCGGCTCGCCCAGTCGGCCGGTCCGGCCGCACGGGACGCCTTCCTGGTCAATCTGATGCTGGTGCTGACCCGGGAGATCCGGATGTCCGAGACGGCGGTGCAGCGCTCGATGCTGGCGACCACCCCGGCCCAGCCCCTGCCGGTGGGCGCCCTGTCCTGCGGCGAGGAGCAGCGGCTGCTGCTCCGCCGCCTGCACGACGATGCGGGGATGGCGCGCCGGGCGGTCCGTGCGGCGGTCGGCACGCGCTGATCCCGTCCCCCCGAGACGCGAAGCCCCGTGGCCCCCACCGCCACGGGGCTTCGCCGTTCACGGGTGCGGCACGGGGTGCGCGGCGTCTCATTCCCGAGGGGGACGGGTCTCCCCCACCCGGTGGAGGCGGATCCTTCCGGTGGGCGATCCGCACCCGCCCGCGCGGCTGCGATCTTCGAAGCGGAGCGGGCAAGGGCTGCCCGCGGCTCCGGAGGAGACCATGTCCGCACCTGTCGACGACCGCCCTGCGGGCGGTCGCGTCCGCACCGCCTGGAAGGCCGCGCACACCCCGGTGGCGGGGGTGCCGCGCTGGGCGCGGATCTGCGCCTTCGCCATCCCGTTCACCGTCCTGCCGTCCGGCCTGTGGCGGCTGGGCCTGCTCTTCGTCGACCACTCCTCGGCGGACAGCGGGCAGCTGCCCGACTGGCTGCCGCTGGAGGTGTACGTCGTCATCCTCTCGGTCGTCTCCGAGCTGCTGGCCTTCACCGCGGTCGGGCTGGTGGCGGCGTGGGGCGAGGTGCTCCCCCGCCGGATCCCGGTGCTGGGCGGGCGCCGGATCCCGGTGGCGGCCGCCGTCGTCCCGGCCTCGCTCGGCGCCGTCGCGCTGACCGGCCTCTGGAGCGTCCTCGCCGTGGTGACCCAGGTGGCCGGGACCACGCTCCAGGGCGATCCGGTGCCCGCCGGCTTCCCCAGTGAGGTGGGCGGCTGGAGCGCTCTGTGGTTCTACGTCTGCTACGCCCCGCTGGTCCTGTGGGGCCCGCTGCTGGGCGCGGTGACCGTGGCCTACTGGAGGCGGCGGCGCCGGATGCCTTGACATCACATGATCCCCCGAACACCTTTTCTGACTCAGCATCAGAAATGCTGGAGGCACTTCCCTTCCTCCCCACACCGCTGGAGCATGCCCATGTCCGCGAGCGCTTCACGCACCACCCCCGCCGCCCTCCCGTCCAGACGCTCGGTCCTCGCCGGTACGGGCGCCGGGGTGCTCGCCGCCACCGTGCTGCCGTCCGCCACCGCCCGGGCCGCCGGCGCCCAGGACGGGCCGCCGCTCGGCGAGTACGACGTCGTCGTGGTCGGGTCCGGGGCCGCGGGGATGACCGCCGCGCTCACCGCCGCGAAGCGGGGGCTGAGCGTACTGGTCGTGGAGAAGGCCCCGACCTTCGGCGGGTCGGCCGCCCGGTCGGGTGCCGGTATCTGGCTGCCCAACAACTCGGTGATCCTGGGTGCGGGGGTGCCGGACACCCCGCAGAAGGCGGCCGCGTACCTCGCGGCCGTCGTCGGACCCGGGGTGCCGGCCGACCGGCAGGCCGCGTTCCTCGCCAACGGGCCGCGGATGCTCGACTTCGTGATGGCCAACAGCCCGCTGAGGTTCCGCTTCATGGAGGGCTACAGCGACTACTACCCGAATCTGCCGGGCGGGCTGCCGAACGGCCGCTCCATCGAGCCGGACCAGATCGACGGCAACGTCCTCGGCGCCGAACTGGCCCGCCTGAACCCGGCGTACATGCCGGTCCCGGCCGGGATGGTGGTCTTCAGCCAGGACTACAAGTGGCTGAACCTGGCGGCGGTGAGCGCCAAGGGGCTCGCCGTCTCCACCGAGTGCCTGGCGCGCGGTACGAAGGCGGCGCTGCGCGGCGAGAAGCCCCTCACGATGGGCCAGGCCCTGGCGGCCGGACTGCGCGCCGGGCTGCAGCGGGCCGGGGTTCCGGTGTGGCTGGACAGCCCGCTGGTGGACCTGGTCCAGGAGGGCGGCGCGGTCACCGGCGTGGTGGTGGAGCAGGGGGGCGTACGAGGCACCGTACGGGCGCGGCGCGGGGTGGTCATCGGCTCGGGCGGGTTCGAGCACAACGCGGAGATGCGGGCGCAGTACCAGCAGCAGCCGATCGGCACCCAGTGGTCGGTGGGCGCGAAGGAGAACACCGGCGACGGGATCCGGGCGGGGCAGCGGGCCGGGGCCTCGCTGGCGCTGATGGAGGACGCCTGGTGGGGGCCGTCGATCCCGCTGCCCGGGGAGCCGTACTTCTGCCTGGCCGAACGGACCCTGCCGGGCGGGCTGATCGTGAACGCGAACGGCGCACGGTTCGTCAACGAGGCGGCGCCGTACAGCGACGTGGTGCACGTGATGTACGAGAAGGACCGGGGTGCGGCCGGTTCGCACATTCCGGCGTGGCTGATCGTGGATCAGCACTACCGCAACAAGTACCTGTTCAAGGACATCCTGCCGACGCTGCCCTTCCCGGACTCCTGGTACCAGGCGGGCGCGGCGAAGAAGGCGTGGACCTGGGACGCGCTGGCCGGTCAGATCGGGGTGCCGGCTGCGGCGCTGCGGGCGACGCTGGGCCGGTTCAACGCGCAGGCGTGGAGCGGTGACGACACCGACTTCCACCGGGGCGACACGGCGTACGACCACTACTACACGGACCCGAACGTGCACCCGAACTCGTGTCTGGCACCCGTCTGGGTCCCGCCGTTCTACGCGTTCAAGATCGTGCCGGGGGACCTCGGCACGAAGGGCGGCATCGTCACGGACGCCCGGGCGCGGGCCCTGCGCCCGGACGGTTCGGTGATCCCGGGCCTGTACGCGGCCGGCAACGCGAGTGCGGCGGTGATGGGCCACAGCTACGCGGGGGCCGGATCGACGATCGGGCCCGCGATGACCTTCGGCTACGTGGCGGCGAACGCCATCGCGGACGCGTGACGCCCGCGCCGGGGAGTACGGAGGGTCAGCCCTGCTGGAAGAGCTCGGCGGGGAGCGGCTTCAGGAGGGCGTAGAGGTCGTCGGTGATCGGTCGGTCCCAGCTGGCGATGGTGACCAGCACGTTGTCACTGCGGTCGAACTGGACGCAGGAGATGCGGGACTCCGACAGCTTGACCTTGCGGACGATGAGGAGGTTGTCGCCCTGCATGACCGGGCAGTCCTCGACGCCGGTGACCTCGACGTCCTCGTCGTTCTCCAGGGCGTCGAGGAGCTGGGCCACCTCGAAGGGGATCTGGGCGTCGGTGAGGTCCCGGGCCGGAGAGCCCTCCGGGAGGTTCCCGATGATCATCGCGGGGCCGCGCCCGCCGAACAGGTCGTAGCGGAGGAAGACACCCTGGCAGCTGCCGTCGGGCGCGGGCAGCAGCCCGGCCCCGAGATTGCCCGGCCAGTCCCCCGGGTCCATGGCCAGGACGTCGAAGTCCGGGCCGGCGGGTGTGGCGGCGCGGTGGCGGCGGAGGAAGGACATGCCGCCATGGTACGTGGCCTCGCGGGATTTCCGGCCCGGGGGCCCGCATCGGGGGACCCGTCCGGGCCGGGCCCTCCGGCCCGGGCCCTCAGACCGGGGGGACGAGCGTGAACCAGTACGGGAGCAGGGCGGCGTCGCCGGTGACGTGCAGGGCGGTGGGCGGGAGGCGGCGCCAGAGGAACAGGGCGAGGTCGGAGGCGGTACCGGCGGCCTCGACGTCCACCGGGGCGGTGGAATCCGGGTCCAGCAGGACCTCGTCCCCCGAGAGGACGACCGTCCAGGATTGCGGACCGTCGGTACGCCGGAAGCGGTACCTCTCCCCCGTGCCCGGCGGTGGCTGCTGCCAGCCGCGGCGGGCCGGGGCCATCACCTCGATCGTCTGGGTCACCGCGTCGGCGGCCACGTCCTGGTCGAGGCGGCCCGGGGTGCCGGTGGCGGATTCGGCGTCCCAGCGGTGCACGGCCAGCTCGATCAGCTGCATCCGGAGCCAGAATCCCGTGGTCTGCTGCGCCGACCAGGTCCAGACCGCCGTGTCCGGCCCCAGCTCGTCGAAGAGCTCGGCCAGCTCCCGGGCGCCCTGGGCGAACCAGTCGGTCAGCGCCTCCGGGTCGCCGGGGACCTCGGGGAGGGTGAGGCCGGCGGGGTCGGGCGGGACGGTGAGCCGTTCGCGCAGGACGCAGGCCAGATAGCGGTGCACTCCGCCCAGGTGCCGGACGAGGTCGGTGACCGTCCAGCCGGGGCACGCGGGAACGGCGGGCACCGGCTCTCCGAGGTCGAAAGCCCGGCGCACCGCCTTCTCGAACGCGGCCGCCTCGGTCCTGAAGGGTGCGAGTCGCTCGACGTGATCCATACGGTTCACCCTTCCCGCCGCGCCGCGGGTCCGATCACGTTGAGCTACGGGCGAACGCCTCCAGCGCGTCCCTGAGCCCGGGCCGGTCCGTGCCCAGCTTGCGGCAGGCCGCCGACAGGGCCCAATCCGGCGTGGGCAGCACCACGGCCTCCGGCGCGGACTCCTTCTCGGCGCGCACCGCGAGGTCCGCCGCCCGCTGCTCCTCCTCCGTGAGCGCGTCCTCCCAGGCCAGCCCGCAGGGGAGGGCGCCGCCCAGACCCAGCAGGGTGTCGGTGGTCGCCGCGGCGAGCCCGTCCGCACCGCATTCCCGTGCGGTCACCACGGCCTGCATCAGCAGGTCCGCGTCGCGCAGCTCGGTGCCGAGCGCGGACAGGGCGCATGCCAGTTCGTAGCCCGCCGGGGAGGCCGAGAGCAGGGTGACCGCCTCCTGGAGCATCCCGGCCCGTTCCTCCGGGGCCGCGACCTGCGCCGCCACCCGCAGGGCCTGGCCGATGCCCGAGGCGGCGCCGAAGGCGCGGGCCCGCCGGACGGCGTCGTCGGCCAGGGCGCGGGCCCGCCCGGGATCGTCCGCGGCCACCGCGCGGGCCAGGTGCAGCTGCCACGGGCACCAGGCCGGGTTCTGGATGCCGCGCGGGGTCAGCCGCCGGTCGACCGCCTCCAGTTCGACGATCGCTGCCTGCACCTCGCCCCGGGACAGGAGCAGTTCGGCGTACACGGTCTGCGAGTCGGGGAAGACGACGGCCGCCGGGAAGGGTGCGCCGTACTCGTGCTCCCGGGCGAGCTCCCAGGCCTCCTCGGGCCGGCCCCGTGCGAGCAGGGTGGTGAGGAGGATGGCTATGGCGTACCAGTGCACGGGGGTACGCCGTCCCACGCGTTCGGCGAGCCGCAGCCCGGACCGGGCCAGTTCCTCGGCCTCCGCGAGCCGCCCGCGCCGGTAGCGGACGTAGGCGCGCAGGCTGTAGGCGAAGGAGAGGTGTGCCCCGCGCCAGCCGTGCCGCTCGAACTCGGCGGTGCCCTCCTCGAACAGCTCCTCGGCGCGTCCGGGCCGGTCGGTGTACATGTGGGCCATCGCGACCAGGACCGGGACCTCGAAGCCGCGGTCCTCGTGGGCCCAGCTGAAGGGCCGCTCCAGCACCCGTCCGGCGTGGTGCAGCACGACGTCGACCGGCTCGCCCCGCAGGCACGCATCCCAGGCGCGCAGCCCGATGATGTACCGCTCGGTGAGGTCGCGCCCGGTCAGCCGGTCAGCCGGTCGGCGAGGCGGGCGAGCCGGCGGGAGCGGGCCGGGGAGTCGGTCTCGGCGGCGTTGAAGGCGTCCCACATGAACTGCTCGGACTGCAGGCGCAGCCGTGCGCGTACGTCCTGGGTGTACGGGATCTCCCGGGCGAGTGATTCCGAGGCCTCGGCCAGCCGGTCGCTGTGCGCGAGGACCTGGGCGAGCCGGATGACGATGCCCTGGCGCAGGGCGGGGTCGTCGGAGGGCTCGGCGAGGGCGGCCCGCAGGTGGTTGACGGTGTTGGCGGGTTCGGTGAGCAGGGAGGCGCAGCCCAGTTCGTAGAGGACGGCGGCGCGTTCGTCGAAGTCCGGGGGTTCGAGCAGGGCGCGGGCGAGCTGGCGGCGGGCGGCCTCGGGGGCGCCGGCCCGGAGGTTCTCGCCAGCGGCCTCGCGCAGGGTGCGGACCACCCAGGGGTCGTTCTCGGGGTGGGTCTCCAGCAGGTGGCGGGCGGCCGCGGAGGAGCCGAGTCCGGCGTCGACGACGGCGGCCGCGGCCTTGCCGTGGAGGGCGACGCGGAGCGCGTCGGGGATGGCCCGGTAGATGGAGGTGGCGATGAGCGGGTGGACGAACTCCAGCCCTGTTTCGGCTTCGTGTTCCTCGGCGGTGGCGGCCGAGAGGATGCGGGCGTCGCGCAGCCGCCTGGTGGCGTCCACGGCCTCCTCGGCCCCGAGGGCGGCGACCCGGGCGGCGAGGTCCTGCGGGATGGCGGTCCCGAGCACGGCGCAGGCCCAGGCGAAGCGGACGGTGGAGGGGCCGAGGCGTTCCAGGCGGGCGACGAGGCCGCTGCCGCGCTGGGCGGCGGCGAGGTCGCGCAGCTGTGGGGCGTTCGCCTCGACGGGGGTCAGGCCCTTGCCCCGGACCTTGGCGGTGAGTTCGACGGCCTCGAAGGGGTTGCCGGTGGTGACGGCCCACGCCTCGTGGCAGAAGGCGTCGTCGGCGTGGGCCCCGACGGCCTCGCGGACCAGGGTGGCGACGGCGGCCGGGGTGAGCGGGGCCAGGGGCAGCGGGCGCTGTCCGGCCCGGCCGGGCAGGGTACGGAAGGCGTCGGCGTGCGCGGGCAGTTCGTCGGGGCGGTAGGCGACGACGAGCAGCAGCGGGAGATGTTCGGCGCGCGGGGCGAAGGCGGCGAGCCAGCCGAGGGACTCGGGGTCGGCCCAGTGGGCGTCGTCGAGGACGAGGACGACGGGGGCGCGCTTGACCACGAGGTGGGTGAGGACCCAGTCGAGTCCGTCGCGCAGGCCCTGGGGGTCGGGCGGCACGCCCTGTTCGGGGGCGCAGAGTCCGAGGGCCGGGCCGACGATGGAGTACCAGCCGCCGAGGGCTGCGCGCAGCTCCTGCTCGGAGGTGCCGGCGAGCTGGGGCTGGATGAGCTGGCGGGCGACGTGGAAGGGCTGGCTCTGCTCCTGTTCGCCGCCTCGGGCGGCGAGGACGGTGCAGGTGCGGGACAGGGCGCGGCGGCGCAGTTCGGCCAGCAGGGTGGTCTTGCCGAGTCCTGCGGGGCCGGAGAAGGCGAGCAGCGCGCCGCCCGCGTCCGGCCCGGGACCGGTGAGCTGGTCCAGGGCTTCGTCGACGATCGCGAGTTCGGCATCGCGTTCGACCATCGTGCGCCGTGTGCGGGTCCGGCGGTCCGTCATGGCTGGTACCCCCCAGGCCTGTTCGGGGGTTCAGCGTACGCCCGGCGCACAGCGTGAGGGATGCCAGTGCGGAAAAGAATCCGATCTTCTTTTCCGGAGGGCTTCAGTCGTGTACGGAACGGGCCGCGAGCTCCTCCAGGACGGCCACGGCCTCGGCGGCTCGGTCGGCGTCCACGAGGAGGTGGTCGTGGTGGTAGCCGGCGATGACGTTGCAGCTCAGACCGTGTGCGCCGAGTTCGGTGGCGAAGGCTGCGGTGAGCCCGACGGCGTCGAGGGCGGAGTGGACGCGGAGGGTGATCCACCCGGCGACGTAGTCGTACGGCAGGCCGGCCGCGTCGGCCTCCTCCTGACGCAGCACCAGGGTGAGCCCTTCGGGTTCCAGGACGGTGGCGACGGGGGCGGTCCCGGCGGGGACGGTGGTGCCGTTGACGGTGCAGAAGACGTACCGTCCCTCGTTCAGCTCGGGCCGCATGCCGCTCAGGAGTTTCCGCAGGTCGTGCTCTCCGCTCATGCGGCCGACCCTACCCGTCGCCCCGGCTGTGCCCGGTACGCGGGGAGTCGGGCCGTGTGCCGTGTTCGGCCGCGAGGGGTCCTCGGCTCACGGGAACTCCTCGGAGTAGTGCGCGGAGCGGCCCCACACCCGGGCGAGCTCCTGCCGGTCGGTGGACGCGACGAGCGCCGCGAGGCGATCCGCCTCGGCCTCCGGGTCCCCGTCGCCCACCTCCAGGGTCACCCCGAGCTGCAGCCACGGCCGGCCCTCCCGGTCCGCCGCCGCATCGGGGTGGAGGAGCACCAGCTCCACACGGCCCGGCGCGGCCTGGTCGGTCCAGACCGCGTCCAGCTCGCACTCCCAGCGCCGTGACCAGCCGGGGTCCGCCCGCAGCCGCTCCGCCAGCAGGCCCGCCACCGTCCGCGCGGGCCACTCCCAGGCCCGGTCCTGCTCCGCGCGGCGGACCTCGGCCGCGTACCGCGCCGCGTCGAAGCGGAACTCCGGCATATCCGCATGGCCGCCGGCCGGATTGCGCCAGCCGTCCCAGACGACCTCGCCGCCCTCCCGGCGTACCGTCACGTACAACGCCCCGCAGCAGACCTCCGTGCAGGAGATCCGCGCGAGCCGTACCTCGTGGGGCCCGCCCCCGGCGGCTGCGACGCCGCCCGGGCCCAGCACGACCCACGGGTCCTCCCCCGCCCACGGCGGCCACAGCTCCGCCAGGACGTCGCGCCCGTCGATCACGGGCCGGACCTGGATCCATCCCCTCACGGGTGCCACGATCCGCAGCTCCAACACCTGGCCCCGTTCCGCTTCTCCCAATTCCCCCTCGCTCCCCGTCACTTCCATGGCCCTCCTCTCACCCGTCCTCGTACAGCCGCCGGTGCCACCACGGACGCGGATTCCCCAACCGGTCCGTGGTCGCGGCGTCCCGGTCGAAGACCGTGCGCCGGCGGAACTCCGCGTCCAGGGGCCGCAGTACGTGGCCCAGCGCGCGCCGGGCTCCGGGCGCAAGGGACCGGTACGCGTCGGCCAACTCGTCCCGGACCGCGGCGACGTCGTCGATCGCGCAGGACGGCGCCGGGCAGACGGCGTGGGTCAGCCGCAGGCGGGAGCCGGGGCTCCGCAGGAAGGCGCGGTAGCGGTGCAGGAGGTCGCCGAGCGGGTGGATGCGGGCGCCGGCCGTCCAGTGGGCCTCCGCGCTCGCGGCGGGTGACAGCCGGTCCGAGGAGGGCAGTTCACGCGCCCAGGCGGGTGCGCGGCGGCCGGCGTGGCTTCCTCGTGCGGCGCGCAGCGCGCCGGGCCGTCTACGCGGCATCGCCCTTTCGGCGGGTGAGCTTCATGCGCCCCATCCTGCCGGATGCCCCTGGCGGGCACAAAGGGATTCGGCGGCCACCGGGCCGGCGGCTCCGCGCCCGGTGGTGCGCCGCGTACGTACTCCTCGTACGTACCCCGCCTACGTACTCCGCCCGGTCAGGTCAGGTCGAACTCCCCGCCGCGGGCGTTCAGCACGAACTTGTGCCACTCGTCCGGCGAGAAGATCAGCGAAGGGCTCTCGGGGCGCTCGCTGTTGCGCATCGCGATGAAGCCCTCGACGAAGGCGATCTGGACGTCGCCCACTCCCCGGCTGCTCGACTGCCAGTCCGCCCCGGTGAGATCGAGGTCCGGCTTCCCCCAGCCGGCGAGGGGTCGTGAAGTCATGCTCTCGGCCACGTGCGTGCTCCTCCCGGTACGTCGTCCGGGGCAAGGGTAGCCACCGCGGCGAGTGCCGGACAGGCCACGGTGCGTCACCCGTGGCCGTCGGGCTTCCCGGCCGGCCCCTCCGTCACCGGCCAGGCGGGCGTTCAGGAGGTCGGCTCCTCGGCCCCCACCAGCCACATCGCGAAGAACTGCGCGCCGCCGCCGTACGCGTGCCCCATGGCCCGGCGGGCGTCCGGAACCTGGTGCTCCGCCGCCTGGCCGCGGACCTGGAGGGCCGCCTCCGCGAAGCGGATCATGCCGGAGGCGCCGATCGGGTTGGTGGACAGGACACCGCCCGAGGGGTTGACCGGGAGGTCCCCGTCGAGTTCGGTGACCCCGGCCTCGGTGAGCTTCCAGCCCTCGCCCTCCGCGGCGAAGCCGAGGTTCTCCAGCCACATCGGCTCGTACCAGGAGAACGGTACGTACATCTCGACCGCGTCGATCTCCCGGCGGGGGTCGGTGATCCCGGCCTGGCGGTAGACGTCGGCGGCGCAGTCCTTGCCGGCCTGCGGCGACACGAAGTCCTTGCCGGCGAAGAGGGTGGGCTCGCTGCGCATCGCCCCGCCGTGCACCCAGGCGGCCGGCTTCGGCGAACGGGCGGCGCCCGCCCGGTCGGTGAGGATCATCGCGCACGCACCGTCGGAGGAGGGGCAGGTCTCCGAGTAGCGGATCGGGTCCCAGAGCATCGGCGAGGCCTGGACCTTCTCCAGGGTGATGTCGTGCTCGTGCAGGTGCGCGTACGGGTTCTTCAGCGCGTTGCGCCGGTCCTTGTACGCCACCAGCGAGCCCACCGTGTCCGGCGCGCCGGTGCGCCGCATGTACGCGCGTACGTGCGGGGCGAAGAACCCGCCCGCGCCGGCGAGCAGCGGCTGCTGGAAGGGGACCGGGAGCGACAGACCCCACATGGCGTTGGATTCGGACTGCTTCTCGAAGGCGAGGGTGAGGACGGTGCGGTGGACGCGGGCCGCCACCAGGTTGGAGGCGACCAGGGCCGTGGACCCGCCGACCGAACCGGCCGTGTGCACCCGCAGCATCGGCTTGCCGACCGCGCCCAGGGCGTCCGCCAGGTACAGCTCGGGCATCATCACCCCCTCGAAGAAGTCGGGGGCCTTGCCGATGACGACCGCGTCGATGTCCGCCCAGGTCAGTTCGGCGTCGGCGAGGGCGCGGGCGGCCGCCTCGCGGACCAGTCCGGCGATGGACACGTCGTGGCGGGCCGCCACGTGCTTGGTCTGGCCGATCCCGACGATGGCCACGGGCTCTTTACTCACCTTGCGTCCCCTTCCAGGACGGCGACCAGGTTCTGCTGGAGGCAGGGGCCGGATGTGGCGTGGGCGACGGCCCGTCGCGATGCGCCGCGGTGGATCCGGGCGGCCGCCTCGCCGATGCGGATCAGGCCGGCGGCCATCATCGGGTTGGCCGCGAGCGCTCCCCCGGAGGGGTTGACGGCCACGTCGTCGGCGAGGCCGAGCGCCTTGCGCAGGACGATCTCCTGGGAGGAGAACGGCGCGTGCAGTTCGGCCGTGTCCACCGGGGCTTCGAAGACACCCGCGTGCTCGGCGGCGAGCCGGGTGGACGGGGAGTCGGTGAGGTCGCGCAGGCCCAGGCTGTGGGCCTCGATGCGGTGGTCGATGCCGGTGATCCAGGCGGGGCGTTCGCAGAGCCGGCGCGCGAGGTCGCCGGCGGCCAGGACGACGGCGGCCACGCCGTCGCCGACGGGCGGGCAGTCACCGGTGCGCAGCGGCCGGACCTGGTAGTCGCCCTGGGGGACGGGGCCGCGGAGCTGGGCGTGCGGGTTGGCGACGGCCGCGTCCCGGCTGCGCGCCCCGACGGCTGCCAGGGCGGCCTCGTCGGTCTCGCCGGTGTCGATCAGGGCCTGGGCCTGGAGGGCGGCCAGCGCGACCGCGTCGGGCCAGAGCGGGGCGACGTAGTACGGGTCGAGCTGGCGGGTCAGCACGTCGCGCACCGACCCGGGCGAGGACTTCCCGTACGAGTAGACGAGCGCGGTGTCGGCCTCGCCGGTCTGGATCTTGACCCAGGCCTCGTAGAGGGCCCAGGCCCCGTCCATCTCGACGTGTGATTCGGAGATCGGGGGCCAGGCGCCGACCCCGTCGAGGGTCATGGTGAAGGAGAAGGCCCGGCCGGCCAGGTAGTCGCTGGAGCCGGAGCAGGTGAAGCCGATCTCGCCGGCCTTCAGTCCGGTGGCGGCCAGCACCTCGTGCAGGACCGGCATGACCATCTCGACTTCGCTGAGCTCGTCGGTGCGCCGCAGGTGGTCGCTCTGCGCGAAGGCGACCACCGCGACCTCGCGGGCGTGTCGGGCCATCAGATGAGCTCCTTGTACGCGTCGTAGTCCGCGTCCGGTTCGCCGGTGGGGCGGTAGTGGTCGGGGTAGCGGCCGCCTTCGGTCCATACGGGCTCGACGCGCAGGCCCATGCGGACCTGGTCGTAGGGGATGCCGCCGATCCGGCCGTGGAGGGCGAGGTCGGCGCCGTCGAGGGCGATGTGGGCGTAGACGTAGGGGACCTCGATGTCGAGGTTCTTGGCCTTGATGTTGACGATGCAGTAGGTGGTGACCGTGCCGGCGGGGCCGACCTCGACGCGGTCGGTGGTGGCGACCCCGCAGGTGGGGCAGGCGCCGCGCGGCGGGACGTACACCTTGTGGCAGGAGGGGCAGCGCTCGCCGACGGTCCGCCGTTCGGAGAGGGCGTTGATGTACGCGGTCTGGGCGCGGCCGGGGCTGTAGACGTAGTCGAGGCGGGCCTCGGCGACGATGCCGGTGACGGAGTCGGCGAAGGCCCCGTCGTGCGGGGTGGGCCCGCCGTCCGCGGGCCCGTCGTCGCACGGCTCGAAGCAGGCGATGTCGGTGATGGCACCGGTGCGCTCGGCGGCCCAGCGGACGCGGACGCGCATGCCGGTGCGGACGGCGTCGGGGCCGGGCGCGTCCAGGGCGTGCAGGAGGGCGGTGTCGGAGCCGTCGAGCCTGACCAGCACCCAGGCGAAGGGGGTGTCCAGGGGCTGTTGGCGGCGGGGATGCTCGTTCCACGCCCAGGTGGTGACGGTACCGGTGGCGGCGACCTCGACGAGTTCGCGGATCTCCTCGGCGGTGACGGGGTCGTACTCGACGGGCGGGACCATCACCTTGCCGTCGGAGGTCCTCACCCCGAGGACGGTGCCTTCGCGCAGCCCGGTGAGGAAGGCGCTCTGGACGGGCCCGAGGGACCGGGTGAAGGGGAACTCGACGACGAGGGGCGCGCGGAGCACCTCCGGTGGGGAGGCAGCTGTCATGGTGTCTCTCCGATGCGATCGATTCGGTTGATGTCAGCCCGGCAGGCACAAGAGGCCCTCCACCGGCCCGGCCGGCGCCCTCATCCAGCCCTGCCTACGATTGAGGCGCCCTCTTCCAGCCCCGCCGGCGTTCGAGGCGAACCTTCAGCCCCGCCGGCGTTCGAGGCGAACCTTCAGCCCCGCCGGCGTTTGAGGCGATCCTTCAGCCCCGCCGGCGTTTGAGGCGCGGGGGTCCGGGGGCAGCGCCCCGGGCAACGGCGCCGCACCCGGCAACGCAACGGCAGCGGCACCCGGCCCGGCCCCGGCCAGAACTACTCGCGCCGATACACCGCGGCCCGCTTCTCGGCAAAGGCCCGCGCCCCCTCTTTCGCATCGGCGGTGTCGAAGATCGGCCACCCCCGCAGCAGCTCCGACGCCAGCCCCTCCCGCTCCGTCATCTCGGCGGTCTCGTAGACCGACGCCTTGACCGCCTCCACCGCCAGCGGCCCGCACGCGTTGATCCGCTCCGCGATCTCCAGGGCCGCCTCCAGCGCCGTACCGTCCGGCACCACCCGCCCGACCAGCCCGATCCGCTCGGCCTCGGCTGCGGAGTACGGGCGCCCGGTCAGCAGCATCTCCAGGGCGTGCGTGCGCGGGATCTGGCGCGGCAGCCGCACGGTGGAGCCGCCGATCGGGAAGAGTCCGCGCTTGACCTCGAACAGCCCGAAGGTCGCGCCCTCGGCCGCCACCCGGATGTCCGTGCCCTGCAGGATCTCGGTCCCGCCGGCCACGCAGTAGCCCTCCACCGCCGCGATCACCGGCTTGCGCGGCCGGTGGTGGCGCAGCATCGCCTTCCAGTGCAGGTCGGGGTCGGCCTTGAGACGGTCCCGGTACCGGTCGCCCGCCATCCCCTTCCCTGCAAGGGCCTTGAGGTCCATTCCGGCGCAGAAGTCCCCGCCCGCGCCGGTGAGGACCACCGAGCGGATCCCGTCGTCGGCGTCCGCCTCCAGCCAGCCGTCGTACAGCCCCACCAGCAGCGGCAGCGAGAGCGCGTTCTTCGCCTCGGGCCTGTCCATGGTGAGCACCAGCGTGGCGCCGTGCCGATCCACGGTCAGGTGTTCCGTCCCACCCATTGCCGTCCTCCCGTCTCAAGACCTAGAACAGGTTGCAGTAGGGGAGGGTGCAGTTCAATAGTCTTCTGACACCCAGTCAGATTTCTTGGGTGGCGCCCTTCCCACTTGCCGTCTCCGGCGCTCTAATGACCGCCGGAGCAGGCCGGTCGCACGGCCGGCCGTCGGGAGTTCCGGGCAAACATCCAGGGTCAGGAGGAACGGTGGAGTACAACCTTGCCGACCTGTTCGAGTCGGTCGTGGACGTGGTCCCGGACCGCGAGGCCCTCGTGTACGTGGACCACCCCGGGACCGGCGCCGAGCGCCGCCTGACGTACGCGGAGCTCGACACGGCGGCGAACCGGATCGCGCACCACCTGCGCGACAGCGGCCTGGCCGCCGGCGAGCACGTGGGCCTTCACCTCTACAACGGAATCGAGTACCTGCAGACGGTGCTCGCCTGCCTGAAGGCCCGGCTGGTACCGGTGAACGTCAACTACCGGTACGTGGAGGAGGAGCTGGTCTACCTCTACAACGACGCCGATCTCGCCGCCCTGGTCTTCGAGGGCGAGTTCACCGAGCGGGTCGCGGCCGCACTGCCGCAGACGACGAAGCTCCGGCACCTGATCCGGGTCGGCCGGGCTCCCGAGGGCGCACCCGAGCCGTCGGTCGCGCCGGTCCCGTACGCGGACGCCGAGGCGGCCGGATCGCCCGGGCGCGGCTTCCCGCCGCGCAGCCCCGACGACCTGTTCATCATCTACACCGGCGGCACGACGGGCATGCCGAAGGGGGTGATGTGGCGGGCCGAGGACCTCTTCTTCGCCGGACTGTTCGGCGGCGAGCCCTCGGGCGAGCCGGTGAAGCGGCCCGAGGAACTGGCCGAGCGGGTCGCGGGGCGCGGCGCGGGGCTCACCTTCTTCCCGGCGCCCCCGCTGATGCACGGCACGTCGACGCTGACCTCCTTCATCGCGTTCAACTACGGCCAGCGGGTGGTCATCCACCGGAAGTACGCGCCGGAGGAAGTGCTCCGCACGATAGAGAAGGAGAAGGTCTCCAGCGTGTCGCTGGTCGGCGACGCGATGCTGAGGCCACTGATCGACGCCCTGAACGGCCCGCTCAAGGGCACGGACCTGTCGTCACTGTTCAGTGTCTCCTCGTCCGGGGCGATCATGTCGGATTCGGTGCGGGCCGAGTTCCAGCGGCTGGTGCCGAACGTGCTGCTCCTGAACAACTTCGGTTCGTCGGAATCCGGTTCCAACGGCCGGGCGACGGACGACTCCGGCCCGGAGAAGGGCTTCCGGCTGGAGGTCAACGACCGTACGCAGGTGGTGGACCCGGTGACGCACGAGCCGGTGGCGGTGGGCGAGCCGGGTCGCCTCGCGCAGCGCGGGCACGTCCCGCTCGGCTACTACAACGACCCGGGGAAGACCGCCGAGACCTTCTTCCAGAAGGGCACGGAACGCTGGGTGCTGCTCGGCGACATGGCGACCGTCGACGAACAGGGCATCGTCACGGTGCTCGGCCGCGGCTCGCAGTGCATCAACACGGGCGGCGAGAAGGTCTATCCGGAGGAGGTCGAGCAGGCCCTGAAGTCCCACCCCGACGTGTACGACGCCCTGGTGGCGGGGGTCCCGGACCCGACCTGGGGCAGCCATGTGGCCGCTGTGGTGCAGGTCCGGGAGGGCGCCGAAGCGCCGTCCCTGGACCAGATCCAGAGCCACTGCCGCACCAGGCTGGCGGGCTACAAGATCCCGCGGCAGCTGGTCATCGCGCCCGCCATCCAGCGGTCCCCGAGCGGCAAGGCGGACTACCGCTGGGCCAAGGCGGTGGCGACGGAGGCGGATTCGGCGTAGCCGTGGGGTCTCGTACGTCCCGCGCTCGCTCAGGACGGCACGGGCGCGGGTATGAGGGCCGGGGCGGACGGCGAGGGTGCCGTGGCGGCGTCGCCCTCGTCCACGCAGGTCAACACCATGGACACCGGAACCGGCAGACCCGACGCCCCCTCACCCGTGGGGCGGGAGGTCACCGTCCAGTTGCCCTTCGTCAGGGCCAGCGCCCCGTCGCCCCGGTCGGGGCCGTCCTGCCAGCCGTGTTCGGAACGGGCCCGCGCGAAGGCCGCTGCCACGGCGGCGTCCGCCGTCTCCGGCGCATGAAGCCCTGAGAGCCGTTCGTAGCACGAACGTATGCCCCGGGAGGGCTCCCGCTCCACCGTGATCCCCTCCGCCGCCAGTATCGAGGTCATCTCCGACACCACCGTTTCGCGGGGCAGCGGCGGACCCGAGTACCGCGGGGGCAGCGGGCCGAGGTCCCGCAACAGATACGCGCCGACCGCCACCGCCGCCGTCGCCAATGCCGCCAAAGCCAGGGCCGCCACGGCTGTGAGCAGCAGTATCCGTCGCACGGTGTTGTCGGCCCTCTCGGTTCGCTGTACGGCCGGCCAGTCTGTCACCCCGCCGATCTTGACGAACCACCGGCCACCGGCCAGTGGCGGCCGCTCGGGGGCGACTCGTCGGCCGGCGGTGCGGAGTCGCCCGTGCCGCGCCGGTCGAGGAGGATCAGAGGACGACCCTCCGCCGGTCCGCCGGTCCACTGGTCCACCTGACCGCTGGTCCACCTGACCACCGGTCCGCCGGTCCGCCGGTCCGCCGGTCCGCCGAGAAGATCGGCATCCGGGCCGCCACAACAGACGATCACTCGTTCGAGTCATTGATTTAACCTGCGGATTCCTGGCAATCTACCGAATGATCGGTCGGTTCTCATGGTGAGGTGACGGCATGGCGGTGTACACGGATCTCCACGACACGGGCGAGCGGCTGGGCCGCGACGAGCTGGCCGCGCTCCAGCTCACCCGGCTGCGCGCGACCCTGCACCGCGCCTACGAGAAGGTGCCGTTCTACCGGCAGGCGTTCGACAAGGCCGGCGTACACCCCGACGACTGCCGCTCCCTCGCCGACCTCTCCCTGTTCCCCCTGACCACCAAGGCCGATCTGCGCGACCAGTACCCCTTCGGGATGTTCGCCGTACCGCGCTCGCAGGTGCGCCGCATCCATGCCTCCAGCGGCACGACCGGGCGGCCGACCGTCGTCGGGTACACCGAGGGGGACCTCGCCACCTGGGCGGACGTGGTCGCCCGGTCCATACGCGCGGCGGGCGGACGTCCCGGGCAGATCATTCACATCGCCTACGGGTACGGGCTGTTCACCGGCGGCCTGGGCGCGCACTACGGTGCCGAACGCCTCGGCTGTACGGTCGTGCCCGCCTCGGGCGGGATGACGGACCGGCAGGTCCGGCTCATCGAGGACTTCCGGCCGGAGGTCATCATGGTGACCCCTTCCTACATGCTGACCCTGCTGGACGAGATGGAGCGCCAGGGGATCGACCCGCGCACCACCTCGCTGCGGACGGGGATCTTCGGTGCGGAGCCGTGGACCGAGGCGATGCGCCGGGAGATCGAGGAACGGCTCGACATCGACGCGGTGGACATATACGGCCTGTCCGAGGTCATCGGACCGGGCGTGGCGCAGGAGTTCGCCGAGACCAAGGACGGCCTCCACATCTGGGAGGACCACTTCTATCCCGAGGTGGTCGATCCGCTGACCGGCGCGGTACTGCCGGAGGGCGAGCCCGGCGAGCTGGTGTTCACCTCCCTCACCAAGGAGGCCATGCCCGTCATCCGCTACCGCACCCGGGACCTGACGCGGCTGCTGCCCGGAACGGCCCGGCCTGCCTTCCGCCGGATGGAGAAGATCACGGGGCGCAGTGACGACATGATCATCGTGCGTGGGGTGAACGTCTACCCGACGCAGATCGAGGAGGTCCTGCTGCGGACGCCGGGCCTGGCTCCCCACTTCCAGCTGCGGCTGACCCGGGAGGGCCGGATGGACGCCCTGACGGTACGGGTGGAGGCGCGCCGGGAGACGGACGCCGCTCGGCGGCAGGACGCGGCCGCCGCCGTGGTCCGGGCCGTCAAGGAGGGGGTCGGGGTCTCCGTCCGGGTCGAGGTGGTGGACCCGGAGACGCTGGAACGCTCGGTGGGGAAGATCAAGAGACTGGTCGACCTCCGCGGAGCCGGGGAGGCCGGAGACACGCGTCCGGGCGGCTGAAACCACCCCTTCGGGCCCATTTGGGGGTGGCCTCCGGGAGCGGGCGCACGCTCGGGGGTATGGCTTGAGACGTGATCTCCACCCTCCGGAAGCTCTACGACCGGCTCCAGGGCTCCCAGATCGGGCTGGCCTGGAGCCGCGGCCGGGAGATGGAGCTGATGCACCGGGCGATGGGCTTCGCGGCCCTCGGGTTCCTCACCCTGGTGCCGCTGCTGGTGGTCGTGGCGGCCGCCGCGCCCGGGAGCGGCTCGGGCTTCGGGCGGTGGCTCGGTCAGGCCCTCGGGGTCACAGAGGCCTCACGGGTCCGGGTCGAGATGCTGTTCGGCGCGGCGGACCTGGCGCTGGAGCGGACCACCGCGTTCGGTCTGGCCGCCCTCGCGGTGTTCGGCCTGACCTTCGGGTCGGCCGTGCAGACGGGCTACGAGAAGGTCTGGGACCTGCCGACGGCGCGCTGGCACACGATGTGGCTGCACGTCGTCTGGCTCGCCCTGCTGGTCTGCTATCTCGCCCTGCTCGTCGGGATCCCCTCGCCGTCGGACAACGCCATCGGCACGGTCCTCGGTGCTCTGGGCGACCTCGTCGGCACGTGCCTGTTCTTCATCGCCTCACAGCGGCTGCTGCTCGGCGGCCGGGTCCGCTGGCGCGCCCTGGTGCCGGGGGCGGTCGCGACCAGCCTCGGGCTGCTGGGACTGCGGATCTTCTCGCAGCTGGTGTTCTCGCCGCTCATCGCCTCCAACGCGGTGATCTACGGCCCCTTCGGCACCCTGCTCGTCGTCCAGTCCTGGCTGGTCGGCGTCGGCTTCGTGGTCTACGGCGGCGCGCTCGTCGGCCGGCTCGTGCACGAGCACCTCACCCTGCGGCGGCTGCGGCGCAGCGGGCTCTTCCCTCCCGGGGATCCCCCCGCACACCGGCCGCACCGCGGTTGACCGGGCTCCCCCACCGGTCCCCCACCGGTTCCCCGAGGGGCTCCCCCGGGCCGGTTCCCCGGGCGGGTGTCAGCGGCCGGGCTGCGCGAACCGGTCGCGCAGTTCCCGCTTGAGGATCTTGCCGCTGGCGTTGCGCGGGAGGGCGTCCACGAAGAACACCCGCTTCGGGGCCTTGAAGTGGGCGAGCCTCTCCCTCGCGTAGGCCACCAGCTCCGCCTCCGTCACGTCCCCCGCCTCCCCGCGCCGTACGACCACGGCGGTGACCGCCTCGATCCAGCGCTCGTCGGGCAGCCCCACCACCGCGGCCTCGGCCACACCCGGGTGGGTGTAGAGCACGTCCTCCACCTGGCGTGAGGCGACCAGTACCCCGCCCGAGTTGATGACGTCCTTCACCCGGTCCACGACCGTGAAGTACCCCTGCGCGTCGCGCACCGCGAGGTCGCCCGAGCGGAACCAGCCGTCCCGGAAGGCCTTCTCCGTCGCCGCCGGATCGTTCCAGTACCCCTGGCACAGCTGTGGCGAGCGGTAGACCACCTCGCCCGCCGTCCCGTCCGGTACGTCCTTGCCGTCCTCGTCGACGACCTTCGCCTCCACATGGCGCACCGGCCGCCCGCAGGAGTCCATCCGTCCCTCGTGCTCCAGCGGCCCGAGCACCGTGGCCAGCGGGCCGATCTCGCTCTGGCCGAAGCAGTTGTAGAAGGCGAGCTCCGGCAGCCTCGCGCGCAGCCGCTCCAGGACCGGGACCGGCATGATCGAGGCCCCGTAGTACGCCTTCCGCAGCGCGCCCAGCTCACGCACCGCGAACTCCGGATGCTCGGCCAGACCGATCCACACGGTCGGCGGCGCGAAGAGGCTGTCCGCCTCACCAGCCTCGACCAGGTCGAAGATCCGCTCCGCGGCCGGCGCCTCCACGATCGTGTTCCGTGCCCCCACCGCCAGGTACGGCAGCAGGAAGACATGCATCTGCGCCGAGTGGTAGAGCGGCAGCGAGTGCACGGGCCGGTCGTCCTCGGCCAGGTCCAGTGCCTCGATCGCGCTCTCGTACTCGTGCGCGAGGGCCCGGTGGGTCATCATCGCGCCCTTGGGCAGGGCCGTGGTCCCCGAGGTGTAGAGGAGCTGCGCCAGCGCCCCCGGGTCCCGGTCGCCTTCAAAGGGCAGCGGCTCGGCCAGCTCCGCCAGGAAGGAGCCGGGGGCATCGCGCAGCGCCCGTGCCGCGTACCCGTCGGGGACCCGCCCGGCCAGGCCGGGATCGGCGAGGACCAGGGCGCTCCCGGAGTCGTCCAGGATGTACGAGAGGTCCTCGCCGGTGAGGTTCTGGTTGACCGGTACGTGGGTGAGCCCGGCGCGGGCGCAGGCCAGGAAGGCCAGGAGATAGGCGTCGGAGTTGTGGGCGAAGGTGGCGACCCGGTCCCCGGCGGCCAGCCCGTACCGCTCCCGCAGCACGGCGGCGCCGGTGGTGACGGCCGCGTCGAGCTGGGCGTACGTCCAGCTCCGGTCGCGGTATCGCACCGCCGGCCGGTCGGGGATCCGCCGTGCGCTGTCGTGCACCAGTCCGTCGACCGTACCGTCCCGCACCGCTCGCCCGGTCCGCACCGCCCGCTCTGCCGTCATGGCGCGATCCTCGCCCTCCCGTATGCCCAAGGTCAACAACCCGGTACCACACGCGATGTTGACAGTCCGCCGGACGGCCTGAATGAGTGTGGGGGCACGGACGTACCGCCTGTCCAACGGGTAACCACGCCCATCCACAGGCTACTTGGGAGGACCGTTGCACCTCAGCACTCGTCCGACACTCCGGCGCGTCGCCCTCACCGGCGCCGCCCTGCTCGCCGCGACGGCCGCCGTGCCCCCGGCTTCGGCCGCGGCGCCCGACGACCGGAGCCCCTCCGGCGGCGGTCTGTCCGCCGTCATCCGGTACACCGAGAACGGCGTCCCGCACATCCTCGCCCGCGATTACGCGCGGCTCGGCTTCGGCACCGGCTGGGCCCAGGCCTCCGACCAGGTCTGTGTCCTCGCGGACGGGTTCGTGACCGTGGCCGGTGAGCGCTCGCGCTGGTTCGGCGCCGACGCGGCACCCGACTTCTCGCTCTCCTCTGCCACGAGGAACCTCTCCAGCGACCTGTACTTCAAGGGGGTGCGGGAGTCCGGCACGGTGGAGAAGCTGCTGGCGGCCCCCGCCCCGGCCGGTCCCGGCAAGGACCTCAAGGAGCTGATGCGCGGCTGGACCGCCGGCTACAACGCCTGGCTGGCCCAGAACGAGGTCGACGACCCGGCCTGCAAGGGAGCCGGCTGGGTCCGCCCGGTGACCACGGCCGACGTGGCCGCCCGCGCCTTCGCGGTCTCGGTCCTCGGTGGCCAGGGCCGCGCCGTCGACGGCATCACGGCGGCGCAGCCCCCGGGCGCCACGGCCTCGCCTGCCGGCCCCGCGGAACGCCCGCCGGCCGCCGGTCCGGTGGCCGGCCCTGCGGCCGATCCGGCGGCCGCCGCCGAGGCCGCCCGGGAGTTCTTCGACACCGCCCGCTACGACATGGGCTCGAACGCGGTGGCCTTCGCCGGCTCCACCTCGGCGAGCGGCCGCGGCCTGCTCCTCGGGAACCCGCACTACCCGTGGCACGGCGGGCGCCGCTTCTGGCAGTTCCAGCAGACCATCCCGGGCGAACTGAACGTCTCGGGCGCCTCCCTGCTCGGCACCGCCGTGGTCAACATCGGCTTCAACGAGAAGGTGGGCTGGAGCCACACGGTCGCCACCGGCACCCCGGTCAACCTGCACCAGCTCACCCTGGACCCGTCGGACCCCACCGCCTACCTCGTCGACGGCGAGCCGGAGCGGATGACCCGGCGGACCGTCACCGTCCCGGTGGCGGACGGCGCCCCGGTCACCCGCACCCAGTGGTGGACCCGCTACGGACCGGTGGTCCAGGCCCTCGGCCCGGGCCTGCCCCTGCCGTGGACCGCGCAGACGGCCTACGCGCTGAACGACCCCAACGCGGCGAACCTGCGCGGCTCCGACACCGCCCTCGCGATGGGCAAGGCCCGTTCGGTGGCCGGGATCCAGGACGCCCTGCGAAGCACCCAGGGCCTGCCCTGGGTCAACACCGTGGCCGCCGACTCCGCGGGCGGCACCCTCTTCACCCAGACCCAGGTGCTCCCCCGGATCACCGACGAGCTGGCGGCCCGCTGCTCCACCCCGCTGGGCCGGGCCACGTACCCGGCGTCGGGCCTGGCGGTCCTGGACGGTTCGCGCGGCGACTGCGCGATCGGTTCGGATCCGGACGCGGTGCAGCCGGGCGTCTTCGGCCCGGGGAAGGCACCGACCCTGCGGGACGCGCCGTACGCGGAGAACTCCAACGACAGTGCCTGGCTGGCCAACGCCGACCGGCCGCTGACGGGCTACGAACGGATCTGGGGCAACGTCGCCACCCCGCGCTCACCGCGCACACGCGGCGCGGTCGAGGACGTCTCCGCGATGGCCGCGAAGGGCCGGCTGACCGTGACAGACTTGCAGAAGCAGCAGTTCGCGAACCGGGTCCCGGCCGGTGACATGGCCGCGGCGGACGCGGCGCAGGCGTGCGCCGCCCTGCCGGGCGGAACGGCGACGGGGAGCGACGGCGGTGCGGTGGACATCTCGGCGGCCTGCGGGGTGCTGGCGGGCTGGGACCGTACGGCCGACAGCGCCAGCCGGGGCGCGCTGTTCTTCGACCGGTTCTGGCGCAGGCTGACGGCCGGGACGCCCGCCAAGGACCTGTGGCTGGTGCCGTTCTCGGCGGCCGATCCCGTACGCACCCCCCGTACGCTCGACCGGACGGCACCCGGCATCGGGCGGGCGCTCGCGGACACGGTGGCGGAGCTGAAGGCGGCCGGGATCGCGCTGGACGCTCCGCTGGGTGAGCACCAGTTCGTGGTGCGGGGCGGGGGCAGGCTGCCGGTGGGCGGCGGTACGGAGGCACTCGGCGTCTGGAACAAGACCGAGGCGCCGTGGAACGCGGCGGCCGGCGGCTACGCGGAGGTTTCGAGCGGGTCCAGCCACATCCAGGCGGTCGGCTGGGACGGCGGCCGCTGTCCGGTGGCGCGCACCCTGCTGACGTACAGCCAGTCCTCGAACCCGCTCTCGCCGCACTACGCCGACCAGACCCGGATGTACTCCGAGGAGCGCTGGGTCACGGCACGCTTCTGCGAACGGGACATCCTCACCTCGCCGAAGCTGAAGGTGGTCCTGGTGCGCGAACGGCGCTGACCCGGGAGCCGCCGAGGGCGGTGGCCAGCGCCTGGGCCTGATCCGGGGTGATGCCCAGGGCGAGCGGTACCCGGCGGGGGCTGTACGAGGAGGAACACACCGCGACCGGGCCGGCCTCCGTAACCGTCCACCGGGGGCCGCCGACCGGATCCGGCTCCCCCAGCAGGGTCGCGGCCAGATCGCCGGCGGCGTCCGCGCGTATTCCGCAGTGGGCCAGTGCCCGGGCCACGATGCCGCGCGCCCCGGCGGGCAGGGCGGCGTCCCCGAGCATGGGGAGCAGGAGCAGGAGGCGCTCGGACGGATCGGTCAGGCCCTCACCGCCGTCCTGCGTCGGTGTGGCGAGCGCGCGGAGCTCCGGCCAGGACAGGCCGGGGCGTGCGTCGTCGGCGCCGCACTGGCCGAGATGGCCCAGGCGCCCCCATCGGGGGTGCCGGACGAAGAACTCGACGTTGTTCTCGTCCTCCTCGTTGGCGTAGACGGCATAGGCCGTGTGCCCGCCGCCGAAGGGGATCCGCAGCACGGGCCACGGCCGCTCGGGGTCGCTGAGGCGGTCCACCATCGCGTCGTAGGCGGACGCGTCCACGCCGTACGGCTCGGTCGGCTCGTCCGGATCGCCGGTGGTCAGGAGGAGATGAGCGAGCCAGAAGGCGGGGTCGCGGGCGAGGTCCTCGCTCGCGACCAGCTCGCGGTCCTGCAGGTACTCGGGGATGTGTACGCCCATGGTCATGGGAGGAGGGTAGGAGGGCCCCCGGACACGGCCCCGTGCGGGGGCCGCACGGGGTGGCGTCCGGGGCGCTCGGGCGGGGGCGGGGCGGTGGCTACGGGCTCACGGCCAGGAAGAGGTAAGCGGCCAGCAGCACGATGTGCACGCCGCCCTGCAGCAGCGTGGCCCGCCCCGGGACGATGGTGAGGGCGCTGACCACGACGGTGAGGGCGAGCAGCACCATGTGGATCGGTCCGAGGCCGAGCAGCAGCGGGCCGGAGAGCCAGACCGAGGCGAGGGCGATCGCCGGAATGGTCAGGCCGATGCTGGCGATGGCGGATCCGTAGGCGAGGTTGAGACTGGTCTGCACGCGGTCGCGGCGGGCGGCCCGGACGGCGGCGAGGGTCTCGGGCGCCAGGACGAGCAGGGCGATGATCACACCGACGACCGCCTGGGGCAGGCCTGCGGCCGCGACGGCCCGCTCGATGGTCGGGGAGACGGCCTTGGCGTCGCCGACCACGGCGACGAGCGCGATCAGCAGCAGGCCGAGGCTGACGAGGGCGGCGCGGGCGGTGGGAGGCTCCGCGTGCTCCTCGCCGCCGGGCCCCTGCCCGGTGTCCACGGGCAGGAAGTAGCTGCGGTGGCGGACGGTCTGGACGGCCACGAAGAGCCCGTACAGGGCGAGTGAGGCGACCGCGGCGAAGGTGAGCTGCGCGGTGGAGAACTCCGGGCCCGGCTTGCTGGTGGTGAAGGTCGGCAGGACCAGGCTGAGGGTGGCCAGGGTCGCGACGGTGGCGAGGGCGGCACCGGATCCCTCGGGGTTGAAGACGGCGATCCGGTTGCGCAGGGCGCCGACGAGCAGCGACAGCCCGACGATCCCGTTGCACGTGATCATGACGGCTGCGAAGACCGTATCGCGGGCCAGTGAGGCGGTCTTGTCGCCGCCGTCGGCCATCAGGGTGACGATGAGCGCCACCTCGATCACCGTGACCGCGACGGCGAGGACGAGGGAGCCGAAGGGCTCGCCGACCCGGTGGGCGACCACCTCGGCGTGGTGGACCGCCGCCAGCACCGCGCCCGCGAGGCAGAGCGCGACGAGCGCCACCGCGAAGCCGGGCAGGTCCCGCCCCCAGCTGAAGACGAGCGCGACCAGCGCCACCACGGGGACCACGAGGGTCCAGTCGGTCAGGGGAGATCTGCGCGCAGTCGTACTCATATCAGCCAAGTTGCCAGAAGTGTCCCGCCAGTGCGGCGCAAGGCGCGCCTCCAGGGCCTTGACGTGGCTTTTCTCACGACATTGCGCGCGCCGCGGCGGGTGCGGGGCTGCCCGGACGAGGCGGCGACGAGCCGGGACATGCGGGCCTGCCCCGGCGCACCCGCCCTCGCTCTGCAACGACGACCTGACGGACCTGCACCGTGCGGCGCCGCGGGCGCTGCTGCGTCACGTCTCGGATCGCCGCGCCCCCGTGTCAGAGCGGCCGGTCATGGCCCTCCCAGTAGGGGTCGCGCAGCCGCCGCTTGTAGAGCTTGCCGTTCGGGTCGCGGGGCATCGTCTCGATGAAGTCGACCGTCTTGGGGCGCTTGTACCCGGCCAGCTGCCGCTCGCAGTGGTGCAGGATCTCGGCGGCCAGGGCGTCACCCGCGACGAAGCCCTCGGCCGGCTCGACCACCGCCTTGACCTGCTCGCCCCAGTCGGCGTGCGGGATGCCGAAGGCGGCGGCGTCCGCCACGGCCGGGTGGGTGAGCAGGGCCGACTCGATCTCGGCCGGGTAGATGTTGACCCCGCCCGAGATGATCATGTCGATCTTGCGGTCGCGGAGGAAGAGGTAGCCCTCCTCGTCCATCAGCCCCAGGTCGCCGACGGTGAAGAAGTCCCCGATCCGGTTCTTCCTCGTCTTGCCCTCGTCCTTGTGGTAGCTGAAGCCGCCGGTGTTCATCTTGAGGTAGACGGTGCCCAGTTCCCCGGCGGGCAGCCGGTTGCCGTCGTCGTCGAAGATGGCGAGTTCACTGATCGGCCAGGCCTTGCCGACGGTTCCCGGCTTCTTCAGCCAGTCCTCGGCTGTGGCGAAGGCGCCGCCGCCCTCGCTGGCCGCGTAGTACTCCTCCACGCAGCGGCCCCACCAGTCGATCATCGCCCGTTTGACGTGGTCGGGGCAGGGCGCGGCGCCGTGGATGGCGTGCCGCATCGAGGAGACGTCGTACGCGTCCTTCGTCTCCTGCGGGAGGGCGAGGAGCCGGTGGAACTGGGTCGGCACCATGTGGGTGTGCGTGCAGGCGTGGCCGTCGATCAGGCGGAGCATCTCCTGTGGCGTCCACTTGTCCATCAGCACCAGCGGGTGCCCGATGTGCAGGGCGGCGCCCGCGAACTGGAGGACGGCGGTGTGGTAGAGCGGCGAGCAGACGAGGTGGACGTTGCCGTCGAACGGCCGGATGCCGAAGATGCCGAGGAACCCGCCCAGATACGTCTCCTCCGGGAGCTTGCCGGGCAGCGGGCGGCGGATGCCGCGCGGGCGGCCGGTGGTACCGGAGGTGTAGTTCATGACCCAGCCCAGGGTGCGGCCCTCGGGGACGCTCGCGGGCTGTCCGTCGAGCAGCTCCGCGTACGGCCGGAAGCCCTCGACCGGTCCGACGCAGTAGCGGTGGCTCGCGGGCAGGGCGGCCTCGTCGGCGGCGGCCGTGGCGGCTTCGGCGAAGCGCTCGTGGGCGATGAGGACCTTCGCACCGGAGTCGGAGACGATCCAGGCGATCTCGGGGCCGACCAGGTGGTGGTTGACGGGGACGAGGTAGAAGCCCGCCTGGGAGGCGGCCAGGTAGGCGGTGAGGAACTCGACGCCGTTGGGGAGGACGACGGCGAACACGTCGCCCTTCTCCAGGCCGGCGGCGCGCAGTCCGTGGACGAGGCGGTTCACGTCGGCGTGCAGCCGGCCGGCGCTCCATTCCTCGCCCTCGGGGGTCACCAGGACGGTGCGCCCGGGGTCTGCGGCGGCCTGGGCCCAGAAGCCGTTGGGCGGCTGCCGGTCGGCGGCAGGATGCGTGGACGTCGTGGCGTTCATGTCGGTCATGCCTCTCGGACTCGGCCGGCGATGCGGTTGATGCGGTCGATCGCCTTCTCGAACCCGCTGGTGAGGTCGTCGAAGACGGCCCGGACGCTGCGTTCCTCGGTCATCCGGCCGACGATCTGGCCGACTGGGGTGCCGAGCAGGGGCTGGATCTCGTACTTCTGGATCCGGGAGACGGCTTCCGCGACGAGCAGGCCCTGGAGCGGCATGGGGAGCGCACCGGGGCCGGCCGGGTCGTCCCAGGCGTCGGTCCATTCGGTGCGCAGCTGCCGTGCGGGCTTGCCGGTGAGGGCGCGCGAGCGGACGGTGTCGCCTGAGCCGGCGGCGAGCAGCTTCTCGGTGAGGGCGCGCGAGTGGAGGTCGGCCTCGGTGGTGGTGAGCCAGATGGAGCCGAGCCAGGCGCCCTGGGCGCCGAGGGCGAGGCCTGCGGCGATCTGCTCGCCGCTGCCGATGCCTCCGGCGGCGAGGACCGGGAGGGGAGCGACGGCCTCTGCGATCTCGGGGACCAGGACCATGGTGGCGATGTCGCCGGTGTGCCCGCCGGCCTCGTAGCCCTGGGCGACGACGACGTCGATGCCGGCCTCGGCGTGGCGGCGGGCGTGCTTGGCGCTGCCTGCGAGGGCGGCGACGAGGACGCCGTGGTCGTGGGCGCGCGCGATGACGTCGGCGGGTGGCGAACCGAGGGCGTTCGCCAGGAGTTTGACGGGGTAGTCGAAGGCGACGTCGAGCTGGCTCCGGGCGACCTGCTCCATCCATCCGGTGATCCGCCAGCCGGAGGCCTCGCCCTCGGCGAGTTCGGGCACGTGGTACTTGGCGAGGGTGTCGCGGACGAAGGCACGGTGCGCGGCCGGGATCATCGCCTCGATGTCGGCCTCTGCGATGCCGTCGACCGCCTTCTTCGCGGGCATGACGACGTCGAGGCCGTACGGCTTTCCGCCGGTGTGCGCCTGCATCCAGTCGAGGTCGCGTTTCAGGTCGTCGGGGGCCGTGTAGCGGACCGCTCCGAGTACCCCGAAACCGCCCGCTCGGGTGATGGCGGCGGCGACCGCGGGGAAGGGCGTGAAGCCGAAGATGGCGTGCTCGACTCCCAGTTTCTTGCTCAGCTCCGTCTCCATGGGCGGCAGGATGCCGCAGCCCGACGGCCGAGGGAAGAGATTTTCTGATGCAGTGTCAGATTCTTTACGGGCCGGTCGGTGCGGAGGGTGCCCGGCGGGCGGGCAGATACCCACTACCGTGCGGATCGCCTGCGGCGCGCTCGGCGCATCCGGGGAGCCCGGGACGTGTCGCCCGCGGCGCGCCCGGAGGTCCCGGAGCCCGGAACCCGGGCGGGCGATGGCGCCGCAGGCGGTCGGCGGGGCGGTCCGGCCCGTCGGTGCGGGAGGTGCGCGACCCCGGGCCGAGCGCCGGAAGACGGCACCGCGGACCGGGGCCGTCCCGGCCCCGCCGGGCGTTCGGGGCGCGGGGGCCCGAGCCGGGGCCGGGCCCGGAGAGACGACGCCGCAGGTAGGCAGCGGACAGGAGGCGGACATGACAGTACGCACGGGGGTCATCGGTGGGGCGAGCGGGGAAGCGCGGCCCGCACCGACCGCGTCGGGCACACCGACCGCGTCGGGCGGGCCCGAGAACACGGGCGGCCGGCCCGGGCCGGCCGGCGGCGCACCGACACGACGACGGCCCGGGGCGGCGACGGGCACGCTGACACGGCGACGGCTCGGGGCGGCGACGGGCACGCTGACACGGCGACGGCTCGGGGCGCGACTGCTCGCGCTGGGCGGGGTACTCGTCCTGCAGGCCGCGCTCCCGGGCTCCGCGGGCGCCGCGGGCGGTCCCGCCGAACGGCGCGCGCTCCAGGGGCTGCGGCTGCGGTACGGGTCGGCACGCCAGGCGGGCCTGCTGGAGCGGCACCTGGAGGGGGTCGCGGACGAGGCCCGGCGCTTCCTGGGCCCCTCCCCCGAACACCCCTACTACGCGGGGGCGGTGGTCCTCGCCGGCCGGGGCCGCACCATCGCCCTGCACCGGGCCATGGGGTACGCGGTCCGGTACGCGGAGTACGACGGACGGACCGACCGGGTCCGGGAGTTCCCGGCGGCCGAGCGGATCGCGATGGCCGAGGACACCGTCTTCGACCTGGCCTCGCTGACCAAACTGTTCACCTCCATCCTGGCGGTGCAGCAGATGGAGCGCGGGCGCCTGGAGCTGGAGGCTCCGGTGTGCCGGTACCTGCCGGAGTTCGTCGGGGGCGGCAAGGAGATCGTCACGGTCCGCCAGCTGCTGACGCACACCTCGGGGTTGCGCTCCTGGGCGCCCTTCTACCAGGAGTCCACGCGGGAGGGGCGGCTGAGGCTGCTGTGGTCGGTGCGGCCGCAGGAAACCCCCGGGACCGTCTACCGGTACTCCGACCTCAACCTCATCACGCTGCAACTGCTCCTGGAACGGATCACCGGTCGCACTCTGGACGTCCTGCTCCGGGACGAGATCACCGCTCCGCTCGGGATGCACCGCACGCGTTACAACCCACCGTTCTCCTGGCGCCGGGTCACCGCCGCCACCGAGGTGCAGCGCCCGCCCTGGTCCGGCCTGGACCGCGGGCTGGTCTGGGGCGAGGTCCACGACGAGAACGCCCACGCGCTCGGCGGCGTCGCGGGCCACGCCGGGGTCTTCGGCACCGCCTGGGATCTGGCCGTCCTCGCCCGCGCCCTCCTCGACGGCGGGGTCTACGCGGGCAGGCGCATCCTGCGCCCCGCCTCCGTCGAGCTGCTCTTCACCGACTACAACACGGCCTTCCCCGGCGACGACCACGGTCTCGGCTTCGAGCTCTACCAGCACTGGTACATGGGCGCCATGGCCACCCCGCACTCCGCCGGGCACACCGGCTTCACCGGCACCTCCCTGGTCCTCGACCCCTCCACCGACTCGTTCCTGATCCTGCTCGGCAACTCCGTCCACCCCGTACGGACCTGGCGGGCCGGCAGCGCGCCACGGGTCGCCGTCGGCAACCGCTTCGCCCGGGCCGTCCCGGTCCGCACCCGGCACGGCGGCGCGGCCTGGTTCTCCGGCATCCAGCCGGGCGCCTCGGGCACCCTCACGCTGCCGCCGCTCGTCCCGGCGACAGCCGCCGCCCGGCTGCGCTGCGCCGTGTGGTGGGACACCGTGCCCGGTGAGGGCGCCCTGCACCTGGAGGCCTCCGCCGACGGGGAGCGCTGGGAGCCGCTGCCCTTCAGCACGCTCCGGTCCACCGGCGGTACGCCCGAGCAGTGGCCGCGGGGTTCCGTGAGCGGCTGGTCGGGCCGCGTCTGGCACCGCCTCGAAGCCCCCCTCACGGCCGCCTGGGCGGGGCGCGAGGTGCGACTGCGCTTCCGCCACACCGCGACCGGCCGCTACGTGGGGCGCGGGGTCTACGTGGACGTGGTCCGCGTGGCCGAACCGGGCCGCCTGCTCTTCGCGGAGGACCGCCCCGCCGACGCCGCCCGCATCGAAGCCATCGGCTGGACCCGGTCGCCGGACTGAACTCCCCGACCGCCGCCACGGATCGGTGCTGTTCGAGAGTCCGGGCGGATCAGTGCCGTACGAGACAGAAGGGGTGCCCCGCCGGGTCGGCGTAGACCCGCCAGCCACGCCCGTCCGAACCGTCGAGGAGCGTCCCCCCGGCCGCCAGCACCTCCTCCTGCGCCCGGTCCAGGTCCGGGACCCCGAGGTCCAAGTGGAACTGCTGGGGCCGGGTGGGGTCGGGCCAGCGCGGCGGCACGTGGTCCAGGGCCTGCTGGAAGGCGAGGACCAGGCCCGACGGGGTGTGGAGCGTCGCCCAGCTCTCGTCGAGCGACCAGCGCCGGTCCGGCTGGTTGACGGTCCCGCCCAGCAGGGACCGGTAGAACGCGGCGAGCGCCTGTGGCTCGGGGCAGTCCAGGACCACGCACTGAAGTTCGGCAATCATGATCGAATCCTAGGTCGTGGGGCCGCCGGCTCCTCGTCGGCCGGGCCTGGCCAGTGGCTCCCGTGCGGCGCCGGCCGGCCAGACGACCTCCACCGGCAGTCCCTGCGCGCGAGCGGCCGCCACGGCGTCGCCCGTCCCGCCCCGTCCGCCGCCCGGCCCTCCGTCCCAGACCGCGACCAGCAGCTCGGCCCGGCCGAGCAGCAGTCGGTTGGCCGCGGCGTAGGCGGCGGAACCCGCCCTCTGGTACGGCATGACCTTGACCTCGGAGGCCGCCCGGACGAGGCGGTCGAACGCGACGGTGTGCGGCCCCTCCGGCATCCGGGCGCGGTAGTCGGCCGAGGGGAGCACCGCGACCAGCCGTCCGCCCAGCGCGAGAACGGCGTCCCCGAAGACCGTGTCCGCGCCGGCGGCCAGGCAGGACACCCCGGTGAGCTCCGCGGCCGGGTGGCGGGCGAGCAGCGGGAGCAGCGCCTCCGCGACGAGGGGAAGGGTCGCCGCGGTGAGGTTCACATGGCCCGTCACCGCGATGGTCGCCATGGCATCCCTGCTCCACGTCGTAGGACCGTCATCGAGGCCGCCGGGCGGCGACGCCCCCATCATGCCGTCCGGAACGGCCCCGGTCACGGAACGGGCCGCCGGGCAGCGTCCGGCCGAAAACGGGCCCGGGTGTTCCGGGCCCGCCCTCAGCGGTTCAGGAGCGTCTGCTGGAGCCAGTCGAAGACGACCTCGCAGTGCAGCTGCGGGGCCATGGGGGAACAGTGCAGCTGCGCGCCCTGGGCCGCCGTCAGTTTCAGGTAGTCCCTGGGCGAGGTGAGGGCGTCGTACATGCGGCGCGGCTGGCCGGGGTAGAACTGCTCGCCCTCGTAGTCCAGCACCAGGGTGGGTGCCTTGATGCGGCCGACCACATCGGTGATCGACAGGGCCTGGATCCGGGTGGCGGGGGTGTAGAAGTCGGTGAACAGCTTTCCCTGACGGGCTTCGAGCATCGCGGGGATGGAGAACGGTTCGAAGCGCTTCTTCATCACGTCGGCCGCGTCCGGCGGCAGTTCGGGGACGACCTCCTTGTTCCAGATGTCGTTCGTCTCCTGCTGGTCGGGGGTGAGGATCTTGCGGATCTCGGGCGGGAATCCCAGCCACGGCTCCACACACCCCGGCATGGCCACCAGCGCGGCGATCCGGGTCTCGAACGCCGCCGCCCTCGGGGCGAGGTCCCCGGCCATGCTCAGACCCGTGAGGGCGATCTTGCCCGGGTCCACGTCGGGCCGGGCCGACAGCCAGTCGACGAGGGGGGTGACGACCTTCTCCCAGGTGGGCGTGAAGACGACCTGGTCCACGAAGAGCAGCTGCCCCTGGCCCGGCCCGTCGTAGACGAGCGCGTTCCAGCCCCGGTCCAGCGCAGCCGGGACCCCGTAGGTCCACATGTCCACGTTCTGGCCGTCGCTGCCGTTGGTCAGGATCACCGTGGGGCGCGGGGTGTTGGAGGTGTCGGGGCGGAAGAACCACACGGGCAGGGGTGTGGTGCCGTACGGCACGTTCGCCTTCACCGGCGCGGGCTCGCACAGGCCGCAGAAGGTGTCCCAGGCCGCGCGCCCCGCCTTGTACAGCTGCTCCTCGCTGCCCGGGTCGTCGGAGCCGAGGACGAAGAACAGTGCCTGGCCGTAGTACTGGGCGGCGCGCAGCGCCCGGAACCGCTTGGTCTGGCTGTCGGCCGGGGCGCCCGGTGGTGCCTTCAGGAGCTGGTCGCCGAGTGCGCGGAAGGTCTGTACGTAGGTCTGCGCGGTCGTACCCGCGCCGTTGATCGTGTTCACCGCGGTGAGGACCTCGCCGACCTCGGCGGCGCCCGCGCCCGAGGCGCCGAGCGCGAGGAGGCCGTTGAAGTTGTACGCCGGGTCCTTGAACAGCGTCATCGCGCCCGGGGTGAGGCCGCCCGCGGCCGCGGTGGGTGGGGCGGAACTGCTGGACTCCGCCGCCGGGGCACCCGGGGCGCCGCCGCGGGTGCAGCCCGCCACGAGGGCGGCACCCGCCCCCGCGGTGAGGAGGGCACGGCGGGTGGGGCCGGAGGGCTGGTCACCGGATATGCGGTTCATGCCATCGGAACGTAGCCCCGACACGGTACGGCGACCTCCCGTGCCGTCCGCTGCGAAGGGGGCGCGGCCCCCGGTCCCGGCGTCGGCGAGCCATCGAACCGGCAGGTCACAGCCTTGTGTCCCGGCCTGTCGGTGCCTGTGCGCGGACGCCGCCCGCCTTGCGCCGGTCGGGGGACACGGCTCCCGGCGCAGGCTCGCCATCCCCTGTCGGCCCGGAACGTCCTACGCTGAAAAGCGGCGGCCGAACCGGCGAGCGGCCTGCGGCCGCCTGTGGGCACCTGCCCCTCCCCCACTGTGCAGGTGCCCACCTCGGGCTTCCCGCGGCGCTGCGCCGGCCTGATCCGCAGGGCTCCGGAGCCCTGCGGATCAGGCCGGACGGGCGAGGACCGCGTCGAGCATCCGCCGGGTGACGGAGGTGAGTTCGGCGAGGTCCGGGGCCGGACGGGAACGGGCGAGGGCGCCGGCCAGCCGGTCGTAGAGCAGCCCGTCCGTCCAGGCGACCAGCAGTTCGGCGGCCTCCTCGGGCCGCTGCGCGCCCAGGGCGGCGAGGATGCCCGAGGCCCGGACCCGGGCCCCCCGGCCGGCCCGGTGGAAGTCCGCCTCCAGTTCGGGGTTGCGGGCCGCTTCGAGGCTGAGTTCGAAGCGGGCCAGCTGACGCGCGCGGCCCACCGTCAGCCAGCGGTGCAGCAGCCCGCCGAGCGCGGCCGCGGCCGCCTCCCGGCCCCTTTCCAGGTCCCGCTCCAGGTCCCTGTCCAGGTCCGCAGGCGGCCCCCCGGGCGCGAGGGGGCCCCCGAGGTCGCCGACGTCGTCCAGATCCAGCTCGGCCAGCCGCTGGTAGCAGGCCCCGATCAGCGCCGTCCTCGTACGGAAGTAGTACGAGGTGCTGCCGGCCGGCAGCCCGGCCGCGCCGTCGACCGCCCGGTGGGTCAGGCCCCGGAGCCCGGTGGCGGCCACGAGGTCGATGGCGATGTCGGCGATCAGCGTTCTGCGGTCCGCCGCGGGCGGGCTCTTGCGAGGGGTGGACATCGGCCCACTCTACAGCTGTAGAGTGACTGCAACGGACTCTACAGATGTAGAGGATCCGGCCGCAGGAGTACCGAGGAAGAGGAAGCGGGGGACTCGTCATGTCTGCAGTTCAGCGTCACGCGGTCGTGGCAGGCGCGGGGATCGGCGGGCTCGCCGCGGCCCTGGCCCTGCACCGCCACGGCTGGCGGGTCACCGTCTGCGAGCGGGCGGCCGGGCCGACCGCGGTCGGCGCCGGGATCGTGCTCGCCCCCAACGCCCTGCGTGCCTTCGACACCCTCGGCTTCGACGTCACGCGCGCGGCGGGCCGCGCTCTGCCCGCCGCGATGGGCCTGCGCCGCCCGGACGGCCGCTGGCTCAGCCGAGCCGACACCGCCGCCCTGGCCGCCCGCTTCGGCGGCCCGCCGCTCGCCCTGCACCGCTCGGCCCTCGCCGAAGCCCTGGCCGCCGCCCTCCCCGCCACGGCGATCCGCTACGGCGCCGCCGTCACCTCCGTCGACGACGCCGACGGCTCCCCCGTGGTCCGCACCGACGCCGGCGACCTGGACGGCGCCGATCTCGTCATCGCCGCCGACGGCATCCACAGCCCGCTGCGCCGCCAGTACTTCCCCGGCCATCCCGGCCTGCACCACAGCGGCGAGACCGCCTGGCGCACGGTCCTGCCGGCCGCCGCGCACCCCACCGGGGCGGCGACCGCCGAGACCTGGGGCCGCGGCGAGCGCTTCGGCGTGGTCCCGCTCGCCGACGGCAGGACCTACCTCTACGCCACCGCCGTCGCCCCGGAGGGATACCGCCCCGCCGACGTCCGCGCCGAACTCCTGCGCCGCTACGGCACCTGGCACGACCCGATCCCGGCCCTGCTGGAGCGGATCGATCCGGCGGCCGTGCTCCAGCACGACCTCTACGACCTGGCCGGTCCGCTCCCCCGCTTCCACCACGGGCGCCTGGCCTGGCTCGGAGACGCCGCCCACGCCATGACCCCCAACCTCGGGCAGGGCGGCTGCCAGGCCGTCGAGGACGCGGCGGTCCTCGGCCGTCTGCTGGCGGGCACCCGCGCCGAGGACGTCCCGGCCGCCCTCGCCGCCTACAGCGCCGCCCGCTGCGCGCGCACCGACGCCATCCGCGTCCGCGCCCGCCGGGCGGGCCGGGTCGCCGCCCTCTCCCACCCCCTCGCAGTGGCCGTCCGCGACCTCGCCGTCCGCGCCACCCCGGCCCGGGTCACGGACCGGGCCATGGCTGCACTGTTCGACGGATTCACGCTCCCGGAGGGAACGGAAACCGTGCCCTCGGGTGTTTCCACTCGTTGGTGAGGTTCGCTGACTGTGATGACTGTGCTGATCCGATGCGAAGGCAGGCGGAGTGACATGACGACCGACATCGACTGGGACAACCCGACCGACCCCAGGGAGGGCACCTGGCAGCTGGACCACGTCAAGCTCTACGCGGGCTCGGGCGGCTCCGAGGGCCAGTACTGGAACGGCACCCAGACCCTGCTGCTGACCACCCTGGGCCGGGTCTCGGGCAAGCCCGTACGGACCCCGCTCATCTACGGCGAGGCCGAAGGCGCCTACCTGGTCGTCGCGTCCAAGGGCGGCGACCCCGAGCACCCGCTCTGGTACCGGAACCTCTCCGAGCACCCCACGGTCCGTGTCCAGGTCGGCCCGAAGATCATGCAGGGCACCGCCCGTACCGCCACCCCCGAGGAACGCGCGGCGTACTGGCCGGTGATGGTCGGGCACTGGCCCGCGTACGACGAGTACCAGGCCAAGACGGACCGCGAGATCCCGATCGTCGTCATCGAACCCGCCGGATGACCACCGCGGCCCGGTGGTCCGAGGGCCGGCGGGAGTCTCCTCCCGACGGCCCGTCCGGCGCGCGTCAGATGGAGCCGACCACCTTGCGCGGGGTGACGCGGACGACGACGCGCTGGGCGTCGTCCTTCGACGCCGGGTTGAAGTCCGAGTAGTCCTTGCCCGTGTACTTGCGCGACAGCGCGTCGATCAGCTCGTACCCGCCCTCCGTGGTCAGTTCGGCGGTGCCGCGGACCTCGGCGTAGGTGTAGGGCGCGTCCGCCGGGTTGATCATGACCGTGATCCGCGGGTCCGCGCGCAGGTTCTTCTCCTTGCGGCGGCCGACCGTCGTGGAGACGAGCAGGTCGTCGCCGTCCCGGGTGAGCCAGGTGATCGACAGCTGCGGGCTGCCGTCGGGCTGGATCGTGGCCACGGTCGCGAAGACCGGGCTGTCGTCGATGAGGTTCTTCAGGTCGTCGGAGAGTGCGGCGGACACGGGGCGGTTCCTTCCCTCGGCTGGCTGCCGTCCCCCGGCCGACTGGCCTCGGAGGGGACCGGCAACGGACAGCCTGCAAAACCGCTGCCGCCCCGGGCAAGCTCCGCCACCCCGTGCCGCACCGCGCGCCGCGGCGCCGCGGGCCCCGGATCCCCGGTGGTGGCCGGGCCGCGGCGCCCGACCCGGCGGGCGGACGCGTACCCACGATCCACCCGTCCGGCCGAGCGCGGTCGCACCGCACCCGGATCCTGCCGGACCCGCGACGCCCGGCACCGCGCCCTGATCCGCCCTGGTCCCCCCGATCGGCAGGACACGTCCTAGCGCCCGAGTACCGCCATCGCCGCGTTGTGTCCGGGGACCCCGCTGACACCGCCGCCGCGGACCGCGCCCGCACCGCACAGCAGGACGTTGCGGTGGGCGGTCTCCACGCCCCACCGGCCGCCCTGGTCGGCGTAGGGCCAGGACAGGTCCCGGTGGAAGATGTGGCCGCCGGGCAGCCGCAGTTCGCGCTCCAGGTCCAGCGGCGTCTTGGCCTCGATGCAGGGGCGGCCGTCCGCGTCGAAGGCCAGGCAGTCGGTGAGCGGTTCGGCCAGGTGTGCGTCGAGCTGCGCGAGGGTGGCCGTCAGCAGGACCTCGCGGGCCTGCTGGTTGTCGTGTCCGAAGAGCCGGGCCGGGGCGTGCAGGCCGAAGAGGGTGAGGGTCTGGTAGCCCTGCTCCACCAGTTCCGGGCCGAGGATCGTCGGGTCGGTCAGCGAGTGGCAGTAGATCTCCGAGGGCGGTACGGAGGGCAGCTCGCCCGAGGCGGCCTCCGCGTAGGCCCGGGCGAGCTCGGTGTAGCCCTCGGCGATGTGGAACGTGCCGCCGAAGGCCTCGCGCGGGTCCACCGAGGTGTCCCGGAGCCGGGGCAGCCGGCGCAGCAGCATGTTGACCTTGAGCTGGGCTCCCTCGGGGGCCTCGGCCGCGCCCTCCGCCGGGGCTTCGCCGAGGAGTTCGGCCAGGGCCTTCGGCGAGGCGTTCACCAGCACCGTGCGGCCGACGACCCGGCCCTCCCCGGTCGCCGTACGGAACACCACCTCCGCCGGGGCGACTCCATCCGTGTCGATCCGCAGCACCTCGTGGCCGGTCGCGATCTCGGCACCGGCCGCCCGGGCCGCCGCCGCGAGGGCGTCCGTCAGCGCGCCCATGCCGCCGACGGGCACGTCCCAGTCGCCGGTCCCGCCTCCGATGACGTGGTAGAGGAAGCAGCGGTTCTGCGCCAGGGAGGGGTCGTGCGCGTCCGCGAAGGTGCCGATCAGCCCGTCCGTGAGGACCACACCGCGCACCAGGTCGTCGGCGAAGTTCCGCTCCACGGCCTGCCCGAGGGGCTCCTCGAAGAGCATCCGCCAGGCGGCCTCGTCGTCGATCCGGGCCCGCAGCTGCGCACGCGTGGGCAGGGGTTCGGTCAGGGTCGGGAACACCTTCTCGGCGACCCGCCCGGTGGTCCCGTAGAAGGAGCGCCAGCTCTCGTACTCGCGCTCCGAGCCGGTCAGCCGCGCGAAGGACTCGCGGGTGCGCTGTTCTCCGCCGCCGACGAGCAGCCCGCCGGGCCGCCCGCCGCGTTCGGTGGGCGTGTACGAGGAGATCGTGCGCCGGCGTACCGCGAACCGCAGGTCAAGGTCGCGCACGATCTTCGACGGGAGCAGGGAGACGAGGTACGAGTAGCGCGAGAGTCTGGCGTCGACGCCCAGGAACGGGCGGCTGGAGATCGCCGCCCCGCCCGTGTTCCCGAGCCGCTCCAGGACCAGCACCGAGCGGCCCGCCCTGGCCAGGTACGCGGCGGCCACCAGGCCGTTGTGCCCACCGCCCACGATCACGTCGTCGTACACGTCCCGCCCGAAGGTCGTCATGGCTCTTGGTAGCACACCTGGCCGAGCCGCTCCAGACAGTGGGCCTCGTCGGCGTGGGCCAGGACCGTGTCGGGATGTTCGTCGCCGAGGGACCGTTCGCGGATGCCGGAGAGGTCCCGGTAGATGGGCAGCGCCTCGTCCCAGCGGCCCAGCCGGCCCAGCCCTCCGGCCAGTTCCCGGCGGCTGACCAGGGTGTCCGGATGCTCGGGCCCGAGCACCTCGGCCCGCAGGGCGCCCACCTGGCGGGCCTCCGCCACCGCTTCCGCCCAGCGTTCCAGACGGCCCAGGTTGACCCCGAGGACGTGCCGGGCGCGCAGCGTCTCGGGGTCGGTGACCCCGTAGGCGCGGGTGCGGTCGCGGACCAGGCCCCGGAACAGGTCGAGGGCCTGCTGGGTGTTGCCGGTGCGGCCCAGCGCGATGCCGACCTCGTAGCGGGCGGCCAGGGTGTCGGGGTGGTCGGGGCCGAGCACCCGCTCGCGTGCGACGCCGACCTGGTGGAAGGCGACCAGGGCCTCCTGCCAGCGCTCCAGGCGGCCGAGCGCGTACGCCGCCTCGTAGCGGGTCAGCAGGGTGTCCGCGTGCTCGGCGCCCAGGACGGCCGCCCGGTCGGCGGCGACCTCGGCGGCGGTGGCGTGGGCCTCCGCGTGGCGGCCCAGCGCACCCAGCGCGCAGGCCAGGTTGTGCCGGCAGCGCAGGGTGTCGGGGTGGAGCGGGCCCATGCTCCGCTCGCGGGCGACGAGGACCGCCCGGTAGACGTCGTGCGCCTCCTGGTGGCGGCCGAGCCGGCCCAGTTCGTACGCCGTCTCCTGGCGTGCCGCGAGGGTGTCGGCGTGGTCCGCGCCGAGGACCCGCGTGCGCCCCTCGGCCACGGCCGTGTACCCGGCGAGCGCCTCGTCGGGCCGGCCCGCGCGGCTGAGGGCGTACGCACGCGCGTGACCGGCGGCGAGCGCGTCCGGGCCGCTGCCGCGCGGCCCGGCGGGGCGCGGGAACCCGTACGCGGCGGTGAGCCGCGGGTCCTCGGCGGGCGCCGGACGGACGATGGTGGTGGTGCCGGGGTGGACCGGGGGGTACGCGCCGCGCGGACGCGGTACCGGCGGCCGGCCGGCGGGGCGCGCGGCGGTCCAGGCTCCGGTGAGCACGGCCCATTCGCCGCTCGCCGGCCGGGCGTCGATCCCGGCCTTGCGGCCGGCGGTCATGCCACGGGCCCACGGCGGGAGCGGGGCCTGGGCGCCGGACAGCCCGCCCGGTCCCAGCCGTGCCTCGACGAGCCGGCGATGCACATGGCGGGCATCGCCCGGCCGGTCCTCGGGGCGCTTGGCGAGCAGGTCCAGGACCACCTCGTCGAAGTAGCCGGGCAGCTCGGGGCGGTGCTCGCGCAGCGGTACGGGCGCGTTGTCGCGGTGGCCGACCAGCACCGACCAGGAGTCGCCGAGGTCGAAGGGCGGGGCACCCGTGGCGATCTCGTACAGGACGCAGCCGAAGGAGTAGAGGTCGCTGCGGTGGTCGACCTCGCCGCCCGCGATCTGTTCGGGCGACATGTAGTGCGGGGTGCCCATGGCCATGCTGCCGCCGGTGAGCTTGGCGGTGAAGCCGATGTCGTGGGCGAGGCGGGCGATGCCGAAGTCGCAGATCTTCACGGTGCCGTCGGTGAGCCGCATGATGTTGGCGGGCTTCAGGTCGCGGTGGACGACGCCCTGGTCATGCGTGTAGCCGAGGGCGGCGGCCATCTGCTCGGCGATGTCGACGACCACGTCCACGGGGAGCGGGCGCGTGTCGTTGTCGTCCAGGAGCTGGCTGAGGTTGCGGCCTTCGAGGAGTTCCATGACGAGGTAGAGCGGGCCGCCGGCGGCGCTGTCGTCGCCGAAGTCGTGGACGACGGTGACCCCGCGGTGCTGGAGGGACGCGGCGACGCGCGCCTCGCGCCGGAACCGCTCGCGGAGCACCTGGGTGAAGTGGGCGTCCTGCTCGGCGCCGATCGGCTTGAGGCACTTCACGGCGACCTGCCGGCCCAGCGATTCGTCCCGGGCGCGCCATACCTCGCCCATGCCGCCGCGCCCGATCAGATCGAGCGACCGGTACCGGCCCTGGATCAGTCTGGACTCCGCCATGTCTTAAAGCCGCCCCCGTTTTCGCGCTACGCCCTCCCCGGCCGGTCCAGTATGGCCGCTGATGTACGCAGTGTGTACGGCGAGGGGCGGCTCCCGGGGCCCATGCGACGCATCGCTTTCAAGATGTGACCTGGAGGCAGCTGCCAGCGTAGACCTGCGGGAATGCTGCGCAGCACGCGCCCGGTGAGGCGCATGCGCCGGGTGACGGTGCGCGGGTCGGGTGCGGGCCGCCCGTACAGCCGGTGCGCCCAGCCCGGGAGGGAACCGTACGCCAGGCCGGCGAGGGGCGGCCACAGCAGGTTTCGGCCACGTACGAGGACGGCGGGGACGGGCGGACGGCGCAGGAAGTCGTCCACGGCGAGGGCATCGGGGCCGGCGGCGAGTTCGGGCCGGATCCGGCCGAAGTAGGCGGCGAGCCCGGCGGCGTCGGCGGGGACCGCAGCCGGGTCGAGTCCGACGAGGCGGGCGCTCACGCGGTTCTCGTCGACGTAGCGGTCCGCCTGGGCGGGGGTGAGGGGGACGCCGGAGCGGCGCAGTACGTGCAGGAAGCTGTCGATCTGCGCGCAGTGGATCCACAGCAGCAGCTCGGGGTCGTCGACGGGGAAGCGTTCGCCGGTGTCCGGATCGGTGGCGGACAGGCTGCGGTGGATGGTGCGGACGCGGCGGCCGGCGCGCTCGGCGGCCTCGGTGGTGCCGTAGGTGAGGGTGCCGACGAAGTCGGCGGTGCGCAGCAGCCGTCCCCAGGCGTCCGACCGGAAGTCGGAGTTCTCCATGACCCCGCGGACGGCGCGCGGGTGGAGGGCCTGGAGGTAGAGCGCCCGGAGCCCGGCGATCCACATCATCGGGTCCCCGTGGCACTGCCAGGTGACGGACGAGGGGCCGTACAGCCCCGGGTCGGCGCCGGGGCGCGGTCCGGTCACGGTGGTCCCCATCCCGTACCTCCCCGTCGCAGACGCCCGGCGGCTCCAGCGTACCGATCCGGGGTGGCCGTCGGCGGGGTGCCGCCGCCGATGGGTCGCCGGGCGGTTCGGCGTTCCGGCGGGCCGGGGGCGCGGTACGCCTCGGCCGGGGAGGCGGCCGCTCGCCGTCCCGGCGGTCTTGACGGTGTCTTCAGGCGGTGTCTTCGGGCGGTGTCTTCGGGCGGTGCGGAGGGGCGTACGCGTGCCGGCCGGTCGACGGGCGACGGTCCCGTCCGCCCGGCCGGAACCGCAGCGGGCGTCGCGGCAGGGACCGGACGACGGACGGCGGACCGCGCCCAGGCGGACGGCGGACCGCGCCCAGGCGGACGGCGGAGGGCGCTCAGGCGGGCGTCGGTCCCCCGAACGGGCGGCCCGACGGGCACCGGCCCGCAGCCGGCCGGAAGATCGGTGCGGGGGCACGTGACGGGAGCCGACCAGGGATGCCGAACACCGCCGATTGCTCGAAGAGGGCCCGCACCGTCCTGTCAGGCGTGCTGCTCCTCGCCGGGGTCGTCGTGACCGGCTGCGCCGGCGGAACTCGCGACGCGGGCCAGGGGCCGCAGGGGCCCGGAGCCGGATCCCAACCGCCGTCGGCCCGGTCCGGCCGGGTCACCGTCGTCTACGAGACCCGCACGGTCGAACCGGCGGACCGGGAGGCCGTGGCGCTGATCCGGAACTCGCAGGTGCTGGAGCGGTCGGCGGACTGGGTGAACCGATCGCTCACGCTCCCGCACGACATGGTCGTGAAGGTCACCTCGCAGGTCCCGCCCGGCGTCACCGACGCCGTCACCCAGCCCGACGGCAGGACGATCTTCGTCCCGCCGTCGTTCCTGACCCAGATCGAGAAGGCGCTCGCCGACGTCGTGAAGACCGTCGAGCGGCCCGCCCTGTTCCCCGCGGCCGAGTACAACACCGACGACCTGACCGTCCTGTCGACCGAGTTCATCTTCGGCCACGAGATGGGCCACGCCCTGCAGCGCCAGCTCACGCTGGCCAACCTCGGCCTCGAAGAGGACGCGGCCGACGGCTACGCGTCCTTCTACACCGTCAACGAGGTCGGGCCGGGCCCGTCGCTGGCCGCCGCGATCCTCTTCGACGAAATCGCCCGCAAGGAAGGCCGGCCCACGCTGGAAGGCATGTCGAGCGACCACCCCGTCACGCAGCAGCGGGCCTTCAACTTCCTGTGCTACCTGGACGGCAGCGACCCGGAGAAGTACCAGCGGTCGCTGGTCGACAGCGGCTACCTCCCCAAGACGCGCGCGCCGCTCTGCCCGCAGGCCTGGGCGATGCTGGACTACGGCTGGTGGACCCAGCTCCAGCCCCACTTCAGCCCGGCGTTCAGGCCCCGCGGTGACGAGGAGCAGAAGAAGGCGCACGCCCGGCTGCTCTCGGAGACGAAGGCTCTGGCAGAGCGGATCGACGAGATCCGCCGCAGCCAGTGAGCCCGCCCGGCACGGGCCCGGGAAGCCACGGCTCGCGCTGCGCCGGGCCCCTGCTGCGTGCCGGCCACGACTTCGCGGTGGTCCTGGGCACCGGACTGCGCTGCGAGGGCTTCGAGCCCTGCGGCTGTGGAACGTGACCCGGAGTTCCGCCCCGTACCCGCGTCCAGCTGCCCGGCCGGGCCGACCCGCTGGACGCCCGCTGAACACGACGGGGCCCGACACCGTCCCCACCGTCCGGGTCCCCCGCCGTACGAACCGCCGGTAGCTCAGTCGGTGTCGGTCGCGGCGAGCACGGCCAGGCGCCGACCGTCCGAGGACAGCGCGGCCAGACCGATGTCCCAGGCCACCTGCTCGAACCACGTCGTGCCGGCGTCGAACTCGTACCAGACGCAGTCCAGCACCTGTGCTTCGGCCTCTGCGGCGGTGGCGTCCCCGGAGCTTCCGGCCAGCGCGGCCAGAGACTGCCAAGCCGCCAGCCGGCCGTAGGCTCCGAAGGAACCGGAGGTGTACGCCCCGCCCGTCGACGCCGCCGCGAAGAGCACGCGCCACGCCTGGGCCGGCGGACAGACCCCCACCGACAGCGGGGCCTTCTTCCCCGCTCCGCGCAGAGACTCCAGCCCCAGCGTCAGGAGTGCGGTCGGGACCGATGCGGCGTCCAGGGGTTCCGCGAGAGCGAACACCCGCGCTTCGATGCGCCCGTTGGAGCCTTCGGCCCAGTTCGCCACGGCTTTGCCCATGGCCGTGGCAGTGGCCTGCGTCGTCGTCTCCTGCGCCGACGGGACGCGCACGTCGGCGAACACCGACGGACCGCGGCTCTCCGACGGGCCGTACGGCATCGAGTGGCAGCTGCCGCCCAGGCCGTAGCCCGGCAGATCCGCGTGCTTCTCCACGTCGGACCGCGTCAGGGGCAGCCGGCCCAGCGGGTGATGGCTCCAGTGCGGCGACGTCGCCCATCCCGCGATCCCCGGCGTGTCCTCGACGGCCGCGCCCCTGAGGACGAGCTCATGGACCAGGCAGGCCCGGAACTCCTCCGAAGCGCGGCCGGTGAACGCCGCGGCCAGGGCGGTCGCCTCGTGGCAGGAAGCCAGCAACGAGGCCGCTCGGCGGTCCAGCTCCCTGGTGGTGACCGCGTCCGAGGAGATGAGCCGCAGTGCCTGGGCGAGGTTGTCGGGGCCGGTCGTGGTGGCCAACAGCCGGAGCAGATGGTCGAAAACGCTTCGGTACTGCCACAACTGCCCCTCGGTGCCGTACGTCCTGGCGAGAGCGATACCAAGGTCCGCGGCGAAGACGGCGTCTCCCCGCGCGACCCGGTCGTCGGCCACGGCCCATACCGCCTTGACGTCCTTCAGGGCCGGAAGCCCCGCCACGATCTTCTGTATCTGATCATCAGCCACGGCCCGAGCCTACGCATCCGGCGGGCGCACGACCCGGGCGGCCCCGGCCCGGGCCGGGGCGTCGGCGGCATAGAGTTGCGGGGTGCAGCTCTACACGATCGGCGAGGCCGCCCAACTCCTACGCGTCAGCACCGACACCGCCCGTCGCTGGGCGGACGCGGGCCGCTTCCCGACCCTGCGGGACGGCAACAAGCGGATCGTCGAGGGCGTGCATCTGGCCGCCTTCTGCGTCGCGCTCGCCAAGGAGGCGGCCGAGGGCGACGGCGAGTCCGCCACGTCGGCGCGCAACGCGCTGCCCGGGATCGTGACGGCGGTGACGCTCGGCGAGGTGGCCGCCCAGGTCGAGATCCAGGCCGGCCCGCACCGCGTGGTCTCCCTGCTGACCCGAGAGGCGGTCGAGGAGCTCGGGCTCGCGGTCGGTGTGCAGGCCGTCGCCCGTGTGAAGTCCACCAGCGTCCACATCGACCTCGACTGACGGCGGCCCGGCGCCCGGCGAACCGTACCGGGCCGGGGACCGGTCAGGGCCGTGACAGGGTGAGGGCATGACGACGCGCCACGCACACACGCCCCCTCCCAGCCCCCGACCGTGGTCGGACACCGCCGCCACCCCGGTCCACCCGGATCTCGTCGCGGCGAAGGCACTCGTCTACGACCCCTGCGGATTCACCTGCTCGCTGCCGGTCCCGGAGGCCGAGGGCGCCGCCTACGCCGCCCACGCCTTCACCCTGGACGGGCGCGCCGTCCGGTTCCGCGCGGCGAAGACCACGCCCACGAAGGCCGGCCAGTTCGTCACCGTGTGGAAGCGCTCCCCGGCCGGTCCCATCATGCCGTTCGACGCCGCGGACCCGGTGGACCTCTTCGTCATCAGCACCCGCGACGGTGACCACTTCGGCCAGTTCGTGCTGCCGCTGGAGGCGCTCCGCCGGCACGGCGTCGTATCGACGGACGGCTCCGGTGGGAAGCGCGCCTTCCGCGTCTATCCGCCCTGGGTGGCCACCACCAACCGGCAGGCCGGGAACGCGCAGCAATGGCAGGTGGAGCACTTCCTGCCGCTGCCGTCGCCCCTGTCCCTCCCCCTGCCCCAGGACGGAGCCGTCGACCTGACCCGTGCCCGGGAGCTCTACGCGTGAGCCGGCCGGTCAGCGGCACGCTGCATCACATCGAACTGTGGGTGCCGGACCTCGACCGCGCGATCGCCTCGCTCGGCTGGCTCCTGGAAGCCCTGGGTCACACGCCCTACCAGCACTGGGCCGACGGCCGCAGCTGGCGGCTGGGGCCGACGTACCTGGTCGTCGAACGGTCGCCGGCCCTCACCTCCGACCGGCACGACCGCTGTCGTCCGGGTCTGAACCACCTGGCCTTCCACGTGGAGGACGCGGCCACCGTCGAGCGCCTCGCCGAGGAGTCGGCCCGCCACGGCTGGCAGCTGATGTTCCCGGACCGGCATCCGCACGCCGGAGGCCCGCGGCACCATGCCGCCTACCTGGAGAACGAGGACGGCTTCGAGGTCGAACTCGTCGCGATCACCGCGCCCGGCTGATCGACCGGACCGTGGTGCGGCCGGCTTCCGGGCGGCTACGTTCCGGTGCCGGCCGGCTCGCGGCCGCTGCCGGAGTCCAGGGCCACGACGGTGAAGCACACGGCGGCGCCGAGGCCCAGGAAGAAGAAGACCGGATTGACGTAGCCGGGGACCGAGGTGGCGTAGTCGCCGACGTCGTCGGTCTCGCACACGAACCGCAGGGGCACGTACTCCACCCGGTAGCCGGTGATCCCTTCCCCCCGGGTCTCCCAGCCCTGGGTACGGCAGGGCGTGATGGGGACCGAGTTGGTCCCGCCGTCCTCCGCCGCCACGACCGCGCCGGTGACGTGCAGCAGGCCCCAGGCGTACACGCCCACCGCGATCGCCGCCTGCGCGAAGCCGGCGGTCCGCAGCCAGGCCCCGCTGCCGGCACGCCGCGACCCCCCGGCCCGGGCGAGCACACCGACGGCGCGCCCCGCGAAGACCAGCGGAAGGATCAGACCGGCCGGAACGAGAACCAGCAAGAAGTACGCCACGGACCGACCCCACCATCGCGACAGCGGCGGGCACTGTGCCGGAACCCACAATTCCTGCAACAACTCCGTAACCGCCCCGGCCGCACCGCACCTGACGGCCGCGTGTGACCACAGCCGCTAGGTGTCCCCGGCCCGTCCGATCGAGCTGTACTCGTGCCAACCGGCTTCGGCGCCATGCAGCGCTGTCTGCCGGGGTTTCTCGGCACATCGGTACGAATACCCAGGCCCTCCCAGCCGGCGTGTGGACCAAGACGCCTCTTACCCGCTCCAGCAGCCGCAGGACGCTCATTCCCACCGCTGCGCTGGATCGTGGCCCATGACGCGTTGCCAGTCCCGATAGGCGGCAACGGCTGTGGGGAGCGTGGGGAAGATGCGCTCCGGGCCGACTGCGGCTGTCAGGCCGTAGGCGTCGAGGGGGCGGCGCAGGTCCTGCTTGACGCGGGCGAGGGCGAAGACGATGTCCCGTTGGGTGAGTTCGGAGCGCAGGGCCTCGACGGCGTCGAGGGCGGTGATGTCGACCTCGACGTTGGCCTCGGTGTTCAGGACGAACCAGTGCACAGGTTCGTCCTGAACAGCCACCGAGGCCAGTGCCCGGCGACGGAAGTCCTCGGCGTTGGCGAAGAACAGCGGGGAGTCGTAGCGGTAGATGAGCAGACCGGGAATGGTGCGCGCGGTCGGGTAGTCGTCGATGTCGTGCATGCCGGCCAGACCGGGCACCATGCCCTCGACCGCGTCGTGGGGGCGGGCGACCCTGGTGAGCAGTTCGGCGACGGACAGCGCCACGGCGAGGAGCACGCCGTACAGGATGCCGAGGGCCAGGACCCCGAGTCCGCAGCCGAGCGCGAGCAGGAACTCGCGGCGGCGGAAGGCTGCCAGCCTGCGGAACTCGTCCACCTCGACCAGGCGTACGGCGGCGTAGACGACGATGGCGCCGAGCGCGGCGGACGGCGTGTGGGCCAGCAGCGGGCCCAGGAAGAGCAGGACGGCGGCTACGCAGACGGCGCCGACGAGGGAGTACGCCTGGGTGCGGGCGCCTGCGGAGTCGGCGAGGGCGGTGCGGCTGGCGCTGCTGCTGACGGGAAAGCCGTGCAGGACGCCGGCGCCGATGTTGGAGACGCCGAGCGCCAGCAGCTCGCGGTTGGCTGCCAAGGGGTGCGGATCGTCGTGGCGGGCGAAGGCGCGCGCGGTGAGGACGACGTCCGAGTAGCCGACGAGGAGCACTCCGAGGGCCGGCAGGACCAGGTCGGCATAGTCCGACGGATCGGGCAGGGCGAAGCCGGGAAGTCCGGTCGGGACGACTCCGATGACGTTGATGCCGTCGTTCGCGTCGAGCGCGAAACCCGCCACCACGGCGGTGGCGAGCGCCAGCACGACGAGGGGTCCGGGCAGCGGTCGCCACACCAGCGGGAGGACGAACAGGAGGGCGAGACATCCGGCGGCGAGCACGGCCGTGGGCCAGTGCACGTCACCGAGGTGGTGGAGGAAGGAAGCCAGCTGGGGAAAGAACCCCGATCCGCTGCCACTCGTCCCGGTCAGGCGGGGAAGCTGGTCCACGATCATGATCAGAGCCACCCCGGCCAGGTACCCGACGAGGACCGGCCGGGAGAGGAGATCCGCGAGGAAGCCCAACCTGACGGCCCACGCGACGAGGCAGAGCAGACCGACCACGACCGCCAGGGCCGCCGAGAGCACCGCGTACCGCGCGGGGTCGCCGGCCGCCAGCGGGCCCACGGCCACGGCGGTCATGAGGGCGGTGGTCGACTCCGGTCCGACGGACAGCAGACGGGAGGACCCGCTGAGGGCGTAGAGGACCATGGCCGGCAGGGCGGCCCAGAGACCGACGACCGGCGGCAGGCCGGCAACGCCGGCGTACGCCATGACCTGCGGTACGAGATAGGCAGCGACCGTGATGCCGGCCAGCACGTCACCCCGGAGCCAGGGGGCGCGGTACCCGTGGAAAGCAGGCGGGACCGCCACGGTCCAACCGCGCTTCGGCATGGCACCTCCGGAACTCCTGCGGGCGATTCCCGCACCATCGTGACCTGCGACGGCCCTCGTAGAGGTGAAGCGCGCGAACGGGCGCCGCTACGGGCCGCCCTCGCGCAAGCGGAATCCGGTGACGAGGTCGGGTCGGATCCGGATCGCTCCCGATGCGCTGCTTGCGGCCCAGGGCTCCAGGAGGCGTCCGTACCGCTCGGTCTCGTCCGGGTCGGTGACAGCGGTGGCGTAGCCGGTGGCGACCACGCTCCAGCCCAGGTGTTGACCCGGATCGATGTCGTCGGCCTCGTAGGCGACGACCACGCCTGCACCCGGCTGGGTCGCGAGCAGCGCTGCCAGCGTCGATCCGTCCTGGACGCGGACGATGATGTCGCCGGCATCGAGAACGTGGTTGACGGGGCGTACGGCGGGCAGTGCGTGGTGGGTGAAGACGATCCGACCCAGTTCGGCGGTGCCGAGCAGCCGCAGCGCTTCGTCGGCGCCGAGCTCTTCCATCTGTCGTCCCGGCACACTGACGGCAGGCGAAGCGGTGGTCGCACCGGCCGGGTGACTTTTCATCGTCGGCGCCCTTCGTCGAGCGAGCAGGCCGCGATCCGGATCGACGGCGTGGTGCGGGAGGCGAACACCTGCGCTCTCCACGCCGTGCCCGTTCCCGTACGTCCCGCGCCTGCCAGTCGGACAGCGGCGAAAGCCGTGAACGGGCTGTCTGCTGCCAGGATCTCCGCGCGCGCCGAACTCGCACATGGGCCGATCGGTCCCTGGACGGGACCACAGGGCCCATGCCCGGAACGGCGGGAAGGCCAAGACTGAAGACGGACTCGAACAGGAGGCCGTCCATGAGTACCCTCTCACCCACCCGTATCTCCGAGGCACTGCCCGCCGACTGCCGCTCCCGTCTGCTGGAACTGGCCCGAGAGGTCAACTTCGAGGAAGGGACGCGTCTCTTCCGCGAGGGCGGCCACGCCGACCGGTTCTGGATCGTCCGGTCCGGCACCGTGACCTTGGACGTCCATGTGCCCGGGCGGCGCGCCGCCGTCATCGAGAGCCTGGGCGCCGGTCAGCTGGTCGGCTGTTCGTGGCTCTTCAAGCCCTGCGCGTGGCGCTTGGGCGCCGAGGCGATGTCGCCCGTCCGCGCGTACGAGTTCGACGCGGAGCGCGTGCGAGCGCTGATGGACGCCGATGACGCTTTCGGCTCTGCCCTGGGCCACTGGGTCGGGCAGGTCCTCGCCAACCGGCTGCAAGCCGCCCGTGTGCGCCTTCTCGATCTGTACGCGCCCTACGGCAGCGGCAGTTTCCTCTGATCGTCCGCACGGGAAGGAGCCGGTCATGCCCGCATCCCGCTACACCGTCAGTGACGTCATGACGCACACGGCCGTCGCCATCGGCCGGGAGGCGTCCTACAAGGAGATCGTCGAGCTGATGCACGCGTGGAAGGTCAGCGCGGTCCCCGTCGTGGAAGGCGAGGGCCGCGTCGTCGGCGTGGTCTCCGAGGCGGATCTGCTGCCGAAGGAGGAGTTCCGGCGGACGGACCCCGCGCTGCCCGAGCAGCTGGAGGAAGCGTCGAAGGCGGGCGCGGTTCTGGCCGAGGGGCTCATGTCGAGCCCGGCGATCACCGTGCACCCCGACGCGCCCGTCGCCGAAGCCGCCAGGATCATGGCCCGCAAGCACGTCAAGCGCCTGCCCGTGGTGAACGCGCTCGGCATGCTGGAGGGCGTGGTCAGCCGCAGCGACCTCCTCAAGGTGTTCCTGCGGCCCGACGAGGAACTCGAGGAGGAGATCCACCAGAGCGTGCTCACCGAGCTGGCACCCGGCGTGAACGTGGACTTCGCCGTACAGGACGGGGTTGTCACTCTGCGCGGCCCGCTGCGGGACCGGGCCCTCGTCCCCCCGCTCGCACGGGCGATCCGCGCCGTCGAGGGCGTCGTGGACGTCCGGATGGAGCTGGACGGTGCCGCCGCTGCCTAGTGCCTCACGGCCACGGGGTGTTTTGCACGCCTCACTGAGACAATTCGGTGGGAAATGCGTCATTGGCACTGAACCAGGGGCGATCATGTCCGACGATCCGAATGCCTCCGCCGGAGCGCCGATCAAGGTGTTTCTCCTCGACGACCACGAGGTGGTCCGGCGCGGACTGCATGACCTGCTGGACGCCGAGCCGGACATCACCGTCGTGGGCGAGGCGGGCACGGCCGAGCAGGCACTGGCCCGCGGGCCGGCGCTGCGCCCGGACGTAGCCGTGCTCGACGTGCGGCTGCCCGACGGCGACGGCATCACCGTCTGCCGAGAGCTGCGCTCCCGCATGCCCGGCCTGGCCTGTCTGATGCTGACGTCCTTCGATGACGAGGACGCACTGCTGGACGCGATCATGGCGGGTGCCGCCGGGTACGTGCTGAAGCAGATCAAGGGCTCCGACCTGGTCTCCGCCGTACGGACGGTGGCGACCGGGCAGTCCATGCTGGATCCGGCCACCACCGCCCGTCTGATGCACTCCCTGCGGGACCCTGAGGCGGCGAAGGAACCGGAGGACGCCCGGCTGGCGGCTCTGTCCGAACGCGAGCGGGCCGTCCTGGAACTCATCGGAGACGGCCTCACCAACCGGCAGATCGCCAAGCAGCTCTACCTCTCCGAGAAGACGGTCAAGAACCACATCTCGCGGCTGCTGGGGAAGCTCGGAGTGGAACGGCGGGTCCAAGCGGCCGTGATCGCCGCCCAGGTGCACGGGCACGACACCGGGACCGCGAAGCCGTAGGACGCCGACGTCGGTCACTGCGGTGGTGGAGCCAGGGGCACCTGCCACTCCAGGCGAGTGCCGCCCTTCCCGACACCGTCACCCCGCGCTGCGACCTTCATCCGGCCGTTCAGCCTCTCGGCACGCTCTGCCAGATTCCGCAGTCCGCTGCGCCGACCGCTCTCGGGCAGGCCGACACCGTCGTCGAGCACGGTGACGGTCAGGTTTCCGGCAGCCGCGGCGATCGAGACCTCCGCCCGCGTGGCCTCGGCATGGCGGGCGACGTTGGTGAGTGCCTCTCCTACCACGGCGAGGGCCTCTTCCGCGACGGCCGGCGGTACGTCGGTGTCGATCAGCCCCTCCATCCGCAGGGCCGGGGCGAAACCGAGGGCTGCTGCGGCCTCGTCCATCGCCTGAATCAGGCGGGAACGCAGTTTGTACGCCTGACCTGGGGTGTCGTGCTCGCGGAGACCGAAGATGGTAGACCGGATGATCTTGATGGTGGCGTCAAGGTCGTCCACTGCCCGCGCGAGGCGTTCGGACGCCTGGGGGTGGTCGACGAAGCGCTGGGCGCTCTGGAGGGTCATCCCGGTGGCGAAGAGGCGCTGGATGGCCAGGTCGTGCAGGTCGCGGGCGATGCGGTCGTGGTCCTCCAGCAGGCTCATCTGCTCGGCGTCACGGCGCCGGTCGGCCAGCTCCAGCGCCAGGGCAGCCTGGCCGGCGAACCCCGGCAGCGCGGCGACCTCAACGGTGGCGAAGCCTGGGCGGCCGTGCCGCCGGGCGAGCATCAGGACGCCGCTGAGCTTTTCCTTCGTGCCCACGGTGACGGCCACGGCCGGGCCGAAGCCGGTCCATCTCTCGGGCTGAACGGTGACGCGCTCGTCGCTCGCCACGTCGGGGACCATGATGAGTCCGTCGCGGGCCAGTGCGGCCTCGGCGAGCGTGCCCTTGGTACTGGGCAGGACGATCCCGCGATGCGCCTCCGCCCCCTCCCCGAGAGCGAGGGAGCCCCTCAGTTCACCGGCGGATCCGAGCAGGTAGAAGACGCCCATGTCCGCGCCGGTGATGTCCTTGGCCCGCTCCAGCATGCCCTCAAGCACCTCGTCCTCGGGTGCACCGGAGAGCAGGGCGCTGGTGATGTCCGAGCTGGCCTCCAGCCAGCGCTCGCGCAGCCTGACCGCTTCGAAGAGCCTGGCGTTCTCGATGGCGATGCCGGCCGCCACAGCGAGGGTGGACAAGACCGCCTCGTCCTCCGCGTCGAACTCGGCTCCGCCGTGTTTCTCGGTCAGGTAGAGGTTGCCGAACACCTCCTCGCGGATCCGGATCGGGACACCGAGGAAGGAGTGCATCGGCGGGTGGTGGGCCGGGAACCCGTAGGAGGCCGGATGCTCGGACAACTCCGACAGCCGCAGCGTCTCGGGATGGCGGATCAGCTCACCGAGAATGCCGTGTCCGGAGGGCAGGTCCCCGATCTGCCCGCGCAGTTCGTCGCTGATGCCAACGGGGAGGAACTGGGCCAGTTTCTTGTCGGTCCCGATGACTCCGAGGGCCCCGTACTCGGCGTCCACGAGCACCACAGCCGCCTCGACGATGCCGCGCAGGACCTGCGGAAGGTCGAGTTCCCGGCCCACGGACATGACGGCTTCGAGCAGACCGTTAAGCCGGTCCCGGGTTCCCCTGACCTCGTTGATCCGTACCTGCAGCTCATCCAGGAGTTCGTCGAGCCGCAGTCGAGGGACTCCGCTCCGGGCGGGCCGGCCACCCGGGCTCATGCCCGTGGGCTGATCGGCTGCGGTCATGCCCACCTCCGGCCGGAAGCGCTGGCGCGATGGCCATCGCTTCCACGGTATCTCCGGCCGGAGGACCCGGCCTTCCCACTCAGCCGGCCATGGCCCCGTATGGCCTCTGGTCGTGCCGCGGCGTACCGGATTCGTGGTGCAGGTGCCGGACGTGGGCGTCCGGGCCGGGGAAGAACACGGTGGTACGACCGGTGTCGGACCAGCGCACGTCGTAGGGCGGGGTGCCGTCGGCGTGGTGCAGGGCAACGACTTCTCCGTCGCGGCCCGGGGTTCCGACGGTGGGGCCGCCCACGACGATCTGGTCGCCCACCTCGGCGTGGATCCCGTGCCCGTAGGCAGGCGAATAGGCGTCCATGATCATGCCTTTCTGTGGAATGCGCCGCGCAGGAGGCGGGCGGCGATGAATGCCGCGAGCGCTGCGGCGGCGGCGAGTCCTGTGCCGGCCCAGCCCACCGGCTGGGTGTCCAGCAGCGACTGAAGGGCGGGAACGTGCAGGGCTGCCATCGCGAGCAGGGCGGAGGTCGCCACGGAGGCGGGGAGGAAGAGGTTCTGGGTGGTGAGCAATCGGGCTCGCAGTCCCAGTGCCACTCCGAGCTGTGCGCCGAGCAGGGACAGGAAGAGCACGCTCTGCCAGGGCAGGCCCGTGGCACGCGCGCCGATGCCGGCGATCAGGCTGAACGCTGTCACGGCTGCGGCGAGGACGAGGAGGCGTTGCCACACGCCTGCGGCCAGGATGTGCTGTTCCGGCGGCCGGGGCGGGCGCCGCATGGCCTGCGGCGCGGCCGGTTCCGCGCCCATCGCCACGCCGGTGAGGCCGTGGGTGAGGAGATTGATCCACAGGATCTGGCCCGCCCGCAGGGGCAGGGCCAGGCCGAGCAGGGGGCCTGTCAGCATCACGAGGATCTCCGCGGCCCCACCGGCCATGGCGTAGACGAGGAAGCGCCGGATGTTGTCGTAGACGCGGCGGCCTTCCTCGACGGCCGTCACCACGGTGGAGAGTTCGTCGTCCGTGAGGACGAGATCGGCGGCCTGGCGGGCCACCTCCGTGCCGCGGGCGCCCATGGCGACGCCGATGTCGGCCTGCCGCAGGGCAGGGCCGTCGTTGACGCCGTCCCCGGTCATGGCGGTCACGGCGCCGCGGGCCCGCCAGGCGTGGACGATGTCCAGCTTCTGCTGTGGATCGGTCCGGGCGAAGACGCGGACCGCTGTCAGGTCGGTGTTCGGAGCCGCGGCCAGCTCGGGTCCGGTGACGACCACGTCCGCAGGTCCGTCCTCGACGATTCCGATGCGAACGGCGATGGCGTGGGCCGTCGCCGGGTGGTCTCCGGTGATCAGGACGGGTGTGATGCCGGCGGCGCGGCATGCCGCCAATGTGGCGGCGGCGGTCGCCTTCGGCGGATCGCTGATGGCGACCAGTCCGAGCAGGCGTAGTCCGTGCTCCGCCTCGGCGGCGGGCAGGCTCCACTGGAGCCGTTCGGCGCCTGCCACCGCCAGGACCCTGAATCCACGGGCGGCCAGTTCAGCAGCCCGCCGATGGGCCTGGGCCAGGACGTCGGGCGGGTCGGCGAGGACCGTCGGGGCCAGGACGGTCTCGGGCGCACCTTTGAGGCAGACCAGGACGTTGCCGTCGGGCAGGTGGTGGAGGGTGGTCATCCGTTTACGCAGGCTGTCGAACGGCGCTTCTCCGATCCGGGGACACTCCCGGTGCAGTTCGGCAGGGTCGGCGCAGCCTGCCTTGGCAGCGGCTGCCATCAGTGCGGCCTCCATGGGGTCGCCCAAGGCCGTCCAGACGTCGGAACGGCTCCGGGGCGGTTTGAGGCTCGCGTCATTGCACAGGGCCGCCGTGGTGAGAAGCTCTTGCAGCGGGCGGAGCTGCTCAGGGGTGAGGGAGCGGCCGGAGCGGGTCAGGGCGCCGTGGGGTTCGTAGCCGCTGCCGGACACGTCGGCGGCTCCCGCCGGTGTCCACACGTGCTGGACGACCATGCGGCCCTCGGTGAGGGTGCCGGTCTTGTCCGTGGCCAGCACGCTCACCGAGCCGAGTGTCTCGACCGCCGGAAGGCGTCGGATCAGGGCGCCGCGGGCGGCCATGCGGCGGGCGCCGAGGGCGAGGGCGAGGGTGACGACGGCAGGCAGGGACTCGGGCACTGCTGCGACGGCCAGGCTGATGGCGGTGACGGCCATCGTGCTCACGCCGAGGCCGCGTACGAGGCCCAGGGCGAAGAAGAGCACGCACAGGGCGAGCGTGACGGCGGCCAGGATCCGGCCGAGGGAGGCGAGGCGGCGCTGGAGCGGGGTCGGCCCGTGTTCCCCTTCGAGGAGCGCTGCGATGCGGCCGAGGGCACTGGCGGATCCTGTGGCCGTGGCGGTCGCGACACCCCGACCGCGCACCACGACGGTGCCGGCGCTGACCGTGTCGCCCGCGGTCTTGGCGACGGGTTCCGATTCGCCGGTGAGCATCGACTCGTCCGCAAGGAGCGCCGACGCCTCGGTGAGATCGGCGTCCGCGGCGACGACGTCTCCCTCGCCGAGCAGCAGGCTGTCGCCCGGCACCACGAGTGCTGCCGACAACTCGTGGGCCGCGCCGTCGCGCCGTACCCGGGCGTGTGGGGCCGAAAGAGCGGAGAGCGCGGCGACCGCACGGTCCGCCCGGACTTCCTGGGCCACTCCCACGGTCGTGTTGAAGACGACCACCAGCCCGATGACGACGGCGTCCGGGTGGTCGCCGATCGCGATGGTCAGGAGTGCAGCACCGAGCAGCACCATGATCAGCGGATCGCGCAGCTGTGCCAGAACCCGACGGTGGAGGGGTGTGGGCCGCGGAGGAGCGACCTCGTTGCGGCCGTACCGGGCCAGTCGGCGTTCGGCCTCGGACTGCGTCAGCCCACCCGGGGCCGAAGAGTCGGCGAACGGCGTTTCGATGGCGCGGCTGGTCATGGCGGGCTCATCCGGTGGGGACGGTGATCACGGGGCAGTGCGCGCGGTGCAGGAGGCCGTGGACGACGGATCCGATCCGCATGCCGGTGTATCCGCCGGTGCCGCGGCGGCCCACGACGACGGACAGGGCGTGCTCGGCGGCCCGGGCCAGTTCCTCGACCGGGTGGCCGGTGAGGACCTCGTGGGTGACGCGTACGTCCGGGTACTTCTCGGACAGGCCGGTGGTGGCTTCGGAGAGCAGGGTGTGCTGCGCCCGCAGCGCCACCTCCTCGCCGTCCAGCATGATCAGCGGCGGCTGCCACACGCAGACGACCCGCAGCGCCGCGCCCCGGAGGTCGGCCTCGTCGAAGGCGAAGGTCAGCGCGGCGGTGGCGGACGAGCTGCCGTCGATGCCCGCGACGACGCAGGGCGGCTGCTGGCTGATGTGCTCGGCGTCGCCCACGACGACGACGGGGCAACGGGCCTGGGCGGTGACGGGGACCACGAGCGAGCCGGCGCTGAAGAACTCGGCGGTGCGGCTCAGGTGCCGGGAGCCGAGGACGATCATGCGGGCCTCGCGCGCCGCCCCGCCCAGGACGTGGGCGGGGAAGCCGCCCAGCAGATCACCGGTGACGCTCACCTCGGGGTGACGGTCACGCACCCAGTTGCAGGCTTGTTCGAGCCTGTCCGATCCGGCCTGCCGCAGGGCGGTCTGGCCGGGTGTGTCATCGACGTGATGGGTGTCGTGCTGGGGTGGTACCGCGAGCACCAGGCGCAGCGGGAGCCGGCGCCGTTGTGCCTCGTCGGCGGCCCAGGCCAGGGCGAGGTGCCAGTCCCGGTCCGGGTCGATCCCCACGACGATGTCATGGCTGCCTGTCTGGCGGCTGGTCATGACCGGCTCCCGAAGTCGCTGCCGGTCCGGGGGATGAGGAGGACCGGGCAGTGGGCGTGGTGCAGCAGGCTGTGCGTGGCCCTGCCCAGGTTGCGGGTCATTCCAAGGGCGCTGGGGACGCGGCGGCCGCCCATGACGAGCAGGTCGGCGTGGCGGGACGCCTCGACCAGGTCACCGGCCACGGAGATGCTCTTCTCCGCGTCTGCCTGCACCTCCAGGTCGGGGAACTCGCCGCGGACCACGTCCGTGACCGCCCGAAGGATCTCTTCGTGCCCACGCGCGATCTCGTCCACGCCGTCGAGCATGCTGACCACTTCGCCGACGGACTGAAGCACGTTCCAGACGTGCAGCAGCCGCAGGGAGGCCTTGTGCAGTTCGGCTTCCTTGGCCGCGTACCGGGCTATCAGGTGGTCGTGTTCGTCGCGGATCGCCGCGAGGACGGTGCCGGTCTCCTCGGCGCCGTCAATGCCCCGGACGACGATGACAGGGGTCATGGCGGCGGCCGCGACATCCAGGCCGACCGAGCCGAGCATGAGGGAGTTGAACCCTCCCAGGCCGCGGTTGCCCACCACGACCGTGCCGTGGAGTCCGCCGGCCCGGTGCAGGCTGTCGACGGCGCCCGCGCGGCTGAATTCGGTGGTCACGTTCAGCCCGGGGTACTCGGCCGACACGGCCTTCGCCGTGTCGTCCAGGAGCTCCCGCCCGTTGACGCGGACCCGTTCGATGATCTCCGCCGACAGGTACAGGGCCCTGCCGTCGGTGTCGGCGCCGTAGACGATGTGCAGGGGACGGTCCCGGCGTACGGCCTCCTTGGCCGCCCACAGGGCAGCGACGCGCGCTGACTGCGAGCCGTCCACGCCGACGGTGACCGAGCTGGTGTCCGGGGTGCGGAATGTGCCTTCCACGATTCCTCCCAACCGAGAAGCCGATGAGGGACACCACTCACGCTGGCACCGCCGGCGCTCCGGGAAGAGGGCCGCCCGGGACCGCAGACGGGACCAAAGGTCCCCATCGCTCCGATCCTGTCCTGGGGCCGTCACGGGCCTGCGCAGTGCTCAGTCACGGGCGTGCCGCGCCCCTTGATCCCCGGACGGCTTCCGCCTGCTTTCGGGTAACCACTGTGGACCAGGAGCGATGCCGGCATGCCTCACCCCGGACGCCTCCGCCCGGACGCCGTCGTCGTCAGCTTCCGGAACGGGCTGCACAATGCCCGCCTGCTGCGGGACGGACTCCCGGGCGCCACCGTGCTCGCGGGGATGGTGCCGTACAACGTCGCGCGGACCGCACCCGGCACCTTCCACCAGGGCACGGGTGGGGCTCTGATGCTCGACGGCGCCCCCGCTTCAGCCCCGTTGGTGGCGGCGCTGACGGCCGCCGGGCTGCCGGTAGAGCCGCGCGACCACATGCGGCAGGTGCAGCACGCCAAGCTGCTGATGAACCTCAACAACGCGGTGAACGCCCTGTCCGGCCTGCCGCTGCGGGAGCAGCTGGGCGCACGCCCGTACCGTACGTGCCTCGCGCTGTGCCAGGAGGAGGCGCTGGCGGCGTTCGCCGCGGAAGGAGTCCGCCCGGCACGGCTTGGCCCTGTCCCGGCCCGGCTCACGCCACGGATCCTGCGCCTGCCCGACGCCTTGTTCCGCCGCATCGCAGCGGCCGGCCTCCGGGTGGACGCGCACGCGCGGTCCTCGATGCGGGACGACCTGGAGCACGGTCGGGCGACGGAGATCAGCAGTCTCCGGGGCGAGGTCGTCGCCATGGCGGAACGACGCGGCCTGACCCCACCGGTGAACGCACGGCTCGTCTCGCTGGTTCACGAGGCTGAACGGCCGGGCGGCCGGCGTTCCTGGTCGGGCCCGGAGCTGCTGCACGCGCTGCGCCAGCCGTGAGCCGGCCGGGGCAGCCGGTCAGCCGTGTGCGCCGGTCGGCGCCGTCGGCTGCCGGGCTCTCACTGCGGTAGGTGGCACCGCCTCTCCGCAGCTGCAGGCAACCTCATTGACCCGTACGGGCCCCTTGACGGGACCGGTCGGCCCTTGATCGCGGGCAGAGACCGGCCGGATGGTGGGGGAAACACACCCACACCGGACACCAGCCTCGCGTGACACGGCGGAGCAGGAGGGCCTCATGAAGCATCTCAAGGTGGCGGACCTGATGACCGACGAGGTCGTCTCCGTGGCACCGGGTACCGCCTTCAAGGACGTCGCCAAGCTCCTCGCCCAGTACGACATCTCGGGTGTCCCCGTCCTGGACGACGAGGACCGCGTGGTGGGCGTCGTATCGCAGACGGACCTGCTGGCCCGCACGGTGCCCGAGCCCCATCCCCCCGAGCAGGGCACCACCGCGACTAATCCGCCTACCGCGGGTGACGTCATGTCCGCGCCCGCGGTCTCCGTCCACGCCGAGGAGACAGTGGCTGACGCCGCCCGGCTGATGACCCGCCGAGGTATCGAACGCCTCCCCGTCGTGGACGTGGAGGACCGGCTCGTCGGCATCGTCACCCGCCGGGACCTGCTCCGCATGTTCCTGCGCCCGGATTCGGAGATTCGGCGGCGTGTCACCGACGAGGTCCTCACGGAGGTGCTCGGAGTGCCTCCCGGGGGCGTCGACGTCCATGTGGTGGACGGCATCGTCACGCTGGACGGCCTGGTCGACCACCGAAGTCAGCTCCCCGCGCTCCTCAGCCTCGTCGAGCGACTCGACGGGGTCGTCGCTGTGGCATCGCGTGTCACCGCCCGCACCGACGACACGGAAACCACGCAACCGGACCATGCCCGGCACGCGATGCCATGGTGACGCACCGGACCGTACGAAGGGAACGGCAGCCATGAAACACCACGTGACCGTCGGAGTCGACGGCTCCCCGGAGAGCCGGGCAGCGGCCCGCTGGGCCGCGCAGGAGGCCGTCCTTCGGCAGGTGCCACTGCGGCTCGTGCACGCCGTCGACTGGCCACTGGACCCGGTGTTCCCCGGCCTGGGCCGCCAGGACGTGGACCGCTGGGCGGACCAGGCCCTGACCGAAGCCGCACAGGAACTGCACGGGCGCCATCCGAACCTGGAGATCACGACCCGCTGCCTGACGGCCCGGCCCGCCGCCGCCCTCGCGGCCGAGGCAGCGGACGCCGGGCTGCTCGTTCTGGGCTCGCGCGGTCTGGGCGGCCTGGTCGGGTTCGTCGTGGGCTCAGTGGCGATGTCCACCGTGGTCGCGACCGACACCCCGGTCGTCCTCGTTCGCGTCGCCGACGACCCGGGCGGGCCGGGCACCGGCTCCGGCGCCGAGATCGTCGTGGGCGTCGACATCCACGAGGCGTGCGACCGGGTACTCGCCTTCGCCTTCGAAGAGGCGACCCGGCGCGATTGCCCCTTGCGGGCCGTGCACGGCTGGAAGGTGCCGGCCGCCTACAACTACGTCCCCTTCTTCGACCCGGACGACGAACGGGACATCGGCAGGAGCGTCACACACATGGTGGACGACATGCTGCTGCCCTGGAAGCACAAGTTCCCCGACGTGAACGTCAGCCACAACGTGTTCACGGGGTCGGCGGGGGAACATCTCGTCCGCGCCTCGCAGGGCGCTGGACTCGTCGTCGTGGGACGCCATGTGCGCCGCTCTCCCCTCGGCGCCCACCTCGGCTCTGTCACGCACGCGGTCCTGCACCACGCAGCAGCCCCCGTGGCCGTCATCGCCCACGACTGAAGGAGCCGAATCCGTTGAACGCCCGTGCGCGGGAGCCCGGACGGCCTACCCGCAGCGGGGCCGCCCTTCGCACCACCGCGAGTACCGGACGTTCCATCGAGGAGGAAGACCATGAAGCACCTGCGCAACGTCGAGGACGTCATGACACACGCCGTGATCTCCGTCGACCGAGGAACCGCGTTCAAGGACATCGTGGAAGAGCTGCGGATGTGGAACGTCAGCGCGCTCCCCGTCCTCACCCAGGACGGACAGGTGGTCGGCGTCGTCTCCGAAGCCGACCTGCTGCTGAGGCCCCAAGGCACCGGCACGGCCCACGACACCACCGCCGAGCAACTGATGACCCGCCCGGCCGTGACCGTTACGAAGGACGCCACCATCCCCACCGCAGCGCGTCTGATGGCCCGCAGGCACCTCAAGCGCCTTCCCGTGGTCGACGGCGACGACCGCCTCGTCGGCGTCGTCAGCCGCGGCGACCTGCTGAAGGTGTTCCTGCGCCCGGACGAGGACATCGGCGCCGAAATCCGCGAACTGATCATGTACCAGCTGCTCCCGCAGGTTCCCGCCGAAGCCCACGTCCACGCGCACGGTCCCGTGGAGGTGCACGTCCACGTCGCCAACGGCGTCGTGTACCTCACCGGGTCGCTGCCGGACCCCGCGATGGAAGACGTCGTCGTACGCGCCGCCGGCACCGTACCGGGCGTCGTCGACGTCAAGGCGGATTTCACCGCACCCGTCTGCGCATGAGGGCACGACCGCCATGAGGCACCGCAGTGTCGCGGACCTGATGACGCGCACCGCCGTCACCGTCCGGCGCACGACCACGTTCAAGGAGATCGCCCGGCTCCTGAAGGAGTTCGACATCACCGCCATGCCCGTGATCGACGATACCGGGCGCCCCGTCGGCGTCGTCTCCGAAGCCGACCTTCTGCGTCGGCGGCCCGCAGGTGGTGCTGCAACAGCCGAGGAGTTGATGACGAGCCCGGCCGTGACGGCCCGACCGGAGTGGAGCGTGGTCCGCGCGGCCCGCATCATGCAGCGGCACCGGGTCAAGCGGCTGCCGGTCGTCGACGAGGAAGGCCACGTGGTCGGCATCCTCAGCCGCAGCGATCTGATCCAGATCTTCCTCCGACACGACCACGCGATACAGGAAGAGATCCTGGAGGACGTCCTCACCCGAATGCTCCGCCTCGCTCCTTCGGCCGTCACCGTCGAAGTCGACGACGGCCTGGTGACACTCAGCGGCACCGTGCCGCAGGCCGACCTGTTGCCCGTGCTGGTGCGTCTTTGCCAGAGCGTCGACGGGGTCATCGACGTCGACACCAGGCTCACCTGTGCATCGGCCGAACCGGGCTGAGCGGCAAGCAGGGCCGGTCGGTCCCCAGTTGGGCCACTCGGTCCTTCTCAGAAACCCCACAAGCGGAAGAGCCTGATAGCAGCGGCTTTCCGACCCAGGAGGAACATCATGTCGAACCGGATCACGGTGGGCCTGGACGGATCGGGCGCCGGCAGCGCAGCAGCCGACTGGGCCGCCAACGAGGCCGAACTGCGCGGCGCGACGCTGGAACTCGTTCACGCGGAGGACTGGGCACAGTACGGGCCCTTCGCCGCGCCACTTCCCGAACCGCGTCGCCAGTGGGCGGAGGACCTCCTCTCCCTCACACGGGACCGGCTACTGCGTGAGCACGGCACGCTGGACATCACCACCCGCGGCACCAGAGGAGTCGCAGCCTCCAAGGTCCTCGCTTCGTCCTCGGCGGATGCGGACCTGCTCGTTCTCGGTTCTCGTGGTCTCGGCGCTGTCGCAGGGTTCATCGTTGGATCGACCGGCTCGGCAACGATCCCCGAGACCGAAACACCCGTCGTCCTCGTGCGCTCCGCCGACGGCCAAACCCCTCCGCACCGGCCGGCGAACGATGCCGGGGCGGTAGTGCTCGGGGTGGACCTGCGCAGCAACAGCGACCGGCTCCTCGCCTTCGCATGCGAGGAAGCGGACCGGCGGTCCTGCCCCCTCGTGGTCGTACACGCCTGGTCGCTCCCGCCGGTCTTCGCCTACGCTCCTGCCCTCCATCCCGGCGTCGAGAAGGAGATGGCCGACGGACTCGACACCACGCTGCGCGAGCTGCTGAGTCCCTGGGAGCAGAAGTATCCGCAACTGGCCATCGACGCACGCGTCGTCATCGGACAACCCGCCATCCAGATCCTGGACGCGGCGTCGGGCGCGGCACTCGTCGTGGTCGGCCGGCACCTCCGCCGTCCGGCATTCGGCTCCCGCATCGGCCCCATCACCCATGCGGTGATGCACCACGCCACCTCACCGGTCGCCGTCGTGGCGCACTACTGAGGCCGCACAGACAGGAACAGTCCCGTGACCGCAACACACTTCGACCCCGACACCGTCATCCGGCTCGTCGGCGATGCCGTCACCGCCCCGTCCATGCACAACGCCCAACCGTGGAAGTTCATGTTCCATGTCGGACGTGGCGCCCTGGCCCTGTACGGCGATCCGGACCGCGCCATGCCCCGCACCGACCCGGATCACCGCAGCCTGCACCTCGGCTGCGCCGCGGCACTGTTCAACCTCCGCGTGTCCGCAGCCCGGATCGGCCTCCCCGTCCGCGTGCAGCTCTTGCCCGACGCTGCCGAACCATGGCTGCTCGCCACAGTGACCATCGACGAAACCGCGGGCACGGACCGCGAGCTGGCCTCCCTGCACGACGCCGTCCGGCGCCGGCACACCAGCCGGTACCCCTTCATCGAGGAGCCGGTGCCGACCGCGCTGCTGGACGGCCTCTGGGCCGCAGCCCATTTGGAGGGCTGCCGCCTCACCGTCCCTGACACCTGGCACATCGACGCCGTGCTCGGGCTGGTCCGGGACGCAGAGCACCGAGAGGAGATCGATCCGCTCGCCCGATCGGAGACCGCGGCCTGGACCTCCCAGGCGCCGAGCGCTTCAGACACACGTCGCGATGGCATTCCCGCCGCCGCATTCGGACCCAAAGCCTCCGGCGGCCCCACCCCCGTACGCGACTTCGGCTGGGCCAACCCCATACCGGACCGCGGCTGGGCCGTGTTCGAGAAGCGGCCACAGCTGGCTCTTCTCAGCACCGAGGGGGACACAAGAGCCGACTGGCTGCGCGCCGGCCAGGCGATGGAGCGCGTCCTTCTGCAGGCCACCGCCGACGGCCTTGCCACGTCGATGACATCCCATCCACTGGAATGGCCCGAGTTGCGCTGGACGGCCCGCGACCCGGTCGCGGCCATGGGACACGTGCAGATGGTCTTCCGCCTCGGCTACGGCCCCCCAGGCCCCGACACACCCCGCCGCCCGTTGACCGAGGTACTGGAAATCCGGGAGTAGACACGCCGGCCTCTGCCGAACGGCTGTTCCTCGCCGAGAAGACCGTCGAGAAGATCATCTCGCGCCTGTTCACCAAGCTGGGTGCAGACGGCCGCGTCCAAGCCGCCGTGATCGCCAGCCACACGCTGGTCCCGCCGAGCCGGCGCACCGTGCCGACCGCCGAATAGCCGAAGAGTCATGACGGCCGAGAGCCGGGCGCGCCGTACAGTCGCGTGCCCGGCCCTCCTGCCTGCCACGGGCAGGGTCAGGGGTGCGGGACCACGGCCACGGGACAGGCCGAGTGGTGCAGGACGGCATGGGCCACGGACCCGATGTGCGGCCCCACCGCCGACTCGCGGACCCGGCGGCCGACGACGAGCAGTTGCGCGTCGGTCGCGGCGGCCAGCAGCACGTGGCCGGCACTGCCCTGCTCCAGGTGCGCGACGACTTCGACCTGCGGGTACTTCACCCGCCACGGCTCCAGGGCCTGCTCCAGCGCGGCCTTCTCGTACGGCTCCAGGCCACCGAACTGGTCGGCGATCCACATCGACCCGGGGCTGTAGCCGTAGACCGGCGGCAGGGCCCACGCGCGGACCGCGCGGAGCGGTACCCCGCGTGCCGCGGCCGCCTCGAAGGCGAAGCGCAGCACCTCGGCGGACTCCTGCACGCCGCCCTGCTGCCCGACGACGACCTCACCCTCCTCCGGCACGGCGGCCGGCCTGCCGTGCGCGGAGCGTACGGACACGACCGGGCACTCCGCGGCGGCGATCACCTGCTGACCGTAGGAGCCCAGCAGGAAGGCGACCAGCGCTCCGTGCCCGCGCGTCCCGATGACCAGCGTCTCCGCCTCCCTGGCGGCGTGCAGCAAGGCCGACACGGGCGCGTCGCAGAGAACTTCCGCGGTGAGGTCCAGTTCCGGGTACCGGTGGGTGAGCTCGCCCTCGACCTCCTTCAGGACGTCGTCGGCCCGGCGGGCTTCGGCATCGCGGTCCTGGACGACGGGGGCGGAGAGCGGCGCCCACAGCCAGGCATGGACCACGTGCAGGGACAGGTCACGCCGTACGGCCTCCTGCGCGGCCCAGTCCGCCGCGGCCCGGCTCTCAGGGGATCCGTCCACTCCGACAACCAGGGTGTGCTTCACGAGTCTGTCCTCCGTACTGATGCTGCCGGAGCATCGGGGTCGGTCGGCAGGGGGCGGTGCCGGCCGGGGGAGACCGCCACCGCCGACCTCACTCTCCCGTCCGGGCGCCGTCGCACACAGGGGCCGACAGTCCCTCCCCCAGGGCCGGTCCTCCCCTCGCGGCCCCCACGCGTGGAGGGCAGGGTGGAGGGATCGGCTCAGTCGACGAACGTCCCGGACCGTCGCACTCAGGAGCGGGCATGACCTCGTACCCCATCGCGGAGATCGCGGAGCTCGACGCGCACTGGCGCGCCGCCAACTATCTGGCAGTCGGCCAGATCTACCTCATGGACAACCCCCTGCTCACCGAACCGCTGCGGCCGGAGCACATCAAGCCGCGGCTGCTCGGCCACTGGGGCACCTCCCCCGGCCTGAACCTCGTCCACACCCACCTCAACCGCGTGATCAAGGACCGCTCGCTGGACGCCCTGTGCGTCTGGGGTCCCGGCCACGGCGGTCCCGCCGTCCTCGCCAACTCCTGGCTGGAGGGCACGTACACCGAGACCTACCCGGACGTCACGCGGGACGCGGCCGGCATGGGCGCGCTGTTCCGGCAGTTCTCCTTCCCCGGTGGCGTGCCGAGCCACGTGGCCCCCGAAACGCCCGGCTCGGTCCATGAAGGCGGCGAGCTCGGGTACTCCCTCGCCCACGCCTACGGAGCCGCCTTCGACCACCCCGACCTGCTGGTCGCCTGCGTCATCGGGGACGGTGAGGCCGAAACGGGGCCGCTGGCCGCGTCCTGGCACTCCAACAAGTTCCTCGACCCGGTCCACGACGGCGCCGTCCTGCCGGTCCTTCACCTCAACGGCTACAAGATCGCCAATCCGACGGTGCTGTCCCGGATCCCCGAGGGCGATCTCGACGCGCTGCTGCGCGGCTACGGGCACGACCCGCTGTACGTGACCGGCAGCGACCCCGCCTTGGTGCACCGTGCCATGGCCCGCGCGATGGACGAGGCACTGGACCGCATCGCCGCCATCCAGCGCCAGGCCCGGACGGCGGGCACCGATCCGGGCCGGGAGTACGCACGCTGGCCGGTGATCGTGCTGCGCACCCCCAAGGGCTGGACCGGCCCCGCCACCGTCGACGGCGAGCCGGTCGAGGGCACCTGGCGTGCCCACCAGGTACCGCTCGGCAGTGTGCGGGAGAACCCTGCGCACCTGAAGCAGCTGGAGACCTGGCTGCGTTCTTACCGGCCGGAGGAGCTCTTCGACGCCGACGGGCGGCCCTCCGGACGGGTGCTCGCGTGCGTCCCGCGGGGTGAGCGCCGCCTGGGCGCTGTCCCGTACGCGAACGGCGGCCGGCTGCTGCGGCCTCTCCCGCTGCCCGCCCTCGGTGCGTACGCCGTCCCCGTCGAAAAGCCGGGCTCCAGCCTCCACGAACCGACCCGGGTCCTCGGGCAGTTCCTCACCGGGATCATGCGCAACACCGCCGAGCGGCGGGACTTCAGGGTCGTCGGTCCGGACGAGACCGCGTCGAACCGGCTGGACGACCTGTACGACGCCACCGGCAAAGCCTGGCAGGGGCTGACGGAGGCCACGGACAGGAACCTGTCCCGGGACGGCCGCGTCATGGAGATCCTGTCCGAACACGTCTGCCAGGGCTGGCTGGAGGGCTACCTCCTCACCGGCCGCCACGGTCTCTTCTCCACCTACGAGGCCTTCGCCCACATCGTCGACTCCATGGCCGGCCAGCACATCAAGTGGCTGAAGACCTCGCGAGACCTGTCGTGGCGTGCACCGATCGCCTCCCTGAACTACCTGCTCACCTCGCATGTCTGGCGCCAGGACAACAACGGCTTCTCCCACCAGGACCCCGGCTTCGTCGACCACGTCCTCAACAAGAGCCCCGAGGTCGTACGGGTCTACCTGCCACCGGACGCCAACACCCTCCTCGCCGTGGCCGATCACGCCCTGCGCAGCCGCGACCGGGTCAATGTGATCGTCGCCGGGAAGCAGCCCTCCTTCGACTGGCTGCCCCTCGACGAAGCCCTCGTCCACGTCGCGCGGGGCGCCGGCAGCTGGGAGTGGGCGGGCACCGGCCACGGCTCCCGCGAACCCGACGTCGTCCTCGCCTGCGCCGGCGACGTACCCACCATGGAGGCCCTCGCCGCCACCGCCCTCCTGCGCGAGCACCTCCCCTCGTTGGCCGTCCGAGTCGTCAACGTCGTGGACATCGCCCGCCTGATGCCCCACGAGGAACACCCGCACGGCATGACCGACACCGAGTACGACGCCCTCTTTACCACCGACAAGCCGGTGATCTTCGCTTACCACGGCTATCCGTGGCTGATCCACCGCCTCGCCTACCGGCGCACCGGCCACCCGAACCTGCATGTCCGCGGGTACAAGGAGTCCGGCACGACGACCACTCCCTTCGACATGGTCGTGCGCAACGACCTCGACCGGTACCGGCTCGTCATGGACGTCATCGACCGCGTCCCGGGCCTGGCCGGCCGCGCTGAGGGGTTGCGCCAGGCGATGGCCGACCAGCGCGTCCGCCACCACAGCTGGATCCGCGAGCACGGCACCGACCTGCCGGAGGTCTCGGACTGGTCCTGGCCCTATTGATCGCGGAGGCAGCTGTGCTCACGGCGCGAGGTCTCGGTGTTGGAGCAGCAGCCGGGCCAGCAGGATGCCCAGCACTCCCGTTCCGATGAGGATCCCTAGCTGCGGCCACAGCACGCAGCCTTCGGCCAGGGCGTCGCCCGGGGCGTAGTAGTGGAACGGGCTGAGGAACCTCAGTGGGGCTGCCGGCGACCAGGCCAGGGCGATGAAGTTGACGGCGAATCCCACGGCTCCGATCGCGATGGTCGCGCCGACCACCTGGGCCCGCCGTCGGCCCGCTGCCGATACGGCCATTGCCGGCCCGATCAGGCACAGGGCGAAGCCGAGGCCCATGACCCCGGCGGCGAACACACCGCCGAGCGGCACCGCACGGTGGATGTCCGGTGACAGCGAGACCCCGACAGCCACCGTGAGGGTCGCCGCCAGGTTCAGGGCGAGCGCCGCGAGCACCAGCGCGGCGGTCCGCTCGACCAACAACCGGGTACGGCTGACGGGACGCACCATGACGAGCTCCACGGTCCCGGACTCCACGTCCGCCGCCACGGCGGCCGCGGCGAGCGAACCGATCGCGGTGAGCTGCATGGCGATCCAGAAGGGATGGGTGAGACCGTCGCCCAGCAGGCCGGCGTAGCTGGCGATCGACACGTCGCCGCTGGACCCGCTGAACGCCCGGTAGGCCGAAGGCGGTCCCTTCCCGCCCGCGGAGAAGAGCTGACCCGGAGGAATCGCGTTGGCGACCACCACGATGAGTGCTTCGAAGACGACCATCCCGATGATCAGGGCGGCCAGCATCCGGCGCCGCCGGTACAGGGCGAGCCACAACAGCGGCCACTGGCTTCTCACGGCTCCTCCCCCACGGCGCCGTTGCGGTACAGGTCCATGAAGGCTTCGTCCAGTCCGGCTTCTTCCACCGTGACGTCGGCCACCGGCAGGCCGAGCAGGGTGCGAAGGGCGCCCACCAGTTCACTCGGCGGTACGAGCAGCTCCACTCGGTCCCCCTGCCAGCGAGGGGCCCAGCGGTCTGCGTCGCCCAGTGGCCGTGCTCCGTGTAGCCCAGGTGCGGGGCCACCCTGTGGTGATCGGCGATCGGGTCCAGCCCGAGCACTCGAACACGTCCTTCGGTGGGGCGAAGCAGCCCGGTGAGACATCGCAGAGTGGTCGTCTTCCCCGCACCGTTCGGTCCGAGGAAACCGAACACCTCGCCTGGTCGCACGGTGAGGTTCAGGCGGTCGATTCCCGTCACCGGCCCGTACCTCTTGGTCAGTCCGGTCAGCTCGATCGCCGGCCCGTCGCTCATGGATCCAGTCTGGGCCCGCTGCCGGAGACCCGCCCGCTCATCCGATGTCGTAGGCCGTGAGGGGGGCGTGCTGCGGTGCGGTCCCGGCTGCTGCCATGTCGCCGTAGGCGGTGCGCTTGAGCTGCAGTGCCAGGTTCTCCAGAGCTCGGGCGGCCGCGAGTTCGTTGCCGATCTCGGGCACGTCCTTGTCCGTCGGGTTGCAGCGTGCGGTGCCTTGGCCCGTGAGACGTGTGGTGCCGGTGTCGAGCTCGACGCGGACCTTGGTCGTGTGCTCTTCCTCGAAGAGGTAGAGGTGGGTCTTCCATTCGCTCGTGTGCGACATGGTGTGCCTCCGGTCGGATCAGGAGTGGCGGTGGTGCCGGCGTCGGGCCCATCGTCGGAGCTCGTCGCTTCCCCAGACCAGCGGCGGGAAGACCGCGATGAGGAGGACGACGTCCAGCGGGAGGGCTGCGGTGCCGAAGAGGTGCTGGAGCGGCGGCGCGTACACGAGCGCCGCGGTGAAGACGAGTTCGAAGGCGATGCCGGCGAGCAGCAGCGGGTTGGTGAAGAAGCCGATGTCGCGCAGGGCCGCGTGGTCGGTTCGGGCGGCGATGGCCGTGCCGACCTGGCAGGTCACGATTCCTGCGAAGGTGGCGGTGGTCGCGGTGAGGTGGGCGTGGTGCAGGGGGCTTCCCGGTCCGGTGGGGTCGCCGGGGTGCCAGCCCGCGCGCCACAGCACGTAGAAGAAGCCGGTCATCACGAGGGCGGCCGAGACGGTGCCGAGCCAGCCCCAGCTGCGCACGAGCATGTCCTTGTTGATCACGCTCTGGGAACTGGTCCGGGGCGGTCGGGACATGATCCCCGGCTCGGCGCGCTCACGGCCGAGGGCGAGGGCCGGCAGGGTCTCGGTCCCCAGGTCGACGGCGAGGATCTGCAGGACGGTCAGCGGCAGCGGTACGGCCCCTGCGGAGAGGGCGAACACGAGGAAGGGCACGACCTCGGGGGTGAGGTGGGCGAAGATGTAGACGATGAACTTCCGGACGTTGTCGTAGACGCGGCGCCCTGATTCGATCGCGGTGACGATGGTCGCGAAGTTGTCGTCGGTCAGGACCATGGTCGACGCCTCGCGTGCGACGTCGGTGCCGGAGAGCCCCATGGCCACACCGATGTGGGCACGGTGCAGGGCCGGGGCGTCGTTCACTCCGTCACCGGTCATGGCCACGATCCGGCCGTGCGCCCGCAGGGCATCGGCCACCTTCAGCTTGGTCTCGGGCGAGGAGCGGGCGAAGACGATCTCCGTGCCGTCCTGGCGGAGGAGGTGGTCGAGCTCGCGGTCGTCGATCGCCTCGGACTGGGCGACCACCTGGAGGTCCGGTGTACCGATGCCGACGGCGCGGGCCACGGACGCGGCGGTCGCCCCGTTGTCGCCGGTGACGATGTGGACGGTGAGACCCGCCTCGTGGCAGCGCCGGACCGCGGCGGCGACCTCGGGGCGCGGCGGGTCGTACAGGCCGACGAGGCCGAGCAGGTGCAGCTCCTGCTCGGCGTCCTGCCGCCGCACGGGCGCTGCCCCGCTGCCCGGCGGCAGCTCGCGTACCGCGACGGCCAGCACGCGCATGCCGTTCGCCGCCAGAGCGTCGGCGGCCTGCTGGGCCTCGTCGGCCGGTTCGCCTTCGGCCAGCAGCGCCACGACGGCTTCGGGGGCGCCCTTGACGATCACGCGGAGGGTGCCGTGTTCTCCGTCATGGATCACCGACATGCGGCGCAGGCGCGGGTCGAAACGGAAGCAGGCCCGTCGGTGGGTGTCCCGGCCGGCCGGGTCGAGGGGTGCGGCATGTTGTGAGGCGCCCTCGACCAGTGCGACCTCGGTCGGGTCACCGTGCAGCGCGCCGTCGCTCTCGCGGGTGACGGTGGTGCACTGGGCTGCGGCACGGACCAGTTCGGCGGTCTCCGCACCGGTTGCCGTCTCGCGTGGCGGGGTCCAGGTGGAGTGGAGGCGCATCTGGTTGCGGGTGAGCGTGCCGGTCTTGTCGGTGCAGATGACGTTGGTGGAGCCGAGGGTCTCCACGGCGCTCAGCCGCTTGACCACCGCGCCCTGACGGGCGAGGACGCGTACGCCCACGGCGAGGGCGAGGGTGATGGTGGGCAGCAGCCCTTCGGGCACGTTGGCGACGAGCAGGCCGATGGCGAACATCAGCGAGTCGGTCAGCGGGAGGCCGACCGCGAGGCCGGTCACCAGGAAGACGGCCCCCATGGCGACCGCGACCGCTGCGATCAGCCAGGCGACCTTCTTGACCTGCTGTTCCAGTGGGCTCGGCTCGCGGCGGGTGCGCTGGCTGAGGGCGGCGATCCGGCCGAGTTCGGTGTGGTCGCCGGTGGCGAAGACGATCGCCTGCGCCTGGCCTTCCGTGGCGGTGGTGCCGCTGAAGACGAGGTTGGGCTCCTGGAGCAGGGAGAGGCCTTCCAGGCCCGGGCCGGCGAAGCGCTCGACCGGGGTGGATTCGCCCGTGAGCATGGAGAGGTCGGCCTCTATTCCTCCCTCGGTCAGGCGGGCGTCGGCGGGTATCCGGTCGCCCTCGTCGAGAGCGATGAGGTCGCCGGGGACGAGGTCCCGGGCCGGGAGGTGCTGTGCCTGTCCGTCGCGGATGACCCGGGCCTGGGCCGGGAGGTAGCGGGCCAGGGTTTCGACGGCCTTCTCGGCCTGCCGTTCCTGGACGAGGGCGAATCCGGCGTTGACGAGGACGACCGCGACGATCGCCCAGCCGAGGACCGCGATCGCGGCGGTGAAGGCGAGGGCGGCCGCGGCCCACAGCAGCAGTGCCAGCGGGTGGACGAGTTGCCGCAGCAGTTCTTTCAGGATGCTCGTGCGGGTGGTGCGGCGGACCTCGTTCGGGCCGTAGACGGCCAGTCTGCGTGCTGCCTCCCGGCTGGAAAGGCCGAGGCGACCGGTGTGCAGCTCACGGCGGAGCAGGGGAAGGGGTTCCAGGGGATCCGGCGCGAGGTCAGGGGCGGCGGTCTCAGTCATCGCCGGCTCCCTGTCCGGGGCGCAGGCGGCCTGACCACAGGGGCTCGACGCCTGCCCACTCGGAGTCCCAGGCCCGTGCGCTGCCCGCGTCCACGAAGCGCAGGCGCAGGGCTACGAGGGCGCCGCCGGCGAGCACGATTCCGGCCAGCGCTCCGGTACCGATGCCCACCGCGTTCAAGGCGACGTGGGCCTGGCTGGGCGGTGCGCCGGTCGCACGGCCGTTTCCGTCGACCCACAGGCGGACCGTGTCCCCGTGCCGGGTTCCTGCCGGAACGGGGATGGTTTCGGTGTGCGCGCGCTGCGAGGGGTAGTGCCACGTGGCGGCCGCTACGGTGACCGGCCGACTGCTCGGCTGCGCTCCTGCCCGGTAGGTGGTATGGCCGACCGTGGTGGCCGTCACGGTGTGGCGGTGGCGCGCGAGGTTCTCGGCGGTGCGGTGGCCGTCCGTCCAGGCCGCGCGCCCGAGGGCGAAACCGGCGATGACGGCCAGGAGGCAGGTCAGCGCGAAGGCGGCATGCATGCGGGTCCGGGTGCGGTCGGCGTGACGCCTGAGCGGGTTGGCGCCCGTACCTTTCGTCCGGTGGTGCATGGCACGCCTCCGTGCTGTGCGTGCCGAGCGGGCCGTCCCTTCAGGCGGCGACGAGCTCGGCACTGATGTGGTGGGCCCAGTTCTGGATCCGTTCGGGGTTGCGGAAGTCTCCGCCCTTGCCCTGCCGGGTCATGGCCTTGGCGAGGAATCCCGGGGTGTGGGCCGTGATGCTGCCGCCGAAGGTCATGTGCTCGCGTGCTCCGATGAGTTGCATCTCCCGGGCGACGGCGGACACCGGGGGGATGTCGCGTTCTTCGGCGGAGCGGTCGAGCGGGCCGCTGCTGAACATCCACACCGGGCGGTGCCGCAGGGATTCGGCGTTGCGTTCGGCGCAGTGCTTGGCCTTGCTGCTCCAGTGACCGGCGTAGAGGGAGCCGCCGAGGACGACGGCGTCGTAGGCGCGGACGTCGTGGACGTCGCCGGCCGGCAGGACGACGGCGTCGAGACCGTCCTCGCGGAGGGTCTTGCCGATCTGTTCGGCGATGCCTGCGGTGGCGCCGTGCTTGGTGCCGTAGGCGACCAGGACTCGCTTGGTGCTCATGGCGGGTGCTCCTTGATTCCGTGGTGCGGGTCTGATGCCACTGTCACGCGGCCGACGGCCGGACCGCTTGGGCCGGACGGATCCCGATGGGGGCCGTTCGGTCCTCCCCGTAGCGTTCTCCTCGGCGGTGGCGCTGTTTCGGACGGCGAGCTCCGGGCCGGAACGCCCCAGCTCGCGGCTGAGGTCCTCGCAGGCCGTGATGGCCTCGGCCATCAGGGGTTCGGGCAGAAACTCGCCCATGATCATCGAGCGGATGCCCGCTCGACGTCTTCGAGCGCGACACCGTCGTGGAACCGGTCGAGCTGGTCCTGCATGCGGGTGCGCAGGCCGTGTCGTCGAGCAGCTCTTCGTAGGCGTCGGCGGCCGGGGCGAAGCCGGGCGGCACCCGCAGGCCGGCGGTGGTCAGCCGTCTGGTCAGCTCGCCCAACGAGGCGTTCTTGCCGCCGACCCGGCCGATGCCGCCTCGGCCGAGCTCGGTGAACGGTACGACGGGTCGCATGTGTGTCCTGTGACGTTCTCCGGGGCTGCGTATCGGCAGGGATCAGTACGGCAGGGGGCGGCCGGACGGCGTGCGCAGATCCAGCGGGGCGGGCTTGTGGGGCTGCTTGGGCCGGGTCTGGATCCGAATGCGCAGCATCGTGGTCACCCTCTTCGGAAGGCGGCGCCGGAATGGCGTCCGGGTTCCACGATCACGCGGTGGGCCATGGGGACCGCAGTGCCGAGGGGGCCATGCCCATGGGGCCGAGTAGGCCGCTGCGGTGCTGGGCCGATCGGCCCGGCTTCCGGTGCTGAAGGGCTGTCTGACCCGCGGCTGGACCACGTTCGCCCTGCTCAGGACCATCGACGGGAATCGTCGTCCACCGCCCGGTCCACCGCCCGCCGGAACGCGGTGCGCATGAGGTGGATGGAGAGGTTCGTCAGCGCGCCCCTGCGTTCCTCGGGAGCCTCAGTCAGGTAGCCGTCGACGTCGTTTGCCTTGCTCTGCACCATTCCGTGAGGCTGTGCCGGATTCAAAGCGTCCATCAATGTTCGACATCCGCATCTGCCCGGACGATGGTGATCGGACATGGCGCGTGGAGCGCCGTCTGATGGCTCACCGAACCGAGCAGGGCTCGACCGAAGCCGCCGCGACCGCGACTGCCCACGACCAGCATGTCCGCGCCCTCTGCCGCGTCGACCAGGACGTCGACCGGATTGCCGCGCACCAGGCGCTGGTGTACGGAGGAGGCACCGTCCTCACCGAGTACCGTGCGGACCTCCTCGACCAGCCGGCGCTCGGCCTCCTCCTCGTCGAACGTGGTGTCCACCGCCGGGGCCGACCACGACGCGGCACCGGGCAGGTCCCACGCTGCGACCGCCTCTACTCGCCCGCTCACCAGCCCTGCGTACCGGACCGCCCAGCGCAGCGCGGCCTGGGACGAGGGCGATCCGTCGACGCCCACCACAATCCGCGGAGCCTCTTGCTGCCTGTTCATTCCGCTCATCCTTCCGACGGCTGATACATCCACAGTGTGCGCATCACGATCGCCCCGCCACGCGAGGAGGAGGTGGCTGCCGTGTCAGCCCTTTGGGAGGCGGAACCATCGCTCCTGGCCTGCGGCAATACGTTCGTGCCGGTCACCGGGCAGGACCAGGGGCACCGGACCGAGGGGGGATGAAGGGACGCTGATGCCGAGCCGGCCCGGCCGGAACCGGATGCGGATGTCCCGGTGCCCCAGATAAGAGATCGAGAACGAGGAACCGGGCACTTCGGAGAGGGGCACGGGGTCGATGTGCAGGCCGTCGCCGTGGGGTTCGAGTCCGACGATGCCGCGCTCGACGAGGCCGAGGGTGCCACCCATGGCACCGAGGTGGATCCCCTCACCGGTGGTGCCGCCCTGGACGTCGGTGATGTCACCGAGCAGCGCTTCCTGGCAGTAGCGCCAAGCATCCGGGCCCTGCTCGCGAGCAAGTACCCAGCCGTGGACGAGGCTGCTGAGCGTGGAGCCGTGGCTGGTGCGCCGCAGGTAGTAGTCCACCGTCCTGTGCCAGAGGTCGTCGTCGAGGCGACACCCAAGCCGAAGGAACAATCGTTCGAGTTCTGTGGGGCGGAAGAGGTAGCCGAGCATGAGGGTGTCGGCCTGCTTGGACGCCTGGTAGCGGTTGGGGGTGTCGCCTTCGGCTTCCAGAATGCGGTCCAGGCGGCGGATGTCGTGGTAGCGGGCGCGGTATCCGTCCCAGTCGAGTTCGGCGAGGTCCCCGTAGCCGTGGAACTGGCTGATCACCTCTCGGTGGAACGGCACGTACAGGCGGCGGGAAACGTCCTCCCAGACGGTGAGTACGTCGGGGCCGACGCCGATGTGCGCGAGGAGCTCGGCACGTCGGGCGGCAGGAAGCTCCCCGTACAGGTCGAGGGACCGGGCCAGCACCCAGGCGGCGGTGACGTTGGTGTAAGCGTTGTCGTCGATGCCGGGACCAGTGGCGTCCGGGTAGGCATCGTGGTACTCGTCCGGTCCGACGACGCCGCGGATCCGGTAGCGGCCGAGGCCCGTGTCCCACGTCGCTGCGTCCGCCCAGAAGCGGGCCACGTGCAGGAGGAGTTCGGCGCCGGGACCGTGCATGAATCCGGCATCGCCGGTGGCCTGCCCGTACCGCCACACGTTCCACGCCACAGCCGACCCCACGTGGTGCTGGAGGTGGGAGTGGTCCGGCAGCCAGCGGCCGGAGCGCGGATTGAGGTGCAGCCGCTGGGTCTCCTCGGTGCCGGAACTGCCGCTCTGCCAGGGGAACATGGCTCCCTTCACCCCAGCCCGGCGAGCGGCCTCCCGAGCTGCGGGGAGCCGTCGGTGCCGGTACATCAACAGGGCGCGAGCGGTCTCGGGGAGGTGGAGGGCGAGGTAGGGCAGGACGAACAGCTCGTCCCAGAAGACGTGGCCCCGGTACGCCTCGCCGTGAAGGCCGCGAGCGGGGACGCCGGCATCGAGCTCGGCGGTGTGCGGCGAGAGGGTCTGCAGCACGTGGAAGGCGTGCAGCCGGAGGACCTTGCCGGTCTCTCCGGGCACCTTCAACTCTCCGTCGCTCCAGAGGCGTTGCCAGGCAGCGCGGTGGGAGGCCAGCAGGGAGGGAAAGTCCGGGGCGTGCGTGGCGCAGTCGATGCTCCGCCGCAGCGTATCGGCCGCGGGACGGTCGAGCGAGGTGCACAGGGCAGCAGTCTTCACCACGACGACCGGGGCCGCCCGATCGATCGGCAGGACGAACGTCTGTGTGGCGGTGGTGGATGTACAGACCCGGCCCACCGGTGCCAGAGGACGTGCCGATGTACGGACCGCGAGCCCGATCTGTACCCGGGAGGTGGCCGTCGTGCAGGACAGCCAAGCGGTGCCCTCCGCCTCCACCCCGGCCCGGTGCCCGACGAGATGCCGCCCGGCCAGGGCGCGGTAGCGGTCGACTCCCGCGTTCGTGACGTCGCCGTCGAGCACGGACTCGATCCCTATCCGGCCACTCCAGCCGTACGCTCTGAACACCGTGTTCTGCGCTGCCAGGTTCGGGACGCCCATGTGGACCAGGCGGGTGTGCGTGACACCCAGGCGACGGCCTTCGGCATCGTGGAAGAGCATGCGGCGGGTGAGCGTTCCGGCGCGCAGGTCCAGCGTCACGTTGCTGTGCCGCAGGGACGGATGGTCCGGCGTGAGCCAGTCCCCCGGCGGTGCGCCCTCGGGCAGGCAGCGGTACCGCAGGGCGGTCCAGTCCGGCAGTCGGACCATGTCCTCGTTGGAGACCGTGCGTCCGCCGATGGTGGAGTCGAGCCGGTTGTAGCAGCCGGCGAGGTAGGTGCCCGGGTAGTGGATGTCGTCGGCGACGCTTTCGGGGGCTGAACCGCGCGTGGCGAAGCGGCCGTTGCCCAGAGTGCACAGGGCTTCGACCAGCCGCTCGGTCTTGGGGTCATAGCGGTGGTATTCCCAGTGCCAGGCAGTGGTCACAGACGGCCGCCTTCGAGTATGGCGGGCAGCCCGCCGAGGTCGGGAAGGACGAGATCGGCGCCATGCGCACCGAGGGCCTCCGTCATGCGCGGGTCGTCGTCCCTGTTGAGCCCCACCACCAACCGGAAACCGCCCAGGTGTCCCGCCTCGACGCCGGCGAGCGCGTCCTCCACCACGGCCGTGTGCGCGGGGGTCACGCCGAGTCGGCCGACGGCTTCGAGGAAGAGGGCGGGGTCGGGTTTCCCCGCAAGTGCGAGTGCGGCCGCGTCCTGGCCGTCCACCAGGGCGTCGAAGTAGCCGACGAGCTGTGCGGACTCCAGGAGGGATCGGGCGTGCCGGGAAGCCGAGACGGCCGCGCAACGGACCGTCTTCTCCCGAAGTTCCTGAAGCGCGGGCCGCACGTCGTCGAAGGTGCTGACGCCGTCAGTCCGCAGCATCGATGAGAAGACCTCCTCCTTGCGGGCGGCGACCGCGTGGACGGTCGCGCACCCGGGCGGATCCTCGGGCGTCCCGGGCGCAAGGTCGATGTGGCGGGCGGTGAGGAAGGCGCGTACACCGTCGAGACGGGACCTGCCGTCCACCAGGTCCCGGTACTCCCGGACGGCGTCGAACGGGCGCGGCCGCGCACCGGCGTGCGATGGCTTCCACTCCGGGAGACAGCCGTCGAAGGTCTCCTTCCAGGCGGCCGCGTGCCGGTCCGCCGTGGCCAGGAGCACTCCGTCGGTGTCGAAGACGACCGCGCGCAGTTCGTTCATGAGTCGTGCACCACGCGACGGCCGGTGATCCGAGCCGGGGTGAGCTTCATCCAGTGGCTGCGCGGGCCGCCGGCCCAGGGCTGGGAGCGGGCCGTGGTGTTGAGGTGGTGGATCTCGTCCGGGTCTGTGACGGCTGCCAGTTCACCCACGGCCAGCACGCTCCAACCAGTGGCGGTGACGTCGTCGATGTTGTCGATCTCGAAGGCGACCTCGGTTCCGGCCGCTCTGGAAGTGACCGCTTCCGCGGAGGTGCGGAAGGCGATGTCGGAGCCTGCGATCAGGTAGTTGACGGGGAGGATGGCGGGGCCTTCGGACGTGAAGATGGCGATGCGGCCAACGCCGTGCGTGCTCAGCAGCCGCCGGCATTCGGGCTCGTCCAGCGGTACGAGCACACTGTCGCGCCGGGCTGTGGCCCGCCCTGCGACGCGTCGGGCGCTGGCGCCGGTCAAGTCGTCAACCGTGAGGCCCAGGGCGTCGGCCACCCGAACCAGGGTGCCGATGGCAGGACTGGCGGCGTGCTCCTCCAGGTAGGCGATGTACGTCCCATCGGCACCGCACCGCCGGCCCAGATCCTCGCGGCTCAGCCCCAGGGCCTCACGGCGGGCCGCCAGGCGGCGGCCCAGGTCGGTGCGTCCGGTCATCTCGCCTGACTGCTGGGGGCGGGTGCTCGGCATGTTCTTCACGGCGCTCACTGCTCCTGGGGCGGTACGGCGACCGTGTCGTGCTGCGGTCCGCCGAGCACGACCTTCAGGGCGCCGGTTTCGCCGGCGCTGGAGAAGACGTCGTACGCCTCTTCCATCTGGTCGAGCTCGAAGCGGTGGGTGACCATCGCGGCCCCGGGCAGGCGGCCGGCGGCCATCATGCGGAGCAGCATGGGGGTGGAGTGGGTGTCGACGAGGCCGGTGGTGATGGTGACGTCCTTGATCCAGAGGTCTTCGAGGTGGAGGACGGCAGGCTTGCCGTGGACGCCGATGTTGGCGACCCGTCCGCCCGGGCGGACCATCCGGGTGCACATCTCGAACGCCTCGGGCACGCCGACGGCCTCGATGACCACGTCCGCGCCGAGCCCGTCGGTGAGGTCCTCCACCAGCCGCTCGGGCTCTTCGTCCGCGCTCGCGGTGGCATCGGCGCCGAGATCGCGTGCGGCGGCGAGCCGGGACGCGGCGAGGTCGACGGCGATGATCCGCCCGGGGCTGTAGAGCTGTGCGGTGGCGATGGCGGCCAGGCCGATGGGTCCGGCGCCGACCACGACCACAGTGTCGCCGGGGCGCACGTTGCCGTTGAGCACGCCGACCTCGTAGGAGGTCGGGAAGATGTCGGCGAGCAGCACGGCGTCGTGGCTGGCCAGGGCGCTGGGGAGCGGGTGGACGGAGAGGTCCGCGAAGGGGACGCGTACGTATTCGGCCTGGGTGCCGTCGATGGTGTGGCCCAGTACCCAGCCTCCGCCTCCGCGGCACTGGCCGTAGTGGCCCTCTCGGCAGAAGCGGCAGCGACCGCATGCGGAGATGCAGGAGATCAGGACGCGGTCGCCAGGGCGGACGCTACGGACGTCTCCGCCGGTCTCGACGACGGTCCCGACGGCCTCGTGGCCCAGGATCCGCCCCGGAGTGACTTCGGGGACGTCGCCCTTGACGATGTGCAGGTCGGTGCCGCAGATGGTGACGGCGTCGACCCGGACGATCGCGTCGGCGGCGTCCTTGATCGAGGGGTCCGGGACGTCCTGCCAGGAGGTTTGTCCGGGCCCGTGGAAGACGAGTGCCTTCATGGCGCGGCCTTCTCTCTGTGTGTGCGGGAGGGGTCACCGTCAGGCTGTGCCTGCGTCCCTCCCTCCCGCTTGGGCCGGTCGGCCCCTACCCGGGACCGGTCGGTCCCCAGCTGACAGGGCGCTGCGGTGCGACGGTGGAGACCGGCATCCGTTCCGAAAGGAGGGCTGCTGCCATGTCCCAGTCAGCCCCGTCCCATGCTTCCGCCCGCCCGGCCCTGCTGAGGTTCCTCGGCGGTGTACGGACGGTCACCGGCAGCAAGTTCCTGGTCGAGAGCGACCACGCCCGGATCCTCGTCGACTGCGGACTCTTCCAGGGTGTCGCGGACCTACGGCGCCGCAACTGGGACAGGCTGCCCTGCGACGCCTCGGACATCCACGCCGTCGTCGTGACGCACGCCCACCTGGACCACTGCGGGTACCTGCCGCGACTGGTCCGGCACGGCTTCCGCGGTCCGGTCCTGATGAGCGCGGCCACTGCCCGGCTCGCGGAGATCGTGCTGCGCGACAGCGCGAGGCTGCAGATGGAGGCCGCCGAGCACGCAAACCAGCACGGCTGGTCCAAGCACCGGCCCGCCAAGCCGCTCTACGACGATGACGACGTCGACCACACGATCAAGTACTTCGACCCGGTATCGGTGGGCAGCGTGATCGAGATCATGGCCGGCACGAAGCTGATGCTGCACCACGGCGGTCACATCCTCGGCTCCGCCTGGGGGCACCTGACCCTGGAGGACGGCCACACCCTGGCCGTCAGCGGCGACCTCGGCCGCCCCGGCCACCCGCTCCTCCTGCCGCCCGAGCCTTTCTCCGGCGCCGACGTCCTGCTGATGGAGTCGACGTACGGCAACCGCCGCCACGACCACGAGAGCGCCCGCAGGGAATTCGCCTCGGTGATCACCCGCGCCCTGTCCCGTGGCGGGACCGTGGTCATCCCGGCCTTCGCGATCGACCGCACCGAGGTCGTCCTGCACGAGCTCGCCACCCTGCGCAGGGACGGCACCCTGCCCCGCCACGTACCGGTCTACGTCGACAGCCCCATGGCCCTGGCCGCACTGGACGTCTACCGCGACGCCGTACGGACCCGCTCGCCCGAACTACGCCCCGAGATCCTCGCCCAGGGCGAGGCTGCGATCAGCCCGGAGCCCTTCCAGGCCGCCCGGACCGTCCAGGAGTCGATCGACATCAACAATTCCACCGGGCCGGCGATCATCGTCTCCTCCGCCGGCATGGCCACCGGCGGTCGCGTCCTGCACCACCTCCACCGGATCCTGCCCGACCCCCGCAATGCCGTGGTCATCGTCGGCTTCGCCGCCGCCGGCACCCGCGCCCGCGACCTCGTGGACGGCGCCCGCACGCTCAAGATGTTCGGCGAGTACGTTCCCGTACGCGCCGAAGTCGCCGACGTCCCGCACTTCTCCGCACACGCCGACGCCGGCCAGATCATCGACTGGCTGCGAGGCGCCCCGGCCCCGGCCCCGCACACCACCTACCTCGTCCACGGCGAGGAGAGCGCCGCCGAGACCCTGCGCGACCGGATCGACGACGAACTGGGCTGGACGGCCGTCGTACCCAAGTCCGGGGAGGCCGTCCTGGTCCGCTGACGGGGCCGGACGGCCCCGGCGGTGTGCACCGCGCGGCCCTCCCGGACACGGTGGCCCACCGACCAGGGTGGATGCGAAGGGTTGGAGGCACTCCATGAGCACCATGCACAGCATCCTCGGAGCGATGGCACCGGAAGCCCGCGAGGCCCTGCTCGCCCACTCCCACCCCGTGACCTTCCCGGCCGGCACCCGCATCTTCAACGAACGTCGGCAAGCCGAGAAGTTCTGGATCATCCAGTGCGGCACCGTGGGCCTCGACACCCACGTCCCCGGCCACAAGAACGTGGTCGAGGACTCGGCCGTCGGCCGCTCCGTCTCCACCGCTGTGGCCGCCGTCATCGCAGACCGGCTCGACTCCGCCCGCACCCGACTCCTCGACCTGTCCGCCCCTCACGGCAGCGGCACCCCGCTCGCCTACGCACGCTGAGGACCTCGCCATGACCTCCACCCCGTACACCGTCGCCGACGTCATGACCACCAAGGTCATCGCCGTCACCCCCTCGACCGGCTTCAAGGACATCGCCACCGCGATGGAGCGGTGGAAGGTGACCGCCCTCCCCGTCATCGAGGGCGAGGGCCACGTCGTCGGCGTCGTCTCCGAAGCCGATCTCTTGCCCAAGGAGGAGTTCCACGAGCACCGCCCGGGCCTGATCGAACAGATGCGCCGCCTGGGCGACACCGCCAAGGCCGGCTCCACCCGAGCCGAGAACCTGATGACCACCCCGGCCGTCACGATCCGCCCCGATGCCACCCTGCCTCAGGCCGCGCGTCTCATGGCCGACCGGCACATCAAGCGACTCCCTGTCGTCGACGCCGACGGCACCCTCAAGGGCATCGTCAGCCGCGCCGACCTCCTCAAGGTCTTCCTCCGCACCGACGAAGAACTCGCCACCGAGATCCGCCGCACCGTCGTAGACCGCCTCTTTCCCCTCTCCCACGAAGCCGTCAAGGTCACCGTGGCACAAGGTGTCGCCACGCTGACCGGCGAGGTTCGCGACGGCGACCTGATCCCCCTCGCCGAACGCCTCACCCACTCCGTCGAGGGCATGGTGGACGTCCACTGCCGACTGGTTGCACCGGCCAGGGCGTGAAGTCCGACCGCGGAGCTGTGCCGGGCCATGCCGCGCAGAGCCCGTACCAACGAGGGAGCGGCGGCCGGTCCGTCCAACGCTGCTGCCCCAGTTCCGGCGGGGCCCTGTCCGACGCCGGGCACCAGCCGCACGCACCCCTTCCCCGACCGGCGACCGTTCTGACGCGCGCCCGGGACCGAACGCACGTCAGCCATCCGGCTCGACGAAAAGTTCGCACGCACGTCCGGTGACAACAACGGTCGTCATGTGCCGACTATCGTTGTGAGTCACAACGCTCTAGCGGCGTACGCGCGGCATGCCGAGGCCGATCCAGGAGATGATCTCGCGCTGGATCTCGTTGTTGCCCCCGCCGAAGGTGAAGATCACGGCGCTGCGGTAGCCGCGTTCGAGCTCTCCGTGCAGGACCGCGCCCGCCGAGCCGTCCTTGAGGGAGCCGGCCGCGCCGACGATCTCCATCAGCCAGGCGTACGCGTCCCGGCGGGCCTCCGAGCCGTACACCTTGACCGCGGAGGCGTCCTGCGGGGTGAGGGTGCCGGCCTGGACCGCGCCCACCATCTGCCAGTTGAGCAGCTTCATCGCGTCGAGCCGGGCATGGGTGCGCGCGAGGCGGCCGCGGACCCAGGAGAGGTCGATCACCCGGCGGCCGTCGGCGAGTTTCGTCGCGGCGGCCCAGCGCTGGACGTCGTGGAGGGCCCGGATCGCCATCGTGCCGTGTGCGGCGAGGGTGACGCGTTCGTGGTTGAGCTGGTTGGTGATCAGGCGCCAGCCCTTGTTCTCCTGGCCGACGCGGCGGCTCGCCGGGACGCGGATGTTCTCGTAGTAGCTGGCGGTGGTGTCGTGTGAGGCGAGGGTGTTGATGAGGGTGCAGGAGTAGCCGGGGTCCGAGGTCGGAACCAGCAGCATCGTGATGCCCTTGTGGGCGGGGGCGTCGGGGTCGGTGCGTACGGCGAGCCAGACCCAGTCCGCGGTGTCCCCGTTGGTGGTCCATATCTTCTGGCCGTTGACCAGGTAGGTGCCGGTCTCCTCGTCGCCCTCGCGCACGGCCTTGCACCTGAGCGCCGCGAGGTCGGTGCCGGCGTCGGGCTCGCTGTAGCCGATGGCGAAGTCGATCTCCCCGGCGAGGATCTTCGGCAGGAAGTACGCCTTCTGCTCGTCGGTGCCGAACTGCATGATGGTCGGCCCGACGGTGTTGAGCGCCATCAGGGGCAGCGGTACGACGGCCTGAGCGGCCTCGTCGAAGAAGATGAACTGGTCCATCGGGGTCATCCCGCGGCCGCCGTACTCCTCCGGCCAGCCGACCCCGAGCCAGCCGTCGGCGCCGAGCCGGCGGATGGTGTCCCGGTAGAAGCGCTTCTGGGCGGCCGGGTCCTCGTAGCGGGCGTAGACGTCCTGCGGCACGAGCTCGGCGAAGTAGGCGCGCAGTTCGGTGCGCAACTGCTGCTGCTCAGGCGTGTATTCGAGGTGCACGGCCCCTCCGGGGGTCTCGCGGTCCAGCCGGTCGCTGTGGTGGTGGCGGCGGTCAGAGTAGAACCTGTTACAAGAATTCGGAAGGACCCGGATAGCGGCCGTTCGGGACCGGCGGCGATAATCGCGACCATGACGAGCCCTCGCAGCAGAGCGGAATTCTTCGTGGAGCCCGAGCGGGACGGTCGCTTCAGCGGCCCGGCGACCGGTGACGAGCGGCGGATGCTGGTCGCCTTCCTGGCGGACCATCGCGCCACCCTGGAACTCAAGTGCGCGGGCGTCGGAGCGGAGTTGGCGCGCCGCTCGGTGGAGCCCTCCACACTGTCCCTGCTCGGACTGGTCCGGCACCTGGCCGATACGGAGCGCCGCTGGTTCCGGCAGGTGCTGGCGGGCCAGGACGCACCGCCCCACTTCTCCTCGGCGGAGGAACCCGACGGCGACTTCGACGGGGCAGCGCCCGGCCCCGAGGCGGCGGAGGCGGCCTGGGAGGCATGGCGTGCCGAAGTGGCCTTCGCCGAGCGCTTCGTGGCCGAGGCGCCCCATCTGGACGTCGAGGCCGTCGACGCGTGGCGCGGGAAGGTGTCGCTGCGCTGGGTGCTGATCCACATGGTCGAGGAGTACGCACGGCACAACGGGCACGCCGACCTGCTGCGCGAGCGGATCGACGGGGCGATAGGCATCTGAGAGCGCCCGGCCGCCCGGTCCGGGTGATCTGCCGCCAACTCGCATGAAAGGCAACGCAGTTCCGGTACCTGCCGCACAATGGGCGTACATGGAGGCGGACATGGACATCGACGCATGGCGGCGCGAGGACCCCGAGTTCACGCGGGCGGTGACACAGATCCACGAGCCGGGTGCGCTCCCCACCGACCCCGGGATCCCGGACCGGCACGCCTACTGGGAGCTGCTCCCGCCGGACGTACGGGCCCGGCTGCTGGAGAAGGCCGGCCGGTGCCTGACCTGGTGGGCCGGGCCGGATGCCGACGGGCGTCCCGGCGCGCTGGCGGTCGGTGACCGCGGGCTGTGCCGGGTCGGCCAGGTGCTGCGGGACGGGGTGGCGGAGTTCCGCGGGCAGCGCACCCGGGTGGAGCCGGGCTCGCTGCGCAGCCGGACCTTCGACGGGAGCCCCGCACCGGACGGGCGGGCCACCGCCCCGGGTCTGCCGGGGGCTCCGGTGCTGCGCCTGGAACTGGACCCCGGGGCCCAGGGTGTGCTCGGCCATTTCCCGCTGCCCGTGCAGGACTTCCTGCAGCGTCCGTTCCTCGCCGGGGAGGCCCGTGTCACCGCCGACTGGTACTACGACGAGACCGTCGAGCCCGAGCGGACCACCTGGTTCGTCGCCCTGGTCCTGTCCACCGAACGCGCCCTGACGCTCGCCGAGGGGACCCGGTCCCTGGACCGGGGCCGCCGCCCGGACCAGGCCAAATGGCACGGGATCCAGTACCACCAGGCCCGGCTCGCACCGCGCTGAGGTCCGTCCCGGCCGGCCCGGTGTCAGGTGAAGAGGTACAGGACGTCGAAGTGGACGAGGTCACGGGCCGTGTCGAAGAGGTACCGGCCCGAGGGGAGCCCGTCCGAGGCCTGGCTGTCGGCGCCCTGGCGGTTCGCCGACGCGTCGAACCCGGGGCTGTGCTGCCAGGCCGCGGCGGCGGGCAGGTGCTGCTTCAAAGCGGCGGGCACGCCGGAGGGCGCGCCGACGGCGGCGAAGGCGTGCTCGGGGCGGCCGGTGATCGCGGCCGCGCCTCCGGCGGCCAGGCGGGCGACACCGACCACGCGGACCCGGGAGTCGGGGCCCGGAATGCTCCGGCTGTCACCCGTGTCGTCGATGTCGTAGCCCAGCCAGTGCGCGTCGGTCAGCTCGCCCAGGAAGGGCCCGAGCCGCCGGTTCAGCGGTTCCAGGTCGCTGCGGACCTCGGGCCGGAGCGGCGGCTCCGGCCACAGGAGGTAGGTCAGGCCCGCGCCCACCGTCAGCAGCGGGACTCCGGCGATCATCAGGAACCGACGGCGATCCGTGCGTCCGCGCTGTGTGTCCATGATCGCCGCCCCCGCCGCACGCCAGTTCAGTTCAGGGCGCTGATCATAGCCTTCGCCGTCGCCGTCATCGCCGTACGGGCCGCCGTCAGGTACGGCCGGGGGTCCGCCTCGGTCAGGTGGGTACGGATGGCCCCGGTCATCGCCACGTTGAGGGCGGTGCCGATGTTGACCTTGCGGATGCCTCCCGCGACGGCCGCCGCGAGCTCGGCGTCCGGCAGCCCCGAGGAGCCGTGCAGGACGAGCGGCACGTCCACGGTCTTGGCCAGCCGGGCCAGCAGCACGTGGTCCAGGGCCGCGGTCCGGCTGGTCATCGCATGGCTGCTGCCGACGGCCACGGCCAGGGCGTCGACCCCGGAGTCGGCGACGAACCGCCGGGCCTCGTCGGGGTCGGTACGGGCGCCGGGCGCGTGCGGGTCGAGCGGCGCGGCGCCGTTCTTGCCTCCGACCTCGCCCAGCTCGGCCTCGATCCACAGCCCGTTGGCGTGCGCCCAGTCGGCCGCGGACCGGGTGGCCTCCAGGTTCTCGGCGTAAGGGAGTTGCGCGGCGTCGTACATCACCGAGCTGTATCCGGCGTCGCAGGCCTGCCGGAGCAGCTCGGGGCTCTTGACGTGGTCGAGGTGCAGGCCGACGGGGATCCCGGCGGCCTCCGCGCACGCGCCTGCGGCCCGCGAGATGGGCAGCAGCTGCCCGCCGCGGAACTTCACGGCGTTTTCGCTCAGCTGGAGGATGACCGGCAGGCCGGCCGCCTCGGCCCCGGCGACCACGGCCTCGGCGTGCTCCAGGGTGATGACGTTGAAGGCGGCGACGGCCCGGCCGGCCGCGGCGGCCTCCAGGACCAGGTCGCCTGCGCGGACGAGGCTCATCGGACCGCCTCCTCGCCGGTGGTGAGGATCACCGAGCGCGTGAGGTTGCGCGGTGCGTCCGGATCCAGCTGCCGGTGCGTGGCCACAGCGAGGGCGAGGCGCTGTACGCGGACCAGTTCGGCGAGCGGGTCGAGCCGTCCGGGCACCCACTGGGAGCCGGTGGCGCGTACCTGTTCCGCCAGCCCGTCGGGGGCCTGGTCGAGGGACCAGGTGACGGTGCCCGGCCCGGACACGCTGACGGGCCCGTGCCGGTACTCCATCGCCGGGTAGGACTCGGCCCAGGACAGCGAGGCCTCGCGCATCTTCAGGGCGGCCTCGTGGGCGAGTCCGACGCTCCAGCCGCGGCCGAGGAAGGTGAACTGGCCCCGGCCTGCGACGTCGGCGGGCAGCGGCTCGACGAGGGCGGTGCGGGCGTCGGCGACCACGGCGGGGGTGTGCCGCCCGACGTGGGCGCGCAGCAGGGTGAGGGCGGTGGTCGCGAACCGGGTCTGCACGACGGACTGTTCGTCGGCGAAGTCGAGGACGACCAGCTCGTCCGCGGCGGTCATCACCGGGGTGGCCGGGTCGCCGATGACCGCGGTGGTGGGCACGCCCGCGTCCCTCAGTCCGGCCAGCAGGTCCAGTACCTCGGTCGTGGTCCCGGACCGGGTCAGGGCGACCACCCGGTCGTAGCGGCGGTGGCGCGGGAACTCGGATGCGGGGAAGGCGTCGGTCTCGCCCTGTCCGGACTCCTCCCGCAGCACGGCGGCCGCCTGGGCCATGTAGTACGAGGTACCGCACCCGACGATCGCGGTGCGCTCCCCCGGCTGCGGGAGCACCGGCCGGCGGGCCGGGGCCAGTTCGGCGGCCCGCTCCCAGCATGCGGGCTGCGTGCCCAACTCGTACGCGACGTGACTCATTCAGGCTCCCTCGTGCGGCGGGCGGGACTGGATGTGCAGGGCGTGGAGCGTTCTACGTGCGGTGTGTGGCATCCGCATGGGACTTCTTGCACTTTCCTGCAAGATAGCTCGCGTTTTCGCGCAACTTCAAGCAACCACGGGGTGATGTGCTGAGTTAGTGTCGCCGGGTGGCCCGGCCGAGGCCACGGGACGAGTACGGGAGGGGCGGCCGATGACCCGCAAGGAGCGCTGGCAGACACTGCTGGACCTGCTGGTGGAACGGGGCGAGCTGGAGGTGGAACCGGCCGCCGAGGCCCTCGGTGTGTCCGCCGCGACCATCCGCCGCGACCTCGACCAGCTCGCCGAGCAGCAACTGCTGGTCCGTACGCGCGGAGGGGCGGTGGTGCACGGGGTCTCGTACGAACTCCCGCTGCGCTACCGGACGTCACGCCGCGCCGCGGAGAAGCGCCGGATCAGCGAGGCGGTGGCGGCCCTGATCGCCCCCGGCGAGGTGATCGGCCTGACGGGCGGCACCACGACCACCGAGGTGGCGCGCGCGCTGGCCGGGCGCCCGGACCTGGCCCAGGGTTCGCCGGCGCTCACCGTGGTCACCAACGCCCTCAACATCGCGGGCGAGCTGGTGATCCGGCCTCAGTTCAAGATCGTGCTGACCGGCGGAGTCGCACGCTCCCAGTCGTACGAACTGACCGGGCCGCTCGCCGAACAGGTCCTCGGGCAGCTCGCGGTGGACACCGCGGTGCTCGGCGTGGACGGCTTCGACCCGCAGGACGGCGCGGCGACCCGGCACGAGGACGAGGCCTCGGTCAACCGCCTGCTGTGCGAACGGGCCCGCCGGGTGGTCGTCGCGGCCGACTCCAGCAAGCTGGGCGTTCGCGCCTTCGCCCGGATCTGCGCGACCTCGTCGGTGGACGTCCTGGTGACGGACACGGACCTGGCCCCGGCCGTGGCCCGGGCCTTCACCGCGGCGGGGGTCGACGTCATCACGGTGTGAACCGAACGCGGAACGGGCGAACGGCGAACGGGGAACGGGCGAGCGGGCCAGCGGGCGGGGGGCGGAGGGGGCGGAGGGGGGCGGCTGCCGGGCCCGTCCGGCCGTCCACCGCACCGCCCGCCCCTCCCCTGTGCCTACAGCGGCATGGTGCGGCTGGCGACGAGCTCGCCCACGGCGTATCCCTCGACCTGCACCGACCGGGCGGCCGTGGCTCCCGGCACGGTGACGTCGGCCTGGCCGTCGGGGACGTCCACGGAGGCACCGGGACGCCGGTCGAGGTAGACGTCGACGCGGTCGATGTTGGCCGTCGTCAGCCTGAGGCGGAGCGCCCCGTCGGCACGCGCGACATTGGCGATGTTCAGCTCCCGCACGGGCTGGGCCGCCAGCAGTTCACCGGCTCGCGCCAGGAGGTCGGCGTTGCCTTCCAGCAGGTCGCGCCGGGTCATCCGGTGGCGTACGTCCGGTACGACGCCCAGGTCCTCCAGGGGTGTGCCGGAGCGGTCACCGACCCGCAGGGAACGGCGGATCGACACGCGCATGCCGGCTCCGTTCGGCAGCGGCCGGTAGGGCGAGGAGGCGAGCGGGAAGTCCGCGAGGAAGTCGCCCTGTTCCCAGACGTTGGCGCCGCCGGCCCCGGTGTTGTCGTCGGTGCCGAGCACGGTCCCGATCCGGTGGTCCTGGAAGCCGGCGGCGAACATGTCGGTGGCGGAGTAGCACCGGGCGTTGGTGACGAGGACGACCGGGCCGAAGTACTGCTGGCCCTTCTCGTTGGCCAGGTCCTCCGGAGTGAGGGGCAGCGCGGCGGAGAAGGTGGCGCCGGTCTCGACCGCCTGCTCCATCGACGGCACCCACGGGTCCAGCTGTCCGCTGCTCCGGCAGATCCGCAGGTTGAGCGGGGTGTTGATGAACTGGAAGGACTCGGGCGTGATGTGACGTGCGGTCAGGGTCTGCAGGGTGCGCTCCGCCGCCCAGACGGAGCCACCGCCGTTGTCCCGCACGTCGACGATCAGGCCGTTCTGCGGAAGCGTGCCGATGAGCCGGACGAACTCGTCGACGAAGGCCCGGGAGTCGGGAACCATGAAGGTGTGGATGCGGATGTGGCCGAAGTTCCCTGAAGGGGTCTCGACGGAGCGGGCCGTGAACACCTCCGGCATCGTGCTCGCGATCTCCCCGGCCGCGGACCGGGGTGACTCTCCCGCGGCCACCGCCTGCTGCTGCTCGATGACATGGGGGACGTAGAGCATGACCTTGGCCCGGCTGATCTCCTCGGACTCGTAGTCCACTCCCAGGACCAGCGCCTCCTCGCCATCGGGTCCGGCCTGCTCCCCGAAGACGTCCACGATCTTCCAGAACACCCGCAGTTCGCGCTGGACGCCGTCGGTGCCGAGGTAGCTGACGGTCACCCACTCCTCGAACGGGGGCAGGTGGGCGGAGAGCGAGCGCACCGTCAGCGACTCGATGCCCCGGCTGCGACGCGCCGCCACGTTGCCGCCGGCGAACCGGCCCGCGTTGAGCTCGACGGCCTGCCCGATGGGGACTCCGCTCCAGTGCGTGATCTCGGCCCCGGGCTCGAAACCGGGCGCGGAGAAGCCCTGCATGACGAGGGTGACCAGGAAGCGCGGCTCCGGTCCGTCGGTGGTCTCCTCGACCAGGAAGGGCAGGAAGGCGATCTTCTTCGCGAACGGCGCGGGCAGTTGGTAGTTGGTGTGCAGGTCCCGCACCGAGTTGAACACCTTCGACATCTCCGAGTGGAAGATCCACTCGGGTGGCATGGTGGCCGGTGTCTGCTGCTCCAGCTGCCGGCGGATCAGGCGCAGCCGCTGTACGGGGTTGACGGCGTGCATCGCGATCTTCAGCGGCAGGTGTACGTAGTTCTGCTCCAGCAGCACCAGCGCCTGGTCGACGAGGAGGGTCCGCTGCTCCAGGGTGAGGGTGCCCGCGTCCTCCAGGAAGGTGTCGAGCTCGGTGGCGGCTGCCAGGTGATCACGGACCACCTCGGCCGAGTGCTTGAGGTAGTCGGGGTCGTCGGGGGTGCCGGCGGTTTCGGCGGTTTCGGCGGTGGCTCGGCCCATGATGCCTCCGTGGTCGGGGTGGGCTCCTACGGCTCGGGGCACAGTCTTCGACCGTGGGGGCCGCCCTTGACAGAGCGCGCGCCGGAGTTCACCCGTACAGGCGCGTGGCGAAACCATTCACCCTGCCACCGGGTGCCTCAGTGGGTCGGCAGGCGCTCCGACTCCCGGACCAGTGCCGCCAGGACGGGGGCGATCAGCGGGTGGGTCTCGCCGCCTCGGCGGGTGGCCGCGAAGACCCGGCGGGTGGCGGCCGGGCCGGTGACCGGGCGGACCTGGACCTCCTTGAGGTCCATGCCGCGCAGGGCCGAGCGCGGGACGAGGGCCACTCCGGCCCCCGCGCCGACCAGCGCCGTCACGGCGCGGAAGTCGTCCGAGGAGTGCACCAGCCGGGGCTGGAAGCCCGCCAGTTCACAGGCGAGCAGCGTCACGTCGTGGCAGGGGTTGCCGGGGTACTGGCCCACCCAGTCCGAATCGGCAAGGTCGGCCAGGGACACCGCGGGCAGGTCCGCCAGCGGGTGCCCCGAGGGCAGGACCGCGTCGAAGGGTTCCGCGTACAGCGGGAGGACGGACAGCCGCGCGTCGTCGGCACCGGGGCCGCCGCGGTACTCGACGGCCAGAGCGAGGTCCGCCTCGCCGTCCAGCAGCAGCGGCAGGCTCTGGTCTCCCTCGGCGTCCCGGACCCGCAGCCGGATGCCGGGCCGTTCCAGGGCGAGCCGGGCGATGGCCGGGGCCAGGACTTCCGCGATGCCCGTCGCGAAGGCGGCGACGGTGACCTCGCCCGCCGAACCGCCCGCGTACGCCGCGAGTTCCGCCTCCGCCCGCTCCAGCTGTGCGAGCACCTCGTGGGCGTGGCCGAGCAGGATCTCACCGGCCGCGGTGAGCCGTACGCCCCGGCCGCTGCGGGTGAGCAGGGCGTGGCCCGTCTCCTGCTCCAGGGCGGCGAGCTGCTGGGAAACGGCCGAAGGGGTCAGGTAGAGGGCTGCGGCCGCGGCGGTCACCGTACGGTGGTCCGCCACGGCCCGCAGGATGCGCAGCCGGCGGGGGTCGATCACCCCACCATTGTCTCAGGGTGCAGAGGCCCTTCGGACCTCGTGCTCCTCTCAGGCCCCAGTGGTCCCGAGGGCCGCGCGGGCGTCGATGAAGGCGGCCACCGCGCGCTCGACGTCGGCCGTGGAGTGGGCCGCGGAGAGCTGGACGCGGATGCGGGCCGCGCCCATCGGCACCACCGGGTAGGAGAAGCCGATCACGTACACGCCGCGCTCCAGGAGCAGCTCCGCCATCCTGGCCGCCTCGGCCGCGTCGCCGATCATGACGGGGGCGATGGCGTGGTCGCCGGGCAGGACCTCGAAGCCCGCCTCGGTCATCTTCGTACGGAAGAGCGCGGTGTTGGCGGCGAGGTGTTCGCGCAGGTCACCGGCCGACTCCAGCAGGTCGAGGACCTTGAGGGAGGCGGCCGCGATGACCGGGGCGAGGGAGTTGGAGAAGAGGTACGGGCGCGAGCGCTGGCGCAGCAGCTCCACGATCTCGGCGCGCGCCGCGACATAACCGCCGGAGGCGCCGCCGAGGGCCTTGCCCAGGGTGCCGGTGATGATGTCGACGCGGTCCATCACGCCGTGCAGCTCGGGGGTGCCGCGGCCGCCGGGGCCGACGAAGCCGACGGCGTGCGAGTCGTCGACCATGACCATGGCGTCGTAGCGGTCGGCCAGGTCGCAGATCTCCGCGAGCGGGGCCACGTAGCCGTCCATGGAGAAGACGCCGTCGGTGACGATCAGCTTGCGGCGGGCGCCGCCCTCGGTGGCTTCCTTGAGGCGGGCTTCGAGCTCGGCCAGGTCACGGTTGGCGTAGCGGAAGCGCTTGGCCTTGCTGAGCCGGATGCCGTCGATGATCGAGGCGTGGTTGAGGGCGTCGGAGATGACCGCGTCCTCGGCGCCGAGCAGGGTCTCGAAGACGCCGCCGTTGGCGTCGAAGCAGGAGGAGTAGAGGATCGTGTCCTCCTGGCCGAGGAAGGCCGAGAGCCGCGCCTCCAGCTCCTTGTGCACCTCCTGGGTGCCGCAGATGAAGCGGACGGAGGCCATTCCGTAGCCCCAGCGGTCCAGGGCTTCCTTCGCGGCGGCGACGACCTCGGGGTGGTCGGCCAGCCCCAGGTAGTTGTTGGCGCAGAAGTTGAGCACCTCGCCGGCGGCGCCGCCCGAGGTGACGGCGACGGCCGCGCTCTGCGGGGTGCCGATGACGCGCTCGGGCTTGTGCAGGCCGGCGGCGCGGATCTCGTCGAGGGTGGAGCGCAGTTCCTCGCGGACGGTCTCGAACATGGTGCGGTTCTCCTTGTGCGGCGGAGGGCGACGAGGGAGGGGGCCGGGCCCCGCGGAGGGGGGAGGGTGTGCGGGGCCCGGCCCGAGGGAGATGGTTCGGTGGGTACGGCGGCCGGTGGGGCCCGGCCGGTACGGCGGGCGGTTACGCCGTCCAGTCCAGGATGATCTTGCCGCTGCGGGCGGTCGACGCCTCGTCGAAGGCGGCCTCGAAGTCGCGGTGCGAGTAACGGCCGGTGATGACCGGGCTGAGGTCGAGCCCGCCCTCCAGCAGGACGGTCATCGCGTACCAGGTCTCGAACATCTCACGGCCGTAGATGCCCTTGATCGTGATCATCGAGGTGACCACCTTCGCCCAGTCCACCGGGAACTCCTGCGCGGGCAGACCGAGCATGGCGATGCGGCCGCCGTGCGTCATGTTGTCGATCATGTCGCGCATGGCCTCGGCGCGGCCGGACATCTCCAGGCCGATGTCGAAGCCCTCGCGCAGGCCGAGCTTGGCCTGGGCCTCGGCGATGGAGGACTCGGCGACGTTGACGGCGAGGGTGGCGCCCGCCTTGCGGGCGATCTCCAGGCGCTCGGGGCTGACGTCGGTGATGACCACGTTGCGCGCACCGGCGTGCCGGGCCACGGCCGCCGCCATGATCCCGATCGGGCCGGCGCCGGTGATCAGGACGTCCTCGCCGACCAGCGGGAAGGACAGCGCCGTGTGCACGGCGTTGCCGAACGGGTCGAAGATCGCGGCGACGTCCAGGTCCACGGGGGTGCGGTGGACCCACACGTTCTGGGCGGGCAGCACCACGTACTCGGCGAAGGCGCCGTCGCGGCCGACTCCCAGTCCGATCGTGCTGCGGCACAGGTGACGGCGGCCGGCCAGGCAGTTGCGGCACTTGCCGCACACCAGGTGGCCCTCGCCGCTGACCAGCGCGCCGACCTCGATGTCCTGGACGTCCGCGCCGAGCGCCGCGACCTCGCCGACGAACTCGTGGCCGAGGACCAGGGGGGTCTTGACGGCGCCCTGCGCCCAGCCGTCCCAGGCGCGGATGTGCAGGTCGGTACCGCAGATGCCGGTGCGCAGCACCTTGATCAGCACGTCGCCGGGGCCGTACTCGGGCTCGGGGACGTCCATGAGCCACAGGCCGGGTTCTGCCTTGTGCTTGACGAGTGCCTTCATGGGGTGGCTCCAGGCATGCGGAAGGGTACGCCGCGGGCGGGGGCCCGAACGGCGGCGGTGACGTGCACCAATCTGCCGATCGGCGCGGTGATCAGTCCATCGAGACTTTCTTAAGCGGGTCGACAGCACAGCTTCACGCCTATGCTCCTCCCGTGACGGGGATGGGGCTCGCGCCGGCGACGGCGCGGGAAAAAGGGGAGGTGAGGGGCGTGCCGAGTCTGCGCAGCAGAGCGCTGTCGGTGGCGCTGACCGCAGCGGGACGGCGAAGACGGTACGCGAGCGCGGAGGCCGTCCGGAGCCGGGTGGCCGAGTCCGCCCGCCGGCCCGCCTCCCATCTGCCGCCGCGGTCCCTGGGGCGGGTCGCCGACATCTCGCGGACCTTCGTCGGCGCCTGGCCGGTGTACGACGTGTCCCCGCTCGGGGAGGAGCCCGCGGCCCATGTGCTGTACGTCCACGGCGGCGGCTACGTCCACGAGCTGGTCCGCCCGCACTGGGCGCTGATCCGGACCCTGGTCACGCGGGCGCGGGCGCGCGTGGTCGTCCCCGCGTACATCCTCGCTCCGCGCGGTACCGCCGACCGGACCGTCCCGGTCGCCGCCGACCTGCTGAGCGGGCTGATCGCGGGCGGCGGATCCGGCGGGACGGTGCTGATCGGGGACTCCGCCGGGGCGGGGCTGGCGCTGGCCGCCGCGCAGCGGCTGCGCGACCGCACCGGGGACCAGCCGTCCCGGATCGTGCTGATCTCGCCCTGGCTGGACGTGACCATGAGCCATCCGGACCAGGCGGCCATCGAGGCGGTCGATCCGCTGCTGGCCCGGCCGGGGCTGCGGGAGGCCGGGCGGTTGTACGCCGGAACCCTGGCCGCCGAGGATCCCCGGGTGAGCCCGCTGCACGGCGGCTTCGCCGGGCTGGCCCCGATGACGGTGTTCACCGGGACCCGGGACGTGCTGACCACCGACAGCCGGGAGCTGCTGCGCCGGGCGCGCGCGGAGGGGGCCGATGTGGAGTTCCACGAGGCGGCGGGACTGCCGCACGGGTACCCGCTGCTGCCCGTGCCGGAGGGGCGGGCGGCGCGCGAGCGGATCGTCGAACTGATCAGGTCGACGGCGGAGCGCTGAGGGCACGGCGGTGACGGGCGGATCGCTGACGGCCGCGCCTCAGGCCGTGCAGGTCATCAGCGAGCTGATCGGCCACGCGCGGTACGCCGTCCAGTACGCCTCGTCGCGTACGGCGTCGGCGGGAGGGGTCCGGTTCGGCTGCCAGCCGACGGTGACGAAGCCCGCGTCGACGGCGGCCTCGGCGAGGTCGGCGTGCGCCCACTCGCGGAACTCGAAGGGCACCGGGGGCTCGGTCAGGAAGTGCGCCTTGAGCAGCGGCGCGTCGCCGTCCGGGACCCGGTCGAGGATGCGCACCCCGTACGGCGACCAGTCCACGCGCGGGAACGCCCCCGCGTTGGGAACGATGGCGAGCAGCCGCCCGCCCGCCCGCAGGTTGGCCCGGACGGACCGGAACATCGCGTGCAGCGACCTGCGGTCGGGCGCGTAGCTGAAGACGTACGCGGCGGTCGCGAGGTCGAAGGGGCCCAGGTGCGGCAGGCCCGCGGCGTCGGCGACGTGGTACTCGACGTCCGGCCGGTCCTTGGTCGCCTCGTGCGCGCGGGCCTGCCGGATCATCTCCTCGGAGACGTCCACGCCGACGGTCCGCCGGGCCCCGCCGCGGGCCAGCAGCCGGGTGTTGTATCCGTATCCGCAGGCCAGGTCGAGGGCGTCGAGGCCGCGTACCCCGCCGAGGGCGTCGAGGGCGCCGTGCAGGGTGTAGGTGTCGGCCGCGGAGAAGGCCGCCGTGCTCGTGGACTGCGCGTAGCGCTCGCCGATGGTGTCGTACTGGAACCGCATGCTCTGCCTTCCGGTGACCTGCCGGGGGTGGGACGCGTGCGTATCGTGCCCCGCGGCGCCGTCCGGGGGCGGTCCGCACACCCGTGCGTCCCCCGGACGAGGGAAGGGGTCCGGCCTATCGGCCGGGGCAGGGCCGCGGGCCGCGACCAGCCAGGATGCAGGCGGCGGCGCCGAGGGCGCATCCTGGCTGTGTGATGGCGAGAGCGGGCAGCGTCGGCGCCGCGCCTGACACCACGGATGCCCCTGATGCGACGGCCCAGGTGCTCGCACGGGCCGCCGTGAACGCGATGGAGGCCGTCGGTGGGTACGCGGCCGGCGTCTACCTGCGCTCACCCACCACCGGGCTGCTCCTGATGGCCGTGTTCGCCGGGCTGCCGCTGCAGCTGTTCCGGCCCTGGTGGCGGATGCAGGTGAACCGGCCGTTCCCGGTCGCCGAGGCCTACCGTTCCGGGCAGGCCGTGCACCTGCCCGACGCGGAGTCGGCCATGAGCCGCTTCCCGCAGCTGATGGCCGGACTGCCGTTCACCTTCGCCTCGCTGTACGAGCCGGTGTCCGCCGGGACGGAGCGGTTCGGCGTGCTGGTGGTGCTGCGCGAGGCGACCCCGGGGATTGCGGTCGGGACCGCGGACCGCGAACGGCTGCGACGGACCGCGGAGGTGCTGGCCTCCGACCTCACCGCCCTCGCGGCGGCCGGGGCCCGGGTGCTGTGGGAGGGCGACCCGGTGGGCGTACCGGCGCCACCGCCCGAGGCCGGTGCCGAGGGCGCCCGCAAGGCCGCGGACCGGCTCGCGCAGGCGGTGCTCTCGCTGGACCGGGAGGGCCGCATCGGCTACGTGAACACCGCGGCGGAGGAGCTGCTCGGCCTCGACGGTCCCCGTCTGCAGGGCAGGCTGCTGTGGGAGGCGCTGCCGTGGCTCGGGCATCCCGCCTACGAGGACCACTTCCGGGCGGGCTTCATGTCCGGCGAACCGGTGCACTTCCCGGCCCGGCGCGGCCGGCACGCGCCCGGGCAGTGGCTGTCGGTGGACCTGTACCCCGCGGCCGACGGCGTGACCCTGACGCTGGGCACCTCCGCGAAACCGGTCTACGCGCCCGAGTCACGGGCCCGGCGGAACGCGGACGCCGACATGGACGCCGGCGCCGACGTGGGCGTGGACGGGGACGGGGACGCCGGGGCCGACGCTGACGCGTCCGCGTACGCGGCCCTCGACGCGTCCGCCGACGAGGCCTCGTCGCTGTACCGTCCGGTCGCCCTGGCCATCGCGCTGACGGAGGCCGTCACGGCCCGGCAGGTGTCGGCGGTGGTCACCGAGGAGCTGCTGCCGGCCTTCGGCGGCCGCCAGCTGGCGATCTACCTCCTCGACGAGCGGCACATGTACCTCGCCTGGGAGACCGGTTTCCCGCAGGGCTTCCTCAACCGGTTCGACGGGGTCTCCCTCGATGTCCGGCTGCCCGGCGTGGAGACGCTGACCACCGGCCGGCCGCTGTTCTTCGAGTCGATGCAGCACCTGGCCGCCGCCTATCCGGGCATTCCGCTGGACGCCGACGTCGGTGCGCGCGCGTTCCTGCCGCTGATCGCCTCCGGCCGGCCGGTCGGCTCGTGCATCCTCGGCTTCGACGCGCCCCGCGGCTTCAGCCCGGAGGAGCGCACGGTCCTCACGGCGCTGGCCGGTCTGATCGCGCAGGCGCTCGCACGGGCCCGGCGCTATGACAGCGAGGTGGAGCTCGCCCGTGGGCTGCAGTCGGCCCTGCTGCCGCACCGGCTGCCGGTTCGGGAGCACGTGGACACGGTCGGCCGCTACCTCCCCGGCAGTCTGGGCATGGACGTCGGCGGCGACTGGTACGACGTCGTCGAGACGGGCACCGGCCTGCTGGCCCTGGTCATCGGTGACGTCCAGGGTCACGGGGTGGCGGCCGCGGCGACGATGGGCCAGCTGCGCAGCGCCGTACGGGCCTTCGCGCTCAGCGGCAGCACCCCCGAGCAGGTGGTGAGCGGCACCAACCGGCTGCTCATCGACCTGGATCCGGGCCAGTTCGCGAGCTGCTGCTACATGCTGCTCGACCCGGCGACGGGCTCGCTGATGGCCGCCCGGGCCGGGCACCCCCAGCCGCTGCTGCGCCACCCGGACGGCCGGACCGAGGTGCTGGACCTGGCGGGCGGCGTGGTGCTCGGCATCGACCCGGAGGCCTCGTACCCGGTCACGGAGCTGCGGCTGACGACGGGCTCGGTCCTCGCCCTGTACACGGACGGGCTGGTGGAGAATCCGGGCCTCGACATCGACGTCGGGGTGGAGCGGCTGCGGAAGGCCCTGCAGGCGGCCCGGCCGTCCCCGCTGGCCGAGACCGCGGACCGGCTGATCGGCGAGGCGGGCAACAGCGCCGACCGGCCGGACGACATCGCGCTGCTGCTGGCCTCCCGTACCGGCGGGGACTCGTAGCGCCTCGTGCGGGTCAGTCCGGGCTCGCCAGGGTGAGCGCGGTGTTCACGAGGCCGACGTGGCTGAACGCCTGTGGGAAGTTGCCGAGTTGCCGTCCGGCGAGGGGGTCGTACTCCTCCGCGAGCAGGCCCACGTCGTTGCGTACGGACAGCAGCCGCTCGAACAGGGCCCGGGCCTCCTCGCGCCGCCCCGTCATGTGCAGGGCGTCGGTCAGCCAGAACGAGCAGGCCAGGAAGGCTCCTTCGTCCCCGGGCAGCCCGTCGACGGTGGAACCCGCGGTGCTGTAGCGGCGGACCAGTCCGCTGCTGCCGAGTTCGGCTCGCACCGCGTCGACGGTGCCGACGACCCGCGGATCGTCGGGCGGCAGGAACCCGACCCTGGGGATGAGCAGGGTCGCCGCGTCCAGCTCGGCGGATCCGTAGTACTGGGTGAAGGTGCCGCGCACGGGGTCGTAGCCCCGCTCGCAGACGTCGCGGTGCACCTCGTCGCGCATGGCCCGCCAGCGTTCCACCTCGCCGTCCAGGGAAGGGTCGCTCTCCAGGGTGCGTACGGCCCGGTCGGCCGCGACCCATGCCATCACCTTGGAGTGCACGAAATGCCGGCGGGGGCCGCGGACCTCCCACAGGCCCTCGTCGGGGCGCTGCCAGTTGCGTTCGAGGAAGTCGAGCAGCGCGAGCTGGATCCGCCAGGCGTGGCGTTCGGAGGGCAGGCCGGCGGTCCGGGCCAGGTGGAGGGAGTCGATGACCTCCCCGTAGACGTCCAGCTGGAGCTGGTCGACGGCGGCGTTCCCGACGCGGACCGGGGCGGAGGAGGCATAGCCGCGCAGCCAGGGCAGTTCGCTCTCGGGGATCCGCCGCTCACCGGCGATCCCGTACATGATCTGGAGGTCGGCGGGGTCACCGGCGACCGCGCGCAGCAGCCACTCGCGCCAGGCGCGGGCCTCGTCGAGGAAGCCGGTGGACAGGAGCGAGCCGAGGGTGAGGGTGGAGTCCCGGAGCCAGCAGTACCGGTAGTCCCAGTTGCGGATGCCGCCCAGCTCCTCGGGAAGGGAGGTGGTGGCCGCGGCGGCGATGCCTCCGGTCGGGGCGTAGGTGAGGGCCTTGAGGGTGATCAGGGAGCGGGTGACCGCTTCCTGGTAGGGGCCCTCGTAGCGGCATTGCGAGGTCCATTCCCGCCAGTCGGCGAGGCTCTGCTCCAGTGCGTCGAAGGGGTCGCAGGGCTCGGGGCGCGGCCGGTGCGAGGGGTGCCAGGTCAGGACGAAGGCGACGCGCCGGCCCGCGGTGACGGGGAACTGGGAGCAGGTGCTGTTCGCCTCGCCCCAGGTGCGGACCGGGGGTTCGCTGCGGAACCAGGCGGAGTCGGGCCCGGCGACGGCGACCCGGTCGCCGTCGCTGCGGCGCACCCAGGGCACGACGTGGCCGTAGTCGAAGCGCAGGCGCAGGGTGCTGCGCATCCTGACCGTGCCGCTGATGCCCTCGACGATGCGGATGACGTCGGGGGCGACCTCACGCTGGGGCATGAAGTCGGTGACCTTGACGGTCCCGGTCTCGGTCTCCCAGTACGACTCCAGGATGAGCGATCCGTCGACGTAGGCGCGGCGGGTGCAGGGCTCGCCGACCGCGGCGTCGAGGGGCGCGATGCGCCAGTGGCCGTTCTCCTCCTCGCCGAGGAGCTTGGCGAAGCAGGCCCCCGAGTCGAAGCGGGGCAGGCACAGCCAGTCGATCGACCCGTCTCGGCCGACCAGTGCGCTGGTCATCAGGTCGCCGATGAGTGCGTAGTCCTCGATGGGTTGTGTCATTTGTGCGCTATTCCCCTGAATGTCCGGGGCCAATCAGCTCGGCCCCGGACTTCGCTCAGGGGTCGGGTCAGGAGATCGTGACGAACTGGCCGATGCTCGGCACGCCCTGGGCGTCGAGGGCGAAGAGCATGTAGGTCCCCGGCAGGACCACCCCGGTGTCGGCGGGTACGGACACCGTGTACGTGCCGCCTCCCGCGGCGGTGGACACCACGGGAACCCGGCGCTGGTCGTTGTCGGTGGAGTGGGTCGCGGCGGCGGCCCGCATCAGGACGAAGGACGCCACCGGGCCCTGGGTGCTCACCGTGAGCTGGGCCCCCGGCGCGGCCGTGGGGGGCACGCCCGCGGTGATGGCGGGACGGGGCTTCGGGGTGCCGTCGGCGTTGAGCAGGTACGGCGGGGTGAAGATCGCCCCGTCGGCGTGGTTGGTCGCGCAGTCGCCGCACAGACCTCCGCCGCCGGAGAAGATCCGTCCGTCGGGCAGCAGGTTGGCCACGCTGTGGTAGTTGCGCGGAACGGCCATGGTGGCGAGCGGCGTGAAGGCGCCGGTCGCCGGATCCCACAGCTCGGGGGTCAGGACGGAGGTGGCGTCACTGAACGGCACCGGATAGGCCTGCCCGCCGAAGACGGCCACCTTGCCGTCGGGCAGTACCACGCTGTTGCTGAAGGCACGGGCGTGCTCCATGTCACCGGTGCGGGCGGCCTGGACCTGGCTGCCCGAGATGCCCACGGTGTAGGCGCGCTGGGTGGCCGGGCTGTCCTGGTAGGCGGGCGAGCCGCCCAGGGTGAGCAGTTTGCCGATGTCGTAGGCGACGGCGTTGCCGGTCATGGCGTCCTGGCTGTCGGCCCGGGTGCCGGCGGAGGTGATGCCGCCCTGCCCGCTGGTGGAGATCCAGTTCATCTGCTTGCTCGGGCCCAGTTGCAGCACCTTGCCGCCCGAAGTGGCGTGCAGCCACATGTGGTTGTCGGCCCGGTAGGGACCGGCCGGGTCGGCCGTCAGTGCCGGCACGGCGGAGACACCGGCCAGGCTGCGCCAGGTACGGGTGTCCGGGGACCAGACCTCGCCGGCCTTGTCGGTGCCCGTGGATCCGCTCCAGGACCCGCCGAGGACGAAGGCCTCGCCCGTGGAGAGCAGGGTCATGGCCTGGTAGCCGCGGGCTATGTTCATGCTCGTGGTGGCGGACCAGGTGTCGGTCGCCGGGTCGTAGATGCTCGCCTTCTCCGCGTTGCTGCCGCCGGTGACCAGGACCCGGCCGTCGGCGAGCATGGCGATGCCCGGGCAGAACATGTCGTGCCCGGTGTTGTCGATGCGGCGCTGGGTGACCTTGCCCGTCTTGAGGTCCAGGATCGCGGTCTGCGTGTAGCCGTTGCTGCCGCCGAAGCGGTCGACGGCGTACGCGGACCAGGCCAGCAGCTTGCCGCCGGGCAGGGCGGCGGTGGCCACCGGCACCAGCGGGAAGCCGGTGATCCGGCCCCAGGAGCCGTGGACGGCCGGGCTGGCCGGGCCGCTGAGCCGGATCTCACCGGCCGAGGTCCAGGGTCCGCGGCCGCCGGCCTCGCCGGTCGCGGTCAGCCGGACGAAGCGGGCGGACGTGGCGCGGGTGAAGGTGGCGGTCTTGACGGTGTCGTCGTCCCGCCAGGTGCCCGAGGCCACCGGTGCCCCGTAGGTGACGCCGTCGGCGCTGGTGGCGACGGTGTACGCGCCCGCCCGCCCGTTGGGGCCGTCGGGACGGGGATGGTAGACGAGGGCGGAGACGACCTCGGTGCGGTGCATGTCGATGGTGATGCTGTGCGGCAGCGGGGTGGGGGTGGGAGCGTATTTGCTGTGCCAGATGGTGCTGTCCTTGCCGTCGAGGACGTTGGCCGCGCGGCCGTTCTCGGCGCCGGTCTCCTCGTCGCTCGCGGCGGCCGTCCACCCGGCGCGGGACAGGTCGATGGTGGCCGCCGGGGTGCCGGGGTCGCCCAGCAGTTCGATCTCGGCGGCGGAGGACCAGGGCCCGCGGCCGCCCGCCTCGGTGAGCGCGGTCAGCCGGACGAACCGGGCGCCCTGGGGGGCGAATCCGAGGGTCTTGGGGCTGGCGTCGTCCGCGAGCGTGCCGGTGGCGACCGGGGTCGCCCAGCCCAGCCCGTCGGTGCTGAGGCTGATGCTGTACTCGCCGACGCGCCCGTTGGGCCCGTTGGTGCGGGGGCGGTAGACGAGGGCGGAGACGACCTGGGTGCGGTGCATGTCGACGGTGATGACGTGCGGCAGCGGGGTGGGGGTGGGAGCCCACTTGCTGTGCCAGATGGTGGCGGTGTTCCCGTCGAGGACGTTGGCCGCGCGGCCGTTCTCGGCGCCGGTCTCCTCGTCGCTCGCCGTGGCCGTCCATCCCGCCCGGTCCAGGGTCGGAGCCGTCGGCTCCATCGCGTTCGCGGGGACGATGCCGTGGTGCGGCGACCGTTTCGCCGTCTGCTGGTCGAAGGGCACGGGGGCGGGACGGGGCGCCGGTGCGCGGCCGGCCGCCGCGGTGCTCGTGACCACGAACCACGGGGTCAGACCGACCAACAGGGAGCCCAGGCCGAGGGCGATGAGCAGGTGGGAACGGCGTATCGCGCGATGAAGGGCGAGGAAGCGCCTGGACTGCAATCTGACCTCCTGGGGCGGACTGATGTGCCCCGTAGAAGATAGGTGAGCACAGCAGCAACTCGCCTGAGGTCAAAGAGAGTTGGCGCAAAACTGTCTGGCTGGTCGGAACGCGCCGGCGCCGGGCGGGCCGCGGCGGCCCACCCGGCGTGCGCACCGGCCCCCGGATCAGTCGCGCACGAGGAGCAGTACGGCGCCGAGGACCAGGCCGAGGGTGACGGCGAGGGCGCCGTGGGCGAGGCGGTGGCCCCGCAGGACGGGCAGGAAGCGGTCGACGGCGTACCGTCCGGGCCCGGTGAGGGCGAGGGCCGCGGCGCCCGCGGTCAGCAGCAGCTCGTACTCGATGCCCTTCGGGGCGAAGAAGGCTCCGGCGCCGTGGACGGCGATCGCGTTGACGAGGGTGCCGACGATGGCGGCTCCGGCGAGGGGGGTGAGCAGCCCGAGGGCGAGGCCGAGCCCGCCGAGGGTCTCGGTGAGACCGGCGAGGACCGCCATGGCGTCACCCGCCGGGTAGCCGCTGGCGGTGAAGAACTGGCCGGTGCCGCTGATGCCGCCGCCCCCGAACCAGCCGAAGAGCTTCTGCGTGCCGTGCGCCGCCATGGTCAGACCGAGGACCAGGCGCAGCAGGAGCAGGCCGGTGTCGTGACCCGGGGTGGAGGGGGCGGAGGGCTCGGGGCGTGCGGCCGGCGCGGCGGCCTGCGGCTTCGTCGCGGTGACGGAGGGGCTGGTCATCGGTGGGTCCTTCCGGTCGAGCGGCCCGATGGGGAGGCAGGGAGGGTGTTGTTCAAATTCGAACCGCTAGCCCCGACCCTAACCATTGATTCAAATTGGAACAACCCGTGTAGTCTGGGGTCATGGCTGAACCGAGATGGTTGGACGACCGCGAGATGCGCGCCTGGAGCGGATTCCTGGCGGCTTCGGCCCTGGTGAACCGCCGCCTCGACCAACAGCTCAAGGACGACGCCGGGCTCTCGCACCCCCAGTACGAGATCCTCGTGCGGCTCGCCGCGGCGCCCGGGCGCGAACTGCGGATGACCGAGCTGGCCAACGGCCTGATCAACTCCAAGAGCGGGCTGACCTACCAGGTCACCCAGATGGAGAAGGCCGGTCTGGTCCGCCGCCGCAGCTGTCCCTCCGACGTCCGCGGCGTCTTCGCCGTCCTCACCGACGCCGGCCGGGCCAAGCTGGAGGAGGCCGCCCCCGGGCACGTGGCGACGGTCCGGGAGATCCTCGTCGACGTCCTCACCCCCGGACAGCTCGACGCCCTCGCCGACGGTCTGGGCGAGGTCGGCCGCCGGCTGCGCGGAGAGGGCGCCTGAGCGGATCTCGGCGCCGGCGGGGTAGCGCGACCCGGTATCGGGGTATAGGGCCGCCATGGACGGAAAGGTCTGGCTCGTTCTGGGCACCCTGGTCGCGGTGGGACTCGCCGTGCTCGCCGCCGTGCTGCTCACCCGGGTCTTCGCGGCCCGGCGACTGCTGGTCGACGCGGGGATCCCGCTGCAGGACAAGGCTCTGTTCTGGGTCGCGGTCGTCTACACGATCTCGCCGGTGGACCTGATCCCGGACCCGGTATACCTGGACGACATCGGGATCCTGCTGCTGGCGCTGCGCGCGCTGCACTCGGCGGCCGGAGCCGCCCGCTCCTCGAAGGAGCCCGGCGCCCCCGCCTGAGCCCTCCGGGTCGGACGTGCCGGCCGAAGAGGACCGGATTCCCGTCCGGGTCGACCACGACGGCGACGGCCGACGACGGGCTGCGACGGGCGGGAAGCGGGAGGTCAGCGGACTCCGCGGGGGCGGAACTGGATGCTCACACGAGGGCCGACGGCCCGGGCCGACTTGGGTACCGCGTGCTCCATGGTCCGCTGACAGGAGCCGCCCATGACCACGAGGTCGCCGTGCCCCAGCGTCAGCCGCAGCCGGGTGGACCCGCCGTCCCGGGAACGGAAGGCCAGGTCCCGCGGATCACCGACGGAGACGATGGCCACCATGGTGTCCTCGGCCGAGGAACGGCCGGTCCGGTCCCCGTGCCAGGCGACGCTGTCGCGGCCGTCGCGGTACAGACACAGGCCGGCGGTGGTGAAGGGCTCGCCGAGCTCCGCGGCGTAGTGGCCGGTCAGCGCCTCGCGGGCCTCGGCGAGCGAGGGGTGCGGCAGGGGCTCGCCCTCGGCGTAGAAGGCGAGCAGCCGGGGCACCTCCACCTCCCGCTCGTACATCTGCCGCCGCTCGGCGCGCCAGGGCACGTCGGCGGCCAGCCGCTCGAACAGCGCGTCGGCGCCGCTCAGCCAGCCGGGCAGGTGATCGACCCAGGCCCCGGCTCCCAGGTGGATCCGCCGCAGGTCCCCGAGGGGGCCGAGCCGGATCTCGTCACCTTGGTCGAAGAGGGAACCCTGAAGGCCCTGGGCTGCGTGCATGGAGCCAGCCTAACCCCGAAACCGAACACCTGCACGAATCCACCGGGGTACGTACGCACGCTCCGCGGTCATGCCCCGGGTGGCGGCTGGTGCAGGCCGAAGGGCGTGCCCTGGTCGTCGTGGCACAGCTGGAAGCGCCCGAACCGGGCGATCGACTCCTCGCCGCCGCCCAGCTCGACGTCGTCGACGGAGCCTCCGAGCTCGCGGACCTGTTCGAGGGCCGCCGCCATGTCGTCGACCGCGAAGAACAGGTACGGCCTCGCGCCCGGGTCGTCGCCGTGCAGTCCGCCACGGACGTTGGGCGTCCGGATCGCGAATCCGCCGCCGTCGCTCGGGCCCGGTTCGAAGGTCCAGCCGAACAGGCCCCCGAAGAAGGTGCGGGCCCGTTCCTCGTCCCCCGCGCCCAGCTCGAAGAAGGAAACCTCACCGGCCATCGCCGACTCCCGTCGCCCGTCACCCGCCGCTGCCGCCGCACGTCCCGCCGCACGTCCCGTCGCTCCTCACGCGTCCGGCGTCGGCCGTGCCGCAGCCGTGCTCCCACGGTAGGTCCGCCCCCGTACGGCCGCACCCGGCCCCGTCCGGAGCGACGGCCGGCACAGCACGGTGACGGCCACGGAGACGCCCGCGACGACGGCCATCGCGGTGCCTGGGGCGACGAACTGGGCCAGGCCGCCGGCGAGGGCGGCGCCGATGCCCTGACAGGTCATCCGGCCGGCCGACTCGACTCCCTGGACCTGGCCTCGGATGGCTTCGGGGGTCTGTTCGAGGAGCTGCTCCTGCAGGGGCAGGGTGGCCGCGAACCCGACCCCGGCGAGGCCCACGGCGACGGCCGCGACCAGGACGGGCGGGTGCGCGGCGAAGAGCAGGAAGGGGGCGGCGAGCAGCAACCGCAGCGCGAAGGCGACGCGGCGGCGTCGTTCGGCGTCGAGCAGCCGGCCGACGATCAGGTCCCCGAGGAGCATGCCCGCCGAGGCCGCGGCGAGGAGGGTGCCCGCCCCTTCCGGGTCGTAGGAGAGGAACAGCGCCTCGCAGCCGACGATCAGGCCGTTCGGGACCCACAGGTTCAACAGCAGCGTCCGGCGGCCGGGGTGGGCGAACAGCTCGGCGTTCGTCGTCCAGGTCCGGCGCAGGCCGGGCCGGCGGGTGAGCCGGATCGAGTGCTCCCGGACGGTGGCGGCCACTACCACCGTCCCGAGGGCGGTCAGGGCCGCGGCGACGGCGAAGAGTTCGTACGGGCTCAGGTACCGCAGCAGTACGGCGCCGACCGCGTAGCCGAGGATCGCCGTGCCACCGGAGGTGACGTTCATCAGCGAACGGGCGGGCGCGTAGGCGGAGACGGGCACGACCTCGGCGAGGAGCCCCAGCCGGGTGCCGGTGCCCAGGGACTGGAAGAAGCCCAGCGTCAGCAGCAGGGCGAACCGGGCCACGAGCGGGAGACCGGGGACGGCCTGGGCGGCGACGCCCGCCAGGGAGACGAGTTGGAGCAGGAGGAGGGTCCGGCAGGGCCGCTTCCCGTCCGCGACGGACATCAGCGTCAGCGCGCCGAGCACCGTCGCGAACGTGGCGCCGTACATGCTCACGGCCGTCAGGAACGGGGATCCGGTCCGGTGGTTGACCAGTGCGCCGAGCGCGAAGCCGGACAAAGTGCTCGCCGCGACGGTGAGGGTGAAGCTGATGTACAGGCCGCTGAACTCCCTGTTGCGGAGCAGGGAGCGATAGCCGGTGGGGGTGTCGCTCGGGGCGGTCGGAGACGGGGCGGGGGTGACGCGTCGGGATGAAGGCATGAAAAAAGCCTCCGGAACCGTGCACGGGGCACGCGAACCGAAGGCCGACGGGTTCATTCTAGCAGGCGTACCAGCCCAGTTGACGGACACTTCGGGTCCCTGGGGCCGCACCGAAGACGTATTACCGCAGCGTAGGCGTGTGATCAGGGACTCACGGTCTTGGCCGCAGGCGCTGCGCGCGGTACGGTCACGGCGACATTTCCACATAGCGACGACGGCGAGACGGAAGCCCGGTGTGAATCCGGCATGGTCGCGCCACTGTGTGCTGCGGCGGCATCTCCACGATGGCGCCGTGGCGAGTCAGACCCGAGGACCGTCGTCCTGCACCACCACATGGGACGCGTTGTTCCCCGAGGAGGTTCCATCATGGCCGAGGCTGTCGCTTCCGCTGCCATATCCACCCCCGCCGGCTCCCTGTCGGCTCCGCTGCCCGTGCGCGCGGTGCTGCCCTGGGCGCTCTTCGTCGGTCTCCTGATGCTCGTCGCCCTGTACTTCGTCGGTGCCGAGCAGGGCGCCACCGCCGTGTTCGCCGGCGAAGGCGTGCACGAGTGGGTGCACGACGGCCGTCATCTGCTCGGCTTCCCCTGCCACTGAGAGGCCACGCACATGTACGCCTCCACTGTCAGAGGACTACTGGTCCGCGGCATGCTCGCGGGCCTGATCGCGGGGCTGTTCGCCTTCGCGGTCGCCTACGTGGTCGGTGAGCCGCCGGTACGGGGTTCCATCGCCGTCGAGGAGGCCGCCGCCGCCAAGGAAGCGGCCCCCGCGGCCGGTCACGCCGGTCACGGCGGTGACGCCGCGCCGGGTGAGGCCGCGGAGGAGGAGGAAGAGCTGGTCAGCCGACCGGTTCAGTCGACCTTCGGCCTGGCCACCGGTGTCCTGGTCTACGGGGTCGCGCTGGGCGGCATCGCCTCGCTCGCGTTCTCGTTCGCCCTCGGCCGCGTCGGCGGGTTCAGCCCGCGGGCCACGGCCGCGCTCACCGGGGCCGGCGCGTTCGCCCTGGTCTACCTGGTGCCGTTCCTGAAGTACCCGGCCACCCCGCCGGCGGTCGGCAACCCGGACACGATCGGGCAGCGCACCACGCTGTTCTTCCTGATGATCCTGCTGAGCGTGCTGCTCGGCGTCGGCGCGATCATCCTCGGGCGCCGGCTGGCACCGCGCCTGGGCAACTGGAACGCGACGCTGGCCGCGGCGGGCGGTTTCGTCGTCGCCACCGCCCTGGCGTTCGCGGTCCTGCCGGACAACAGCGATGCCGTCCAGCCCGGTTTCCCCGCAGCCCTGCTGTGGGAGTTCCGGGTCGCCTCGCTGGCCGTCCAGCTCGTCCTGTGGGCCGTGTTCGCCGTCGTCTTCGGCGTCCTCGCCCAGCGGCTCCTGGCCGCCCGTGCCGACGGCGCGGACGTGCCGGCCCATGCTCAGCAGGAGGCGCCCGCGCTCGGCTGACACCGACCGCGCCGCCGATGCCCGGGCCCCGCCGACCCCGTGAGGGTGGCGGGGCCCGGGCACGTCCGCGTACGGGCGCCCTCCGGTGTGCGCGTGACCACGACCGCCACCGCCACCGCTCCCCGAGCCGGGCGGGGCCGACCGGGCGGTCAGGCCGGCCGGACGGTGAGGGTGCACAGACGCTTGGTGGCCCGGGTCAGGGCCACGTACAGGTCCCTTTCCCCACCGGGGCGGGCCGCGACGATGTCCTCGGGATCCATGACGACCACCCCGTCGAATTCCAGGCCGCGCGCTTCGGACGCCGGCACGATGCGTGCGTGGCGGGCGACCCCCCGGGCCGTCAGCTCGCCCACCCTGGTGTCCGCGCAGATCACGCCCAGCAACTCGCCCGGGTACGCGGCGCTCTGGGCGCGGAGTTCCGAGACGAGGGCGGTGACCAACCCTTCCGGAGGTGTGGTCACGGTGCGGGGCCTCTCACCGCTGCGCAGCGACCGTGTGGGTTTCCGGTCCGGGGCGATGCGCGTGAGCAGGTCCCGGACGCTTTCCAGGATCTCCTGCGTGGTGCGGTAGCTGACGGTCAGATCGTGCAGTTCGAACCGCGGTCCGACGTGGGGGCTCAGCGCCTCCTTCCAGTCGCGTGCCGTCGCGACGGGGCCCGCCTGGGCGAAGTCGCCCACCACGGTCATCGCCCTTGCCGGGCAGCGGCGGACGATCATCCGCCACTGCATGGCGGTCAGTTCCTGGGCCTCGTCGACGACGACGTGCCCGTACGTCCGCTCGGGAGGGCCGTCGACCAGGCTCGCCGCCTCGTCCAGCAGCGGCACGTCGGCGTCGGTCCACGGGTCGTCCCGGCCGCGCAGCAGCAGGGACCGCTCCTGCGCGGTCAGGTGCGGCAGGTGCTCGGCGAGGGCGCCCGGGTCCGTCAGGAGCGCCTTCACGAGGTCACCCGGTACCAGCCGCGGCCACAGCAGCTCGACCGCCCGGTCGACTCCGGCGTCGCCCCGGAGATCGGCCCGGAGGGCGTCCAGGTCCAGCTCGTGGACCGGCCCCGGGTCGGCCGCGCCTTCGGCACGGTGCCGGGCGGCTCCCGTGAACCGGTCGAGGTCGATCCCCGTCATCCTCTCGGCATCGGCGTCGATCTGCTCCAGGAGGTCGCTCATGTCCCGTTGCACCGCGTCGGTGACGGCATCGGCCAGGAGTTCCTTGAACACCTGGCGCGCCGGGTTGTGCCCCGGTGCGGCCGCCAGGGCGGCGTCGCGTGCCGTGGCCACCTCCTCGCCGGAGAGGTGAACCGGTTCCCGTCCGACCCGTACGGTGAAGTCACCGGCCGGGGCCTGACGGGCGCGCACCAGGCCGGCCAGGGCGTCGGCGAGGTCGGAGCCGCCCTTGAGGCGTGCCGTGCCGAACGGGTCCACCGATTCCGCGGCCACTCCGGCCAGTTCCGGGCAGGTCGCCAGAACGACGTCGTTCTCTCCGAGCGAGGGAAGGACCTGGGAGATGTAGTCGAGGAAGCGGGCGTTCGGGCCCACCACCAGGACGCCCTCCTGCGCGGCGCGCGGGAACGCGTACAGGACGTAGGCCGCCCGGTGCAGGGCGACCACCGTCTTGCCGGTGCCGGGCCCGCCCTGCACCACGGTCACCCCGCGGTGGGCGGAGCGGACGATCTCGTCCTGCTCGGCCTGCAGCGTGGCGACGGCCGCGTGCATCCTGCCCGTTCGCCGTGCGGCCAGGGCCTCGGTCAACGGGCCGTCCCCCACGACGTCCTCGTCGGTCGGAGCGGTTCCGTCCAGCAGTTCGTCGCTCACCGAGACGACCGTGCGCTCCTCGACGCGCAGGTGCCGGCGCCGCCGCAGGCCCATCGGGTGGAGCGGTGTCGCCTCGTAGAAGGGCCGCGCCGCGTTCGCGCGCCAGTCCACGAGCAGCGGCAGGTCGTCGTCCTCCGTGTGCAGTCCGATCCGCCCGATCCGCAGGGCCGTGCCGTCCGTCCGGTCGATCCGCCCGAAGACCAGGCCCTTTTCGGCGCCCTCCAGCCGACGGATTTCCTTGGTCAGACGATCGGCGGCGATTTCCCTCTCGTATTCCTCGCCGGCGCTTTCCGCCGGGGCCTTCAGTACATTCGCCCAGTGTGCTCGCGCCTCGGAAAGCCGCTCGGCAAGCAACTCGTATAAGGAGGACACACAATCCCGCTCCGATTCAACCGCACGCGCAGCAGGACCATTCGTTTTCGACAACAGGGGGCTCCTTCGATTCGAGCCAAACCATAGGGTCGAAGCGCCCTGAACATAAGCCTTGACTTGCCTGGTGAGCCATGGCCTCGTGCGGGGATACCCGACGGCCGGCCACGGCGTACCCCGCGGAAGATGACGGAACAGGGCCGGACAGGATAAGAATCCCCCGTGAACGAAAAGACCCGTACGGCGACCGTCCGCGTGTTCATAGCGCTGGCCCCGCCCGACGACGCGAAGGAAGAGCTGGAACAGCGGCTGCGGCCCGCCTACGCCGCGTACCCCCGCATGCGCTGGAACCGCATCGAGGACTGGCACATCACCCTGGCCTTTCTCGGCGAGCTCCCGGTCGCCGCCGTCGGCCTCCTGCGGCCGCCGCTCGCGGAGCTCGCCGCCGCCCGGCGGCCTCTGCGGCTCGCGCTGCGCGGCGGCGGGCACTTCGACGAGCGGGTCCTGTGGACCGGGATCGACGGAGACGTCGAAGGCCTGCACCTGCTCGCCTCCGAGGTGCGTACCGCGGTCACCGACTGCGGCATCCCCTTCCACGGCCGGCCCCTGCGCCCCCATCTGACCCTGGCGCGCGGCCGCCGCCACGACACCACCAGCGCGGTGGAGGCCGCCGAAGGACTGGACGGGTTCACCGGCCGCCCGTGGGAGACGCGCCGCCTCCACCTCGTCGGAAGCAACACCGGCCGCGGTCCCGGCCCCATCCACTACCGCGACATCCGGTCCTGGCCCTTCAAGGGCGGCGGCTGACACCGGCCCGGCTTCGTGCCCCGGCTTCCTCCCGGCGGGCCACCCGGCCTCGTATCGTGGCGACGGACGGACCGCTCCCGAGGGTCCGCCGGTGGTCCAGCCCGAGCCGAACACCCGCCGAAAGACCGGATGGAGTGGCATGAGGATGCTGATCAACAGTCCGCAGACCGTGGTCACCGACGCCCTGCGCGGGATGGCGGCCGCCCATCCCGAGCTGGACGTCGACGTGGAGCGGCGGGTCGTCGTACGGCGGGACGCGCGGGCCGGCGGGAGGGTCGGAGTGGTCTCCGGGGGCGGGTCCGGGCACGAGCCGCTGCACGCCGGGTTCGTGGGGCCCGGGATGCTGTCGGCCGCGTGTCCCGGGGAGGTGTTCACCTCACCGGTGCCCGACCAGATGGTGCGGGCGGCCGCGGCGGTGGACTGCGGCCAGGGGGTGCTGTTCGTCGTCAAGAACTACACCGGTGACGTACTGAACTTCGAGATGGCCGCCGAGCTCGCCGCGGAGGACGGCCTGCGGATCGAGCGCGTCCTGGTCGACGACGACGTCGCGGTGACCGACAGCCTGTTCACCGCCGGGCGCCGTGGCACCGGGGCCACCTTGTTCGTCGAGAAGATCGCCGGGGCGGCCGCCGAGGAGGGGGCGCCGCTGGAACGGGTGGCCGCGCTCGCCCGGCGGGTCGACGAGTGCTCGCGGAGCTTCGGGGTGGCGCTGAGCGCGTGCACCACCCCCGCGAAGGGCGCCCCGACCTTCGACCTGCCGGACGGGGAGCTGGAGTTGGGCATCGGCATCCACGGCGAACCGGGCCGGGAGCGGCGCCCGATGATGTCGGCGCGGGAGATCGCGGAGGTCGCGGTGGGAGCCGTACTGGAGGAACTGACGCAGATCGGTCCGGCCGACGGTCCGGTGCTGGCGTTGGTCAACGGGATGGGGGCGACCCCGCTGCTGGAGCTGTACGGGTTCCACGCGGAGGTGGCGCGGGTGCTGGCCGGGCACGGTGTGCCGGTGGCGCGGGCGCTCGTCGGCAACTACGTCACCTCGCTGGACATGGCGGGGTGTTCGGTGACGCTGTGCCGGGCCGACGAGGAGGTGCTGCGGCTGTGGGACGCGCCCGTGAGGACCGCGGCGCTGCGCTGGGGTCTGTGAACGTATGGTGTCGGTGGGACCGGCCAGGCGGGTGCGAGGCGAGGAGATCCGGTGCGTGACGCAGAGTTCTTCCGGCGCTGGATGGCGGCCGCCGCGGCCGCGGTGGAGCGGGAGGCGGACCGGCTGACCGAGCTCGACTCCCCCATCGGTGACGCCGACCACGGGAGCAACCTGCTGCGGGGTTTCACGGCCGTGCGCGCCGCCCTGGAGGCGGAGCCGGTGCCCGCGGCGCCGGGCGCCGTGCTGCAGTTGGCGGGACGGACGCTGATCTCCACGGTCGGCGGGGCGTCGGGACCGCTGTACGGGACGCTGCTGCGGCACACGGGCAAGGCGCTCGGGGAGTCGGCGCAGGTGTCGGACGCGGAGCTGCGCGAGGCCCTGTCCGAGGGGGTCGGCGCGGTGGCCCGGCTGGGCGGGGCGGCGCCGGGCGACAAGACGATGCTGGACGCGCTGGTGCCGGGGGTGGCCGCGCTGGGTACCTCGTACCGGGCGGCCGGGAGCGCGGCGGAGGACGGCGCGCTGGCGACCGTGCCGATGCGGGCGCGCAAGGGGCGGGCCAGTTATCTGGGCGAGCGGAGCATCGGCCACCAGGACCCGGGGGCGACCTCGTCGGCGCTGTTGCTGGGGGCGCTGGCGGACGTGGCGGAACCGGCGGGTGCGCGGTGACGGGCGGGCACCCGGAACCCGGCCCCGGCGTCGGCTCGGGCCCGGCCCTGGTCGGCATCGTGCTGGTGTCGCACAGCGCGCGGGTCGCGCAGGCGGTGGCGGAGCTGGCACGCGAGCTGGCGGCCGGCGGCCCCGTGGCCCCGGTGGCCGCGGCGGGCGGCACGGCCGTCGGCGGGCTCGGCACGAGCGCGGAACGGATCGTCGCGGCCGCCCGGGAGGTGGACCGGGGCGCCGGGGTCGCCCTGCTCGCCGACCTGGGGAGCTCGGTGCTGACGGTGAAGGCCCTGCTGATGGAGGACGAACTCCCGCCGGGGTCCCGGCTGCTGGACGCGCCCTTCGTCGAGGGCGCGGTGGCGGCGGTGGTGACCGCGTCCACCGGAGCCCCCCTGGCGGCGGTCGCGGCGTCCGCCGCCGACGCGTACACGTACCGCAAGGACTGACCGGACGGCCTGCCCGCGGGTGCCGCGGTCGGGCCGCAGGGGCTTTGCGGGCCTGGGCTACGGGCGTCCGCGCAGCACTTCGATCTCGCGGCGCTCGCGCTTCGTCGGGCGGCCCGCTCCCCGGTCGCGGATGCCGACGACGGCGGCCTCCACGGGCGTCGGCGGCGGCGGGCTGTTGTCGGTCAGGCACTCGGCGGCGGCCGGGGCGCCGACCCGCTTGGACACGGGCCGCTTGACGACGACGATGCGCTCGCGCCCCGCGTGGAAGAGCCGTACCTCGTCCCCCGCACGCACGGGCTGCGCCGGCTTGGCGCGTTCCCCGTTGACCTTCACGTGCCCCGCCCGGCAGGCGGTCGCCGCGATCGAGCGGGTCTTGGTCAGGCGCACGGACCAGATCCACGCGTCGACCCGTACCGTGCCCGTTCCCGTTACCTCTTCAGCCATGCCCCGACTCTAGCGAGCCGGGCGCGGCAGTACGGAACGAGTTTTGGTGGATGCGCCAAGAAGTATCGCATCTGCCATGGAGATCAGGCCGAATGAATTGCAAATGCGCCATACATGGCCCTACGTTGTCGCCCATGCAGTCCTACACCATCGGACAGGCGGCGCGTCTGCTGGGCGTCAGCCCGGACACCGCCCGCCGCTGGGCCGACGCCGGCCGGGTCGTGACCCATCGCGACGAGGGCGGCCGGCGCCTGATCGACGGACGCGACCTGGCCGCGTTCTCCGTCGAGGTGGGCCAAGGCGCCCACATCGAGGACGGGGAGCCGTACACCTCGGCGCGCAACGCCTTTCCCGGCATCGTCACGGCCGTCAAACTCGGCGACGTGGCCGCCCAGGTCGAGATCCAGGCAGGTCCCCACCGCCTGGTCTCCCTGCTCACCCGTGAGGCCGTCGAGGAGCTCGGGCTGGAGGTCGGCATGCAGGCCACCGCCCGCGTGAAGTCCACCAGCGTGCACATCGACCGCACCTGATCCGGGCGGCGCCACCCGCCGTCCCCTCGCGGTCCCCCGCACCAGCCGCTCTACACCACCGAACGTCCCCACCCGCTCCGCCCGTCACCGGCGCGGGTCACCACCGCGCGGTTCCGGCACCAGGCCGGCCGCCGACCCGACCGAGGAGCATCTGCTCATGTCCCCGACCATGATCCGTCGCCGTACCGCCGCAGCCGCGCTGACCGCCGCCCTGCTCGTGCCGCTGACCGCCTGCGGCAAGAGCGACGACAACAAGGCCGCCGCCGACCCGACCCCCGAGCCGAAGGCCGTGAACCTCACGGTGCTGGCCGCCTCCTCCCTCACCGACGTCTTCAAGACCGCGGGTGAGGAGTACCAGAAGACCCACCCCGGCACGAAGATCACCTTCTCCTTCGCCGGTTCGCAGGAGCTCGCGGCCCAGGTCAAGCAGGGTGCCCCGGCCGACGCGCTGGTCACCGCCGACACCAAGACCATGGACGGCCTGAAGGCCGAGACCGGCGACGCCACGGTCATCGCCAAGAACCGCCTGGTCATCGCGGCCGGCAAGGCCAACCCGTTCAAGATCGACGAGCTCAAGGACCTCGCCGACACCAAGATCAAGGTCGTGCTCGCCGCGCCCGAGGTCCCGGTCGGCCGCTACAGCAAGCAGATCCTCGACGCCCAGAAGATCGAGGTGAAGCCCGTATCCCAGGAGCCCAACGTCCGTGCCGTGCTGAGCAAGGTCGAGCTGGGTGAGGCCGACGCCGGTCTCGTCTACAAGACCGACTCCGCCAAGTCGGGCGACAAGGTCGTCACCGTGGAGATCCCGGACGACCAGAACGCCGTGGCCTCCTACCCGGCCGCCACGCTCAAGCAGTCCAAGAACGCCGCCGACGCGGCCGCCTTCGTGGCCTGGCTGAGCACCCCCGAGGCGCAGAAGATCCTCCAGGACGCGGGCTTCCAGAAGGCGTAACCGCCGTACGACCCACATCCCCTGAGGGGCTGCCTGGACCGGGGGGACAGGCAGCCCCTCTCGGCGTTCTCGCGGACGGGCCCCGCACGCGCCGCCGGCCGCCTACGCTTCCCCCTCAGCCGACACCCCAGCCAGGAACCCTGATGAGCAGACTCCGCAGCCGAACCGGTCCGCACAGCGGCGAACGCGCCGACGCCCGGGCCCGCGCCCGCACCCGGCCCCCGTTGGCGCTGGCGCTCCCCGCGCTGCTCGCCGTCGCGTTCCTGCTGCTGCCGCTCATCGGCATCCTCGTCCGTACGCAGTGGGGCGAGCTCGGCGCCCACCTCACCAGCCCCGGCGTGGTCGAGGCGCTGAAGCTCTCCCTCCTCGTGTCCCTGTGGGCCCTGGCCCTCTCGCTGCTCCTCGGTGTTCCGCTCGCCTGGCTGCTGGCGCGCGTGGAGTTCAAGGGCAAGGCCCTGGTCCGCTCCCTCGTCCTGCTCCCGATGGTGCTGCCGCCGACCGTCGGCGGTGTGGCCCTGCTCCTCGGCTTCGGCCGGCGCGGGCTGCTGGGTCCCTGGCTGGAGGGCACCTTCGGGATCACCCTGCCGTTCCACACCTCCGGCGCGGTCGTCGCGGCCACGTTCGTCGCCATGCCGTTCCTGGTGATCAGCCTCGAAGGCGCCCTCGGCGGTCTCCGGCAGAGCTACGAGCAGACCGCCGCCTCGCTCGGCGCCTCGCCGGTCCGGGTGTTCTTCACCGTGACGCTGCCCATGGTCGCCCCCGGCCTGATCGCCGGTGCGGCACTGACCTGGGCCCGCGCACTGGGCGAGTTCGGGGCGACCATCACCTTCGCCGGCAACCTGCCCGGCACCACCCAGACCCTGCCGTTGCAGGTGTACCTGCTGCTGCAGGACAAGCCCGAGGCCGCCACCTCCGTCTCGCTGCTGCTCCTCGCGATCGCCATGGGCGTACTGGTCGCCCTGCGCGGACGCTGGACGGGCACCCCGGTGGCCCGCGAGGCCGGTACCGCACCGGTCCCCGAGGAGCCGGCCACCACCGACGCCCGCACCACCGTCGGCGACGACGCCGTCCCGCCCCACGACGGCGGCCGCTGGCCCCTGCGCGCGGCCGTCACCGGCTTCAACGAGCTCACCCTCGACGCCGAACCCGGCACCACCATCGCCGTCGTCGGCGAGAACGGCGCCGGCAAGACCACCCTGCTGCGCGCCCTGCTCGGCCTCACCCCGCGCGCCCACGCCACCCTGCGCCTCGGCGACGACGACGTGACGGCCCTGCCCCCGCACCAGCGCCAGGTGGCCTGGGTGCCGCAGGACGGCGCACTGTTCCCGCACCTGACCGCCGTGGCCAACACCGCGTACGGGCTGCGCGCCCGCGGGGTGCCGCGTACGCGGGCCCGCCGCGAGGCCCTGGACTGGCTGGACCGGCTGGGTGTCCTGCACCTCGCCGACCGCAGGCCCGCGCAGTTGTCCGGCGGCCAGGCCCAGCGGGTGGCCCTCGCCCGGGCGCTGGCCGCCCGCCCCCGGCTCCTCCTCCTGGACGAACCGCTGGCCGCGCTCGACCAGACCACCCGGGCCCAGGTCCGGCACACCCTGCGCACCCACCTGGCCGGCTTCGGCGGCGTCTGCCTCATCGTCACCCACGATCCCGTCGAGGCCGTCTCCCTGGCCGACCGGGTCCTCGTACTGGCCGACGGCCGGGCCCTCCAGGACGCACCGCCCGCCGAGGTAACCCGGCACCCGCGGTCCCCGTGGGTGGCCCGCATGCTGGGGCGCAACGCCTGGCCGGGCACCGCGTCGGCCGACGGGCTCGCTCTCGCGGAGGGCGGCCGGCTGGTGGTCGCCGAGACCCTGCCCCAGGGCACGGAGGCGCTGGCGATCATCGGCCCGGAAGCGGTCTCGGTGCACCGGGACCGCCCGGCCGGCAGCCCCCGCAACGTCTGGCCGGGCACCGTACGGGAGATCACCGCGGTCGGCAGCCGGCTGCGCGTGCTGGTCGCCTCGGCCTCCGTACCCGATCTGGTCGCCGAGATCACCCCCGACGCGGCGGCCGAACTGGGCCTCGGGGACGGCGCTGCCGTGTGGACGAGCGTGAAGGCCACCGAGGTCACCCTCGTACGGCTCTGACGGCGCGGGTCCCGGACGGGCGCGGGTCCCGGCGACGGGCGCGGGTCCCGGACGGGCGCGGGTCCCGGACGGGCGCGGGTCCCGGCGACGGGCGCGGGTCCCGGACGGGCGCGGGTCCCGGACCCCGGGTCCCGGGCGCGGGGGCGCTCCGGGTCCGGGCGGCTCGCGCCGGCCCTCAGGCGGCGTCCTCCGGGGCGGCCAGGGCGAATTCGCACCACACGCACTTCCCACCGCCCCGGGGCTCCACGCCCCACTCGTCCGCGAGGCGGTCGACGAGCATCAGACCGCGCCCCGAGACGGCCCAGTCGCCCGCCTCGCGCCGCCTGGGCAGGGCGCTGCTGCCGTCCTCGACCTCGATCCGGATCCGGCCCTGGGCCGTCAGGCGCATGCTGACGTGGCCGCCGCCGTCCGTGTGCACCAGGGCATTGGTCATCAGCTCGTCCGCCGCCAGTTCGATCTCGTCGGCCCGGTGCCGTGCACCCCAGGCGGCCACCGCCGCCCGGATCAGGTGCCGGGCCAGCGCCGGGGCCTTCGTGTCCCCCGGTTCCAGCCGCTGCTGCAGCGGACCCCCGCCGCGCGGTACGGGGGTGCCGCGGCGGCGCAGCACGAGCATGGCCATGTCGTCCCCGCCGCCCGAGTCGCCGACCAGGTCGCACAGCACGTCGGCGAGTTCCTCCACGTCGGTCGGGCCGCTGTGGACCGCCGCCATGAGCTCGCGCATGCCGGTGTCCTGGTCGGTGCCGGGTCGGTCGATCAGGCCGTCGGTGCACAGCAGCAGGGTGTCCCCGGGGTGCAGTTCGAGGCTGGTGACGGGGTACCCGGAGCCGGAGCCCGGCTGCTCGCGGGGCGGCAGGCCGAGCGGCAGCCCGCCCGCCACCTGGACCCGGTGGACGCTGCCGTCGCCGCGCCGCACGACGGGGTCGAGGTGCCCGGCACGGACCAGGCGGGCCATCCCGGTGGTGAGGTCCACCTCGGCGTAGGTGCAGGTCGCGAACCGTTCGGTGGCCAGCTCGCGCAGGAAGGCCGAGGCCCGGGCCATGGCCGCGCCCGGCGTGTGCCCCTCGACGATGTAGGCGCGCATCACGATGCGCAGCTGTCCCATGACGGCGGCCGCGTCCGTGTCGTGCCCCTCCACGTCTCCGATCATCACCCCGACGCGGCCCTCGCCGAGCGGGACCACGTCGTACCAGTCGCCGCCGATGTCCCGGCCCATCCGCGCGGACCGGTACCGTACGGCGATCCGCGCGCCCGGCACGTCCGGGATCCGGCGAGGCAGCATGGCCCGCTGGAGCCCCTCGGCCAGATCGTGCTCCTGCTCGAAGAGGATGGCCCGCTGCAGGCTCTGCGCGACCCCGCTGCCGAGCGCCATCAGCAGGTTGCGTTCCTCGGCGGTGAACTCGCCGTCCCGCGTGTAGAGCAGCCCGAGCGTCCCGATCGGCCGCCCCTGGGCGATCAGCGGCAGGTAGACCCCGCTGCGGACGGACAGCGGCTCGATGTACGGCCACAGGTCCGGATACCTCTGCTGGAACTCGTCCCGGGAGACGAGGTAGACCGACTGCATGGTGCGGACCGCCTCGCTCATCGGGAGCTGTGCGTCGATCCGCGTGTACTCGATCTCGGGCACGTACGAGCCGAGCTGCCCCTCCGCGACCAGGTGGATGCGGCCGCCGTCGACGACGCCCAGCATCACGCTGACCGCACCGAGGTGCCCGAGGGCCTGCGGGTCCTTGAGGATGTCGGTCACGTCGTTGACGGTGCGGGCGTGGGCGAGGATCGCGGTGGTCCGCTCCACGACGCCGGTCATCCTGCGCCGCCCTTCGATCTCCTCCCCGGCGGCACCCGGCTCGTCGGGGTCGTGGGCGGCGTCGCGGAGGATCCCGATGACGCGGTACGAGCGGCCGGACGAGTCCCGCAGGATGTGCCCCTGGATGTGGGTCCAGGCCGGCGAACCGTCGCGCAGGCGGCTGCGGACGTAGGCCCCGTAGTGGCTTCGGCCGTCCTTGATCGCCTGCGCGACCCGGGTGTCGAGCCGGGCCTCCTCACCGGGGGCGAGGCGGCTGCGGAGTCCGCCGGGGGTCCCGTCGTACTCGTCCGGGCGCAGGTCCAGCACCTCGAGGGCGGTGGCATCGAGATGCATGCGACCGCTGTCGAGGTCCCAGTCGAATGTGCCCATGCGATTGAGCGCAAGGCTTGTGTCCGGCCGTGCGGGCCAGCCGACGTCGGGGTTCTCCGCCCTACGGGCCATGCAGCCAGGGTCTCACTCCCGCCCGCCGGTGTCCCCGCGGGAGGCCCGGACACCCTCCGTGCGCGGACCGGCACGGACCGGCACGGCCCGCGGGCGGGAACGGGCTGCGGCGGTGCGGTCGGCTGCGGGGACGCCGCGGGGGCGGTGGAAACCGGTGGCCGGGAGGTTCAGTGTCCTCCGCTGTCCGCCAGGGTCGCGTCATGGACCAGCAGGGCGATCTGTACCCGGTTGTTGAGGTCGAGCCGGGTCAGGATCCGGGACACGTGGGTCTTGACCGTGGGCAGCGCCAGGTGGAGCTCCCGTCCGATCTCCGCGTTGGACAGGCCCCTCCCGACCGCCAGGGCCACCTCCCGCTCGCGCCCGGCCAGCAGCTCCAGTCGCCTGCGGGCGGCGCTCGCCCGGGTGCCCTGGCCGAAGTCTCCGGTCACCTGGTCGATGAGCCGACGGGTGACGGCCGCGGAGAGCACCGGGTCCCCGGCGGCCACCGTCCGGATGGCCGTCACGATCTCCTGCGGCGGGGTGTCCTTCAGGAGGAATCCGGCCGCTCCGGCCCGCAGCGCCCGCAGCACGTGCGCGTCGGTGTGGAAGGTGGTCAGGACCAGCACCTCGGGGGCGCCCGGCCGCGCCCGGAGCCGCTCGGTGGCGGCCAGCCCGTCGACGCCGGGCATCCGGATGTCCATCAGCACCAGGTGGGGCGCGTGCGCCGCGACCAGCGCGGGCACCTCCGCGCCGTCCGCGGCCTCCGCGACCAGCTCGATGTCCGGGGCACCGCCCAGCATCAGACGCAGCCCCGCCCGGACGATCGCGTCGTCGTCGACCAGCAGTACGCGAATCACGCGTCGCTCCCCTTTCCCCCGGTCAGCCCTGCCAGGGTAGCCAGGCCCGTACCCGGAATCCGTCCCCGGCGGGAACGGCCGTCAGTTCCCCGCCGGCCAGCCGGGCACGTTCGGCCAGCCCGATCAGCCCCTGTCCGCCACCCTCGGCCGGCCCGGGGACCGTGCCGCGGGCCGGATCCGGGCCGGGCGGGCGGGTGTTGCGGACCTCGACCGTGAGGCCGTCGCCCGGGCCCCCGGTGACCCGCACGTCGGCGGCCGCGCCGGGCGCGTGCTTGCGTACGTTGGTCAGCGCCTCCTGCACGATCCGGTACGCCGTCCGTCCCACCAGGGGCGGCGGCGCGGCCCCTTCCGGCGGTCCGGCCAGCTCGATCCGGCCGCCAGCCGCCCTCGCCTCCGCCACCAGCCGGGGAAGGTCCGCCAGTTCCGGCTGCGGGCGTTCGCCGGCCTCCGAGGGGTCTGTGCCCGGACCCGCCCGGAGCACGCCGATCACCTCGCGCAGGTCGTGCAGCGCCAGGTGGGCGCTCTCGCGCATCACCCCGGCGGCCCGTTCGATCTCGGCCCGGGGGGCGCCGGGATTGAACTCCAGGGCACCCGCGTGCACGCTGAGCAGCGACAGCCGGTGGCCGAGCACGTCGTGCATCTCGCGGGCGATCTCCTCCCTGGCCTCCAGCCGGGCCCGCGCCGCCCGTGACTCCGCGTCCGCCTCGGCCAGCTCGGCGCGCTCGCGCAGCGAGGCGATGAGCTGCTGCCGGGACCGCCGGAACAGCCCCCAGCCGATGGCCCCGGCGATCAGCGCGAAGTACGTCACCGCCGAACCGGCCCGCTCCTCGGACATGTCGGGCAGCTGCCACAGGAAGAGCGGCAGCGGTCCGAAGGCGAGGGCCGCCAACCACGCCGTGGCCTTCCAGGGCCGGGCCGCGGCCACCGTGTACACCGCCACGATCGTCGGCCCGGTCAGGTAGTGCGCCACGCTGCCGGCCAGGAGCAGCGCCACGGCCAGCCGGACCGGCGCGCGCCGCCGCAGCAGGACCGCCGCGCAGCCCAGCCCGCCGGCCACCTGGTCGGCGGCCCGCCAGCCCGGGCCGAGGCCTTCCGCGACCGGGATGGACTGCGAGCTGACGGCGGCGAAGCAGGCGGCGAAGAGGAACAGGGCCAGGTCGGCGGCCCAGTCCCGGCGGGTGCGGGTGATACGGCGCATGTCCCGGGAATCTACGCGGACCGGCGCGTGAGCGGACGCCCGCGCCCCCTACCGGATACTTAAGTACGAGCGCGGGCAGTCCTTGGGCCGATGTCCGGCCCGGCACCCGGCTCGTAACGTCGGCGCATGACCTCTCCTTCTCCGAAGTCCCCGAAGTCCCCGAAGTCCCCGCTGGCCGGCGTCACGGGCGCGATCTGTTTCGTCCTGGTCGTCGGCGGCGCGAGCGGTCTGCTGCACGAGTGGCTCGGCTGGATCCACTTCATGGGCTTCGTCCGCTTCCTCGCCCCCGACGGATACGAGATCTACAGCTACATCGTCATGATCGCACTCGGCCTCGCGGTGGGCGCCGCGGGCGACGCGCTCACCCGCCGCGGCCGGGCCTGATCCCCGGTCCGCCGCCCCTCCCCGTGCCCGCGCCTCCTGCCCCGCACGGGGAGGAGGCGCGGTCACCCACCGTGCCGCGGGTCAGCTCTGCTGGGCCGGGCCCTCGGGCTCGGGCTGGGGAGCCGTCTGCGGCTGCTGCTCGGACGGGGCCGGAGCCGACGGCTTCGGAGCGGCCGAGGGCGGAGCGGACGGGCGCTCGGGGGCGGCCGAGGTCCGCGGCGCGGGAGACCCCGGGGTAGCCGGAGTCGCCGGAGCCTCGGGGGAGGCCGGAGTCGCGGGCGCGGACTTCGGCGTCGGTGACTGGACGGGCGGCTCGGAGGGCGGCGTCGAGGGCGACGCCGCCGGTGACTCCGCCGGGGTCGTCTTCGGTGACTCCGCCGGGGTCGTCTTCGGTGACTCCGCGGGGGTCGTCTTCGGTGACTCCGCGGGGGTCGTCTTCGGTGACTCCGCCGGAGTCGACTTCGGCGACTCGTCCGGGGACTTCTTGGGCGACTCCGACGGGGTCGGCGACGGCGTCTTCTTCGGCGACTCCGACGGGGACTCCGAGGGGGACTTCTTCGGTGACTCCGAGGGGGACTTCGAGGCAGACTCCGACGAGGACTTGGACGGCGTCGGCGTCGGCGTCGTCACGGAAGAGCTCGGGGTCGGCGAGGTCCCGGAGGAGGTGGGCCGCGGCGAGGTCCCGGACGGGTTCGGCGTCGTCACCGACGAGGTCGGGGTGACCGGACTCGGGGTGAGCGGCGGCGTCGGGACCGGCGGCGGCGGGATCGGCCGGTCGGGCCTGGGCTTGCCCTGCTGGCCGCCGTCACCCTTGGGGCGCTCGTACCACTGGTTTTCACGGTGGTCGTAGATCACGATCTTGTTGACGACGGTCGGCGCCGGCGCGATGGCCACCACCTTCGACGGCTGGTACGAGGGCCACGACTGCCCGAAACGCTTCGGGTCGGCCTTCAGCGGCACCGGCGGACCCAGCGGGTTGCCGCACGCACAGCGCACCCGCGGCACTCCCCGGTCGTCCACCAGCACGGCCGTCCCCGCCTGGAGCACGGCCTGATAGGGGACGAGCTTGCCGTCCCGGTAACTGTGGTTCGTCACCCGGGTGTCCATGCGCAGCTGCACCGAGGTGAGCGAGCGGAGGTAGCCGGGAACGGCGGCCGGCTGGATGCCCTGTGCCTGGGCGAAGGCCGCGTTCTTCGCGGGGTCCGCGCCCAGCGACCCGATCAGCTTCTCGACGTCACAGCTGGCGACGTTCCGGGTGCCGCCGTACACGCCCGGCGCGGAACCGCTGACGCTCCTGGTGCCCACCGGCCCGGTCGGGCTGGCGCTCGGGCCGACCGTGCCCTGCGGAGAGGGCGGCGGGCTCTCCGGCGGGGGCGGTGCGTCCTTGACCACCGTGGACTCCGTGAAGGGGTCGGGGCCGGAGGCGGCCACCGGCTGGAGGAACACCTCGCCGCCCGCGTTGTCGGCGGTCCCGCTGGGCCGGGTGAGGACCACGGCCAGGGCCACGACCGCCGCCACCGCGACCAGCGCGGTGACGAGCCGTGGCACGGAGCGCCACCAGGGACCTCCGGCCGGTCCCGGGGCCGGTCCTCCGGGCCCACCCGGCGGCGCCGGCGGCGGCGGAGGCGGTGGACCCTGCTGCCCGCCCGAGAGCGGGCCTGACGGCGGCCCGGTGGGGCGTCCTGAAGACGGCGGTCGGCCGGATGGCTGTGTGGTCACGGGCTCTTCTTCCCAGGAGGAGTGAGTTCCCCGGGGACCATTGTGTGCGCCGTCCGGGTGGTGCCCGCAAGCCGGGGATGTCACGGTGGCAGGGTGAGTCGGACGCCGGAATCGTCATCGTCGGGGGGCTCCGCGAGGGCATGGCGGGACGCCCTCGTCGCCGTCCTCGCGGGATTCGTGGTGATGGGCGTGGTCGCCGCCGCCGGGCTGCTGTGCGCGGGCGCCGACGGCCTTCCGGGCGGCGCGTTCCCGCATGTGGTCGCCGCGGTCGTGGTGATGGCGGCGGGCGGTTCGCTGGAGGTGTCGGGCGGTGCCGGTTCGCTGGCCGGGGCGGAGGTGAGCCTCTCGGTGGTCCCCCTCTCGGTGAGCCTGGCCGGCGCCCTCGTGACCGGCTACCTCTTCCTGCGGCCGCTGCACAACCGGGCCGTTGCCCGGCCCCTGGAACTCATCGGCCGCGCGGTCCCGTTGGTCGTGCTGTGGCTGCTGGCCCTGACCGGCGCCGCGTTCCTCGCCCGTGAGACCTTCGGCATCTCCACGGGCGACTCCCCCATCGGTACCATCACCGAACTCCTCGACTCGGCGCCCACGGTGGGCTTCCGGGCCGACCTGCCGGCCACCCTGCTGTACGGACTGCTGTGGATCCTCGGCCTGTTGCTGATCGCGCTGCTCGTCTCGCGCCGCGCCCCGCTCCCGGCCCGGCTGGTCCGCTTCCACACGGCGCTGCGGCCTGCGGCCTTCGCCACGATGCTGCTGCTCCTCGCCTACGTCGTCCTCGGCATCGGGGTCGGCCTGGTCGTGGCCGCCACCCAGGGCCATGCCGACCGGACCCTGGCCGTGATCCTGCTCGGGCTGCCGAACCTCGTCTGGCTGGCACTCACCCTGGGCTTCGGCGGCGCCTGGGAGGGCAATGTCGAGGGGCCTTTCGGGCTGCCGATGCCGCAGCTGCTGGACCAGGTCCTGCGCGGCTCCGACCCGTCCCGGATCGACGTGGCCGCGCTCGCGGAGCAGGACTCCCGGGCCTGGTGGCTGGTGGCGGTGGCCGCCGTCCTGCTGCTCGGCACGGGCGTACTGGCGGCCGTACGCTCCCCCGCCCACGTGCGCCCCTGGCAGCACGCCCTCCACCTGGGCGTGGCCCTGGCGCTGGCGACCCTGGCGGTCTGCCTGCTGGGCCGGATCCAGGCACAGTTCGGCCTCTCCCTGCTGGGGATCGGCGAGGTGGACGGCCTCAGCGGCCAGGTCCACCTGGAACCCGTGCTGTGGCGCAACGTCGGCCTCGGGCTCCTGTGGGGCGCGGTGGCCGGATTCCTGGGCGCGCTGCTGGCCCGTCCGCTGCACCGCGGCGGGCGGGTCGACGAACCGGCCGCCGCGACCCGCGCGGCGCCCGACTAGGCGGAGGCGGCCGGAACCCGAACGGGCGGTACGGGCCGGGAGGGGCTCAGGCCGTCCCCCTCGACATCCGCAGGCGGAAGACGGGCAACGCCCACGGGGGGACCGGCGGCGGGGCGGGCAGCTCGGGCGGCGCGGCGCCTTCCGCGCCGCCCTCCGCACCGTCCACCGGCTCGTCCGCCGCCCCCGTCGGGGGCCCGGCACCCTCCCCCGCCCGCCGCAGGGCACCGGTGAACTCCAGACAGCTGTCCCACCGGTCGTCCGGCGACTTGGCCAGCGCCTTCGCGAGTACGGCGTCCACCTCCTCCGGCAGCCCGGGGCGCCGCGAGCTCAGCGGTGGCGGGGCGTCGTACTGGTGGGCCCACAGCAGGGCGATGTCGTCGTCCCGCTGGAAGGGCGGTTCCCCGGCGAGGGCCTCGTAGACGACGCAGCCCAGGCTGTAGACGTCGCAGCGGCCGTCGACCGGCTTTCCGGAGATCTGTTCCGGCGCCACGTAGGTGACGGTCCCGACGAACTGCCCGTCGGTCGTGAACCCCGTCAGCGACAGCGACTTCTTCGTCAGCCCGAAGTCCGTGAGGTAGGCGTGCTCCGGGTGGTCCCGGTCCGTGCCCGGGGCGATGAGGATGTTGCCCGGTTTCACGTCCCGGTGGACCAGGTCGTGGGCGTGGGCGGCGTCCAGCGCGGAGGCCACCTGGCCCGCGATGCGCGCGGCCGTCTGCACCGGCAGCGAGCCCGTCCGGTCCAGCATCACCCGCAGGTCCGGTCCCTCGACGAGGCGCATGGCGATGTACAGCAGGCCGTCCGCCTCCCCCGCCTCGAAGACGGGCACGATGTGCGGGTGTTCGATGGTCGCGGCCACCTTCGACTCGTGGGCGAACCGCTGCCTGAAGGTGTCGTTCCGGGCCAGCTCGGGGGCGAGCAGCTTCAGGGCCACCCGCCGGTCGAGGCGCAGGTCCCGTGCCTCGTAGACCACGGCCATGCCGCCGCGCCCGATCTCGCTCTCCACGAGGTATCCGGCGATCTGCTTCCCGCGCAGGTCGGTGGGGGACCCGCCGACGGGCTCCGCCCGTTCCCCGTCCACCGTCAGCCGCCTCCGGGGTCGCGGGTCTCCACGATCCGCGTCGGGTCATGGGCCGCCGCCCGGCCGGGCCGGTCCGCGGGGTCCTCGCGCGGGACTGCGACCGCGTCGGTCGGGTCCCTGCGTACGGGGGCCCCGCCGCCCTGCTCCGTGGCCGCGGGTGGCGGCTGCGGCCCTGGTTCGGGCGCGGGCGCGGAGGGGCCGCCCGGGCCGGCGACGACCGCGTAGGTCGTCATGCGGTCGCCGTCGTCGTAGAGCCAGCGGCCCGACCGCTCGTCGTAGAGCCACACCGACTCCCCGTCGATGACCACTCCGGCCCGCAGCCCCCGTACGGACCGGCGGAAGGCGTCGGCGTCGATCCGTCCGGAGGCCAGTTCGTCCACGGCCCGCCGGTAGCGTTCCAGGGCCTCGGAGCCGCGTGTGAGCAGGGGCCTCGGGTCCTCGGAGCGGACCGGGGGCCGTCCCCCGGCCGTCGGCGGCGGGTGCGGAACGGCGACCAGCAGCCGTCCGTCCACCCAGGCGGACCACCCGTTGGCGCACAGGACCTCCCCCCACTCCCCGCGCCGGGACAGCAGCTGCACGGGCAGGAACGGGTCCAGGGGAACGGTCGGCCGGGTGACGTCCGGGGCCTCCCAGGCGGGCAGCCCCTCCTGGGGCACCACATGGGTCGGCCGGAAGTCCGCCACCTCGCCTCCGGGTTGTCCCAGCGGGCTGCTCATGAGGCCTACTTCCGCATGACGGTCGGCTCGTGGCGGCGCAGCAGCCGGGCGACCAGCACGCCGAACAGCACGGACAGGACGACGAGCATGCCCATTTCGAGGAGCCACAGGTGGGCCTCGTGGTCGAACAGCGGGTCCTGGGTGATCTTGCCGGGCACGATCGCGCCTAGGTCGATGGTGCCCGCCATCGCTCCCATGGCCCACCGGGCCGGCACGAACCACGCCAGCTGTTCGATGACGGGGACGCCGGTGAGTTTCAGCAGGGAACCGCAGAAGACGACCTGGACGATCGTGAGGAGGACCAGCAGCGGCATGGTGACCTCCTCCTTGGCCACCAGGGCGGAGATCAGCAGGCCGAGCACCATCGCCGTGAGGGACAGCAGGGCGACGGCGAGGGTGATCTCGATGAGCGGTGGCATGAAGAGGCCGCGGCCGCCCGGCGCGTTGATGGTGACGCCCGCGAGGCCGACGAGGGTGAGGACCACGGCCTGGGCGACGGTGATCGCGCCGAGGACCACGATCTTGGACATCAGGTAGGCCGACCGGGACAGGCCGACGGAACGCTCCCGCTGGTAGATGACGCGTTCCTTGACGAGTTCGCGCACCGCGTTGGCGGCGCCGATCAGGACTCCGCCCACGCACAGGATGAACAGGGCGTTCAGGGCCGTCTCGGCGTTGAGGGTGTTACCGGCCAGTGCGCGGGTCATGGCGCCCATGACGAAGGGCAGCGCGACCATGATGACCAGGAAGGTGCGGTCGGACCTGAGCACGGCAGCGTACCGGCGGATCAGGGTGGAGAGCTGGGAGCCCCAGCTCTGGGCCTTGGGCGGTGGCTGCGGCGGATGGCCGGAGGCATATGCGGCCTGTGCCGCGAGCGGGGCCCGGCCGGCGGCGACGTCGACGTGGCGGCGGTGCAGCGGCGAGGCCCGGTACTCCCCGGCCCAGTCGCGCTCCCGCTGGTTCTCGAAGGCTTCGAAGGCCTCGGGCCACTGCTCGAAGCCGAAGAAGTCGAGGGCCTCGCCGGGCGGGCCGTAGTAGGCGATGCGTCCGCCGGGCGCGAGGACGAGGAGACGGTCGCAGCCTTCGAGGTTGAGCACGCTGTGGGTGACGACGATGACCGTGCGGCCGTCGTCGGCGAGGTCGCGCAGCGTGTTCATCACCGAGCGGTCCATGCCGGGGTCGAGTCCGGAGGTGGGCTCGTCGAGGAAGAGCAGGGAGGGTTTGGTGAGCAGTTCCAGGGCGACGGAGACGCGTTTGCGCTGGCCGCCGGAGAGGCTGTGGATGGGCTGGTCGGCACGCTGTTCGAGGCCGAGTTCGGCGATCACCTCGTCGACCCGGGCCCGGCGTTCGGCCTGGGCGGTGTCCTGCGGGAAGCGCAGTTCGGCGGCGTAGGTGAGGGCGCGCCGGACGGTGAGCTGGGAGTGCAGGATGTCGTCCTGCGGGACGAGGCCGATGCGGCTGCGCAGTTCGGCGTAGTCGCGGTAGAGGTCGCGGCCGTCGTACAGGACGGTGCCCTGGTCGGCGGGGCGCAGGCCGGTCAGGGCGCCGAGGAGGGTGGACTTGCCGGCTCCGCTGGGGCCCACGACGGCGAGCAGGCATTTGGCGCCGACCGGGAAGGAGACCTGGTCGAGGAGGGTCTTGCGGCCGCGGTCGACGGCGACGGTGAGGCCCTGGACGTCGAGGGAGACCTCTCCGGTGTCCACGTATTCCTGGAGCTGGTCGCCGACGAGGCAGAAGACGGAGTGGCCGATGCCGACGAGGTCGCCCTCGGTGACGGGGGTGGCCCGGGTCACGGCTGCGCCGTTGAGGTAGGTGCCGTTGTGGCTGCCGAGGTCGACGATCTCGTAGCTGCCGTCGGCGAGGGCGTTCAGCTCGGCGTGCCGGCGGGACACGGTGAGGTCGTCGACGACGAGGTCGCTGTCGGGGGCGCGGCCGATCCGGACGGCGGTGCGGACGGGCAGCGGACGGACGGTCGTCGGCTGCCGGAAGGTACCGGTCATGGCCGGGTTGGCGACGTGCGAGGGGCGGCCGGTGCCGGGCGCGGGGGGTGGTGCGGGCGTGGGCGGCGCGGGGCCGACGACGGCGGCGCGCGGCCCGTCGTCGACGCTGCCGAAGCGCAGTTCGGTGCCGACGCCGACGCTCCACTCGTGGACGCGGTGGCCGTCGGCGTAGGTGCCGTTGGTGCTGCCCTCGTCCTCCAGCGTCCAGTGGTCGCCGTCGGGGCGCAGGATCGCGTGGTGCCAGGAGACTCGGGCGTCGTCGAGGCAGATCTCGCAGAGGGGGTCCCGACCGACGTGGTAGATCCGGTCGGGATCCATCTCGGTGGCGCCCCAGTCGGTCACCAGGACGAGCTGGGGCGCGGTCGGCACACCGGGGCGCTGGACCATGACCAGATTTTCCCACGATCCCGAAGGTCCGGCACCGGTCGGACATCGTCGCAGGTCAGAGCCCTCTTATGGGTAATGACAACGGTCCCCGTTGCAGCCTTTGCCGATCCCGCCGGGGTGCGCTTCACTTCACGCGACGGACCCGAACATGCGGGCGCCGTGAGGAGACGGGGGACGCCATGAGCGGGCACGACCAGGCGCACGACGGCCACGGGCACGGCGGGCACGGCGACGGGTCCGCGGGCCACGGCCACAGCCACAGCCACAGCCACGGTCCCGGAGGGCACAGCCACGGCGTGGCGGCGGATGCCGACCGGCGCTGGCTGGCGATCGCGCTGGCCCTGATCGGCGGGTTCATGGCCGTCGAGGTGGTCATCGGCGTCATGGCCAACTCGCTGGCCCTGATCTCCGACGCGGCCCACATGCTGACCGACGCGGTCTCGATCGTCCTGGCGCTGATCGCCATGCGGCTGGCCGCGCGCCCCGCCCGCGGCGGCTTCACGTACGGCCTCAAGCGGGCGGAGATACTCTCCGCGCAGGCGAACGGGCTGACGCTGATCCTGCTGGCGGTCTGGCTGGCGTACGAGGCGGTGCGGCGGCTGGCGGACCCGCCGCCGGTGGAGGGCGGGCTGGTCGTGGTGACGGCGCTCGCGGGCATCGCCGTCAACGTGGCCGCGGCCTGGTGCATCTCCCGGGCGAACCGTTCCACGCTCGTCGTCGAGGGCGCCTACCAGCACATCCTGAACGACCTCTTCGCCTTCATCGGCACCGCGGTCGCCGGTCTGATCGTACTGACCACCGGTTTCCGGCAGGCGGACGCGATCGCCACGCTGGTCGTGGTGGTGCTGATGCTCAAGGCGGGGTACGGGCTGGTCCGTGAGTCCGGCCGGATCCTCCTGGAGGCCGCCCCGGCCCATGTGGACCCGGACGCGGTCGGCGACCGCCTGGTCGGGCACCCGCCCGTCACCGAGGTGCACGACCTGCACATCTGGACGATCACCTCGGGGCAGGCGGCCCTCTCCGCGCACGTGCTGGTGGAGCCCGCGGGCGACTGCCACGCGGTCCGCCGGGACCTGGAGCGGCTGCTCGCCAAGGAGTACGGGATCACGCACACCACCCTCCAGGTCGACCACGCGCAGGACTCGCTGCTCACGGTCGGCCGCGCGGGCGGAGGGCCTTCCGACGCGCACTGCGCCGAAGCGCACGGCCCGGTCCACCGGCAGGGCCCGCACGACCACTGACGGCACATCGCGTACGCGCACCACTGGGCCGGGTGCGTACGGGGCATGGATGTACCCATGACACACAAACGCAGTGCCGGGCTGCTCCTCTTCCGGCGGACCGGTACGGAGCCGGGGTCCGGTGTCGAGGTACTCCTCGGACACATGGGCGGACCGCTCTGGGCCGGTCGGCTGACCGGTGACTGGGCCATCCCCAAGGGTGAATACGGACCGGAGGAGACTCCGAGGGACGCCGCCCGCCGCGAGTTCACCGAGGAGATCGGGCTGCCGCCGCCGGAGGGCGCGTACCTTCCGCTGGGCGACGTGCGTCTGACCAGCGGAAAGCTGGTGACCATCTGGGCGGTGGAGGCGGATCTCGACCCCGCGCTGATGGTTCCCGGGACCTTCTCGATGGAGTGGCCTCCGCACTCGGGAAACGTACAGGAGTTCCCCGAGCTGGACCGGGTGGCCTGGTTTGCTCCACCACTGGCGCAAAACGCGCTGATGCCTTCCCAACTCCCCTTTCTGGAAAGACTGTTGGAGCTCCTGAAGGCTTGACCCTGGTTTGACCCACACTTGCACTTGCCAACACCCTTACCTGCATGGACATTGCACACATGACGAGCGTCGTGCTGGTGGGGACCTTGGACACCAAGGGTGTGGAGTACGGCTGGCTGCGCGAGGGGCTGCTGCGCGCCGGGGTCGAAGTGGTACTGGTCGACACGGGCATCATGGGCGAACCCCGGGTACCCGCCGACGTACCGCGCGACGCGGTGGCCCGGGCCGCCGGTACGGAACTGTCGGAACTGCGCAGTGCCGCCGACCGGGGTGCGGCCGTGACCACCATGGCGGGGGGCGCGGAGGCGACCCTCTTACGCCTGCACGCCGAGGGCAGGCTGCACGGGGTGCTCGCCATCGGCGGGAGCGGCGGCACCTCCATCGCCACCCGGGCCATGCGCGCCCTGCCACTGGGCGTACCGAAACTGATGGTCTCGTCCATGGCGTCCGGGGACGTCCGCCCCTACGTGGGCTCCTCGGACATCACGATGATGTACAGCGTGGTGGACGTCGCGGGGATCAACAGCATCTCCGCACCGGTCCTGGCGAACGCCGTGGCGGCGATCACCGGGATGGCCCGGGCCTACGCCCGCACCTGCGCGGAGGGCCGTCGGCCCCGGCTGGGCGCGGGCGGCCGTCCCCTGGTCGCGGCGAGCATGGCGGGCGTGACCACGGCCGGGGTGGACGCGGCGCGCGAGCGGCTGACGGAGCTCGGCTACGAGGTGCTGGTCTTCCACGTCAGTGGCACCGGCGGCCGCACCCTGGAGACCCTGGCCGGCCAGGGGGTCTTCGCGGGCGTCCTCGACCTCACCCTCAGCGAGCTCGCCGACGACCTGTGCGGGGGGATCCTCACCGCGGGTCCGGACCGGCTCAGCGCGGCCGGGCGGGCCGGGATCCCGCAGGTGGTGAGCCTGGGGGCGCTGGACATGGTGAAGTTCGGCCCGCTGGAGAGCCTGCCCCGGCGGGTCCGCGACCGGGGCGTCCACGTCCACAATCCGTCCATCACGGTGACCCGTACGACCGCGGCCGAATGCGCGGAGCTGGGCCGCCGGGTCGCCGCGAAGCTGCGCGCGGCGAACGGCCCCACGGCGGTGTGCGTCCCGCTCCGTGGACTGTCCACGCTCGGCGCGCCGGGCGGGCCTTACCATGACGCCGACGCGGACCGGGCCTTGTTCTCGGCGCTGCGCGAGGGTCTGCGGGGCAGTGCCACGAGGCTCTACGACTACGACACGCACATCAACGATCCGGCCTTCGGCCGGGCGGCGGCCGACCGGCTGCACGCCATGATCGGCGCCATGTCGGCCGCGGCCTGACCGGTCCGCCGTGGTTGGGAACCGGCCACGGCGGAAACCACGTCCCATGGGGCGTCCGGTCCGGGGAGGGCCGGTGGAGGCCGGTCCGCCGACCGGTCTTCCCAGCGATGCGGCGAGACCGGACGGCAGGCAGGGGGCAGGAACGATGAAGGACACGCGGGCGGCATGGTCGGTCCCCGGTTACACCGAGGTCCGTGAGCTCGGTTCGGGCGGCAGCGGCCGCGTGGTGCTCGCCGTCCACGACGGCACGGGCACCCCGGTCGCGGTGAAGTACCTCAGCGACCGGCTGCGCCGGGATCCCGCGTTCGTCGGCGAGTTCCGGGCCGAGGCCCGCCTCCTGGGCGGGCTGGAGACCCCGTACGTGGTCAGGCTGTACGAGTACGTGGAGGCGTCCGGCGGCGCGGCCATCGTCATGGAACTGGTGGACGGCATCTCCCTGCGCGCGCTGCTGAAGCAGTCCGGGCGGGCGGATGCCGAGGCCGCGCTGGTGGTCCTCAAGGGTTCCCTGCTGGGGCTCGCGGCGGCGCACCGGGCGGGCGTCGTCCACCGGGACTACAAGCCGGAGAACGTGCTGGTCGCACCGGACGGCTCGTCGAAGCTGGTGGACTTCGGGATCGCGGCGAACCGGGGCAGCACACCCGGCGTGGCCGGAACCCCCGCCTACATGGCGCCCGAGCAGTGGCAGGGCCGGCCGGCCTCGCCCGCGGCCGACGTGTACGCGGCGACGGCCACCTTCTTCGAGTGCCTCACCGGCCGCAAGCCCTACGACGGGGAGAACTTCGCCGAGCTGGCCGTCCAGCACATCGAGGCGCCGGTACCGGAGACCGAGGCGCCCGAACCCGTACGTCCGCTGATCCGGCGCGGCCTCGCGAAGGCGCCCGAGCAGCGGCCGGAGAACGCCGAGGCGTTCGTGGCCGAGCTGGAGGGCGTGGCGCTGGCCGCGTACGGGCCCGGGTGGGAGGAGCGCGGGCAGCGGAAGCTGGCGGCGCTGGCCGCCCTGCTGCCACTGCTGTTCCCCTCGGCGGGCGGCCCGGCGGCGGGAACCACGGCGTTCGCCACGACCACGGTGCCCAGTGGTTCCGGCTGGGCGCCGGGGCGCCGCGGATGGCTCGCGGCGGGTGTGTCGCTGGTGCTGGGGACCGTACTCGTCCTGACGACGGACGCGATCGGGGCGGCCCCGGACGCGGCTTCGGCGGTGAGTGCCTTCGCCACGACGAGCGCGGCGCCGCCCGGCTCGGCCTCGCCGAGCCCGAGTCCGGTGGACTCCGCCTCCCCTTCGCCGACTCCGAGCCCCTCGGCGTCGGCGAGCCCCTCGCCGTCCGCGTCCGTGTCCGCGTCCACGTCTCCCACGGCCTCTCCGTCGTGGTCGACGAGTCCGACCCCGAAGCCGACCGTGAGCTGGCCGCCCACACCGACCCCGACACCGACGCCCACACCGACGCTGAAGGTCTCGGACGTCGCCGTGTCGCTCAGGACCGGGGTCTACCGGGGCGACGCGACCATCTCGGTCGCCACCGAGGGCACCGGTTCGGTGACCGTGACGGTGGAGTGGTTCCTGGGCAGGACACAGGGCTCCTACTCCGTCCGCGACGGCATGGAGTCGTTCGAGATGCAGGCGGGCTCGGCGCCCAGGACCCTGTCCCACCCCTTCACCAAGGGCAACGGCTGCTACGGCGGGGTCCGCGTCACCACCAGGCCCACCGCCGGGAACAAGTCCGCGTCGGCCTCGCAGTACCTGCTGCGCTGCACGGAGCAGGAGGTGCCCCGATGAGCGGTCCCAGCTCCCCCGAGGGCGACGACTACAGCGCCACCGTCCTCGGCAGTCACTGGTTCAGCGGCCCGCCGGCCGACGGCGAGGCCGTGACCGCGGTCCAGCCGACGGACCCGGGCGAGGCCGTGACCAAGGTCCAGGCGACGCCTCCGGGTGGGTCCGTGACCGTGGTCCAGCCGGTGGCCCCCGACCGGGTCGAGGGTTCCGTGCTCCGGTTCGGGCCCGGGGTCACCGCGGCCATGCCCGCGCCGTTCCCCGTCGACGCCTCGGGGGCCTTCGCGCCACCGCGCGGGCGCCGCCGGCTGGCCGGGCTGCGGCGGTACGCCCTCGCGGCGCTCGTCCTGGCCGGGGTCCTCGCGTACCTCGGGTGGCAGCGGCTGGGGCCCGGCATCGAGGTCCGGGACGTGGCCGTGAGCACCGATCCCGCAGGCCCGGCCTGTGACGCGGCGGCCGATGTGGTGGCCGTCGTGGCGACCAACGGGCGCCCGGGCATCCTCACCTACCGGTGGGTGCGCAGTGACGGCACCCGGTCCGAGCGGCTGACCGAACGGGTGCCGCGCGGACAGCGGGAGGCGCGGCTGCACCTGCTGTGGACCTTCCAGGGCAAGGGAAGCTACCCGGCGAAGGCGGAGCTGCAGCTGATGTCGCCCGGGCAGCGCACGGCCGCGGTGGACTTCACGTACAGCTGCGCCCGCTAGACGGCCTCACGCCTTCCGGGCAGCCGGATGACGGCGAGTCCGCCGTCGAGGTCGACCCGGGTACGCGGCGGTGCGCCGTCCTCCTCGTCGTCGCGCATGACCAGGGCGCTCTGCCGCTCCTTGAGCTCGTTCTGCTTGCCGGGCGAGAAGCTGGCGTGCAGCTGCTCGAAGCCGGTGGCGGACATCTGCCCCTGGCGGCCGTTCCAGCGCCAGGGCAGCAGCCCGGCGCGGCCCGCGCGGACCAGTGCCAGGTCGAGGAAGGCCATGGCGGTGAGCACCAGAGCCAGACCGGGAAGGGTCATGAAGACGACGAAGCCCATGCGGTGACGGTAGCCGAGCCGCCCTCCGGCGCGGTACCGGGTCCGCGCGGGGCGGTCCGCGGCCGCTCGGGGAGCGGCCGCGGACCGTTCCTCGTTCCGTCCCCCGCCGCAACCGGGGGACGGACGTCAGGGGGCTCCGGCCGGGGTCAGAACCGGGCGTGCGCGGTGATGTCCGCCTCGAACGCGCCCGTCATCGCCGGGGTCACCGTCGGCCGGCACTGCCGGACCGCCGCCAGGTGGTCCTCCGTGGTCGCACCCAGCTGCGCGGCCGCCGCGCCCCGCGCGCCGACCGCCTCCAGGTCCCGCTCGAAGGACGCCTGCGCCGCGATGCGCGCCGCGTGCTCGATGTCGGCCGGCGTGAACAGTTCGGTGGCCGCCACCAGGGCGTTCACGTCGACGTCCGGGCGGCGGGCCGTGTAGCGGGACCAGATGGCGGCGCGCGCGCCGGCGTCCGGGGTGCCGATCGGGATGAGGTAGTCGAAGCGCCCGGGCCGCAGGAAGGCCGGGTCGAGGGACCGGATGGAGTTGGTGGCGCACACGAGCAGCCGCTCGTCGCCCTCCCGGAAGCCCGGTATCAGCTTCAGCAGCTCGTTGGTCACCCCGTGGATCCCGCCGGGCTGCGCGGGCTCGGTGCGCACCGGTGCGATCTCCTCGACCTCGTCGATGAAGACCAGTACGCGCTCCAGTTCGGCGATCCGGGCGAACGCGTCGCGCAGCGCGGCGGCCAGGTTGCCCTCGTCGGCGAGGCGGGAGGGCAGCAGTTCCACGAAGGGCCAGCCGAGCCGGGAGGCGACGGCCCGGGCGAAGGTGGTCTTGCCGGTGCCGGGCGGGCCGAAGAGGGTGATGGCACGCGGCGGCCGCACTCCGTGCGAGGCGGCCCGCTCGGGCTCGGCGAGCGGCAGGACCACACGCCGTTCGATGAGGTCCTTCTCCTTCTCCATCCCGGCGACCTTGGCCCAGAGGTCGTTCGGGAGGAAGCGGCCACCGAGGTCGTCGAGGAGGCCCGCCGCGGGTCCGTGCAGCGGCTCGGTCTTCTCGAAGTAGGCGACGGCGGGCTGCCGGGTGTATCCGGCGTTCAGGAGGCCCTCGCCGAGCATGTCCTCCTCGGGCAGGACGTAGGCGATGCGGCCGACGCGCGCGGCGATGAGCCGTCGCTCCAGTTCCACGAGCAGGGCGCTGGCCAGGCCCCGGCCGCGCCAGCCGGCCGCGATCGCGATGCGCATGACCCAGGCCCGTTCGCCGGTGACGCAGGCGAGCGCGGCGCCGATGGGGACGCCCTGGTGGACGGCGACCACGCAGGGCTGGCGGTCGGTCAGCGCGCCGATGCACTCGGCGAGGGAGAAGACGGACTCCTGGCCGAGTTCGGCCGTGGTGTCGATCAGATGGACCACCGCTGCGAGATCGCTCTCGCGGTAGTCGTGGATGAGCCAGTTCACCGGGTACCGCCCCTCGTTCGTGCTCCTGCGGCGAGGCTAGGGGCGGGGGGCCGGACGATCACGCTCCGTGGTGCACAACACCCGGCCCGGAAACCGTCCGTGGCGTCCATAGACTGGTGCTTTCCGCCGACGCCCCGCACCGAGGATCCGCACTCCTTCATGCCTTCCGACATATCCGTCACGACCGAATCCCGAAGTCGGCGCGTTCTGGTGTGGCTGGTCCCCCTGCTGTGGTCTCTGGGGCTCGGTCTGTGGGGGCTCTCCCGCCAGGACAGCGTGTGGCGGGACGAGGCGGCGACCTGGCAGGTGGCCGGGCGGTCGGCGGGTGAGATATGGGCGATGCTCGGACACGTGGATGCCGTCCACGGGCTGTACTACCTGCTGATGCACTGCCTCTTCGAGGTCTTCGGGGCGAGTACGGCGACCTTGCGGCTGCCGTCGGTGCTGGCCGTGTCGGCCGCCGCCGCGTGTGTGGCGCTGATCGGGCGGCGCCTGGCCGGGTTCTGGGCGGGGCTCGGCGGCGGTCTGGCCCTCGGGCTGCTGCCGGCCGTCCAGTTCTACCTCCAGGAGGGCCGTCCGTACGCACTGGTCGCGGCGGGGGCCGGGCTGTCCACCCTGCTGCTGGTCTCGCTCCTGGAGCGCGGGCCCGGGCGGCGGGCCTGGCCGCGCTGGGCGGCGTACGGGATCACGGTGCTGGTGTGCGCCCTGCTGAACTGGCTGTCGCTGCTGGTCCTGCCCGCGCACGCGGCGACCCTGGGGTGGGTGCGGTCCGGGCGGCGGGTGTGGCTGCGCTGGGCGGCGTACGGCTCGGGTGCGGTCGCGGGGGCGCTGCCGCTGATCCTGTTCAGCCGCGGCCAGTCCGACCAGGTGTCCTGGATACCGCCGCTGACCTGGTCCATGCTGATCGGGCCGGGGATCCTCCTGGTGATCGGCGGGCTGGGTGCGTGGGCGGACCGGTCCGGACGGCCGGACCGCGGGGCGCTCTCGGTGGCGGCGGTCGGCCTGCCACTGCTGGCGGTGCCTCAGCTCGGGCTGATCGGGCTGTCCCTGGTGCAGCCGCTGTTCCAGGACCGGTACGTGCTGTTCAGCATGGTGGGGCTGGCGCTGCTGGTCGGCGCCGCCCTGGCCGCCGCCGTACGGGCCTGCGCGCCCCGCTTCCCGAGGGCGGCGGTCCTGCTGGTGCCGGGCCTGGCCGGGGTGTCGGTGCTCGCCCTGCTGCCGGTGGAACTGGACAAGCGGGCCCCGGCCAGCCGCATAGACGACGTGCTCGCGGTGGCCGGCGAGGTGGCCGGGCTGAAGCGGGACGGGGACGCGGTGCTGTTCGTCCCGGCCGCGCGACGGGACACGGCGCTGGTCTCGCCCGGCGCCTTCGGGGGCCTGGCCGATGTGGCGCTGGCGGCGTCCCCGGCGGCCTCGGCCACCTTGAAGGGCGAGGAGGCGGACCCCGCGCGGATCCGGGCGGCGCTGCTCGGGCAGCGGCGGGTGCTGCTGGTGACGGACGCGGAGGAGGTGGCGAAGCCGCCGTCGGCCGAGCGGGACAAGGCGAAGGAGGCGGTCCTGCGGGAGCACTTCGCGGTGGTGGCGGACCGGCAGGTGCGGGGGCGCCGGGTGACGGTCTACGAGCGGCGCGGATAGCCGCCGATCGGCTGCCGAGATCCGACAAAGCGGGGCCTGTCCGGGCATGCCCCGGCCTTCACATCTCCTTCACGAAATTCACAGGGGATTCATACGGAACACCGTCCTCCGGACATAGGTTCGGCGGGCAGGGTGGACGGATGATCCACTCCACGCTCCCCCGAACGGCCCGGCGCACCCGTGCGCGGCGGGCGTCCCGGATCCTGCTCGCACTGTCCGCGATGGCCGCGCTGATCGGCGTGGACCTGCCCGACGCGGCCGCCGGGCCGCCGCTCGGCGTGACCGCGTGGGCGCTGCCCGGCGCGACCGCCGACCGGGTGGGCGCGCTCTTCGCGGGCGGGCGGGACGGCGGGCACCACTGCACCGCCGCCGTGGTGCACAGCGAGGACGGCGATGTGATCGCGACCGCCGCGCACTGCCTGGAGAGCCCGTCCACGACGGTCTTCGCACCGGGCTACCGCGATGGCAAGGCCCCGTACGGATTCTGGAAGATCACCGGAGCCTACCTGACACCGGGCTGGACCGAGGGCCAGGACCCGGACGACGACATCGCCTTCGCGACGGTGGCTCCGGTGGACGGCGGGCGGACCGGATCCGTGGAGAAGGCCGTGGGCGGTTTCCCGGTCGCCGCCGAGCAGCCGGACGATCCCACGGTGACGGTCATCGGCTACCCGCGGACCCTGGAGGCCCCGGTCCGCTGCGCGAACACCACCGAGCTGCTCTCCGTGACCCAGCGCCGGATCGACTGCCCGGACCTGACCGGCGGCACCAGCGGGAGCCCGTGGCTGGTGAACGGGGCGCTGGCCGGGGTGCTCGGCGGCTACGAGGGCGGCGGGAACGTACCGGAGATCTCGTACAGCGCGGTGCTGGGCGACCGGGCGGTGGAGCTGTACCGGCAAGCACGGTCCTGAGGTCGTCGAACTCCCGGACCAAAGAGCCGAACAACCGTCCGGTGACCTTGTCCGGGGCGTCGCCGACGGACTCCCAGCAGTCCGTCGAACCTCATGGATCGCCTCGTGTCGCGGGCGGCGGGGACCTGTTCGGGCGCAGCTGCCGAAGCCCTGGCGACGGGGGTCGGTGTGGTGTTTCCTTGGAGGCGTTCAGCTGAACGGACACCACCGACCGGACCGCGATCCGCAGGCCTTCCCAGCGCGTCGGACCGGTGTCCGGCACACCGGGGCGAAGACGGAGCCGGCAGGGCCGGCGCGCCGGAGGCCGAGCTGATGGGGGGATCTCCATGACCGCCGCGCACAACGTCCCGGACATCCTGTCGCAGGAGTTCGCCGAGAACCCGTACCCGACGTACCGCGCCCTGCGCGAGAGCCCGGAGCTCGTGTGGCACGAGGCGACGCAGAGCTACCTCGTCGCGCGCTACGAGGACGTGGCGCGGGTGTTCAAGGACAAACAGTCGCAGTTCACCACGGACAACTACGCCTGGCAGGCGGAGCCCGTGCACGGGAAGACCCTGCTCCAGATGAGCGGCCGCGAGCACGCCACCCGGCGCGCCCTGGTGGCCCCCGCGTTCCGCGGCCACGAGCTCCGGGAGAAGGTCGTACCGCTCATCGAACGCAACGCCCGCGAGCTGATCGACGCCTTCCGCGGGACCGGGGCCGTCGACCTCGTCAGCGGCTTCGCCTCCCGCTTCCCCATCACGGTCATCGCCGACATGTTCGGGCTGGACCGGTCCGGCCACAAGCACATCGGCGGCTGGTACCGGGCCTTCGTGGCGTTCACCGGCAACCTGTCCGGCGACCCCGAGTGCGCCGCGGCCGGCAGCCGCGCCCAGGCCGAGTTCGCCGCGTACATGTTGCCGGTCATCCGGGAACGGCGGAGCCGCCTCGGCGACGACCTGCTCTCCGCTCTCTGCACCGCCGAGGTCGACGGCGTGAGCATGAGCGACGAGGACATCAAAGCCTTCTGCAGCCTGCTCCTGACCGCGGGCGCCGAGACCACGGACAAGGCCGTCGCCGCCCTCTTCGCGAACCTCCTGGCCGACCCACGACAGCTCGATGCCGTCCGTCAGGACCGCGGACTCATCGACCGGGCCTTCGCGGAGACCCTGCGCTACAGCCCACCGGTCCACATGATCATGCGTCAGGCCGGCACCGACGTTTCGATGAGCGCGGGCACCATCCCCGCCGGAGCCACCGTCACCTGCCTGATCGGAGCGGCCAATCGCGATCCGGAACGGTATGCCGACCCGGACCGGTTCGACATCCTCCGCGACGACCTGACGGCGACGACCGCCTTCTCGGCGGCCGCGGACCACCTGGCGTTCGCCCTCGGACGGCACTTCTGCGTGGGAGCGCTGCTGGCCAAGGCGGAGGTGGAGATCGCCACGAACCAGCTCCTCGACGCGATGCCGGACCTGCGCCCGGCCGACGGGTACGACCCGGCCGGGCAAGGGGTCTTCACCCGCGGACCGAAGTCCGTGCGCGTGGAGTTCACGCCGACCGTGGGCTGAGGCGATCTGGGGCGGTGCACTGCCTCCGCCCGGGTGATCCCGGCCCCGTCAGGGGCCGTCCGCACGGCTCGGCCGGCCGCTGCCCTCCGTCGTCATCGGGACCGGTGCCCGGCCGGGATGCGTTCCGCGTCGGGGGCGGAGGGCTGTGCGGGGAGCAGTTCGATCGACGGGCCGCGGGAGGTGTCCACCCGGATGTCGCGCACCCCGCGGCGCAGTACGTCGCGCAGCCGTCGGCCGAGCGGGCGTTCCACGAGCCGGTGGATCAGCCAGGCGAGCGCCAGCATCGTGGCGGTCACCCCGATGACCAGCGGTACGGGAGCCGCCTCGCCGCGGAAGTGATGGATGAGGGTGAGACCGGCCATCATGTGGATCAGGTAGAGCGGATAGGTGAGCGCTCCGGCGTGCGGGAGCCAGCGCCAGCGGACGCCGTCGAGGGCGCCGAGCGCGATGGCCGCCATCAGGGCGAAGCCGAGCGCGATGACCAGATGGGCGGGCCAGGCGGGCGTCCGTTCGGTGGCCGCCCGCCCCAGGCTGGAGATCATGCGGGCGTGCACGTAGTGCTGCGCGAGCAGGAACTGGACGCCTACGACGCCCCACAGGACGGCGTTCGGCCGGAAGCGGCGCATCAGGTAGAAGCCGATGCCTGCGATGAAGTAGGGGGACGAGGACGAGGACGCGAAGAAGGACAGCACGCCGCTGTCCGCGCCGGGGGCCACGACGCCGGCCAGCGTCCATACCGCGCAGAACAGGACGCAGTTGCGGTAGGTCACGCCGCGCATGACCACGATCGCGAAGAGGACGTAGAACTTGAGCTCGACGAAGAGCGTCCAGTAGGCGTCGTCGATGTTCGCGACCCCGACGCCGCCTTGGAGCATCGACAGGTTCACCATGACGTCGCTGAACCGCCCGAGCGCCCTGACCTCGGGCGAGAGGAACAGCACGAGGGAGGTGAAGGCCACGGCCGCCCAGTAGGCGGGGAAGAGCCGGGAGATCCGGGACACCGCGAAGTCGCCCACGCCGCGGCCCCAGGCGCTCATACAGATCACGAACCCGCTGACCAGGAAGAATATCTCGACGCCGAGCCAGCCGTAGACGGCGAGCCGGTGGGCGTGCGGGAAGACCTCAGCGGGCGCCTTCCCCCAGGCGCTCTCAAGGGCGAAGTAGTGGTAGAAGAGCACGCCGAGCGCGGCGAGGACCCTGATCCCGTCGAGGACCGCCAGGCGCCCACCGGGAGCCGCTCCGGCCGCTGCACGGCCCTGGCCACCCGTCTCGGACACACCGGTTGTACCGCGCGAGATCATCCCTCGACCGCCCCCTTTGTCTGTACGACTGTCCGATTACCGCTCTTGATCAGCGGAACCTTACAGCTCACGTACGCCCGGCTCACATCGCCGTCCGGGGAGTCAGTCGAGAGCGCCGGGAGCCTCGAACCAGGTCGGCTCGTCGCGCAGGGCCCGCTGGATCCGGTCCAGGCCGAAGGGATCCAGCGGAGGCAGGGCGTCCACCTCGAACCAGGCCACTTCGAGGGACTCGTGGTCGTTGGCCCGTGCCTCGCCGCCCGTCGCGCGGCAGCGGAAGGTGATGTCCTGGAACTGGCAGATGTCCCCGTTCGGGTAGGTCATCGGCTCCGTCATCTGGACCAGGACCACGCGCTCGACGACGCAGCGCACCGCCGTCTCCTCGTACACCTCGCGGACCGCGGTCTCGGCGGGCTGCTCGCCGGGCTCGGCGATTCCGCCGACGACCGCCCACTGCCCGGTGTCGGAGCGCCGGCCGAGCAGCACCCGGCCGAGGTCGTCGAAGACGATGGCCGTGACTCCGGGCAGCAGGAGCAGCTGGTGCCCGGCGGCGGCTCGGATCCGGCGGATGAAATCGGGTGTGGTCATGCCCCGACCCTACGAGGCCGGCGGACCGGATCCGGCCTCAGGCGGCGCGGCGCGAACGGATCCGGCGGTTCAGGATCCACCCGAGGCCGCCCGCAGCCAGCAGGAGCAGCGCGTACTCCGGAAGCGGGCCGACGACCGTGGCCGGGGTGCGGCCGGAACGCAGCGGGACCTCGGCGACCAGCGCGTCCGCGGTGAACATCTTCGTCTGCGAGACGACCTTCCCGTCGGGGCGGATGACGGCGCTGACCCCGCTGGTGACCGGGACGAGGACGGTCCGGCTGTGCTCGACGGCACGGATCCGGTCCATGGCGAGCTGCTGGTAGGTCATCTGGGTCCGGCCGAAGGTGGCGTTGTTGCTCGGGACGGCGATCACCTGGGCCCCGTCCTGGACGGTGGAGCGCACGGCGTCGTCGAAGGCGGCCTCGAAGCAGGTGACCATGCCGACGCCGGTGCCGGCCATGTCGAAGACGCCGGGGTCCTTGCCGGGTCCGAAGTCACGGCGTACCCGGTCCACGTCGGAGCTGAAGAGGCGGACGACGGAACGCATCGGGATGCGCTCGCCGAAGGGCTGGATCTTGCGCTTGTCGTAGGTCGCGGTGGGGCCCTTGACCGGGTCCCACAGGATCATCGTGTTGCGCAGCGGGCCGGTCTCGGGGGCCACCACCGCTCCGATGGCGACGGGCACGCCGATGGCCTTGACGGCCTGGTCGATGACGGCGTGGGCGTCGGGCTCGGCGTACGGGTCGAGGTCGGAGGAGTTCTCCGGCCAGACGACGAAGTCGGGCTTCGGGGCGCGGCCGGCCCTGACGTCCTCGGCGAGCTGGAGGGTGCGCTTGGCGTGGTTGTCGAGGACGGCCCGGCGCTGTGAGTTGAAGTCGAGGCCGAGGCGGGGCACGTTGCCCTGGATCACGGCGACGACGGCGGTGCCGTCCTCGGCCGTGTCGGAGACCAGCGGGCGGGCGGCGAGGCCCACGCCGATCGGGGCGACGACGGTGAGCGCGGTCAGCGCGGCGGTGGTGCGGCCGGGGTGGCGGCGGGCGGTGCGCAGGGCCTCGTAGAGGCCGAATCCGCAGAGGGCGACGCCGAAGGAGAGCAGCGGGGTGCCGCCGAGAGCGGCGAGCGGGGTGAAGACGCCGTCGGCCTGTCCGAAGGCGAGCTTGCCCCAGGGGAAGCCGCCGAAGGGGGCCCGGGCGCGCAGGGCCTCGCCCGCTACCCATACGGCGGCGGCGAACAGCGGCCAGGCCCGGAGCCGGCTGACCAGGGCGATGCCGAGGCCGGTGAGGCCGATGAAGACGGCTTCGAGGGTGCTCAGCGCCAGCCAGGGCACCGGGCCGACCTCCTCACCGGTCCAGACGAGGAGCGGCAGCAGGTAGCCGAGTCCGGCGAGGAGCCCCAGGCCGAAGCCGGCCCGCGCGCGGCGGCCGTGGAGGCAGCCGGCGAGCAGGGCGAGGGCGAAGGGGGCCAGCCACCAGAGCGGGCGGGGCGGGAAGCTCAGGTAGAGCAGCACGCCCGAGAGGGCGGCGAGCAGGGCGCGCAGCAGCCACAGCCCCTTCCGGTGCGCGTCGGACCGGGCGGCCGCAGGGGATGCGGCCGCCTTCGCCGGGGGCCCGTCGGCGGACTGCGAGGGCTCGTTCCCGGTCGTGCGGGTGACACTGCTGCTCATCTGGCGGAGTGTACGTCCCCGCGCCCGGCGGAACGGTAGGCACCCGGGCGCGCTCCGCAGGACACCTCTACCGGACCTACCAGGCGTACCGAACCCGGCGGGTCCACGGGTCTACCGGGCGAGGGCGCGCAGATGGGCGCGGATGACACGGACGGCGTTCTCGGCGTCGTCGACGGTGACGGTGAACCGCTTGCCGTCGACGAGGACGAGGGCCACGCCCTCGCCGCGCCGGACGATGATCGCGGTGCCCTTTTCGGGGCGCCAGCGGTGGCCCCAGCCTCCCCACTGCTGCGGGGTGATGCTGGGCACGAACTCGGCGGAGGTGACCTGCGTGAGCCGGATCCTGCGGCGGGGCACCCCCATGTGGCCGCAGCGCACCTCCAGGGCCTCGGCGTCGACGGTGACGGCGACGTGTACGAAGGCCAGGGTGCCGTAGAGGATGAGCAGCCCGACGGCGAGGCAGCCGATCACCGACATGAGCAGCGGGATGACGCCGGCGGTCCAGGCGTAGTCGACGGCGAGTTCCACCCCGAGCGCCAGACAGGCCGCACCGACAGCGGCGAGCAGCCACTGCACACGGTTGGAGGCGCGGCCCGCCCAGAGCGGACCCGGAGGGTGACCCGTCATGTGTAGCAGCGTACTCACGTTCCGCCCGCGCGCCACCGTCCCTCGCCCACTCGGTCCACGCGGCCCGGCACGGCGGCGAGCGCGTCATGCGGGGCCGGGGGGCCGCCGGTCACGAAGGCCGTCGTCGTTTCGCTCGTGGCCCGCCCCTGCGCCGAACGATCACGAACCACCACGACCGTGGTACTGCATCTGCGGTACCACGGTCGTGGTTAGGGTGGCACGGTGAACCGGGACCGGAGGGACCGGCTGCGGGACGCGGCCATCGCCGTACTGGCGCAGGAGGGCGGGCGCGGGCTGACCCGTCGGGCCGCCGACGCGGCCGCGGCCGTACCGACGGGTAGCGCCAAGAACTACTTCCCGACCCGCGACGCCCTGGTGCGGGGCGCGGCCGAACGGTGCGCGGAGCAGTACCGGGCCCTGGCGGAGAACCCGGCGGGGGCCGGCCTGGACGACCTGGACCGCTTCGCGCGCGAACTGCTGGCGGCCGTATGCGAGGAGGAGAGCCGATGACGACCCGACTGGACCGGGCCGTGGGCGCCGTCGTCGGCTCGGCCGCGGGCGACGCGCTGGGCGCGCCCTACGAGTTCGGGGCGGCGGGCGAACTGTCCGCACGCGGCGCGGAGATGGCCGGGGGCGGCGGCTGGGATCCCGGCGAGGCGACGGACGACACGCAGATGGCCGTCCTGGTCGCGGAGTCCCTGCTGGAGTGCGGTGGTCTCGAACTCCCCGACATCTTCGGCCGGTTCCAGCGCTGGGCGGCGGGTCAGCCGAAGGACATCGGGCTGCAGACCGAGGACGTGCTGACCAACGGCGAGCCCTGGGACCTCGCCGCCGCCCTGCACTTCCAGGTCAACGCGCGGGCCGCGGGCAACGGTTCCCTGATGCGGGCCGCCACCTCCGCGGTCTACTTCGCTCCCGCGGGGCAGGAGGGGACCATGGACGCCGCCCGGCGGATCGCGGCCCTGACGCACGGCGACCGGGCGGCCTGGGAGGGGACCGCGATCCTGCACGAGCTCGTGCGCGTCGCCCTGGAAGGGGCCGACCCGCTGGCCGCCCTCCCCGCGACGCTCGCCGAGGTGCATCCGGCCCACCGCGAGCGGTACGGTCGCGTGCTCGCCCCCGACTGGCATCCGGGGCTGGCCACCGAGTTCAACGGGGCGGTGTGGCCCTGCCTGGGCTCGGCCGTGTGGGCGCTGCGCACCACGAGCGGCTTCGCGCAGGCGGTCCGGGCGGCCGTGGACCTGGGCGGGGACACCGACACGGTGGCCGCGGTGACGGGGATCCTGGCGGGGGCCCGCTACGGCCAGGGGGCGGTCCCGGAGCGCTGGACGGCGGCCCTGCACGTGCCGCTGCCCGGTTTCGGGGACCGGGTCCTGGACGCGGGCGACCTGCGCGCGCTGGCTCAGCGGCTCGCGGCGGCCGGCTCCCGCTGAAGCTCCGGGCGCCGCCCCCGAAGGCCGCGCGCTGCCGCCGGTCGTGTGTGACAGGACGTTCGAGACGCACCGTTCCGTCTCACTGCGCGGCGGACCGTAGACCAGGCCCGGATCACACGCAAGACGATTCGTCTCGCCGGGGGCGCGAAGGGGGCGTGCGGCCGGGCCCCGGGGGCTGCGTCAGCCGACGGGTGCGCCCTGGCCCGCGAGCAGCCGGCCCTCGGCGTACGCGAGCGCGGCGGCTGGCAGGGTGCCCTCGCGCCCGCTGCGCAGCACGGTCAGCCCGCCCGTGCGCGGCAGGCCGGGCTCGGGCCGCAGGCCCACGCGGCGCAGCGCCTGGAACGCGACGGGCTCGGCGGAGCCGTGGTAGACCAGCTCCGCACCCCGGGTCCGCGCGGCGAGGGCGGCCCGGATGGGGCCCTCGACCAGTTCGTAGTGCGTGCAGCCGAGCACGACGTCGGTGACGTCGGCCGGAGTCAGCGCGGCGGCCGCGGCGATGGCGGCCGCCACGGCGGCGTCGTCGGCCGCCTCCACCGCGTCGGCGAGTCCGGGGCAGGGCACTTCGGTGACGCGGGCCCCGGTGGCGAAGTCACGGATCAGCCCGCGCTGGTAGGCGCTGCCGGTGGTGGCGGGGGTGGCCCAGATGGCCAGCCGGCCGCCGGCCGCCGCGGCGGGTTTGATCGCCGGCACGGTACCGATGACCGGGATGGCCGGTTCCAGTTCCGCCCGCACGGCGTCGAGGGCGTGCACGGTCGCGGTGTTGCAGGCGACGATCAGCGCGGCCGGCCGGTGCGCGGCGGCGGCCCGGGCGACGGCGAGCGCCCGCCCGGCGAGGTCGGCGGGGGTCCGGGGACCCCAGGGCATCCCGTCGGGGTCGGAGGAGACGACCAGATCCGCGTCCGGCCGCAGCCGTCGCACGGCGGCGGCCGCCGCGAGGAGGCCGATTCCGGAGTCCATGAGCGCGATCTTCACCCGGCCACCTTAGTCGACCCCCGCGCCGACACGGCTCTCCCGCCACCGCGGGCCGGGCCGGCCGCCCCGGCCCGGAAGACCTCCCCACCAGCCACCGCAGCCCCGGGAACCGCCGCACCCCCGCGGAAGGAACGCCGCGCCCCGCGCCGGGGGAACGCCGCGCCGGCAGGCCGCCGCACCCGGTGGGCCGGGGTGCGGGACAGGCCCGCCCGGGCCCGGCACACTGCCGCCATGGGCCTCCTCACCGCCGCCTGCGCGGCCTACGCCTCCCTCGCCGCCTGGCTCTGGCTCACCTTCGCCCAGGGCATGTTCTGGCGGACCGACGTCCGCCTCCCGCCGCGCACGGCCCCCGCCCGCTGGCCGTCCGTCGCGATCGTCGTCCCGGCCCGGGACGAGGCCGAGGTGCTGCCGCGGAGCCTGCCCTCGCTGATCGCGCAGGACTATCCCGGCGAGGCCGAGGTGATCCTCGTCGACGACGGCAGCACCGACGGCACGGGCGAGCTCGCGTGCCGGCTCGCGGCCGGGCAACCCGGGCTCCCGCTCACCGTCGCCTCCCCCGGCGACCCCGCACCCGGGTGGACCGGCAAGCTCTGGGCACTGCGGCACGGCATCGGGATCGCCCGCACCGCGCACGCGACCGAGCCCGACTTCCTCCTCCTCACCGACGCCGACATCGCGCACGAACCCGACAGTCTGCGCGAATTGGTCGCCGCCGCCACCTCCGCGGACCTCGACCTCGTCTCCCAGATGGCCCGCCTGCGGGTGGTCGGCCTGTGGGAGCGGCTCGTCGTACCGGCCTTCGTGTACTTCTTCGCCCAGCTCTACCCGTTCCGCCGGATCAACCGCCCCTCCGCCCGGACGGCCGCGGCCGCCGGCGGCTGCGTACTGCTGCGCACCACGGCCGCCGTGCGGGCCGGGGTCCCCGACTCCATCCGCCAGGCGGTCATCGACGACGTGTCCCTCGCCCGCGCGGTACAGCGCTCCGGCGGCCGGATCTGGCTGGGGCTCGCGGAGCGGGTGGACAGCGTGCGCCCGTACCCCGCGCTCGCGGACCTGTGGCGGATGGTCTCGCGCAGCGCCTACGCACAACTGCGCCACCAGCCCGTCCTGCTGGCCGGGACCGCCGCCGGACTGGCGCTCGTCTACCTCGTGCCGCCGGCCGCCCTGCTGACGGGCATCGCGGCCGACCGCCCGGACATCGCCTGGGCGGGCGGCCTGGCCTGGCTCCTGATGGCGGGCACCTACCTGCCGATGCTCCGGTACTACCGCCAGCCCGCCGCGCTCGCGCCGCTGCTTCCGTTCACCGCGCTGCTGTACCTCCTGATGACCGTCGACTCGGCCGTGCAGCACTACCGCGGCCGCGGGGCGTCCTGGAAGGGCCGGACCTATGCCCGCCCCAGTGACGCCTGAAACGGCGGACCGCCCCTCGGGGCGGAGTCTTCCGAGGTCACCGCATTGTGACGCTGCGTCAGCGCGAAGTCGGTGCAACACCCAACCGGTGGGCACGAGTACGAACAAGATGGGGCGGAAGTGGTGAATCGTGCACGTGAACGTCAAGTGAAAGGTGTGGCCCTGACCTGGGAATATGCAGGTCAGGGCGGGGTTGACGGCACCTCGCTATGGACCCGGTGAAGTCGTGGGCTTAACTTAGGTCCCATGACCTCCCCCCGCTCCACTTATGGCGGCGGTTACTACTCCGCGCCCTCCTTCCCGGACACCCCCATCTACGACTCCCTCGTCGCCGAACGCGGCACTCCGCAGATCGCCCCGATCCGCGTCCCGGCCGCCTATGAGTCCCCGAGTGCCGGATACTCGAGCGGCGGGTACCTGCCGGCTCTCGCGTCGTCGATGCCGGCGCTGCCGCCGGCCCAGCCCCAGCAACAACAGACCTCGGGATACGGATACCCGTACCAGCAGCAGTCGGCCCCGCAGCCGATGCCGCTGCAGCAGGCGCCGGCCCCGTACATCCCGCAGCAGCAGCCGATGGCGGCCCGCGGCGGGTACATGCCGCAGCCCCAGCCGCAGCAGCCCCGCCCGGTCGCCATGGCCACCGGGTACGAGGCGATGCGCCCGGCCGCGCCGCGTCCGGTCCAGGTGCCCGCACCGGTGCCGGCCGCCTCGTACGAGGACCCGTACGGCCGCCCCTACCAGGGGCGCGGCTACTGACGGGGCTCTGATACGCGGTGCGGCGCGGGGGCTGGCAGGATGCCCTCATGTCGAACTTGCACGTGCAGGCGCTCCACATCCATCCCGTCAAATCGGTAGCGGGGACCGCTCCCGACGAGGTGGCCGTGGAGCCCTGGGGTCTTTCCGGGGACCGGCGTTGGGCGCTGATCGATCCCGAGGGCGCGGTCGTCACCCAGCGCCGCCAGCCGCGCCTCGCCCTGGCCACCGCCCGTCCGGCGGACGGCGGCCGGATCGCCGTGACGGCGCCGGGCATGGCGGAGCTGTTCGTGGAGGTGCCCGAGCCGGGTCCGCTGGAACCGGCGATGCTGTTCGGGAAGAAGGTCGAGACCGTGGCCGCGGCGACCACCGCGGCCGACTGGTTCAGCGCGTACCTCGGGGAGCCGGTACGGCTGGTGCACATGGATGATCCGGCGGTACGCCGTCCCGTGGATCCGGACTACGCCCTGCCGGGCGAGATGGTGAGCCTCGCCGACGGCTATCCGCTGCTGATCACCACACTCGCCTCGCTGGACGCGCTCAACTCGCTCATCGCGCAGGGCGATCACCCTGAGGAAGGCCCCTTGCCGATGAACCGTTTCCGCCCCAATGTGGTGGTTTCCGGAGGCGAGGCATGGGCCGAGGACCAATGGCTGCGCATCGCGATCGGCGACGCCCTCTTCCGCGGGGTGCGCGAGTGCGGCCGGTGTGTCGTCACCACCACCGACCAGGAGACGGCGGAACGGGGCAAGGAGCCGCTGAAGACCCTGGCCAGGCACCGCCGGATCGGCCGGTCGCTCGCGTTCGGGCGGCAGCTGGTGCCGGTGCGGCTGGGTACGGTGCGCGTCGGTGACGAGGTCCGGGTCCTTCAGTGACACCGCCGGCGCCCTCCCGGGGCAGGTGGGACACGAGGGGCGGGCGGGTGGTCGCGGACCGGCGACCGGCCGTCCGGATTGACACCTTCGAGGGGCTCGGCGCCCGGGCTGGAACCAACTGGCACGACCAGGCCGTTGGATCAGTCAGGACAGAGGCGCAGACAGGCGGAGACTGGCACAAGTTGGGGGAGCCGGACCGTGCGGACAGCAATGGGTGTGTGGCGGTGGCGGCGCAATCCGCTGCGCCGGCCGACCGATCTTTTCGAGGCGTGGGTGGCTTTCGCCGCGCTGGTGTGCGTCCTGGTGGTGGCTCCGGCCGTCGGCTGGGTCGCGGGACTGCGGGTGGACGGTACCCTTCAGCAGGCCGCGCACGAGCAGCGGCAGGAGCGTCATCTCGTCCCGGCGGTGGTCCTGCGGCCCGCGCCGGAGTCGGCCACGGTCTCCGCGGCGGACGCGGATGCGGATGCCGCGGCGAGCGCCGCCGCCGACACGTCGGCGCAGCGGACGGCCCCGCACCGTACGCAGATCGTGGCCTCGTGGACCGCGCCGGACGGCAGCAGCCACCAGGGCACGGTGCCGGCCGCGGAGGAACCGCCGCGGCCCGGCGACCGGTTCCGGATCTGGACCGATGCGCGCGGCCGGCTGGTGGGGCAGCCGCTCGACCCGGCGGCGGCGGCGTTCCACGCGGGGATGGCGGGGCTGGCCGCCGCGATCTGCGTGGCCACACTGGTGGAGACGGTCCGGCGGCTGGTCGTACGACGGCTCATGCATCGGCGGTACATACGTCTGGACCGGGCCTGGGCGGCGGCCGGACCGGACTGGGGCCGAGCGGGCGCGGGCAGCTGACCTGGCAGCTCATCTGCTCCCCGCGCGCTACGGTGGGGCGGCCGGATGGGTCGCTCCAGTGACTTCGGTGGCTGCGGTGACTCCGGGCTTCAGTGGCATCGGTCGTATCGGCAGCGCGAGTACGAGGGTGGGGGCACGACAGCACCATGGTTCAGGGCACGGTCCAGGTGACGCACGGCGGAACGTCGCGGTGGCGGCGCCGCTCCGGTGAGTATCCGACGCTGACCGCCGCGCTCGCCGTCGCGGGCGACGGGGACGTCCTGACGATCGCCCCCGGCACCTACCGCGAGAACCTGGTGCTGGACCATGCCGTCACCCTGCGCGGGCCCGAGGGCGGGGCGGGGTCGGTGCGGATCGCCCCGCTCGACGGGGTCGCGCTGACCCTGCGCGCCTCGGCCGTCGTCCAGGACCTGTATCTGGAGGGCCAGGACCGGGCGACGCCCGCCCTGCTGGTGGAGGACGGCTGCCCGGAGCTCACCGACCTGCGGGTGAGCACCCACTCCGCCGCCGGCATCGAGGTACGCGGCGCCGGGGCCCGGCCCCTGGTGCGGCGGTGCACGGTGGAGAATCCGGCCGGCGTCGGCATCGCCGTACTGGACGGCGGCGGCGGGGTGTTCGAGGAGTGCGAGGTCGTGGCCGCCGGTCAGAACGGCGTCTCGGTGCGCGGCGGCGGCCGGCCCCGGCTGGAGCGCTGCCGGATCCACCACGCCACGGGTGCGGGCATCGGGGTCACCGGCGAGGGCTCGGGCCTGGAGGCCCTGGGCTGCGAGGTGTACGAGGTCAAGGGCTCCGGGGTGCAGATCGCCGCGCGCGCCACGGCCCGCCTCACCGACTGCTCGGTGCACCGCACCTCCGCCGACGGGGTCACGCTCGACACCGACGCGGTGCTCACCCTGGCCGGCTGCGACATCCACGACATCCCCGAGAACGCGGTCGATCTGCGGTCCCGTTCGGTGCTCGCCCTCAGCCGCACCACCGTGCGGCGGTTCGGCCGCAACGGCCTGTCCGTATGGGACCCCGGGACCCGGGTGGACGCCGAGTCCTGCGAGATCCACGACAGTACGGGTGACTATCCGGCGGTGTGGATCAGTGACGGCGCCACCGTCTCCCTCGACTCCTGCAGGGTGCACGACGTACCGGACGCGCTGTTCGTGCTGGACCGCGGATCGCGCGTCGACGTCGTCGACAGCGATCTGTCCCAGGTGCGCAACACCGCCGTGTCCGTGAGCGACGGGGCCACCGCGCAGCTCGACGACTGCCGGATCCGCGAGGCGGCGACCGGAGCCTGGTTCCGCGACCACGGCAGCGGCGGCACGCTCGCCGGCTGCACCGTCGACGCCGTGCAGACCGGTGTGATCGTCACCAAGGGCGCCGACCCCACGCTGGAGCGGTGCACGGTCACCTCCCCCGCCGAGGCCGGTTTCTACGTGTCGGCGGGCGGCCGGGGCACCTTCACGGCGTGCCGGGTGACCGGCAGTTCCGGCTTCGGCTTCCACGTCATGGACGGCTGCCGCACCACGCTGACGCGCTGCCACACCGAGCGCTGCGCCCGCGGGGGCTACGAGTTCCCCGAGGACGGGCCGACCGCCGAGGAGTGCACCGGCGACGAGTCCGGCGCCCGGCTCGCGGACCGGTCCGCGCCGGGCGGCGTGCCCGCCAGGGCCGGGGCGGGCATCCTTACGGCCACCGGGACGCAGGGCCCCGTGGACCGGCCGGCGCAGACGCCTCCGCCTGCCGTACCGCGGCCCGCCGACGGGGCGCAGGGCGCTCCGGCCGCCCCCGCGCGGGATTCCGGCGAGATGCTGGGCCGGCTCGACGCGCTGGTGGGCCTGGACAGCGTCAAACGCGAGGTGCGGGCGCTCACCGACATGATCGAGGTGGGCCGGCGGCGGCAGCAGGCGGGCCTGAAGGCCGCCTCGGTGCGCCGGCACCTGGTCTTCACCGGCTCCCCCGGCACCGGCAAGACCACGGTCGCCCGGCTGTACGGGGAGATCCTGGCGTCGCTCGGGGTGCTGGAGCGCGGGCACCTGGTCGAGGTGTCCCGGGTGGACCTGGTCGGCGAGCACATCGGCTCCACCGCGATCCGTACGCAGGAGGCGTTCGAGCGGGCGCGCGGCGGGGTGCTGTTCATCGACGAGGCGTACGCGCTGGCGCCGGAGGACTCGGGCCGGGACTTCGGGCGCGAGGCGATCGACACGCTGGTGAAGCTGATGGAGGACCACCGGGACGCGGTGGTGGTGATCGTCGCCGGGTACACGGCCGAGATGGAGCGCTTCCTGACGGTGAATCCGGGGGTGGCCTCGCGGTTCTCCCGGACCATCACGTTCGGCGACTACGGGCCCGGGGAACTGCTGCGGATCGTCGAGCAGCAGGCGGAGGAGCACGAGTACCGGCTCGGGGACGGTACGTCGCAGGCGCTGCTGACCTACTTCGCGGAGCTGCCCAAAGGCCCCGCCTTCGGCAACGGCCGTACGGCCCGCCAGACCTTCGAGTCGATGGTGGAGCGGCACGCGGGCCGGGTCGCGCAGCTCGCGGAGCCCAGCACGGACGAGCTCACCCTGCTGTTCCCGGCGGATCTGCCGGCGCTTCCGGTCCAGCCCGCTCCTTGCTGACCGCGATCCGCTGACCCGGGACCTCCCCGCCCGCAGCGGGTCGGGGCGGCTCCGGGGCCCGTACGGCGGCGTCCAACCGGGCGAGCAGGGCGTCGCGTTCGGCGGCGAAGGCCGGGTCGGCCTGGTAGTCGCCGTGGCCCAGGATCGGGGCGGGCAGCGGATGGCGGGCGCTGCGCCCGTAGGCGAGCGGGTCGGCGAGCGGGCCGCGGTCCACGTCGGGCTCCGCGCCGGGCAGGGCCGGCCCGCCGATGGGGTCGGTGGCCCGCCACAGGTTGCGCCAGCAGTCGACCTCGCGGTGCAGGGCGGTGAGCGGCCCCGGGCCGAAGTAGGCGGGGAACCAGCGGCCGTAGAGGCGGCCGAGCGGGGAGCCGTAGGTGAGTAGGGCGACCCGGCGGCGGGCGGGCGGCGGCAGCTGCCAGACGGCCGCCGCGGCCAGCACGCTGCCCTGGGAGTGGCCGGAGATGACCAGGCGGCCACCGGTGCGGCCGGTCCAGCCGGCCATCCGCCAGGTCAGGTCGGGTACGGCCCGCTCGGCGTAGCAGGGCGGTGCGAAGGGGTGGGCGGCGCGCGGCCAGAAGGTGCCGACGTCCCACAGGATCCCTATGGTCCGGCGGGCTGCGGGATCGCGGTAGGCGCGGCGGCCCCAGGCGATGAACGCGGCGATGCCCAGGCCGATGAGCCAGGACCCAGCGTCTTGGGCGGCGCGGGCGGCGGCTGCGAGCAGCGGCACGGTCCCCCGGGCCGCCTCGCCCGGGACCTTTCCGCTGAACCAGGCTCCGGCCAGCGCGCCCGCGCCGAGTACCAGAGTGATCCCGGAGACGGCCGCCACGAACCAGGGCGCGGAGTCGGTGAGCGCAGCCGCGGTCCGCGCCCCGGCGATCTTGCGGCTGCGGTCGAGGTCGGGGGTCTCCCCCGGGTACTCGGCGGCCACCACGGCGGCGAGCCGGCCCCGCGCCCGGGCTCCGAGCACCGCGAACCAGCCCGCGAGCAGCGCCAGTACGAGGAGCAGCGGGGGCAGTACGGCGGCCTGCCAGGACAGCAGCACGGGCGGCCCCGGCAGTGGTGCGCCGGGGGTCCCGGGGGTGGCACCGCCGTCCAGCCAGTCGGCGACGCGCTGGGCGACCCCGCCGGTCATCACCCCGCCGAGCGCGCAGCCGAGCATGGCGACGGCGGGCCCGCCGAGGCCGCGCAGGGCGGCTGCCGGGTCGGGCGCCCTGCGGTACAGGTGGCGGGCGACGGCGGCGAGGGCGAGCGCGCAGAGCCCCTGGCCCAGCATGAGCACGCCGAAGGCCAGGTCCCCGGGGAGCCGTCCGGTGGAGGTCCAGCCCGGGCGCGACCAGCAGGCGTGCACGAGGACGGCGGCGAGCAGGGCGAGGGCGGCGCCGGGCAGCAGGGTGACGGCCGCCCGGTCGAGCCGGTGGTCGGCCCGGTCCTCGGTGCGGCCGCGGCGGCAGACGACCCAGGCCACGGTGACGGCCCCGGCGACGAGCAGGAGCTGCATGGCGGAGCCGAGGGCTTCGAGGACGGGGGCCCCGGCCCGGCGGTCGTGGCGGACGGTCGGTACGGAGACGGCCACCGCCACGGTGAGCAGCCCGGCGGCGGTGTGCGCGGCGCGCAGCCGGGCCACGAGCCGGCGGCCGTACCAGAACCCGGGGCGCCCGAGCGCGGGCACGGGGTCCGACGCGGTGTCCGGGTCGGCGGCTCCGGCGGGCGGGGGCTGGGACTCGTAGGCGCTCCAGGTGCGGTTCGACAGGTACCAGAGCAGCCCGGTCAACGCGGCCGGGACCAGGGCCCCGAGGGCGAGGCGCCGCCCGGGCTGCGCCCACCAGCCCCCTCCGGGTGCGAGGAAGCCCAGCCAGGAGCGGAACCGGGAGCCGGCGCAGTTCCCGGAGCCCGCGCACTGCCAGGCGAGGAGGTCGAGCGCGACCTCGCAGGCGGCGGCGACGAGCAGCACGGTCAGGCTGAGGGCGAGGATCCGCACGAGGACCCCGTACGAGCGCACGGCGCGCGGGGCGGGGTCGGCGGCGGGTGTGGCCGGCCGGGCCCAGTGGGCGAGGTTGGCCACCATGAAGGGCAGGAGCAGCAGCCACAGGGCGCGGGCGCCGTTGCCGGAGGTGAGCCGGGACCAGCAGTAGGCCTCGGGGACGGGCCGCCCGGCGTACCGCTCGGGGTGGGCCTCGGCGTCGGCGTCCTCGGTGCGGCGGAACACGGCGGCGGTGGAGTCGCCGGTGACGCGGACGGTGCGCGGGTCGCCGAGCAGTTCGCCGGGGGCGGCCCCGGCGACTCCGTGGACCAGGAGTTCGAGGGCGAGGGGGGTGTGGGGCGGTGCGGGTGGCGGGGCGGTGGACGGCGAGGTGTCGGGCTGGGGGCGGTCGGGCACGGCGGCCTCCGCTCGCGGGGCGGGATCGGCGGGACCGCCGCGGCTCCAGCATCCCGCGTGACCGGGCCGCTGCCCAGGTCCCGCGCGGGGAACGGCGCAGATCGGACGAGGCCGGACGGAGTCGGGCGGCGGCGGACGGAGTCGGGCGGCTTCGCTCGGGATCGGTCGACATCGGTCGGGATCACTGGGGACTTCTCACGGGGACGGGGCTATGGTGGCGCGCACGCCCGTCCAGAACCTCACCCCAGGGGGTATCGCCCATGGCTCGCCGACTCCGACCGGTGGGGCTCGACTTCATCGACGACGCGCCGGTCCGGCTGGTCTTCGCGGCCGACACCGCGGCGCCGCCGGAGGCCGTGTACCGAGCGCTCGCCACGGAAGTGGAAGGCTGGCCCTCCTGGTTCGGCGCGGTGACCCTGGCCCGCCCCACGCACGGGGGCGCGGGCCGCGAGGTCAGGCTGAAGGGCGGGGTGCGCTTCCAGGAGACCGTCATGGCCGCGGATCCCGAACGGCGTTACGCGTACCGGGTCGACACCACCAACGCCCCGGGGGTGCGGGCCTTGCTGGAGGAGTGGTGGCTGACCCCCGCCGGCTCCGGCACGCACGTCCGCTGGACCTTCGCGGCGGACGGACCGGCCCCGTTCCGCCTCGGCCTGACCGCCGCCCGCCCGGGCCTGGGCCACTCCTTCCGCACGGCGGTCCGCGCCCTGGACCGCCGGCTCACCGCCCGGCGCGCAGCGGGGCACTAGGCCGTCTCTTCCGCATCGTGCCGGGCCCGCGACGCCCGGCACCGCACCCGTACGCGATGCCCGCCACCCGGGCTGGCCGGGACCCGCCGGACCGTCAGGCGGCGGGCTCGCGCCAGGCCCCGGTCGTCAGCAGCGTGTCGATGGTCTTCGCGAAGGGGGCGATGTCGAGCCGCTGCGCCGCCAGCCACTCGTCGGAGTAGTACTTGTCCAGGTACCGGTCGCCCGGGTCGCACAGCAGGGTGACGACACTGCCCGTGCGGCCCTCCGCCACCATCTCCGAGATGATCTTCAGCGCGCTCCACAGGCCGGTACCGGTCGAGCCTCCCGCCTTGCGCCCTATGGCCGTCTCCAGCGCGCGGCAGGCGGCGATGCTCGCCGCGTCCGGGACCTTCATCATCCGGTCGATGGCCCCGGGCACGAAGCTCGGCTCCATCCGGGGCCGGCCGATGCCCTCGATGCGCGATCCGCAGTCGCTGCTCGCGTCCGGGTCGTTGTCGGTCCATCCGTCGAAGAAACAGGAGTTCTCCGGGTCGGGGACGCAGATGCGCGTGTCGTGCTGCATGTAGTGCACGTAGCGCGCGATGGTCGCCGAGGTGCCGCCGGTGCCGGCGGTCGCCACGATCCAGGCGGGCTCGGGGTACCGCTCCAGGCGCAGCTGCTGGTACATCGATTCGGCGATGTTGTTGTTGCCGCGCCAGTCGGTGGCCCGCTCGGCGTACGTGAACTGGTCCATGTAGTGGCCGCCCGTCCGGGCGGCGAGCTCGGCCGACTCCTCGTACATCTTCATCGGGTCGTCCACGAAGTGGCATTCTCCGCCGTGGAATTCGATGAGGCGGCACTTCTCCGGGCTGGTGGTGCGCGGCATGACCGCGATGAAGGGGACACCGATCAGCTTGGCGAAGTACGCCTCGGAGACGGCGGTGGAGCCGGAGGAGGCCTCGATGACCGGGCGGCCGGGGCGGATCCAGCCGTTGCAGAGCCCGTAGAGGAACAGCGAGCGCGCGAGGCGGTGCTTGAGGGAGCCCGTCGGGTGCGTGGACTCGTCCTTGAGGTAGAGGTCGATGCCCCACGCCTCGGGGAGCGGGAAGCGCAGCAGGTGGGTGTCGGCGGAGCGGTTGGCGTCGGCCTGCACCTTGCGGACGGCCTCCTTCAGCCAGGCCCGGTAGTCGGCGTCACTGCGATCGACGTCGACGGTCGTGGCCGTCGTACCGGTGGTACCGGTGGCTCTGGTGGTGCCGGTGGTGCTCATGTGCCGCGCTCCTTCGTGGGTGAACTTCTCCCCCCTCCTTCGTAATGTACCCCTCCCACCTGCACAAACGTTCACTTTGGGGTTCCATGCGAATCCCTTTCGATCGCGTTCGGTTGCACTGCGCGGCACCGTGGGTGACCCTGGTGGAGCATTACCGAGGGTGCAGCACCCGTAACACTCATTTCGGGGAGTCGCAGCCGTGATCACTCATTCCCGCAGGCACTGCGTCGTCGAACTGCAGGCCTTGCCGTCGCGGATCGGCCAAATCCGCAGAATCGTTTCTGCGCAACTGCGTCACTGGGAACTCGACCCGCTCATAGACCGGGCTGCGCTCGGTGTGACGGAACTTCTCAGCAACGTCCACCGCCACGCGCAGCCGGACAAGACCTGCACCGTGGAGATCGAACTGCGCCTCGGGCGGCTCACGGTCTCGGTCATCGACAGCGATCCGCGGCTGCCGGTCGTCCACAGGACGCGCGCGGAGACGCTGGAGACCTGCGGACGCGGGCTCGCCCTGGTGGAGGCGCTCAGCGAGGCCTGGGGGGCGCGCGAGCGGCCCGACGGCCCCGGGAAGGCGGTGTGGTTCTCGCTCACGGCGGCCCCCGCCAGGGCGCTGCCGGTACGGCCGGTCCCCCTCAGGGCCACGCCCGTACGAGAACCCGCGCGTGCGGTGCTGCTGGCCGTCGATCCGGCGGCGGTCGCGACCGGCCCGCCGGTGGCATCGCCGGTCGGCGCCGGGCCGGTGTGACCCGTCGCCGGCCCACACCGGCCCGGCTCGATCGGCCGCACGGCCCGGCCCGAGGCGTCCTGGCCCAGGCCGAGGCAGTGGCCGCGGCGCCGGCAGCGGTTCACCGCCGCCCTGCACGGACGTACTCGGGCGGCCCGGACGGCGCGCCCGGACACGGCACCGCACGCGGCGGGCCCGGCACGATCCGCAGGAGACCGCCTGGCGGACACCCCCTAGGCCAAGGCCCCCAGCGGGTCGTCGAGCACCGGCTGCCAGGCCAGCTCCGCCGCGCCGACCAGGCTGTTGTGGTCCAGCGTGCAGGGCAGGATCGGCACCCCGCCGCTGCGCCCCCACAGGCTGCGGTCCGCGACCACCGCGCGCAGCCGCTCCGGGTCGGCGTGCAGCAGCTCCCGGTGCAGCCCGCCGAGGATGATCCGGTCCGGGTTGAGGATGTTCACCAGGCCCGCGAGGCCCAGCCCGAGCCGGTCGATCAGCTCCTCCGTGGCCGCCCGTACCGCCGGTTCCGCGGGCTCGTCCCGCAGCAGGTCGCGGGCCTGCTGGAGCAGCGACACCTCGGGGCCGGGGCTGCGGCCCGCCGCGGTGAGGAAGGCCAGCGGATCCGCCTCCACGTCCAGGCAGCCGCGGCTGCCGCAGTGGCAGGCCCGCCCCTCGGGGTTCACCGTGAGGTGGCCGACCTCCAGGGCCAGGCCCGAACTCCCGCTGTGCAGACGGCCGTCCAGTACCAGCGCCCCGCCGACCCCGCGGTGCCCGGTGGCGACGCACAGCAGGTGCTGGGCGCTGCGCCCCGCGCCGTGCCGGTGCTCGGCCAGGGCGGCGAGGTTGACGTCGTTGCCCGTCAGGGCCGGGCCGTCGATCCCGGCCGCCTTCACGCACTCCGCGAAGATGGCCCGGACCGGAGAGCCCGCCGGCCAGGCGAGGTGCAGCGGGTTCAGGGCCGTACCGTCCGGTTCCGCGACCGCCGAGGGTACCGCGAGCCCCGCGCCGACGCAGCGGCGGCCGCTCTGCACGAGCAGCTCGGCGCCCGCCTCCACGACCGCGCCGAGCACCTGCGCCGGATCGGCGGAGACGGTGACCTTGCCGGGGGCGGTGGCCACGATGCGGCCGCCGAGGCCGACCAGGGCGGCGCGGAAGCCGTCCGAGTGCACCTGGGCGGCCAGCGCCACCGGGCCGTCCTCGGCCACGGAGAGCCGGTGCGAGGGGCGGCCCTGGGCCCCACCACTCCCACCGGTCCCACCGGTCCCGCCCGGGCGGGAATCGACGCGGATCAGCCCGAGGGCCTCCAGCTCGGCGGCGACCGCTCCGGCGGTGGCGCGGGTGACCCCGAGCTCGGCCGTCAGCACGGCGCGGGTCGGAGCACGGCCGGTGTGGACGAGCTCCAGTGCCGGTCCGAGCGCGCCGCGACCGCGTTCCAGCCTGGTCCGCGCTGCCGCACCGGACGCGGAAGGCGTGGTCACATCCCCCACCCGCGGCGGGGCCCCGTTGCCGTTCATGGCATCGATCCTCGCATGATCGGAGGGTGCCGGGTGCCGCCGCTCAGCCCAGCCCGCCGACCCGCAGTGTGATGTTCAGCCGCCCGGTCAGCCCGAGCTCCCGCGGGCCCGTGCCCGGCAGGACCTTCGGCACCCCGTGATAGGCCAGCCGGCTCGCCCCGCCGAAGACGAACAGATCCCCGCTGCGCAGCTCGACGTCCTGGTACGGGCGCCCGCGCGAGGCGGTGTTCCCGAAGCGGAAGACACAGGTGTCACCGAGGCTGAGCGAGACCACCGGCGCGGTGGACCTCTCCTCGGCGTCGCGGTGCATGCCCATGCGGGAGTCGCCGTCGTAGAAGTTGACCAGCGCGATGTCGTAGGCCGACTCCGGTCCGGGCTCCGGCGGGTCGCCGTAGGCCGCGGTCACCGCTTCCCGTCCGAGCTCGGCGAGCCAGGGCGGCATCGGCTTGACCGGTGCCCCGTCTCCGTCGACGGCGGAGCGCGCATACCCGTACGGGTACCAGTGCAGGCCGAGGCAGACCTGGCGGGCGGTCATCACCCCACCGCCCGGGGTACGTACGGTGCGCAGGCCGGCGGGCGGCCGGGCCCACGCGCGGCAGGCCGCCAGCAACCGGCCCTGGCGCCCGGCACCGAGCCAGTCCGGCACGTGCACGGCGCCGGGAGCGATCACGGTCCGCTCGCGCGGGAAGAGTGCCCCGTCCATCTCTCCATTGTCGCGGGCGGGCTGATAGGACTCGCGGTATGGAGATCACCGAACATGTGAAGACCCTCGCGCGCGAAGGCGAGCTGCTCGCCGAGGTGGCCGAACGCGCCGGTACGGACGCCGCGGTCCCGACCTGTCCGGGGTGGCGCGTGACCGACCTGCTGCGGCACACCGGCTCGGTGCACCGCTGGGCCACCGCGTACGTCGCGGAGCGGCGGCTGGAGCCGGTGGGCTTCCCGGACGCGCCGGAGCTGGTCGGCGGCGAGCTTCTGGCCTGGTTCCGGGAGGGCCACGCGGACCTGGTGCGGACCCTGAACGAGGCTCCGGCCGACGTACAGTGCTGGACCTTCCTGCCGACGGCTCCGCCCTCGCCGGTGGCGTTCTGGGCCCGGCGGCAGGCGCACGAGACCACCGTGCACCGGATGGACGCGGAGGCCGCGCTGGGCGTGCTGTTCTCAGCGCTGGAGCCGGGGTTCGCGGAGGACGGGGTGGACGAGCTGCTGACCGGTTTCCACGCGCGGCCGCGCAGCCGGGTGCGGTCCGCCGAACCGAAGGTGGTGCGGGTACGGGCCGCCGACACGGGCGCGGTGTGGACCGTACACCTGTCGGCGGCGCCGGCCCGGACGGTGCGGGGTGACACGGGTGAGGCGGCCGACTGCGAACTGACCGGCGAGGCGGCCTGGCTGTACGAGGCCCTGTGGAACCGGCTCCCGCTGGCGGGCCCGGGGGTGACGGGCGACCTGGAGCTGGCCCGGCTGTGGACGGATACGGCCGGGATCTGACGCGCCTGCGGGCGGGGGCGGCGCGGGGGGCTTGTGACGGGCCGTGCGCGCTGTGACACTCCACGCATGGGGCGACGTACGCAGGCGGACCGGGACGCGATCACCATCGAGATCGGCTACGCGTTCGTGAGTGCCTCTTTCGCGGCCGTTCTCGCCTTCGGCGCGGTGTACGGGCCCGCGCTCGCGTTCTCCCTCTCCCCGTCGACGCGCCGCACTCTGGCCGTGGCGAGCGGGATCCTGGCGGCGGCGGTGTTCCTGCTCCGGATCACCCACGTACTGCTCGGATTCGCCCGCCGCCCGGAGAACGACGGGCGCTGACCGGTCAGGGGTCCACCTCCGGCCTGTGGGCCCGGCCCATGGGTCCCGGGCCATGGGTCCGGCCCATGGATCCGGACGCCCTCCGATGGCCGATTCGGCATGCGGGTGCCGTGTCCGGGGCGGACCCGCCAGGATGGCAGGCATGACCGGTGAAACGCGTGTGGGGAGTCGGCAGGGTGGGGGCGAGGCGGGGCGTCCGCTCGCCCTGGTCACGGGGGCGGGGCGGTCGGCGGGGATCGCGTCGTCCGTCGTGCTGAACCTGGCGCGGGCCGGGTGGGACGTGGCCTTCACCTACTGGACCCCGTACGACGCGCGGATGCGGTGGGGCACGGAGCCGGGTGCGCCCGAAGAACTGCGGGCGAAGGTGGAGTCGTCGGGCGCGCGGGCGCATGCGGTCGAGGCGGACCTGAGCGACCCGGCCGTGCCGGCGCGGCTCTTCGACGGCGTCGAGGCGGCACTGGGGAACGTCACCGCGCTGGTGCTCTGCCATTGCGAGTCGGTCGACTCGGGCCTCCTGGACACCACGGTGGAAAGCTTCGACCTGCACTTCGCGGTGAACGCACGGGCCACCTGGCTGCTGATCCGGGAGTACGGGCTGCGGTTCCGCGGACGGCACGGCAGCGGCCGGATCGTCAGCCTGACCAGCGGCCACACCGTCGGCAACCTGCCGTACGGGGCGAGCAAGGGTGCGCTGGACCGGATCACGACGGCCGCCGCCCACGAGCTCGCCCACCTGGGGGTGACCTGCAACGCCGTCGATCCGGGACCCACCGACACCGGGTGGATGGGCGAGGAGCAGCAGGCGGACCTGATCCGTTCGACTCCCCTGGGACGCCTCGGTGTTCCGCAGGACTGTGCGAACCTCGTCGCGTTCCTCTGCTCCCCCGAAGGGGGCTGGATCAACGCGCAGCTGCTCCGGAGCGACGGCGGCCTGGGCTAGGCCGTCTCTTGCGGATCTTTCCGGGCCCGCGGCGTCCGGCACCGCACCTGGCCGCCTTGTCGGTGCCGTGTCGGTGGGCTGTCGGACCGGAGGCGACGCCGGGCCCGGGCTGTCGGCCCGGTGTCGGTGGGGTCCGGCACCTTTCGAGGGGTCCGGCCGGTGCCCGTCCGGCCGTGGCTTCGGAAAGGGGAACCCTCATGCATGACGTAGTGATCGTCGGAGCAGGCCCGGTCGGTCTCTTACTCGCCTGCGAGCTCGGCCTGGCAGGCTGCTCCGTCCTGGTACTCGAACGGGAGGCGGAGTCCGGCTCCCCCTGGCGGGCGGCCCCGCTCGGGATGCGCGGGCTGTCCGCCACATCGGTCGAGGCGTTCTACCGCCGTGGCATGCTGCACCCTCTGCTGAAGGCGTCGGGTGTCGCCGCGGACACCGGCCCGGACACCGACGCGGACGAACCGTCACCTCCCCGTGGCGTGGGCCACTTCGCCGGCCTGATGCTGGATCCGGCCGGGGTGGACCTCGCCGCCCTGCCGTACCGGCTCCCCGGACCGGCCGCGGACGGCATGCTGACGAACCTCGAAGCGGTGGAGTCGGTGCTGTCCGAGCGGGCTGCCGGGCTCGGCGTCGACATCAGGCGCGGTGTCACGGTCTCGGGCATCGCGCAGGACGACGAGGGCGTGGTCGCGTACGCCGGTGAGGACGCGTACCCGGCGCGCTGGCTCGTCGGCTGCGACGGCGGGCGCAGCGCGGTGCGCGGGCTCGCGGGCTTCGAGTTCACCGGCACCGAGCCGCTCTTCACCGGATACGTCATGCTCGCCACGCTCTCCGACCCCGACGCGCTGAGCCCGGGCTTCCATCTGACGCCGACCGGCATGTACCTCCGGCTGGGCACCGAAGGGCACATCGGCATGATGGACTTCGACGGCGGCGCGTTCGACCGCTCGCGTCAGCCGTCGCGCGAGCACCTCCAGGCGGTTCTGCGCCGGGTGTCCGGCACCGACGTGGCGCTGGACGACGTACGCCTCGTCTCGACCTTCACCGATCGCGCGATGCAGACGACGCACTACCGGCGGGCGCGCGTTCTGCTCGCCGGCGACGCCGCCCACATCCACTCCCCTCTGGGCGGGCAGGGACTCAACACGGGCATCGGGGACGCCGTGAACCTGGGGTGGAAGCTCGCGGCGACCGTGCACGGACACGCACCGGACGGACTGCTCGACACCTATGCGCGCGAGCGCCGTCCGATCGCCGCCCAGGTGCTCGACTGGTCGCGCGCCCAGGTGGCGGTCATGCAGCCGGGACCGCACGCCCACGCGCTCCAAGGAGTGGTCGGTGACCTGCTCGGGACGCGGGGCGGGACGACCTACGCGTTCGAGAGGCTGTCGGGATCGTGGATCCGACACGACCTCGGCAGCGAGCAGCCGCTGGTCGGCCGCAGCGCGCCGGACTTCCGGCTCGAAGACGGCACGCGCCTGGGCGACCTGGCACAGGACGGACGCGGTGTCCTGCTGGACTTCACCGCCGACCGCCGCCTGCGTGGATCGGCGGCGGGCCGGGAGAGCCTGCTGCGGTACGCCGCCGGGGCGGCGAGGAACGACCTCGGGCTGGGCGCCGTACTGGTACGGCCGGACGGCATCGTCGCCTGGGCGGGCGACCCCGGCTTCGCACGCGAGGCGTGCGAGCGGGCCGTCGGCCGGTGGTTCGGCCTTCCGGGCCGGGGAGTGCCCGCATGAGCCTCACCCTGCGGCCCCTGCGCCTGCTGGAGTGAGCGGGCGGGGTCCCGCGAGCGCCCGTGGCACCGGCCGGGTGCCCGCAGGGCCCTCAGCCGAGGGTGGCCGCGTACGTGGTCTGGGTGCGGTACTTCCACGTCGGGCTCGCGTTCCAGGGGTTGGGCATGACCGTGCTGGTCGCGTACGCGTAGCCCGCGCCGCGGTCGAAGGCCGTGCGCAGGGTGGCGCGCATCGCCTCGGGGCCGGGGACGTCGTGGACCAGGTGCCAGAACGCCGTTCCGTCCGGGTCGAGTTCGGCGCCGGAGCGGTAGCCGGAGAGGTGGTCGAAGACGTTGCCGCCGAGCCAGCCGGCGCCGGTGTACGCGGCGTACGTGTCCTCGAACGTGACGAAGACGTCCGCGGTGCGGTGGCCGGGCTCCAGGTAGCAGTCGGCTATGGCGGTGCCGGGGTTGTTGACGACGAGGTCGGGGGCGGCGGGGTCGATGGCGTCCATCCGCTCCTGGACGTGGCGGCGCAGCTCGGCGTAGTAGTCGCGGGTGGAGTTGGCGGGGCCGCAGTCGCGGCTGACGACGTCGAAGAAGATGCCGTCGACGTGGAGGCGGCCGTCGGGGGGCTGCAGGTAGTTGTCGACGGAGGCCTTGACCGCGGCGATGTCGCGGTTGCCGTGGTCGGTGTGGACGTAGCCGAGCACCCGGGTCTTCTCGCCGGTGGAGGTGGTACGGGCGCGCAGGGCGTCGGCGCGGGAGCGCCAGGGGCCGTCGAACGGGGAGTCGCCGTTGCCCGGGTTCAGTACGACCACCGAGGGGGCCGGAGCGGTGGTGGTGAGGTCGGTCAGCATGGGGTCGTTGGCCCAGACGTACGCGGGGACGCCGATCTCCAGGCCCCGGACGCCCGGCGGGCGGGGGATGACGGGCGGGTCGGCGGCCGGCGGGGCGGCCTGCCGGGGGGCGTCACGTGCCGCGGCGATGATGGCGGGCGCCGACACGGCCAACAAGGCAGTGGCCAGGGCGGCGTACAAGGCCTTCACAGCGCGAGGCATGAACGTTCCTTCGGCGGCGGCTGGGGGGGCGACCCGAGGAACACTAGACGGGCGGCCCGTCGTGCAAGGCCGAACCGGGCGCATTCGTATGAGGAACAGAAGAGCGAGTCGTCGCCTCATCATGTGAATCTCCCGGATCCCCAGGACCGGTGACAGGTGCGGGCCGGTCGGGCCGGTCGGGCCGGTCGGGCCGGTCGGGCCGGTGTGGTCAAGTCAGTGCGGTCGTGTGGTCGGGGTGGTGGGCGGCGACGACGTCGTGGGCGGCTCGGACGAGAGCCGCGACGGCTGCGGATCGCGAGGTCTCCGGCCGGGCGACCATGACCGCGCTGGGGCCGAGGCCGGTGACCGGCCGGTATGCGATGTCCGGGCGCTGGTGCCCTTCGGTGGTGGAACGGGACGGGATCGCCACCCCCTGCCCCAGCGCGACCACCTCCAGGAGCTGCTCGACGCCGGCCACGTGCGGCCCCTCAGGAGGTGGTGGAGGGGTCGGCCCCCTTCCCGCGCGGGATCGGTTCGCCCGTGAGGCCGGTCAGCCGCAGTCGCCGGCGTCCGGCCAGGCGGTGCGCGGGGGGGTGCCCCTATGGGTTTCGTCAACCTGTGGGGGCGGGTTGGGGTTCGTAGAAGGTGCCGTCGCGGAGCATCGCGAAGAGCACGTCGGCTCGTCGTCTCGCGAGGCAGAGGAGGGCCTGGGTGTGGTGCTTGCCCTGGCTGATCTTCTTGTCGTAGTAGGTGCGGGATGCCGGGTCGGCCAAAGCGGCGAACGCGGAGAGGAAGAAGGCGCGTTTGAGCTGCTTGTTTCCGCGCCGGGACGGTTGTTCACCGCGGATCGAGGAGCCCGAACTGCGGGTCGCTGGGGCGAGGCCTGCGTAGGCGGCGAGGTGGGCGGCGGATGGGAAGCTGGATCCGTCGCCGACGTCGATGAGGATGCGGGCTCCGGTCCTGACGCCGATCCCCGGCATGGACGTCAGGACCTTGGAAAGAGGGTGTGCCTCCAGCAGTTCCTCGATCCTTGTGGCGAGGAGTCTGCGCTGGTCAAGCACCGCTTGGAGCGAGGTGGCGAGGCTGGGGACGATCAGCGCGGCCGCGTCCGTTCCGGGCACCACGACGGTCTGTTCGTCCAGGGCGGTGAAGATGTCCTCGACCAGCCGCTCGGCCATCCGTGGTGCCTTCGGACGTATCGATGTGATCAGACGGCGGCGTCCGGCCTTGCGGATCTGGGCCGGGGAACCGAACTGGTCCAGGAGTTTGAGCACGGCCGGATGCTGCACTCGCGGCCCCAGGACCCGCTCCAGTGATGGATGGATCTGCGTGAGCAGGCCCCGGAGCCGGTTGCTGATGCGAGTGGCTTCGCCGGCCAGGTCGTCGTCGAAGCCGACGATCATCTCCAGCTCGGCGATGGTCTCGTCCTCGAGGTCGACCGAGCGGAGCGTATGGGGCATGACGCGGGCGGCGTCCGCGATGACGAACGCGTCGCGGGCATCGGTCTTGGCCTCCCCTGGATAAAGATCGGCGATTCGCCGCATCGTCAGCCCCGGCAGATAGGCGACCGGGCAGCCCATGTCCCGGGCTACCGCCAGGGGCAGGGCGCCGATCGAGGCCGGCTGGTCGACGACCACGAGCACCGTTCCGTGCTTGGCCTGCAGCTTTCCGAAGACCTCGCGGAGCCTGGGTTCGCTGTTGGGCAGCCGTTTGTCGAAGGCCTTCTTCCCGGCCGGGGTGACGGCGGTGGCATGGTGTTCGCCCTTGCCGACGTCCAGGCCGAGGAAGGCGCCGATGTCGCTGATGTCGATCACGTGCGTCCTCCGGTCGTCCTCGCCCGGCCGTCCCTCGGCACCGATCGCCACATCCACATTACGAAGAGCCTCCCGACCTGCGGAAAGGCCGGTGGTCATGCCCCTAATCAGCGGTCTGTCGATGCCTCCGGAGCTGGTGACACCACCCCCCAGGCCATGCGATCGACAGGGGGAGAAAGTCATGCCAACTCCGGAGGCCGGGCGCCCCATTGCGGGGCCACCAAGAAGGTAATGGGGAGGAGGACGGCCCGTCGCGGCTCGACCAGGAGCGTCTGGGAGTCCGGCCCCCGGCCGTCGAACGGGCTGCGCACGGCGGAGGGGGGCGCGGCGGTGGCGGTCGGCCTGGCAACGGCGGGCGAGGACGGCCCGACGGGCGCCTTCTGTGCCGAGGACGGGCCGATTCCCCGGTGAGGCCGTCTGCCGACAGGGGTGGAGGTGGACGGGTCCGCGTGGCGTGCTCGGGACGGACTGCTCTGCCGTCGACGAACACCACCCCGATCGGGCGCAACGGTCATTACCGTCCTGTCGTATGACGACGATCACGACCCGTACGGTCGAATACCCGGCCGACGACCTGACGATGACCGGATACCTCGCACTCCCGGCCGGTGCCGGGCGCCGACCCGCGGTCCTGATCGGACCCGAGGGGATGGGGCTCAGCGATGCCGAGCGCCGACGGGCCGACGCTCTCGCCGAACTGGGCTACGTGGCGCTGGCCTTCGACCTCCACGGCGGACGGTACCTGGCGGACCCGGAGGCAATGCTGGCCCGTTGCATGCCGCTGCTCGCCGACCCCGACCGGATGCGGGGAATCGGTCACGCCGCACTCGACGTGTTGCGTGCCGAACCGCGGGCCGACCCCGACCGGACCGCCGCCATCGGCTACGGCACCGGGGGCGCGATCGCACTGGAACTCGGTCGTGACGGCGTCGACCTGCGCGCGATCGGGACGGTCAACGCGCTGACCACGGGCCGACCGGGCGAGGCGGCACGCATTCGCTGCCCCGTATGGGCCGGGGTCGGATCGGAAGACCCGATCATGCCGCCCGCGCAACGGGTGGCGTTCGCCGAAGAGATGCAGGCCGCAGGGGTCGACTGGCGCCTGGTGGTCTACGGCGGCGCCTTGCACGCCTTCCACCACCCGCCGGTCGACCACACCACGGTCCCGGGCGTCGGCCACCACCCGCGGCACGCACAACGAGCCTGGCGTGACGTCGTCGCCCTGCTCGCCGAGTGCCTGCCCGTCACGGATTGATCCGACCGGCTCCTGACACCGCTCCGGCCCGCCGCCGTACGCGCGTGCGGCCTCCCGTCACACGGCCGGCAGTCCGACCCCGTGCGCGAGCTGGTCCGCGGCGTGCGCGAAGAAGGTGGCGCGGTCCTCGACGACCCGGTTGAACTGGCCGAACAGTTCGGAGGACACCAGCCCCACCAGCTGCGCCCAGGAGGCGACCAGAGCGGCGGTGACCGCCGGGGGCAGGCCCTCGGCGAAGTCTGCGGTCATCCGGTCGGCCTCGGGGCGCAGGGCGGGCGGCAGCGGCGGGAGGGCGAGGCCGGGGCCCTCGTACGCGGCGCGGAGGATGCCGATGAGGGTGTTGGCGACGCGGGAGGCCGGGCCCACGGTGTCGACGGGGGCGCTGTAGCCGGGAACCGGGGAACCGTAGATGAGGGCGTACTCGTGCGGGTGCTCCAGTGCCCAGGAGCGGACGGCCTCGCAGACGCCGATCCAGCGGGTGCGGGGCGGCGCCCCGGCGGCGCGGGCGCCGGCGTCGGCCGCCTCGGCGGCCGCGCCGATGCTGTCGTACGCGTCGATGATGAGGGCGGTGAGCAGGTCGTCCCGGCTGGGGAAGTACCGGTAGAGGGCGGAGGAGACCATGCCCAGTTCACGGGCGACGGCGCGCAGGGAGAGCTTCGCGGCGCCCTCGGCCGCGAGCATGCGGCGGGCCTCGTCCTTGATGGCGGCGGTGACCTCGATGCGGGCCCGCTCCCTGGCCCCTCGCACGGTGTTCATGCGGGTCAGTCTGCCACGGGAACGGAGCACTGCCCAGAAAACGGACCGCCGCTCCACTGCGAGAGCACTGCTCTTGTTTTGGCGCACCGATCCGTGCACACTGCTCTCAGGCGAGAGCAGTGCTCTCACATTGAGGAAAGCGGCCCCGGAGGTCACGATGAACGCGCCCACCCCGTACTACGCCCAGGCCACCCGGTTCGAGACCCGCTTCAACGCGCTCTTCGGCAGGCTGGCCCGCTTCGGCATCAGCCTGGCGGGCACCGCCGAGCTGTCGGTACGCGGCCGCACGTCCGGCGAGATGCAGCGGATCCCGGTCAACCCGCACACCTACGAGGGCGCCCAGTACCTGGTCTCTGCCCGCGGCCACTCCCAGTGGGTCCGCAACATGCGGGTGGCGGGCGGCGGCCAGCTGCGCGTGGGGCGCAAGGTGCGCGCGTTCACCGTCACCGAGATCACCGACCCGGCGCAGAAGGCCGACATCCTGCGCGCCTACCTGGAGAAGTGGGGCTGGGAGGTCAACCGGTTCTTCCAGGGAGTCACCGCCACGTCCTCCGGCGCCGAACTGCGGGCGGCCGCCGACGACCACCCGGTCTTCCGGATCACGGTGACCGGCTGACCCGGCTGACCCGGCTGACCCGCTGCCCGGGCGACGGCAACCGTCCGCGCGACAGCGCCCGTCCGCGCGACAGCGCCCGTCCGCACGGCGGCGCGCCGTCCGCACGGCGACGGGCCCGTCCGCACGGCCACAGGCCCGTCCCGACGGCGACGGCTCGGTCCGGACCGGTTCGGGCGCAGCCCGTCCACCAGCCGCTCCCACGCGTGATGCCGCCACAGCCAGAGCGGCAGCTCCCGGTGCGGAACGAACGACCACAGGTCGTCGTCGGCCCCGTTGCCGCGTGGACAGCGACGCAGCAGTTCCAGACAGCGCCGGTCCACCGTGCGGTGGAGCCTCGCCACATGTGCCGGGGCGATGACCCCCTGTCGGCGGACCTCCCGGTCCGCCGACTCCAACGCCCGCGCGACCAAGGGGAGCACAGCCCCCGGGTCGGCGTGGTTGAGGGCGAGCCCGATCACCACCACCCCGGCGTTCGGCTCGCCGCGCTCGAACGCGGCGAGGACGGCATCCGGCCGGTCCACCCCCAGCAGGTTCCTGCCGCCCCGCCGGTCGTCGCCACCGTCGCCGCCGGCCGGGCGGGTACCCGTACCGCTGTCCGGGCCCGGGCCGTCGGCCTCGGCTTCGCCGATCCCGCCCACGACGGACGGGGCCTCAGCCCTTGCCGCCGCTGCGGGCCGCCGCCTGCCGGGCGTCCATCATGTGCAGTGCCTTGCGCGCCAGCGGGTACGTACGCACCAGCTCGGCCAGCGTCGTCGAGCCCCGCGTGATCCGGGCGAACGCCCGCCACGCCGGACCGAAGCCGGTGATCGCCGCGTGCAGCAGCCGCGGCTTCGCCTCGAAGAGGTTCAGCATCCGCGTGCCGACCCCCATCTCCACGCCCAGCCCGGCCTTCACCGCGAAGGCGTAGTTGAGGGCCTGGCGGCGCGCGTCCACGGCGTCCTGCGCCTCGGAGATCTTCACCGCCCACTCCCCCGCCAGCCGCCCGGAACGCAGCGCGAAGGAGATGCCCTCCCGGGTCCACGGCTCCAGCAGTCCGGCCGCGTCGCCCGCCACCAGCACCCGGCCGCGCGAGAGCGGCGAATCGGGCTTGCGGCAGCGGGTCAGGTGCCCGGAGGAGACGGCCGGTTCGAAGCCGGCGAGTCCGAGCCTGGCGATGAAGTCGTCCAGGTAGCGCTTGGTCGCGGCGCCCTCGCCCTTGGCCGAGATGACCCCGACGGTCAGGGTGTCGCCCTTGGGGAAGACCCAGCCGTAACTGCCGGGCAGCGGGCCCCAGTCGATCAGCACCCGCCCCTTCCAGTCCTCCGCGACCGTCTCGGGGACGGGGATCTCCGCTTCCAGCCCGAGGTCCACCTGGTCCATCTCCACCCCGACGTGCGCGCCGATCCGGCTCGCACTGCCGTCCGCGCCGACCACCGCGCGGGCCAGCACGGTCTCGCCGTCGGCGAGCACCACGGCGACGGTGCGCCGGTCGGGAACGGCCGCCCCGTGCTGCTCGACGCGGGCCACGGCCGTACCCGTACGGACGGTGGCGCCGGCCTTCTCCGCCTCGGCGACCAGCCCGGCGTCGAACTCCGGGCGGTTGATGAGCCCGAACAGCATGTGCTTCGAGCGGCGGGTACGGGTCAGCTTCCCGTCCATCGAGAAGGTGACCGCGTGGATACGGTCCTTGAGGGGCAGCACGAAGCCCGGGGGCAGGGCGTCGCGCGAGGGGCCGATGATGCCGCCGCCGCAGGTCTTGTAGCGGGGCAGCTCGGCCTTCTCCAGCAGCAGGACGCGCCGCCCGGCCGTCGCCGCCGCGTACGCGGCCGAGGACCCGGCAGGTCCCGCCCCGACCACGACCACGTCCCACACCTCGCTGGTCTCCCCGGCCGCCTCGTCGCCCGCCCGCCGGGCGTCCTGCCCCGCGCCCACGCCCTCGCCCGGGCCCATGCCTGCGTCCGCGCCCGCGTCCATGCCCGCTCCTGCGTCTGCGCCCGCTCCTGCGTCCGTGCCTGCGTCGCGTACGTCGTCGTCGCTGCTCACGATGTGTTGCTGCTCCTGATCACCCGGTTGCTCCGATGCCGGGGAAATCCTACGGCGAGACACCGCCCCGTCCCGCTGTGCGAGGATCAAGACTGTCTTTCGCCGTACCCGGCATACGCACACCCCGCGGATGCGGGCGGCGTACACGGAGAACAACGTCGCACCCAAAAGGAGCGTGCCCATGTCCCAGAATCCGATCGCCGAGACCGTCGCCTCGCTGATGCCCCGCGCCAAGCAGGAGCTGACCGAGCTGGTGGCCTTCCAGTCGGTGGCGGACTGGGCGCAGTTCCCCAAGAGCGAGAGCGAGGCCGCCGCGAACTGGGTGGCCGACGCCCTGCGCGTCGAGGGCTTCCAGGACGTGGCACTGCTCGACACCCCCGACGGCACCCAGTCGGTCTACGGTTTCCTGCCCGGCCCCGAGGGCGCGCCGACCGTGCTGCTGTACGCGCACTACGACGTCCAGCCGCCGCTCGACGACGCGGCCTGGACCTCGCCGGCCTTCGAGCTGACCGAGCGCGACGGCCGCTGGTACGGGCGCGGCTCGGCCGACTGCAAGGGCGGGTTCATCATGCACCTGCTGGCGCTGCGCGCGCTGAAGGCCAACGGCGGTGTGCCGGTGAGCGTGAAGGTGATCGTCGAGGGCTCGGAGGAGCAGGGCACCGGCGGCCTCCAGCAGTACGCCGAGGCGCACCCGGAGCTCCTGGCCGCCGACACCATCGTCATCGGCGACGCGGGCAACTTCCGCCTCGGCCTGCCGACGGTGACGGCCACGCTGCGCGGCATGTGCCTGGTCAAGGTGAAGATCGACACGCTCGGCGGCAACCTGCACTCGGGCATGTTCGGCGGCGCCGCTCCCGACGCGCTGGCCGCGCTGATCCGCGTACTCGACTCGCTGCGCGCGGAGAACGGTTCGACGACCGTGGACGGGCTCGCTTCGGACGAGGTGTGGGACGGCCTGCAGTACCCGGAGGCCGCTTTCCGTGCCGACGCGAAGGTGCTGGACGGTGTCGAGCTCATCGGTGAGGGTTCGATCGCGGACCGGCTGTGGGCGCGCCCGGCCGTCACGGTGCTCGGCATCGACTGCCCGCCGGTGGTCGGCGCCACTCCGTCGGTGCACGCGAGCGCCGGCGCGCTGATCAGCCTGCGGATGCCGCCGGGCATGGACACCGCCGCGGCCGTCAAGCTGCTGCAGGCCCACCTTGAGGCGCACACCCCGTGGAAGGCACGCCTCGAACTGGAGGTCGTCGGCCAGGGTCAGCCGTTCCAGGCGGACACCGACAGTCCGGCGTACGCGTCGATGCGCGCGGCCCTGGAGGCCGCCTACCCCGGCCAGGAGATGCAGATCAGCGGCATGGGCGGGTCGATCCCGCTGTGCAACACGCTGACCTCCCTGTACCCGGAGGCGGAGATGCTGCTGATCGGGCTGAGCGAGCCGGAGGCGCAGATCCACGCGGTCAACGAGAGCGTGTCGCCGCAGGAGCTGGAGCGTCTGTCGGTGGCGGAGGCCCTCTTCCTCGTCAACTACGCGGAGTCCAAGCGCGCCTGACCCCTGCTCAGCGGGCGGTGCCGGCCGTCGTGTGTACGCCCAGGGCGCAGTGCGCCCTGGGCGTACTGCGCTCCCGGTGAACTCCGCGCCCGCGGGGCCCCGTCGTCCCTACGTTGACCGTATGGATCTCGTAGAAGTGCTCCCGAACCAGCTGCACATGCTCCGCTTCTCCCTCGGCCAGGCCTATCTCTGGCAGGACGGGGAAGCCCTCACCCTGATCGACGCCGGCCATGCCGGATCGGCGGAGGAGATCGAGGGGGCGATGCGCTCCCTCGGTGCGACGCCGGAACGGCTGGAGCGGATCGTCCTCACCCACTGCCACGACGACCATGTCGGTGCGGCCGGTGAGCTCGCCGCCCGCTGGGGCGCACAGGTGCTGGCGCACCGCCTGGACGCGCCGGTGATCCGGGGCGAGCAGCCCGTTCCCGAACCGGTGCTGCTCGACTGGGAGATCCCGCTGCACACGCACGCCCTGGCCACCGTCCCCCAGGCTCCGCCCACCCAGGTCGACCGGGAGCTGGAGGACGGGGACGTGCTGGGGTTCGGGGACGGGGCGTACGTCGTCCACGCGCCGGGCCACACGGACGGCAGCATCGGCATCCACCTCCCGCGCCACGGTGTGCTGTTCACGGGGGACTGCGTCGCCGCCGTGGGCCCGCTGATGCTGGGCGTCTTCAACGTGGACCGGCCCCGGGCGATCACCACCTTCACGCGCCTGGCCTCGCTCGCCCCGTCGGTCGCCTGCTTCGGCCATGGCGATCCGCTGACGGAGAACACGGCCGGGGCCCTCGCGAAGGCGGCGCTGGAAACGGCCGCTTCCGGCTGAGACCCCGCGCCGGTCCGCTCCGGCCCGGCCCCTCGGGCCCCCCGGGCCCCTCGGGCCCCTCGGGCCCCGGCACGGCCCAGCGGCGGTGGTTCCCCGGGCGTGGTGCCGGAGGATCGTGCGCACGGCAGTGCGGTCGTGTCGAGCAGGGCGGGGCGGGGCGGGGACGGGGCGCGCCAGTGGTGGACCAGCGGCGCACCTCGGCCAGGGGGTCGGCGAACCCCGTCCCGGCCCTGCGTCCGCCGGAGCGGCCGGATCAGCCGGTGGGGACGCCCGCCTCCAGGTAGAGGGGGCGGCCGCGTTCGCGGGCGCGCAGGGCCCAGCGCAGGCGTTCGTAGCGGTGCGGCGGGAGCAGAGCGGCGGCCTCGTCCTCCGTGACGAAGCGCCAGGCACGCAGTTCCGGACCGGGCAGCCGGAGCGCGGCCGTCGCCTCGTCCGAGAGACGGCCGCCGTCGAAGAGCAGGCGCAGCCCGCCGTAACCGGGCGGCTGGGGCGGCTCCCAGTCGACCACGAGCAGCCCGGGGGCCCGCTCCAGTACGACGCCCAGTTCCTCCGCGACCTCCCGTACTCCCGCGTTCGCGGGTGCCTCGCCCGCTTCGACGACTCCCCCCGGGAACTCCCAGCCCGCCTTGTACGTCGGGTCCACCAGCAGCACCCGGTCCTGCTCGTCGAAGAGCAGCACCCCGGACGCCACGGTCTCACGGGTGGGCTCCGGTGTCTGGACGATGTCGCAGACCTTCGCCTCCTCCGAGCGGACGGCCTCGGCGATGCGCTCCGCCGTCTCCCGCGGGGTCAGCGCCCCGTTGTCGACGACGTGCGCGTCACCGGTGAGCCAGCCGAGGGCCTGCTGGTAGACCGGTAGGTGGTCGTACGCCCACTGGCGGACCCGGAGGTCGACCTCGGCGGGTTCCCCGGCTTCCCGCCGTGTCGCGATCCGCTCCCGAAGGATCGTTTCTGCAGGAGCCAGCAGCACATGCCTCACGGGGATCCGCCGGGCCGCCAGCCCGCCGAAGATCTCGTCCCGGTACTCCTGGCGCAGCAGCGTCATCGGTACGACGAGCACCCCGCCCAGTTCGGCGAGCATGGCCGCGGCCGTGTCCACCACCAACCGGCGCCAGCTCGGCAGGTCCTGGTAGTCGGTGACCTCCGCCAGTCGCTTGGGCGGCAGCAGCACGCGCAGCGCGTCGCCGACGAGCTCCGGGTCGAACAGGGTGCTGTCCGGGAGGAGTCCGGTCAGTTCGCGGGCCGTGCTGGTCTTTCCGGCGCTGAACGTGCCGTTGATCCAGACAATCACGTCTACCCCTTTCCCCATGGCTCGTCCGGAGCCCCCAGTGGCTTGCCCGCCCCACCCTGCCACGGAAACCTCACGATCGGCCCAGTGCTTATGCTCAAGGTCACAGCCCTGCACGTGAGCCCCGGAGGATTCGCCACCGTGCCCCACAACCGCCGCCCGTCCGAGCCCCGCTACGGCAACCGGCCGACCATGAAGGACGTGGCGTCCCAGGCGGGCGTCGGCCTGAAGACGGTGTCGCGCGTGGTCAACGGTGAGCCGGGGGTGACCCCCGAGACCGAACGACGGGTCCAGGCGGCCATCGAGGCCCTCGGCTTCCGCCGCAACGACAGTGCCCGGGTGCTGCGCAAGGGCCGTACCGCCACCGTGGGCCTGGTCCTGGAGGATCTCGCCGACCCCTTCTACGGCCCGCTGAACCGGGCGGTGGAGGAGGTGGCCCGCGCGCACGGGGCACTGCTCATCAACGGCTCCAGCGCCGAGGACCCGGACCGGGAGCGGGAGTTGGCACTCGCGCTGTGCGCCCGCCGGGTGGACGGGCTGATCGTGATCCCCGCAGGCGACGACCACCGCTATCTGGAGCCGGAGATGCGGGCCGGGGTGTCCACGGTGTTCGTGGACCGGCCGGCGGGGCGGATCGACGCGGACGTGGTGCTGTCGGACAGCTTCGGCGGTGCCCGGGGCGGGGTGGCCCACCTGATCGCGGGGGGCCACCGCCGGATCGGTTTCATCGGCGACCACCCCCGCATCCACACGGTGGCCGAGCGGCTGCGCGGCTACCGCTCGGCGATGGCCGACGCGGGCCTGCCGGTCTCCGACTCCTGGATCTCGCTCGGGTCCACGGCCCCGGAACGGGTCGCGGCGGCGGCCGGGGCGATGCTCACGGGCCCCGACCCGGTGACCGCCGTCTTCGCCGGCAACAACCGGGTGACGGTGACCGTCGTACGGGTCCTCGCGGCGTACGCCCGGCCGGTGGCGCTGGTCGGCTTCGACGACTTCGAGCTGGCCGATCTGCTCCGCCCGGGCGTCACCGTGGTCGCCCAGGACCCGGCGGCCCTGGGCCGGGTGGCCACGGACCGCCTCTTCCAGCGCCTCGCGGGCGCGGACCTGGCCCCGGCCCGCATCGAACTCCCCACCCGGCTGATCCCCCGCGGCTCGGGCGAGATCCCTCCCACGAACTGAGGTTCGACCACGGCGGGGGCGCCGCCAGGCGCGCGAACGCGCACCGCACCACGCGCACGCAGCGCTTTCGTACGCGCAGGCGCCCACCCGGTGGGGGACGGCCGAACACCTGAATCGCGCACCCATTCGCCTTGCCCCGCAAGGGATTTGACGCTCCGTCGGCCGTCTGCCAGCGTCATCGGTCCCGGAACAACGGGGAACAACCGGAGGCGCCATGGGCCCGCAGTACACCGCACAGAAGAGCCGGAGCCAGGGGCGCGAGGGGTGGTCCGTGATCTTCCGCCACCCGGTGCGCCTGGACCCTTCCACGGGCCGCCCGGGCAGAAGGGTGCGGCGCGGACTGGGCACGGCGGTGGACGCCGAGGCGGACGCACTGGTCGACCAGCTCAACGAGATCCTGCGCACGCAGTCCCTCTGGGAGCCGCACCTGCGCCAGCAGGCCGCGAAGCTCTTCGACAGCCGTGTGGTGGACGTGTTCTACGAGGACCTGGAATCCACCCGGACCGACTTCCGGAAGATCCGGGACGACCTCCTCGCGCTGCCCACCGCCTCCGAGGGCTACAAGCACGTCCTGCTCGTCGGCACGACCGGCGCCGGCAAGACCACCGTCGTACGACAGCTCCTCGGTACGGACCCCGAGACGGAGCGGTTCCCCTCCACGTCGACCGCCAAGACCACCGTGGCCGACACCGAGATCGTGCTGACCGAAGCCGGGCCGTACCGCGCCGCCATCACCTTCGCCGGCCGTGACGAGGTCATCGACCACCTCACGGAGAACGTCTCGGCCGCCGCGCTCGCCCTCTTCCAGGGCAAATCCGAAGAAGACGCCCTCCGGCGCCTCGTGGACCACGTGAACCAGCGTTTCCGCTTCAGCTACGTCCTGGGACGGCCCGAGGTCCCGACGGACGGCGACCACCTCGGCGATGACGACGAGGACGAGTTCGACGAGGACGAGTTCGACGACGCCGGAGAGGGCGGGGCCGAGGACGTACTCGGCCCCGCCGACCTGAAGGTCATCGACCCGGCCGCCACGGTGGCCCTGCTCGTCCAGACCCTGCCCCGGCTGCGCGCCATGGTCGAGAAGTGCACCGTCAGCGCACGCGAGGAGCTGGGGGCCACCGACAAGGACGCCAGGGTCGTCGAGGAGGTCGTGGAGGAGACGCTCGACACCTCCCTTCGCGCCCTGGAGGAGTTCCACGCCGTCGTCGACGGCCTGCTGCACGAGATCGAGCTCAGGTTCTCCCTGCTGACGGAGGGCGAGCTGCGCCGCACCCGTCAGGGATGGCCGCTCAGCTGGACGCTGGAGACCGAGGACCGCGCCGCGTTCCTGAAGACCGTGATGCGGTTCTCCAGCAACTACGCGCCCCTGTTCGGCAGGTTGCTGACACCGCTGGTGAACGGGATCCGGGTCGCCGGACCGTTCGTCCCGACCTGGGCGGAGGCGAGCGACCGCCTCGTCCTGATCGACGTCGAAGGCCTGGGCCACACGCCGAAGTCGGCGGCCTCGGTCTCCACCGATCTGGCGAAGCGCATCGACGAGGTGGACGCGATCCTCGTCGTCGACAACGCGACCGCTCCCATGCAGGCGGCTCCGGTCTCCGCCCTCAAGGCCGTCGCGGTGTCGGGCAACTCCGGGAAGCTGCATTTCCTCTTCACGCACTTCGACCACATGCGGGCCGACAACCTCCCCCGCTTCGCGGACCGCAAGCAGCATGTCCTCGCGTCGGTCGAGAACGTCCTGAACGCCATGGGGAAGGAACTCGGCCCGGTCGGCGAACGCGCCGTCCGCACCCAGCTCGAACGGCACTGCTACTTCGTCGGAGGCATGCACAGGCCGCTGGACGACTGCGGGAGGGAAGGGAAACGGACGGCCGGCCAGATGCGCTCCCTCAGTGCGGACCTGTCCGCCGACGAGGCGGCGCCGGACACCGGGCCGGCCCGGCCGGTCTTCGACCGCATGAACCTCTCCATCGCGGTCAGTGAGGCCTCCCGCAACTTCCACACCCGGTGGCGCGGGCTGCTCGGCCTGACGCACAACCCGGACGCCCCCAAGGAGCACTGGACACGGGTGAAGGCCCTCTCGCGGAGGCTGGCCGAGGGCCGCGACGAGTACGACTCCCTGCGGCCGGTCGCCGACCTGCGCACGGAACTCCAGGTGCAGATCTTCCTCCTGCTTCAGCGTCCGGTCCGCTGGGAAGGGGGCGCGCCGACCGAGGAGGAGCAGGGGGCGGTGATCGACGAGATCTCCAGTGCCGTGACCGGGAAGCTGTACGCACTGATCGACCAGCGTCTCAGGACCGACGTCCAGAACGCGTGGCTCGACGCCTACCGGCAGCACGGACCGAGGTCGACCTTCGCCCGGGCGCGCATCATCGACGCCGACGTGTTCGGCCGCGGGGCGCCCGTTCCGACCGCCGCCGCGTCCCCCGACCAGAACAGCTTCCTGAAGGCCGTGGCGGACATCGTGACCGAGGTGGCGGACCAGAACACGTTCGTCCTCGACTGAGGCCGGCACGCCACCGAGGCCCGTCCGGGAACGCCCCGGGCGGGCCTCGGTGGCGCCGTGATCAGTTGGTGGCCGTCAGGGTCGCCGAGCGGCGCGGGATGGCGAAGGCGTCCAGCTCCGCGCGGGTCAGGCCGGTGAGGGCGGTGACCTCGTCGGTGCCGACCGCGCCGCAGTCGAGGCCGCGGACCAGGTAGCCGGCCAGGGCCTTGGCAGTGGCCGGCTCGTCCATCACGTCGCCCTCGATCTTGGCGACGTACGCCTTCAGCCGCGCGGCGGCGGCCTGAAGGCCCTCGCGGTAGAAGGTGAAGACGGCCGCATAGCGGGTCGGCAGGTGGCCCGGGTGCATGTCCCAGCCCTGGTAGTAGGCACGGGCCAGGGCGCGGCGGGTCAGGCCGTAGTGCAGCTTCCAGGCCTCGTGGACGTGCTCGGTGGTGCCGATCGGCAGGACGTTGGTCGAGCCGTCCGAGACGCGCACGCCGGTGCCGGCGGCCGCGACCTGCATGATCGCCTTCGCGTGGTCGGCGGCGGGGTGGTCGCTGGACTGGTACGCGGCGGAGACGCCGACGCAGGCGCTGTAGTCGAAGGTGCCGTAGTGCAGGCCGGTGGCACGGCCCTTGGAGGCCTCGATCATCCGCGCGACCGTGGCGGTGCCGTCGGAGGCGACGATGGACTGGCTGGTCTCGATCTGGATCTCGAAGCCGATCCGGCCCGGGCGCAGGCCCCGGGCGGTCTCGAAGGCCTCAAGCAGCTTCACGAAGGCACTGACCTGCTCGGCGTAGGTGACCTTCGGCAGGGTCAGGACGAGGCCCTCGGGCAGGCCGCCGTGCTCCAGCAGGCCGGAGAGGAAGATGTCCGTGGTGCGGATCCCGCGGTCGCGGACGTTGGACTCCATGCACTTCATGCGGATGCCCATGTACGGCGCGTTGGTGCCGTTGGAGAAGGCCTCCGAGACGAGGCGGGCGGCGCGGGCCGCGGCCTGGTCCTCCTCCTCGTCGGAGCGGACGCCGAAGCCGTCCTCGAAGTCGACGCGGAGGTCCTCGACGGGCTCGCTGAGCAGCTTGGCGCGGACACGGTCGTAGACGGGTACGGCCAGGTCGTCGGAGATGCCGAGCACCTTGGCGAAGGTGGCGGCGTCCGGGGCGTGCTCGTCGAGGGCGGCGAGGGCCTGGTCCCCCCAGGAGCGGATGGTGTCCGCGGCGAACACGTCACCGGGTACGTAGACCGTGTGGATGGGCTGCCGGGTGCCGGGGTCGCCCGGGTAGTGGCGCGCGAGTTCCGCGTCCACCGGCGCGAGGGAGGCGCTGATGCCCTCGCTGACCGCGCCTGCGAGGCTCGTCGCCACCTTCTCCTGCTGACCCATCGTGCACTCTCCTCTTTTCCACTTCACGGAAGCTTAGATCCGCATAGCAGAATTTAGTCACGGGGTTCCGCTCCGTCAATGGTCCCCCCGCCGTCCGGGACAAACGACCCGGGGCTGCGCGGTGACAAACACCACACAGCCCCTTGGTCGGAGAGTACGCAGGTCAACGGCTACGGAGCCGGATCAGGCCGGGGCCGGGGCCGCCCGCAGGCGGGGAACGAACAGGGCCGTGACGAGGGCCGCGGCCGGCCACGCCGCCAGCCCCCAGCCCACCGCGGCGTAGACGGCTCTGCCGTCGGCCACCAGGAGGGCGGCGAACACCACGGCGTTGAACAGCCCGGACTCCGTACCGAGCCAGGCCACCCAGGGGTCCCGCCGGGCGACCGCGCCCACCAGCCCCCGGACGAAGTGGGCCAGGAACAGCAGCACGAACCCCGACAGGAGCAGGACCGGCACCCCCACCCACCACGGGGCCGGCGGCCAGTACAGCAGCAGCACCCCGATGAGGGCTCCGGCCGTCACCGCCGCCGCAACACCCCGGCTCTCCTCCTCGGCCACGTCGGCGGAACTCTTGGAGACGAGGAAGGCCAGCAGGCAGGCGAGGAGTGCGGCACCGAGCGTCCCGAAGGTCAGCGACCCCCATGCGCCCAGGACCACGAGCTGGGTGTACACCCCGGCGGCCGCGAGCACCGAGCCCCACAGGAGCCTCGGCCGTGTTCCGGGCACCGACGAGGCCGGAACCGGATGGCGGGACCCGGCACGCACGCGGGGGCCCGGCGCGGGCGCGTCGGAACCCAGGGCGCTCTCGGTGTCACGCCGGGGCGCCGGATCGGCGGCGGTCCGGGAGCGGGGCCCGGACCGGGCACCGCGCGCCGCCTTGCCCAACCGGTCGATCACCTGCTGCGCGTCGGCCGGTCGCGCCGCGGGCTCCTTGGCCAGCAGTTCCAGCACCAGCCGTTCCAGTCCCTCGGGCACTGCGGGCCGGAGGTCCCTGATGGGGGCGGGCTCGTCGGTGAGGTGCTGCGAGAGCACCGACAGCCCCGAGCCGGTGAACGGCGGCCTGCCCGCCAGCAGCTCGTACAGCATGCAGCCGAGGGAGTACAGGTCGCTGCGGCCGTCGATGCGGCCGTCGCCGCGCGCCTGTTCCGGGGACATGTAGGTCGGCGTGCCGATGGCCGCGCCGGTGGCCGTCAGAGCGGTCCCGGTCTCCTCGGCGAGGCGGGCGATGCCGAAGTCGCAGATGGTGACGTCGGCCTCGGCGGGCCCGTGGACCATGATGTTGGCCGGTTTGATGTCCCGGTGGACCACGCCGGCCCGGTGTGCCGCGGCCAGGCCCTCGCAGATCTGGACCGCCCACCGGATCACGGTGCCCGGGTCCACACCCGAGCGGTGGTCGTGCAGCACGGCGGTCAGGGGCCGCCCCCGCACCAGTTCCATCACGAGGAAGAGCACCGGGGTGCCGTCGACCTCGACCTCGCCGTGGTCGTGGACGGTCACGATCCGGGGATGGGCCAGGCTCGCGGCCATGCGGGCCTCTTTGCGGAACCGCTCCTCCAGGAGGCGGTCACCGGCCACGCCGCGGGAGATCACCTTGACCGCGACCTCCCGGTCGAGCCGCAGGTCCCGGGCCTGCCACACCTCGCCCATCCCACCGGCCCCGAGCCTGCGCCCCAGCCGGTAACGCCCCTCAAGTAACGCGCCCCGCATCGGACGAACTCCTCCCCGTTCCCGCGCCCTCCCCGGGCTGATCGCAGCCTACGCTCCTGGCCCGACCGCACGAGAGGGGTTCGGGGAGCACCCCCGCCCCGGGGGACGAGGAGGCCCGGCGCGAGACCCGGATACGACGAGGGCCTCCCGGTCCGGTGCGGACGTCACCGTCCGCACCGGCCCCGGAAGGCCCTCACTCGTTCGTGCACCCGGTACGCGTCGTGTTGCCGTCCCGGGGCGGGCGACTAGCCCTTGCGCGCCTTGATCTCCGCGGTCAGCTGCGGGACGACCGTGAAGAGGTCGCCGACGACGCCGTAGTCGACGAGGTCGAAGATCGGGGCCTCGGCGTCCTTGTTGACGGCCACGATGGTCTTCGAGGTCTGCATGCCGGCCCGGTGCTGGATCGCGCCCGAGATGCCGGAGGCGATGTACAGCTGCGGGGAGACCGACTTGCCGGTCTGGCCGACCTGGTTGGTGTGCGGGTACCAGCCGGCGTCGACGGCGGCACGCGAGGCGCCGACGGCCGCGCCGAGGGAGTCCGCGAGCTCCTCGATGATGCCGAAGTTCTCGGCACCGTTGACGCCACGGCCGCCGGAGACGACGATCGCGGCCTCGGTCAGCTCGGGGCGGCCGGTCGACTCGCGGGGGGTGCGGCCGGTGACCTTGGTGCCGGTGGCCAGGGCGCCGAAGGTGACGGCGAGCGCCTCGACGGCGCCGGCGGCCGGAGCGGCCTCGACCGGGGCCGAGTTCGGCTTCACGGTGATGACCGGGGTGCCCTTGGAGACGCGGGACTTGGTGGTGAACGACGCGGCGAAGGCGGACTGCGTCGCGACCGGACCCTCGTCACCCGCCTCCAGGTCGATGGCGTCGGTGATGATGCCCGAACCGATGCGGACGGCCAGGCGCGCGGCGATCTCCTTGCCCTCGGCGGAGGACGGGACGAGCACGGCGGCCGGGGACACGGCCTCGTACGCGGCCTGGAGCGCGTCCACCTTCGGCACCACGAGGTACTCGGTGAACTCGGGGGCGTCGGCGGTGAGGACCTTGACCGCGCCGTGCTCGGCGAGCACCGCGGCGGTGGCGTCGGCACCGGCGCCCAGCGCGACGGCGACGGGCTCGCCGATGCGGCGGGCCAGCGTCAGCAGCTCAAGGGTGGGCTTGCGGACGGCGCCGTCCACGTGGTCGACGTAGACGAGAACTTCAGCCATGGGACTGCTCTCCTGCGATTGCGAAGTGTCTGGGGGCTAAGAGGGGTGGCCGAGGTTCTTAGATGAACTTCTGGCCGGCCAGGAACTCGGCCAGCTGCTTGCCGCCCTCGCCCTCGTCCTTGACGATCGTGCCGGCGGTGCGGGCCGGGCGCTGCGCCGCGGAGTCGACCGCGGTCCAGGAGCCCTCGAGGCCGACCTCGTCGGACTCCAGGTCCAGGTCGGACAGGTCCCAGGACTCGACCGGCTTCTTCTTGGCGGCCATGATGCCCTTGAAGGACGGGTAGCGGGCCTCGCCCGACTGGTCCGTCACCGAGACGAGCGCGGGGAGGGAGGCCTCCAGCTGCTCGCTCGCGGTGTCGCCGTCACGGCGGCCGGTCACGGTGCCGTCCTCGACCTTGACCTCGGAGAGCAGGGTGACCTGCGGGACGCCCAGGCGCTCGGCCAGGATCGCCGGCAGGACGCCCATGGTGCCGTCGGTCGACGCCATGCCGGTGATGACCAGGTCGTAGCCGGCCTTCTCGATCGCCTTGGCGAGCACCAGCGAGGTGCCCATGACGTCGCTGCCGTGCAGGTCGTCGTCCTCGACGTGGATGGCCTTGTCGGCGCCCATCGACAGCGCCTTGCGCAGCGCGTCCTTGGCGTCCTCGGGGCCCACCGTCAGAACGGTGATCTCGGCATCGTCGGCCTCGTCGGCGATCTGCAGCGCCTGCTCGACGGCGTACTCGTCGAGCTCCGACAGCAGGCCGTCGACGTCGTCACGGTTGACGGTCAAGTCCTCGGTGAACTGCCGGTCGCCCGTGGCGTCGGGCACGTACTTCACACAGACAACGATCCTCAGGCTCACGCCGGCTCTCCTACCGCATCGTCTTTTCTGGTACCGCCTTATGCAGGCAGCATAGGCGCCTTGTCGGGCGGATCCCGGTCGGGGCGGCCCGCGCTCCGAAGGGAATGTTACTCGTCAGTACACCGTGGGTCCCGCCAAGTCGCAAGGCTGCCGAGCTGTGATCTGCCCAACGCCGTCCGACCCTTCCAAGCAGGGACGATTCAGTCGCGCAACGCGTTGAAGCGTCCCTGGTGGTACAGCAGCGGGCGGCCTTCCCCGGCCGGATCCCCGACGAGCGCCTCAGCGATGATCACACGATGTTCGCCGGCCGGCACACGCGCGGCCACCCTGCAGACCAGCCACGCCAGTACGCCGTCCAGCACCGGCACCCCGTGCGGACCGGTGACCCAGCCGGTCGGCGGACCGAAGCGGTCGGCTCCGCTGCGGGCGAACAGACCCGCCAGTTCCCGCTGGTGCTCGCCGAGTATGTGGACACCGAGGTACTCGCTGTCGCGCACCGCGGGCCAGCTGGAGGCCCCGGTGGAGATCGTGAAGGACAGCAGCGGCGGATCGGCGGAGACGGAGTTGAGCGAGGTGGCGGTGAACCCCACCGGCCGGCCGCCGTCCTGGGCGGTGATCACGGCGACCCCCGCGGCGTGCTGCCGGAAGACCGAGCGCAACAGGTCGGGTGAGCCGGCGCGGGTCGTTCCGGTGGCCGTTGCGCCGCCGGACCGGGGGGAAAGGGGGGAACGGGGGGACGGGGCCGTGGGGACCACGGGGGCCGTCGGGACTGTCGGAGCAGTCATCAGGGTTCTGCCTTCTGCCGCGGGACACGCGGGCACGGTCGGGGATCGGGGGCCGGGCTGTTCAGTGGCCCCGACAGCGCGCGCTCGCGTGGCGGACGAGGTCCACATGGACCCGCCCGTAGAGCAGGAGTTCATACCGCATACCGCCAGCGTGGCGATCTCCCGTGGACCCAGTCAAGCGGGATCGGGCAGATGTCAGGCGCGTCACTCTGTGTGCGGGCGCGCGCACCGGCGCCCCGACCCCCGCCGCATCGGGCCGCCCCGCGGCCTGGCCGCGCGTCACACCGCGGCCCCGAGGGCGGCGATCACGTCCGCCTTGCGCGGCATCCCGGCCGCCCGCCGCACGATCCGGCCACCGGAGTCCAGGACCAGCACGGTCGGGGTCTTCTCGATGCCGAGGGCCCGCACCAGTTCGAGCCGCTCCTCCGCGTCGATCTCGATGTGCGTCACCCCGTCCACCATCGCGGCGACGTCCGCGAGGATCCGCCGCGTGGCCCGGCAGGGCTGGCAGAAGGCGCTGGAGAACTGCACCAGGCTGGCCCGCTCCCCCGGCTCCGCACCCAGTTCGGCCGCACCCAGCCTGGTCCGCACGTCTTCCCGCCCCGGCACCCGCACTCCCCTCTCGGCATTCGTCCGCGTACGTCATCCTCGTACGCTCGTCCGTGGATCGGAGCGCCCCAGGGGGCCGCGGCATTCCCGGCGTGATGAGAATCTCCCCTGGCAGGGGCTTCTGGACTGGCCAGCGGGCCGCGTATGGGGCACGATCCCCATGGTCGCGTACCTACGCTTCCGTAACTTCCGGCCGGGAGCACCTCCCCAGGCAGAAAGCGGGGTCTCCCCACCATGGCTGAGCTCGTCTACCCTCCCGTGATCGGCGCCGCGCACGGACTCTTCCGCGCCCTGGACATCCGTATCGACATGAAGGGCACCGAGAACATCCCCCGCAAGGGCGGTGCGGTCCTGGTGTCGAACCACATCGGATACCTCGACTTCATCTTCGCCGGCCTGACGGCGCGGCCGCAGAAGCGCCTGGTCCGCTTCATGGCCAAGGAGTCGGTGTTCCGGCACAAGGTGTCCGGTCCGCTGATGCGCGCGATGAAGCACATCCCCGTCGACCGCAAGCAGGGCGAGGCGGCCTACCAGCACGCCCTGGACTCGCTGCGGGCCGGCGAGATCATCGGTGTCTTCCCCGAGGCGACGATCTCCCAGTCCTTCACGCTCAAGAGCTTCAAGTCGGGGGCGGCGCGCATGGCGCAGGAGGCCGGGGTCCCGCTGATCCCGGTGGCGCTGTGGGGCACCCAGCGGCTGTGGACCAAGGGCCGCCCGAAGAACCTCAAGCGCAGCCACATCCCGGTGACGATGCGCGTGGGCGAGCCCGTGGAGGCCCCGGCCGACCAGTACGCCGGCGCCATCACCCGCCGGCTGCGCGAGCGCGTGCAGGAGCTGCTGGACGCCGCGCAGCGCGCCTACCCGGACAAGCCGAAGGGCGCCGACGACTCGTGGTGGCTCCCGGCCCACCTGGGCGGTACCGCGCCGACGGCGGCCGAGGTCCGCGAGGCCGGCTGACCCCGCGTCCGGAACTCCGGCCTCCCGGACCGCAGAAGGTCCCGGAGTCCGGAGCACGGGTGGCCCGCCTTCAGTGCCGGGCACCGGTGGGGGGCTCGCACGGGGCGGCGAAGCACTGCCACTGCTGTCCCCGGTCCGGGACGTGCACCCCGCCGTCGTCGTTCCGGCCGGGACGGTGGCCGCCCCACTTGTCATGGCGGTCCCCCTTGCCGTGGTCCGGCTTGCCGTGGTGGTCCCCGTCCTCATGGCCGTCCGTCATCGGGCGGGTGCCGCCGGGGGGTTCGCACGGGGCGGCGAAGCACTGCCACTGCGGCCCCCCGTCCGGGACGTGCACGCCGCCACCGGTGCCGTCCGCCACGGCCCCGTGCGGCGCCGCCGGGGTGGCGGCGAAGCTGGTCGTGGGGACGAGCAGGCCTCCCGCCGCCATGGCGGTGGAGGCTACGAGCAGGGCGAGGCGTCGGGATCGAAAGCGGTGGGTCATGGCCGTTCTCCTCGTGAAGGAAGCCGGAATGGATCCCTCCAGTACGCCTCGCCGACCGCGTCCCGTCATGCCGCTGGATCTCGTGGCTTGACGCATCCGGGAGCCCGTGACCTCACGGCGACCCCGTCGGGATCCGGACGGCCCCCGCGGTCACCCCGGACCGCCGCCCTCCCGCTTCCGGCGGCGGTGGGCGGCGACCCGCGCCCGCGTGGCGCAGCCGCCGGAGCAGTAGCGGCGCGCGCTCCCCGGCCCGGTGGCGAGGAAGAACCGCCCGCAGCCCGCCGCGGCGCAGGCACCCCAGGCGATCCGCCCGTACTCCGTGAGCAGTTGGGCGAGCGCGAGGGCGCCCGAGGCGAGGAACCAGTCGCCCCAGCCGGCCTCCTCGCCCCGGTCGACGTGCAGGTGCCAGGGGTGGCCGTCGTGCCGGGTCAGCCGGGGGCGGGTGCCGTACTGCGCGAACAGCGCGTTGAGGGCCTCCGCTGCGCGGCCCTCGTCGCCCTCCCCGAGCACCTCCCCCATCCGCCGTGCCGCGGCGCGCAGTTCGGCCGCGCCCGCCTCGGGGAACGCCTCCTCCGTGAGGTCGGCGGGCCGCTCCCCGTGCCGGGCCAGCAGCTCCGCGAGGTCGGCGCGCGGCAGTTCGGGAGCCGCCCGGACCGCCTCGGCGAGGTCGATCAGCCGCCGGGCCGCCGAGAAGCCGTCCCGCGAGTCACCCATCCCCACATCCTTTCGCCCTACACCCACATGACGTAACGTCTTGAGCGTCTATCGCGTTACACCATACCGGGGAGGGGTTCCATGGGCGGTTTCGGGCGGTACCTGGCGGCGGCACTGGCCGCGCGCATCGCCTCGGAGGGCATGGGCATGGCGGTGGTGATGCTGGCCCTGGAGCGCACCGGGAGCGCGGCGCACGGGGCGTTCGTGCTGACGGCCTGGCTGGCCCCGCACGTGCTGGCGGCCCCGCTCGCGGGCGTGGCGGCGGCCCGCGCCCGCCGGCCGCGGCTGTTCCACGCCGGCGCCCTGGCCGGCTTCGCGACGGCCGTCGCGACACTGACCGTCCTGCTCGGCCGGGCTCCCGTACCGCTCGTACTGGCCGTGGCGGTGCTCGGCGGGTCCTGCGGGCCGATGGTGACGGGAGGACTCTCCAGCCTGATCACCGGCCTGGTTCCGGCGGGACCGGGCCGTGACCGGGCGTACGGCTGGGACGCCGCGACCTACAACGCGGCGGCCGTCACCGCGCCGGCCGCGGTCGGCCTGGTCGCCGCGTTGGGCTCGGCGGGGCCCGCCATGGCCGCCCTGGCGGCGTCCGGCGCCCTGGCGGCCATCCTGGCGGCCACCCTCCCGTACGAGGAGCAGGGCGCGGGCCAGGGCCCGGGCGCACCCCGGGCCGGGCTGGGCGCGGGGCTCGCGGCCCTGTGGCGGGTCCGCGAGCTGCGGGCGGTCACCTCGGCCACGACCCTGGGCTTCGTGGGCATCGGTTCGCTCACCACCGTCTCGGTGCTGCTGGCCACGGAGCTCGGCACCCCGGGCGGCGGGGGCGTGCTGATGACGGCGTTCGCGGTGGGCGCTCTCGGCGGGTCGCTCACGCTGGGCCGTGTCACGTCCGTGGAGTCCGGCCGGCTGGCGCGGTGGGCGCTGGCCGGGACCGGGGCCGCCCTCGCGGCGGCCGCGTGCGCCCCGTCGACGGCCGTGGCGGCGGCCCTGTTCGCGCTCGCCGGGGTGTGCGACGGGCCGCTGCTCACGGCGACGCTGCGGATCCGCGCGCAGTACGCGCCGGACGGGGCGCGGACCCAGGTGTTCACCCTGGGCGCGGGCCTGAAGATGACGGCGGCGTCGACCGGGGCGGCCCTGGTGGGGGTCGCGGCCGACGTACCCGCGGCGGCGCTGCTGACCGGGATCGCCGGACTGCTGCTCGCGGCGGCGCTCCTGCACACCCTCATGGCGGCGCCGAAGCCCGGACGGCCCGACCGGCCCGACCACGAGGGAGCTACAGGGACGTCGGGAGGCTCCGCCACGACCGCGGCCGGTCCGCGGACTCCTGAAGGGCCCTGAGCACGGCCGGGTGCGGGGCGGCGTAGAGCTCGGGGTAGTCGGTCTCACCGAGTTCCGGGCGTACGGGGAAGGCCAGTCGTTCCCGGTCGAGGTCGAACCGGGCGTCCACGCCGGGCTTGTTGCCGCGCGGATCGAGGCGGGACCAGCGCGCGGCGCCCGGCAGCCGCAGGGCGACGAGGCCGTGCACGACGGGGTTCGTGCCGTCGTCTTCGGTGAGGCGCTGGTAGCACAGGGCCCCCGGGATGCCCTGGGCGCGCAGCAGGGCGACGAGCGCATGGGACTTCGCGTGGCAGATGCCGTTGCGCGCGGTGAGGACGTCGGACGCGCGCCAGGTGACGCGCGGATCGCCGGAGTCGCCCGAGTGGGCGAGGGTGTCGCGGACGAACTCAAAGGCGGTCTTGGCGTATGAGTATGCGTCGCCGCTGGACGACCAGAGCGTGTCGGAGGTTTCCTGCACGACCGGATGCCAGTGGTCGATCGCCTCACTGGATGCCAGATAGGCGTGAATCTCAGGGATCTGCTGGATCAGCTGCATGGCCGGAGCATAGGAATACCCTCGACCGTGAATCAATAGATTTACGGTCGAGGGAATTCTTATGCAGTTCTGCAGGCGCGTCGGCTAGCGCGCCAGCTCTTCCTTCAGGGCCTGGAGGAAGCCGTCCACGTCTTCTTCCTGGGTGTCGAAACCGCACATCCAGCGGACGTCGCCCGCGGCCTCGTCCCAGAAGTAGAAGCGGTAACGCTTCTGCAGCCGCCGCGAGACCTCGTGGGGCAGCCGCGCGAACACCGCGTTCGCCTGCACCGGGTAGAGGATCTCCACGCCGTCCGTCTCGCGCACACCGGCGGCGAGCCGCTGCGCCATCGCGTTGGCGTGCCGGGCGTTGCGCAGCCACAGGTCCTTGGCGAGCAAGGCCTCCAGCTGCACCGACACGAAGCGCATCTTCGACGCGAGCTGCATCGACATCTTGCGGATGTGCTTCATCTGCCGGACCGCGTCGGGGTTGAGCACCACGACCGCCTCGCCGAACATCATGCCGTTCTTGGTGCCGCCGTACGACAGCACGTCCACGCCGACCGCGTTCGTGAAGGCGCGCATCGGCACGTCGAGGGAGGCCGCGGCGTTGGCTATCCGGGCACCGTCGAGGTGGACCTTCATGCCGAGGCCGTGGGCGTGCTCGCAGATCGCCCGGATCTCGTCCGGGGTGTAGACCGTACCCAGCTCGGTGTTCTGGGTGATCGACACGACCTGCGGCATCGCCCGGTGCTCGTCCTCGAAGCCCCAGGCCTCCTGGTCGATCAGCTCGGGGGTGAGCTTGCCGTCCGGGGTCGGTACGGCGAGCAGCTTGAGCCCCGCCATCCGCTCCGGCGCGCCGCCCTCGTCCACGTTGATGTGGGCACTCTTGGCGCAGATCACCGCGCCCCAGCGGTCCGTCATCGCCTGGAGGGCGGTGACGTTCGCGCCGGTGCCGTTGAAGACCGGGAAGGCTTCCGCGTACGGCCCGAAGTGGCTGCGTATGACCTTCTGCAGGTGTTCGGTGTAGTCGTCCTCGCCGTAGGCGACCTGGTGGCCGCCGTTGGCGAGCGCGACGGCGGCCAGGACCTCCGGATGCACTCCCGCGTAGTTGTCGCTCGCGAAACCTCGCACCGCCGGGTCATGGTGGCGCCGGGCGTCGGTCTTTCCTGCCTCGGTCCTCACGGTTGCGGAGTGAGCCACAGACGCTGTCCGTTCACATCGATGGCGGGCCGCTCCCAGACGCCGGCGATGGCCTCGGCCAGCTCCGTCACGTCGGTGAAGCCCGCGAACTTCGCATTGGGACGCTCGGCGCGCATCGCCTCGTGCACCAGTGCCTTGATGACCAGGATCGCAGCTGCCGCTCCGGGGCCCTCGTCACCCCCCGCCTTGCGGAAGGAGTCCGCCATGGCCAGGGTCCAGGCCTCGGCCGCCGCCTTGCCCGCGTTGTACGCGGCGTTGTTGGCGACCGGCTTGTGCGCCCCGGACTGGCTGATCAGCACGTAGCGCCCGCGGTCGCTGCGCAGCAGCCCGTCGTGGAAGGCCAGCGAGGTGTGCTGGACCGTGCGGATGAGGAGCTTCTCCAGGAAGGTCCAGTCCGCGAGGTCCGCATCGGTGAAGGTCTTGCTGCCGCGCCAGCCGCCGACGAGGTGCACCAGGCCGTCGATCCGGCCGAACTCCTTCTCGGTCTGCTCGGCCCAGGCCTTGGTGGCGTCCAGGTCCAGCAGGTCCACGGTGTCACCGGTGATGGTGGCACCGCCGTGGGCGTAGCGTGCCGCGTCGACGGCCTCGGCGAGCCGCGCCGGATCGGCGTCGGACGCGATGACCACCGCACCCGCCTCGGCGAGGCGGAGCAGGGTGGCGCGGCCGGCGGGCCCGCCGGCCCCGGCCACCGCCACCACCGCTCCGTGCAGCTTTCCGTTGCCGTTCCCGGAGCCGTTCATCTGTGCAGCCTCCTGTGGGCGAGTGCTCACGCGGCGACCCGCTCGGCCTGATCCGCGTTCAGGGCCGTGATGCCCTTGGTCGCCGCGATCGTGCCCTTGAGCTTCTTGGCGAGCGCCTCAAAGAACATGCTGAGCGGAAACTCGTCCGGAAGCACGTCGTCCACGAGCTTGCGCGGCGGCTGCGTCATGTCCAGGGCGTCGGGGCCCTTGGCCCACTTGGAGCCCGGGTGCGGGGCGAGGTAGGTGGAGACCAGCTCGTACGCCTTGAACCAGTGCACGAGCTTCGGGCGGTCGATGCCGGCCCGGTACAGGTCCTCGATCTCGGCGCACAGCTGGTTGGTGACCTGCGGGGCGCGCATCCAGTCGATCTTCAGCTTGTTGTCCGTCCAGCGCACGACGTCGTGCTTGTGGAGGTAGGCGAAGAGCAGCTGGCCGCCGAGGCCGTCGTAGTTGCGGTTGCGGTCGCCGGAGACCGGGAAGCGGAACATCCGGTCGAAGAGGACGGCGTACTGCACGTCACGGCCGTGCTCGTTGCCCTCGGACTCCAGCTTCACGGCCTCCTTGAAGGCGGTGAGGTCGCAGCGCAGCTCCTCCAGGCCGTACATCCAGAACGGCTGGCGCTGCTTGATCATGAAGGGGTCGAACGGCAGGTCGCCGTGGCTGTGGGTGCGGTCGTGGACCATGTCCCACAGGACGAAGGCCTTCTCGCAGCGCTCCTGGTCCTCGACCATGCGGGCGATGTCCTCGGGCAGGTCGATGCCCAGGATGTCGACGGCGGCCTCGGTGACCTTGCGGTAGCGGGCGGCCTCGCGGTCGCAGAAGATGCCGCCCCAGGTGAAGCGCTCGGGGGCCTCGCGCACGGCGATGGTCTCCGGGAAGAGCACGGCGGAGTGGGTGTCGTAGCCCGGGGTGAAGTCCTCGAAGGTGATGCCGAGGAAGAGCGGGTTGTCGTACCGGGTGCGCTCCAGCTCGGCGAGCCACTCGGGCCACACCATCTTGAGCACGACGGCTTCCAGGTTGCGGTCCAGGTTGCCGTTCTGGGTGTACATGGGGAAGACGACGAGGTGCTGGAGCCCGTCGGCGCGCTCCGCGGCCGGGTGGAAGGCCAGCAGGGAGTCGAGGAAGTCCGGCACCTTGAAGTCGTCCGCGGCCCACTTGCGCAGGTCGGCGACGAGGGCCTTGTGGTACGCGGCCCCGTGCGGGAGCAGCGGCGACAGCGTCTCGACCCCCGTGATCACGCGTTCCACCGCGGCCAGGACGGTGGCACGGCCGTGCGCGCCCTCGACCTCGAAGTCGATGGAGCCGTCCTTGGCCTGCCAGGGCCGGATCTCCTCCACGGCGGCCTTGAGCTCGGGCCACGCGGGGTGGTCGACCACCCGCGCTCCAGCGGTTATCACGGCGCCGCCGGTACCGGGCACAAGAGTTTCCGTCATGTCACTTCCTCCACAGGAGAACCTCACGTATGGGCAGAGTATGCGCGCGAGGCTCTCCCCCTCAAGAGGGAACTCCGGAAATTATCCTGCCGCACCCCCCATTTCACCGGAAGTCTTCCCGTTCGTCGGCGCGGAACTGATCACTCCGCCCAATCGCGCCAAGGCCTGTCCGCCTTTCGGCCACCCTCCGGCCGGGCCGTGGCGGGCGCGGCCCGACGGGCGACAGAGGCGCACATCACACACGCCGGAAGGCCGGAATGCCCCTTTCGCCCTCCCGCCGACCGCTGCCGGTGATCCGCATGGCCCGCCCGGCGGCCCGCACCGGGCGGTCGGATTCAGAGGGCACGCACACGACGCCCCGGCCGGTGCGTATGGTGTTCGTCCTGGCCGCGACCCAGGTCAGGGAGGACTCGGGGGAGGTCATGTGCGCGTACCACTTGAGCGCGTGGTGCCCGACCGCCCGGATCCGGTCGAATCCCTCGCGTCCGTCGGGTCGGCAAGCCGAGCCTCGAAGATCACGGAGAATTCCACTGTGCCTCCAGGGTTGCGCCGCGTACCCGGTCTCACTTCCCTCGGGAACACGACCGGCCGTCAGGAGCCGAAGCGGCAGGAGCTGCCGCCGACCGCGTGGGCCGTTCTGGGTCTGCTCTCCTTCCCCGGCGAGCGGACCGGCTACGAGCTGAAGAAGTGGGCGGACTCCTCCCTGCGCTTCTTCTACTGGTCACCGGCCATCAGCCAGATCTACGCGGAGCTGCGCCGTCTGGAGGAACTGGGCTACGCGGCCTCCGTGCGCTCGGGGCCCGAGGAGGCACGGGCCAAGCGGCGCTACGCCATCACCGACGCGGGGCGCGAGGCGCTGGCCGGCTGGGCCGCCGACACCGGCGAGGCCGGTCCCCCCGTGCTCAAGCACGGGCTGCTGCTGCGGATCTGGCTCGGCCATCTGGCCGAGCCGGAGCGGCTGCGTGCCATGGTCGGCGAGCACCTGGAGCGGACCCGGGGCGAGCTGGCCGCCGTACGGGAAGCCATGGAGCATGCGGCCGGCGTACCGGAATGGACCTTCCCGGCCCTCGCGCTGCGCTGGAGCGAGCGGCAGCACCTGGCCGAACTGGAGCTCTCCGAGGCCCTGCTCGCCGACCTGGAGGAGCTCGCCGCGGCCCGGCAGGACCCGGGCCGTCAAGGCGGTGGGGACGCGCCCACGCCCGGGTGACGCGTCAGGCACGGCACCGGTGCCGGTGGGGCGCACAACCCCGGCGGGAAGCGGCCGGGGCGCTCCTCGGGGGCCTTGCACGCCCGGTCCCTTCGCACCCGCGGCGCACTAGCATGCGACCTCATCGCGCGCGGCCGGTCGGGACACCGAAGCCGCGCGGGGAGCCGCCGTCGACGGAAGCGAGAGAACCTTGACTTTCCTCACCATCGGTCACCGCGGGGTCATGGGTGTCGAACCGGAGAACACCCTGCGGTCGTACCTCCGAGCGGAACGTTGCGGAATGGACGTCATCGCTCTGGATCTGCGTCTGAGCAAGGACGGAGCCCTCGTCGCCGTGCACGACCCCGAGGTGGACCGGACCACCGACGGCTCGGGGGCCGTCGCCGATCTGACCCTGGCCGAGCTGCGCGGGCTGGACGCCGGCCAGGGCGAGCACGTGCCGGTTCTGGAGGAGGTGCTGGACGCGGTCCGGGTGCCGCTCCAGGCCGTCGTCGCCGACCTGGCCACCGCCGCGGTGCTCGCGGCGCTGATCCTGCGCCACGACCTCACCTCCCGGGCGGAGGTGGCCTCCGCCCAGGAGGCGGTGCTCGCCGAGACGGCCCGGCTGGTGCCGGGCGTACGGACCGTCCTGTACGCGGCCTCCCCCCACGGCGAAGCCGGGTCCGCCGTGGACCGGGCGCTGGCCGCCGGCGCCGCGACGATCGCCGTGGACATCCGCCGGCTGAGCCTGGAGACCGTGGACTCGGCACATGCGGCGGGCCTGCGCGTGACCGGCCGGGCGGTCGACTCGCTGGACCTGCTGCGGCTCGCCCGGGCCCTCGGACTGGACGGCGCGGCCACGGACTTCCCGGAGGTCCGCAGCACCGGCCGCTTCACCGCCTGACGGCGGCGGCCCGGCCCCGGTCCGTGCTCCTCGGGGTCCGGCCCCGGCCGGGGCCCCGGCTCAGAGCGACTTGACCAGCAGCTCGAAGGCCAGGTCGTCGCGGAGCGGGACGCCGAAGCGCTCGTCACCGTAGGGGAAGGGGCTCAGCTCGCCGGTGCGCCGGTAGCCGCGGCGCACGTAGTACGCGATGAGCTCCTCGCGTACGTGCACCACCGTCATCCGCATCTCCTTGGCGCCCCAGGTCTCGCGGGCGCGGCGCTCGGCCTCGGCCAGGATCTCCTTGCCGAGGCCCGCGCCCTGGAGGCCGGGGCGGACGGCGAACATCCCGAAGTAGACGTGGTCGTCGCGGTGTTCGAGCTGGCAGCAGGCGACGAGCTCGCCCGCGCGCTCGACGACGAGCAGGACCCCGTCCGGGGCGGCGATGACGGCGCGGACCCCGTCCTGGTCGGTGCGCTGCCCGTCCAGGTAGTCGGCCTCGGTGGTCCAGCCGGCCCGGCTCGCGTCCCCGCGGTAGGCGGACTCGACGAGTTCCACCAGTTCCGGCACGTCCGCCTCGACGGCGCTTCGGAAACTCAGGGCGGCGGGCTGGGCGGTCGACATCGGGGCGCTCCGTTCAGTGCGGCGGCATATGACATGCCTGGAAGGCAGGGAGAGCGTATCCCGGAGCCGCGTGAGGGTGGTGTGAGAGGGGCATCTCTCCCCGTGACGCCGACGAACCGGGAGGTTCCGCCGTGCACGGTTCCGCCACTTCCCCCACCACGTCCCTCTCCTCCTGGCTGCTGGTGCTGCTGTGCACGGTGAGCGGGGCGTACTGCCTGCGGCGGGCGCGGGGTTCGGACGCCGGCGCCGCCGGGGAGGCCGTGATGGGGTTCGGGATGGCCCTGATGGCCGTGCCCCTCGGCGGGCGCGGTGACGGCTGGCGGACGCCGGTGCTGGGTGTGGTCTTCTGCGGAGCGGCCCTGCACGCCCTGTGGCTGCTGCGGGGCGGACCGCACCACGCGCACCACCTGGTGGGTTCACTGACGATGGCCTACCTGACCCTGATGACCGGGCCCGGGTCGGAACACGGGCAGGCGCATGCCCAGGCCGCCGGGCCGCCCTTGCTGACGGGCGCGCTGCTCCTCTACTACGCCGGGTACGTGATGCTCGGCGGAACCAGGCTGATCACCGCGGGCGACGCCGTCTCCGCGCGCCCGGCACCCGGCCGGGGCGGACCGGCCGAACTCGTCCGCGCCTGCCGACTCGCCATGGGAATCGGGATGTTGGCCATGCTCCTCATGATGTGACGGCGCCGGCGGACGTGTCCTGCGTCACCAATGGCCCGAGGGCGTACCCGCAGGTAGTCCCCCGCTCATAGGCTGGCGCACATGATGGTCCCCGCCGTTCTCCTGTTGCTCGGCGCCCTGACCGCGGTGCTCGCCCCCCGTCTGCTGGCCCGGGCCCGATGGCCCGAGCGTGAGCCGGTCGTCGCCCTGTGGGTGTGGCAGTGCGTGGTCGGCGCCGTGCTCCTGTGCTTCGGACTGTCGATGCTGCTCAGCGCGGCGGCCGCCTGGCAGGCGGTACGGGGCCGGCTGTTCGCCTCCGCCCCGCACGGGGTGGTCGACGCCTACGCGCTGGGAGCGGCCGGCGGGCCCTGGGCGGCCTTCACCGCGCTCGCGCTGGCGGGCGGCGGGCTGTGGACCGGGGCGATGCTGGCCGGCGAGGTGCTGCGGGCGCGGGCCCGGCGGCGTGCGCAGGGCAGCGAACTGCTGGTACGGGCCCCGCTGCTGCCCGGCGAGGACCCGGCGGGCGCGCGGCTCGTCGTACTGGAGGGACCCCGGCCGGACGCCTGGTGGCTGCCGGGGGCGGCCCCGCAGCTGGTGGTCACGACGGCGGCGCTGGGCCGGCTGAAGGGCAGCCAGCTGGACGCCGTCATGGCGCACGAGCAGGGGCACGCGGCGGCCCGGCACGACTGGCTGCTGCACTGTTCGCGGGCGCTGGCCCGGGGCTTCCCGCAGGTTCCGGTCTTCGCGGCCTTCGAGGCGGAGATGCACCGGCTGGTGGAACTGGCCGCCGACGACATGGCCTCCCGGCGGTTCGGACGGCTGACGGTCGCGCTGGCGCTGGTCGGACTGAACGAGGACCGGGGGGTGTTCGGGGTCTCCTCGCCCGAGCACGCGCACGTTCCGCAGCGGGTGCGCAGGCTGCTTTCGGCGGTCCCCCGGCTGTCGCCGGGACGGCGGCTGTGGTTGACGGCGCTGGCCACGCTGGTCCCCGCGATCCCGCTGGCCGTGGCTTTCGTACCGGGTCTGAGCGCCCTCGCCCTCTAGATACGCCCCGGCCCCGCCCGGCGCTGCCCACCGCCGCCGGGTGGGCAGCGGTGCGAGGATCGCAGCATGCGGAACGATCACTTTCGGTGGACGGGCGTCGGCTGCGCGCTGCTCGGAGCGGCCCTGACGGCGCTGGTGGTCGCGCAGTGGCAGCCACTGCTCGCCTACGACGAACGGGTCGCCCGCGACCTCCACGCCCACGCCGTCGCCCACCCCGGGGTCACCCGGCTGATGCGGGTGCTCAGCGACTGGGTGTGGGACCCCTGGACCATGCGGGCGCTGGCGGCCGCCGCGTGCGCGCTGCTGTGGTGGCGGGGCGACCGGGGCCGGGCGCTGACGGTGGCCCTGGTGACGGTGGCGGCCTCGGTACTGCAGCAGGGGCTGAAGGCCCTGGTGGGGCGGGAGCGCCCGGTATGGCCGGATCCGGTGGACTCGGCGCACTACGCGGCCTACCCGTCCGGCCACGCCCTGACGGCGACGGTGGTGTGCGGACTGCTCCTGTGGCTGCTCCACCGGCCCGCCCGGGGCGTGGTGCCGGTGGCCTGGGTGGTCACCGCCTGGGTGGTGGCCGTGGTCTCGGTGCTCGGGGTCGGCTTCACCCGGGTGTACCTCGGGGTGCACTGGCCGTCTGACGTGCTGGCGGGCTGGCTCCTGGGAGTGGCCCTGGTGGCTGTCGCGGCCTCCGTGCCCGTCCGGGAACGCGGCTGCGACCCTGTGGAGCGGTGAGGGTACGGCGTGCCTGCCCTGGATGATCCCCCGTGTCACCCAGAGCAGGCGACCCCGTGCGCTGAGTATATTGGCCAAGAGCCAGTCAACGCAGGAGTAAGCATGTCCCCGCGCAGCGCATCGGTCAATGAAGAATTGCGCAGACGTTCCCGGGAGCGGCTGCTGCAGTCCGCGGTCGAACTCGTGGCCGAGCGCGGCTACGAAGCCACGACCCTCGGCGACGTCGCCGAACGGGCGGGCGCGGCGCGCGGCCTGGTCTCGTACTACTTCCCGGGCAAACGGCAGTTGCTGCAGTCCGCGGTGCACCGGCTGATGCACCTCACCCTGTACGCCGCTCTGGAGCGGGAGCCCCGCAGCGAGTGCGGGCGGGAGCGGCTCGCACGTGCCGTCGACGCGATCCTGGGACTCGCCCGGGACGAACCCCTGCTGATGCGCACCCACATGGCGGGCATCCTCACGGCCGAGGGCTTCGTGCAGTGCCCCGAGCAGCAACGACTGGCGGAGCTGCTGCGGGACACCGTCGTCCGCTACGGCTCGGCGGACCCCGAGGCGGACTATCCGCTGCTGCGGGCCCTGTTGATGGGCGCGGTGGTGGCGATCCTGCTGCCCGGCGCCCCGATGCCGGCCCGGCGGCTGCGGGCCGAACTGTTCCAGCGCTACGGGCTGGACTGGGAGCTCGGTGTTCCGCCGGACGGCGGGCCGCCCGGCGGAACCTTCCCCTCACAGCCTTCGCACCCCGCGCACAGCTGAGGTCAGTGGTACTCGGGCTGGGTCTGCACGTTGAGCCGCTCCATCCGCACCCGCTCGGCGCTCTTGGTGCGCCGGTCGTCGAGCCGCAGCACGTCGAGGCCCTTGGCGATGTCGTTCGAGTAGATGTGCCCGTTGTAGTAGTACGCCGACCAGGACCCGCCGAGTCCGAGCTGGTCCGTCGTCAGCGGTCCGCGTTCGAAGTAGGCGATCTCCCGGGGCCGGGCGGAGTCGGTGAACTCCCATACGGAGACGCCGCCCTGGTACCAGGCCTGCACCATGATGTCGCGGCCGCCGCCGACCGGGACCAGTGAGCCGTTGTGGGCCACGCAGTTCTCGGTGTCGGCCTGGTGGCGCGGGATCTTGAAGTATCCGCGGAAGGTGAGTTTGCGCTGGTCCCCGCGGCCGGTGATGTCGTAGATCCCGTCGGCGCCGCGGTCGGGACCGGTCGCCTCGTTGCAGGTGGCGCCGGTGCCGCCGCCGAGCTCGTCGGTGAACACCACCTTGTTCGCACGCTCGTTGAAGGTGGCCGAGTGCCAGAACGCGAAGTTCACGTTGTCCTGGACCCGGTCGATGACCCGCGGCCGTTCGGGCCTGCTGATGTCGAAGAGGATGCCGTCACCCATGCAGGCCCCGGCGGCCAGGTCCTTGGACGGCAGCACGGTGATGTCGTGGCAGCCCGTGGTCTTGGAGACGCCCGGGTTGGTGGGCGCGCCCGGGTTTCCGCCGTCGGGGAAGAGGACCGGGAAGGCGACGACCGCGGCCTTCGTCGGCGCCTTCTTCGGGACCTTCACGACCGAGATGCCGTCGTGCGGCGGCTTGCAGTCGGGGAAGGCCTCGTTCGGGGAGTACGAGGCGACGTAGAGGTAGAGGTCGCGGTCACCGGGCACCAGGGTGTGGGTGTGTGAACCGCAGGCGGTCTCCACGGACTTGATGTACCTGGGGTTCTTCTTGTCCTTGATGTCGAAGATCTTGATGCCCTCCCACGAGGACTTCTCCGTGGCGGGCTGCGAGACGCTGTTGCAGGAGTCGTCGCTGCGCGAGGAGTCGGTGGAGAGGAAGAGCAGGTCACCGTGGACGGAGACGTCGTTCTGACCGCCGGGGCAGAGCACCTGGGTGACCGTCTTCGGCGCCTTCGGGTTCGCGATGTCGTAGATGGTGAAGCCGCTGTAGCTGCCCGCGTAGGCGTACCTGCCCTGGAAGGCCAGGTCGGTGTTGATTCCCGTGGGGTCGCTGCTGGGGATGTTGGCCAGGTGTTCGATGTTGGCGCTGTGCACGATCTCGTCCTGGCCGGGGATGTCGCCCGGGGCGAGTCCCCGGCCCTCGGCGAGGCCCGTGCCGTGCTGATGCGCGCTGCCGGGTGCTAAGTCGCCCGGGTCGGGGGTGGCGGCGGCCGGTCCGGCCGCCAGGAGCGTGGCGAGGAGCCCGGCCGCCGCGACGGCCGCCCCCACCCTCCTGTTCCGTACCCGCCTGGTGTGGAGCGAGGTCACTGTGCCCTCCCTTGAGAGCCCGATCGGCTCCGCCCGTGAGGGAGCGGAACCTGGACCCCGGCAGTATCTTCCCTTCATGGACATGGCAAAAGACCTCAGGGGCCGCCCCCGGGCCTTACCGGCGCCGCCCGTCCGGTTCGCCGCGGTGGTGGCGATGGCCGCCGGCCTGCTGCTGACGCTCTCCGGCTGCCAGGGGGACCGGGCACAGGACCGGGCCGACGACGGGCGGGCCACGGTCGTCGCGCCGGGCAGACCGGGCGAGAAGGCCCGCCACCTCACCCCCGAAGAGGCGGCCCGGGCGAAGCCGGACGACAGCCCGAACGCCGCCGACCAGGCGTACGTGTCGCGCATGATCGAACACCACCGGCAGGCGCTGACGATGAGCGCACTGGCGCCGGAGCGGGCGGCCGCCGACCCGGTCAAACGGCTGGCGGAGCGGATCACGGCGGCCCAGAAGCCGGAAGTGGGCGCGATGGAGAAGTGGTTGGCCCTGCACCCCGCGGCGGGTGCCGGAGGGCACGCGGCGGGCCACGACCACGGCGCGATGCCGGGCATGGCCACCGACGAGCAGCTGCGGGAACTGACCGGGGCCCACGGGACCGACTTCGACCGGCTCTTCCTCGCCCTGATGACCGCCCACCACGAGGGAGCCGTGAAGATGGCCGGCGAGGTCCTGGCGGGCGGGAACAACGTCGCGGTGGAGGAGATGGCCACCGAGGTGGTGGCCACGCAGAGCGCCGAGATCCACCGGATGCGCACGATGGGCTGACGCCCCGGGGGGCCGGTGTCATGCTGGGACCACCTGCGGGAGGAGCTCCGCCGTGCTTCGAGTCGCCGTTGTCGGATCGGGCCCCAGCGGGGTCTACGCGGCCCAGACGCTGGTGCAGCAGCGCGAGGTGCCCGGGGTACGGGTGGACGTGCTGGACCGGCTCCCCGCCCCCTACGGGCTCGTCCGGTACGGGGTCGCCCCGGACCACGAGAAGATCAAGTCGCTCCAGGGCAGCCTGCGCACCGTGCTGGAGGACGAGCGGATCCGCTTCCTCGGCAACGTCGAGGTCGGCGGGAACGCACTGCCCACGGAACGGCTGCTGGAGCTGTACCACGCGGTCGTGTACTGCGTGGGCGCGGCCCGCGACCGGATGCTGGGGATCCCCGGGGAGGAACTGACCGGGGTGCACTCCGCCACGGCCTTCGTGTCCTGGTACAGCGGGCACCCGGACGCCGCCGCACAGACCTTCGGCCTGCCCGGCGTGGACACGGCGGTGGTGGTCGGCGCGGGCAACGTCGCCGTGGACGTGACGCGGATCCTCGCCCGGGGCACGGCCGAACTGACGCCGACGGACATGCCGCAGCCGGCGCTCGGCGCGCTCGCGGAGAGCAGGGTGCGCACGGTGTCGATGGTCGCCCGGCGCGGTCCCTCGCAGGGCCGGTTCACCACCAAGGAGCTCCGCGAACTGGGCACGCTGCCGGAGGTGGACGTCCGGGCCGATCCGGCCGAACTGGCCCTCGACCCCGTGTACGGCGACCCGGCTGCGGCCGCCGCCCTGCCCGCGGTGGCCCGGCGGAACCTGGAGGTGCTGCGCGGCTGGGCGCAGGCGGATCCGGCCGGGCGGCCGCGCCGCGTCGCACTGCGGTTCTACCTGCGGCCGGTGGAGGTCCTGGGCGGGCCGGACGGCCGCGTCACCGGGATGCGCTTCGAGCGCACCGCCCCGGACGGCCGGGGCGGGGTGACCGGAACGGGTGTGTACGAGGACGTCGAGGCGCAGCTGGTGCTGCGCTCGGTGGGGTACAGGGGCGTTCCGCTCGCCGGGCTGCCCTTCGACCCCGCGAAGGGCACGGTCCCGCACGCGGCGGGCCGGGTGGTGCGCGCGGGCCGGGCCTCGCTCGGCGAGTACGTGGCGGGCTGGATCAAGCGCGGCCCGACCGGGGTGATCGGCACGAACCGGCCCTGCGCCAAGGAGACCGTGTCCTCGCTGCTCCAGGACGCGGGGGCACTGGTCCGGCGCGACCTCCCGGACGACCCGCTGAACGCCCTGCGGGCGGCGGGTCTGCGCCCGGTCCGGTGGCCGGGCTGGCTGGCCATCGAGGCGGCCGAGGCCGCTCTCGGCCGCTCCCTGGGCCGACGCTCCGTCAAGATCCCCGATTGGGCCGGCCTGCTGGCCGCGGCTGACCCGGACCGGTCGTAGGCCGGTTCCCGCGGGGCGGGGGTCCGGCAGCCCCCCGACCGGTCGGTGCCGCGCGGGACCGACGGCCGCGGGTGACGGCCCCGCCCGTCGCGGAGGTGCTTACGGGTGGTCATCCGGCCGCGATGCCCTCGTGCGGGGAGTGTCGCCGGGCCCGCCGGCACGCGCGGGCCGACCATGTCGCGGGAGCGAAACCCCGAAACGGCAAGCGGATGGAGCGTCATGGCACCGAACGGATTCCGCCGATCACGGGACGGATGGCGGGCCCGGGTCCTCGGAACGGCGACGGTGGCGCTGCTGCTGTCGACCCCCTCGTACGCGGCGGCGGCCGGGGCGGACCCGGCCGTGCGGAACCGGCCGGGCATCGCGAGCCCGGCCGCCGGGGGTGCCGCCCGGTGCCCGGACCACTGCGAGGGCCCCGGTCTGCCGCTCGGTGACGTCACGGTGGTCAAGGAGGACGCGATGACCGGCAACCCCCTGGGAGGCGCCGTCTTCCAGCTCTGGGAGGAGACCAACGGCATCCCGGGACTCCAGACCACCGGCAGCGACCCGGACACCTCCATCGGCGACACCTGTACCACCGCGGCGGACGGAACGTGCACCCGCACCCTGCCGACCGGCGTCTACTACTGGCAGGAGAGCCAGGCCCCGCCCGGCTACGACCTGCCCGTCAACCCGGTGTTCGGTGCCCTGGTGCTGACGCCGGAGAACATCGCCGAAGGCGTGACGGTGACCGCCGAAAACACGGCCACGCCGGTGACCGTCGGCGGGGTCGCACCGCCCGCCCGCACGGACCGGGTCGGGGAGGTGGGCAGGGCTTCGTGCCGCTCGACCGTGTCGGCCCGCTGAGGCCTCCATCGGAGCTCTCGGACATCGAGGCCACGTCGGGTCGCGTCGCGTCGGGTCGGTCAGGTCGGGTCGGGTCGGTCCAACTGCCATCTGCGACGACACTGTTCGCGTTCCGGTCGATCTGCCAGGTGGCCTTGGCGGGGTGTCACCCGTGCGAGCCACGTTGCCTGAATCGGCGTTTCCCTCCCCTCGCGGCGTCATCCCGGTCGGGCAAGATCCTTCCCTCGGTACACCCCTACGGAAAGGAAGCCCGTGACGCACCACATGCTGACCGGCGTCAAGCGCCTGGCACGGCACCGCAACCGGATCGCCCTGGTCTCAGCGACCGCCGTCCTGGGAACCCTGCTCGCCGGCGGCCCGGCATCGGCCGCGACAGGACCGGACATCGCCGTCTCCCTGGCCCTGGACTCGCCGCGGCAATGGGAGCCGAACACCGTCCTCGGGGGGTCCGGCCGCGGCTGGATCACGAACACCGGGGACACCGCCATCCCCGCGGGCGTCAAGGTGTACTTCACTGTCCGCAATCTCGCCGTACCCCCCTTGATCTGCGCACACAACGACTCCAGCAGGATGTGCAGCGAAATCCACGCCACCGGTGTGCTCGGCGGGGAAGGCACCACCGCGGTGCCCGCCCCCGTCATCGACAATGCCGTCCCTCCATGGATGATCATCACCACCAGAGACCTCGCCCCCGGCGAAGCGGTCACGTACCGCTGGACCGTCGGCCACTACGCGCCGTGGCACCGTGTGGCAGGGGTCGCATCGGTGAACTCCTTGCCCCCGGGGATCACCGACGTCGACGAGAGCAACAACACCGCCACCGTCGCGAGGCAGAACGGCACCGGCTTCTGACCGTCGAGGACGGCCGATCCGGGACAGAGGCCCCGCGCAAGCGCTCGGGGAGCGGTCACCGTACCCGCTCCCCGAACGGGAGCCTCTGCGGCCGACGCGGCCCGCGGGGAGGGTGCGACGCATGCGCGCCTCGACCGCGGCCGGCGGTTCGCACCGGCAAGGGGCACGGACCTCTAGGCGGTGAGCCGGGCCGCCTCGGCCGCAGCCGCCGCCAGGACGCTGTCGAGGAGCCCGGGGAAGAGCGCTTCCAGCTCCTCCCGGCGCAGGGCGTTGAGCTTGGTGGTGCCGCGGTAGGCCTGGTGCACGACGCCGCTCTCGCGCAGGACGCGGAAGTGGTGGGTGGTCGTGGACTTGGTGACCGGCAGGTCGAAGGACGAGCAGGCCAGGTCCTCGGCCGAGGCGGCCAGGTCCAGGACGATGGACAGCCGGACCGGGTCGGAGAGCGCGTGCAGCACGCCCTCCAGGCGGATCTCGCCCGCCTCGGGGTGGGCGAGGGCGCGGGAGGCGTCCCGTTCCGTCATGTCCCTGCTCCACTCACTCGATCGGTCCTCTCCGGATGCCACGGGCCCCATCGTACGAGAGTCGTCGAAGGAGGCGGGCGGGTCGTGGAGACCGGCGGTACGGCTCCGGGGCGGGCCCGCCCCGGAGCCGTGGCCGCGTCACCAGGAACGGTGGTACTGCTCGGGCGTACGGACCTCCCCGCCCAGTTCCTTGGCGGCGCGGCGGGCCCAGTACGGGTCGCGGAGCAGTTCCCGGCCCAGCAGAACGGCGTCGGCCTCCCCGTTGGCCAGGATCTTCTCGGCCTGCTCCGGTTCGGTGATCAGGCCGACGGCGGCCACCGGGAGGGCGGTCCCGGCCTTGACCTGCGCCGCGAACGGGACCTGGAAGCCCGGGCCGACGGGGATCCGCGCGTGCGGCGCGAGGCCGCCGGTGGAGACGTCGAGCAGGTCCACCCCGTGCGCCAGCAGGAGGTCCGCCAGCCGGACGGTCTCCTCGGCGGTCCAGCCCTCCTGCTCCAGCCAGTCGGTGGCGGAGATCCGGAAGAACAGCGGGAGCTCCTCGGGCCACACCGCCCGTACGGCGTCCACGACTTCGAGGGCGAAGCGGGTGCGGTTCTCGAAGGAGCCGCCGTACTCGTCGGTGCGCCGGTTGCTGAACGGGGAGAGGAACTCGCCGATGAGGTAGCCGTGGGCGCCGTGGATCTCCACGACCTCGTAGCCCGCGGCCAGCGAGCGCTCCGCGGCGGCCGCGAACTGGCCGGTGATCCCCCGGATCTCCTCGACCGTCAGCTCGTGCGGCACCGGGTGGTCCTCGGAGAACGGCAGCGCGCTCGGCGCGAGCGGCTGCCAGCCGTGTGCCTCGGGCCCGACCGGCCGCCCGCCCTTCCAGGTGCGGTCGGTGGAGGCCTTGCGGCCGGCGTGCGCGATCTGGATGCCGGGGACGGCGCCCTGGGCCTTGACGAAGGCGGTGATCCGGCGCAGCGCCTCCACCTGGGTGTCGTTCCAGATGCCGAGGTCGTAGGGGGAGATCCGGCCTTCCGGGGAGACGGCGGTGGCCTCCTGGACGATCAGCCCGGTGCCGCCGGTGGCGCGGGCGGCGTAGTGCGCGAAGTGCCAGTCGCCGGCCACGCCCGCGTTCGGGCCGAAGGCCTCGGCGCTGTACTGGCACATCGGGGCCATCCACACCCGGTTCGGGATGGTGACGGAGCGGAGCGTGTAGGGCGCGAACAGGGCGGCGAAGGCGGCGGGTGCAGCACTCATCGGGCTCTCCAGATACGACCGGGCATGCCGGGGCGACTAAGTACGAGAGACACCGTACTACGAATTTCCTCGTACTACGAGACCTCTCGTACAAGCTCGTCGAGTTCCGTGCGCAGCGCCGCGGCGAGGGCCGCCAGATCCGGCACGGCCGCCGCGTCGGCGACCAGTCCGTAGTGGACCGTCCCCTTGTACGTGGAGACCGCGACGGCCAGTGACTGCCCCCGGGCCAGCGGCGCGAGCGGGTACACCTCGCGGACCGGGCTGCCGCCGAGGGTGAAGGTGAAGCCCGGCAGCGGCACGCTGGTGACCAGGATGTCGAACAGCAGCCGGGCGGCCTGGGCCACGAGCGGGCCGCCGAGCCGGTGGCCGAGGGGGTGGACGTGATCGGCGAGCAGGGCCACGGCCCCCGCGCCGCGGGCGGGTCCGGCGTCCTTGTTGCGGTCCATCGCGGCGCGCACGCTGTCCAGCCGGCGCAGCGGATCGGATTCGGCGAGCGGCAGCCGGAGCAGATAGCCGGAGAGCCGGTTCCCCGCACCTCCCGAGCCACCGGGACCGCGGCGGCGGGACACCGGGATCAGCGCGCGCGGACCGGCGCCCCACGGTTCGGGGTCGCCCCGCTCCGCGAGCCAGCGTCGCAGCGCCCCCGCGACCAGGGCGATCAGCACGTCGTTGACGGTGCCGCCGGCTCCCTTGCGGACGAGGTTCACCTCGTCCAGGTCGAGGGCGAGGCCGGCGACCGCGCGGGCGCCGGAGCCCGCCGAGTCCGCGGTGAGGGCGGACGGCACTCCGAGCGGCAGTCCGGCGCGCGCCACGGCGGCGCCGATCTCCAGGGCCTGGCCGACGTCCTGGACCCGGGCCGCCAGCACCCCGGGGAGCCGGCGCAGGACCGAGCCGCCCCGCTGCTCGGGGACCGGGCGCGCGGGCGGCCGCGGGGCCGTCGCCTCGTCGAACAGGGTGGCCGCGAGGGCGAGCGCGCCCAGGCCGTCGGCGAGGGCGTGGTGGAACTTGAAGAGCACCGCGAAGGAGTCCGGATCGGGTCCGGCCAGCACGTGCGCCTCCCACGGCGGCAGGGCCCGGTCCAGCGGCCGGGCCATCAGCGGTCCGGCCGCGGCGTGCGGGACCCTCTCGTCAGTGCGGACGAGGAACACGTGCCGGGCGGGATCGAAGCCGGGGTCCGGCGACCAGGCGGCCGCGCCGACCGGCAGCAGCACGTCGCGGATCCGGCGGCGCAGGCGCGGCACGGCCGCGCAGCGGGCGGTGAGCAGGCGTGCGGCCCGCTCCGCGGCACCGGGTCCGGCGGCCCGGAAGACCGCGAGGGCACCCAGGTGCATGGGGTGGTCGGCGGATTCGATCCGCCAGAAGGCGAGGTCGAGCGGGGACAGGTGCTCGGTGGCCACATATGTCCTCTCGCGTGCGGCGGTAGTGACCTGAAGTCAACCCAGTGCGGACACCCGCATGCAAGCAGCAACCATTTCCAGGCGGTAAACGATCGGTATTGATCTGTCCATCAGCAGCTCCGCGCCGTCCGCCGGGTGACTGTCGCCGGGCAGGTGCAGACTGGCCGAAAAGATACTCCGCAAGGAACGCCCGCCGAGGGCGACGAGGTCCGGAGGTGCCCGGCCATGGCCGACGCAGTGCTGCTCGTGGGAACCCGCAAGGGACTCTTCATCGGCCGTCGCCGGGGCGATGGGCCCTGGGAGTTCGACGGGCCCCATTTCAACGCCCAGGCGGTCTACGCGGTCGCCGTCGACCGGCGGGGTCCGGCGCCCCGGCTGCTGGTCGGCGGGGACAGCGCGCACTGGGGGCCGTCCGTCTTCAGCTCCGACGACCTCGGAGCGACCTGGCGGGAGCCCTCCGCGCCCGCGGTGAAGTTCCCGAAGGACACCGGCGCCTCCCTGGAGCGGGTCTGGCAGCTGCAGCCGGCCGGCCCCGAGGCCCCGGGCGTGGTGTATGCGGGCACGGAACCGGCCGCGCTGTTCCGCTCGACCGACCGGGGCGACTCCTTCGAGCTGGTCCGCCCGCTCTGGGAACACCCGAGCCGCGGCAAGTGGGTACCGGGCGGCGGCGGCGAGGGCCTGCACACGGTGATCACCGACCCGCGGGATCCGGACGCCGTGACCGTGGCCGTGTCCACCGCCGGGGTGTTCCGGACCCGGGACGGCGGGGCCAGCTGGGCGCCGTCCAACCACGGGGTCTCGGCGGTGTTCCTGCCGGACCCGGACCCGGAGTTCGGCCAGTGCGTGCACAAGATCGCCCAGGACGCAGGGGACACGGACCGGCTGTACCTGCAGAACCACTGGGGCGTCTACCGCAGCGACGACGCGGGCGGCCGGTGGACCGACATCGGCGGCGGACTGCCCTCCGACTTCGGCTTCGCCGTCGCGGCCCATCCCCACCGGCCGGACACCGCCTACGTCTTCCCGCTCAACGCCGACTCCGACCGGGTCCCGGCCGAGCACCGGTGCCGGGTCTTCCGCACCCGGGACGCGGGCGCCACGTGGGAGCCGCTGGAGCGCGGACTCCCGGCCGGGGACCACTACGGCACGGTGCTCCGGGACGCCCTGTGCACGGACGACGCGGACCCGGCGGGCATCTACTTCGGCAACCGCAACGGGGAGCTGTACGCCAGCCACGACGACGGCGAGAGCTGGGAACTCCTCGCCGGGCACCTTCCCGACGTCCTGTGTGTCCGGGCGGCCACGTTGGGCCAGTAGAGTGATCCACCGTGGCAGCACGACCTTTGAACGAAATCGTCGAGCCGGGCTGGGCCCGCGCTCTGGAGCCGGTGGCGGGGCAGATCGCCGCCATGGGCGACTTCCTGCGGGCCGAGATCGCGGCGGGGAGGACGTACGTACCGGCCGGGGCCAATGTGCTGCGCGCCTTCCAACAGCCCTTCGACGAGGTCAAGGTGCTGATCGTCGGGCAGGATCCCTATCCCACGCCGGGACATGCCGTGGGCCTGTCCTTCTCGGTCGCCCCTGACGTACGGCCGGTACCGCCGAGCCTCGACAACATCTTCCTGGAGATGCACCGGGACATCGGCACCGGCCGCCCGGCGAACGGCGACCTGACCCCGTGGACCCGGCAGGGCGTCCTGCTGCTCAACAGGTCGCTCACGACCGCGCCCCGGCGCTCCAACGCGCACCAGGGCAAGGGCTGGGAGGCCGTCACCGACCAGGCCATCCGGGCGCTGGCCGCGCGCGGGAAGCCGCTGGTCTCCATCCTCTGGGGCCGGGCGGCCCGCAACCTGCGGCCGCTGCTCGGCGACCTGCCCGTCGTGGAGTCCTCGCACCCCTCCCCGAAGTCGGCCGACTACGGCTTCTTCGGCTCCCGGCCGTTCAGCCGGACGAACGACCTGCTGGTGGGCCAGGGTTCACAGCCTGTGGACTGGCGCTTGCCGTGAGTCAGTTGAACGTATCTGATATTCACCGGATAAATACGGACAGATGCCCCACTGGAAGGCCCTGCCCGAACACCTTGTTCCGATAAGCCAGTAGCATGCGGCGCCATGAGCTCCCCCACTGGGCCCGCAAATGGCCTGCCCGTACGAATGCCGCGACCCCGCCAGACCGGACGGCACCGCCGGCCCGAGCCCGCGGTGGCGCCCGAGGGCGCGCCCGCGCTGGTGCTCGCCGTGCCCGGTGCCCCCTCGGCCGCCTCGCGAGGGCTCGCGGAAGAGATCATCAGCATCGGCCGCTCCGAGCTGCCGGGCCTCGACGCCCGGATCGGCTTCCTCGAAGGTGACGACGACACCGAGTTCCCGTCCCTGTCCGGCGTGCTGACCGCCGTCGCGACGGAGCGCGTCGCGCGCGCGGAGTTCGCCCGCGCGGCTGGCCACGAGGTTCCCGCGCCGACCGGCCCGGACGCCGTGGTCGTACCGCTGCTGGCCGGCCCGGACAGCGACCTGCTGCGCCGGATGCGCCAGGCACTGATGGACTCCTCGGCGGCGGCCGAGCTGGCCGACGCGCTCGGCCCGCACCCGCTGCTCGCCGAGGGCCTGCACGTGCGCCTGTCCGAGGCGGGCCTGGCCCGCGCCGACCGCGCCCGGCTCTTCACCGTGACCACCGCCGCCGACGGCATCGTCCTGGCGACCACCGGCGGCGAGGAGGCCGTGCAGGCCGCCGGGATCACCGGCATGCTGCTGGCCGCCCGGCTCGCGGTGCCGGTCAAGGCCGCCGCGCTCGACCAGGAGGGTTCGGTGGCCGCGGTCGCCGAGCAGCTGCGCCGCGAGGGTTCCACGCTGCTCGCGCTCGCCCCGTACCTGATCGGCCCGGAGGCCGCCGACGGGCTCCTCGACACCGCCTGCAAGGAGGCGGACTGCGCCACCGCCGAGGTGCTCGGCGCCTACGGCGCGCTCGGCAAGCTGGCCGTCGCGCAGTACGCCGCGGCGCTCGGGATCGCCCAGGACGCCGCCGCACACTGACCCGGCCGTACGACGGGAAGGGCCCCCGGCGGCCACGGGAGACCGTGGCTCGCCGGGGGCCCTTCCGCATGCCCCGCGGCACGCGCCGCGCGCCCGCCTCAGCCGAGCACCACGCAGGTGGCCGCGGGGACGGCGAGCGAGCCGGCCCGGTGCGGCTGCCCGGTCAGCGGGTCCACCTCGAACCAGGTGACGTCCCCCGAACGCTCGTTGGCCGCGTAGAGCCGGTTCCCGGAGGGGGCGACGGCAAGATCGCGCGGCCACGCGCCACCGCAGTCCACGGCGCCGGTGAGCCGCGGCTTCCCGGGCCCGTCGGCGAGGGAGAGGGTCACGAGCGTGTCGGCCCCCCGGACGGCGGCCCAGACGAAGCGGCCGTCGGGCGAGGCGACGACGGCCGAGGGGTAGGCCCGTACGGCGCCTGAGGCGCCCCCGGAGGCCACCAGAACCTCGCCGACCGGTTCCAGTCGCCCGGACGTCCCGTTCCAGCGGCAGACGGTCACCTGCGGCTCCAGCTCGTGCAGTACGTAGGCCACGGCCCCCTCCGGATGGAAGGCGAGGTGGCGGGGACCGGTGCCGGCGCGCAGCGCGGTCTCGGAATGCACCCGCAGCACCCCTGTGGCCGGGTCGAGTGCGCAGACCCGTACCGAGTCGGTGCCGAGGTCCACGCTGAGCACCCAGCGGCCGGTCGGGTCGGGCAGCACCTGATGGGCGTGCGGGCCGTCCTGCCGGGAGGTGTCGGGGCCGGAACCCCGGTGCGGCAGGACGTGGGAGGGCCCGCCCGGGCGGCCGTCGGCGGCGAGCGGGAGGCTGCTGACGCTGCCGGAGGTGTAGTTGGCGGTGAGCAGTCCGCGTCCGGCCAGGCTGAGGTGGGTGGGACCGGAGCCTCCGACGCGCACGGGTGCGCCGAGGGGGTCGAGGCCCGTCGCGGTGGGCCGGAAGGCGGCGACGGCGCCCCGCTCGGTCTCGTTCACCGCGTAGAGCACGCCGGTGGAGCGGGAGAGCGCGAGGTACGAGGGGTCCTCGGCGGCGGCGACCGCGATCGGGGTCAGCGCCCCGGTCTTCGGGTCGACGGCCGCGGCGGTGATCCCCCGGCCGCCCGCCGAGGTGAACGAGCCGATGTAGGCCCGGGATTCGCCGTTCCGGTCCCTGCTGTCCCCGCCGCCCACGTCGTGCCCCTCTCACCGCTGCCGGATCCGTCCGGAGCCGACCGTAACAGAAGGTCTAGACCAAATCCCGTCCCTGGGCCCGCTCCTGCGCGCCCGGGTGATGGACGTAGGCCGTACTGCTGCTGCGGTCCTCGTAGGTGCGGTGGAAGACCGGGGTCGCGGAGCCGGAGATCGGCGGCACGATCCAGGACCAGTCCGCGCCCACCTCGCGCCCCTTGCGCTCCTCCCGCTCCAGGTGGGACAGGAAGCGCCGGGACTCGGTGTGGTGGTCGGCGATGGTGACGCCGGCACGGTCGAAGGAGTGCAGGACGGCCCGGTTCAGTTCGACGAGGGCGCGGTCCTTCCAGAGGGACCGGTCGCTGGAGGTGTCGAGGCCCAGCCGGCGCGCGACGGCCGGCAGCAGGTTGTACCGGTCGGTGTCGGCGAGGTTGCGGGCACCGATCTCGGTGCCCATGTACCAGCCGTTGAACGGCGCGGCCGGATAGTGGATGCCGCCGATCTCCAGGCACATGTTGGAGATGGCGGGTACGGCGTGCCAGCGCAGCCCCCAGTCCGCCCAGCCGTCGCCGTCGGGGTGGCCGATCGGCACTTCCAGGACGGCGTCCGCGGGGGTGTCGAACCAGCGGGGTTTGTCGTCGACGCCCTGGACCACCAGCGGCAGGAGGTCGAAGGGGGTGCCGGGGCCGCCGGACCAGCCGAGCCGGAGCAGGGCCTCGGTGAGCGGGGCGTTGCGGGCGTCGCCGACGGTTATCGACGGGTGGTCTCCGTAGCCGGCGTATCTGACCAGTTGCTCGCTCCAGATCAGCGGGCCGGGCCGGGCCGGGGCGTCCGGGGCGAAGACCGTGATCGTGGGCCTGACCCGGCCCCGGTTGGTGGCCTCGCGCAGGTGGTCGAAGCACTCGGCGGCGATGCCGTCGGCGTCGGTGATCTCGCGGCGGTCACGGACCCGCAGCGAGTTCCAGTAGAGCCGGCCTATGCAGCGGTTGCTGTTGCGCCAGGCCACTCGGGCACCGTGGGCCAGCTCCTCGGAGGTGTGCACATAACTGCCGGTCTCGGCGAGTTCGGCCCGCACGGCGGCGAGTCGGGCGCGCGGATCACCGACGTCCGCGTTCTCCCTGTGGAAGAGTCGGATGAACTCCTCGGCCGCTTCCCACACCTGGGCGGTGGTGGAGCGCTGTTGAAGAATTTCCATTCCGGGCCGTTACCCCCTGTCCGACCAGATCCACCCTGTACGTGCCGGATGAATGTGCAGCAAACAACTACCCGTTGTACATGCCGCAGGTCAGCGTGGGGTGATGAGCAGCGAGGGAGCACTCCTTGGGGTGATCTCTCGTGGATCGGACTACGGCAGGGCGCGCGGGGGTGTAAGATCCGGCGCGTTTCGGGGGCCGGGCCGTGCGCCGGGTCAGCCGCAGGGGCGGCTCATGTACAGCGCCGTCTCGCCGGCCGCCGGCGTGCCGCCGTACAGCGCGGTGTCGAGTCCGCAGAAGGCGAACCCCATCCGCCGGTAGGCGTGCACCGCGGGGGCGTTGACCGAGCTGACCTCCAACCACAGGTGCTCCGCGCCCCGTTCGCGGGCGAACCGATCGGCGCACTCCATCAGCGCGCGGCCGATGCCGCGGCCCCGGTGGCCGGGCGAGACCTCGATGTCCTCGATGGTGAGCCGCCGGTTCCACGGGGCGTAGCCGACGGCGGCGAACCCGCAGAGCAGGTCACCGTCGAGGGCGACGAAGGTCCGCGCGTCGGCGTCCGAGTCGCAGCCGCCGCCGAAGACCTGCTCGTCGTGCTCCTCCGGAGGGAACACCTTGCGCACGGGCGGGTCCACGGGGACCTCGCGGAGCACGAAGCCGAAGCCGAAGCCGCCGAAGCCGGAGTCGGAGCCGGAGCCCGAGCCGCCGTGGCCGGAGCCACCCGAGCCGGGTCCGCTCACCTCGAAGACCGTGGCGGTGGTGAAGGAGCTGTCCAGGGCCTCGATGGCCCCCGCGTCCTCGGGGCGGGCAAGGCGATAGACGATTCCGTCGGCTGAACCGTGTGCGGTGGTCATGGGATCCACCGTACGCAAAAAATCCCCCGGCTGAATTGGCTGCCGAGGGAGAAGAGAGCGTATATTCAATGGTTCACGAGTTCGCCTGAAACGAAGCCGTGAAGAAGCTTACGACGACACTGTATCGCGGCAGGAGTGCAATTGTCAACCGAGGAATTCCGAAAAGAGCAGCAATTCGTCACCGACCTCTATCGGCGCCTCGATGATCTGCGTGACCAGGCGGAACGGGCGGTCGACGGGGCGCTGCGCGATGTCGGCACCGGGTTGCAGGCGCGGCTGGAGCGGGACGTCCTGGTCGCCGAGCAGTCCGGTCTGCTTTCCGCCCTGAATGCGGGCGAGAACGGCCTCTGTTTCGGCCGTCTGGAGTTCTCCGACGGCCGGGACCACCACATCGGGCGGCTCGGAATCCGGGCCGACGACGCGGAACGCACTCCGCTCGTCCTGGACTGGCGCGCGGACGTGGCCCGCCCCTTCTACCTCGCCACCGGTCACACCCCCATGGGGCTGCGCCGCCGCCGGCACATCAGCAGCCGGGGGCGCGTGGTGACCGCCCTGCACGACGAGATCCTCGACCTGACCGACGCGGAGCGCACCGGCCACGAGGGGGCCGACGCGGACGCCGTGCTGCTCGCCGCGCTCGACGCCGCCCGGACCGGCCGGATGCACGACATCGTGCGCACCATCCAGGCCGAGCAGGACCGGATCATCCGCTCCACCCACCGCGGGGTGCTGGTCGTCGAGGGCGGCCCCGGCACCGGCAAGACCGCCGTCGCGCTGCACCGCGCCGCGTACCTGCTGTACGCGCACCGGGAGCTGCTCGCCAAGCGGGGTGTGCTGATCGTCGGACCGGGCCCGGCCTTCCTCGGCTACATCGGCGGGGTGCTCCCGGCCCTCGGCGAGACGGGTGTCCTGCTGGCCACCCCCGGTGAGCTCTTCCCCGGCGTGCACGCCACCGGCACCGACCGTCCGGGGGCCGCCGCGGTGAAGGGGCGGGCCGCGATGGCGGAGGTCCTCGCCCGGGTGGTGGCCGACCGGCAGTGCCTGCCGGAGACCGTTCCGGCGGACACCGGCGAGGAGTACGACACCGTCCCCGAGCCGGCGCTGGAGATCGACCACGAGGAGTACGGGACGCTGCTGCTGGACCGCACCATGGCCTACGAGGCGCGGGACCGGGCCCGGGCCACCGGGCTGCCGCACAACCAGGCGCGTCCCTCGTTCGCCTTCCCGGTCATCGACGCGCTGACGGCGCAGCTCGCCGACCGGCTGGGCGCCGATCCGTACGGCGGTCCGAACCTGCTCGGCCCGGACGACATCGCCCAGCTCGGCAAGGAGATCGCGACGAGCGCCGCGGTGCACGCGGCGATCGACTCGCTGTGGCCCTCCCTCACCCCCCAGCGGCTGGTCTCCGACTTCCTCGCGGACCCCACCCACCTGCCCGCGCACGAGGCCGACCTGATCCGGCGCGCGCCCTCGGCCCGGCCCGACTGGACCCCGGCGGACGTGCCGCTCCTGGACGAGGCCGCCGAGCTGCTCGGTGAGGACGACAGTGCCCGGCGGGCCGCCGAGGAGCGGGACCGGCAGCGGCGCATCGCCTACGCGCAGGGGGTGCTGGACCTGTCCGAGGGCTCGCAGTCGTACGAGTTCGAGGACGAGGAGAGCGAATACCTCGCGGCCCACGACATCATCGACGCGGAGCGGATGGCCGAGCGCCACGAGGAGGCCGACCACCGCAGCACGGCCGAACGGGCCGCGGCCGACCGTACCTGGGCCTTCGGGCACGTCATCGTGGACGAGGCGCAGGAGCTGTCGGCGATGGCGTGGCGGCTGCTGATGCGGCGCTGTCCGACCCGGTCGATGACGCTGGTCGGCGATCCGGCGCAGACGGCCGACGAGGCGGGCTGCGGCTCGTGGGAGCGGATCCTCTCGCCGTACGTGGGCGAGCGCTGGGAGCTGGTCCGGCTGGGGGTCAACTACCGCACGCCGGCCGAGATCATGGAGGTGGCGGCGGCGGTGCTGCGGATGCGCGATCCCGGCTTCGAGCCGCCGCGGTCGGTGCGGGCCACCGGGGTGCGGCCCTGGGCGCACGCGACCGGTGACCTGGCGGCGGCGACCGGGGAGGCCGTGGCCCGGGAGCTGCCCGCCGAGGGGCGGCTCGCGGTGATCGCGCCGCGGGCGCGGCACGCGGCCCTGGCCGCCGTACTGCCGGGGGTACGCGCGGGCGCGGAGCCGGATCTGACCGGTGAGGTGGTCCTGCTGGACCCGCGCCAGGCCAAGGGGCTGGAGTTCGACACGGTGATCGTGGTGGAACCGGACGAGTTCCGGCCGAGCGATCTGTACGTGGCGCTGACCCGGGCGACCCAGTCCCTCGGGGTGGTGCACACCGCCGGCCGGCTGCCGGCGGGGCTGGCGGACACCCCGGAGGGGCTGCTCAGGCGCTGATGACCAGCGGTGCCCGGGGGTCGGTGCGCAGGGGGGTCGCCAGGGCCACGAGGGTGTGTTCCAGGCCGTGGAGGTGGGCGAGGGCGGGTTCCGCGGCGGCGGGCCGGGGGTGCGGCACGGTGACGGGTCCGGGGGCGGCGCCCGGGGCGGTGAGGGCCTCCACCGCGGCCTCCACGCGCCAGCAGGCGGCGGCCAGCCGGGCGTCGTGCGAGGCCTGGGGGTCGGCGGCGACGGCGACCAGCCCGCGCACGTCCCGGGCGCAGTCGTCGAGCAGGGCGAGCACCTGCCGGGCCCGGGCCTTGCGGGCGCGCAGCGGGCTCAGCGGGTGGACGAGGGGCGCCAGCGCCATCCGGACCCTGGCCAGCAGCAGTTCCAGCTCGGCGGCGTGCGGGGCGGGGTCGGCGTCCGGGTCGCCCGCGAGGCGGTCCAGGGCGGCCGCGGTGCAGGCGCGTACGCAGTGCAGGGCGCGCTGGATCCACGCGTCGTTGGCGGCGTGGGTGGTGACCGGAAGGATGATCACGACGGCGAGGGCGGCGCCGAGCGCACCGATGGCGGTCTCCTGGAAGCGCAGGAGCAGCAGTCCGGGGTGCAGGACGCCGAGGAGGCCGTAGAGGAGCCCGGCCATGACGGTGACGAAGAACATCATCCAGGAGTACGAGGGCGCGGCCGTGTAGAAGATCCCGAAGACGCATACGGCGACCAGTGCCGCGGTGGGCGCCGGTGCGCCGTGCAGGGGTACGGCGATGAGCAGCCCGGCGGCGATCCCGACGACGGTGCCGAGGACGCGGCGGAAGCCCCGTACGAGGGTCTCGCCCCGGGAGGCGGTGTTCACGAAGATCCACCAGGAGGTGCCGACGGCCCAGTACCAGCGGTCGTCGGAGAGCGCCTGGCCGATGCCGAGCGCGAAGGCGCAGGCGGCGGTGGCCTGGAAGGCCTGCCGGGTGGTCGGGCGCGCGAGCCCGGTTCCGGGCAGGCCGGGCGGGGCCGCGGGGGGCGGGGTGCGCCGTTCGATGGGCCACAGCAGGAAGCGCACGGCCCCGGAGGCGAGGAGCGCGAGACCGACGGCGGCGTACAGCTCGGGCAGCTGCCCGGGCCGGGCGTGCAGGAACTGGGTGACGAAGAACATCATGAAGCCGAAGATCCCGAGGGCGTGTCCGCGCGGGCCGAAGCGGCGGGCGTACACCCCGGCGAACACGACGGCGAGGAAGGCGGCGTCCCGGGCGAGCGGCACCCCGTGCAGGGTGGTGGCGAGGGCCAGGACGGGGAATCCGGCGACGGGCAGCAGGGCGGTGGTGCGGCGCTGGGCGCGGACGTCCGCGTCGAGGACGGTGAAGAGGGCGAGCAGGGCCGCCAGTCCCCCGGTGATGGAGGCGGTCAGGGAGAGACCGCACACTTCGGCGAGGGCGACGGCGGCGGCGACGCCGATCACCGCGCGGGCCGAGTTCCGCAGTCTCATACGCCCCGGATCCGGAGCCACGAACATCCTCTTCACGGCGGTGTGCCGCCCCCCTTGGAGTGCTGCGCGCCGGTCCGGCGCCGCCCGGGGGTGGTGGGCGGCGGACGGGCACGGCGAAGGCGCCGCGCTCCGGAACCGGCCTCGTTGCCGTCCGGCGCTGCGCGGCGCCGTAAGTACATGGATACGACACAGATAAGCATCCGGGGGCCCAGTGGCTCAACCCGGCCTGCGGAGGCTGGGCCATTGGCACACCCCAAGGGCGGACATGTCGGCCAGGAAACCGCCAACGGCTCAGCCGGGCGGGCGCCGCGCGCCGAGCCGGGGAGGCGCCCCGTCGGGCCCCGCCCACCGGCCGGGTCGCACCGTCGTGACCGGCTCTCGTACACGTGACCACGCGCTGTTATCGTGCAGCGACCCGCGGGGCGTACGGAAGGGGACCGACGTTGACGCGTACGGCGGAGTCCGGGGAGGCCGAGGCGTTCAGCCGGGCCGCGGTGGCGGTCTTCCGGCTGAACGGGCGGTTCACGGCGGCCCTCGACCGGCTCGCGCTCGCCTCGGGGCTCAGTGCCGCGCGCTGGCAGATCCTGAGCACGGTGACGGGACGGCCGCTGTCCGTCTCCGAGGTGGCCCGCCGGGTGGGGACCACCCGGCAGAGCGTGCAGCGCATAGCGGACCTGCTCGTGCGGCAGGGACTCGCGGTCTACCTGGACAATCCGGCGCACCGGCGGGCCAAGCTGCTCAGCGCCACCGAGCGCGGCGCGGCCGCGAAACGGGAGATCGACACCTGTCTGGCCGAACTGGCGCGGCAGCTGTGCGAGGGCCTCGGCGGCGAGGACGAGGTGCGGCAGACGGCCGAGGTCCTCCGGGGGCTGTCCGGCGCGTTGTCGTCGATCGGATCCGACGGCTCCGGGTGAGGCCCGTGCACGTGTACACCGCCATACGGACAACCCGGCCTGAAACCACCCCCGTCTTTCCCAAGAGTTGACTGCACCGAGAAACGCTCTTTGCGGTACCGTTCGCGCCTGACGCGGGGTTTCAAGGCCGGGGGACCTTTTGAATCGGTTTGTCTTCAGAGTGCTGGGACCGCTGCTCGTCCAGACCGATGACGGTCCGCTGCGCATCAACGGCAGGCGCCAGGCCACGGTCCTGTCGATGCTGCTGCTGTACGCCGACCGGATCGTGTCGGTCGACACCCTCGTGGACGCCGTCTGGCCGGAATCACCCCCGGCCACGGCCCGCAATCAGATCGCCATCTGCGTGGCCACCCTCCGCAAGACCTTCAAGCAGGCCGGGGTGACCGACCTGCTGATCACCTCTCCGCCCGGCTACCTGCTGGCCAAGGGAGAGCACCGGATCGACGTCCAGGAGTTCACGGAGCGGGCCGAGCAGGGCCGGGACGCCGCCCGGCACGGACGGACCGAGGAGGCGTGCGCGCACTTCGAGGAGGCGCTCAGCATCTGGCGGGGCTCGGCGCTCGACGAGCCGGCCGGCTCCCGGCTGGAGGCGGAGACCACCAGGCTGGAGCAGATGCGGCTCGCGCTGACGGAGGAACGAGCCGGTCTGATGCTCCAGCTGGGCCGCCACCGCGCGCTCACCGGGGAGCTCACCGAACTGGTGGCCCGGCACCCGCTGCGCGAGCAGTGCCGCGAACACCTCATGCTGGCCCTGTACCGGTCGGGGCAGCGGGCCGAGGCCCTCGACGTGTTCCTGCAGGGCCGCCGGTTACTCACCGAGCAGCTCGGCATCGAACCCGGTCCCGGGCTTCGCCAGTTGCACGAGCTGATCCTGCGCGACTCCCCCGAACTGACCCGGCCCCCCGCCGCGGCGGCACCCGCGCCGGCCGCCCTGAGCACCATCCCGGCACAACTGCCCGCGGACGTCATGGCGTTCACCGGCCGGCAACGGGAGATGACCTCCCTGGACCGGCTCCTGAAGGAGCCCTACAGCCCGCACACCCCGGCGCTGGCGACCATCGTGGGCGTGGGCGGGGTGGGCAAGACCGCACTCGCGGTGCACTGGGCGAGCCAGGTCGCCGACCAGTTCCCGGACGGCCAGCTCTTCGCCGATCTGCGCGGGTACGACGAGGAGCACGCGCCGGTGTCCCCCGCCGCCGTGCTCGACCGGTTCCTGCGCGCCCTCGGGATCGGAGCCCCCCAGATACCGGCGGATCCCGACGAGCGGGCCTCGCTGTTCCGGAGTCTGCTCAGCACCCGCAAGACGCTGATCGTCCTGGACAACGTACGCTCCTTCCCCCAGCTCAGACCCCTGCTCCCGGGTGGTGGACGCAGTGTGGTGCTGGCCACCAGCCGGGAGAGCCTGGGCGATCTGACCGGGGACTACACGGCGCTGAGCCTGCGACTGCGGATGCTGGAGCCGACCGAGGCGACGGCGCTGCTGATCAAACTGGCCGGGGCCGACCGGTTCGGCAGCGACCCGGTGGCGGTGGAACAGCTCGGCGCCCTGTGCGACTGCCTCCCGCTCGCGCTGCGGATCGCGGGCGCGCGGCTGGCGGCCAAACCCAATCTGAGCGTACGGAGCCTCGTGGAGCGGCTGCGCGACCACCGCTCCCGCCTCGACGTGCTGAGCCCGGGCGAGGGCGGGGTGCGCGCCGGCTTCCGGCTCACCTACCGGGACCTGCCGCCGGAGACGGCCCGGATGTACCGCAGGCTCGGACTGCTGCGCACGGCGGACTTCGCCGCCTGGGCGGGGGCGGCCGTACTGGACACCGATGTGTGGCACGCGGAGGAACTGATCGACCACCTGGTCGACGCGCAGCTGCTGGAGGTGGCCGACGCCGAGCCGGGGCGGGCCGCCCGCTACCGCTTCCAGGACCTGCTGCGGCTGTTCGCCCGCGAGCGCGCGGAGTCGGACGAGCCGGAGGGGGAGACCGACGCCGCGCTGGAGCGGGCCTTCGCGTCCTGGCTCTGGCTGGCCGAGGAGGCGCACCGGCGGATCGACGGCCGGCAGTTCCCGGTGGGCCGGGCGCCGGAACCGGCCCCGTGTTTCCTGCCGGACCTGGCCGACGAGCTGCTGGCCACCCCGATGGACTGGTTCGAGTCGGAGCGCACGGCGATCGCCGACCTGGTGGCACACGCGGCGGAGACGGGCCGGGCCCGGTACGCGTGGACGCTGACCGAGAGCGCGGTCCCGCACTTCGAGACCAAGAACTATCTGGAGGACTGGCAGCGCTGCGCCGAGCAGGCGCTGGCCTCGGCCCGGCGCACCGGGGACGAGCCGGGCGAGGCCACGATGCTGCGGCTGCTGGGGTCGCTGGCGATCTACCAGCGGCGGTACGAGCAGGCCGAGGGCTGGAACATGGCCGCGCTACGGCTGCTGCGCAACACCGGTGACGCGGGCGGGGCGGCGCTCGCCCAGCGGAACCTTGCCATGTGCGCGCGGTTCCAGGGGGACTGGGAGCGGGCCCTGGAGTACTGCGAGGCGGCCCTCGGTGGTTTCCACGCGTCGGGCGACATCGGCAACGAGGCCCATCTGCTCGGCTTCCAGGCGCAGATCGAGCTGGACCGGGGCAACGTGGGCGGCGCGCTGCCGCTCGCCGAGCGTGCGGTGGCGCTGAGCCGGCGGACCGGATCGGTACGGGCGGAGGCGCAGAGCGTGTACCGGCTGGCCGAGGTCCGGCTGCGTGCGGGAGATCTGGGCGAGGCCGCGGAGGCCTTCGGTGCGGTACTGCGGCTGACCCGGGGCGAGGGCGACCGGGTCGGGGAGGCGCACGCGCTGCGGGGACTGGGGCAGACGCAGTGGAGCCAGGGCCTGCTGTCGGCGGCGGGGGGAACGCTGCAGCAGGCCCTGGAGATCACGGATGAGCTGGCGGACCGTTTCCTGTACGCCCGGGTGGAGACGGATCTGGGATGTGTGGAAGCGCTCGGCGGCCGCCCGGCGGAGGCGGCGGAGCGGTTCCGGCGCGCGCGGGCCGCGTTCGGCGAGGTCGGCGCACAGCCCTGGCGGGCCCAGGCGGGCCGGCTGCTCGCCGCGGTCCAGGGCACGGCGGGCGGGCCGGGCGGTGGGGACGCGCCGGGCGGTGGCTGCGCCGGTGAGGTGCCGCATCGTTCCTTCACCGCGGCGGAACTGACCTTGCTGCTGACCTGCCCGGAGGACGGAAAGGGCTAGGGGGTGTCCGCAAAGTAGCGCCGGCCGCCCGAAGGGCGGGCCCCGCGGCGTCCGGTGCCGTACATCGCAAGGCGGAGGGGTGCCCGTGTACTGGACGTACTCGGGCGCCCCGACAACGCGGCGAGGTGCGGTGCCGGGCGTCGCGGGGCAGGCGGTACTTTGCGGACACGCCCTAGGCCGGGGAGGGAGCGGCTCAGCCCCAGGGCATGTCGCCGTGCTTGCCGGCGGAGCCGGGGTGCGGGGGGACCAGCGGCTTGACGACGCCCCAGGGCATGTCCCCGTCCGCCTGCACGGTGGTGTGCGGGTCCGCGAGGACGGCCGGCGCTCCCCCCGCGCCGACGAACACCCCCGCAAGAACGACCAGGCAGGCCGCCGCTGTGCTCGCCGTCTTCACCGTCCGCGTGCTGCGCATCTGGGAATCCCCTCTCGGTGGAGCATCACTGCCGCTCGCTGCGGCATGAATGGAACAGTAGGGACGCCTCCTTTTCCATCCGTGTTCCATCGATTTCGTGACCCTGGCCGCCCTCGAAATCGCCACGATATCGAGGAGACAACGCACTCCACTAGCTTCGTTCAGAGATTCTTCTCCATGAATCACGGATGGGGCGGTACATGGAATTCCGAGTGCTCGGGCCAGTCGAGGTACGGCGGGACGGCCGCCGGGTCGCGTTCTCCGGGGCGAAGCTGCACACCGTGCTCGCGGCGCTCCTCGTGGCCCGTGAAGAGGTGATCTCCGACGACCGGCTGTGCCGGCTGCTGTGGGGCTGGGCTCCGCCGGCCACCGTCAGCGCACAGCTCTACACCTATGTTTCCCGCTTGCGCAAGATTCTCGGCGACGATGTTCTGATCGATCGCCGGCCGCCCGGATATGCCATGAGCATCGGTAATGCGACCCTTGACCTGAGCGAATTCGAGAAGCTGGCGATCAGCGGCCGCGAGGCACTGATCGCCGAGGACTTCGAAAAGGCCGGTGAGCTGCTGCGCGGCGCCCTGGCCCGGTGGAACGGCCTGCCCTTCGCCAACGCCACGGAATACCTCGCCGATGCCGAGGCCCCGCGGCTCACCGAGGCCCGGGCCGTCACGCTGGAGCACCGCATCGCGGCCGACCTCGCGCTGGGCCGGCACGAGCAGATCACCGGGGAGCTGACCGGCCTGGTCGCCGAGTTCCCGCTGCGCGAGCGCATCCGCTGCCAGCTGATGACCGCCCTGTGCCGGTCGGGGCGGCAGGCGGACGCCATCCACCTCTACCACCACGGCCGCGCGGTGCTCGCCGACGAGCTGGGCGTCAACCCCGGCGAGGAGCTCCAGGCCACCTACCGGGCGCTGCTGGAGGGCACCCTGGACCGGCGGCCGCGCCCGGCCTCCGCCGTACGGCCCGGCTCCCGCCGGGAGGTGTCCGCCCGGCCGGCCGTCACCCCGGCCATGCTGCCCCCCGACACCGTCGACTTCACCGGCCGGGAGCCCGAACTGGATCTGCTGTGCCGTGCGCTGGCCCCCGACGCGCAGGGGTCGGGGCGGCCCCGCCGGGTCCTGGTCACCGGCATGGCCGGGCTCGGCAAGACCGCCCTGGCCGTCCACGCGGCGCACCGCTGCCAGCGGCACTTCCCCGACGGGCAGCTGTACGCCGACCTGCGCGCGCCCGACGGAACTCCCCGGCACCCCACCGGGGTGCTGCGCGGGCTGCTGCGCGCGCTGGGCCCGGCGGACGACGTACCGGCCACCGAGGACCAGGACCAGCTGGTCCGGCTCTACCGGGAGCGGACCCGGGGCAGGCAGCTGCTGATCGTCCTGGACAACGCCTCCGGGGCGGCCCAGTTGGGGCCGCTGCTGCCCAACACCCCGGAGCCGGCGGTCCTGGTCACCGGACGGACCGCGCTGCCCACCGTGGCCGGGGCGCACACCGTGGCCCTCGCGCCCCTGCCCCCCGGGGACTCGCTGGAGCTGCTCTCGGCCGCGGCCGGTCCTGCCCGGGTGGCCTCGGCACCCGGTGCGGCGACCGCGATCGTCGAGCACTGCGCCGGACTGCCACTGGCCCTGCGGATCGTCGGGACCCGGATCGCCGCCCGCCCGCACTGCGCCCCGGACCGGCTGGCCCGGCGGCTGGCGGATCCGGTCACCCGGCTGCGGGAGCTGCACTCGGGCGATCTGGACGTGCACAGCTCGCTGCTGCCGTCCTGGCGGGCGCTGGACCCCGAGGTGCGGGTGGTGTTCCCGGCGCTGGCCGCGCTCGGGCCGCGGCCGTTCCCGGCCGCGGACGCGGCGATGTCGCTGGGCCTGCCGGAGACCGAGGCCGAGCGGCTGCTGGAGGCGCTCGCCGACGCGGCCCTGCTGGAGGTCAGCGGCGCCGACGAGTGGGGCCAGCCCTGCTACCTGTTCCATCCGCTCGTACGCCTCTTCGCGCTCTCCCTCGGCGAGGGGACCGCACCCGGCCCCGGGGCGGCCGCCCGGACGGAACATAACCGGCGGCTAACCCACCGCCCCTAGCCTCGCCCTGCCCCGCAGCAGGGTGCTCCGGACCGTACGACCCCAGCACGCACCAGCCAACGGCCAACGGCCCGTAACACCGAATGGAGTTGGACCATGACCGAGCTCCTGCCCGCTCGTGCGGACAGTGCCGCGTCCTTCCCGATGACCGAGACGCAGCAGGCACTGATGATCGGGCGAGGTGAAGCAGTCGAGCTCGGCGGTATCGGCTGCTACGGCTACTTCGAGTGGGAGCGCGCGGACCTCGATGCCGAGCGGTTCGCCGCCGCCTGGCGCAAGGTGGTCGCCCGTCACGACATGCTCCGCGCGATCGGCCGCACGGACGGCACCCAGTGGGTGCCGGCCGAGCCGCTGCCCTTCGCGATACCGGTCGTGGACCTGAGCGGTCTGCCGGCCGACGCCGCGCGGGAGCGGCTCGCCGAGCTGCGGGACGAGATGAGCCATGTGGTGTTCCCGGTGGGCAGCTGGCCGCTGTTCGACCTGCGGATCATCCGGCTGGGCGGACCGGGGAACCCGAGCCGGGTCCACCTCGGCATCGACCTGCAGGTGCTGGACGCCTCCAGTGCCTTCCAGGTGCTCTTCCCCGAGCTCGTCGACCTGTACGAGGACCCGGACGCCGAACTGCCGGAGCCCGGTATCGGCTTCGCCGAGTACGCCCGCTGGCGCGCCGACGCCCTGCCGCACACCGAGGCCTTCCGGGCCGCCCGCGACTACTGGCTGGAGCGGGTGCCCACCCTCCCGCCGGCCCCGTCGCTGCCCACGGGCAGCGCCGCGGGCGGCGCTCACGAGGTGCGCTTCGACCGGCGCGAGCACCGCATGTCCCCCGCGGACTGGCAGCGCTTCTCGGCGCGGGCGCACGAGGCGGGGCTGACGCCGTCGGTCCTGCTCACCGCCGCCTTCGCCGAGGTGGTCCGGTGCTGGGCGGAGGAGTCCGACTTCACCCTCAACTACCCGGTCTTCCAGCGCCCTGCGGTGCACCCGGACATCACGGGCGTACTCGGTGACTTCACCAACGCGGTGATGCTCGCCGCCGACGGTTCGGGCGTGACCTTCCTGGACCGGGCGCACGCCCTGCGCGACCAGCTCGCCCGCGACGCGGAGCACGGTGCCTTCAACGGCGTGCGCGTGCTGCGCGAGCTGACCCGGCTGCACGGGGTGGGGGCGCAGGCCGGCATGCCGGTGGTCGTGACCAGCCTGCTCGACTACCCGGTGCGCAGGCCCGTCACGGACCTGGGCCGGGAGGTGTACTCGATCTCGCAGACCCCGCAGGTCTCGCTCGACGTGCAGCTGCGGGAGCTGGCCGGTGAGCTGCGCGTCATCTGGGACTTCGTGGACGGGGCGTTCGCGCCCGGCTTCGTGGACGCGGCCTTCGGCGTGTACGTGGACCTGCTCGAACGCCTCACGCGGGACCCGGAGTCCCTGCACGCGCGGCGCTTCGACCTGATCCCGGCGGCCGAGCGGGCGCTGCGCCGCCAGGTCAACGACACCGCCGGGCAGATCCCGTACACCACCTTGCACGAGCTGTTCGCCCGGCAGGCGGAGCGCACGCCCGGCGCCGAGGCCGTGGTGGACGCCGCCGGGCGGCGGCTGAGCTACGGCGAGCTGGCCTCGTACGCCTGGCGGATCGGGCACACGCTGCGGGACCACGGGGCCGCCCCGGGCGAGCTGGTCGCCGTGGTGATGGAGAAGGGCTGGGAGCAGTACGCGGCGGTGTACGGGATCCTCGCGTCGGGCGCCGCCTATCTGCCGCTGGACCCGTCCGTGCCGCCGGAGCGGCTGCGCCGCCTGCTCACCGAGGCCAAGGTGGACCGGATCCTCACCCAGTCCTGGCTGGACTCCCGGATCAGCTGGCCCCCCACGGCCCGCCGCTACCGGGTGGACAAGGACTTCGAGTCCGGGACCGACACCCGGCCCGACACCGCGCAGACCCCGGCGGACCTCGCGTACACGATCTTCACTTCGGGCTCGACCGGTGAGCCCAAGGGCGTGATGGTCGACCACATCGGTGTGGTCAACCTGATCCGCGACGTCGCCGAGCGCTTCCAGGTCGGTGCGCGGGACCGGCTGCTGGCCATCTCCGGGCTGCACTTCGACGCCTCGATCTACGACGTGTTCGGGGTGCTGACGCAGGGCGGGACGGTGGTGCTGCCGCCGCCGTTCGCGCACGCCGAGCCCGATGTCTGGGCCGATCTGGTCCGGGCCGAGCAGGTCACCCTGTGGAACTCCGTGCCCGTCCTGATGGAACTGCTGGTCGGCGAGGCCGAGGTGCGCGAGCGGCGCGGCGGCGGCCGGCCCCTGGAGTCCCTGCGGCTGTCCGTGCTCTCCGGCGACTGGATCCCGCTGACGCTCCCGGACCGGCTGCGGGCGCAGAGCCCCCGGATCCAGGTGGTGGGTTCCGGCGGCCCGACCGAGACGATCTGCTGGTCGTTGTTCCAGCCGATCGGCGAGGTCGACCCGGCCTGGACGAGCATCCCGTACGGCAAGCCGATCACCAACCAGCGCTACTACGTCGTCGACGGGGCCGCCTACGAGCGCCCGCTCGGGGTGGTCGGCGAGATGGCCGTGGCCAGCGACGTCGGGCTCGCGCTCGGCTACTGGAACGACGCCGAGCGCACCGCGAACCGCTTCGTGCACCTCCCGGAGAGCGGCGAACGCGCCTATCTGACCGGTGACCTGGGCCGGTACCTGCCGGACGGCAGCATCGAGATCCTCGGCCGCGACGACTTCCAGGTGAAGATCCAGGGCCACCGGATCGAACTCGGCGAGATCGAGGCCGTGCTGCGCCAGGACGCCGAGGTCGAGGCTGCCGTGGTGGTGGCCCCGGCCAGCGCGCACGGGGTGCGACGGCTGCACGCCTTCGTCGTGGCCGACGAGGACGTGGCCGGGCCGGTGCTGGAGCGGCTCGCCGCGCGGCTTCCCGGCTACATGGTGCCGGCCGCGCTCACGGTGCTGCCGGAGCTCCCGCTGACCCGTAACGGCAAGGTCGACCGGCTGCTGCTGGCCTCCTCGGCCGGACGGCAGCAGTCCGCCGACGAGGCGGCCGTACGGGACGCGGGGGACGGGCCGGGCAGCGCACTGGAGCTCGTGCTGTGCGCGGCGGTCGCCGACGTCCTCGGCCTCGACGGGGTGGCGCCCGGAGACAACTTCTTCAGTCTGGGCGGCGATTCGCTCAGCGGTACCCGGCTGGCCGGTCTCCTCAAGGAGCTGCTGGGGGTGCCGGTGCCGGTGAAGACCGTGTTCCAGAACCCGCTGATCTCCGAGCTGGCCGGGAAGATCGCCGCGGACGAGCAGCACGGGGCCGAGGCGGTCGCCGCCGCGGAGGCCTTCGGGGAGCTGGAGGCGGACGAGACGGACACCTCCGATGCGGACGGCTGAGGACACGAGCCGGTTCAGCACGGTCATCACGGACGATTCCGAGAGGGGACAGTCATGAGTCTCACCCTGCCCGCGCCCGTCACCGAGCCGGAGCTGCCCGCGGCATCCGGCCCCCGGGCGGAAGGCGACCCCGACCTGGTCGATTTCGCCGGGCACGCCGCGACCCGGCTCAGAGAGCGCGACAGCGCGTTGTACACCCTGCTGGCCCGGGAGTCGGCACGCCAGCGCGACACCCTGATGATGGTCGCCGCGTCGAGCGTCGCCGATCCCTCCGTGCTGGCCTGCGAGGGCAGCACGCTCGGCAACCTGACCGCCGAGGGCTTCCCCGGGAACCGCTACCACGCGGGCTGCGGCGTCGCCGACGAGATCGAGCGCCTCGCGATCGACCGGGCGTGCGCGGCGTTCGGAGCCGAGGACGCGATCGTTCAGCCGCACTCCGGTTCCTCCGCCAACCTCGCCGTGATCACGGCACTGCTGAACCCCGGCGACTCCCTGCTCGGGCTGGACCTGGACTGCGGCGGGCACCTCACCCACGGCTCCCCCGCCTCGGTGACCGGCCGCTACTACCGCGCCCACGGCTACCGGGTGACGCCGGAGGGGCTGCTCGACTACGACCAGATCCGCGAACTGGCCCTGGAACACCGCCCGAAGCTGATCGTCTGCGGGGCGAGCGCATACCCCCGCAGCATCGACTTCGCCCGGTTCCGGGAGATCGCGGACGAGGCCAACGCCTACCTCCTGGCAGACATCTCGCACATCGCGGGACTGGTCGCGGCCGGCCTCCACCAGAGCCCCGTCGACCACGCGCACGTGACCACCACCAGCACCTACAAGCAGCTGTACGGACCGCGCGGCGGTCTGATCCTGCTGGGCCGGGAGGCCCGCAAGGCCGGGCCGGAGCGCGGCACCCTGGCCGCGACCCTGCGGCGGGCCGTGTTCCCCTTCACCCAGGGCACCCCCGACCTGGCGTCGGTGGCGGCCAAGGCCCGCGCCCTCCACTTCGTGGCGAGCCCCGACTTCGCCGAGCTCGCCAAGCGCCTCGCGGACGGGGCGCAGGCGATCGCCGAGCGCCTCTCGGACCGGAGGTTCCGGCTGGTCACCGGTGGTACGGACACCCACATGGTGCTACTGGACCTGCGGGGCACCGGGGTGACCGGGGACGTCGCCGAGCAGGCCCTGGAGTCCTGCGGGATCGTCGTCAACCGCAACCGGGTCCCCGGCGACACCACACCGGTCCGGGTGACCGGTGGGCTGCGGCTCGGCACCAACACGCTGGCCGCGCGCGGCATGGACCACGCGGTGGCCGCCGAGTGCGCCGATCTGGTCGCGGACGTCCTGGTGGCGCTGCGCGAGCGGGGCGGCGTGCTACCGGACGCCCTGCGCGAGCGGGTGCGGGTCCGGGTGTCCGAGCTGTGCGCCGCGCACCCCCTGCCGGGGTATCTGCCGTGACCTTCGGCGGCTTCCCGCCCTCGGCACTGCGCCTGTACGAGGACCTCGCGGCCGACAACCGCAAGGAGACGTGGCGGCTGCGCCACCGCGAGCGGTACGAGCGCGACGTACGTGCGCCGATGGACGAGCTGGCCGCTGAACTGGGCACGTTCTTCGCGGAGTCGGCGGGAGCCGGCGGACCGGGCGGGGTGCGGGTGCTCGGCCCGGTCCGGGACACCCGGATGTCCCGCGACAAGTCCCCGTACAAGACCTACCAGGGCGCCTACCTGGACCTGCTGCCCTGTCTGGGCCTGTGGGTGCACCTGGACCGGCACGGTCTCTACGCCTCCGGCCGCTGGTACCCCTACGCCGGGGCCGAGGTCGCCCGGTACCGCGCCGCCGTCGAGGACGAGGACGGCGGCGCGGAGCTGGCCGCGATCGCGGGCCGGCTGGAGGACCAGGGGTTCACCCTGGGCGGCGACCGGCTCAAGTCCCGGCCCCGGGGGGTCCCGGCGGACCACCCGCGGCTGGGGCTGCTGCGCCACCGCACGATCGACGCCGGGCGCCGCATCGGTCCCGACGACGGGCTGCACTCGGCGCGCGCCGGGGAGCTGGTGCGGGAGACCTGGCGGCTGGTGCGCCCGCTGCTGGACTGGGCGGCGGCCCGCGAACTCACCCCACAGCCCCGCGAACGAGGAGTTGACGCACCGTCATGAGCATCGGGAGTTTCGAGACCGTCGACCTGCGCAGCGACACGGTGACCCGGCCGGGTGCCGGGATGCGGGCCGCGATGGCCTCGGCCGAGGTCGGCGACGACCTGTTCGGGGAGGACCCGACCGTCCGCGCGCTGGAGGACCGGCTCGCCGGACTCTTCGGTTTCTCCGGGGCCCTGTTCACCCCTTCCGGGGTGATGGCCAACCAGATCGCCCTCCAGCTCCTCGTCGGTCCGGGCGAGGAGCTGGTGTGCGACGCCGAGGCGCACATCCTGGCGCACGAGGAGGCCTCCCCGGCGCGCTACGGCGGGATCCAGACCCGCACGGTGGTGGCGGAGCGGGGCGTGGTGACCGCGGCCCTGCTGGCCGGGGTGGTCCGGCGGGGGAACCCGTACACGCTCGGAACCCGGGCGGTGGAGGTGGAGCAGACCCACACCCGGGCCGGCGGTACGGTCCATCCACTGGACACGCTGCGCGCCGTACGGGAACTGGCGTCCGGCGCCGGCCTGGCGGTCCACGTGGACGGGGCCCGGATCTGGAACGCGATGGCGGCGACGGGCACTTCGGCGCACCAGTACGGGCGGACGGCGGACTCGCTGTCCGTGTGCCTGTCGAAGGGCCTGGGGGCGCCCGTCGGGTCGGTGCTGCTGCTGTCGGCCGAAAACCTGCCGCGGGCACGGAAGTTGCGGCACGGACTGGGCGGCGGCATGCGCCAGTCGGGCATCCTGGCCGCCGCGGGGCTGTACGCGCTGGACCACCACGTGGAGCGGATCGCCGAGGACCACGCCAACGCCGCGCTGCTGGCGGCGGGGGTGCGGGACGCGGGGTTCACCGTGCGCCCCCCGGAGACCAACATCGTCCTCATCGAGGTTCCCGGCGCCGACGAGGTCGTCGCTCGGGCCGCGCAGGAAGGAGTGCTGGTGACCGCGCCCGGCCCGGAGACGGTCCGGCTGGTCACTCATCTGGACGCAGGACGGCAGGCGTGCCGGCGGGCCCTCGGGGTGCTGGTCGCCGTGCTGGCCGACGTCGTCACCGGGTCGCGGGACACCGCGGCCGCGGGACACCCGTAAGAAGAAGCGGAAGAGAGCGAAGTAGCAGCATGAGTCTAGAAGTACGGCCCGCCACGGCGGAGCTGTGGGACGACATCCGCCAGGTGCTCCAGCCCAAGAAGAGCGCGCACACGTGCTGGTGCATGGCGTGGCGGCTGTCCACCGGAGACTACGGGCGGCTCACGGCGGACGAGCGGGGCGAGCACCTGCGCGGCCTGATGGAGAAGGCCGATCCGCCGCCCGGGGTCCTCGGGTTCATGGACGGCGAGGTGGCCGGCTGGTGCAACGTGGCGCCGCGCCGGCAGCTCGACCGGCTGACCTCCTCCAAGACGATCACCCCGGTGGACGATCTGCCCGTGTGGTCGGTGACCTGCTTCGTCGTGCGCAAGGAGTTCCGCGGCAAGGGGGTCGCCTCGGGCCTGCTGGAGGGGGCCGTCGAGCACGCGCGGGCCCACGGTGCGCCCGCCGTCGAGGGGTACCCGGTGGACCCGGAGGGCGGCCGGGTGAATCCCACCCTCGCCTACGTCGGGACGATGGACATGTTCGAGCGGGCGGGCTTCCGCCGGGTCCACCGCACGGAGGCCAAGAGCGACAAGCGGCACCGCTGGGTCATGCGCCGCGACCTCGTCTGACGGTCCTGCCGGTACGAGTGGAGGGGCTCCCGCGGTGCGGGGGCCCCTCCACTCGTGGGCGCCGGTCAGGGCGTGTGCGCCGCGATGTCCCAGAGGTGGGCGGGGCGCCCGCAGCGCAGGGCCTCCCAGGCCGCGCGCCGGTAGCAGCCCGCGACCAGGCCGTCGCGGACCAGGCCCGAGGCACCGTGCAGGTGGACCGCGTCGCGGGTCACGTCGAGGGTGGTCTCGGCCGTGAGGGCGATCAGGCCGGCGGCCTCGCCCGCGGTGAGCCGGTCCTCGTCGAGGTCCCGGGCCGCGTCCCCCACGGCCCAGCGCACGGCGTCGAGGCGGGCGAGCAGGCCCGCCACGCGCAGCCGGGGGCCCTGGTGTTTGACCAGGGCCTGGCCGAACTGCTGCCGGCCGCGGATCCGGGAGACGACCGCGGTCAGGGCGGCCGCCGTGATCCCGGCCAGCAGCGAGGCCTGGTGGACGGCGGCGCGCAGCCCGACCCGGGCGAGGGCCCGTTCGGCGGCGAGGCCGCTGAGCAGCACGGCCTCCGCGGGCAGCCGTACCTCGTCGAAGACGGCGCCGGCGACCGCTCCCCCGCCGTGGTCGCGCAGCGGGCGGACCTGGACGCCTTCGGTGGGCAGCCGTACGAGGGCCACGCACGGGCCGTCGGGGCCGCCGGCCAGGACCAGCAGGGCGCCCGGGCCGACGCCGGCGGCGAAGGGGCCTCCGGTTCCGGTGAGGACGACGGAGCCGGTGTCCGGGTCGGGCTTCCAGGTGATGCCCGGGGGTACGGTGCCGCGTGGATCGGGCAGCCGGCCCGGCAGGGCGAGTTCCAGTTCCCCGGTGCGGACCCGGTCCAGGAGGCCGTGGGCGGCTTCGGGGGCCAGCGGGCCGAGTCCGGAGAGCAGGTCCAGGGCGAGGAGGGTGTCGGTCAGCGGGACGGGCTGCATCGCGTTGCCGGCTTCCTCGCACACCATGGCGATGACCGCCTGGCCGAGGTCGAGGCCGTCGTGGCCGATGGGCAGGGCGAATTCCCACGCGCCGACCTGGGTCAGCGCCTCCCAGGCACCGGCGGGGGTGTCCCCGTCGACCTCCAGGCCCTGCCGCACGGTGAGCCGGAGCTGGCGGAAGAGCGAGTCCTCGTCCTCCCGTTCCCGCCAGCGCTCGGACGCCGCAGCCGGGCCCCGGCCGCCCGTGCCGGTCCCTTCTACCGCCTGTGATGTCACGGCCGTACCTCCGCCCCTGAGTCGAGACGCAGCCGGGCCAGCGTCTCCAGCATCATCTCGGCGGTGCCGCCCGATATCCGCATCCCCGGGGCTTCGCGCATCGCCGCGTCGAGTGGGTGTGCCACCCCGTCGACCTCGGGGTCGTCGAGGGTCATGCTGGTGTCGCCGTCGAGTTCCGCGGCCCACCAGGCCACCTCGGCGGCGAGCTCGGTGGTGTACCACTTGGCCGCGGCGGCCTCGTCCTCGTTGAGCTCGCCCCGGTCGAGGCGGGTGAGGACGCGCCGGACCAGAGTGCCGGCGGCGAGCAGCCGGGCGTTGAGCTTGGCGAGGCCGATCTGGTCGTGCTGGCCGGCCTCCAGCCGGTCGGTGTGGACCTCCAGCCGTTCCACGGCGGCCCGGTACCAGCGCAGCGCCTTGACGTAGTAGTCGAGTCCGGTCCGCTCGAAGGCGAGGGTCTTGACGACGATCGCCCAGCCCTGGCCGGTCTCGCCGACCACGTCGTCGGCGGTCACGGCCACGCCGTCGAGGGTGACCTCGTGGAAGGCGTCGTCTCCCATGCCCGGGATCTGCCGGATGGTGACGCCGGGCTGGGCCAGCGGGACGAGGAACAGGCTGAAGGCGTCGTCCTCGCCGCGGGCCAGGCACAGCCCGTAGTCGGCGAGCCGGGCGAAGAGCGAATGGACCTTGGTGCCGTACAGCTTGTAGCCGCCCTTGCCGTCGGAGACGGCGCGGGTGGAGAGGATGTTGAGGTCGGAGCCGGCCTGGGGTTCGCTGAACAGCACGCAGCCGAAGGCGGTGCCGGCCGCGAAGCCGGGCAGGTGGCGGGCCTTCATGGCCGGGCTCGCGACGTTCAGCAGGGTGGACCCGACGATCTGCACGGTGAGGGTGTGCAGCAGGTCGGGTACGTCGTGCATGGCCAGTTCCTCGACCAGCACGGCGGCCGCGACCTGGCTGATGCCGCGGCCGCCGTACTCCTCGGGCCACTGGGGCGCGAGGAGGCCGTGTTCGCCCAGGGCCCGGTGGACGGGCCGGGGGTCGCGGGTGCGCCGGGCCTCGGCCACGGGGGCGGAGACCAGGATGTCGTGGATGTCCTCGCGCAGGGCCCGCATGGGGGTGCGGGGCACGTCGGCTCCGCTCCGCAGCAGCCCGCAGTCCGCGGGCGCGCGGTAGAACTCGGTGGTGAGCACGGGCAACTCCCTAGGTGGTGAGTGGGGATGCGGGCGCGGCGACGGCCCGGTCCAGCACGTCCTCGATTCCGGTGAGCAGCCCTCGCACGTCTTCGGGCGTGGCCGCGTGGCGGTTGTACTCGGCGGTGCCGCCGATCTCGCCGTCCCGTTCCACGAGGCCGATGCAGGCGAGGGCGGCGGCCGGATCGGGGCTGTAGAGCTCCAGGTGCCGGGCGGGGGGCCCGGGCAGCTGGCCGACCTCGATGCCCGGCAGGTCCAGGGGGATCGACGGGTAGTTGTGGAGGGCGAACAGGACGTTGTACGGCGGGGGTGCTCCGTCGCCGAACAGGACGTCCACGGGCAGACGTTGGTGGGCGAGCGCTTCGGCCACCGCGGCCCGGGTGCGGTGCAGCAGTTCCCGGAAGGTGGGGCCGCCCGCGAGGTCGAGCCGGATCGGCACCACGGTGGTGAACTGCCCGACGGCGCCTTCGAGGGCTCCGGCGAAACGGCCGGCCGCGGGGGTGCCGATCACCTGGGAGGTACGGCCGTCCCGGCGGGCCAGTACGACGGCCAGTGCGGCGAGCAGGGTCATGAACGGGGTGGCCCCCTCGGCCGCGCCCAGCTCCAGCCCGGCGTCGACGGGCCTGCGGGCCAGCCGTACGGGCACATGCCCGCGTTCGAATCCGCCGGGCGCCCGGGGTGCCGGCGGGTCGGCGGCGAACACCGCCCGGCGGCGGGCCAGTTCGGCGGATCCGTCGGGTCCGGCGAGCCAGCGGTGCTGCCAGTCGGCGTAGTCGGGGAACTGGAGTCCGGGCGGGACGAGGGCCGCCGGGTCCTCGCGGTAGCCGGCGGCCAGGTCCGCGAGGAGGACCCCGGAGGACCAGCCGTCGAAGACCGCGAGGTGGGAGGCGAGGATCAGGACGTGCTCGTCGGGAGCCAGCCGCAGCAGCCGGAACGCGCTGGTACGGCCGCTCTCCAGGCCGAGGACGGTGGAGGCGCTCTCCGTGCTCTGCAGGGCCACGCGCTCGGCCGCGGCCTGCGGGGTGAAGCCGGACAGGTCGGCCCGGGTCAGCCGCAGCACCGGTTCCGCGTCCACGTGCAGCCTGGGCTGCCCGGTGGTGGAGACGGACAGGCGCGTGCGCAGCGCCTCGTGGCGGCGCAGCACCCCGGTGAGGGCCGCCGCGAGCCGGTCGGGGTCGAGCGGGCCGGTCAGCCGGAGCGCGTGCGAGCCGGTGGCGACGGCCGGGCGGGTGCGCTCGCGGCGCCACAGCCGGGACTGGAGGGCGGTGGGCGGGACCGGCCCCGCGCCGGAGCGCGGAGCCGGGTGGGCGGGGACGGGCTGCCGGGCGGCCAGCATCAGGCGGGCGAGTTCGCGCTTCGCCTCGGGGAGCGCGGCGAGCGCTCCTTCGAGCCCGGCCGGGTCGGCCATCAGGAGCCGTCCGGGTGGTGGAAGGTGCCGAGGAGGGCGGCGGCCTCCTCGTCGCTCATGTTCTCGATCTGCTCGAAGACCGCGAGCAGCCGGTCCTGTTCACCGGCGGCCTCGGCCTTGGCGGTGCGGACCAGCTCCGCGAGACCGGAGACGGTGGGGCGGCCGAAGAAGTCGGCGAGGGCGATGTCGATGCCGAAGAGGGCGCGGACCCGGGAGACGACGATGGTGGCCTGCAGGGAGCTGCCGCCCAGGGCGAAGAAGTCGCCTTCCACGTCCGGGTTCTGCCATTCGAGCAGCGGCGTGACGATGTCCCGGCAGATCTGCTCCTCGACCGCGTCGCGCGGCGGGGTGCCGCCCTCGGCCGCCTGCTCGGTGGGCAGGGGCAGGGCGCCGGTGTCGACCTTCCCGTGCGGGGTGAGGGGCAGTTCGTCCAGGACGACGACGACCGGCACCATGTAGCCGGGCAGCCGGCCGGCCGCGTAGGCGCGCAGGCCCTCGGCGTCGGCGACCTCGGAGGCGTAGGAGCCCACCTGCTCGACGGTGACGTAGGCGGCCAGCATGCGCTCGCCGCCCGCGGCGGGCTGGGCCACCACGACGGCCTGCTGCACGGAGGGGTGCCCGGTCAGGACGGCCTCGACCTCGCCGGGCTCGATGCGGTGGCCGCGTACCTTGAGCTGGCGGTCGGTGCGGCCGAGGAAGTCCAGGTTGCCGCCGGGCAGCCAGCGGACCAGGTCGCCGGTGCGGTAGAGGCGGGCCGTCTCGGGGCCGTCCGCGTAGGGGTTGTCGGCGAAGCGGTCGGCGGTGAGGTCGGGGCGGCCCAGGTAGCCGCGGGCCACGCCCGGGCCGGAGACGCACAGTTCGCCGGGGACGCCGGGCGGGACCGGGCGCAGCCGCTCGTCGAGGACGAACGCCTGGTGTCCGGGCATGGGGCGGCCGATCGGCGGGTTGCGGTCGTAGCTGCCGGTGCAGTCCATCAGCGTGACGGCGACGGTCGCCTCGGTGGGCCCGTACCCGTTGACGAACCTGCGCTCCCCCGCTGTCCATTCGGCGACGAGCCGGCCGGGGAAGGCCTCGCCGCCCACCGAGACCAGTCTCAGGTCGGGCAGGGCCGCCTGGTCGAGCAACGGGAGCAGGGCGGGCGGGAGTTCCGCGACGGTGACGGTGTCCTCGCGCATCCGCCGCTGGAGCAGGGCGGGGTCGCGGCGCTCGTCGTCGGTGGCGATGACGAGCGAGCCGCCCGCCAGCAGGGTGGTGAAGATCTCGAAGACGGAGACGTCGAAGGTGAGCGGGGCGAACTGCAGGACCCGGTCCTCGGCCCGGATCTCGTAGGCCTTGGCGATGGTGCGGGAGAAGTGGGTGACCGAGCGGTGCTCGATCATGACCCCCTTGGGGGTTCCGCTGCTGCCCGAGGTGTAGAGCACGTAGGCCAGGTCGCCGGGGGTGGCGGTCGGCGCGAGGGAGGGGACCTCCCGTACGGGGGCGGCCGTTCCGGTGTTCACCAGCTCCAGTGGTACGGGCAGTTGTGCGGCCTCGTCGACGAGGGCGTGCCGGACCTTGGCGTCGGAGAGGACCGTACGGGTCCGCTCGGCCGGGGCGGCCGGGTCGACCGGTATGTAGTGGGCGCCCGCCTTGAGCACGCCGAGGACTCCGGCGACGGCGGCCGGGCCCCGGGACACGCACACCGCGACGGGGTCGCCGTGGCGGACGCCGCGGTCGCGCAGCCGGTGGGCGATGGCCTCGGACCAGCGGTCGAGGGCGGCGTAGTCGAGGCGGGTCGAGCCGTGGCGGACGGCGACGGCATCGGGGTGGATGGTGGCCCGCTCGCGGAAGGCGCGGTCCAGGGTGGTGGTCCAGGCGGCCTCGTCGACGGGGCCGCCGCGGGACAGCTCGCGGGCGTGCCGGGAGGCGGCCGGCTCCTCCACCAGGCTGATGTCGGCCACCTGGATGTCGGGGTTCTCGGCGACCTGCTCCAGGACCTGGTGGAAGGCGCCGAGCAGGGCGCTCGCCGTGCCGTGCCGGTAGAGGGAGGTGTTGTACTCCAGGGAGAGTTCCAGGCCGTCGTTCTCGCCGACCAGGAAGCTCATGTCGAACTTGGCCGCGCCGTCGTGCAGTTGGTCCGTGGTGAACTCGACGTCCGCGGCCTGCGCCCGGTGGGTGCCCCAGCGGCCCAGCGAGGTGAACTCGATCTGGAAGAGCGGGTGGCGCAGCGGGTCGCGTACGGGGCGGACGGCCTCCACGACCTGCTCGAAGGGCAGTTCGCTGTGGGTGAAGGAGTCCATGACGGAGGAAGCGGTGCGGGTGACCAGCTCGCGGAAGGTGAGCTGGTCGGTGACCTCGGTCCGCAGGGTGATCATCTGGACGAAGCAGCCGATGACCTGCTCCAGGTCGGGGTGCGGGCGGGAGGCGCTCGCCGTGCCGACGACGACGTCCTCGGTGCGGGTCCAGTGGCGCAGCAGCGCGTTGAAGGCGGCGAGCAGGGTGGTGAAGACGGTGGTGCTGCTCGCGTCGGCGAGCTCGGTGAGGCGGTCCAGCAGCTTCTGGTCCAGGGTCAGTTTCAGACCGCGGCCGTCGCCGCGGGTCTCGGGGCCGCGCGGGTGGTCGGGCAGCACCTCGGTGGCGACGGCGCCCGCCAGGAGCTGGCGCCACTTGGAGGCGAGCGCCCGGCCGTGTTCGTCGTTCTCCAGCTTGGCCCGCTGCCAGGCCGCGAAGTCGGCGTACTCGACGGCGAGCCGGGGGGCCTCGGGGCGCTTGCCCGCGGCGGCGGCCGCGTAGCCGGCGGTCAGTTCCCCGGTGAAGATGCGGGTCGAGCCCGGGTCCCAGGCGATGTGGTGGACGACCCAGAGCAGGACGTGCTGCTCGGCCGCGAGGCGTACGAGATGGGCGCGGACGGGCGGGCCGGCGGCCAGGTCGAAGGGGGCGGCGGCGCAGCTCGCGGTGAGCTCGGCGAGTTCGCGGTCCGCGTCCTCGCTGCCCGACAGGTCGGTGCTCTGGATGCCGAGCACGAAGGAGGGGACGGGCTCCTGCCAGGGGACCCCGTCGATCTCCACGAGTTTGCTGTGCAGCACCTGGTGGCGGGCGACGACGGCGTTCAGGGCCTCGTGCAGGGCGGCCCGGTCGAGGGGCCCGCCCAGGCGTATGGCCAGGGCTATGTTGTTGCGGGCCTTGCCGGCGCCGAGCTTGTCGACGAACCACATCTGCTCCTGCTGGAAGGAGGAGCGGGACCGTGGCCCGTGGTCGGCGCGCTTCAGTTCGACGCGGCGGCCCACGCCTGCGGTCATCTGGTTGCGCATCCGTCCCAGCAGCCGGGAGCGCTGGCCCTGGGGCAGACGGCCGAGCCGTTCGGCGAGATCAGACATGGGTTCCTCCGTTGCGGTGCAGGTCGGCGAGGAGAGCGGCGAGCCGGTCGGGCAGGTGCTTGGCGAAGTAGTGGCGGCCCCCGGGGATCACGGCGAGGCGTACGTCGGCGGCGTAGCGGCCCCAGGCCCGGTAGCCGTCCTCGTAGCCCTCGGTCGCGTCGTCGGCGTCGCCGATGATGCAGGTGAGGGGGGTGTCCAGGGGGCGGTCGTAACCGTCCGGGGTGCGGGCGAAGAAGCGGGCGGCCTCGGTCATGTCGTGGCGGACCATCCGCAGGACCGCCGTGAGGTCGCGGTCGTCGAGGACGCCGTCGAAGCCGTCCATGGTGGTCAGGTACGCGACGAGGTCCTCGTCGCCGGATACGCGTTCCATCTCCAGGGCGTACTCGGGGTCCTCCTCGGGGAGGGCCGCCGCGAGGTCCAGGGCGATCGGGCGCTGCCCGAGCCGTTCCAGTACGTGGGTGGTCTCCAGGGCGGTGACGACTCCGGCGCAGTGGCCGTAGACCGCGTAGGGGCCCTGCACGGTCCGGGCGATCTCCTCGGCGGCGCGTTCCGCGAACTCGGGAACGGGCAGCATCGGGCCGGGGCGCAGCGGGTCGTGCCCGGGCGGGGAGACGGCCAGGAGCTCGATGTGCGGCGGGAGCTGGGCGGCGAGGGGCTGGTAGGCGATGGCGTCGCCGCCGCCGTGCGGGAAGCAGACGAGGGTGAGCGAGGTGGTACCGGGCTCCCGCTCGGGGGTGAGCCGGTGCAGCAGGCGGTGGTGGCGGGGTCCGGCTCCCGTGTCCGCTGCGCCGAGCTCGGCGGTGCGGGCGGCGAGGCCGGCCGGGGTCGGGTTGCTGAACAGGTCGACGACGCGCAGGGCGCCGGCCCCGCCGTCGGGCAGGGCGGCCGCCACGGCCCGTACGGCGCGCACCGCGGCGAACGAGTCCCCGCCCAGGGCGAAGAAGTCGTCGTCGGGCGCCACCTCGGCCACGCCGAGGACCTCGGCCCAGACGGCGGCGATCCGCACGGCGACGGGGTCCGCGTCCACGGGGGCGGCGGTGGTCCGGCCCGGCGCGGGGTCACCCGGCCGCGGGTCGGGCAGCGCGCCCCGGTCCACCTTGCCGTTGGGGCTCAGCGGCAGCCGCTCCAGAGCCACGAGTTCGGCGGGGACGCAGTGCGGGGGCAGGACGGTGGCCAGCGCGGTGCGCAGGGCGGCGGTGTCCAGGCAGGCGCCCTCCTCGGGCACTACGTAGCCGACGAGGCGGTCGGAGTCCGCGGTGCGGCGGGCGGCGACGACGGCCTCGCGGACTCCGGGGCGCTCGCGCAGCGCGCTCTCGACCTCGCCGGGCTCGATGCGGAGCCCGTTGAGCTTGATCCGGAAGTCGGTGCGGCCGAGGAGTTCGATGGTGCCGTCGGCGCCGTATCGGGCCAGGTCGCCGGTGCGGTAGAGGCGTTCGGTGCGGCCGGGCTCCAGCTCGATCCGGACGAACTTCTCCTCGGTCAGTTCGGGCCGGTTCAGGTAGCCGCGGGCCAGTCCGACGCCGCCCAGGTGGAGTTCGCCGGGTACGCCGACGGGTACGAGGCGGTCGTCCGGGTCCAGGACGTAGGCCAGCTGGTTGGCCATGGGCCGCCCGTACGGGAGCTTCGTCCACCGCGGATCGACCCGGCCCACCTGGTACTCCACCGAGTGGATGGATGCCTCGGTCGCCCCGCCGAGCGCCACGAAGGACAGGCCGGGCGCGAAGGCGCGGATCCGGTCGGGCTGGGTGACGGGGATCCAGTCGCCGCCGAGGAACGCGGTGCGCAGCTTCGGCAGCACGGGCCCGCCGGCGTGTTCGAGCTGGTCGGCCAGCAGGCCGAGGAGGGCGGGGGCGGAGTTCCAGACGGTGATCCCGTGCCGTTCGACCAGGTCGGCCCAGTGCGCCGGGTCCTTGGCGGCGGCCGGGTCGGGCAGGACGAGCGTGCCGCCGGCGGCCAGGATGCCGAGGGTCTCGTAGACGCTCATGTCGAAGCTGGGCGAGGACAGGGCGAGGACCGAGTCGCCCGGGCCGATGCCGTACGAGCGGTTGAGGTCGAGGAGGTTGTTGACGACGCCCCGGTGTTCCAGGGCGATGCCCTTGGGGGTGCCGGTGGAGCCCGACGTGAAGATGACGTAGGCCAGGTCCCGGGAGGTGACGGGGACGGCCGGGCGGGTCGTGGGGAGCTCGGCGAGCACGGCCCGGTCGGTGTCGAGCAGCACCCGTGCCGTGCCCGCGGGGACGGGCAGCCGGCCGATCAGCTCCGCGTCGGAGACGACGATGGGCGGAGCGGAGTCCCGCAGCAGCAGGGCCAGCCGCTCGGCCGGGTAGTCCGGGTCCAGGGGGACGTAGGCGCCGCCGGCCTTGAGGACGGCGAGGATCGCGGTGACCAGTCCGGGGCCGCGGCGCAGGCACAGGGCCACGGTCCGGTCGGGGCCGGCACCCGCCTCGACGAGCCGGTGCGCCAGCCGGTTGGCGCGCTCCTCCAGCTCCCGGTAGGTGACGTTCCAGCCGCCGAGTCCGCCGAGGATCACGGCGGGCGCGTCGGGCCGCCGGTCGGCGTGCTGCTCGAACAGCTCGTGCAGGCAGGCGTCCTGGGGGAAGGGGGCACGGGTGGCGTTCCAGTCGTCCAGGGCGGCCCGGCGCTCGGCGTCGGTGAGCAGCGGCAGGGCGGACAGCGGGGCGCCGGGGCGGTCGAGCGCCCCTTCGAGGGTGGTGAGGAAGTGGCCGAGCAGCCGGTCCACGGTCGCGGCGTCGAACAGGGCGGTGGGGTACTCCACGAGGGCACGGACTGCGGTGCCGGTGTCGTGGACGCTGATCATCAGGTCGTACTTGGTGGCGTGCGAGGAGAAGTCGACGGGCTCGGTGGTGACGCCCGCGAGGCCCGGGGCGGTGTCCGGGGTCTCGTCGAGGAGGAACATCACGGAGGTGAGCGGCGGCCGGCTGGGGTCGCGGGGCAGGCCGAGGGCGTCGACGATCAGGTCGAAGGGCAGTTCCTGGTGCGCGTAGGCCTGGAGGGTGGTGTGGCGGGTGGCGCGGACCAGTTCGGCGAAGGCGGGGTCGCCACCGGTTCTGATGCGCAGCGGCAGGGTGTTGACGAAGAAGCCGATGAGTTCGCCGAAGGCCGGGTGGTCGCGGCCGGAGACGGAGGTGCCGACGACGATGTCCTCCTGGCCGGTCCAGCGGCGCAGGGTGGCGGCGAAGCCGGCCAGCATCGTCATGTAGAGGGTGGCGCCCTCGGACCTGCCGAACTCCCGCAGCCTGGTGATGAGCCGGGGCGGGAGATCGATGTAGCGGGAGGCGCCGGCGTGGCCGAAGACGGGCGGTCTGGGCCGGTCGGTGGGCAGGTCCACGGGGGTGGCGCCGGCCAGCTCCTCCCGCCAGAAGGAGGTGAGGCCCTCCAGCCGGTCCCCGCTGACGCGGCGGCGCTGCCAGGTGGCGAAGTCGGCGTACTGGAGGGCGAGCGGGGCCGCCGGGTCGGCGGGTGCCCCGGTGCGGGCGGCGTAGGCCCGCTCCAGCTCGGTGTACAGGACCCGCATGGACCAGCCGTCGGTGACGATGTGGTGCAGGTTGAGGAGGAGGATGTGGTCCTCGGCTCCGATCCGGCCGAGCCGGGCCCGCAGCGGGACGGCGCCCGCCAGGTCGAAGGGGGCGCCCGCGTCGGCGTCGTAGAACGGTCTGGCAGCCGCCTCGTCGGGGAGTTCGGTCAGCGGCAGGGGCAGCCGGTAGCCGTCCAGCACGTGGGGCACGGCCTCGGTGGCGCCCTCCTGGTAGGTGTAGACGGTCCGCAGCACCTCGTGGCGGTCCACGATGTCCTGGAGCGCCGCGTGCAGGGCGGGGACGTCGAGCGGGCCGCGGATGCGGGTGGCGACCGGCACGTTGTAGGCGGGGCTGCCGGGCTGGAGCTGGTCGATGAACCAGAGGCGGCGCTGCGCGAAGGAGAGTACGGGCGCTTCGCCGGGGTCGCGGGGTGCCGGCTCGGCGTCCTCCCGTACGGCGGCGCGCCCGCCGCCTCGGCCGGTCAGGGCCTGGAACAGTGCCCGGCGGGACTTCGGCAGTGCGGCTATGCGTTCGGCGAGGGACTCGCTCACCTTGAGCCTCCGTGCGTCTTCGGGAGTCGGGAGAGGGATACGGCGAGGTGGCACCGCGCGGTGCGCGGCGCTGGATGCGGGCGTGGGGCCGGGTACGGGCATGGGGGGCCGGGTACGGGCGTGCCGGGCCGGGTACGGGCGTGGGGGGCGGTGCGCGGAGCCGGGGCGCAGTGCTGAGTGGGTGCCGTTCGGCCGGCACCCACTCCCGCACCCCCGTCGGGCGACGGTCAGGCGGTGATCCTGGCCTCGTCCGCCGCCGGAGATCCCTCCTCGGCGTTGTCGCCGGCGGGCATTTCCTTGATCTTGGCCACCGGCCCGGTCAGCAGGGTCAGGCCTCCGACGATGGTGACCGCGCCGGCCACCGCGAGGCCGGCGGTCAGGCCGATGCCCTCGCCGAGCGCGCCGCCGGCGAAGTAGCCCAGCGACAGGGCGCCGTACACCGCGGAGAGGGCGGTGCCGCTGACCCGGCCCATCTGCTCGTTCGGGGTGACACCCTGGACGAGGCTGAGGACGTGGATGTCGAACATCGGGGAGACGAAGCCGATGACGGCCTGGACCACGATCAGTCCGACGAAGCCGCCGACCGCGCCGCCCGTCGGCACCAGGATGTATCCGGCGCCGAGCACGACCGCCGTGATGACCAGGAGGCGGCCCACCGAGAGGCTCTTGGAGACGACCTCGGAGAGCACCGCGCCGACGATCACGAAGACCGACATGACGGCGAAGGCGGCACCGACCTGGCCGGGGCTGAGGTCCAGCACCTTGTACGCGTAGACGATCAGCAGGGCGTCACCCATGGCGGCACCGAGGTTGACGACGACGTTCGCGGTGAACAGGCCGCGCAGGACGGGGTTGCCGAAGAGGGTCTTCATGCCCTCCTTCATCTCGGCCTTGGCGGAGGCCTTGCGCTCCTCGGTCCGCTCGCGGGTGTCACGGTGGCGGATCACGAGGAGGGCGACGAGCGAGACGAGGAAGGTGAAAGCGTCGGCGGTGATGGCGCGTGCGGCGCCGAGCAGCTGGATCAGGGCGCCGCCGGCCCCGGCCCCGACCGCTTCCGCGACGCTCCGGCTGATCTGGAGTTTGGTATTTCCTTCGATGAGGTTCTCGGTGCCGATGAGCTGCGGCAGCCAGGACTGGTACGAGACCTCGAAGAAGGTGGTGAGGATACCGGTGAGAGCGGCCACGACGTAGACGTGGGTCATGCTGACGGAATCGAGAGCGAACGCGAGCGGAATCGTGCCGAGGGCCAGGAACCGGCCCAGGTCGGCGACGATCATCACGGTGCGCCGCGAGACCCGGTCGGCCACCAGCCCGGCGATCGGGGCGAGCAGCAGGAAGGGGAGGAAGCGCAGCGCGCCCAGCACGCCGACCTCCAGGGCTCCGCCGTCCAGCACTACGACCGCGAGGGTCGGGAGGGCCAGGAGGGAGATCTTGTCGCCGAAGTTGCTGACGGTCTGCCCGAACCACAGGCGATTGAAATCGGAATGCCGACCGAGTGCCATGTCGACGCCCTTTTCTGATTGGGTACGGAATTGTCGGACGGCACTGACGCTATGGACCACGGGTTAGCGGCCGGTTATGTATTCCGGGATTGTAGAACGCTTGTAGACAGGCGATGAGCTCAGCTGGAGAACCGTGCGATGTCCGCGCTCTCGCGGGCGATTCCGGCGGCCACGGCGGGGCTCGGGGGCTCTGTTCCGGGGAACGGTTCGACCGTGACCGGAGTTCCGCGGCGTCCTCCGGACCAGGTGCCGACGGCCAGGCCGTCGACCAGCACGGTGGCCCGGATCTGGCCGCCGCCGGGCCACACCCGGCGTTCGTGTGCGGCGGGCACGGAGAGGTCCCGGCCGCGGTAGCCGACGAGGTAGTTGTCGTAGGCCGGCAGCAGGCGTACGTCGGGCTCCGCGCCGGGGGTGGGCACCGGCTCGGGTGCGCCCTCCCGTACGGCGGCCCACGCGGTCTTGCCCGTGGTGGCCTTGAGCCCCGACCAGTGGACGAAGTCGAGCGCGTCGGAGGGGCCGAACGCCGCCCGGTAGCGGCGCGCCAGTTCGCGCTCGGCGGCGGCTCCCGTGAAGGGCAGCGGGCCGGTGACGGGCAGCCAGTCGTCGAGGAGGACGAAGGTGGCCTCGCCCTCCCGCTGTGGGCCGTGGCAGATGCGGCCGGTCAGGGCGGCCCGGCGGATCAGGTGGAAGGCGGACTGCCCCTTCGGTTCCACCCCGAGGGTGGTGAGCCGGTCGGTGAGCTGGGCGCGGGTCAAGGGCCCCTCCCCGTCGACGGCTTCGGCGATGAGGCGTTCCGAGCGCGTGCACAGGGACTCGTCGAGGCCCAGTTCGCGCAGCCGCCGGGCGGCGAGCGCGAGGTAGACCGGGCCGAAGAGGGCCAGCAGCCAGCGGGCGTCGGCGGCCGGCACCAGCTGGAGGGTGCCGCGCATGAACCAGCCCCGGACGACGGTGCGTTCGGTGTCGGTGGCCCGGCGCACCGCGTCCTGGGTGAGCCCGCGGGCGCGCACCCGGAGCCCGAGTTCCGCCGCGGGCAGGTCTTGCGCCTGCACCGCGAGCACCCGGTCGAGGACGGCGGCGGCGGATTCCTCCCGGACCTCGCCCCCGATCGCCTGTGCGCGCGCCCTGAGCAGCCGGTCGGTCGTACGTCGTTCCACGTGTCCAGTCTTTCAGCCTGGCGGCCGGAGCCGCATCTTCTCTTCGCGGGTCCGGTCACCGCGGCTCCCCACGACGCCGAGGCCCTGGGCCGGGCGGCCGGTGGGGGCCGCCCGGCGCAGAGCCGGACCGGGTCGTGCCGCGGTCAGCGCCTGCGGCGCAGCACCGCGTAGTAGCCGGGCAGCCGCAGGGCGTCGGAGTCCGACCGGGGGTCGATCGCGTGCAGTTCGATCGCCTCGTCCTCGACGAGCTCCCACCGGTCCGCGCCGAACGCCTCGGCCAGTTCCGGCCGGGTGAAGCGGTGCGAGTGCCGGACGCCGGCTGCCTCCAGCGGGCCGACCAGGTCCTCGGCACGGCCCCGCTTGCCGCCGACGAATCCGAGGTAGCCGAAGGAGTTGCTGGAGTAGTCGGGCTCGTGCACGATCAGTGTGCCCTCGTCGCCCAGCAGCCGGTCGGCGACCGCGGCGAGCCGGGCCCGGGCCTCGGTGTCCAGGACGTGGAAGACGCCGCGGACGAAGATGTTGTAGGGCCCCTCCCCCAGCACCGCGGCCTGTTCGGCATCGGTCATGTCGATCGCCAGGTAGTCGACGTTCGGCACGCCCTCCGCCTCGCGCTTGGCGTGCTCGATGGCGCTGACGGAGACGTCGACGCCGATGACCGACGGGTGGTGCGGGGCGAGTTCGCGGCTGTAGCGGCCGTTGCCGCAGCCGAGGTCGATGAGCGGCAGGTCGGCGCGGAAGTGGCGCCGCGCCTGGTCGAGGAGCCACTGGAACTCCTCTCCGCTGTCGGCGTCCCAGATGACGTCGCCGCCGCGTCCGGTGCGCCGGATCCCGGCCCAGTACCGCTCCCAGGCGTCGGCCGTGTCGCGCTCCTCGGTCGTGACGGGGGCGGCACCCTCCTCGCCGGGCGGCGGGGAGTGGCGCTCCCAGACCTCGTCGTCGGCGAGGGCGTCCAGCAGGGCGGTGAACTCCTCGAACATCGAGTCGATCAGACCGTCCGGGTAGACGGCCGGCAGGAAGTCCCAGTTGAAGGTGAGGCCGTCGGGCTTCTCGAAGACCTGGAAGTCGAGGGAGACCTGCGGGGTCTGGGAGATGCCGTAGACCGGGGCGCCCAGCTCGGTCTCCTCGTACTGCGGCGGGTGTCCGGCCAGGCTGGTCATCACCACGGGCATGGCCGGGGCGAGGGAGCCGCGCAGCTTGGTCAGCTCGCGCAGCACCTGTACCCCGCTGAAGTAGCGGTGTTCCAGGTCGGCCCAGAGCCGGCGCTGGACGGCCTGGGCCCGTCCGGCGAAGGTGGTCTCCGTCTGCTCGACGGCCAGCAGCAGGGTGGTCGTGGTGTCCGCGAGCAGCGCGTTGACCTGCGGGTGCAGCGGAAGGCGGTTGAACAGCGGGAAGTTGACGGTGAACCGGGCCTGTCCCGCGGCCCTGCCGAGGATCTCGGCGTAGGCGGCGGCCAGCACCCCGGACGGGGTCACCTCCCGGGCGTGGGCGCGTTCCTGGATCCGGCTCCACCGCTCCGGGGCGACGACGTGGCTGCGGCGCTCGAAGCGGACGGGCAGCTCGGGGGCGTCGGCCGGGCGCTCGGGCAGTGCGGGGGCGGGCGGGAGGGTGGCGAGGCGGTCGCGCCAGTACCACTCGGAGCGGCGGTAGAGCTCGCTGTCGCGCAGCGAGTTCCCGACGGCGAGGACGTAGTCGCGGAAGGTCAGCTCCAGCGGGGCGAGTTCCGCGCCGGGTTCCACGTAGTAGGTGACCAGGTCGGGAACGAGGACCTGGAAGTAGCTCCAGGCGTCGGCGACGAGGAAGTCCAGGCAGAGGTGGATGCGGGCCCGGCCGCCGCCGAGCAGACTGATCCGTACGTCGAACAGCGGCCAGGCGTCGGCGTCGAGGACCTGGTGGGACAGCTTCTCGCGCAGGGCGGCCAGTTCGGCGGTGCGGGTCTGCTCGTCCAGGCCGCCGAGGTCGGTGACGGGGATCCCGTACGCCGGGATCTCCTCGAAGACCTGCTGGGTGCCGTCGGGCAGGACGCGGGTGCGCAGTGCGTCGTGGCGTTCGACGAGCCGGCGCCAGGCGCCCTCGAAGCGGGCCACGTCGAGCTGCTCGCTCTCCCACTCGAAGTAGCCGTGGCAGCCGACGTTGCCCAGTTCCACGAGCCCGCCGCGGCCGATCCACAGGGCCTGCTGGCTCTCGGTGAGCGGGAAGGGCTCGAAGCGCGCGGCGGGGTCCGGGACGATCGCGGGGAGTCCGCCGAAGGAGCCCCGACCGCCGGCGCGTTCGGTGGTGATCAGGGTGGCGAGCTCGGCGACGGTGGGGCAGGTGGAGAGGTCGGAGAGGCTGAGCTCGACGCCGTAGCGGCGGCGGATCTCGTCGATCAGCTGGAAGGCCAGGAGCGAATGCCCGCCCAGCTCGAAGAAGTTGTCGTGGATGCCGACGCCGTCGGTGCGGAAGGCCTCGGCCCACAGACGGCTGAGTCCGTCCTCGACCTCGTTGCGGGGGGCCTCGTAGCCGGCGCCGACCGCGTCGCGGCCCTCCGGGGGCTCGGGCAGGCTGCGGCGGTCGACCTTGCCGTTGGGCAGCCGCGGCAGGGAGGGCAGCACGACGACGGCGGCGGGGACCATGTAGTAGGGCAGGGTACGGGCGACTTCGGCGCGCACGGTGGCCGAGTCGGGCTCGGCCGCGCCGGCCGGGGACACGTAGGCGATGAGCCGTTTGTCACCGGGGCCGCGTTCCTGGGTGGTGACGACGGCCTCGGCGATGCCGTCGAGGCGGGCGATGTGCGTCTCGACCTCGCCGAGCTCGACGCGGAAGCCGCGGATCTTGACCTGGGAGTCGGAGCGGCCGAGGAGTTCGACGGCGCCGTCCTCGCGGCGGCGGGCGAGGTCGCCGGTGTCGTAGAGCACCGGGTGCGGGTCGTCGGGCAGGAAGTTGGGGAGGAACCTGGCGGCGGTGAGCTCCGGGCGGCCGTGGTAGCCGGCGGCGACCCCGGCCCCGGAGACGTGCAGGCGGCCGACCTCGCCCTCGGGCACCGGGCGGCCGTCCTCGTCGAGGAGGTGGACGCGGAGGTTGGCGATGGGCACGCCGACCGGGACCTGCCGGGTGGCGCGGACCTCGTCGGAGGTGGCCTGGCTGGTGAAGTCGGTGCCGGCGCCGAGGTCGAGGCAGGACAGGACGTTGGTGGTCTCGGTGGTGCCGTAGGTCATCACGACCCGGAAGGGGGTGTCGACGGGCGGCCAGCTGTGGACGCGCTCGGCGGTGGTGACCAGGATCCGCAGCGCCGTGTCCGCGGGCCAGTCCAGGCCCCATACGGGCTCGGCCAGCGCGGCCACCAGCATGGTGTGGGTGATGCCCTCGCCGACGAGCCAGTCGCGGATCTGCTCGGGGGTCTGCGCCTGTCCGGCCTCGGGGATGTGGATCGCCGCGCCGGCGGGCAGGTACGCGAGCCACTCCATGATCTGGACGGCGAAGCCGGGGGTGGACATCCAGGAGGCGCGGTCGCCGGGGCGGACCCCGTAGGCGCGCGTGGTCCAGTGGACCAGGTTGGTGAGGGCGCCGTGCCGCTCCAGGACGGCCTTGGGGGTGCCGGTGGAGCCGGAGGTGTAGATGAGGTGGCTGACGGTGTCGGGGCCGGTGACGACCTCGGGCGCGGTGTCCGGGAGGTCCTGTCCGGCGGTGGCGGCCTCGGCCTGCGGGACGTCCTGCGGTATCCGGCGGCCGAGGCCGGCCGGGGTGAGGACGAGCAGCGGGGCGGCGTCGGCGATCATCGCGGCGAGCCGGTCGTCGGGGTTGACCGGGTCGAGGGCGACGATCGCGGCGCCGGTCTTGAGAATGGCGAGGGAGCCGATGACGTATTCGGCGCTGCGCGGGTAGCAGAGGCCGACGCGGGTGCCGGCCGCGGCTCCGCGGGCGATCAGCGCGTGCGCCAGCCGGTTGGCGGCGGCCTCCAGTTCGGCGTAGGTCCAGCTGCGGTCGCCCTGCGCGAGGGCGGTGGCCCGGGGGGTGCGGGCGGCCTGCTCGGCGAGGAGCTGCGGATACCCGGTGGCGGGGAAGGCGGCGTCCGAGCGGTTGAAGTCGACGAGTGCGGTGGTCACAGTGCGGGCCCTTTCTTACTTCGCGAAGGCTCGGCTGCGCAGCAGCCGCACGGGGAGAGCGTTGATCCCCCAGGTGAAGTTGGAGGAGTTGAAGGTGACGGGTCCGGCGAGTTCGAAGCCGTCGAGCACCGCGAGCATCTCGGTGAGCAGGGCGCCGAGTTCGAAGCGGGCGAGGCGGGCGCCGAGGCACAGGTGGCGGCCGTGCCCGAAGGCGACGTGCCGGTTGGGGCGGCGGTCGACCCGGAAGGCGTGCGGGTCGGCGAAGACGTCCTCGTCGCGGTTGGCGGAGACGTTCCACAGGGTGACCCGGGCGCCCTCGGCGATCGGGATCCCGTTGATCTCGGTGTCGCGGACGGCGGTGCGCAGGGCGTGCACCCCGGGGGTGGTCCAGCGCAGGATCTCCTCGACGGCCGGGGCGATGCCGTCCGGGCCGAGGGCGCGCAGCAGCCGCCACTGGTCGGGGTGTTCGGCGAACATGTGGACCGCGCCGGCCGCCGAGTAGCGGGTGGTCTCGTTGGCGCCGGAGAGGACGCCGTTGAGGTTGAAGACGATCTCGTGGTCGCTGAGCGGCCGTTCGGTGCCGTCGCCCTCGTCGACGAGGGTGTCGTGGGCGATCTGGCTGACGAGGTCGTCGCCGGGGCGGGCCCGGCGCTCGGCGAGCAGCTCGATGAAGTAGAGGAAGATCTCCGAGTGCGCGTTGGTGCGTACCTCGTCGTCCGGGGAGTCGAAGGCGTCGGTGGTCAGGGCACCGATCCAGGCCCAGTCGGCGCGCGGGATGCCCATCATGGCGCAGACGACCCGGTTGGGCAGCTGCTTGGCGAGGTCGATGAAGTCCAGTTCGTCGCGTTCGACGGCCTCGGTCACCAGTTCGCCGACCACCTTCTCGACCATCGCCTCCAGGCGCGGCATCTGCTGCGGTCCGAAGGCCTGGTGGAGGGCCCGCTTGAGGCGGGTGTGGTGGGGGACGTCGGAGACGATGAGCATGCGCTGGGCGACGGCGGCGACGGCGGCCGGGTCGCTGCCGAGCCGCATCCCGCGGGCCGAGCTGAAGGTGTCGCTGTCGGCGTAGACCTCTTTGATGTCGCGGTGGCGGCTCAGCGCCCAGAAGCCGCCGTCTGCGCTGCCGGGCTCGGGGTGCCAGTGGACGGGCGAGTGGGCGCGCAGCCAGGTGAAGGCCGGCCAGAAGTCGTTGCGGCCGAAGGGGCCCGGGTCGAGCAGGTCGATCTCCATCTCAGGCTCCTCGCAGGCTGAGCGGGCGGGTGTCGGGCCACTGGGCGTCCACGAAGCCGGCGCACTCGTCCTCGGTGCCGTCGAACCCGGCCGGCGTCCAGCCGTCGGGGGTCTCGCGGGTGGCGGGGTACAGCGCGTACTGCCCCTCGTGGTTCACGAGGACCTGGTGGGTGGTGGGCACGGTGTCCTCCGGACTCGGGCGGGTGGGGACGGGCGGGCGCTCGGGCGCTCAGGCGCCGGTCGTGACGGGTGCCGGGGCCGGCGGAGCGCTGCCCCCCGCCCGCAGCAGGGTGGTCAGGTGGTCCAGTACGGGCCGCGGGTGGCGCAGTACGGCGTGGTGGCCGCCCGTGGTGGTGTGCCGGGTGAAGGCGGCGGTGGTGACCGCGGCCCAGCCGTCCAGGTCGGCGGAGCTGACGGTCTCGTCGCCGTCGGCCCCCCAGGCGTGGACGGGCACGCCGAGGCGGACGCCCGGCTCGTGGACGTAGCTCAGGGACAGCTGGGCGTCCTTGCGGAGCATCGCGACCATCAGGGCGCGGGTGTCCTCGTCGAGCAGTTCGGGGTCGAGGCCCGCCGTGTCGAAGAGCTTGTCCAGCTCCTCGCCGTCGTCGACGATGCCGCGGCCCGCGCCGTCCCAGTGGCCGGGGGCCCGGCAGCCGCTGACGACCAGGGCCCGGGGGGCGATGCGGCGGGAGACCTCGTAGCCGAGGAGGCCGCCGAAGCTGTGGCCGAAGACGACCAGCGGCCGGCCGGTGGCGACGATGTCCCGCAGTTCCGCGGCGATGGCCTCGACGGCCTCGCCGAAGGTGTCCGGCATGGGGTCCCGCCAGCGGTTCTCGCGGCCCGGCAGCTGTACTCCGTACACCTGGGCGGTGCCGGCCAGTTCTGGCTGCCAGGAGCGGAACTGCTGGCAGCCGGCTCCGGCGGGGGGCAGGCACAGCAGGACGGGCAGGGCCCGGTCGGCGGGGTCGTCCGTCCAGGTGGAGATCCAGGCGCCCATGGCTCAGGCTCCTTCGGCGGGGTCGGCGGGGTCGGCAGGGTCGGCGGGGTCGGTGGCGGTGGCGGTGGCGGTGGCCTCCCGCTCGGCGGAGAGCCGGTCGAGTTCGGCGGCGAAGTGCCGGGCCGTCGGCTCGGCCAGCAGCGCGCCGAGGCCGACCCGCAGTCCCGTGACGCGGCGCAGTTCGGAGACCGCGCGGGCGGCGGCCAGGGAGTGGCCGCCCAGCTCGAAGAAGTCCGCGTCGGGGCCGGTGACATCGGTGGCGAGCACGTCGGCCCAGACGGCCATCACGATGCGCTCGCTCGTGGTCGGACCGGCGCCCTGGGCCGCCACCGCCGTGCCGGGCGTACGTTCCGGCTCGGCCAGGGCCTTGGCCAGTGCCTGGCGGTCGGCCTTTCCGGTGCTGAGGGTCGGGATCCGGTCGAGCACCCGTACGGTGGCGGGCACCGCGGCGGCGGGCAGCTGCTTGCGGCAGCGTTCCACGACCAGGTCGGCGAGGCCCGCCGGGTCGGCGCCGGGGGCCGCGACCACGGCGAGGCCGAGGGTCTGCCCGGAGGAGAGGGGGCAGCAGGCGGCGGCGACGACCTCGGGGAGTTCGGCGGCGATCCGTTCCACCTCGCCCAGTTCGATGCGGTGCCCGCGGATCTTCACCTGGTCGTCGCGGCGGCCCCGGTACTCCAGTTCGCCGCTCGGGCGGCGGACCACCACGTCGCCGGTGCGGTACATGCGCGTGCCGCCGCCCTGGAAGGGGTCGGGCAGGAAGCGGCTCGCGGTGAGTCCGGGGCGGCCCCGGTAGCCGCGCGCGACGGCGGGGCCGCCGAGGTGGAGCTCGCCCTCGGTCCCGGCGGGCACCGGGCGGAGCTCCTCGTCCAGGACGTACGCGCGGTACCCGGGCAGCGGTCGTCCGATGGTGGTCACGTCGTCCCCTCGTCGGCTGTCGGACCAGGTCGCGGCGATGGTCACCTCCGTCGGCCCGTACACGTTGAGCAGCCGGCGGCCGCGGGCGAACCGTTCGGCCAGTGCGGCCGGGCAGGCCTCCCCGGCGACCACGACCACCTCGGCGGTGTCGATGCCGGCACCGTGGGCGGCGAGCAGTGACGGGGTCAGGGACACGGTGCGCAGGCCGGCGGGCAGGGGCTCGCGGCCCTCGGCGGCGGCCTGGCGCAGGCCGTCCAGGGAGAGGTCGGTGAGGGCGACCCCCTGGCCGTGCGCCAGGTAGAGCAAGGTGCACCAGAGCCAGCCGTCGAAGGCGGGCGAGACGGCGTTGAGGCCGAGGCCGCCCGGGGGCAGGCCGAGGGTCCCGAGGGCGTCGACGAAGGTGTCCAGGCCCCGGTAGGTAACCTCGACCCCCTTGGGGCGGCCGGTGGTTCCGGAGGTGTAGACGAGGTACGAGCAGCTGTCGGGGGCCGGTACGGACACGGCGAGCGCGCCAGGGGCGCTGCGGCGGACGTCGGCGGGGGCCAGCAGGGTGATCCCGCGGGGCTCCAGCCCCGTGGGCACCTCGGGGGCGACCAGGACGGCGGCCCCGGCGTCGCGCAGGACTCGGCCGAGGCGCTCGACGGGGTGCGCCGGGTCCAGGGGGACGGCGGTCCCGCCGAGGCTCCAGACGGCGAGCAGGGCGGGCACGCTCTCCCGGGACCGGCCGAGCAGCAGCCCGACGGAGGTCTCCGGGCCGACTCCGGCGCCGGCGAGCGCGGTGGCGTAGCGGGCGGTGCGGGCGGTGAGCGCCGCGTAGGTGAGGGTGCCGTCGAAGGCCTTGACGGCGGTTTCGTCGGGCTGGTCGCGGGTCCACCGCTCCAGGCGGGCGAACAGCGGCGGAAGCAAACCGTCGGCCGGTCCGGCGGAGCCAGGCGCGGCGGAGCCAGGCCCGGCAGGGTCCCGTTCGGCGGGGCCCGGTTCGGCCCGTGCCGCCCGGGGCGGGGTGTCGTCGGCCGGTACGCCCGGGACGGTGGCCCCGGCGGACTCGGCGTGCCGGTCGGTCATCCGTCGTTCCTCTCGGTGTCCGCGGGGCGGGCGGCCGCGGTGGCCCGCAGGCGCGGGCCGACCACCTGGCCGCCCGGGCCCTGCGGGAGCTGCATCGACTTGGTCTCCAGGAAGGCCTCCAGTCCGGCGGTGCCGCATTCACGCCCGATCCCGGACTGCTTGAACCCGCCGAACGGCGCGGCCGGGTTGAACTGGCCGCCGTTCACGTCGACCAGCCCGGAGCGGAAGCGCCGGGCCACGCCTTCGGCGCGGGCGCCGTCTCCGGACCAGACCGCGCCGTGCAGCCCGTAGCGGGTTCCGTTGACGATCCGGAGCGCCTGGTCCTCGTCGTCGTAGGGGATGACCGAGAGCACCGGCCCGAAGATCTCCTCCTGGCCGATCGTGCTCAGCGGGTCCACGTCGGCGAAGACCGTCGGCCGGACGTAGTAGCCGGTGTCCAGGCCGGCGGGCCGGCCGGGGCCGCCGCGGACCAGCCGGCCGCCGCCCTCGTCCACGCCACGGCGGATGTATGCGGTGACGCGGGCGTGCGCGGCGGCGGAGACCAGCGGTCCGAGGTCGGTCGCCGGGTCGCGCGGATCGCCGGTCACGTATCCGGCCATGGCCTCTCCGGCGAGCTGTACGGCCTCGTCCTGGCGGTCCCTCGGCACCAGCAGGCGGCTCCACTGCAGGCAGGTCTGGCCGGTGTTGAAGAGCATCTGGTCGACGGTGGCGGCCACGGACGCGGCCAGGTCGGCGTCGTCGAGGACGAGGCTCGCGTTCTTCCCGCCGAGTTCGAGGTGCACACGCTTGACCGTGTCGGCGCCGAGCGCGGAGACCTCGCGGCCGGCCCGTGTCGAACCGGTCAGGGAGACGACGTCGATCAGCGGGTGGGTGACGAGCGCCGTGCCGACGGCGGCGCCGGTGCCGACGACCATGTTGAAGACGCCGGGCGGCAGATCGGCCTCGGCGATCGCCTCGGCGAGCAGCCGGGCGTGCAGCGGGGTGATCTCGCTCGGCTTGTGCACGACCGTGCAGCCGGCCGCGAGCGCGGGGAGGATCTTCTGCACGGTGAGCAGCAGCGGGGTGTTCCACGGGGTGATGCACGCCGCCACGCCGGCGGCCTCGCGCACGACGAGCGAATGGCCGACGCGCTCCTCGAAGGCGTAGGAGGCGGCGGTCTCGACGCAGTGCGCCGCCATGCCGAGGGAGAGCCCGACATGGGTCTGGCGGGCCATCCGGGCGGGCGCCCCGACCTCGGCGGTGATGGTCTCGGCGAAGCGGTCGGCCCGCACCTCCATGGCCTCGACGACCCTGCGCAGCAGCGCCGTGCGTGCGCGCAGCGGGGTGGCGGCCCAGCGCGGGAAGGCGGCCGCCGCGGCGCGCGCGGCGAGGTCGGCGTCCCGGGCGGTGCCGGCGGGCACCGTGGCGAGGGCGCGCTCGGTGGCGGGGTCGGTGACGACCAGGCGGCCGTCGGCGTCGGAGGCGACCCAGGCGCCGCCGATCCACTGGTCGGTGTAACGGGGCGGCAGAGGGGCGGCGTCGGGCTCGGCCCCGGCGGGTCTGGAGTCCTGTGGCTCGGTCGGCACGGTCAGCACGGTCACGGTGGGGTCCTCACTCGGTCACGGGATCACGGGATCTCGGGCTCGCTGGACGGCTGGGTCGGTGTCAGGCGGTCGCCTGGTCGGCCGCCCGGGCCAGGGCGGCCGCGGCCCGGCTGTCGGGCCTGGTCCGGCGGACGGGGCGGCTCAGGGCGGATGTACGGGCCTCCGGGCTCCAGGGGGGAGTGCCCGCGGGGGTCCCGGGCCGGCGGGCCGCCGCGGGCCGCAGCGCGCGGACGGTGGCGGGCGGGGCACCGGTCACGGCGGAGACGGCGGGAGCGGCCGCGCGCCCCGCGGCGGGGATCAGGGTGCCCAGCAACCGCTGGGTCTCGGGGCCGGGTGCCACGGCCAGCTCGTCGCGCATCCGGCGGGCGCACAGCTCGTACCAGCGGCGCACGCAGGCGAGTTCACCGCGCCGGCCGTGTGCGGCCATCAGGGCGCGGTAGGTCTCCTCGTGATGGCGGTCGATCTCCAGGGTGCGCTTGCAGACCTCGATCAGCTCGACGAAGTCCTCGCGGGTCTCGGCGTCGGCGCGCAGCGCTCCGAGGGCCCGCAGGGCGAGCGCCCTCAGGTACTCGCGCTGTTCGACGACCCAGTCGGCGCTCTCGCCGCGCAGGAACTCGCCGCCGTAGAGAGCGATGGCGGCCCGCAGCCGGGTGCGGGCGAGCGGGGCGTCGCCGGCCGTGGCGGCGCGCAGGCCGGTGTGCACCAGTTCCTGGAAGCGGTCGAGGTCGGACCACAGCCCGCTGATGTGCAGGACGTAGCCGAAGTCCCGGTAATCCAGCCGGATCCCGGAGTCGCCGGGGCGGTCGGGGTGGGCGTCGAGCACCCGGCGCAGTGCGTGGGCGGCGACCTTCAGGGAGCTGCCCGCGGCGGCGTCGGCGCCCGGCCACAGGGACGCGTAGAGCCGGTCGCGGGTGAGCATCTGGCCGCGGTGGAGCGCGAGGTACTGGAACAGGCCACGGGCCTTGCCGGCCCGCCAGCGCCGGACCGGGACGCCGCCCACGGTCAGCTCGAAGTCGCCCAGGAAGCGGACCCGTACCGCCGGCCCCGCCGTCCCGTTCGCTGCGGTGGTCATCGCGTCCTCCCGGTGGTTTTCAGCCTGCCGCTCTGCCTGCGAGGAGTGTGTCCGGGGGGTCTACAAAGGCCCTACAACGGCTGGATCCGAGCTGTGTAGAGCGGTGATAGGGCGCTTTTCGACACTGATGAGCACGACCACCCGAACCGCCGAATCCGAAATGAGGGCTGTTTCATGACCAGCAGCGACACCCGGCTTCAGAAGGTCGTCATCCTGGGCGGCGGCACGGCCGGCTGGATGACGGCCGCATACCTCGGAAAGGCGCTGCAGGGAACGGTCGACATCACCGTGCTCGAAGCGCCGACGATCCCGCGCATCGGTGTCGGCGAGGCCACCGTGCCCAACCTGCAGCGCTCCTTCTTCGACTACCTGGGCATCGCCGAGGACGAGTGGATGCGGGAGTGCAACGCGAGCTTCAAGATGGCCGTGCGTTTCGTGAACTGGCGGACCGACGGGCAGGGCGAATCGGCGGCCCGCGAGCTGCCGGGCGGCGGTCCGGACCACTTCTACCACCCGTTCGGGCTGCTCCCCGATTACGACCAGACCCCGCTGTCGCACTACTGGTTCAAGCGCAAGTACGAGGGCCGCACCACCGAGCCGTTCGACTACGCCTGCTTCCGCGAGCCCCCCGTGATGGACGCGATGAAGGCCCCGCGCTGGCTCGACGGCCGGCCGGCCACGCGGTACGCCTGGCACTTCGACGCCCAGCTGGTGGCCGACTTCCTGCGCCGGTTCAGCACCGAGAAGCAGGGTGTGAACCACGTACAGGACGAGATGGTGCGGGTCGAGCAGGACGAGCGCGGTTACGTGACCACGCTGCACACCAAGGGCGGACTGGCCCTGGACGCCGATCTGTTCGTGGACTGCTCGGGCTTCCGCGGCCTGCTGATCAACCAGGCGATGGAGGAGCCCTTCATCGACATGAGCGACCACCTGCTGTGCGACAGCGCGGTGGCGACGGCCGTCCCGCACGACGACGAGGCGAACGGCGTGGAGCCGTACACGTCGGCGATCGCCATGTCGTCCGGCTGGGCGTGGAAGATCCCCATGCTGGGTCGCTTCGGCACCGGTTACGTGTACTCCAGCAAGTTCACCGACCAGGACACCGCCACCCGCGAGTTCGCGCAGATGTGGGACCTGGACCCCGAGGTGACGAAGTTCAACCACATCCGTTTCCGCGTCGGCCGCAACCGCCGGGCTTGGGTGAAGAATGTCGTCAGCATCGGCCTGTCCTCCTGCTTCCTGGAACCGCTGGAGTCGACGGGCATCTACTTCATCACCGCCGCGATCTACCAGCTGGCCAAGCACTTCCCGGACAAGACCTTCAACGACGGTCTGATCAACAGCTTCAACCACGAGATCGAGGTGATGTTCGACGACACCCGCGACTTCATCCAGGCGCACTTCTTCTACGCGCCGCGCAACGACACGCCGTTCTGGCAGGCCAACAAGAAGCTGACCCTCCCCGACAACATCCAGCAGAAGATCTCCGCCTACAAGGCGGGCCTGCCCATCAACTCGCCGATCACCGACGAGTCGACGTACTACGGCAACTTCGAGGCCGAGTTCCGCAACTTCTGGACCAACGGCAGCTACTACTGCATCTTCGCGGGCCTCGGCCTGGAGCCGGACGCCCCGCTGCCCTCCCTGGCGCACCGGCCGGACTCGGTGGCCAGTGCCGAACCCCTCTTCGACACGGTCAAGCGCCAGCAGCAGAACCTGCTGGAGACGCTGCCCAGTGCCTACGACTACCTGCGCCAGTTGCACGGCGCGTAAGGCCCACCGCTCCCACGGCCCGGCAGTACGGCTCTCCGCCGGCTGCCGGGCCGCAGTTGCTTCAGCCACCTCAGGAGTCAGACATGCCCCACCGCTCCGTGCCCCATCCCGCCGCACCGGACGAGCCGGCCGGGGGCCGGCCCGCCGACCTCCGTCCCTTCATGGCCGCCTTCCCCACCGGGGTGTCCGTCGTCACCACGATGGATTCCGATTCCGTGCCGCACGGCCTGACCTGCACCTCCCTCGCGAGCGTCGCCCTCGAACCGGCGACGCTCGTGGTGTGCATACGGGCGGCGAGCCCGACGCTCGCGGTGCTGCTCGCGGAGGGCCACTTCGCGCTCAACCTGCTGCACGAGCGGGCCCGCGGCACGTCGGACCTGTTCGCGTCCGGGGCGCCCGACCGTTTCGACCGCGTCGAATGGCGGCTGCCGCTGGGGGCCGGCGGACCGCATCTGACGGCGGACGCCCACGCCGTCGCGGACTGCGCCGTGGTCAGAACCGCCGGCTTCGGGGACCACACGGCCGTCTTCGCCGAGGTCCGGCGCGTGACCGTGCGCGACGACCGGCAGCCGCTGCTCTACGGGCTGCGCCGCTACGCCCTCTGGTCCGCGGCGGCCACGGCCCCCCAGCCGGCGGCGCCGCATCCGGAACTCCCCGCCTCCTTGCGGCCCGCCGCGCCCGAAGGGGGTACCCGTGTCGTCCGCTGACCCGCTGCCGGCCCTGCTGGTCGCCATCCCGGTGGTGATCCTGGCCGGTCAGGTGGGGGCCGCCGTCTGCCGCCGGTTCGGCCAGCCTCCGGTGGTGGGCGAGATCGCCACCGGCATCGTGCTGGGCCCCTCGCTGCTGGGCTGGCTCTGGCCGCAGGCCCAGCACGCGCTGTTCCCGCCGTCCGTGCTGCCGTACACCTCGGTGCTCGGGCAGCTCGGGCTGCTCGCGTTCATGTTCCTGGTCGGGCTGGAGCTGGACCTGAAGAGCCTGCGCGGTCACACCCGGGTCGCGGTGGCGGTGAGCCAGGCGGGCATGCTGCTGCCGCTGGCCCTGGGCGCGCTGCTCGCCCTCGCGATGTACGGTGCGTTCGCCCCCGAGGGGGTGGGCCGGATGCCGTTCGCCCTGTTCATGGCCGTGGCAATGGCCATCACCGCGTTCCCGGTCCTCGCCCGGATCCTCATCGACCGGGGCCTGTACGGGACCCCGCTCGGCGCGCTCGCCCTGGCCTGCGCGGCCGTGGACGACGTCGTCGCGTGGTGCCTGCTGGCGCTGGTGGTGGCCCTCTCCACGGCCGGTTCCCCGATGGAGGCGGCCACCACGGCCGGACTCGCCGTGGCCTTCACGCTGGTGATGCTGTACGCGGTACGACCGCTGCTGGCCCGGTGGTCGGCCCGCGCCGACCGGGCCGGCGACGCGGCGGTGCTGGTGGCGCTCTTCAGCGGGCTGAGCCTGTCCGCGCTGGCCACCGACCTGATCGGCGTGCACGCGCTGTTCGGGGCGTTCCTGTTCGGGGTGGTCACCCCCCGCACCGGGCAGCGCATCGAGGCTTCGGCGGCCCGGCTGCGCGCGTTCACGGTGCCCGTGCTGCTGCCGCTGTTCTTCGTGCACACGGGGCTGCGTACGGACATCGGGGGCCTGACGGCCTCACCCTGGCTGTGGCTCTGGACGGCCGCCATCCTCTTCGTCGCCTTCATCGGCAAGTGGGGCGGTGCGGCGGGCGCGGCGCGCGCGTGCGGAAGACCGTGGCGGGAGGCGCTGTCGATCGGCGCCCTGATGAACTGCCGGGGGCTCACCGAGCTGGTGGTGCTCAACGTCGGTCTGGAACTCGGCGTCATCGGGCCGCAGCTGTTCACCATGCTGGTGCTCATGGCCCTGGTGACGACGGCGATCACCAGCCCTGCCCTGACCCGGCTGCGCGCCGGGAAGGAGGTGGGCGGCCGGCTACCGGCGCGGGCCGAGAACGCCCTTTCCGGGCCCTGACGGACCGGCCGGGACCGGAGGGGGGTCCGCCTCCAGTCGTACCACGGCTGTTCAGGCACCCTCCGGCCCGGTCGGCACGCACAGCACCGGGATCGGCGACAGGTGCAGGAGCTTGTGCGGGGTGGAGCCGAGGAGCGCTCCGCGCATCGGGCTGTCGCCCCAGCTGCCGACGATGATGACGCGGGCCCGGTGGCGCTCGGCGGCGTCCAGCAGGGCTTGTGCGGGTTTCTCGTCGGCCACCTCGACCGTGGAGGGCACCCCGGCGGCGTCGGCCTCCTCGACCGCGTGCGCGAGTGCGCTGCGGCCCGCCTGGCGGACGGCTTCGCGGTGCGCACGTGACTCCTCGCCGGTGGGACCCGGGGCGGCCGCACCGTAGACGAGGACGAGGGGCTCACCGAAGGCGGTGGCCACCTCCAGCGCCACCTGGAGGGCCCGTTCCGCGCCGGGTGATTCGTCGTATCCGAGGACCACGGACATCGGGGGCTCCTAGGAGGGTGTCTTGGGCTTCCCGGCGTGGACGAGTTCCGGGTCGACGACGCCACGGCGCTCCTGCCAGAACCTGCCGTCGCGTACCCGCCAGAAGCACATGACGGCCACACCCACGAGCGCGATGCCGATGCCGATGACCAGCGGCGGTCCGAGCCCGAACCAGGAGACTCCGCTGGCGGAGTTCTCCGGGTTGGACATGTCGCCGATCGACTCCACCAGCAGCCAGGCCAGCAGGCCGGCACCGACCACCGGGCCGAGGCCGATCAGGAAGAAGTTGTGCACGTTCTCCAGGAGGTGCCGGCGGTAGTAGATGGCGCAGGCCAGGCCGGTGAGCGCGTAGTAGAAGGCGATGAGCAGGGAGAGCGCGGTGAGCGAGTCCAGGAGCGCGTTCTCGCTGATCTGGTTGACGATCAGGTACCAGCCGATGGCGATGCCGGCCACCCACCAGGTGCTCACGTCCGGGGTGCGGAACCTCGGGTGGATGTGGGCGAGCCGGTGCGGCAGCGCGTGGCGGCGGGCCATGGACAGGGCGGTGCGGGAGGCGGGGATGATCGTGGTCTGGGTGGAGGCGAGGGCCGAGGTGCAGACGGCGAGGAGCACCACCCAGTCCCAGCCGCCCATGACCTCGTGGGCGAGGACCGCGAAGATGGCCTCCTCCTCGCCCGCGTTCTCGGCGAGGTAGACGGTGCCCGCGTAGGCGACGACCGCGAAGCCCACGGACAGGTAGGTGACCAGGAGGATGACGGTCGACCACAGGCCGGCCTTGCCGGGCGCGGTGGCCGAGTTCTCCACCTCCTCCGTGAGGTTGACGGCGGACTCCCAGCCCCAGTACATGAACACGCCGAGCAGCAGCCCGCCGGTGAGCGCCGCGCCGCCCGCGCCGAAGGGGTTGAGCCAGGTGAGTGAGGGCTCGATCGATTCCAGGGTGCTGGTGTCGGCGTAGACGCGGTAGATGGCGACCACGGCGAAGGTCAGCAGGAAGAAGACCTGGGCGAGGATGAGGATGTCCTGGAGGTGGGCGGAGAGCTCGGTGCCGATGACACAGATGCCGGTCATGGCGAGGATCACCGCGACGGTGAGGCCCTGCCGGATCCAGGCGTTGGCGGCCCAGCTGTCGAGTCCGACGGCGAGCAGGCCGAAGTTCACGGCGACGTCCGCGAGGGAGCCGATGACGAGGACGCCGGTCATGGCGATGGCCCAGCCGCCGAGCCAGCCGGCCCAGGGGCCCATGGCCCGGGTGACCCAGGAGAAGGTCGTCCCGCAGTCCTGGTCCACCTTGTTGAGGTAGTAGAAGGCGGCGGCGATGAGCAGCATCGGGACGAAGGAGGCGAGCATCACGCCCGGTGCGTAGATCCCGACCAGCGCGACGATCGGCCCGAGGACCGCGGCCAGGGAGTAGGCCGGCGAGGTGGAGTTCAGGCCGATGACGAGCGCGTCGAGGAATCCGATCGCGTTGGCCTTGAGCCTCGCGTCCAGGCCCTCCGGTCCGGCGCCCGCATCGGCGTCCTCCGTGTAGGAGTCGTGACCCATGTAGGAATGGTCACGCACTCGCCGGTGCTGCGCGAGGCGAGGCGACCTCGTTCGCCACCGCTGTCAGGGCCGGGTGTTCCATCCCGCGATCACCGGGAGGCCGTGCTCCGTGGAGAGCCGGCTGACGGTGCCGGTGCGCAGCAGGAACAGCCGGCCGTGCTCGGGCTCCAGCCGCAGGTAGCGGGCGGTGAGGACGCGCAGGAAGTGGCCGTGGGCGACGAGCACCACGTCTCCGCCGTCCGCGCGGAGCACGGGGGCGACGCGGGCCAGGGCACGGTCGGCACGGGCCCCCACCTGGGCCGCGCTCTCCCCGGGGTGTTCGGCGTCGCCGGGCGGCACGCCGTGGGTCCACAGGGACCAGTCCGGGGTCGTCTTCTGGATCTCGGCGGTGGTGATCCCCTCGTAGCCGCCGTAGTCCCATTCGTACAGGTCGGGGTCGGTCCGGCCGCCGGTGAGTCCGGCGAGCTGGGCCGTGGCGACGGCGCGGCGCAGCGGGCTGGTCAGGACCAGGGCCGGCTGCCGGTCCTGGAAGAAGGGGGCCAGTGAGATGGCCTCCTCGACCCCGCGGGCGGTCAGCGGGAGGTCGGTGCGTCCCGTGTGGCGCCCGTTCGCGCTCCAGGCGGTCTCGCCGTGCCTCACCAGCAACAGGTCACTCATCCTTCGGACCCTATGGCCTTCCGGCATGTCGGCGCCGGAGCGCCCGGGCGGGCGTGTCACTGTCGGGCGTCATGGACGAGAACCGGGCGGCGGCCGGGCGCACGGCTGGTGCGCCTCTGCTCCCGCCGCGCATGCCCGCGCTGATGGTCGTACTGACCCTGGTGACAGGGCTGGTGGAGGCGGCGAGCCTGCTGGCGCTCGGGCCGGCCTTCACGGCGATGCAGACGGGCAACGTGCTGTTCCTGGCCTTCGGCGCGGCCGGTGCGGGCAGGCTGGAGACGCTCGCTCCGGGGGTCTCCCTGGCCGCGTTCGTGGTCGGGGTGGTCTGTGGGTCGCATCTGGAGTCCGTGACCGAGATCCACGGCAGGCGCTGGTTCGTCATCGGTCTCCTCGCCGAGGCGGGGCTGATCCTGACCGCCGCGGGCATCGGCTGGGGGCTGGCTCCGCAGTACGGGTCACCGGCCCCGCGGCATCTGGCGGCGACGGCGTTCCTCGCCCTGGCGATGGGGCTGCGCAACACCACGATCATGCGGGCGAACGTGCCGGGCGTACCGACGACGCTGGTCACCCGGTCCATGACCGCCTTCGTGGGTGCCTCGGCCATGGGGCGGGAGAACACCTACGGATTCGGGACGCCGGGCTGGAAACTGCGCGGCCTGAGCGTCCTCGCCATGTTCGCCGGCGGTTTCCTCGGGGCGCTGCTGCTGCGGGCCGGCTGGACCGTGGGCTGGCTGCTGCTGCCGGCCGCCGTGACGGTGCTGGTCGTGGGCCTGCTCTACCGGGGCCAGCCCGGGCTGCACACGGACCAGGCTCCTGGCCGGTAACGGTCGGGGTGAACGGGGCCATTGGTACAGTCGTGGCGTGGCGGTGGACGAGCTCGACACCAGAATCCTGCGCCTGCTGATCGAGCAGCCGCGCACCAGTGTCCGCGAGTACGCCCGGATCCTCGGCGTCGCGCGCGGCACCCTGCAGGCACGGCTGGACCGGCTGGAGCGCACGGGTGTGATCACCGGCACCGGGCCGGTCCTCTCCCCCGCCGCACTGGGCCATCCGGTGCTGGCCTTCGTGCACATCGAGGTCACCCAGGGTCATCTGGACGACGTGGGTGATGCGCTGGCCGCCGTGCCCGAGATCATCGAGGCCTTCTCGATCACCGGCGGCGGAGACCTGCTGACCCGTGTGGCGGCCCGGGACAACGGGCACCTGGAGGACGTGATCCAGCGGCTGATCCAGCTTCCGGGCGTGGTCCGCACGCGTACGGAGGTGGCGCTGCGCGAGCGGGTGCCGCACCGGCTGCTGCCCCTGGTCGAATCAGTGGGCAGAAATGCCAACAGAACCTGACAGGATTGACGGGACAGGACACGAGCGGCAGGACGGACACTGCGGATGATCTCCGTCATATTCGATCTCGACGGCACCCTCGTGGACAGCGAGCCGAACTACTACGAGTCCGGGCGCCGCACCCTGGAGCGGCACGGGGTCCCCGACTTCACGTGGGAGCAGCACGCGCGCTTCATCGGCATCGGCACGCTGGAGACCCTGGAGATCCTGCGCGAGCGGTACGGGATCCGGGCACCGGTGGAGCAGTTGCTCGCCGAGCAGAACGCCGCGTACCTGGAACTGGCCCGGACACGGACCGAGGTCTTCCCGCAGATGCGCAAGCTGGTCGAGCGGCTGCGCACCGAGGGCGCGGCGATGGCGGTGGCCTCCGGCTCCTCACGCGAGGCGATCGACGCGGTGCTGGCGGGCACCGGGCTGGACGCACTGCTGACGACGGTGGTCTCCGCCGAGGAGGTCGCGCACGGCAAGCCCGCTCCGGACGTCTTCCTGGAGGCGGCCCGCCGGCTGGGCGCCGAGCCCGCCGGCTGCGTGGTCGTCGAGGACGCGGCGCCCGGAGTACGGGCCGCGCACGCCGCTGGCATGGCGTGCGTGGCGGTCCCGTACTCCCCGGACATCGCGGGGGACCCGGCCTTCGCCTCGGCCGGGCTCCTCTTCCCGGGCGGGCAGCCGGAGTTCAGCGCGGACGCCGCGTACGAGTGGCTGCGGTCGGTGTGAGCGGGGAGCCGTCGCGCGGTCCCGGCGGCCGGAGCGCGGCGGGGACGCTCAGGAGGTGCTCACCAGAACCTCGTAGAAGTACTCCCCCGTCTCGATGAACGCCTGGCGGGAGTTCCCGTCGCGCGCCTTCAGGAAGAATCCGGTGATGGGATCGAAAGCCCCCGGCAGAACCGCCTCGCCGAAGGTGCCGTGTCGGTGGCACAGCGCGGACAGCGCAAGAATGTCTTCGTTGATCAGCTTCGCCATGGCGTCGCGCGGCAGCCCCTCACGCAGATCCGGCAGGTACTTCAGCTGCCCCAGCGCGTGCTCGCGGATGGCGTGGACGTCTTGATGCATCACGTCGGGTTCGGCATGGGAGAAAATCCTGGGCAGGAACTCCGATCCGTCCACCGCGGGGGCGTGGACGCCGCCCGTTCCTGGGACGGGACGCCCCTGCAACCGAACCGATGTCTCCAGCCAGTCCCACCGCAGACAGCCGAAGTTCGAGAAATCCCAGAGCACTTCGATCGGCGCACCGTACGGGAGCGACGCGACGTAGGCTGCCGCCTCCTCCTCCACCACCATCCCGGCCAGTTGTTGCAGGTCATACGCTGCGCGGAAGTGGAACCGCGTCGAGGCGTCCTCGGGATCCGCTCCGCCATGCCCGTGCAGCTGATCCCGCAGGCAGTTGGCGACAAAACGCTCGAAGCCCACGTCGCGTGCGTTCTTCCGCTCCAGGCAGGTGACGGTGAGATCGAAGTCGCCGCAGTAGATGGGGACAGTGCGGCGGAAGGCCTCGACGTCCGGGTCCTGGTGGACGAACTCCCGGCCGCTTGCGGACATCCACGGCTCGGGGAGCGTCACATGCTCGAAGTCCTTGTCCCTCAGCGCCCGGCTGCCCAAGACGCGTATCTCGCTCATTTCACCCCTGGGGGTTCGGACTCGGGACGGGCCAGGCGGCCGAGCAGGGCCACGGCGTCGCCGACGGGCACCGGCCGGAAGAACCGCGCGTCGGCCTGTTCGACGGCGGCGATCGCCCGCGGGGCCAGGTCGGCGCCTGCGTCGGTGACGCGCAGCCGTCGGGCTCGGGTGTCGGCCGGGTCGACCTCCCGCTCGACGAGCCCTTTCTGTTCCAGAGTGCGCAGGACCTGGGAGGTCATCTTGACGTCGGTTCCGGCCTGGCGGGCGACGGTCTGCTGATTGGGGTGTTCGCCCTGGCTGTTGAGCCACCAGGTGCAGGCGAGCAGCACGAACTGCACGTGGGTGAGATCGAGCGGGGCCAGGGCGGCGGCGATGTCGCGCTGCCAGCGCAACGTGGCGTGCCAGAGCAGGAACCCGGGGCTCTCGCCGGGGCTGAGGGGCATCAGCGGAGCGCCAGCTCGACCAGAGCGGCCATGGTGTCGGGCCAGTCGGCGGTGATGCCCGGGCCGATCTGCGGGCCGGTCTCGTCGGCACCGTCGCCGGTGATCTCCATCCGGTACACGACCCGGATCCGGTCCTGGCCGATCGGGTCGATCCGGTGGACGGTCCGCAGCAGCAGGCCACCGAAGCGCGCCTCGTCGGTGAACCGTTCGCCCTCGGCCGCCTCGGTGATGTGCAGCAGGACCGGGTCGTCCCCGGGGGGCGTCATCGTGATCTCCGTACCGGCCGAGAACGGGCCGTTGATCTCGATCTTCTGGATCCCGGCGTTCCAGGCGCCCCAGTTCTCCACGTCCGCCCAGAGGCGCCAGATCGCCTCGGGGGCAGCGGCGGTCTCGATGCTGTGCTCGTACTCCCACATGGGTGGCCTCCCCGACCGAAAGATAATCTGCCCACAGATTATCTCCGCACGGATCATCTGTCCATTCTCCATGACGCGTGCCCGATGTGCGCCAGATGCGTGTCCGCTGGGTGCCGGATGCCCGCCGGATGCCCGCCTGGCCCGCCGGACCCGCCGCAGAGAACCTGTCCGCTCTCTGGCGGCCTGCGGGGGCCGCTGTCACCATGCCTGCGTGACCGCGACCCTGACCCCCGGCACCCGGAGCGGCGGACCGCGCAGGTGGCCGCTGCTCGGGAACCTGCCCGCTTTCGCCCGCGACCCCCTGGCCTTCTTCGAGTCGCTGCGCGACGACTACGGGGACTGGGTTCCCTGGGCACTCGGCCCGCAGCGCAACATCCTGGTCTCCCGGCCCGAGCACGCCGGTGAACTGCTCGGGGCCGTCGAATCCAGCTTCCGGCCGACGGAACTGGGCTGGGCGTTCCGGCAGTTGCTGGGCAACGGGGTGGTGGTCGCCACCGGGGAGGACTGGCGTCGCAAGCGGGCCCTGGTCCAGCCCGCCGTCCGGCCGCGCCAGGTCCGCTCGTACGCCGCCACGATGGTGGAGTGCGCGGACGCCCTGGTGAGCGGCTGGCGCGCGGGGCAGCGGGTCGACGTGCACCGGGAGATGGCCGGGCTCACCCAGCGGATCGCGGTGCGCACCCTGTTCGGGAGCGACGCCGCCGGCCGAGAGGCACCCATCAGCGCGGCCATGGCCACCGCCCAGCGGGAACTGGGTGCCGAGTTCCGCGGGCTGACGCTGTTCCTGCCGCCCTGGGTCCGCACTCCCGGGCGGCGCCGCATGCGGGAGGCCGTGGCGGTGCTCGACCGGGAGATCGAGCACGTCATCCGGGAACACGAGGCGGCATCGGCGGCCGGCGCGGAACGGGACGACCTGCTGAGCCGGCTGCTCGCCGCCCGCGACGAAACGGGCGGCCCGCTCTCCCGCAAGGAACTGCGGGACGAGTCGATCACCCTCTACATCGGCGGCCACGAGACCACCTCGACCACCCTGACCTGGGCCTGGCAGCTGCTGTCGGGGGCGCCGGCGGCGCGGGCCCGGCTGACGGAGGAGCTGGAGGGGGTGCTCGGCGGACGGCTGCCGGCCTACGACGACTACGCGCGGCTGCCCTGGACCCGGCAGGTGGTCAAGGAGGCCCTGCGCATCTATCCGCCGATCTGGCTGATCTCGGCGGTGGCCACGGAGGGGGCGACGCTCGGCGGGCGCGCGGTACCGGCCGGGACCTCGGTGTGGACCAGCCCCTGGTCGGTGCACCGCGACCCCCGGTGGTTCCCGGAGCCGGAGGCCTTCCGCCCCGAGCGGTGGGACGCGGACGCGCCGCACCCGGTGCCCGAGCACGCCTGGTTCCCCTTCGGCGGCGGCCCGCGGGCGTGCCTGGGAGCGCGGTTCGCGCTCGTGGAGGCGGCGCTCGTACTCGCCGTGCTGGCCCAGCGGTTCCACCTGGACAGCGGGAGCGACCGGGCCGGGGTCTTCCCGGGGCTCACCCTGCAGCCGACCGGACCGGTCATGGCGACCCTGCGTCCCGCCGGCCCGCAGGGCGGGAACGCCTGCTGAGACCGCCGGCGCCACGGCACGGGAAGATCCGGCACCCGCCGCGAGTTGGTAGAACCGTGAACAACATGACGAGGGGCGCGGACCTGCCGGCGTACGGGCCGGTGGACGTGACACCGGACGTGCCGGCCGGCGTGACGACGGACCAGCCGGTCGACGTGGACGTGGTGGTCGTCGGCGCCGGGCAGGCCGGCCTGTCCAGCGCCTACCACCTGACGCGGGCAGGGCTCGACCACGTGGTCCTCGACCACGCGCCCCGCCCGGGCGGCGCCTGGCAGTACCGCTGGCCCTCCCTCACCTACGGCAAGGTCCACGGCATGCACGCCCTGCCCGGAATGGAGCTGGCGGGCGCCGACCCGGCGCGGCCGTCGTCGCAGGTCGTCGGGGAGTACTTCGCCGCCTACGAGGACCGCTTCGACCTGCGCGTACGCCGGCCCGTGGACGTCTCCGCCGTACGCGAGGGGGACACGGGGCGGCTGCGCGTGGAGACCTCGGCCGGCGTCTGGTCGGCCCGGGCCCTGGTCAACGCCACCGGAACCTGGGACCGGCCGTTCTGGCCGCGCTACCCGGGGCAGGAGACGTTCCGGGGCCGGCAGCTGCACACCGCGCACTATCCGGGGCCTCAGGAGTTCGCGGGGGCGCGGGTGATCGTCGTCGGCGGCGGCACCTCGGCGGTGCAGCACCTGCTGGAGATCTCCGAGGTGGCTGCGGCGACCACCTGGGTGACCCGGCGGCCCCCCGTCTTCCGCGACGGGAGTTTCGGCGAGGCCGAGGGCCGGGCGGCAGTGGCCCTGGTGGACGCGCGGGTACGCCGGGGACTGCCACCGCAGAGCGTGGTCAGCGTGACGGGACTCCCGCTGAACGAGGCCGTCCGGGCCGGTATGGCCTCGGGGGTGCTGGCCAGGCGGCCCGTCTTCGACCGGATCACCCCCACGGGCGCCGTCTGGGCCGACGGGAGCCGTGTGGACGCGGACGTCATCCTGTGGGCCACCGGATTCCGGGCGGCCGTCGACCACCTCGCCCCGCTGCACCTGCGCGAGCCGGGCGGCGGCATCCGGGTCGTGGGGACCCGGGCCGTGCGCGACGAGCGGATCCACCTCGTGGGCTACGGCCCGTCGGCGTCGACCATAGGCGCCAACCGTGCGGGCGGTGCCGCGGTCCGCGAGATCCGCCGGCTCCTCACCCGCGAAGCGGTGGGGGCGCCGCTGGGCTGATCGCACCGGCACCGGCCTTCCCGGCCGGTTCCCCCTCGCCATCGGCGCGCATCGAGCGAGGGCGGCGCCCGCCCGCGTAGGGTCGACGGGCATGACAGCCCCCACACCGGCGCAGACCGTTCAAAGCCTGTTCCCGCTGCTGGCCGAAGGGAAGAGCGCGGAGGCGGCGGCGCTGTTCGCCGACCGGGTGTCGTTCTCGATCCCGCATCCGCCGGGCATCCCGTGGGTCCCGGAGGCCGACTCGCCGGACGGCATGCGCACGTTCTTCGAGCTGCTGCGGACCCATGTGCGGGCCAAGGAGTTCGAGCTCCGCCAGGTCGTCGCCGAGGGGGACGACGTGGTGCTCCTCGGCCGCATGGTGTCCGAAGTCAGGAAGACCGGCCGGGACATCGACACCGCGTTCGCCCTGCACACCACGGTCCGGGACGGGCGGATCACCCGCTACCACCTGTACGAGGACACCTACGCGGTGGCCGAGGCCTACTTCGGCGACTGATCGACCGCCCTGCCGCTTAGGCCGCCGTGCGGACCCCGCTGCGAGCCGCGTCACGCCGACGGCGCGCATGCGGCGGCCGTCCCCCGCGGCGCTCTACTGTGCCCGCATGGAACAGCGCATCACCCTGGTCACCCTGGGGGTCTGCGACCTCGCCCGCGCGAAGGGCTTCTACGAGGCCCTGGGCTGGCGGGGGCAGGAGGTCGAGGAGACCGTCTTCTTCCAGGCCGGCGGACTCGCCCTGGTGCTGTGGGACCGGGACAAGCTGGCGCGCGACTGCGGGGTCGAGCCCGGGCCGGGCGGCGGGTTCGGCGGGATCGTCCTCGCCCACAACGTCCGCTCCGAGACCGAGGTGGACGAGGTGCTGGCCGCGGCCGGGCGGTCGGGCGGCACCGTGACGAGGCCCGCCGCCTTCAACGCGATCGGGTTCTACTCGGGCGCCTTCACCGACCCGGACGGCCATTGCTGGGAAGTCGCGCACAATCCGGGATTCCCCCTCGCCGCGGACGGCTCGCTCACCCTGCCCGATCTGGGCGGCCCGAAGACCTGACCGAGGCCGCTCCGGGACCTCGCTCACCTACCCGTTCGCGGGCACGATCCCGTACCCGGAGCCCGACACGCGCCCGGCCGCCCGGACCACGAGCCGCGATCCGCCCCTGCGACCCGCTGCCCGACACCCGTCATGTCCGTCTACGGCCACGCGTGCTCGTTCATGCCGCTCTGCCGACGCGGCATGCACGCCGGTCATGGGTCCGGGGCCGGTGGCCCTCATCTCCCGGCGGGCCCGGCCTGGCCCGTGCGGGGGCCCGTGCTCGCGCGGATCCGGTTGAACTCGGCCACGTGCTTCTTGTGTTCCTCGTAGGTCGCGGAGAAGCGGGTGTCCCCCGGCTTGACCGTCACGAAGAACAGCCAGTCACCGGGCGTCGGGGCGACCGCGGCCGCCATCGCCTCCAGCCCGGGGCTGTCGATCGGCGTGGGCGGCAGTCCCTGGCGTTCGTAGGTGTTGAAGGGGCTGTCGATCCGGGTGTCGCTCAGCTTGGTGTCCACGGTGCTGCGGTTGAGCGCGTAGTTGACGGTCGAGTCCATCTGGAGCGGCATCGACTTCGCCAGCCGGTTGTGCACCACCCGTGCGACCTTGCCCATGTCGGTGCGGCCCTCGGCCTCCGCCTCGATGATGCTGGCCAGGGTGGCCGTCTGGTACGGAGTCATCCCGTGGGCCTTGCCGCCGTCGGCGACGGCCTGGGTGGCGAGCTTCCGGTTCGCCGTCTGCACCATCTGCGTGAGCAGGGTGGCCGGGGTGGACTTCGAGGTCACCGGGTACGTCGCCGGGAAGAGATAGCCCTCCGGATTGCCCTTGGCCTCCGCGGGCAGGGCCAGGGCGGTGGTGGCCACCGCCGCCTTCGTGGATCCCGGCGGGAGCTTCAGCTCGCGGTCGACCGCGGCGTACACCTGTTGGGCCCGCCAGCCCTCGGGGATCAGCAGCCGGCGTGGCGTCTCCGGCACTTCGCCACGCCCCAGTATCGGGATCACGACCGCCCCACCGACGGCGAGCAGTGTGCCGAGGAAGAGCGCCAGCCGGCCCCGACGGGTCAGCCGGGGACGGCGTTGCGGCGGCGGGTACTCAGGGCGCATGCGGGAACGCTAACCCGCGATTCATCATATTTCCGGCACCCGGACTGCGTGCCGGTCCTACCGTCACGCATTTACCGGAGCCAGCTGGAAGCCCTCGGGCGGCTCGGGGGCCAGCGCGGCGTCCCGGTCCCGGCGGACCAGGGCCGCGTACCGGCCGTCCGCCTTCAGCAGCTCCTCGTGCGTACCGCGCTCGGCGATGCGTCCGGCGTCGAGGACCACGATCTGGTCCGCGTCGCGGACGGTGGAGAGGCGGTGCGCGATGGTGATGGTCGTACGGCCCGCGGAGAGGTTGTCGATGGCCTGCTGGACGGCGTGCTCGGTACGGGTGTCGAGGGCGCTGGTGGCCTCGTCGAGGATCAGCACCGGCGGGTCCCGCAGGATCGTACGGGCGATGGCCAGGCGCTGCTTCTCGCCCCCGGAGAAGCGGTAGCCGCGCTCGCCGACCAGGGTGTCGTACCCGTCGGGCAGGGAGGCGATGTGGTCGTGGATCTGGGCGGCCCGGGCCGCCTCGGCGATCTCCTCGTCGGTGGCGTCCGGCTTGGCGAAGCGCAGGTTGTCGGCGACCGAGGCGTGGAAGAGGTAGGTCTCCTGGGAGACCACGCCGATGGAGCGGGCCAGCGAGTCGAAGTCGAGATCGCGCACGTCCACCCCGTCGAGGGCGACGCGTCCGCCGGTGACGTCGTAGAGCCGGGGCACCAGATAGCTGAGCGTGCTCTTGCCCGATCCGGTCGGACCGACGACGGCGAGGGAGCCGCCGGCCGGGACGGTGATGTCGATCCCCGCGAGGGTCGGACCGTTCTTGGTGTCGTACGTGAAGTGCACGTCCTCCAGGGTCACCTCGCCCTTGGCCCGGTCCAGGCGCACCGCGTCCGCGCGCTCGGTGATGTCCACCGGCAGGTCGAGGTACTCGAAGATGCGGGCGAACAGCGCGAGCGAGGTCTGTATCTGCACACCGGTCGACAGCAGGCTCACCGCGGGCCTGAACAGGCCCTGCTGGAGGGTGACGAAGGCGACGAGGGTGCCGACGGAGAGCGAGGGGGCGCCCGCCTGGAGGGCCAGGCCGGCCGCCCAGTAGATGAGGGCGGGCATCGCGGCCATGACGATACCGATGGTGGACATCCGCCAGCGCCCGGCCATGCTGGAGCGCACCTCCAGGTCGACGAGCTTCTCGGACTCGGCGGAGAAGGCGGCGGTGAGGGACTCGGAGCGGCCCATGGTGCGGCCGAGCAGGATGCCGCTCACCGAGAGCGACTCGGTGACCGTCGCGGCCATGGCGGCCATCTGCTTCTGCCGCTTCGTCGTGATCCTCTTGCGCTCGTGTCCGACCCGCCGGCTGATCCACACGAAGACGGGCAGCAGGAGCAGCGAGACCAGGGTGAGCCGCCAGTCGAGCGCGAGCATGGCGACCACCGTGGCGATGACGGCCGTCAGGTTCGAGACGAGCGAGGTCGCGGTGGAGGTGACGGTGGCCTGCATGCCGCCGATGTCGTTGGCGATGCGGGACTGCACCTCCCCGGTGCGGGTCCGCGTGAAGAAGGCCAGCGGCATCCGCTGGAGCTGTGCGTAGACGGCGGTGCGCAGGTCGTGCATGACGCGCTGGCCGACGGTGGTGGAGATGAAGGTCTGGAGCACGCCGAAGACGCTGGTGACGACGGCGGTCAGGATCATGCCGAGCGCGAGCAGGCTGAGCAGCCCCGTGCGGCCCTGCGGGATCGCGACGTCGAGTATCTCCCGGAGCATGAACGGCGAGGCGACGCCGACGAGCGAGGAGGCTCCGACCAGCAGGCCGACGACGGCGAGCCGGCCCCGGTAGGGCCGGAACAGGCCGACGATGCGGCGCAGCTCACGCGGCTGCTCCGCCGGGGCCGGACGGTCGGGGTCCAGGGGGTCTTTCGACGGGATCCACTTCGGTTCGTCGTGTGGCATGGGCACCCTCTCGGGGGTCGGGGGTCAGGGTCGAGGTCGTCGCGAGGTCCCCTCCGGCCGTGTCGGGGCCATTGGAGCACAGGTCATTGTTACCTATACTCACAATGAACGGCATCCTGATATTGTTCCCGCATGAGCTCCGCCTCCGCCTCCTCTTCCGCCTCCGACACCGACCGCCTCCTCGCCGAACAGCTCCTGCGCCTGACGCGCAGGCTGCACCGGATCCAGAAGCGCCACATGGTGCCGCTCGGGATCACTCCCGCCCAGAGTCGTTTGCTGCGCCTCGTCTCGCACTACGAGGGCGAGCAGGCACCCCGGATGGCGGATCTCGCCGCCCGACTGGAAGTCGTACCGCGCGCGGTGACCAGCCTCGTGGACGGCCTGGAGGCGGCCGGGTGCGTACGGCGCGCACCCGACCCCGCGAACCGCCGCGTCATCCGGATCGAGCTCACCGACACCGGCCGCGCCACGCTGCGCCGTCTGCGCAACGCGCGAACCGACGCGGCGGAGGAGATCCTGGCTCCGTTGACCGCCGACCAGCGCGACGTGCTCGGCGGTCTGCTGAACGCCCTGTCGGACGCCCCGGCGGAGCGCACCTGCTGAGTAGGCCACCCGTGGGCCTCGACGACGCGAGGGGTCGCAGATGCCGCTGCTCGAACCGAAGCCGGGGGCCCTGCGCCCGCGCGGCATCCGCGGCCCCGCCCCCGACCGGCTCCCCGGGCACCGGGCCGGCGGCACGCCCGAGCCGCTGCGGAGCGAGCTGACCGCGCTGCTCGGCCCCGAGAAGGTGCTGTGGAAGGTCTCCGACCTCGTCCGCTATGCCTCCGACGCCTCCCCCTACCGGTTCGTACCCCAGGTCGTGGTGATCGCCGAGGACGTCGACGACGTCTCCGCGGTGCTCTCGTACGCCCATGGCCGGCAGCGCGAGGTGGTCTTCCGCGCCGCCGGTACCTCGCTCAACGGGCAGGCCCAGGGCGAGGACATCCTCGTCGACGTACGCCGCCACTGGGCCGGGATCGAGGTGCTGGAGGAGGGCCGGCGCGCCCGGATCCGGCCCGGCACCACCGTGGCCCGGGCGAACGCGGCCCTCGCCCGGCACGGCCGCGTCCTCGGGCCCGACCCGGCCAGTGCCGCCGCCTGCACCCTCGGCGGGGTCGTCGCCAACAACGCGTCGGGCATGACCGCGGGCACCACCCGCAACTCCTACCGCACGCTCTCCTCCCTCACCCTCGTCCTCCCGGGCGGCACCGTCGTGGACACCGCAGACCCGCTGGCCGACGAGGAGCTGTCGCGCGCCGAACCGGCCCTGTGCCACGGTCTGACGGAGATCAAGCGGGAGATCGAGGCCGACCCCGCGCTGGTCGCCCGGATCCGGGCCAAGTACGAGATCAAGAACACCACCGGCTACCGTCTCGACGCCTACCTGGACGGCACCACCCCCGTCGAGATCCTGCGCGGGCTCATGGTCGGCTCGGAGGGCACCCTCGGCTTCATCTCCGAGGTCGTCTTCGACACCCTCCCGCTGGAGCGCGAACTCTGCTCCGCCCTGCTGTTCTTCCCCTCGCTGCCCGCGGCGGCCGCGGCCGTGCCCCTCTTCAACGAGGCGGGAGCGGCCGCCGTAGAACTGATGGACGGCAACACCCTGCGCGCCTCGGTCAGCGTCGCGGGCGTGCCCGCCGACTGGGCGGACCTGCCCCGGGAGACCGCCGCCCTGCTCGTGGAATTCCGGGCTCCGGACCAGGCCGCCCGGGACGCCTGCGCACAGCGGGCCACCCGGGTCCTCGACGGGCTCGACCTGGTCGCCCCGGTGGCGTCGGTCACCAACACCTTCACCGGCGACCCGAAGACCGTGCACGGCTACTGGCAGGCACGCAAGGCCTTCGTCACCGCCGTCGGCGGAGCCCGCGCCCGGGGCACCACGCTGATCACCGAGGACTTCGCGGTACCGCCGTCCCGGCTGGCGGAGGCCTGCGAGGCACTCCTCGCGCTCCAGGCGGAGCACGGCTTCGACGCGGCCGTCGCCGGTCACGCGGCCCACGGCAACCTGCACTTCATGCTCACCTTCGACGCCGCCGACCCCGCCGACGTCGAACGGTACGGAGCCTTCATGGAGGCCTTCTGCCGGCTCACCGTGGAGCGGTTCGACGGCTCCCTGAAAGCCGAGCACTCCACGGGCCGCAACATGGCCCCCTTCCTCGAACTGGAGTGGGGCCCCGTGGCGACCGCCCTCATGTGGCGCACCAAGCGGCTCGTCGACCCGGACGGGGTGCTGGCGCCGCGGATCCTCCTCGACCGCGACCCGCGGGCCCATCTGCGCGGTCTGAAGACCATTCCGCAGGTGGAGGCGGTGGCCGACCCCTGCATCGAGTGCGGCTTCTGCGAACCGGCCTGTCCCAGCGCGGACCTGACGACCACTCCGCGCCAGCGGATCGTGCTGCGCCGCGAGATGCTGCGCCAGCAGCCCGGCTCCCCCGTGCTGGACGGCCTGCTCGCGGCCTACGGCTACGACGCGGTGGACACCTGCGCGGGCGACTCCGCATGCAAGCTCGCCTGCCCCGTCGGGATCGACACCGGGGCGCTGATGAAGGACTTCCGCCACCGCCGGCACGGCCCGCGCGAGGAAGCCGCCGCGGCGCTGGCCGCGCGGCGCTTCGGGGCCGCCGAGTCCGCCGCCCGGCTGACGGTGGCCGCCGCCGACCGGATCCCCTCCCGGGCCGGTGCCCGGCTGCTGGGGGCGGTCACCGGGGCCGCGCGCAGGGCCGTGAACCCGGACCTGGTTCCGCAGTGGCCGGCACGGATCGCCGGCGCCGCGCCCCGCCGGCTGCCGCCGACCCGGCGGGTGGGCGCCGCCGCCGTGTACTACCCGGCCTGCGTCAACCGGATCTTCGGCGGCCCGGAGGGCCGGCCCGGCCCCTCCCTGCCCCAGGCCGTGGTGGCCGTGTCGGAGCGGGCCGGGCGGCCCGTCTGGATCCCCGGCGACGTCGGCGGCACCTGCTGCGCGACGATCTGGCACTCCAAGGGCTACGAGGCCGGCACCCGGGTGATGGCGAACCGGATCGTCGAAGCGGCGTGGGGCTGGACGGCCGGCGGACTCCTGCCGCTGGTCGTGGACGCCTCCTCCTGCACGCTGGGCATCGCGCGCGAGGTGGTCCCGTACCTCACCCCGGAGAACCGGGCCCTCCACGCGGAGCTGCGGATCCTCGACTCGGTCGTGTGGGCCGCCGACGAGCTGCTGCCGCGTCTGGAGGTCCGGCGCACGGTGGGCTCGGCCGTACTCCACCCCACCTGCTCGATGCGGCACCTGGGTGACGAGGACCGGCTGCGCGCGGTCGCCGCGGCGTGCGCCGAGGAGGTGGTGGTCCCCGACGACGCGGGCTGCTGCGCCTTCGCGGGCGACCGGGGAATGCTGCATCCGGAACTCACCGCCTCGGCGACGGCGCGCGAGGCGGCCGAGGTGACCGCCCGGGCCTTCGACGCGCACCTGTCGGCGAACCGGATGTGCGAAGTGGGCATGGACCGGGCGACGGGGCGCCGCTACTACTCGGCGTTGCTCGAACTGGAGCACGCCACCCGCCCGTGAGCGCCGGGGCGTGCGACCCCCGTGACCTGGCGCCACGCCGTCCCCGCCGCCGCAAACCTGCTGGCCGCAGCGCGCGTCCCACGAAAAATCGATTGCCCGGCATCGGTCCCGAAGGCGAACCTTGCACGGTTTGGACCACTCGAACAGTCATGGGGCGTCATGCAGATCAGCGATCTTCCGTATCCGGATCCAGGGGTACCCGACGCCCGCTCCGGCCCCCGGTTCCTGCTGTGGCTGGGGCGCGGTCAACTCGGCGGACAGCTCAAGAGCCTGGGCTGGGGAATGCTCCACTTCTCCGGCGTCGCCGGACTGCCCTACGCCGTGGGTATGGGCGTCGACGCGGTCGCCGATCACGACCCGGACCGGCTGCTGCGCGTGGGCGCCCTGCTCCTGCTCATCGGGGTCGCCGTCTCCGTCGGCGACGCGATGCTCCACCGCACGGCGGTCACCAACTGGATCACCGCGGCCGCGCGCGTCCAGCAACTCCTCGCGCGCAAGACGGCCGAACTGGGCTCCGCCCTCACCCGCCGGGTGGCCGCGGGCGAAGTGGTCGCGGTGTCCACGGGCGACGTGGAGAAGATCGGCTGGTTCGTGGAGGCGGTCTCCCGCTTCCTCGCGGCCGTCTTCTCCGTCGTCCTCGTCTGCGTCGGCCTGCTGTTCTACGCGCCCGAACTCGGCACCGTCGTCGCCGTCGGCGTCCCGCTGATCGCCCTGGCCTCGCTGCCGCTGCTGCCGCGCGCCACCCGGCGCGCGGACGTCCAGCGGGAGAAGGCGGGCAAGGCCACCGAACTTGCCTCCGACACCGTCGCGGGCCTGCGCGTACTGCGCGGTATCGGTGGTGAGGACCTGTTCCTCGGCCGCTACCGCGAGGCCTCGCAGGAGGTCCGCAAGGCCGCCGTGCACAGTGCCCGGATGTGGGCGCTGATCTCCGCGATCCAGGTGGTGCTCCCGGGCGCGCTGATGATCACGGTGATCTGGTACGGCGCCGCGCTCGTCTCGGACGGCCGCATCGCCGTGGGTGAACTCGTCGCCGCCTTCAGCGCGGTGGCCACGCTGCTGTACCCCCTGCGCCACTTCCAGGAGATCGCCATGGCGTACTCCTTCTCACGGCCCTCCGCCAAGCGGGCCGCCCGGGTCCTGTCCCTGACCCGGACGGACGCCGCCGCCGGACGTCCCGCGCGCCCGGAGCCGGTGCCGGCACCTGCCCCGGGCGGGGACCTGTACGACCCGCAGACCGGGCTGCTGGCCCCCGCGGGCCGGTTCACCGCCGTCGTGTGCGGGGACCCCGACCTGGCGGGGCGGCTCGCGGAACGCCTCGGCGGCCACCCCATGGACGATGCGGCGGGCGCGGACGCGGGGACCGGCGCGGACGCGGGAACACCGTCCGTGCTGCTCGGCGGCGTCGCGCTGGACGAGCTCGCACTGGACACCGCGCGCTCCCTGGTCCTCGTACAGGACAAGGATCCGGTGCTGCTGTCCGGGACCCTGCGGGAGCTGTTCGACGTACCGGCCTCCGAAGCCGTCGAATCCGGTGCGGCTCTCGGCGCAGCCCAGTGCGCCGACGTCCTGGACGCGCTGCTGCAGTCGGCGCCGGAAGGGGTCGAGGACCCGATGGACGCCCGGATCACCGAGCGCGGCCGCTCCCTCTCGGGTGGCCAGCGCCAGCGGCTCGCCCTGGCACGGTCCCTGGTCACCGACCCGGAGGTGCTGGTGCTCGACGAGCCGACCTCCGCGGTCGACTCGCACACCGAGGCGCGGATCGCGGACGGGATCGCGGCCCTGCGCGCCGGGCGGACCACGGTGGTACTGGCGTCCTCGCCACTGCTGCTGGACCGTGCGGACCGGGTCGTGCTCGTCGACGGGGGCACGGTGGCGGCCGTCGGTACCCACCGCGAGCTGCTGCGGGACGAACCGCGCTACAGGGCGGTCGTCACCCGCGAGACCGACGAGGAACAGCGACTCGCCGGGATGGAACTGACCGAACTGGAAGCGACACTCACAGAGATCGAGGAATCCGCATGATCGGCGTGGCGCCGCCGGAGTACGACCCGGCGGCACCCGAGACGGCCGCGACCCTGCCCGTGGGCACGTCGGCGACCGTACGGGACTATGTGCGCGGCCTGTTCCGGCGGCACCGGCGATCCTTCCTGGTGCTGGTGGGCGTCAACGCGACCGCGGTCATCGCTTCCATGGTCGGCCCCTACCTCCTGGGCCGGATCGTGGACGACCTGTCGGCGGGGGCACGCGAGCTGCACCTGGAGCGGGCGGCGCTGCTGTTCACCCTGGCGCTGGCGGTCCAGACGTTCTTCGTCCGGCAGGTCCGGCTGCGCGGGGCGATGCTGGGCGAGGAGATGCTCGCCGATCTGCGCGAGGACTTCCTGGTGCGGTCGGTAGGCCTGCCGCCGGGGGTGCTGGAGCGGGCCGGTACCGGTGACCTGCTGTCGCGGATCACGACCGACATCGACCGGCTGGCGAACGCGATGCGTGAGGCCGTGCCCCAGCTGGCCATCGGCGTGGTGTGGGCGGGGCTGCTGTTCGGCGCGCTCGCGGTGACGGCGCCGCCGCTGGCGCTGGCGGCGCTGGTGGCGCTGCCGATTCTGGTGATCGGGTGCCGCTGGTACTTCAAGCGGGCGCCGTCCGCGTACCGTTCCGAGGCGGCCGGTTACGCGGCGGTGGCGGCGGTGCTCACCGAGACGGTGGACGCGGGCCGCACGGTCGAGGCGCACCGCCTCGGGCCCGAGCGGATCGCCCTGTCGGAGCGGCGGATCACCCAGTGGGTCGCGTGGGAGCGGTACACCCTGTTCCTGCGGACCGTTCTCTTCCCCGTCATCAACGCCACCGTCGTGACGATCCTCGGCGCGGTCCTGCTGATCGGCGGCTACTGCGTGCTGCAGGGCTGGATGTCGGTCGGACAGCTGGCCACGGGTGCGCTGCTCGCGCAGATGCTCTTCGATCCGATCGGCCTGATCCTGCGCTGGTACGACGAACTGCAGGTCGCCCAAGTCTCCCTGGGCCGGCTGGTGGGCGTACGGGAGATCGCGCCGGACGCCGGGGACGCGAAGGTGGCGCCGGAGGGCCGGGACGTGCGCGCCGAGGAGGTCCGTTTCGGCTACCGGGAGGGCGTGGACGTCCTGCACGAGGTGTCGATGTCCGTGCCGCCGGGTACCCGGATGGCGCTGGTCGGCCCCTCGGGCGCGGGCAAGTCCACCCTGGGAAGGCTGCTCGCCGGAATCTACGCACCCCGGACGGGCGAGGTCACGCTCGGTGGGGCGCGGCTGTCGCGGATGCCCGCGGAGCGGGTGCGCGAGCACGTGGCCCTGGTCAACCAGGAGCACCACGTGTTCGTGGGCACGCTGCGGGACAATCTCCGCCTCGCGCGGACGGGTGCCGGCGACACCGAGTTGTGGGCGGCGCTGGCGGCGGTGGACGCGGACGGCTGGGCGCGGGCGATGGAGGCCGGCCTGGACACCGAGGTCGGTTCCGGTGGCGTGGCGCTGACCCCGGCGCAGGCGCAGCAGATCGCGCTGGCCCGGCTGGTGCTGGCCGACCCGCACACACTGGTGCTGGACGAGGCCACCTCGCTGCTGGATCCGCGTGCGGCACGGCACTTGGAGCGCTCGCTGGCCCGGGTGCTGGACGGCCGTACGGTCATCGCCATCGCCCACCGGCTGCACACCGCGCACGACGCGGATGTGATCGCGGTGGTCGAAGGCGGCCGGATCAGCGAACTCGGCTCGCACGACGAACTGGTCGCGGCCGACGGGGCGTACGCGGCTCTGTGGCGGTCCTGGCACGGCTGAGCCGGAGCACGCGCGGCGTGACACGAGGGGCGGCGGGCGGGACATGGTCCCGTCCGCCGCCCCTCGTCGTCCCGTCGCCCGGCCCGCCCGGTCCGGTCGGTCGGGTCGGTCGGGTCGGTCGGGTCGGTCGGGTCGGTCGGGTCGGTCGGGTCGGTCGGGTCGGTCGGCCGGTCCGGCGGGTCAGCCGGCCGGGATGAAGGCCTGCTTGCGGGCGCAGGTCCAGATGACCGGGTGGGTGTCGCCCTCGGCGTCCTCGGCGGCACCGCCGACCCGGTCGTCGTCGGTGACGGTGTAGGCGGTCGTGAAGGCGTTCGGGGCAAGTGCGGGAAGGGCGCGCATCGGGCCTTCACCGGTCCAGTACTGGGCCCGCTCCTGCGGGTGGTCCGGCGGCGGCGGCCACGCGTACAGGAAGTGGCTGCCGATGCCGACGGAGACGTTCGTATGCGGGCTGATTCCCTCGAAGGTGCCGCGGTGGGCGCTCGGGAGCCGGGGCGCGTAGCCGGCCGGCTCGTGAGGGACGGTCCAGACGGCGGGCCGGTCCAGCCACTGCTCCTGAACGGACACGTACGTGCCGACGATCCGGCCGGAGTCGTCGATGTCGTGGGGCCGGTACTGGTGGTCGAGGCTGCCGAGGGGCAGGAGAGCGGTGGGGCCGGCGTCCACGGCGGCGGACCAGAGCAGCCCGGGGCTGGTGGGCCGGTCGTCCCCGGTGGCCGGGGGCCCGAAGCCGGAGCCGATGACCCGGCCGGCGTCGTCGATGCCGGTCACGTAGTCGAGCCGGTAGCCGGGCGGCACGAGGAGTTTGCGGTGGATCCTGCCGCCGGCCCATTCGAGACCGGTGGTGACTCCCGGTTCGTCGTCGTAGCGGGTGCCGACGACGTGCCCCCGGTCGTTGACGTCGCTCGCGGTGTGTCCGTGGGGCAACAGGGTGACACCGCGCGCCCCCGGCCGGTAGCTGAAGGCCAGGGTCTCGGTCCGGACCGGGGTGGTCAGCGTGCCGACCATGAGGCCGGACCGGTTGACGGCTTCCACCCGTCCGCCGGTGGCTCCGGCGGGCAGCGGGACGGCGAACACCTTGGTGCCGACCCAGTACGCCGGCAGGTCGTGCGAGACGCCGACCGCCAGCCCGGCCGGGCCGATGTCGTTCACCTGGGTGCGGTGCAGCCACGGGTTCGGATACGGGTCCTCCCCCGGCAGCGACTCCAGGATCCGGATGGACGGTTCGCAGCGCGGTCCCGCGTCCGGCGCGCCTGCTGCGGGCTCCGCCGCGGCGGTGCGAGCCGGTAGGACGACGGTGAGCGAGGCGAGCACCGCCGCTGCCGCTGTCGTACGGATGGTCCTGCTTCTCCTGCGCATGGATCCCCCCCCGGGTCCGGACGCGAGCCGACGGCACTGACGGCTCGTCGGCCCACATCATGACCGGCCGGGGCGGGGCTGAACAGACGGCCTCGGGTGCGGCCGGTCGGCGGTACGTCAGATGAAGCCGAGGGCCGAGGCGCCGCCGAAGCCGCCCAGCAGGATGAAGACGGGCATGAGGACCTTCAGCTCCACCCAGCTGCCGGCCCGGAACCGCATCGCCTTCGGCGGGCCGATCGGGTACCAGCGCTTGCCGGCGATCGGCAGCGGCCACAGGACCGGGCAGCCGGACACGGTGAGCGCGTCCCCGATGTCGTGGACCAGGGCTCCGAGCACGATCGGCAGGCCGAGCCAGAGGTACTCCTGGCCCGGTCCGGTGAACAGCCAGTTCGCGCCGTTGCCGGGCTGGTCGAGCACTCCGGCCAGGATCCACGCACTGGTCGCGCCGAGCAGCCAGACCAGGACGTCGCTGGACATCCGGGCGGCGCGCCACAGCAGCCCTTCGACCGCCAGCACGAGGTGCACGAAGAGCAGGGCGAGCACGCCCCAGCGGTCGGCAGTGACGGCGAGCAGGGAGGACCCGCCGCCGATCAGGACGGCCCAGAGCCAGGTGTGTGTCAGGGTGCGGTGGCCGCCGGTCCGGCGGGCGTCCTTCTTGGAGCGGGTGCTCTTGTAGACGGCGTAGGAGATCTTGTCGACCACCTCGCACACGCCTTTGGAGAGCGGGCCGAAGGCGCGCGAGATCGTCGCCGACTTGTGATCGAGGTCCGGGGCGAGGGCCGCTCCGGCGCAGATCAGCGCGCCGACGACGAGGACGGGCCAGGGCATGGGGTGTCCGGCGGCCGCGGTGGCCGCCCCCACCCCCAGCCAGGCCGCTGCCCCGGACAGTGAGTGCGCCGGACCCATCATGGTCGTTCCCCGCCCCGCTGGTGTGTGGTCGGGCCCGGTCGACTGTTTCGTTCGGGCCGCATCGACGGCACAGCGTACCTTCGGTGATCTTCGTTCTGTCCGCCGGTTCCCTGATCCGGGGGGAAGCCAGGCAAGATGGGGGGTGTGACCCTCATTGATCAGCTCCCGCCGAACGCCGACCCCGACGCCCTCTTCGAGGCTTTCTCCTCGTGGGCGGAGGACCAGGGCATCACCCTGTACCCGGCTCAGGAGGAGGCGCTGATCGAGGTCGTCTCCGGGGCGAACGTGATCCTGTCCACCCCGACCGGCTCCGGCAAGAGCCTCGTCGCGGCGGGCGCGCACTTCACCGCCCTCGCCCAGGACAAGGTGACCTTCTACACCGCACCGATCAAAGCGCTGGTGTCGGAGAAGTTCTTCGACCTGTGCAAGCTCTTCGGCACGGAGAACGTCGGCATGCTGACCGGCGACGCCTCCGTGAACGCGGACGCCCCGGTGATCTGCTGCACCGCCGAGGTGCTGGCCTCCATCGCCCTGCGCGACGGCAAGCACGCCGACATCGGCCAGGTCGTGATGGACGAGTTCCACTTCTATGCCGAGCCGGACCGCGGCTGGGCCTGGCAGATCCCGCTGCTGGAGCTGCCGCAGGCACAGTTCATCCTGATGTCGGCGACGCTCGGCGACATGAAGCGGTTCGAGGAGGACCTGACCCGGCGTACCGGCCGGCCCACCTCGGTGGTCCGTTCCGCGACCCGGCCCGTCCCGCTCTCGTACGAGTACGTCACCACACCGATCACCGACACGATCACCGAGCTGCTGGAGACCCGGCAGGCTCCGGTCTACATCGTGCACTTCACCCAGGCCCAGGCGGTCGAGCGGGCGCAGTCGCTCATGAGCATCAACATGTGCACCCGCGAGGAGAAGGACAAGATCGCCGATCTGATCGGCAACTTCCGCTTCACCACCAAGTTCGGCCAGAACCTCTCCCGCTACGTGCGGCACGGCATCGGTGTGCACCACGCGGGCATGCTCCCGAAGTACCGCCGCCTCGTCGAGAAGCTCGCCCAGGCCGGTCTCCTGAAGGTCATCTGCGGTACGGACACCCTCGGGGTCGGCGTCAACGTGCCGATCCGTACGGTGCTGTTCACCGCGCTCACCAAGTACGACGGCAACCGCGTCCGCACCCTGCGCGCCCGGGAGTTCCACCAGATCGCGGGGCGCGCCGGCCGGGCCGGCTTCGACACCGCGGGCTATGTGGTGGCCCAGGCCCCCGAGCACGTCATCGAGAACGAGAAGGCGCTCGCGAAGGCCGGCGACGACCCGAAGAAGCGCCGCAAGGTGGTGCGCAAGAAGGCTCCGGAGGGCTTCGTCGCCTGGTCGGACACCACGTTCGAGAAGCTCATCGCCGCCGACCCGGAGCCGCTCACCTCGCGCTTCAAGGTCACCAACATCATGCTGCTGTCGGTCATCGCCCGGCCGGGCGACGCCTTCCAGGCGATGCGCCATCTGCTGGAGGACAACCACGAGCCCCGGAAGGCCCAGCTGCGGCACATCCGCCGGGCCATCGCGATCTACCGCTCGCTGCTGGACGGTGGTGTGGTCGAGAAGCTCGACACCCCGGACGCGGAGGGCCGCACGATCCGGCTCACCGTCGACCTCCAGCAGGACTTCGCGCTCAACCAGCCGCTGTCCACCTTCGCGCTGGCATCGTTCGATCTGCTGGACCCGGAGTCCCCCTCCTACGCGCTGGACATGGTCTCCGTCGTGGAGTCCACCCTGGACGACCCGCGGCAGATCCTCGCCGCCCAGCAGAACAAGGAACGCGGCATCCAGGTCGGCCAGATGAAGGCCGACGGGATCGAGTACGAGGAGCGGATGGAGCGGCTCCAGGACGTCACCTATCCGAAGCCGCTCGAAGAGCTGCTCTCGCACGCCTACGACGTGTACGCCAAGAGCCACCCCTGGGTCCGCGACCACCCGGTCTCCCCGAAGTCGATCATCCGCGACATGTACGAGCGTGCGATGACCTTCACCGAATTCACCTCCTTCTACGAACTGGCCCGTACCGAGGGCATCGTGCTGCGCTACCTGGCGAGCGCGTTCAAGGCCCTGGACCACACCATCCCGGACGACCTCAAGTCCGAGGACCTCCAGGACCTGATCGCCTGGCTCGGCGAGCTGGTCCGCCAGGTCGACTCCAGCCTGCTGGACGAGTGGGAGCAGCTGGCGAACCCGGAGGTGGAGACGGCGGAGCAGGCCCAGGAGAAGGCCGACCAGGTCAAGCCGGTCACCGCGAACTCGCGTGCCTTCCGCGTCCTTGTCCGCAACGCCATGTTCCGCCGGGTGGAGCTGGCCGCCCTCGACCACGTCAACGTGCTGGGCGAGCTGGACTCCGAGTCCGGCTGGGACGCGGACGCCTGGGGCGAGGCCCTGGACGGGTACTGGGACGAGTACGACGACCTGGGGACCGGCCCCGACGCACGCGGCCCGAAGCTGCTGCAGATCGAGGAGGACCCGGCGCACGGTCTGTGGCGCGTCCGCCAGACCTTCGCGGACCCCAACGGGGACCATGGCTGGGGCATCAGCGCCGAGGTCGACCTGGCCGCCTCCGACGAGGAGGGACGCGCCGTCATCCGGGTCACCTCGGTCGGTGAGCTCGGAGCGCTCTGACCGTCCGCCGCAACCCGCCCCGTCCGCCCGGCCCACCGGACCCGCCGGACCCGACCGTGGAGATCCTCTGATGACGAACCCCGCCGAGAGACTGGTCGATCTGCTCGATCTGGAGCAGATCGAGGTCAACATCTTCCGTGGCGCCAGCCCGCAGGAGTCCCTCCAGCGTGTCTTCGGCGGGCAGGTCGCCGGCCAGGCTCTGGTGGCCGCCGGGCGCACCGTGGAGAGCGACCGCCCGGTCCACTCGCTGCACGCGTACTTCCTGCGCCCCGGCATCCCCGGGGTGCCGATCGTGTACCAGGTGGAGCGGGTGCGCGACGGGCGGTCCTTCACCACGCGCCGGGTCACCGCGGTCCAGCAGGGCAAGACGATCTTCAATCTCACCGCCTCCTTCCATCATCCGGAGGAGGGCGGCATCGAGCACCAGCTGCCTCCTCACCACGTCCCGCACCCGGACACGCTCCCCAAGGTCGCGGACGAGATCCGCGAGCACCTGGGGGCGCTGCCGGAGGCGCTGGAGCGGATGGCCCGCCGGCAGCCCTTCGACATCCGGTACGTCAACCGGCTCCGCTGGACTCCCGAGGAGCTCAAGGGATCCGATCCCCGCAGCGCGGTGTGGATGCGCGCGGTCGGTCCACTGGGCGACGACCCCCTCATCCACACCTGCGCGCTCACCTACGCGAGCGACATGACCCTCCTCGACGCCGTGCGCATCCCCGTGGAACCCCTGTGGGGCATGCGCGGTTTCGACATGGCCTCGCTGGACCACGCCATGTGGTTCCACCGGCCCTTCCGGGCGGACGAGTGGTTCCTGTACGACCAGGAGTCGCCCATCGCGCACGGCGGCCGGGGTCTGGCCCGGGGCCGCATCTACGACGTGGAGGGCAGGCTGCTGGTCTCCGTGGTCCAGGAGGGCCTCTTCCGTCCTTACCCCGCCAAGCCGTCCGAGCCCGCCCCGGAGAACTGAGCACACCCATGCCCACCCCTGCCGTCCCCTGTCCCTGCGGGCTGCCCGCCGTATATTCGGAGTGCTGCGGCCCCTTCCATTCCGGTGCTCGCTCGGCACCCACCGCCGAGCGGCTGATGCGCTCCCGGTTCAGCGCGTTCGCCGTCGGCGACACCGCCTACCTGATGCGCTCCTGGCACCCCTCCACCCGCCCGGACCGTCTGGACCTGGATCCCGAACAGCGCTGGGAGCGGCTGGAGATCCTCGCCACGGAGCGCGGCGGGATGTTCGAGACGGAGGGCTCGGTGGAGTTCCGCGCCCACTACCGCGAGGGCCGGCACACGGGCTCGCTGCACGAGCACAGCAGCTTCTCCCGCGAGGGCGGGGCCTGGGTCTACGTCGGCCCCCTCTCGCCCGTCGACTTCGACTGACCCCGCGCCCCCGCCAGGGCGAAGTCCAGGCTGGTGCGGTACCAGTGGACCTCGTCCGGCGGGCCGGCCGTCAGCAGTACTGTCGCGACCGCGGCCGCCGCCGGCACCTGCGGGTGCCCGTACGGCGGGGGTGGGCCGAGGGCGGCCAGGACGATCCGCTCCGCCGGGTCGGGCACGGCTTCCAGCAGCTCGCCCTCGGGGAGCACGGACGCCAGTACGGCGGCACGCTCCCAGGGGTCGGCGGTTCGTCTCAGCAACAGTCCGACATGCCGACCTCGCCACATGCGCGGTCGTAGATCCGCCTTGGCCGCCATCAGCTCCCGGTCGGCCGGGGGCGCGATCCCGCGCAGCATTCCCGGCTCCCGTACGGCGAAGTTCCGTAGCTCCGCGCTCAGATAGAGCCACACCACGGCCCGGTACCGGTTGATCCGGTAGCCGACCGGGGTCACGTGCCCGCAGCGCGCGAGCCGCGTGAACCGGCTCGGGCCGACCCCCACCACCTCGGCCGCGGCCTGTGCCCCGGCCACCGTCTCGACCCGCTCGCGCAGCGCGCCCGGTGGGCCCGCCACCGACCTGACCCGGTCCAGTTCGGCCCGTGCGTAGCGCACGGTCCCGGACAGCGTGCGCGGCCCGGCCCGCACGATTCCCAGCTGGACGGCCCGTGCGAACTCGCTCCGGCTCAGCCCCAGTTCCCCCGCGGCCTGCACGCCGCCCACCAGCACGTCCGTCGCGTCTCCGGCCGCTGTGCCGCCCGCCGCCGTGCCAGCGGCCACAGCGCCGTCGACCAGAGCGCCGTCGACCAGAGCGCCGTCGACCAGAGCGCCGTCGACCAGAGCGCCGTCGACCAGAGCGCCGTCGACCAGAGCGCCGTCGACCAGAGCGCCGTCGACCAGAGCGCCGTCGACCAGAGCGCCGTCGACCAGAGCGCCGTCGGCCGCAGTTTGCCGAAGTGCGGTCCCCATCTGCGTCATCACAGTCCTCCCCCACGAGCAGCGATTACTCTGTGTGAAGACCGTAACTCAGTGCAACGACATCCCGCGAGGCCTGTGGACAACTTCCCCACAGGCACCGGAGACGGCCCGGTTCAGCCGCCGGTGATGCGCCGCTCCGCGACGCCCAGGTGCTCGCCCACCCTGTTGACCAGGAGTGTCATCTCGTACGCGACCTGTCCGATGTCGGACTCGGCGGCGCTCAGCACGCACAGGCTGCTGCCCGCGCCCGCCGCCATGACGAACAGCGCCCCCTCGTCGTACTCGACCATCGTCTGCCGTACCTCACCTGCCCGGAAGTGGCGGCCGGACCCCTTGGCAAGGCTCTGCAGACCGGCCGCGACAGCCGCCAGGTGTTCCGCGTCCTCCCGTGCCAGCCCCGCGCTCGCCCCCGTGACCAGGCCGTCGTTGGACAGCACCACCGCGTGCCGCACCTGCGGGACCCTGCGCGTCAGGTCGTCCAGCAGCCAGTCCAGTTGCTTGTCCAGTGCCATTCCCGGCCCCTCCCCGTCGACGTCGGCCACATGGCCTCGCCCCACCCCGCGTACTCGTGCCGCAAGCCTTCCCCACCAGCGCCTTTCGGGCAAGGAGGATGTCCCCATGGCGAAGAAGATGACTCAAGAGGAATGGCGGGCGTTCGTCTCGCACTCGACCCGCACCGGAAAGCTCTCCACCGTGCGCGAGGACGGAAGTCCGCACATCGCCCCCATCTGGTTCGTGCTCGACGGGGACTCCTTCGTTTTCAACACCGGAAAGGACACCGTCAAGGGACGCAACCTCGCCCGCGACGGCCGGGTCGCGCTCTGCGTGGACGACGACCGGCCGCCGTTCTCCTTCGTCGTCCTCCAGGGCCGCGCCGAGATCAGCGGGTACGCCGACGACGCCGGCGAACTGCTCACCTGGGCAACGCGAATCGGTGCCCGGTACATGGGCGAGGAGCAGGCCGAGTCCTTCGGCCGCCGCAACGCCGTCCCGACCGAACTCCTCGTCAGGGTTCCGATCGACAAGGTGATCGCCCTCGCCGGCGTCGCCGAATGACCGGCCCCTGACGCGCGCCCCCTGATCGCCGCCCCACAAACCACGAACCACGAACCACGACCTTCGATCCCGGACTCCGGTCCCTGGCCTCCGATCCCCCATTCCCGATGCCGCCGACCGGGCCGGTTCACACGGAATCGGCCTGCGGCTCCACCGAGTCCAGCAGCCGGGCGGTGTGCACCCGCCCGGCGTACTCGACCAGCCTGATCAGCACTTCCTTCCCCGAGTCCCGGTCCCGCGCGTCACACAGCACCACCGGAGTCCCCTGCTCCAGGTCCAGGGCCCGCGAGACGTCGTGCGCCCCGAACCGCCGAGCGTCCGTGAAGCAGTTGACGGCCACCACGAACGGGATACGCCGGTGCTCGAAGTAGTCCACCGCCGGGAAGCAGTCCTCCAGCCGCCGGGTGTCGGCGAGTACCACCGCGCCCAGCGCGCCCTGCGACAGCTCGTCCCACAGGAACCAGAACCGGTCCTGCCCCGGCGTGCCGAACAGGTACAGGGACAGCCCGGACCGGATGGTGATCCGCCCGAAGTCCATGGCCACCGTCGTGGTCGTCTTCTGGTCCACGCCGTCCGTGTCGTCGACCAGTTCCCCCGCCTCGCTCAGCTGCTCCTCCGTCCGCAGCGGCCGGATCTCGCTGACCGCGCCCACCAGCGTGGTCTTGCCGACACCGAACCCGCCGGCCACCAGGATCTTCAAGGCCAGTGCGGCCAGTTCGGGGTCCTCCTCGGGACCCTGCTCCGTGTCCGGGTCCGATCCGGCAGACCGGTCGTCATGCTGTCCCATCAAAGCGCTCTCAATCCCTCGATGACTTCACGCAGAATCCGCTCGTCCGGCAGTTGTGCGGGCGGCACGGGACGGCTGACCTTGACGTGGCCGCCCTCCAGCAGGTCCCCGAGGAGCACCCGCACCACCCCCACGGGCAGGTCCGCGTCGGCGGCGAGTTCGGCCACCGACTGGGTCTCGGACCGGCAGAGTCCGAGCAGTGCCCGGTGTTCGGGACCCAGCAGGGACTCGGCCGCCTCGTCCGTGCCCTCCGGGTCGACCGCGACCAGCGCGATCAGGTCGAAGCGGACCCCGTGGGGCCCCGGCTTCGTCCGCCCGCCCGTCATGGCGTACGGACGGACGAGGGGGCCCGCGTCGGCGTCGTACCACTGGCCGTTCATGTGCCGGACCGCCGCCCTCAGCCCGCGGCCGGCGGACGCGCCGCGAACCGGGGCGGGGTGTAGAGGTGCTCGCCGACCCGCTTCACCAGCCGGGCCATCTCGTAGGCGATCAGTCCGATGTCGGCGCTGGCGGCGCTGAGCACGGCCAGGCAGGAACCGTCGCCGGCGGCCGCGACGAACAGGAAGCCGTCGTCCATCTCGACCATCGTCTGGCGCACGCCCCCGGCGTGGAAGTGCCGGCCCGCGCCCTTGGCCAGGCTGTGGAAGCCGGAGGCGACGGCGGCCAGGTGCTCGGCGTCCTCCCGGCTGAGGGCGCTGGAGGCGCCGACCGCCAGGCCGTCGTTGGAGAGGACCACGGCGTGCCGGACCTCGCGGACCCGGAGCACCATGTCGTCGAGCAGCCAGTCCAGTTCGCCGGACCTGCGGCCCCCGTCGAGGTCGATCCTCTGGTGTTCGATCATCACACTTCTCCTTCGCTGCCTGCGTGGGGGGAGTTGTCCTGGGCGCCTCGGACCCAGCCGTCCCGGTAGGCCGTCATCCGGTCCCGGGCCTGCTCCGGGCTGCGGCCCGGCGGCTCCTCGGGGAGCCGGGACACGGCCGGAGCCTTCGGGGCGGGGGCCTCCCGAAGCTGCGGGACGAGACTGGCCTGGCGTACCCGGCGCGGCAGTTCCGTCACCGAGGCCGGGGGCACCGCCGCCGTCTGGATACGGGTGCCCGCACCACCGGGAGTGCGTGGCCGGAGCGAAGCCACCGGGGCCGGGCGCGGCTCGTCCCGTACGGGGCCGTCCGCCGGGCCCGGAGCCGGGGGCTGCGCGTCCGCCCGTACGACCGTCATGGCGGTCGGCTGCTCCGCCTTCGCGCCCCCCGCCTCCGGCGCCGGGGCGGAGAAGCGGGAGGAAGGCCGGGACGGCGCCCGGGCCGGAGCGGGGGCCGACGGCTCCGGGCGGGTGACGGGGCCGGATTCCGGGGCCGGGGCAGAGCCCGAGGCCCCGGCTGCGCCGTCGGCCGCTGCGATGGTGTCCTGGAGCAGGGAGTTGGGCAGGAGCACCACCGCGGTGGTGCCACCGTAGGGCGACGTGCGCAGGTGCACCTTCACTCCGTGGCGGGCCGAGAGGCGGCTGACCACGAAGAGCCCGAGCCGGTCGCTGTCGAAGAGGTCGAGGGACTCGGACTGCTCGATGCGGCGGTTGGCGTCGCCGAGGGAATCGGGGCCCATGCCGAGTCCGCGGTCCTCGACCTCCAGGACGTAGCCGGTGCCGACGGGCTCGCCGCTGACCCGGACCTTCGTGTGCGGCGGGGAGAACTGTGCCGCGTTCTCGATGAGTTCGGCCAGCAGGTGGGTGAGGTCGGCGACGGCGCCTCCGACCACGGCGGCTTCCACGAGCTGCCGGACCTCGATCCGGGGGTAGTCCTCGATCTCGGAGACGGCTGCCCGAACGACGTTGGTGAGGGGGACCGGCTTCCGCCAGGCCCTGCCCGGGGTGGCACCCGACAGGATGATCAGGCTTTCCGCGTGCCGGCGCATCCGGGTGGTCAGGTGGTCGAGCCGGAAGAGGTCACCCAGCTCGTTCGGGTCGTCGGCGCGCCGCTCCATCGAGTCGAGCAGGGTGAGCTGCTTGTGCACGAGGACCTGGCTGCGGCGGGCGAGGTTGACGAAGACGCCGGAGATCCCGCTGGCGAGCTCCGCCCGTTCGACGGCGGCGCTGAGCGCGGCCCGGTGGACGGTGTCGAGCGCCTCACCGACCTGGGTGATCTCGTCGTCGGCCGGCGGTCCGGGCGGGGTCTCGGCGGCGACGTCGATCTCCTGGCCGGCGCGCAGCCGTTCCATCGCCTGCGGGAGCTTGCGGTGCGCGATGCCCAGGGCGGTGTTGCGCAGCGAGACGAGTTCGACGACCAGCGCCCGGCCGATCCGGACCGAGATGACGAGGGAGGCGGCGACGGCCACCAGGCCGAGCAGCACGGCGGCCCCGGCCGCAGTGAGCGCCCCTTCGGCGAACGGGTCGGCCCGCTCGGCGGCCGCGGCGTGGGCGGCGTCCTCGACCTCCCGCATGGAGGAGGCGATGGCGCCGTGGGCGGCTTCCCATCCGGCGGGTACGCCCCGGCTCTCCTTGGAGGTGCCGGCGGCCAGCGCCCGGTCCTCGGCACCGGTGAGGTCGGCGTAGGCGGCGCTCTTGGCGGCGGACTGCCAGACGGCCTGCTGGTCGCCGGGGAGGTCACGGGCGGCTGAATCGGTGAGGGCGCGGCGGGACTCCACGGCGCCGGTCAGCTGCCGAAGCGTTTCGGCGGTGCGCGGTCCGGGGGTGGCGAGCAGCGCGTCCTCCCGGGACAGCAGTTCCGCGGCGCGGGAGAATTCGAGCAGGACCCGGGCCTCGGAGCCGAGTTCGGCGCTCTCCCCGCCGGTCAGGGCACCGCCGACGGCGAAGGCGGAGTCGACCACGCGCGTGTAGATGGTGTAGGCGGCCTCGGTCGTGGCGCGGCGGTCGGTGATGTCCTTGCGCGACGCGGTCAGGCTCTCGGCGGCGGCTACGAACGCCTCCAGGCGGACCACCACGTCGGAGCGGTAGTCACCGGAGTCGGCGACAGTGTGCTGGTCACCGAGCCTCAGCCGCTGCACGGCCGCGTCGGTCCGGCGGGCCTGCTGATCGAGGGCGCCCGGGTCGGAGGCGGGGTCGGCGAGCAGCCGTACGGCGGCGCGGCGTTCGGCCTGGAGCTCGGTGACGGCGGCGGCAACGGGTGTGCGTATCTCGGTGTCGGCCTGGTGGACGCGGCTGATCCGGGCCATGTCCCGGGCGGTGTTGACGGTCGCGAAGGCCCAGAGGGCGAGGAGCGAGACGACCGGGACCATCAGCAGCGAGACGATCTTCGCGCGGACGGTGGCGGGGCGCAGCCGCAACCTCCGCCGGGATCCGCTCTCGTGTGCGGCGGGCGGACGGGGCCGCTGGTCCCGGAGCTCCGCCGGTTCCTCGGCCGGCGGCCCGGCGTGGGCCCGGCGGCCGCGTGCCGGGGGCGCGGGCAGCCGCGGCGCCGCTGCTTCCGGTTTTCTGCGGGGTGTTCGCATGGGCTCCTCGTTCCGGGCGGCGGTGCGTACGGGTGCGGTGGGGCGGGTGGGGGGGTGGGGCGCGGCCTGACGGTGGGGGTGGGTTGGAGTGACGGCGCCGGCGCCCCGCGAACCGGTGGACCCGGAGCTCCGCAGCGGGAGCGGCCCGCCGCCTCACGGACCGCCGCCGGTGCCCGGTCAGCGCGGGCAGCGCGGTCAGTGGGCGGTCACGGTGTGCTCCCCCAGGTGCCGGGCCGAAGCGGAGGCGGCTCGCTCGTCGGCCGTCGGGGACAGCGCGACGAAGGCCGCGGTGATGAACAGGTAGGAGCCCAGGCCGACGGCGAGCGGGAAGATGAACTGCATGGCCGTGGCGCCGGGCAGGGCAGCGTCCGAGGGGCTGACGCTGACGGCGACGGCCGTCATCCCGGTGTAGTGCATGCTGCTGACGGCGGCGCCCATGACGAGCGAGGCGACGGCGACCGCCACCGGTGACTTGATGTTGAGCGCGGCCCACAGGGCGGCGGTCGCCGCGATCACGGCGATGGCGACGGAGAGTCCGACCCTGAGCGGATCGTAGGTGACGTCGCCGTGCAGACGCAGGGCCGCCATGCCCATGTAGTGCATGCTGGCGACGCCGAGGCCGGTGGTCAGGCCGCCCAGGACGAGGGACCGGCCGCGCTCCTTCCCGTAGCCGACGGCGAAGACTCCGGCACCGACGACCAGCACGGCGACGAGCAGGCTGAGGATCGTGAGCGGCACGTCGAAGTGGATCTCGGTACCCGTGACCTCGAAGCCGAGCATCGCGACGAAGTGCATCGTCCAGATGCCGGTGCCGATGGCGGAGGCCGCCGTGAGGAGCCAGTTGCGGCGGGAGGCTCCGGTCGTGGCGAGCGCACGGACGGTGCAGCGCAGCCCGAGGGCGGCGCCGATCGATGCCATCACGTATGACAGCACGGGTGTCAGCCACCCATAGGCGGCGTGGTCCAGATGTCCCAGGTGTCCCATGGCCACGGGACGCTAGTCCGGGTGACGGCGCGAACAGGGGGCGCATTTCGAAAGCCGCTGGAACTGCTGGAATATGACAGAGCTACGTTCGTCTTCGATCGCACCACGTGCCAGCTTGCGCACGGTCCGCAGGGACACGAGCCGGCACCCTTGGGGGATCATGGGCTCATGAGCGACGACCACACACACGTGCAGGAGTTCTTCGGAGCCCGCGCGGCCGACTGGGACCGCAAGTTTCCGGGGGACGGGCCCGCGTTCACCGCCGCCGTGACCGAATTCGGACTGCGGCCCGGGGACCGTGTGCTCGACGCGGGCTGCGGCACCGGACGGGCCATGACCGCGTTGCGGTCCGCCGTCGGACCCGCAGGGACCGTGCTCGGCGTGGACCTCACCCCGCAGATGCTGGCCGCCGCCCAGCGGGCGGGGCGGAACGCCGACGGCGCCCTGCTGCTCGCCGACGTGGCCCGGCTGCCGCTGCGCGACGAGGCGCTCGACGCTGTGTTCGCCGCCGGCCTCATCGCCCACCTGCCGGACCCGGGAGCGAACCTGCGCGAGCTCGCCCGCGTGGTCCGCCCCGGCGGCGGGCTCGCGCTCTTCCACCCGATCGGGCGAGCGGCGCTCGCCGCGCGTCACGGCCGCGAGCTGACCCCGGAGGACATGCGGGCCGAGCACAACCTCCGCCCCCTGCTGAGCGGTTCGGGCTGGGACATGGCCTCGTACGCCGATGACGACGACCGTTTTCTGGTGCTGGCCCTGCGCCGCCCCTGAACAGACGTGTACGTCGGCACCGCGCCCGGGGCCCGCGGAGGTGCCCGGGATCAGGCCGGAGGCTGGGCCTCTGCTCCGGCGGGCCGGCGGGGATGCGGCACGGGGCAGCCACCGGAGCCGGGCACCGGGAACGTGCCGAGCTCCCCCACGTCGTAGCCGTCCGGATAGCCCTTGATCTCCGGGTTCTGGCGGGCGTAGTGCGGGGCCCGGCGCGGGGGCAGGAGCCGCACCGCCCGGCCGCGCAGCCACAGGGCACCCTGGACGAGGCGCCGTACCGGGGCGGGCGGGGCCTCGTACCGGAACGCGTCCAGCAGGGACTCGTCGAGGAGGGCCAGGCTCGCGCGCCGCACGGCGGGGGCGACCGGCGCCGGGTACCAGGAGGCCATCAGGTCGAGGGTGGAGTCGGCGACCTTGCGGGCGCCCTCGTCCCAGCCGAAGCGGGCCGCCTCGTAGGCGTCGAGGGTGGCTTCGAACTCCTCGTAGGAGCCCGGGATGTCCGTGATGCCCAAATGCCGGCCGAGGGCGGCGTAGTAGTTCGCACAAGCACGTCGCTCGTGGTGGGTCAGCGGACGCCATCCGTAGGCGTCCAGCCAGCGCGCCGGAATCACCACGAACGTGCTCAGGACGTACCGCATGTCCTCGTTGGAGATGTCGTAGCTGCGGTGCATCTGGTTGACACGGCGGATGGCCGTGCGCGCGGTGTCACTCTCGAAGCCGTGCTCGACGACCGCGTCCAGGAGCAGCGCCGTGTCGTCGTAGCGCTTCTGGGTCCGGTCGGTGAACTCGGCGGTCTCGGCCAGCAGGCCACCGATACTCGGGACGGCGTAGGTCCGGAACAGGGCGAGTTCCAGAGCGCGGGTGAAGTCCCAGGGGAACTCGTAGGTGGCGGTGAGCCGGTAGATGGCGAGGAAATCCTTGTCGGGATCGAGACGGAGGATTTCCCTCAGCCGATCGTAACGCTGCACCGGGTGTCCCTTTCTGTGGCGGGTTCCCAACTCTACGTGCAGGTAGCAGCCTTGGAAATCGTGTCCCGCAAGCTCTCGACGGGCGGGTTACCCGCTGGTTAAGGTGCGCCGACGAGAGAGCTACCAGGAGGCCAGGTGTCCGACGACGAGGGTGGCGGCTCGCTGTACGTGCTGACCGCTGTGCTGCTGACCCCGGCACAGTTCCCCAGCATCCTTGGCGACGACTTCCCCGAGGCGTGCTCCCTGCTGGGCGTGGCGCCGAACGGTGAGGGGTACGGGCTGGTCCTCGGCCAGGACGAGGAGGGCGCGCGCTGGACGGTCGTCGTGGACGACGTCTCGCTCGTCGCGACGGCCATCGCCTCCTGGGACTGCGGGATGGAGTACGACCTGTCCCCCGACGAGCGGACGATCGTGGTCTCACTGGCGGGCTGGCCGCTGGAGCTGTCGGTGTCCGCGTCGGGAATCCCGGAGCCGCACGATCCCGAACAGGGAGCGGACGGTACGGGGCGGGTCCCGCTCGCCCCGCCCTCGGCGGACGCATGGGGTCCGGTGCAGCGGCGGATGGGTGCGGACCAGATCGCGCGGGAGTGGGCCGACTGGCGGGAGCGCGTGGCCACGGACGGCGGGGCGGCCGCCGCCGCGCACCCCGGGCTCGCGCGGGCGCTGGAGGAGGCCCTGGCGTATACGACGACCCCGCCGCCGGCCGGCCGGGTGCGGTCCTCGTTCGCCGGGGAGGGGGCCCGGACGCTGCGGGTGGACGGGCCCGGCTGGTCGCTCGTCGCGCGCACCGGTGAGGCGGCCTTCGTCCTGCTGGACGAGGAGCCGGGCGAGGTACTCACGGTCCCCGGCCAACTCACGCCCCCTGCCGAAGGGGAGGCGGACCTCCCGGACCTGCCCGACCTGCCCGACCTGCCCGACCTGCTGACGGCACTCGACCGCATAGCGGTCCGCCCGTCGTGAACAAGAACCGGAGCGGGCGGCGCGGCGTCGGCGGCGACCCTGGCCCTGACCGGCGACCGCGAGCGCGACCGGTGACCGGTGACCGGTGACCGGTGACCGGTGACCGGTGACCGAGATAAAGGCAGTAACGGATCCGCGGCACGAAAACGCATACCGGTCGGTTCGTCGGGATTCGGCCTACCGGTACGACTGATCCCAGCCTCTCCCGTGACCGAAAAGAACCAGCCAAGAAGACCGGAAATCGCTCTGGATCCCCACCCTCCGGAATGATCGAATCGGCCAGTCAAGCGGCTCAAAGGTGCGCACTCCGCACCCGCGGCCCATTCCACGACGGAGGCCGTTCTTGAATTCCATGTCCTACCTGGACCTGCACCGGGAAGTCTCGCAGGACATCGACGCGGAGATCGACACCGCGTTGGCGCAGCTCGGTACGCTGGCGAGCACGACCAGGAACTCAGTGGCCAGGCTCTTGGAGCACCGCAAACTGAGACATCCCCTCTCTGTTCTGCCGCTTCTCACGCACGCCATAGAGACCGGGAATCCGAAGCCGGCCATCCCACTGTCCGCCGTGCACCTGCTGTGGTGGACCTCGGCCTGCTATCTCGACGACCTGGCGGACGCCGACGGTGCCTCCATCTCCGGCGCGCTCACCGAGAACGAAGCTCTGCTCGCATCGGTCATCACCGGAAACTCGCTCCCCATCCAGATCCTTCTGGCGCAAGATCTCCCGGACTCGGCGCGCAGCGCCCTGATAACCGAGGTCCTCAACGGCTGGATCATCGGCGTCGACGGCCAGATCGAGGACATGCGGGGAGAAATCCACACCGCGTCGCGGAAATCGGTGGTCGAGACGTACCGCGGAAAGTCCGGTGCACCGTTCGGAATGATCACGGCAATGGCCGCGATATTCTCGGGAACCACCGCCGAAAAGGTGGAGCTTTGGCGCGAATTCGGCTACGTCTTCGGCATCCTCTGGCAAATCTTCAACGACCAGGAAGACATCCTGTCCGGCCGTAACGAGGATCTTCGCAACGGCACGGTCACCTACCTCCTCGCCTCGGTCGTCGAGGACGCCTCGCCCGATTTCCGAGAGCACGTCTTCGGCCTGTGGACCGCCTCCAGGCGCTCGTATCAGGCCAGAACGGAGCTCGAACGACTGCTGCGGGCGCCCGCCACCCTCGATCGGTACCGGGCGGAGATCGACACATTCCGCGCCGAGGGCCACCGGATCCTGGACGAACTGGGCGGCGACCGGACCTACTCGCCCGTGCTGCGGCACCTCGTGGACCACGCGTCCCAGATGCTGCTCGAAACGGACCTCGTCCCGGCCGCCGTGAGCGGCGCCGCCTGACCGAGCCGCTGCCAGGGCGGGCCACAGCTTTCGGGCGTCACCACCACCGAGCAGGCACGCGTCCGAACCCCGCCCTGCGGCCACGCCCGCCGGGCTCCGCACCCGAGCCGGAGCCCGGCCGCACCGCCGGACGAGCGCGCGGCCGCCGCGGTCAGCGGCCGATCTGCTTCCTGGATATACCCCGCAGGCGACGTCGCTGGGAGGAGTCCAGCAGAAGGTAGGCGGCGACCGGCACGCCGATCAGGACCAGCAGTCCCGCCCAGAACCCGACGGTCCAGAACAGCACGATGGCTGCCACGACTCCGGCAACCGCGACTTTTCCGCTCGTGGACATCTGCGGACACCTCCTTCTGCCGTCGACCACTCCTACCCGCTCAACGCGCCGCCGGGACCACGCGTTCCCCGTCACCCGAACGAACTTCGAAGGGACCCGGGTCATGGCCGCGCCCATGTCATCGACCGCTCGCGGTGGGGTACCCTCGGCCCTTCCATACCAGGTAGTCAAATTTGAGGAATGCGTGCTCTCCGAGATCTCCGGCCTCATCCACCACCACAACGCCGTGTTCCTGCCCGCCGACCCGGCCCGCGGCGGCCGGATCGCCCTCTGGCGGACCGACGGCACGACGCCCGGTGCCCCTGCCCCAGTCGCTGCCCCCGTCCCTGCCTCCGCGGCCGCCTCTGCCGCTGCCTCTGCCTCTGCCTCTGCCACCGCCCGGGTCCGAGCCTCCGCCGATGACGGTGCCCCAGTCCCGGTCGGGGCCGGCGCCCCGTCCTCCGTCGGCAGCCCGGAGGAGCTCACGGTCATCACTCCCGACCTGCGCCGGGCCACCGTGACCGCCCTCGTCCTGTCCGTGGACGAGGCCCTGCCGTTGCTCACCCGCGCCCGGACCGCGGCGCAGACCCGGACCGCGGCGCAGGCCGGAACCGGGGCCACGGACCTGGCCGACGGCGCCAGAGGCTCCGCCGCGGCGTTCTGGGGCGCCGCCGCACTGCTCGCCCTGAGCTTCGCCGCGCGCGGGCAGCTCCTGCCCGGGCTGAGCCCCGCCGGCCACGACGCCTGGCGGATCGGGCCGCTGGACGCGGCCGACCTCGACCAGGTCCGGGAACTGGCCGCCGCCATGCCGCCCGCCGCCCACTGCGTGCCGCTCAACGCCGACGGGCCACCGCGGCTGCCCGCGCCGGAGCCGCTGCTGCGGGCTTTCCTCGACGCGGTCGCCGACACACTCCCCCGCTCCCCCGCCGCTTCCGCGGCCGCCGGTGGAACCGCCTACGCCGACCGACCGCCGCAGCTCCGCCCCGAACTGCGCGGATGGGCCGCCGAGGTGGCCGCCGGCCATGACGCCGGAGTACGGATCTCCCTGCGGATCGAACTCGACCGAGCACTCGGACCGGCCGCTGAAGAGCACCCCGGAGCCGGCGCCCCCGCCTTCCGGGCCGTCCTGCAGATCCACAGCCTGGCCGACGCCGCCCTCGTCGCCGACGCCGCCGACGTCTGGGCCGGATCCGGTACCGCCACGGCCGCCTTCCCGCCCGGCGCCCGGATGGATGCCCTCCGCGCCCTGCGCCGCGCCTCCCGGCTGTGGTCCCCGCTCACCCCCCTGCTCGGCGCGGCCGTTCCCGACGCGGTCGAACTCGCCGACGAGGAGGTCACGGAGCTGCTCGGCGAAGCCGCTGCCGCCCTGGCCGCCGACGGGGTCCAGGTGCACTGGCCGCGCGGGCTCCGCCGGGACCTGAGCAGTCGGGCCGTTCTCGGCTCCCCCGACGACACCGCCGCGAGCACCCGGCCCTCCGGTCTGCTCGCCCCCGGCGCCCTGCTCTCCTTCAGCTGGCGCCACGCCCTCGGTGACCAGGGCGATCTGACCCGCGCCGAACTCGACCGACTCGCCGAGGCGAAGCGTCCCCTCGTCCGGCTGCGCGACCAGTGGGTCCTGGTCGACCCCGCCGAGGCCCGCCGGGCCCGCGCCCGCCAGGACCGTAGGATCGCGGCCTCGGAAGCGCTGGCCGCCGTACTCACCGGGTCCGCGCAGATCGACGGCCGGCGGATCGACGTAGAGGCCACCGGACCGCTGGAAGGGCTGCGCGCGCGCCTCGCCACCGACCTGCAGGAGGCCGCGGACACCCCCGGCGTGCCGCCGGAGCTGCGCGCCACCCTGCGCGACTACCAGCTGCGCGGCCTTCGCTGGCTGGCCCGGATGACCTCGCTCGGCCTCGGCGCCTGCCTCGCCGACGACATGGGCCTGGGCAAGACCGTCACCCTCATCGCACTCCACCTGCACCGCAACCGGCCCGAGAACCCCACCACCGCCGGCCCCACCCTCGTGGTGTGCCCGGCCTCGCTGCTGGGCAACTGGCAGCGCGAGATCGAGAAGTTCGCCCCCGGCACCCCTGCACGCCGCTTCCACGGCACGGAGCGCAGCCTCGCCGGGCTCACGGCACCCGCGGACCGGCCGACGCACCCAGGGGACTCAGGGCACTCAGAGGACTCAGAGCGCTCGGAGAACCCGGAGCACCCGGAGCACCCGGAGCACCCGGAGCACCCGGACCGTCCGAAGCACGTGGGGGGATTCGTCCTCACCACCTACGGCACCATGCGCCTGCACGCGCCCGAACTCGCCGCCGTCGGCTGGGGCATGGTCGTCGCCGACGAGGCCCAGCACGTCAAGAATCCGCGTTCCTCCACCGCGAAGGCCCTGCGCACCATCCCGGCGCCGGCCCGTGTGGCCCTGACCGGCACCCCCGTCGAGAACGACCTCACCGAGCTGTGGGCCGTCCTCGACTGGACCACACCTGGGATCCTCGGCCGCCTCGGCACCTTCCGGTCCCGCTACGCCGACCCCGTGGAGAGCGGCCACGACCCGCAGGCCGCCGCCAGGTTGTCCGCGCTCGTCCGGCCGTTCCTGCTGCGCCGCAAGAAGTCCGACCCGGGCATCGCGCCCGAGCTGCCGCCCAAGACCGAGACCGACCACGCCGTCGCCCTCAGTCCCGAACAGACCTCGCTCTACGAGGCGGTCGTACGCGAGACCCTCGCCGCGATTTCGGAGGCGGACGGGATGGAGCGGCGCGGCCTCGTGGTCAAGCTGCTGACCTCCCTCAAACAGATCTGCAACCACCCGGCCCACTACCTCCGCGAGCACGGCCCGGCGGAACGCGGCGCCAAACAGACCGGCGGCGGCGGCGCCCGCTCCGGAAAGCTGGAGCTGCTCGACGAACTCCTCGACACGATCCTCGCCGAAGGCGGCTCGGTGCTGGTCTTCACCCAGTACGTGGCGATGGCCCGGATCCTGGAGAAGCATCTGGCGGGCCGCGGCATCGCCTCGCAGTTCCTCCACGGCGGGACGCCGGTGCCGCGTCGTGAGGAGCTCGTCGACCGCTTCCAGGCGGGCGAGGTCCCCGTCTTCCTGCTGTCCCTCAAGGCGGCGGGCACCGGGCTGAACCTCACCCGGGCCGGGCACGTCGTCCACTTCGACCGCTGGTGGAACCCGGCCGTCGAGGAACAGGCCACCGACCGCGCCTACCGCATCGGCCAGACCCAGCCCGTACAGGTCCACCGGATCATCGCCGAAGGCACCGTCGAGGACCGGATCGCGCAGCTCCTGGCCCGCAAACGCGCCCTCGCCGATGCCGTCCTCACGGGCGGCGAGGGCGCGCTGACCGAACTGACCGACGCCGAACTGGCGGAACTCGTGGCGCTGCGCCCGACCGCGCGCGGAGAGTGAGCGATGAGCACCCGAGACCCGTACGAGAAGACCTTCCCGGCCGTGGCACCCACCCGTGGTCGCGGCTTCGCCCACACCTGGTGGGGCCATGCCTGGCTGCGCGCCCTGGAGGAGAGCGCGCTCGACGGGACGCAGGTCAAGCAAGGTCGCCGGTACGCGCGCTCGGGCGCGGTCGGCGCGGTGTCGGTACGCCCCGGCGGGCTCACCGCGGTGGTGCGTGATCCGGACGGGACGGCGCACCGGACGGACGTGCTGGTGCAGGAGCTGACGGAAGCGGAATGGGACCGGCTGCTGGATCTGGCCGCCGCGGAGGCCGGGCACATCGCGGCGCTGCTCGACCGGGAGGTGCCGCCGGAGCTCGCCGAGGACGCTGCCGCGGCCGGGGTGGAACTGCTGCCCGGCATCGGGGACCTCGATCCGCGCTGTGACTGCGGCGAGTGGGACCACTGCGCGCACACGGCCGCGCTCTGCTACCAGGTGGCCCGGCTGCTCGACCAGGACCCCTTCGTCCTGTTGCTCCTGCGGGGCCGGGGCGAGCGCGGGCTGGTGGACGAGCTGGCACGGCGGAGCACGGCCGAAGCGGCACGGGCTGCTCCGCGCGCGCCCGCCGACGAGGGGGTCCCGGCGGCGGAGGTGTTCACAGCGGGCGCCGCCCTTCCCGCCCTGCCGCCGGTGCCGGGGCTGCCGCAGGCGCCGGGCCAGCCGCCGACGCTGGACACCGAGGTCGAACCGGAGCCGCATCTGGACGTGGACGCGGTGGAGTTCCTGGCACAGGCGGCCGCGGCCGAAGCCCATCGGCGGCTCGCGGAGGCGCTGGCTCCGGGACACGCCGACCGCGCCCCGACGGCCCCGCTCACGCTCGCCCAAGACGCCGTACGACTCACGGCGGAGGCCGGTGACTTCCGGGTCCGCTCCCGCCTGGCGGCGGCTACCGGGCGCAGCCGGGCCGACATGGAACTGGCCGTACGCGCCTGGGGCTTCGGCGCGGCCCCGGGCCTCGCGGCGCTGGAGGACGACTGGACGCCGGACCGGAGCACGCTGGCCCGGGCCCGGACGGCCCTGGCCGCGGCCTGGGCGGACGGCGAGGCACCGGTGCTCCGCCGGGTCCGCGCCCGCTGGACGGAGGCGGGCACCGGCCGCCAGCTCCGGCTGGGCCGGGAGGGGCGCTGGTGGCCGTACCGCCGCGAGGCGGGCCGGTGGATCCCGTCGGGGCCCTCCGCCCCGGACCCGGGCGCGGCGCTGGAGGCCGAGCCCGCCGCATGAGGTTTCGGCCTGCGCGGGACGCGTACCGCCGGGGCACCTGGCCGACGTACGGCTTGCCGGGACCCGGCACGGGGACGACGATGGGGACGCTCCGCGGCACGACGACCGCAGCTCGACGACCGCGGCACGACGACCGCAGCTCGACGACCGCAGCTCGACGACCGCGGCACGACGACCGCAGCTCGACGACCCGCAGCTAGATGCCCGCGGCTCCGTATCGCGGCACCACGGGAGGGTGACATGCGCGATCCGTCGGTGGCGCTGCCCGGCGGGGCCGATCCGGCCACGCGCACGCGGGAACTACGGCGCGCCCATGCCGCGTTCACCCAGGACGGGCGGGTCGAGGATCCGGTCCGGGCGGTCATCGCGCGCTCCTGGCGGCGGTGCGCGCGGGCCCGCCTCAGCCCGGAGTGCGCACCCCGGGTGGAACTCGCGGAGGCGGAGCTGCGCACGTACCGCGAGGAGCACCCGCTGGCCCGGGTGATGCCGCTGTTCCGCGATCTCGTCGGGGCCTTCGCCGCGCGCGGGGCGCACCTGCTGGCGGTGTGCGACGCGCGGGGCAGCCTGCTGTGGGTGGAGGGCGAACCGGGCACCCTGCGCAGGGCGGAGGGCCTCGGCTTCGTCCCGGGCGCGCGCTGGGCGGAGTCGGCGATGGGGACCAACGCGCCCGGGACGGCCGTCGCGACGGGCGAACCCGTGCAGGTCTTCGGGGCCGAGCACTTCAGCCGCCGGGCACACCCCTGGACCTGTGCGGCGGCGCCGGTTCGGGACCCCCGCACCGGCGGCCTGCTGGGCGCGGTGGACATCACCGGGGGCGACAGCCTGGCCCACCCACACTCCCTCGGCTTCGTACGGGCGGTGGCGCGCGCGGCGGAAGCCCAGCTGACCCTGCTCGCAGCGGATCCGCCGCCCCCCGGGGACACCCTCGCCGCCCTCGGCCAGGACGAGGCGGTGCTGGTCACCGCCGGTCGCAGGATCCGGCTGGGGCGGCGGCACAGCGAGATCATGGCGCTGCTCGCGCACCATCCCGAAGGCCTGTCGGGCGAGGAGCTGGCGATCGCCCTGTACGAGGACGAGTCGGTGTCACCGGTGACGGTGCGCGCCGAGATCTCCCGGCTGCGCTCCCTGCTGGGGTCGTCGGCTCCGCTTTCGCGCCCGTACCGCACGGCCGGTCCGCTGGCCGCCGATTTCACGGCTCTGACACGGCAGTTGGCTGCCGGGGCGGTGTCCGCGGCCCTCCGCCACTATCCCGGGCCCCTGCTGCCGGCGTCCACCGCTCCCGGGATCGTCCGGCTGCGGCGGCGGATCGAGGACCAGGCGCGGGCGGCGGTGATCGCGCGGGCGGATGCCGGGCTGCTGACCGACTGGGTGTGCGGCCCGTGGGGCGCGGACGACCCGGATGCGTGGCGGGCCCTGGCGGCGGCGCTGCCGCCGGAGCGCAGGCCGGCCGCGCTGGCCCGCGTACGCGCCCTGGACCGGGAGCTGGGCGTGCGCCCGGACCACGGTGGCCAGCGGCGTGCAACGTATCCGCAACCTGCCCGCTCCTAGCCTCCGGCCGAGCGCTGTCCGACGGCGGCCGGCGCCCGGCAAGGGGAGGACACCATGGCCCGCTACGCTGCGCCCGGTACCGAGGGGGCGCTCATGTCGTACGCGCCCCGTTACGACCACTTCATCGGCGGCGAGTACGCTCCGCCCGCCCAGGGCAGGTACTTCGACAACCCCTCCCCCGTCAACGGCCAGGTCTTCACAGAAGTCGCCCGGGGCACGGCCGAGGACGTGGAGCGGGCGCTGGACGCGGCCCACGCGGCGGCGCCCGCGTGGGGCCGGACCTCGGTCGCCGAGCGGTCGTCGGTCCTGCTGCGGATCGCGGACCGGATGGAGCAGAACCTGGAATCCCTCGCGGTCGCGGAGACCTGGGAGAACGGCAAGCCGGTGCGGGAGACCCTGGCGGCCGATCTTCCCCTGGCCATCGACCAGTTCCGGTACTTCGCGGGAGCGCTGCGCGCGCAGGAGGGCGCGCTGAGCCAGATCGACGACGACACCGTCGCCTACCACTTCCACGAACCGCTGGGCGTGGTCGGACAGATCATCCCGTGGAACTTCCCGATCCTGATGGCGGTGTGGAAGCTGGCCCCGGCGCTGGCGGCGGGCAACACCGTGGTCCTCAAGCCGGCCGAGCAGACTCCGGCTTCCGTCCACTACTGGCTGAGCCTGGTGGCGGACCTGCTGCCGCCGGGCGTGGTGAACATCGTCAACGGCTTCGGGGAGGAGGCGGGCAAGCCGCTCGCGTCCAGCCCGCGGGTGGCGAAGATCGCCTTCACCGGGGAGACGGCGACCGGCCGGTTGATCATGCAGTACGCGGCCGAGCACCTGAAGCCGGTCACCCTGGAGCTCGGCGGCAAGAGCCCGAACCTCTTCTTCGACGACATCTGGTCCAGGGACGACGACCTGCGCGACAAGGCCCTGGAGGGCTTCACCATGTTCGCGCTGAACCAGGGTGAGGTGTGCACGAGCCCGTCGCGCGCGCTGATCGAGCGGGGCCGGTACGGGGACTTCCTCGACGCGGCCGTGGCCCGCACCGAACGGATCGTGCCGGGGCACCCGCTGGACACGGACACGATGATCGGGGCGCAGGCTTCTCAGGAGCAGTTGAAGAAGGTCCTGTCCTACGTGGAGATCGGCCGGCGGGAGGGCGCGAAGGTCCTCACGGGGGGCGAGCAGCAGCAACTGGAGGGCGACCTCGCGGGCGGCTTCTACGTCCAGCCGACCATCTTCGAGGGCGACAACCGCATGCGGATCTTCCAGGAGGAGATCTTCGGCCCGGTGGTGTCGGTGACCTCCTTCCAGGACTTCGACGACGCCGTACGGATCGCGAACGACACGTCGTACGGCCTGGGCGCGGGCGTCTGGACCCGGGACATCAACACGGCCTACCGCGCGGGCCGCGCGATCCAGGCGGGCCGCGTCTGGACGAACTGCTACCACGCCTACCCGGCACACGCCGCCTTCGGCGGCTACAAGCAGTCGGGCATCGGCCGCGAGACCCACAAGATGATGCTGGACCACTACCAGTCGACAAAGAACCTCCTGGTCAGCTACTCGCCGAAGAAACTCGGGTTCTTCTAGGCTCCCTTGGCGAGGGTCGTCCGGGGTGAAACTGCCCCTTGGCTCGCCTTCCGAGGCGCGTAGGGCAAAGGGAAGCAGCCAGCAGGAGCTGCCCGGTGGGCCCATTCTCATTGGACTCGGCCACGTCGGTTGGTGCTCCCTGCCGGCCGCGGCGGCGACGATGTCAACCGTCGAGCCAGTCCAGAGGGATCAGGGCGGTCCGGTTGCCTTCGGCGTCAGGGCGCCAGTTGCCGATGATGGAATCCTGGAACCAACCTTCCGGCAGATTCGCATGGTCGCAGACGATGATCTGAAGCGATCCCCGATTCAGGCGCACGACGTCGCTGAGGAGTTCGAAGTAGGCGGTGACCGTCGCCCAGTCGGCGTCTTGGATGGTCGAGGCGTCGCGAGGCTTCTCCGGGAAGAACGCCTGAGTGGGCTGGTCGAGCATGAGGAAGCCGGGTACGGGCCGGTTATTGCGCCGTAGGTAGGTGTGCAATGCAAGATGGGCCACCAGGTGGTACCCGATGTGGTTCTTGGCGCTGCCGATGCGGGTGAGGGGCAATCGTCCGGCTGGTCTCCTGAGGACGACATTGAGGAGCTTGAGGCTGATCCCCACTTCAAAGGCCTCTGCGGCTCCCCCCAGGTTGAGTTGCTTGGCCCAGGCGGTCATGCCGATGGCGATGTCCGCGAGTCGGCGCTCGGTTTCGGCTGCGATGTCGTCTTCGTCGACGAGTTGTTCGAGTGTGCTTGCGTGTTCCTGTGCCAAGACGAGGTTGTGGCGCAGCTGACTGATGTCGCTCTCAGTTCCCGTGCGGGTAAGTGCTTCGGAGATCCGTCCCTGGATGTGAGCGACTCGGAGGTCGTGTTCCTGGAGGCTGCGCAGACGCTCATCGCTCGCCAAGAGTTCCTTGAACTGGGCACCGTTGATCCTGAGGCGCTCGGCGACGCTGGCGCGATCGGCCTGCAGGGCGCGTCGGTGTTCCTCGCGAACGGGCTGCACTGTCTGTGCCTGTGCCAGTTCGCGTGCGAGATGGCTGGTCAGCTCGGCGATGTCTTGCGCGCTGGGGTCCGGATGTTCCAAGGGCTGGGTGCACAAGGGGCACACGCTGGTGTCGTGGTGGCGCTCAGGGCCGAGGAGGTCAAGCGTCTTGAGGCGGTCGAGCTGAAGGTGGAGTTCGCCGGTGAAAGCACGTCCCTGTTGCTGCCAGCGGTCGACTGCGGCCAAGGCGTCGTCGAGGTCCTGCAGTTGTTCCCGCAGGAGTCGGCGTTCGTCGTTGAGTTCTTGGCGCCGGTCATGCACTTCGTGTGGAGCGGTGGCTTGCGGGACTGCGGATAGGGCTTGGTGGAGAAGGGAGAGGACCTCGGCGATGTCTGGGGCCGCGGGCACCTCGGCGAGGAGGCCTTCGGCCTCGGCCAGGCGGACAAGGGCGAGACCATTGGCGTCCATGGCCTGTTGATGACGTAGGGCATCGTCGAGCTTCCGCTGTGCTGCGCGCTGGGCTCGCTGGGCTTCGCCGAGGCGGTGACGGCGCAGTGACTGCTCGGGGCCGGCGGCGCCGAGGAAGTACGGCAGGGTGTCCTTGAGGGCCTGGGCCATACCGGACTCGTTCTGGCGGTGGAACAGTGCCGTCTGGTCGGCGATCTCGTTCTGGCTCTGGAAGCAGAGCAGAGCCGCCTGGCCGATGGAGACGTCAAAGGGGTTACGCGCAGCACCAGTGGGCGGCTGGAAGTGGAAGTCCTCGATGCCAAGGCGGGCGCTGAGTTCGCTGCGCAGCGCCGCAACGTTGGAGTTATTGACGAGTTCGTCAGGGCGCGGGATGTCCAGGGTGGCGTCGCCGGTGCGGGTGTACGCGTGCTGGGTGGAGGCACCTATCGGGCGGGGACGCGCCAGGACCATACGCGAGTTGTCGGCGAAAGTAACCAGAAGGGCGTACCAGCCGACGGTCTGGTCGATCAGGTCGTCAGGCAGGTTCGGCGCGCGACGTCCGAGGCAGTAGTCGACGATGGTAAGGACTTCAGACTTACCGGTCTCTGACTCACCAGTGAGGATGTTGAGCGCCCCGGGGCGAAACCGCAGAACCCTCGGAGGCCTCCGGCGGTCTCGGTGGTACAGGGCCAGGGCGAGCAGCTGCATGACGGTTCCAGAACTCCATTTCGGGGGGTGAGTCAGGGCCGGACGCCGAGGGCGGTGAAGGCTCGAGGCGGGTCGGTCACGGCGAGCCAGCGACCAACCAGTCCCGCTGCGCGGGCACAGTCAGCGACTTCCTCGCCGGGGGCGGCCGAAGGGGGCTTCGGAGCGCGGGGGCAGACCAGTCCACCGGAGGTGACGTCAATGGCCTGGTGGCGCATGGCGGTACGCAGGCTGGTGCGGGTGTAGACGGTAAGCGCCACGGCACGTTCGGCGAATACTGCCTGCAAATGTGGGTGCTCGTGGGCCCAAGCCGAGAGTGTGACGGTGGACTTGCCGGGCAGGGAGTCGCGAGTGTCTGCGGGCAGCACGAGAGGCAGGACCAGGAACGCGCTGGACCAGGGCAGCGGCCGATCGGACTTCTTCGTAGCAGCGTTGACGGCGCTGGCCAGGAGATACGCACCGAACGCGGGGTTGAAGAGTGCCTGCACCTCCGGCACGTTGCGGTGCGAGTCTGTCGTCACTGTTCCTGCGATTCGTCGGGATTCTTGCAGCGGTTAACGTAGTCGGGGTGCCAGCCGAGCTGCCGGTCTGGCTTAGCAGTGTCTGCCTGGTCAGACAGACCGTGAACGCTGCCGGCGCCGATCCAGGGCGCCGTGACGCTGCCCGGGCGCAGCGGGGTATCGGCCACGCGGTCCATGGTGGCGTCCAGGATTTCCTGGCCGAGGGTCTGGCGTTGCTCTTCGCTCATGTCGTCTCGGATACGGCGGGTGCGGCGCCGGAAGGCGTTCTCCCACTCGTAGTGGAGTTCGCCCTCGTATTCGTCGATCCGTTCCGGAGTGATCTTGAAGGTGCGCAGCCATTCGGAGCGCTGGGCCCGTGCATAGTGGTAGTCACGCAGGTGCATCGCCACTTCCTCATCGGGAAGGTCGATCCACCGCATCTGAGTGACGACCAGGCGATCGTTGTACTGGGCGATCTCAGCCTGGGTGAGATGGCGCAGTGTCTCCGTGATCGGCAGATTCCTGCCTATGTAACGGCCAGTGACCTCGTCCCGGCGGCACATGAGTTCCTGGGCGCTGACGGAGGCGCGCATGCGCTGAGGGTTCCGGCGTTCCAGCAGCTTGACCGCCATGCCGTACCACCAACCCTTGATCTCGTCGAGGGCGGCCTGAGCGTGGTCGCTCGGCGTGATCCCCAGTTCCTTGGCCAGACTAGGGTCGAGGTCTGACATCAGGGGGGCTGCGTCACTGACGGTGATGGCCCTGACGAGCTGCTTACGCCGGGCAGGGGTGAGCTTCATGAACAGTTCGCGGTCATCCGCGGTGGTGCCAGGTCCTTCGTCGTCGGCGGCGGCCCGCTCCATACGTTCCAGTGCCTTGGTCTCGTCCCTGGCCGGGCCGGCGCTGAGGTAGTGGAAGAAGGTGCCCGGCGGTGCGCTTTGGGTCGAGACGAGGCGCAGGATGGGCATGGTCGTGTCTGCAGGATCGGAGAGTTTCTTGAGGGCGTCGATCCATGACGCGACAGAGCGCCAGAAGTCCTTTCCGGTCTCGCTCAGAGGGCCGGCGGCTTCACGATGTTTGGCCTGCAGCAGTTCGCGTGGAGTCTTGTCCGGGTCGAGGAACTCGATGTCGTCGAGGAGTTCCATGCGGACCTCGACGGTGGGGTCCTGCCAGCTGCGGCGGGCGAGCTCGAGCAGGGCGAGCTCACACTGGTAGAGATACCCAGTCATCTGTCCTGCCGCCGAATGCGACCTCGCTCCCGCCACGTTCCCCACTACTGATCGTGCTTGTCCGAGCGGCGCGACCGCACCAGGAACGCAGCCCTCGGGCTGAACCGGTCTGGTGTGATACACCGTGCCACTCCCCTGCGGCACAACGTAGCACTCGCCGGAGGAAGCATCGCCGGAGTCTGCAGGATCGCCCTCGATGGGCACGGGGGCGCGGGCTGCACTGACGGTCCAGACTCGCAGCCTCCGACCGTGGGCAGAGATTGGGCACGAGACCCGACGCGGAACAGTCAGCCACTGCCATGGACCGTTAACCGGGGATTCCCTCGTAGGCCCGAGCAATATCGCGTGTCGCCTCCGCTGCGAGGCAGGGATGATGTGGGGCACTGCGAGGGAGAGGTCGGCATGGAGCGGCTGGAACTGGTTGTCGTGCAACTCGAAGAGGCGAAGGGGTTGATCGAGAGAGGGAGAGTGCCCCACCTGCGGCTGGCTTACATACTCCTCGACAGTGTGACGGAGCTGATCCTTCACCGGACGGTGCAGTCTGCGCTGTGGGATCAGGAGCTGCTGACGGGGCTGCTAGCGAAGTGCAAGGACCTCGCGGCCAACGGGCACGAAGAAGCGGCGGCGGAGATGCCCTCGATCGAGGCCCGAGTGATCTCCAAGTCGAAACTCAGGGACATCGACCGGAACTTCGACGCCAAGGTGGCGTTCTTGACCGACCGCGAGATGCTCGATCCGGCGCTCGGCCCCGTCCTCGAGAAGCTGCACAAGTATCGCAACGAGATGTATCACCGCGACAAGCTGCGGCGCGAGGTCCTCAGGCCGGCCACCCTGTTCTATTTCGACTCTGCCTGTTCCGCGCTGGAGGCGTACAAGCCTCACATGACGGCCTTCACCGGAAATCCTCTGGGGCCGGAGCTCTCACGGTTCACCGGAGGCGGTTCGGGATTCCTGGAGATGGACCTCCCGCAGCGCATCGCCGCGCAGCTTCGCCGCGAAGTGGGCCTCGACCTGCCCCACGTCCGCAGCGTACTTGCCCAGTACCTCACTGCCCGGCTGGACGAAATGGCCGACGGTCTCTCGTTCATCGAGGACAACCTTGGGGTCCCGCACCTCGTCCGCGGCGATGCCATGCGGCTCGTGCAGGCGAACCTTGCCGCGAATCCGACCCTCGAACAGGTCCGCGGGAAGAAGTACCAGTACTCCAAGGCAGACATGGAGCAGTGGAGAAGCCACATCTCCGCGCTGGAGTCCATCGCCGACAAGCACGAGTTGGTACGCAAGTACGCAGCCGTCGAGGACGCATTCGAGCCCTTCGAGGAGCTCGTCGAGCAGGCCGTGATGGCCGTCGACCGAGAAGTGCAATTCCAGATCGACATCGCCCGCGGCAAGTAGCCGTTCGCCGGAAAAGCACCGCAGCAAGCGGGAACCGCGCGCTAACGTGACGGGCATGACCTGGTCACTCAGCCTCCTGAAGCCCCGGGAACCCGAGCTGCTCGATGCGCTGTTCCTCTCGGTGGGCCGGGCGCTGCACCTCGCAAACGCCTATGAGGACAAGTGCCAGTACCTGCTCCGTGTCGGCAACTTGATCACCGCCCACCAAACCGACCCGGCTATGACCTTCGAAGAGGCCGTCGCCTCAGTCCCCGCCAACAAGCTGCTAGGCGGCACGCTGCACAGCCTGGCCGCACACGCAATGGGCCAGACCATGGACATGGACACCCTGCACAAGGCCAGGCGGGCCCGAAACTGGATCGCCCACGAAGGCGCCTCAATCGGCGCCATCTGGTGCGTGGACCGCGACCTCATCCTTCAGCACGCTGTCAAGCTGCGCGCCGCCGTGACGGATCTCGCGCTCGGCGACAACATCATCTCGCAGTGGTGCCATGGCCTGGCTGAACCGCACGACCTGCCACCGACGGACTGGATCAACCGCTACTCCGATGCCGTCGACACCTGGGTCTTCGGTCATCTCCGTGGCTTGCTGCCCGAGCCGGCTTCGAGCCTCTCCAGCTCAGAGTGACGGCGCAGTCCGGTGGTCAGTCGTCTTCACCCTCGGTCAGGTGCTCCATAAGTCTCTCCAGGGTCTCCCCTGAGAGGGCTGGAGACCGTTGCAACCAGTGATCAAGACATTCCATATCTGCCATCATGCCTGGTCAGCCTCCTGCTCGCCTTACGGAGTTGCTTCAAACTCCGCCCACGCCGCCTTCGGCGGCTACAAGCAGTCGGGCATCGGCCGCGAGACGCACAAGATGATGCTGGAGCACTACCAGCAGACGAAGAACCTTTATTGCAGCTATTCCCCGAAGGCAGTCGGGTTCTTCTAGAGCGCCAAGTCGAGCTCCCGGAAGGGAAATTGCCCTTCTGAAAGAAGTTTCGAAGTGTCACCCGTAGACACAGGGCCATCACACTAGGTGCCGAAAGGAGTCACTCGGTCGCGCCTCCCGGACCAGTCACGGACCAGGCTCCCACCCCGGGGCGAGTCAGGCGGCAACCCTCCCGGGCACCGACACCACCGCACCGCACGGGACTCCGCAGGGTGGCCCCTACGCAACGCCGGAGTTCACCTTGCGGCACCTGCGGCCTTAGGAGCCGGCCCGGGTGCTGGCCTGGGCTTTCCTGCAACTACCGCGTCACGCTGCGGGCTGTGGCTGGTGCAGTTCGGCCTGGCCGAAGAGGAGTGCGTAGCCGGTGGGGAGTTGGTGGAGGATGCGGGTGAGGAGGTCGGGGCCGGTGAGGCGTGTGACGACGGCGAGTACGGCGCCGGTGTCCCAGCGGGCGACGGCCGGGCTGGTGCCGGCGCGGGCGGCCATGTCCTTGATGAAGCTCCAGCCGGTGAGCCGTTCGGTGGCGGGGATCTGGGCGGTCAGGGCGAGGGCGGCTTCGACGGGCAGGGCCTGGGCGAGGTCGACGCGTTCGTCTCCGACGAGCTGGCGGCCGAGGGCGGCGAGGACCGTGCGGACGGCTTCTTCTGCGCGTTCGCGGGTGGGGTAGGCGCCTTCGTGGCGCACGCGTTCCAGCATCTGCTCGAACGTCATGGCGGGGTGGGCCTGGTGCGGTCGAGGCTGGTCGTACATGGTGCTGCGGTTGCCTTTCTCTTCGATGATTCGGTGTCCCGCCGGTGGCGCCGGCCGGTCAGGTGGGCTGGGGGTGGCCGAAGAGGAGGTCGTAGCCGGGCGGGAGCTGGAGCAGGACGTCCCGGATGAGGATGTCTCCGGCTGCGGCGGCCACGGTGGAGAGGACTGCGCCGATGTCCCACAGGGCCGTCGCCTCGGTGGCGCCTTCGATCCAGGCAGCTGTGGCGCGGACGAAGCGTTCAGGGGAGAGCGGCTCCGCGGCCTGCAGGGGGTTGAGGAGGATCAGGGCGTAGGTCTCGGGGAGCCGGGCGGCGAGCTCGGCCCGCACGGTGCCGACCAGGTGGGCGCCCAGCAGGGCGAGGACGACGCGGGCTGCGCGTTCGGCTTCTTCCCGGGTCCGGTACTCGCCGCGTTCCTGGACGTGGTCCATGAACGCTTCCCGGCGCATCGACATCTCACGTCACCTCCATGGGAGGGGTGAAAGGGGGGAAGGGGTGCGGAGGACGGGGTGCCGGAGGGGGATCGGGTTCCCCGTCCTCCGCCGCCGGTACCGGCCGGATCAGCCGGAGATCTGCTTGCGGCCCGCCTCGCCGCCGATGGCGATCTTCCGAGGCTTGGCGCGCTCGGCGATCGGGATCCGCAGGGTCAGGACACCCGCGTCGCAGTCGGCTTCGATGCGCTCGGTGTCGAGGGTGTCGGCCAGCATGATCTGACGGGAGAAGACACCGAGAGGGCGCTCGGAGAGTTCCATCTGCACGCCGTCGGACTTCTCCACGGGCCGGCGTTCGGCCTTCACGGTCAGCATGTTCCGCTCGACGTCGATGTCGATCGCGTCGGTGCTCACGCCGGGGAGGTCGAAGGCGATCACGTACACGTCGCCGTCGCGGTAGGCGTCCATGGGCATCACGGACGGCTTCGACCACGTGCCCGACGCACCCGAGAGCTGCTGGACGATCCGGTCCATCTCGCGGAACGGGTCAGTGCGCATCAACATCGCGAAACACCTCCAGTTGGTTCAGGCAGGAACTGCCAATGCGCTTCAACGTGCTTCCGTTGTAACATGTCATCGAAACGATGACAAGCAAGCAGTCATCTGGAGGATGACAGACCACGGAGACCGTCATGGCCGAGGCCGCAGAGCCGACTGCACCCGTCACCTTCCTGGCCGCCGCCGCGGCACTGGAGACCATCAACCAGGCCGTCAAGGACGCGCAGCAAGCTTCCACAAGCACGTCGGCAGCGGCACCGGCCGCGGGCCCGCACCCGGCCCTGGCCTCACTGCTGATGCTCCGCGAGGTCCGCGAGCAGCTCGCCAGCTGGGAAACCGGCCTGATCGAGAACGCCCGCGGCCAGGGCGCCAGCTGGGCCGACCTCGCCGGCCCCCTCGGAGTCGCCAGCCGCCAGGCCGCAGAACGCCGCTACCTCCGAATGCGCCCCGGCAAGGCCGGAAGCACCGGCGAGGAACGCGTCCAGGCCACCCGCGACACCCGGGCCGCCGACCGCAGCGTGGACGCCTGGGCCCGCGACAACGCCGCCGACCTGCGCCGCCTCGCCGGCCAGATCACCGCCCTCACCGGGCTCGCCGACGACGCCGAAGGCGCCATAGGCGACCTGAACCAGGCCCTCGCCGACAACGACACCGCCCGCCTCGTCCGCCCCCTGGCCGACACCCGGCCCCACCTGCGGCCCGAGGACGCCGAGCTCGCCGAACGCATCGACGCCCTCACCCGCCACACCGACCAGCTTCGCCGGGACACCCGCGACCAGCGCAGCACGTGATCCGCCATCGATACGGCGCGGCCCCGGCCCGGACCTGAGTCGCCGCTCGCTCTCCGGGCGCCTGCTCTGCCCTTGCGCGGCGGTCGCGACGGCCACAGGCTGCTGGTAGGCGCCCTGGCCGAGTGGACCCCGCTGTCGGATCGGGGAGGTGGACGGGCATGCGGCACCATCGGAAGCCCGAGCCGCGCGATGGGGGCAAGGAGCGCAGCACGGTGGTCCTGGACGTGCGGGGCATCGTCCGGGCCACCCAGCAGAACACCGTCGCTGCCGTGCTGGGCCGCCGGCCGGGGGTGCTGGACGTCGAGGTGAACGCGGTCGCGCAGTCGGCCACGGTCGTCTTCGACCCCCGCCGGACCTCCCTGGCCGAGCTGCGCGGCTGGGTCACCGAGTGCGGCTACCACTGTGCGGGCCAGTCGGTGCCGTCACACATCTGCGACCCGATGGACGAGCCGGATCCGCCCGGAATGGTGGAAGCGGCCGAAGCCGTACCGTCGGCGCACGCGGGTGCCGCCGGAGTTGGTCTTCGACCAGGGGCTGGGCGATCTGCTCACCGTGCGGTCGGCGGGCGAAGTTCTGGACGAGGCAGTCCTGGGCAGCATCGCCTACGGCGTGCTGGAACTCCGCGTCCCGCTGATCGTCGTCCTGGGCCATCAGGGCTGCGGGGCGGTCGCGGCAGCCGTACACGCAAAGGCCGGCGGCGAGCTCCCGGCGCACATCCGCTACCTGGCGGACCAGATCCGACCGGCGATCGACCACCGACTTCAGGGCGACGCCCGGATCGACGCGGCGGTCACCGAGAACGTCCGCCGGGTCCGGGACCGCCTTGCCGCCGAGCCGGCCCTCGCTGCCCGGGTCGCCGACGGCTGCCTGGCCGTAGTCGGCGCCCGCTACGAGCTGACCAGCCAGTTGGTGCGCAAGGTGCCCTGACCAGCCTGGGCCGGTGAACCTCCCAAGGACCCGCACCAGCTAGACTTGCAGAGTTATGCAATTTACTAGTTCTGGATATGGTGGACGGGGGTCGCGGTGTGGCCGGGTTCGAGGAAGCGGCGCTGGAACGGGTCCGTGTGGCGCGGGCTCGTCTCCAGGCTGCACAGGAGGCTGACGATGCCGTCGAGGAGGCGCAGGCCGCGGAGGAGCTGGAGGACGCATTGCGCGTGGCCCACGATCACGGCGTGGCCACCGACGCCGGAGACGGCCGGTGAACCAGACATTGTCACTGGCGTGTCCGAGGCGTCGGTGATGGCCCGGCACCCCAGCGGGCGGCCGGCCGCCGGGGTGCTCAAGCACGTGTGGACGGTGCCGCTGGTGCCGGGTTCCGTGCGGGCCGCGCGCGAGCGCAGCGAACGGTCCCTGGTCCTCTTCGGCCTGGAGAGCTCCTGCACGCTCTTCGGCGCCGTGCTCCTGGTGGTCAGCGAGCTGGTGGCCAACGCCGTCCGGCACGCCCAGGACTCCCCGGATGCGGAGGTGACTCTCCACATGGCCGAGCACCTGCTCGTGGTCTCGGTCGAGGACCTGGACCCGCGCCCGATAACGCCGGCCGATGCCGGCCGGACCTCCGGGCAAGGGCTGCGCACGGTGGCTGACCTGGCGCGCACGTTCGGCGGCGACATCCGTATCCAGCCTCCCTCCGGCGGGCACGGCAAAACGGTGGTCGTCCGCTTCATCCTGCCGGAAGGTACACCGTGACCAGCAGGAACCGAAGGGCCGTCCAGCTGTACGAGATCACCTACCTCGGAACCGGCCCTGAGCCGGAGGTTCGCACGGTCGACGCCGGCGAAGTCGCGGCCGTCATCGAGTACGCCGGCGAACACGGCATGCAGGTCCGCGTCCGCCCGTGCCGCCGCCCGGTCGAGGAGCCGAGCACGAAGAAGGAAGGTGCGTCATGACGGACAACCTGCCCGAGAAGGACACAGCGGCGGAGCACGAGAAGTGGAAAGAGAAGGGCGTTGCGATGCGGGCCTTCTTCTACATCTTCGGCACGCACGTGTTCGCCGGGTTCATCTGGTTGCTCTTCTACTTGGGGCAGCACGCCCAGAAGTGAGGCCTGGACCGAAGGGGGCCCACACGCCTGCGGCGCAGGTTCGGCATATGGAGGGAGCGGCCGTCTTCCGGTGTCAGAAGCGCGTTGAACCCGCACTAACGCAAGACGGCCGCCGTATGTGGGGTGCGGGCCCCGCAGGGCCGGCACCGTTCAGGCGTGGCGGCTGGCCTTGAGGTCGGCCAGTAGTTCGGCCTGGCCCTCCAGAACGCCGGAGAGGATGCTTCGGGCGACCCGCAGGAGCTCGACGATCTCGGGGTCGGTGAGCGCGTAGTACACGCTCGAGCCCTCCCGGCGGGTCACCACCAGGTTGGACTTGCGCAGCACGGCCAGCTGCTGGGAGAGGCTCGCGGCCTCCACCCCGACCTCGGGCAGCATCTCGGCGACCGCGTGCTCGCGCTCGGCCAGGAGTTCCAGGACGCGGATGCGGACCGGGTGCCCCAGCGTTTTGAAGAACTCCGCCTTCAGCTGGTACAGCGGTGTGCTCACCTGGGTACCTCTGTCGTGACTGCCCATCTCATCCACCCGGAACCGTTCCTTCGTAGAGGCATCCGTTCGCCCCTCTTCACACCTTGCGACCTCCACAATTGCAGATCCTTGCAACTCGCGGACCCGGCGGGGCACCTTCGTGTCGTTCGCCTTCCCGCAGTAGGGCCTTCGCCGGTCAGGCCTTCTTGAGGAACTCGGTCCTCAGGACCAGGCCCTTGACCTTCCTCGTGTTGCACTCGACCTCGCCCGGGCGGGAGGTGAGGCGGATGTTCTTGACCAGAGTGCCGCGCTTGATGGTCTCGGAGGTTCCCTTGACCTTCAGGTCCTTGGTCAGGGTGACCGAGTCCCCGTCCTCCAGGACGGTGCCGTTGGAGTCCTTGAAGGTGATGTCGCTCATGGTGCCGGTGTCCTTCTTCGTTCTTGTGGATGGTCGTGCTGGTCTAGGTGAGGGCGGGTGCCTCGGGGGCCTGCGGAGTGGGCCAGTCATCGGTGGTCCACTGCTTGGCCGTCCGGTGGGCTCCGTGAGCGGCCAGAGCGGCGGCGAGGTCGCAGTGGACCGGGACGGGCGGGCAGGTCGCGTCCGGGACAAGGGAGCCGTCCGCCGGTATCGCGGCGAGCTCGAGTCGGCGCCCACTCTCGGCGAGGCGGCGGGCGGCCTGGGCGACGGCAATCTGCCCTCCGGCCGACCAGCCCAGCAGGCCGGTCAGGTCCAGGATGACCGGGCCGGTGCCCCTCGCGATCGCCCAGCCGATGGCACCGGTGAACCGGTCGGTGGCGTCCGCGCCGAGATACCCGGCCAGGGACAGCACGCCCAGGTTCTGGCGGGTGGTGTAGTGCCATTCGATCGTCATCGTCAGCTCCTCGGCTTCACAGGGGAAGGGTGATCCAGATGGCCTTGCCGCGCCCGTCCGCGTCCGCCCGTACGACGACGGTGCCGCCGAGTTCCCTCGTCATCTCGACCACCATGGCCAGGCCGCTGCGCGGGGCGGTGGCGAGCGCCCCGAACAGGGCGGGCTGGTAGGGGTGGCGGTCGTGGACGGCGAACGCGAATGCACCCGGCCCGTGTGCGTAGGTGACCGTGATGATCGGGGACAGGACTGCGGCGTGGCGGACGGCGTTGGTGACCAGCTCGGCCAGGATCAGGAGAGTCGGCCCGACACTCGGGTGACGAAGACCCACCCCGCACTCGACGAGGACAAGCTCGGTGGTCTCGCGGGCGATGCGAACGGCGGCCCCCATGGCCGGCACGTCCAGCACGTGCCGGTAGGGCATCGCCTCGACCTGGACGGTCACCGGCCCACCCCGTTCACGGTGCGGGCCAGGCGGAACCCGGACACGGACTGCGGGTGCAGGCGCAGCAGGGTGTCATGGGGGCCGTGGGCCCAGCCGGGCAGGGTGCGCCGGTAGTGGGCGGCCTCGTCGGGGTCGGCGATGACATCGGCCGGGCCGTGGGCGCTGACCGTCCAGCCGGTGCCGGCCGGGCTCTGGATCTCATCGACCTGGTAGGTCAGCAGCGCCCGGCCGGGGATGGTGGCGGCTTGTACGGGGGCCCGGACGACGAGGCGTCCGTACTCCATCACGTGTGTGGCGGGGCGGACGACGGCCACCTCCCGCTGGATGTAGACGAGTCGGCCCTGGGCGGAGCCCTCGAGGAGCCACAGAGCCTCGGTGCCGGAGACCTCGATCATGCGGAGGTCGGCGGGGACGGTCATCGTGCGGCCTTCCGGATGCGGTGCGGTCGGTGGTGCGTACGGGGCAGCAGTCCTGCCCGCTCCAAGTGCTTGCGGGCGCCAGCGATCGCCTCGGGGGTGGTGGCGTACTCCCGGCCCTCCAGACGCAGCAGCTCCAAGGCTCCAACGGCGTCCAGGGCCTGGCGCTGGCCGGGCCGGATACCGGAGGTCATCACGGCGATGCCGCGCCGGTTCAGCTTCTCGACCGCGTCCTTCAGGACGAGGGCACCGGTGGCGTCCAGGGTGGTCACCCTCGCCATGCGCAGGATCACCACCTTCACGTCGGAGACCTCGGAGAGTTCGAGCAGGAAGCGGTGGGCGCCGGCGAAGAAGAGGGGTCCGTCGATGCGGTAGGCCACGATGTGCTCGGCGAGCAGGGCGTGTTCCTCGTCGCTGTGCTCGCCAGGCAGGTCCGGGCGGAAGTCAACCTGCTCCATCCTGGCCTGGTTCGCCACCGCCTTCAAGGCGAGGGCTCCCGCGACGGCGAGGCCGATGATCACCGCGTACACGAGGTCGAGAACCAGGGTGGACGCGGCGGTCAGGACGAGCACGACGGCATCCGAGCGGGTCGCCTTCGCCATCGCGCGCAGCGAGCCGACCTCGACCATGCGGATCGCCGTCGCCAGCAGCACGCCGGCCAGCGCGGCGAGAGGGATCTTCGACACCAAGGGGGCAGCGGCGAACACGATGCCCGCGAGTACCGCGGCGTGGGTGAGCGCGGCCAGCCGGGAGGAGGCGCCGGTGCGGACGTTGACCGCCGTGCGGGCGATCGCGGCGGTGGCCGGCACGCCGCCGAACAGCGGGGCCGCGAGGTTGGCGATGCCCTGCCCGAACAGTTCCTTGTCCGGATCGTGCTTCTGGCCCACCGTCATCCCGTCCGCCACGGTCGCCGACAGCAGGGACTCCAGCGCGGCGAGCGCCGCGACTGCGACCGCCGGGGCCAGCAGCGAGCCGAACTCGGAAGCGTTGAGGAAGGCCAGGGACGGAGCGGGGAGCCCGGAGGGAAGGTCACCGATCGGGGCCGCCTCGTCAAGACGGAAGACCTGCGCGATCACGGTCGCGACGATGACCGCGACGATCGAGAAGGGGACCGTCGGCTTCCACCTCGCCCCGGCCAGCATCACTGCCGCGACACCCACCGAGAGGCCGATCGCCGTCCAGTTCGGGAAGGCCACGAACTCCACGAGCGCCCGCCACGCCACGAGCAGGACCTTCTCGCCCTCCGGCTTCTCGACGCCGAGGGCGCCCGGTATCTGCTGGAGGCCGATCACGCACGCGATCCCCAGGGTGAAGCCCTCCACCACCGGCGCCGGCACGTACCGCATGTACTGTCCGGCCCGCAGCAAGGCGAGACCGATCAGGAGCACGCCGGCCATCACGCCAACGGTCAGGACACCGCCGGGCCCGTACTGGGCGATGATCGGCACCAGGACGACGGTCATCGCACCGGTCGGTCCGGACACCTGGAGGTTCGACCCGCCGAACAGGGCGGCGAGCGCGCCCGCGACCACAGCGGTGGCCAGCCCCGCCTCCGCGCCCAGACCGGAGGAGACCCCGAACCCTAGCGCGAGGGGAAGGGCGACGATCGCCACCGTGAGCCCGGCCAGCAGGTCCCGGCGGGGGCTGCGGGCCATGACGGCCCAGTCTGCCCGGGCGGGCAGAACGCAGCGGACCCGGCCGAGCACGGCGGTCAGGGCGGTATTCACGCTCACGAGGCCGGGACCTCGGACTCGCGCAGTTCCTCCAGCAGCTCGCTCTGCCCCGTCAGGACCTCGGTCAGGATCCGCCGCGCCGCCAGCATCAACTGAGCGACGTCCCCGCCGGCCAGTGCGTAGACGACGGTAGCGCCGTTACGGGTCGAGGTGACGATCCCCGAACGGCGCAACACCGCGAGCTGCTGGGACAGTGCGGAGGGTTCGACCTCGATCGCGGCGAGAAGGTCCCGAACCGGCATCGGCGCGTCCTGCAGCAGCTCCAGAACCCTTATCCGCACCGGGTGCCCGAGCATCCTGAAGAACTCGGCCTTCGCTTGATACAGCGGAACCGGCACGGTCTCGCACCCTTCTCACCACCCCGAACGGGGCAAACGCCTGGCGCTGTGTCCGCGGCTACCTACGGACACAACAACCACAGCATCTATGAAATTGCAGACTTCTGCAATTTACAGATGCTGCGACCCGCCACGGACGCGGGGAGTACCGCGCGGCGGGGATCTCACCGCAACCCCGCCGGCGAGGCCCCTTCCAGCCCCCGGCAGACACACCCCCACTTCTCGTCATTCAGACATAATTTGGGGGTGGGGTGACTGCTGCGGCTCTCGCCTCGCTGCGCCTGCGGACGCCGCCGGATCGCCTTCATCAGGACTGTCAATCGGGCATCAACGAAGAAGGAGGAATCAAGTATGTTCAACGTTCTGGGCGATGTGAACTGGACCGGCACCCTGGCCGCCTTCATCGCCTTGGTCCTGCTGGGAGGGGGGTGGTTCGCGTTCCTGTTCAGCAAGCCCTACAACATCTCGCCGGGAGGGGATGTGTCGGCGAAGCCGGTGGCCTCTCCCCTGATCTTCGCCGGCCCACCGCTGACCTCGCTGGTGATCACTCTCACCAGCGCGTTCCTGATGACGGTGCTGAAGATCGACTCATGGGCGGACGCCCTGGTGTTCGGCCTCGTCGTCGGCGTCGGGTACCTGGTGGCCAACACGGTCACCATCGCCATCAACCCAACTTCCCCCGCCCACTCCGGTATGCGCTCGTATCGGGCGGCTACAACCTCGTCGGAAGCGTGCTCGTCAGCGCGGTCCTGGTGGTGATCTAGTCGTCCAGGTGGGCCAGGAGGAGGTTGGGGTCCTTCGCCGTGAGGTACGCGGCGCTCAGGACGTAGGCGGTGTCGCCGCGCAGGGCGATGGAGGTGGGGTTCTGCAGGCCGTCGGCGGCCGTCAGCACGACGGAGTGGGTGCCGTCGGGCTGGACGAGGGCGACCTCGCCGGGGCCGTTGAGAGCAGCCAGGATCTGGTCGCCGTGGCCGGTGAAGGCGAAGTCGTCGATCCCGGCCAGGCCGGTGGCCCGGGTCTGGACCGGGCCGGCACGACCGTCCCGCAGGACGGGTATGCGCAGCACGGTGCCCCGGTCGAGGTTGGTGACCCACAGCGCCCCGTCGCGGATCTTCAGCCCGTTGGCGCCGAGGAATCCGGTGGAGGCCAGCTCGGGGGCGGTGGACCAGGTGTGAGGGGTGCCGCCGGTGATGGGCACGCTCGTGATGGTGCCGAGGACGGAGTCGGTGACGTACAGGGTCCGGGTGCGCGGGTCCAGGGCCAGGCCGTTGGGCAGGCCGCCCGCGGGCAGCGCGGCGATGTGCTGCGGTGCGCCACCGGGGCGCAGGCGCCACAAGCCGGTCAGGTCGGCGGTGCCGGTGGCGTACAGGAAGTACAGGGTGCCGTCGTGCGCGCGGACGATGCCGGTGGTCAGGGCGAAGCCCAGGACGGGGGTGTGGATGCCGCCGTCGGCGGGTGCGGGCAGGGTGGCCAGGATCCGGGTGGCTCCCCCGGGGGTGATGTGGGCGATCTGGCGGGCGGCGGCGAAGGTGACGTACGCGCTGCCGTCGGGAGCCAGCGCGATGTTCTCGGGGGTCTGGCGCCGGGCCAGGTCGTAGTGCGCGGCGATGCGTACGCAGCTCAGCGGGGCGGAGGCTGCGGACGCGATGCCGGGGGTGGCCGCGACGACCGCTGCCGCGGTCAGTACGACGGCTGCGGCGGCGGCCTTGGACAACGTGAACTTGGTCTTGAACATGGTTCCTTCACTGTTTTCGGGCATGCGGCAGCAGTGCGCCGATGCGCGCGTGGGTTGGATTGGAGGTGGCGTGTGTGCCGGGTCAGGCGGATGTGGCCCGGATTCCAGGTCGTGCCGGGGTGTGCTGCGGGGTGACCTGGGCGAGCAGGGCCAGCGTGGTGCGCGCGGGCGAGTCGGCCCCGGTGGTGGCGACCACGATGTTCTGTCCCGGATCCGAGCCTGGGCCCTGGCTCAGGGTCTGCTGGGTGACGGCCAGCGGGCCAACCAACGGATGCCGCATCTCGTACGTCGCGACGGCGCACGCCGTGACGCGGTGGTCAGCCCACATGGCGGCGAAGTCCGTGCTCGTCGAGCTCAGTTCGCCCACCAGCGAGTGGAGGGCGGTGTCGTCCGGGTGTCGGCCCGCCACCAGGCGCAGATTCCCCACCACGGCCCTGGCCTTGGCCGGCCAGTCGGCATACAGGTCACGGGTGTGCGCGTCGAGGAACACCAGCCGGGCCATGTTGGGCCGATCCGCCGGCCGGTCCGGGGCGTCCGGGTCCAGGTGTCCGGCGAACAGCGCGTGGCCCAGCCGGTTCCATGCCAGGACGTCACCGCGGCGGCCGGTCACGATCGCCGGGACGTGGACCAGTGCCTCCAGCAGCTGGCCGGTCGCCTCCGTCACCCGCTCCGGGACGGGCCGTCGACCTCGTCCCGAGCCGGTGGTCGACGACCGGGCCAGGTTGTGCAGGTGCAGGCGCTCGGCCTCCTCCAGCCGCAGGGCCCGGGCGATCGCGTCCAGCACCTGTGGTGAGGCGTTCAGGGACTGTCCCTGTTCCAGCCGGGTGTAGTAGGAGACGCTGACACCCGCCAGCGCCGCCAACTCCTCGCGTCGAAGACCCGGCACACGGCGCCGCTCCCCGTAGCCGGGTATCCCGAGCTCCTCCGGCTGCAGTTGGGAGCGCCGCGTCTGCAGGAACTCGCCAAGCCGCGCTTTTCCGTTCATGGATCCGAGTATGTGCCGGGTACGACCGCACAGCCTGACCCTGGCGTGGATACGCACCAGCGGGTCTGGCTCTCCGGCAGGACCGGTGGTGACGTGGGCGTCGCCGACATGGCACCGCCCCACCCGTCACCCGTCCAGGAGGACCCCTTGAGCGCCACCACCAGCGAGCACGACCTCTTCGAGGTCCTGGACGCATCGGATTTCACCTTCACCCGGCGCGCCCTGGGTCGCTGCCGCGCCCGCCCGGGTCTACGACCTGATCAGCGACGTCTCCGCCATCGGGCGCTGGAGCCCGAACGCGAGCGACGTCGCGTTCGACCAAGGTGCCGGGCCCAGGATCGGAGCCTGGTTCAGCGGCCGCAACCAGAAGGATGGCAGGCAGTGGACCACCCGTTCCCAGGTCGTCCAGGCCGACCCCGGCGCCACCTTCGCCTTTGTGGTCGGCGGCGCCGAGGACGGCATCGTGCAATGGAGCTGGACCTGCCACCCCCAAGGACGCGGAACCGTCATCGAGCAGTCCTGGCAACTCCTCCGCCTCGACCCTGTGCTGGGCACCACCCGGGGCGACCTCGACGCCCTGCGCGACTACATGACCAACAGCGCAGAAACCACCCTCCTCGCCCTCGCCCAGTGGATCGCCGAAGCGCCGGCCGGGTGAACGACTTCGCGGGCCGGTACACCTGGACCCTCTAGCGATCCGCGGAATCTCCGCGGCCCGCCATGGCGACTAGGCAGTGTCTGATGGCTCTTGCCCGGATGGTGGATCTCTCGCTGTTCCGGGCAGGAGTCCGTCATGGTGCGTCGGCATGAACTGACGAATGCTCGGTGGGATCGCATAACTCCGCTGCTGCCGGAGACCGGTGCCCCAGGCGGACGGTGGGCCGACCACCGCACCGTGGTCAACGGAGTGCTCTACCGGACCCGGACCGGGATTCCATGGCGTGACCTGCCCGAACGCTACGGATCCTGGAAGACCGTCTACGAACGCCACCGCCGCTGGTCGGCCGACGGCACCTGGACGAAGATCCTGCGAGCGTTGCAGGCAGGCGCCGACTCCACCGCCCCGGACACGGACGGCTCGTGGGCGGTCAACGCCGACTCCACCACCTGCCGGGCCCACCAGCACGCAGCCGGGGCCCGGCACGCAGCCCCGGCCGACCACCCCGAAAAGGGGGCGGAACACGTGTGGACCCAGAGGGCCGCGAGGCCCTGGGACGCTCCCGGGGCGGACTGACCAGCAAGATCCACCTACCGGCAGACGACCGCTGCCGCCCCCTGGTCTGGCTGACCTCGCCCGGCCAGCGCGGGGACAGCCCGATGCTCATCCCCCTCATGTAGGCCCTGAACCTGGCCCGCACCGGCACCGGTCGCCCGCGCACCCGGCCGGACCGGGCCCGCGGCGACAAGGCCTACTCCAGCCGCGCCAACCGCGCCTACCTGCGTAAACGTGGCATCAAGGCGACGATCGCGCAGCCGGACGACCAACGTGCGAACCGCCGCAGGCTCGGCCGGGCCGGCGGTCGTCCCCCGGCCTTCGACCGCGAGCAGTACCGCCGACGCAACACCGTCGAGCGCTACATAGGCAAGCTGAAGCAACACCGGGCCGTCGCGACCCGGTACGACTGTGAGGATGTTCGGGTGCCGCTGCGGGCGGTGGCCTGACCCGCGTTACGACTGGCCCTGGTGCCTTGCGTTTGATCTGTCGGCCACTGTCTGGGGCGGTACTCGCTGCCGCTGGACCGGTGGGCGTGTCCCGATAGGGGCCTTCGCGAGAGGCACCGTCACAGTCCTGACCGCCCTGACCGATCCAGCGACGGCCGCCCCGCTTCCCATGGCTGCAGGAGACAGGTGACCGTGACCAGGATGACCCAGTCCGCCCCGCTGGACCAAGGCAACCCCGACATCGTGCTGGGTGTCGACACGCACAAGGACGTCCACGTTGCCGCCGTGGTCACGGCCGCTGGCGTCTTCGTCGAGAGCCGGAGCTTCCCGACGACCGCCCAAGGCTACGACCAGTTACTGGACTGGGCCCGGACACTGGGCCACCTGAGCCAAGCCGGGGTGGAGTGCACGGGCTCATACGGCGCCGCACTCAGCCGGTATCTGCATGGTCAGGGCATCACCGTTTTCGAGGTCAACCAGCCCGACAAAGCCACCCGCCGACGCCGCGGCAAGAGCGACATCGTCGATGCCGAGTCCGCGGCACGAGCAGTGATCACTGGCAGGGCGACCGCGACCGCGAAGGCCGGTGACGGGCCCGTGGAGATGCTCAGACTGTTCAAGATGGCGAAGGCTTCCGCGATCAAGTCCCGGGCTCAGGCAATCAACCAGCTCAAAGCCGTTCTCGTGGCCACCGACCCCGAGCTCCGCGAGTCTCTCGCTGGCCTCAGCAACCCCAAACTGATACGCGCTTGCTCCGGGCTCGACAGCTCGGCCTCCGGAACGGCAGGCGCCGCCGTCCCCACGCTCAAACTGCTGGCCCGGCGGATCCAACACCTTACCGAGGAGATCGAAGACCTCACCACGCGGATCAGAGACGTCATCACGCAGCACAACCCGAAGCTCCTCGGGTGCTACGGCGTCGGACCCGACACCGCCGCGACCCTTCTGATCGCAGCGGGTGACAACCCGGAACGCCTCCGCAGCGAGGCCTCGTTCGCAGCCCTATGCGGCGTCAGCCCAGTCGAAGCCTCCTCCGGGAAAACCCAGCGCCGGCGCCTCAACCGGGGCGGAAACCGGCAGGCCAATTCCGCCCTCTACACCATCGTGCTGGCCCGTCTCCGCTGGGACACCCGCACCCGCGGCTACATCGACAGGCGCGTCTCCGAAGGCAAGACCCGCCGCGAAGCACTCCGCTGCCTCAAACGCTACGTCGCACGCGAGATCCACCGGCTCATCACCCGCACCACCACCCACGTCCTGGCGGCTTGACATCCATAGGGGCATCAAACGTGACTACATCTTCAACGGCACCCTGGCCACAGCCGCCATCGCGATCTGGCTCCGCGACCTCATCAAGGAGCCATCAGACACTGCCTAGGGCGGCCAGCCGCCAGTGATCACCGACGACATCCCGCACACCATGCTCGACCGCCGGGCGAACGCCAGAGTGTCGAGGTCGCCTCACCCCGGCCAGGCCGATGCTCCAGATCGCACCCACTCCACCCCACCGCACCCGACGCCTACCCCTTGGGCACCACGCGCACCAAGATCCGGACCATTTCCGGACCAGGACCCTCCGAGTGACCGCTGATGCGGCCCTCTTCGCTGGTCAGCATGGTTGCAACTGCTGTACCACCAGGAGACGAAGAACATGCTGGTCAGCTACTCCCCGAAGAAGCTCGGTCTGTTCTGAGCAATCGCAGCGAGGGCTGTCACGGAACGCCATCTGGCGAGCAGGCGCACGCACGTGACGCATGGACGCACCCCTGGGGCTCTCACCACCCGCGGCAGGCGCACGGCCCGGCTCAAGGCGTTATGCGGCACGGGCCGTTGCCTTCGGCTCCCGCCGCGGACACCCCCGTGTCAGGGCACCCGCCTGTGACGTCCCAGGGCGTCTGGCTCAGCTCCTGCCGAGGGAGACTGCCCCTTCGCCTTCGGGGTGATGCGCGCGGGCTCCGAGAGCCGCGGCAGCAGCGGTGACCGCCAGCGCGGAGAGCAGTGCGAAGAGTGCGGGGTATCCGCCGAGGGGTCCGGCCAGGAAGGCCCCGGCGAAGGGGGCAAGGGCGGCCGCGGCGTGGGCAGGTGCTCCGAGCAGTCCGGAGAGGCGGCCGTAGTGGGTGGTGCCCCAGCGGTCGGTGACGGCGGTGGCCTGGAGCAGGGTGAGGTTGCCGCGGATCACCCCGGCGAGGACGGACACGGCAACAAGGAGGGCGTAGGGGCCGGCCACGGTGGCGAGGGCCGCGGTGGTGAGGGCGCCGAGCGCGGTCAGCGTGACGGTGCGGGCCGTGACACCCGGCCGGCTGGCCAGGCCCGCGTACAAAGTGCGGCCGAGGGTCTGGCCGGCGCCGCCGAGGCCGAGGGCCCAGGCGGCTTGGGTGGTGGTGTAGCCGCGTTCGATCAGGAGGGGGACGAGGCCGATGACGACGGCGTACATGGTGAACGCGGACAGGGTGAAGGTGACGGCCAGCATCCGGAACGCCCGGCTGCGCACGACCTGTTCGTGCCCGCCGGTGACGTGCGGCGGGCACTGCGGAGCGGGTGGCCAAGGGGCTTTGAGGGCGAGGGCGTGGGCCGGGACGGTCAGCACCGCGAGGATCCCGGCGAGGACCATGGAGGTGGCCCGCCAGGACATGTGGTTGGCGAGGATCGCGGTCAGTGGCGCGAAGACCGTGGGGGCGAGTCCGCCGGCGAGGGTGACGATGGTGAGGGCGCGGACGTGGTCGGGGGCCCACCAGCGGGTGAGGGCGGCGAAGGCCGGCGGGTAGAAGATGGCCGCCATCGCCGCTCCGGCGAGCAGCCATCCGGCGAAGAAGACAGTCAGGTTGGGGGCCGCGGCGATGACCAGCAGGCTCAGCGCGGCGAGGACGGAGCCCGCGGTCATGACCAGGCGCGGACCGCGGTGGTCGAGGACGCGGCCGACGTAGATTCCGGCGACGGCGGAAACGACGAGGGCGGCGGAGAACGCTGCGGTGGTAGCGCCCGCACTCCACCCGGTGTCCGCGGTGATGGCCGGGTTGAGGACGGGGAAGGCGTAGCAGACGATGCCCCAGCTGGTGATCTGGGTGAGGCAGAAGGCGGGCAGGACGGCGCGTGGCCGCGACCGGACCCCCGTCCCGGTCGCGGCCACGCCGCTGTGAAGGTCGCTCACCTCAGCAGCCGCTGGAGGAGGCGGGCGCGACGCCGATGGTGAGGGTGGCCGGAGCCGCGCAGCAGCCGCCACCGGTCTCCTCCGCGGCTGCGGGCTCGTCGAAGAGGCCCGCGCCGCCGCACACTCCGGTCTCGGGGAGGGTGAGTTCGACGCGCTCGGCGGCCTCGTGGTCGCCGGCGAGGTGGGCCGCGATGGAGCGGACCTGCTCGTAGCCGGTCATGGCGAGGAAGGTCGGGGCGCGGCCGTAGGACTTCATGCCGACGAGGTACACGCCCTTCTCCGGGTGGGAGAGCTCGTTCACGCCGTGCGGGTAGACGGTGCCGCAGGAGTGCTGGTTCGGGTCGATCAGCGGAGCGAGTTCGACCGGAGCCTGTAGGCGCTCGTCCAGGCCGAGGCGCAGCTCGTCCAGGAACGACAGGTCGGGGCGGAAGCCGGTCAGGACGATGACCTCGTCCACCGGGTCCAGGCGGCGGCCGTCCTCGCCGACGAGGACCAGGCGGCCGTCCCCGTCGCGCTCGAAGGTGTCGGTGCGGAAGCCGGTGACCGCGTCCGCGTACCCGCCGTCGACCGCCGCCTTGGCCGCGAGGCCGAGGGCGCCGCGGGCCGGCAGCTGGTCCGCCTCGCCGCCGCCGAAGGTGGAGCCCGAGATGCCCCGGCGCAGGATCCAGGTGGCGTGGGTTCCGGTGCCGTCGTCGGCCTTGGCGAGGTCGGCGAGGTAGGCGAGGGCGGTGAAGGCGGAGGCGCCGGAACCGATGACCGCGGTGCGCTTGCCCGCGTACCGGGCGCGGACGGCGGGGTCCTTCAGGTCCGGGACCCGGTAGGTGATGCGGTCGGCGAAGGTCTTCTCTCCGAGGGCGGCCAGGCCGCTGCCGCCGGCAGGGCTGGGGGTGTACCAGGTGCCCGAGGCGTCGATGACCGCACGGGCGAAGACCCGCTGCTCGCGGCCGTCGGCGCTCCCGTAGTGGACGACGAACGGCTGGGCCTCGCGGTCGGCATCGACGATGCGGTCGCGGCCGGTACGGGAGACGCCGGTGACGCGCGCTCCGTAGCGGACCCGCTCGCCAAGAACGTCGGCCAGGGGCTGGAGGTAGAGGGCCGCCCAGTCCCCGCCGGAGGGGTAGGTGTCCGCGGCGGGCTGGACCCAGCCGGTCGGGGCGAGGAGCTTCTCGGCCGCCGGGTCGACGACCTCGCCCCAGCGGGAGAACAGTCGTACGTGGGCCCATTCGCGGACGGCGGACCCGGCGGTGGTCCCGGCTTCCAGGACGAGCGGTTCGATACCGCGGTCGACGAGGTGGGCGGCGGCCGCGAGTCCGGCGGGGCCGGCCCCGATGACGACGACGGGCAGCTCGGTGGTGTTCTCGCTCATGACGGGTCTCCGGGTCTTCGTGCAGGCAGGCGGGGTGGGCGGGGACTTCAGGTGGTCAGCAGCAGCCGGCGCCGGTGGCGACGGCCTCGCGCTTGGACTGGGGGTCGCAGCAGGCTCCGGCGGCTTCCGCGCCCTCGCTGGTGCCGCAGCACGGTGAGGACTCGGTGGGAGCCACCTCCCCCGTGGGCGCGGCCGGGGCGGCGCTGCAGCAGGAGGCCGCCGTCCCGGCGTGGTTCGGGCTGGGGGTGACCGACTCGTTCATGACGACTCCCTGGTGTTTCGAAGTTTGTCGATGGCTTACGTGATCAGCATGGCTCCTGTATCGATGGACGTCAACATAGACGTTCATCTATTTCTCGGAGGCTGCCGTGGAGCACGTGGAAGTCGCCGTCATCGGGGGCGGGCAGTCTGGGCCGGCAGCCGCAAACGCACTGGTCAGGGGAGGGCTGAAGCCATTGACACTGGAGGCGTCGAACCAGGCCGCAGGCTCGTGGCCGCGCCACTACGACAGCCCGCCCCTCTCCCCCCGGCCCGGTTCAGCGCACTGCCCGGCATGCCGTTCGGCGGGGATCCGGACCGCTACCCGCACCGGGACGAAGTCGTCGCCCACCTGACCGCCTACGCCGACCGCCCGGCCGGTCTCGGTGGCACCTTCGACGCCTCCCGCCGGCCCCGGCACCGGCACCGGGACGGCGCCTCCCCCGCACACCCAGGCCTGGCCTTCGTCTGCCTGGAGTGACAGCGCAGCCTGTCCTCGAACTCCCTGCGAGGCGTCGGCCGGGACGCCTCGCAGGGGACGCCCCGCCGCCTTGCCGCCCACCTGGCCCGAGCGCGAGACCCCTGCCACTCTAGTTCGACATGTGTCAACATAGACGCATGTCGAATGCGAAGGTACTGCCGCTCCTGGAGCCCGAGGCCGTCGCGCCCTGCTGCCCGCCGCTGAACGAGCGCCCCATGTCCGCGGACGAGGCCGAGGTCGCGGCGAAGATGTTCAAGGCCCTGGGCGACCCCGTGCGCCTGCGCCTGTTCTCCGCCGTCGCCTCGCACGAGGGCGGCGAGGCGTGCGTGTGCGACATCTCCGACGTGGGCGTCTCGCAGCCCACCGTCTCCCACCACCTCAAGAAGCTGAAGGAAGCCGGGCTGCTGTCCTCTGAGCGGCGGGGGACCTGGGTGTACTACCGGGTCGAGCCGTCCGTGCTCGCCGCCATGGGCGCGCTGCTGGCCGGCGCCGCGAAGGCCGCGTGACCGGCGTGCGGATCCAGGCTCTTTTCCCGGAGCACGCCGAGCAGGTGCTGGGCATCTACCAGGCGGGGATCGACGAGGGCAACGCGACCTTCGAGACCCGGGCCCCCGACTGGGCCGCCTTCGACGAGGCCAAAATGCCCGGCCACCGCTTCGTCGCCCTCGACGACGACGGCGGCCGGGTGCTGGGCTGGATCGCGGCGAGCACGGTCTCCGACCGGTGTGCGTACGCGGGCGTGGTCGAACACTCCGTGTACGTCCACCCCGGAGCCCGCGGCCTCGGTGTAGCCCGTGCCCTCTTGGATGCGCTGATCGTCTCCACGGAGGAGGCGGGGGTCTGGACGATCCAGTCAGGGATCTTCCCCGAGAACACCGCCAGCCTCGCCCTGCACGCACGGGCCGGGTTCCGGATCATCGGCACCCGCGAACGGATCGGCCGCCACCATGGGCTCTGGCGGGACGTGATCCTACTGGAGCGCCGCAGCCCCGTTCTGACGTAGACGGCTCACGCAGGCACAGGCGGGTCAGGCAGCGCCGAGGGCTGCGGGCGCCGGGCGGGGCGGAGGGATCTGCGGCTCGGAGGTCTCCACGAGTGCCGATCCGCCAGCCGGTGGCATTCCCCGAAGCTGCGGCCTGGCCGTAGCGGGAGGGCCGGTGACCAGCAAGGATGCCGTGATGCGTACCGAACCGAGCCTCGATAGCCTCCGCCCGACGCACACTGCACCCGCGGTGTTCGCCGCAGGCGCGGTGTTCGCCGCAGGCGCGGCGATCGGTGTCCTGGGCGGGATGATCGGACTGGGCGGTGCCGAGTTCCGCCTGCCCCTACTGATCGGCCTCTTCGGCTTCGCCGCCCTCTCGGCGGTCATCCTGAACAAGGCGATGAGCCTGGTCGTCGTCCTCGTCGCGCTCCCCGCGCGGCTGGCCGCGGTCCCGGCCGCCGAGGTGGCCACCCGCTGGCCCGTCGCGGCCAACCTCCTGGCCGGCAGCCTGCTCGGCGCGTGGGCCGGAGCCTCCTGGGCCGTCCGGATGCGCTCCGCCACCCTCTACAAAATCCTCGCCGCCCTGATGGTGCTGATGGCGGCCGCCCTGGTCCTCACGCACACCACCACCCTGGCCACGCTCGACCTGCCGCCGTGGGCACGGATTCCCGCCGGGATCGCGGCCGGCTTCGGCATCGGCGTAGTCGCGGCCATCATGGGCGTCGCCGGCGGAGAACTGCTGATCCCGACGATCGTGCTGCTCTTCGGGCAGGACATCAAGACCGCCGGCAGCCTCTCCCTGCTGGTGTCCCTGCCGACCATGCTCGTCGCCTTCGCCCGCTACAGCCGCGACGGCAGCTTCGCCGTCCTGGGCAGCAACCTCCGCTTCACCACGGTCATGGCTGCGGGCTCGATCGCCGGCGCGGTCTTGGGCGGCTTGCTCCTCGGGGTTTTCCCGGACCTGGTCCTGATCCCCACACTGGCCGTGATCCTTCTCGTCTCCGCGTACAAACTGGCCCGGCACGACTGACGTCGTCGGAGCTCTCGGCACCTCTCACCCCCGCTGAGTCGGGGGTGAGAGTCAGGTGAGCAGGTCGCGGATCTGCCGTGCGGCGTCGCGGGCGGGGCGACCGACGCCGATGAGGGTGGCGGAGGCGGGGCCGGTCCAGTCGCCGTAGCCGAGCAGGTGGAGGCGCGGTTCGTCCACGGCGCGGGTGCCGACGGTGGTGATGTGTCCTCGGGTGCCACGTAGACGGAGGGCGGCGAAGGGGGCAAGGGCGGGCCGGAAGCCGGTGCACCAGATGACTGCGTCGACTTCCGCGACAGTGCCATCGGCCCACTCCACGCCAGCGGCGGTGAGCCGACGGAACATCGGCTTCGCGGTCAGGAATCCGGCGTCACGAGCGGCGCGTACGGGCGGCACGGCGACGATGTCACCGAGGGAGGCGACGCCGCCGGTGTCGGTGTGGCCTTCGTCCAGGGCGCGGCGGCGTGCGGTGGCGTGGTCGAAGAGGGCTCGGCCGTCGATGTCGTCGGCGAGGTAGCGGGGCGGGCGCTGGGTGACCCAGGTCAGGTCGATTCCGGCGTGGGCGAGGTCGGCGGCGATCTGGGCGCCGGAATTGCCACCACCCACCACGGCTACCCGCTGTCCGCTGAACTCGGCGGGGTTCTGGTACTGGACGGTGTGGAGCTGGCGGCCGGTGTACTCGCGCCGTCCGGGGACAGCCGGGAGGAAGGGGCGGGTCCAGCTGCCGGTGGCGCTGACGACCGCGCGGGCCTGCCAGTCGCCCCCGTCCGTCGCGACGCGCAGGAACGCGCCGTCGCGGTGGACCGCTTCCACCCACACCCCGCGCTGCACGGGCAACTCGTACCGCTTCTCGTAGTCCGCGAGGTAGTCGACGACGTGCTGCGCGTCGGGGCAGGTCTGGCCACGCTGGACCGGCATCAGACGGCCGGGCAGGGACGAATACTCGGCCGGGGAGAACAGGTGCAGGGAGTCCCAGGTGTGCTGCCAGGCTCCGCCGGGCGCCGTCTGGGCGTCGAGGATGACGTGCTCGATCCCCAGGCGGCGCAGGTGGTAGCCGGCGGCGAGTCCGGACTGGCCGCCGCCGATCACCACCACGTCGGTGCGCTGCGTCATGCTGCGGGCGTCCCGGAGCCGGTCTTGCCGCGCATGAAGATGACCGCCACCAGCGCCAGGCCCACCACGGCCCCGATCAGCTGCATGGCGACGAAGCCGGGCACAGAGGACGGGGCGATGCCGGCGAAGGTGTCGGTGAAGGCGCGGCCGATCGTGACCGCCGGGTTGGCGAAGGAGGTGGAGGAGGTGAACCAGTACGCGGCGCCGATGTACGAGGCGACCGCGACGGGCGCGAAGCGCAGGCGGTCGGTGCGAGCCAGGCCGAAGATCAGCAGGATCAGACCGGCCGTGGCGACGACCTCGCCGAGGAGGAGGTTGCCGGCCGATCGGTCGTGCTGCGACCACTTCACCAGCGGCTCGCCGAACATCGCGTCCGCCAGGATCGCGCCCGCGATCGCGCCGACGATCTGCGAGGGGACGTAGACGGCGAGCTCGCGGGCGTTGACGCCGGCGCCGCCGCGGCGGGCCGTCCACCACTCGGCCAGGGTGACGGCCGGGTTGAAGTGGGCGCCGGAGACCGGGCCGAGGAGGGCGATCAGTACGCCGAGGCCGAAGACGGTGGCGGTGGAGTTCGCCAGCAGCTGGAGGGCGACATCGTCGGTGAGCTCGGTGGCCTGGATGCCGGAGCCGACCACGATCGCGACCAGGGCTGCGGTCCCGACCAGCTCGGCGGCCGCGCGGGCGATCAGCGGGGTACGGGGCGGAGTCGCGCCGGGCGCGGGCTGCGGGGACGTGTCGGCGCGGGCTATGGCCTCGCTCGCGGCGGGCTCGGTGGCGGTCAAGGCAGGTTCCCCTCGGACAGGTGAGGCAGAGCAGCAAGCTGCGAAGGCTACGGGCAGGACCGCTTGAGGTTCGCTTCGACGGTGGCTCGCGCGGTCTGGGCGAGGTCGGCGAACTGACCGGCGAGGGTTTCGATGACTTCCGGGCGCAGGCGGTAGTAGATGTACCTCCCGCATGGCTCCGTCTCGACGACCCCGGCCTCGCGGAGCACCTTCATGTGGTTGGAGAGGTTCGTCTGTTTGGCGCCCGTCTCCTCCACGAGGTGGGTGGTGCAGAGGGTCTCACGGGCGAGCAGGGTCACGATCTGGAGCCTGAGCGGGTCGGCCAGAACCCGGATCAGATCAGTGTCGACTGACGTCATCATGGACTGATACTGTCACATCAGTTGGGGCTGACACCAGCCCGAGCTGATCCTATTGGCTCCTTTGAACGGGATCGCCATGCCCTCGCCTTCCTCGCCCCTCCTGCCGGACGAACGTCTGGCCGCCGGGGCAGCCCGTCTCGCCACCCGCTACGCCGGCCACTTCGCGCCGGAAACCGTGCTGGGCCTGCTCGCCGACTCCTACACGCGTCTCGCCGAGCAGGCACGGGTCCGTACGCACCTGGTCGCGCTGGCGGAACGGCTGACCGCCGATCGTCTCGACGCCCTCGCCCACACCCAGGGGCTGACGAGCGGACCGGCTCGGGTGCTGTTCGTGTGCAGCCAGAACGCCGGCCGCTCCCAGATGGCCGCCGCCCTCCCCGCCCACCGGGCAGGCGAGCGGGTCACCGGGGCGCCGATCGCCGTCGTGCGCGGCATCCGCGACACCATCGACGCCCATATCAGCGAGCTCCTCACTCAGCTCGCCCCCTGAAGCCCCCACAGCCCCACGAATCCCCACCGCAGTCGCCTCAACCCCCTAGGAAGAACAGATGTCCTCCGCTCCTGCCGCCTCCGTCCTGTTCGTCTGCATCCACAACGCGGGCCGCTCCCAGATGGCGGCCGGGTTCCTGCGCCACCTCGCCGGCGACCGGGTCGAGGTCCGCTCCGCCGGCTCCATGCCCGGCGAGCAGATCAACCCCTCCGCAGTCGCCGCCATGGCCGAGCTGGGCATCGACATCTCCGACCAGAAGCCGAAGGTCCTCACCCCCGAGGCCGCCCAGGCCTCGGACTACATCATCACGATGGGCTGCGGCGACGCCTGCCCGTGCTTCCCCGGCAAGACCTACCTCGACTGGCAGCTCGAAGACCCGGCCGGACAGGGCGTCGAGGCCGTCCGCCCCATCCGCGACGAGATCAAGGGCCTCATCGAGGGCCTGATCGCCGAGATCGACGCCAAGTCGAAGGCCTGAAGCACCTGACGTGACCGAGACGACCCCAACGACGGGCGACGTTCGCGACGTCATCGTCATACGCTGCGGCCCCGCCGGATACACGGCCGCCTTCTACACCGCCCGTGCGCGCAGCTGAAGCCCCTGCTGTTCGGCAGCTAGCTCCCTCTTCATTGGCGGCTCCCTGACCACGACCACCGAGGTGGAGAACTTCCCCGGCTTCCCCGACCGGATCGACGGCCCGGACCTCATGCTCAACATGCGAACACAGGCCGGGAAGTTCGGCGCCGAGATGATCGACGACGACATCGTCTCCGTGAACCTCACCGGCCCGATCAAAGAAGTCACCGACTCCGAGGGCACCGTCCACCGCGCGAAGTCCGTGATCATCGCGACCGGATCCGGTCCATCAGGCGGCGGACCTCGTCGTCCGTCCAAGTGGTGCAAGACGGGGCCAAGTTCTGGGCGGCGTTGCCGTCCAGGAGCAGCTCGCTGCGCAGCAGTTGAAAGACCACGGAGGGAGGCGCGGGGAATTCCGGCATCTACCGTTCGGGCAAGGCCCGCTCACTCACAGACACTATGGACATCGCCCATTCTCGGCATAGGAAATCACGCCATCCCGGGCACGCCTGGACAGTGGGTCCCAACACTCGGACCACCTTTCCGGCGACACTGTGGGCTCCTCCCGCATTCATCCCCCATCCGTCCGGAACACGGGCTCGATCCAGCGCTCGTCGAGAGCTGATGATGTACACCAGTGCCCCGCCCTCCGCCTTAGGGCTCGTAGGGTGCCTTTACCAAGTGGCAATGGAACAGCCATTGTTGAACGTAGGGAGCTGGACCCGTTCTGCAGCACTGTCTCCCGGCTGACCGATGAGCGGAGCCAGAAGCGTTGACCTCGGTCTCCGTCGAGAGAACGTATGCCGAGTAGCGCCCACTGCACAGCCCATCAATTCGAAACGCGCATCCGGGTTCGCAACGCCACATGACGAGTGGCGCCACGAGGGCTACCATGGCAAGAAGACGGCCGCGACCACGGAATGCGCACTCTGGCGTCCAGTGACGCGCCGAGGATTGAGCCTGCCAGAAAGTCCGTGGCCCGACGAGGCGACGTTGACGGCGGCTACGCGCGCATCACATTTACAGGGCACCAGCGCATCCTCCGTGACCAAGTTGCGAGGGGAGGCAGAACGAACTCGCGCCCCGAAAAATGTCACAGATGCGAGGAAGGTTCGACATCATGCAGGCAATCAGAGTGAAGCGGCTCTTCGCCGTATCCGCCATCGGTGTCCTGATGGCCGGTGGCGCCGCGCTCGGCGCCGCAGGCACTGCTTCTGCGGCCGCGCCCACGCATGCCGTCACCTCCGCCACTTCCGTGGTCCACGGCGGTGGTTGGGACGACGACGACGGGTACGGACACGGCGGTTGGTACGACAACGACGACGACTGGGGCGGAGGGTACGGCGACTGCTGACGCGCCGAACCAGACCGTTCACTGTGTGGTCTGCCGATCCGGCAGACCACACAGGACCACGTTCGCGGGCCGGACGTGACGCGACCGCAACGAGCCGGGCGCGGGACAGCGCCGCTCCGCCGACCTCCAAGCTGCCGGCGGAGGCGGGCACCGCCCACTCCAGTACCGGGAGTCAGGCGGCGACGAGCTCCTGTTCGCGGTCCGGCGTCGTGGCCTTGGGCTTCCTGTTCGGCAGCGAGAGCCGGAAGACCTTGTGCCACGCGGAGAAGACCTGCTTGGGCAGCGGGCCGGTGACGTACTCCAGCTCGTACTTCTCGAACAGGGCGCGCACCTTCACCGCGACCTCCGCGTACCGGTTGCTCGGCAGGTCCGGGAACAGGTGGTGCTCGATCTGGTGCGACAGGTTACCGGTCATGAAGTGCATGACCTTGCTGCCGCTGATGTTCGCCGAACCCATCATCTGGCGCAGGTACCACTGGCCGCGCGTCTCGCCCTTGATCGACCGGCGCTCGAACACCTGCACGCCCTCGGGGAAGTGCCCGCACATGATCACCGAGTGGGACCAGAGGTTGCGGACCAGGTTCGCGGTGAACGTCGCGGCGAGCGTGGTGAGGAACGACGGGCCCGAAAGGAGCGGGTGGATCACGTAGTCCTTGAGTACCTGCCTGCGGATCTTGCGGCCCACGGCCCTGGCCCGCGCGCGGAACTCCGGGTTCTTGCGGCGGCGCTTGTGCAGGTTCTTGCCGAGTTCCAGGTCGTAGGCGGCGATGCCGTACTCGAAGAAGCAGGCGTTGATGAAGTTCCACAGCGGCTGCGCGAGGTGGAACGGGTGCCACTTCTGGTCCTCGTCGACGCGCATGATGCCGTAGCCGAGGTCGTTGTCCTTGCCGATCACGTTGGTGTACGTGTGGTGCAGCTCGTTGTGCGAGTGCTTCCACTGATCGGCCGGTGAGACGTGATCCCATTCCCAGGTGGTGGAGTGGATCTTCGGGTCGCGCATCCAGTCCCACTGGCCGTGCAGGATGTTGTGGCCGATCTCCATGTTGTCCATGATCTTCGCCACGGACAGGCCGGCGGTGCCGATGATCCACGCGGGCGGGAAGAACGAGAACAGCAGCACGCCCCGGCTGACCAGCTCAAGCTTGCGCTGTGCCGAGATGACCTTGCGGATGTAGGCGGCGTCCTTCTCCCCGCGGCCGGCGATCACCTCGTCGCGGATCGCGTCCAGCTCGCGGCCGAGCTCCTCGATCTGCTCCGCGGTCAGGTGGGCGGTGGGGTCGATGGCGGTCAAGGTGCTCCTACCGTTCGATGTCGCAGGGGCCCGCCGCGGCGGACACGCAGGTCTGGATGAGGACGTTCGGCCCGGCTTCGGTGATCGCGCCGGTGCGCAGGTCGCGGACGGCGCCCGCCTTGAGCGGTGTGACGCAGCCGAAGCAGATGCCCATGCGGCACCCGGACGGCATGAGCACGCCGGCCTCCTCGCCGACGTCCAGCAGCGGCGTGGCGCCGTCCGCGTCGACGGTCTTGCCGGTGGCGGCGAACGTGACCTCGCCACCGTCGCCGGTGACGACGACGGCGGGGCGGAAGCGTTCGGTGTGCAGGCGCTCCGGGACGCCGTGCTCGGCCCAGTGGTCCTCGGCGGCGTCGAGCAGGCCGGCGGGTCCGCACGCCCAGGTCTCGCGCTCGGCCCAGTCGGGGACGAGCTCGCCCAGACGGGCGATGTCGAGCATGCCGTCCGTGTCGGTGTGCAGCTCGGTCAGACGCAGCTTCTTGTCCGCGACCAGGGCATGCAGCTCGTCGCGGAAGATCACGTCGTGCGGCCGCGGTGCGGAGTGGACCATGACGACGTCGTCGAACTCGGTGTCGCGCAGCATGCCCATGACCGGCGTGATGCCGCTGCCGGCCGTCAGGTAGAGCACCTTGGCCGGCCTGGCCTCCGGCAGAACGAAGTCACCGGTCGCCTGGTCGAGCTGGATCAGCGTGCCCGGTTGCGCCTTGCGGACCAGGTGGTTGCTGACCTTGCCGTCCGGGATGGCCTTCACGGTGATCGTGATCCGGCCGTCCCTGCGGTCGGTCGGCGAGGTGACCGAGTAGGCACGCCACAGGCGCACCCCGTCGACGTCGACCCCGATCCGCACGTACTGACCGGCCGTGTGGCCGCGCCAGCCCCGTCCGGGCCTGATCACGATGGTCGCGGCGTCACCCGTCTCGGGGTGCACGGCCTCGATGCGCCCCCGCAGGTCGCCACCCGCACGCAGCGGGCTGACCAGGTCGAGGTAGTCCGACGGCAGCAGCGGCGTCGTGACCATCTCCAGCAGTTTCCACGCCCTACTGCGGAGGGCCGTACTCGTCATGACCCCAGCTTGATGCGCTTCAGGGGGTAAAGTCCTGTCCGCAGGACGTGAATCTGATCGGCTGAATTGTGCGCAGGGAACAAAAACGTGAGTCATGCAGTCCGGAGGGCCAGCGAACTGGTCCTGGATGAGACGACGGTCACCGCGCTTCGGGCCGCGTTGCGGACCACCGCCGACGAAGTCGTCCAGGCGATCATCGACGAGGTCCCGCCCTACGCCAACGCCCTGTCGGGCCGCATGGGCGCCACCATCCGCCGGGCCGTCCGCACCGCCCTGGGCCTCTACCTCGACCTCGCGAGCGGGAAGACCACGGGCGGCGACGCCGGCGAGGCGGCCTACGAGCTGGGCCGCGGCGAGGTCCGCGACGGCCGTTCGATGGACGCCCTGCTCAGCGCCTACCGGGTCGGCGCCCGCGTGGCCTGGCGAGGCCTGGCCGCAGGTGCCGTACCCGCAGGTCTGCCCGCCGCCCAGGTCGCCAAGTTCGCCGAGCTGACCTTCGCCTACATCGACGAGCTGTCCGCCGCGAGCGCCGCGGGCCACGCCGACGAACTGGCCGCGCGGGGCCGGGCCCACGAGCGCCACCTGGAACAGCTGGCCCGCGACCTCGTCTCCGGCGCGAGCCCGGACGTGCTCGTTGCCGCTGCCGGGCGGGCCGGGTGGCAGCCGCCGGTCTCCCTGACCGCGGTCCTGCTGCCCGCGGCCCAGGCCCGGCCGGCCTACCGCACGCTCGACCCGGGCACCCTCGTCCTCGACGACCTGCCGGACGCCTCCGGCGTGCTGCTCGTCCCCGACGCCGACCGGGCACATCTCCTGAGGCGGCTGCCCGAGCGCACCGCCGTGGTCGGCCCGGCCCGGCCGTGGACGCGTGCGTCCGCCTCGTACGCACGCGCCGTACGCGCGCGCTCCCTCTCCTGCGACATCCGCGACACCGAGGACCACCTGCCCGAGCTGGTGCTCAGCGCCGACGCGGACGCGTTCGCCGACCTGCGCGCCCGAGCCCTCGCACCGCTCCGGACCTTGCAGGCCGCGAGCGCGCGGCGGCTGGAGGAGACCTTGCGGGCGTGGCTGCTGCACCAGGGCAGGCGGGACGAGGTGGCGGCGGCGCTGTTCGTCCACCCGCAGACCGTCCGGTACCGGATGTCGCAGCTGCGGGAGCTGTTTCCGGACCTCGGATCACCGCACCGGGTCCTCGAACTGACGCTGGCGGTCGGTCTCCGGGCGGGCTGACCTGTTCTTCGCCCGTCCGCGGCCATGCCCTCGAACGGGCCGGGAATCGTGCCTCGCCCTCGGTGCGAGCCGCGTTCGATCGTGAGGCGCAAACCGCACGGGCGTCGCCCTTGCGATCGCCCGGGGCTGGCCGTCCGGCCCGGACGAGCACGTCGGCTCACGGCCCCCGAGATCGCCGCTCCCCGGGCTGATCGTGCGCACCCTCCGTCGCGCAACCGCGTGCACGCGGAACTGCGAACGCACCTTCCTGTCCAGCATGCACACGTATCGCCTGGTGGAGGCGGCGGAGCGCCCTGCTCAGTGCCCCGGACTCGTGTGGACACGCTTCCAGAGACGCCGCCCCTCCGGTCCCGTAGGCGCGTCAGGTGGGAGTGTGGGCGGTTTCGTGCGTCGTGGTGCCGTCCTCGTCCTGGGGCTGCGCCGCATCGGGCTGTGGCGGAGCCGGCGGGGTGCGGATCAGCAGTGCGACCAGTACGGCCAGGACGCCGAGCCCGGCGCCGATGCCGAATCCCCACCGGATGCCCGTGGCGAGGGCGCCGGTGGCGTCCGCGCCCTCGGCTGCCGCCGTGGCGGCGTGTCCCGACATGACGCTGATGACCAGGGCCGTGCCGGCGGCGGCCGCGACCTGCTGGAGCGAGCCCAGGATGGCGGAGCCGTGGGGGTAGAGGTGCGGCGGCAGTACGGACAGACCGGAGGTGAAGACGGGGGTGAAGACGAACGCCATGCCCGCGCTCAGGGCGACGTGCAGGGCGAGCACCAGCCACGGCGAGGTCTGTTCCCCGGTGAGGGCGAACAGCCCGAGGCACAGCGCCGTGAGTGCGGCTCCCGGTACGACCAGGCGTGGTGCGCCGAGTCGGTCGTAGAGCTTGCCGACCTGCGGTCCGAGCAGGCCCATGGTCAGGCCTCCGGGGATGAGGAGCAGCCCGGTCTGCAGTGAGGTCAGGCCGCACACCTCCTGCAGGTAGATCGGCAGCAGGATGAACGCACCCATGAGGGCCATGAACGACAGGCACATCAGGCCCAGCGCCACGGAGAAGTGCCGGAAGGTCAGGGCACGCAGGTCCAGCAGCGGGGTGGAGGAGCGCTGCAGGGCCAGCTGTCGCCATACGAAGAGTCCTACGAGCACGGCGCCGGCCACCGTGGTGGCCTCCGGGGGCACGGCGGCCTGGGCGGCGTTCTCGGCACCGAGCCCGCTCAGGCCGTAGACCAGGGCGCCGAAGCCCGCCGCGGCCAGGGGGACGGACATCCAGTCGATCGGGGCGGCCTGCGGCTCGCCGATGTTGATCAGGTTGCGCCGGCCGAACACGGCCATGGCTCCGGCGATGGGAAGCACGGCCAGGAACAGCAGGCGCCACGACCCCAGCTGCAGCAGCACGCCGGAGACCGCGGGGCCGAGGGCGGGTGCGACGGAGATGACGAGGGTGATGTTGCCCATGACGCGGCCGCGGTCGTGCGGGGGCACGAGGGTCATCAGCGTCGTCATGAGCAGCGGCATCATGACGGCGGTGCCGCCGGCCTGGATGACGCGGGCGCCCAGCAGTACGGGGAAGGCGGGCGCGGCCGCGGCCAGGGCCGTGCCGGCGAGGAACAGTGCCATGGCGAGGCCGAAGGCGGTTCGGGTCGTGACCCGCTGCAGGAACCACCCCGTCACCGGGATGACGACCGCCATGGTGAGCATGAATGCCGTGGACAGCCACCCTGCGGCGGCTGCGGTGACCTCGAATTCGCGCATGAGCCGCGGAATCGCATTGACCATGATCGTCTCGTTGAGGAGGACGACGAACGTGGACAGCACGAGGATCCGCAGCACGGCGGTGACGCGGGCGGCCGGGAGGGTGGGGGTTTCGTGTGGTGCGGACATGGTGCCTTCCGTCATGTGAGGTCTTCCGCGCGTGGCGGTCACACTGACAGACTGCGGCGCCGGGAAGAACTCATCGGTCTTCTCCGATCCTGCTGGTGCCGCCGCCCGAGCTCAAGTCATTTCACCGACCCGGAACGGCCAGGACCCGCCTTGCGGTGCGGGCCGGAACCTGGTTCCCCGCCGGGGGAACCAGGCTCGTCCGTCGTTCAGTCGCAGCAGTCGCAGCAGCACTTGCACGGATTGCAGCAGCCACCGCCGCCGCCGCAGCCGTCACCCGAGCCGCCTCCGGAACCACCGGAGCCTCCGGACCCATGGCCGCCACCCGAACCGCCGGAGGAGCCGCCCGAGGGGCCGCCGCCCTGGCCGCCGAACCAGCCGTCACCGCCGGAACCGTCCCGGTTCGAGCCGCCGCCCCGGTTGCCGTCGCCGAACTGCCAGGACTCTCCGTCGTCCTGGCCGGAGTCGTCGTTGCAGCGGCAGCATCTGGTGCACAGCCTGCAGGTGCCGCACAACCGGCGCCACTCGCGACACCGCGGGCACTCCCCGTCCGGCGACCGGCCCGCCGACATCATCCCGCCCTCAGGGGCGGCGCCCGCGAGCTGGCCTGCGCCACAGGCCGCGCCCGTCCCGGTCCCGGAGGGCGTTTCCGTCTCCGTCCGGCGTCCCAGCCAGGGCACAATGCGCAGGCCGGGCACCTGGCGGCGGTGCTGATGGTGCCGGTGACGCGGGTCGAAGACCCGATCGACGGCACGCTCCAACTCGCCGCCCAGCAGCGCCTGCACCAGCCGGCCGTCGACGAACACGGCGTCGGACAGGGCGAGTCGGATGCCGTGGACGGCGTCGTCGCAGAGCCGGCGCACCTCGGCGCGGTCCGCGCCCGTCACGGCGATCGGATTCCACGCGCCGGACGCCTGGTCCGCGTCCAGGTCCTCCACCGCGTCCAGCAGATGTGCCAGCCGGCCGAACAGACGGCCGGCTTCCGCCAGCGGTTCGGCGTTGTCCGGGCGGTCCGTGAGCACTGCCGTGTACGAGAAGGCGGCCGCGGTCGCCGTCTCCGAGGGCTCCGTGACCGTCAGCAGCGAGCCACCGGGGCCGGTCGACCGCTCGATGTCCGGCTGGCGCTCGACCGCCGCCAGCAGCAGCGCGGTGTCGAAGCCGAGTCGTTCGCCGCCTGCGACGCCCGCACGGTCCCAGTTGCGGGCGATCCTGCGGGCCGCCACCGCCACCGGGCGGCGCCCCACCAGGCCGTCGCCATCGGCCGCATGGTCACGCATCTTCGCCGCGGCGAGCACCAGCGACACGGTCGCCGCCAGCCGCGCACCCTCACCCTGCGCCACGTCCGCCGAGCGCATACCGCGCAGCGGGCACGGTCCGGCACCCCGCCGCCAGTCCCCGGTGCGCTCCGACTGCGCTTCGGTCAACACCGAGACGATCAGGCCGTCGTAGTTGGTGGCCACCCTCGCGAACTGCCCGTACTCGCTGCGCAGAGCGAGGCACAGACCGCACAGATGCGCCATCCACTCGGTGCGCAAGCCCTCGCCCAGGCGATGACGGCATGGTCTGATGATTCCGAACACCGAAGTTCTCCCCCGTAGGAACAGCTGCCCGGACGCATCCGGTCGGACGGCCCGTGCGCACGAGACTGCACGTGAGGCACGGCCGCGCATGACGTCGACGGCATGTGACATCAACGCCGCCCGACATCCTAGATGGTCCTTTCCGAGGGGTGTCCGCGGTGGCTCGTGCGACAACGGCCGAGGTCAGCGAGTGTGCGACGGACGGTCAGGCGCGGGCGGCCGGGATGCCGGGCCGCTGGATGTCCTCCGGGTGGGCCGTGTGCCGCACGGCCTCCTCGTAGGTGATGGCGCCTGCCGCGAGGAGGGCGTTGATGCCGGCCTCCAGCGTGTGCATGCCGTCCCGGTGGCCGGTCGAGATCATGTTGCGGAGCTGGCGGGTCTTGCCCTCGCGGATCAGGTTGCGGATCGCCGCCGTGCCCACCAGTACTTCGAAGGCGGCGACCCGGCCGCCGCCGGTCCGGGGGATGAGCGTCTGGTTGAGAATGCCGACCAGGGTGTGCGCCAGTTGCAGCCGGATCTGTGGCTGTTGCTCGGCCGGGAACACGTCGACGATGCGGTCCAGGGTCTGCGACGTGTCGTTGGTGTGGAGGGTGGCGAAGACCAGGTGCCCGGTCTCGGCGATCGTCAGGGCCGCGGAGATGCTCTCCGGGTCGCGCATCTCGCCGAGGAGCAGGACGTCGGGATCCTCACGCAGGGCCGAGCGCAGTGCGGCGGGGAAGGAGTCGGTGTCGGTGCCGACCTCGCGCTGGCTGACCGCCGAGCGTTTGTGCTGGTGCAGGTACTCGATCGGGTCCTCGATGGTGAGGATGTGCGCCGGCCGGTGCGTGTTGACGTGGTCGAGGAGCGCCGCCAGGCTGGTCGACTTCCCCGATCCGGTCGGGCCCGTGACCAGTACGAACCCGCGTGGCATGCCCGCCCACCCGATGACGACCGGGGGGAGCCCGAGCTGCTCGGCCGACGGCACGTCGAACGGGATGATCCGCAGCGCCAGCGCCGACGCGCCGCGCTGCACGAAGGCGTTCCCGCGCAAGCGGGCCTTCTCCCCCCAGGTGAACGCGAAGTCGACCTGCTTCTCGGCGCGGAACCGTTCCGTGAGGTCCTTGCCCAGCACGCCGGTCACCAGGCGGTCGGCCTCCGGCTCGGTCAGCGCGCTCCCTTCGACCGGTCGCAGGGCGCCGTCCACGCGGAGGAAGGGCGCCGATCCGGCGGTGAGCAGCAGATCGCTGCCGCCGCGTTTCCACAGCTCACCGAGCAGGTGATCGATGATCGCGGGACTCGGCCCGGACTTGGTGCCCTCCGGGGTGGCGTGCTCGCTCAAGGCAGGACCTTCCACTGTTTGACGGTGTCGGCGTGGCCGTCGAAGGACACGGCGGCCTGGACGAGCGGGCCGGCCAGCAGGGCGATCCGGGTGCCGCCGAGGTGTTCGGTCGCGCCGCCGCTCCCGGCGGTGACGGTGTACGTCACGGTCAGCCCGGCCAGCTGGGAGGCCTGGGTCAGGCCGCACGGTTCCAGGTCGGCCTGGTCGGTGACCGGGCCGCTGGAGCCGAGACGGACGGGCAGGCCGAGGGAGTTGGCGCCGGTGCAGGTGCTGCCGGGGAAGTCGACCGACATCCTCGCCGACGCCACGTCGCCGTCCTCGTGGTGCGCCACCTGCAGCACGACGTGGTCGAGCGGTGCGGTCGTTGCCGGTGCCGGCTGGGCGTAGCCCCCGAACGTGAGGGAGGCCTGGCCTCCGCCGGGGATGGTGGCGTCCGTGACGTCGGCGGGCGCGCCGGGAGCGGGCGGTGTGAACCGGGTGACCGCGGTGGCCGACGCCGGTTTCGCGATCACGGCCGGGTAGGTCGTGAACAGCACCGGCTCCGGTGGGATTCCGATCACCGGACGGAGGTATCCGCTGGTGGGGCCGATGCCGAGAGCGATGGTCCGGGCGATGATGCCGCGGGTGACCACCTGCGAGCTGACCTGGCTCATCGACAGGTCGACGGCAGCGGTCGGCGCGTAGACGGTGCCGTTGACCACCAGGCGGCTGTGAGCGGTGGCCGTGTCGGCGTCGTCGGTCGACTTCAGCACCGGGCAGCGGTCGCCCTCGGTGAGGCAGCCGGACAGGGCCCTGATGGACGGGGCTCGGAACACCTCCCTCGCGGTGGCCGGTGTGATCACGGCGATCGCGCTGACCGCCTGCTCCGGTGACCCCGCACCCCCGGAGCACCGGTTCGACGTCGCTCCGTACGTGAACCAGGGACACGTGGTCGACTGCGGAGCGTTCAAGGCCCAGGCGGACGCGCAGGCGGTGCTGCGGGCGGACGCACTCGACCCCAACGGACTCGACCGGGACGGCGACGGCATCGCGTGCCCGGACCTCCCCGGGCCCACGGACAGGAAGCCGGTCCACCGCGACTTCATGACCGACGTGGACGGCGCGCCGATCATCGAGCCGGTCAAGCCGCCGTCCACGTAGCGCCGGCGTTCTCGGTAGCGTGACCATTTGTGATCATCTGCTGCCCGCGAACCGGGTGCCCGGATGGTCCGTGCCGGGAATTGCGACGGAGAGTGACGAGGCTGCGATGAGCGAACTGACGAGGCCCGAGGTCGACGTTCCGAAGGGTGACGCTCCCACCGAGCTGACCATCCGGGACCTGGTCGTCGGGGACGGGGCCGAAGTGAAGCCGGGGATGGTGGTCAAAGTCCACTATGTCGGGGTCACCTTCGAGTCCGGGAAGGAGTTCGACGCCTCCTGGGACCGGGGCGAGCCGTTCAAGTTCGCCCTCGGCAGTGGCAGGGTCATCAAGGGCTGGGACCGGGGGGTGAAGGGGATGAGGGTCGGCGGTCGACGCGAGATCGTCGTTCCCCCGCGTCTCGGCTACGGCAACCAGTCGCCCTCGCCGTTGATCCCGGCGGGCTCGACCCTGGTCTTCGTGGTGGACCTGGTGGACTCGTACTCCGCCACCGGCGGGTGGAGCAGCGCCAAGTGACCCCGGCCGTGCCGAACCGCCGGGCCCGCCCTCGCCGAACGGGGCGGCTCCACGGCCGCCTCGCCGTGGGCGGGGTGAAGGCCGTCTGATCCTCCTACGCCGGCCCACTCGCCGAAGGGCGCGGTGCCTGCCGCTGGCGGCACGCGGGCGAGCCGGCCGCAGGCCGCGCTCGTCCCCGCCAGGCGGCCGCATGCACAGGGGACTTCACGGCCCCGGCCGCGCCTGCCCCGCGCAGGGCGCCTACGATGCCGGTATGGATCAGCAGGGGGCTCGCGCGATGACGCCCCTCGTGCTGCGCTCCTACCTCCTGCTGGTCCTGGCCGTGCTGGTGGGCCTCGTGGCCATGCACGGCCTGGGGCCGGGCGGAATCGTCGCGGCTTCCGCCGCCGCACCCGGGTGCACGGGCACCCACGGGACGGCCGGCGCGCACGGTGAGCCTGCCGTCGGCGAGCACGCGACGCGGCACGCCCCCGCCGTGCGGGCCGACGAGCCGGCCGACGACGGGAGTGGCGGGCACAGCCAGCACGCGGATGCGACCTGTGCCGCCGCGGGTACGGCGGGCGCCCCGGTCCTGCCCGCTCCGGCCGCCGCCCCCAGTGGCGTCGCGGCCGTGCCGGTCCTCGGCCCCGGGACCGGCACGAACGGTGCGGCCGGCGGTCGCGCGCCGCCGTCACTGAGCGAATTGCAGCTCCTGCGCATATAGGGCGGTCCGAGCACTCGGACCCGTCCCTCTTTCCGGCGCGCCCCGACACGCGCGTGCCCTCACCGCAGGAGCAGCACCATGACCAGCAAGCGTTCCCCGATCCGCCGCGCCGCGGCCCTGGCCGCGGCCGCCACCGCCGCACTCGTCCTCACCGCCTGTGGCGGCGACGACTCCGGCTCGGCCCATGCCGGGCACGGCGCCTCCACCGCGCCGTCCGGCTCCGCCGCGGCAGGGCGGGCCGACCACAACACCGCCGACACCGTCTTCGCCCAGGGGATGATCCCCCACCACCAGCAGGCCGTCGAGATGGCCGGCCTCGCCGCGACCCGCGCGGAGTCCGCGGAGGTGAAGACGCTCGCGGAGGAGGTCAGGAAGGCCCAGGACCCGGAGATCGGCACCCTCTCCGGCTGGCTGGTCTCCTGGGGCGAGAAGGTTCCCGCCGCGGACGAGGGCCACGGTGGACACGACATGGCCGGCATGATGGGCGCCGAGGAGATGCGGCAGCTCACGGCCTCCTCCGGCAAGGCCTTCGACGCCGCCTTCCTGCAGATGATGGTCAGGCATCACGAGGGCGCCGTCGCCATGGCCAGGACCGAGCAGGCCGACGGCGCGTACCGGCCCGCCAAGGACATGGCCGCGGCGATCATCACCTCCCAGAGTGCGGAGATCACCCGGATGAACACCCTGCTCGGCAGGGACTGACCGGTAACGGCCGTCCCGGTACGGGCACCCTGCCCGGGCTGCCCGCACCGGCCCCCGGGCCCGCCCACGGCGGGCCCGTCAGGGCGGCGGATGGTCATCGGGCGGGTGCCGGTACGACGTGGGGCGGGGCTCCATCCGGGCCACCACCTCCCCGAGCCGCTCGCAGAGCTGCTTGATCTCCTCGTGCGTCCTGTCGCGTTCGGTGATGACGGCCGCGATGAGGAGGGCCGTCAGCGCGGTCGTGCCGTTGAAGGCCTGGAGCGTCACCATGTTCGCGAACACGTCGCCGCCCACGAACGGGCCTCTGTCGCCGTCGGCGGCCAGCACCGCCAGCGTCACCACGGCGAGCGCACACGGCGCCGCGCCGGCCAGCCGGAAGCGGAACGCCGCCCAGATCAGGAACGGCGAGACGAGGAAGAGCAGGTTCGAGTCGCGCGTGCGCGTCGCCAGGAGCGTGACGAGGACCGTACCGACGGCCAGCGCCACGGCCTCGAACCACCGTGCGGGTCCGGCCCCCGAAGGCCACCGGGCCTTGCGCAGCACGAGCAGGAAGGGCGTCACGACGAGGATCCCCATCGCGTCACCGGTCCACCACACCGACCAGGTCGGCCAGAAGTCGCCCGCTTCCAGGGCTCCGGAGAGCACGAGTATCCCGCTGCCGATGGTCGAACTGATCGACATCCCGGCGAGCGCGCCGAGGAAGACCAGGGCCAGTACGTCCCGCAGGCGGTCCAGCTCGTTCCTGAACCCGGCCCTGCGCAGCATCAGGCAGGCGCAGACCGGCGCGAGGGTGTTGCCCGCGGTGATGACCAGTACGGAGAGCAGCGACGGCCCGAGGGACACGTTGACCAGGAAAGCGCCGAGCGCGATGCCCGGCCAGACGCGCAGCCCCATCACGAGCAGGGCGGCCAGTGCGACGCCCGTCGGCGGCCACAGCGGGGTGACCTGGTCACGTACCAGCTGTTCGAGGAGGCCGATCCGCGCGGCACCGTAGTAGACGGCGGCGACGGCGAGGATGCGCAGCACGGTGGACCCGAGACGACCCTTCTCCGTGCTGCCCACGACAGCAGTCTGCGCTCGGATCCGGCCCCCGGCGAGCCCAGCGGCCACGGTGGCCGCATCAGCGGTCAGCCCGGCGCCCGGGGGCCGTCGTAGCGGACGACGAGGACCGCGGCGTCGTCGCGGTGTCCCGTCAGGTCGGCCACCTTGACGACGGCGGAGGCCAGTACGTCGGGATCGGCGTCGAACCCGGCGCGCACCAGTCTGGCCACCTCGGCCAGACCGGCCTCCATCGGGTACTGCGGGCCTTCCACCACTCCGTCGGTGAGCAGGACGAGCACTCCCGCCTCGGTGAGACGCCGGTGGGTCACCGGGTACCGCTCACCCGAGACGATGCCGAGCGGGGGCCCGCCGCGGTCGAGGGCGATGCCGTGCCGGCCGTCGGCGGTGGCCCAGACCATCGGTACGTGGCCGGCCCTGGAGACGCTCATGTCACGGCTGACCGGGTCGAAACGGAGGAAACAGCACGTCGCGAAGAGGCCGCACCCCATGCCGATCAGCAGGTCGTTGGCGCGGCCCAGTACTTCCCGGGTGTCGCTCGTCGTCTGGGCGAGGGCGCGCAGGCTGGTGCGCACCTGTCCCATGAAGGCGATGGCCTCCACGTCGTGGCCCTGGACGTCGCCGACCGTGAGGCCCAGTGACCCGTCGTGCATGACGAAGGCGTCGTACCAGTCGCCGCCCACCTCCAGACCGCCCCGGGAGGGCGCGTACCTGGCGGCCAGGCTCAGTCCGGGCAGCTGCGGCAGTCCGGGTGGCAGCATGTGGCGCTGCAGGGCCACGGCCAGCTCCACCCTGGCCCGCTGGTACTCGATCCGGTCCAGGGCCTGATCGACGAGCTGCCCGAGGGCGACGAGCAGTTCCTGCACGTTGTCGGGCTGCTCGGAACGGTGTCCGCGCATGACGGCTCCCGGCTCTCCCACAGCCTCTTCAGGCCACCCTAGCCGCTGCTCCGGCCCGCCTCCACAGGGGCGGTCCCGTGCTCAGGGCCCGATCTCGAACTCGGGCGCCCGGAGGGTCTTCAGGCATTCGGTGTTCGGCGCGGCGGGGTCGTCGAAGAAGGAGACGGTGATCTCCTGGGCGCACTCGGAGGTGGCGAACACCACGTGCGGCTCGTAGGGGACCGTGACGACCTTGGCCTTGTCCAGCGTCCGGGCGACGTACGGCCCGTTGTCCGCTCCGGTCTGGGAGTCGAACCCGCCCGACAGGGCGAGGGTCGGGATGTCGCCTCGGGTGACGTCCCGGATCGAGGGCGACGCCGGGGGAACGTTCCAGGCGGCGCAGTCCGGGCGGAGGAAGCCGAGCTGCGGGGCTTCGGCCTGTACCGTGCGGGGGAAGGACGGGAAGGCCTGCTGTCCGCCCCGCAGCGCCTCCTCCTGGCTCTCGTACGGGGTCCACTCGCTGCAGAAGACGCCGTAGACCAGGCCGTGCGCCACCCGTCCGACGGCCTGGGGGCTGAGCTTGCCGCCCGCCCACTGCTGGGCGATCCGCTGCGGCTTGCCGTGTGCGAGCTCGTCGAGCGCGGCCGGGACCTGGGGGGCCACGTGGGTGGCGGAGGTCATCCAGTTCACCAGGGCTCCGCCGTCCAGGACCACCTTCACCGGCTTGTCGCTGCCGGGGAGGGTGACGGTGGTGGTGACCGGCTTGGCTTCGAGTTCGCGGACGAGCCGGTCGAAGGTGGCCGACAGGTTCGGATAGCGCTTGTTGCAGGCCGGCTGCTCCGCGCAGGCCTTGAACAGGCCGTCGAAGCCCTGCCGGGCGCTGCTCCAGGTCCCCGCCGAACCGGACCTGGAGGGCGGCAGTATGCCGTCGATGCCCACGGAGCGCAGGCCCTCGGGGTGCAGGCGCATGTAGACCAGTGCCAGGTGGGTGCCGTAGGAGATCCCGAACAGGTTCCACTGCTCGATGTCCAGCGCCTTGCGCAGGTCCTCGTAGTCGGCGGCGCTCTCGGTGTCGTTGTAGGCGGCGAGGTCGATCCCGCGGGCCGCGAGCCGGTCGCGGCAGGCCTTCGTGGCCTCGACGTGCAGGCGTTCGGTGGACGGGGCGCCGGAGACGAGTCCGACGGCGCGTGCGTTGAACTCGTCGATGTTGGGGCAGAGGAGATCGGGGTCGGCCGAGTACGTACCGCGCTGGGACATGAAGATGACGTCGCGGTCACGGTTCAGGCCGCCGTCGATCGCCATCTTCGCCTCGCCCACGGCGTCGTCGCCGGGGCCGCCCGCGAGCCACACGATGGGGTCGGGTTTCGGGTGGTCGCTCGCGGCGGGCACGATCGCGACACCGAGTTCGATCGTCCGGCCGTTCGGGGCGGCGCGGTTCTCGGGCACGGTGAGGGTTCCGCAGCGGGCCTTGTCGAGGGCCTGGATCGGTTCCGGCGTCCTGGGACAGGGGCCCGGTTCGAAGCGGGCGTCGCCCACCGTGCGGGCGACCGTGCCGGTCGGCGCGTCGGGGCCGGGGCTGGTGTCGGTGCGGGACTGCGCCTGAGCGGACGCCGTGAGGAGGCCGGTGACGAGGAGACCGGTCACCACGCCGGCCGGTGCGGCCAGGAGCCGTCGTGCGGTGGGGCGCCGACGGGGCGCGGGGTGCAGTGGCATCTGCCCTCCCGGTCAGTTCGGGGCGATCGTGAACGGTTCGGGCCTGAGGCCGTCCGCACAGCTGGTGTCGGGCGCGGTCGGGTGGGCGAGGAACGATGCGAGGATGCGCTGGGCGCAGGGCGACTGCGGGACCACCCAGTGGCCGATTCCGGGGATCTGCACGGCGGTCGAGCGGGACAGGTCGCCGGCCACGCCCTTGGCCCAGCTCGCCCCCGTCTTGACGTCGAACGTCCCGGACAGGAGGAGCGCCGGCACCGGGCTGACCGTGGCCACCCGCTGGACGGACGCGCGGTCCGGTACGTTCCAGACCCGGCAGACCGGGTACTGGTAGGGCAGTTGCGGCACCTGGGCCAGGACGGTGTCCGGCCATCCGGGGAAGGCCTGGCGTCCGGCCTTCAGCACGTCGGCTTCCGAGTGGCCCGGTGCCCACTCGCTGCACGCCACCGATTCCGTCAGTCCGTGTGCGAACGCGCCGACGTTCTGGACGGAGCCGGCCGCACGGGCTTTCGCGAAGCGTTCCGGGTTTCCGTCGCGGAGTTCGTCGAGCGCCGCCGGGATGTCCTTGGGCCGGACGCCGAAGGCGACGATCACGTCCATCAGCGCGCCCCCGTCGAGGACGACCTTGACCGGCTTCCCGCCTCCGGGCGGCGGGACGTTCAGCGTCAGGGGGTGTGCCTCCAGCTTGCGTACCTGCTCGGTCAGGGTGCGGGGCAGGTCGGGGTACCGGTTCTTGCAGGCGGGCTCGGCCGCGCACGCCTCGAAGATGTTGCCGATCCCCTCGGCGGCGCTGCTCCATCCCCAGGGCAGCGCCGCGCTCCGGGGCGGTGTGACCGAGTCGATGGCCAGCGCGCGGATTCCCTCGGGGTGCAGGCGCAGGTACGTGAGGGCCAGGTCGCTGCCGTAGGAGTACCCGTAGACGTTCCACCGGGGGATACCCAGTGCGGTGCGCAGGTCGGCGAAGTCGGCCGCGTTCTCGGTGGTGTTGTAGGCGCTCAGGTCGACGCCGTCGGCCGTCAGGCGGTCCCTGCACTCCTTGACCGCCTTCAGCATGAGCTGCTGGGTCGGCTCCGTGCCGTAGCGCAGGCCCACGGCCTGCGCGTTGAAGCGGTCGATCTCCGGGCAGGCGAGGTTCGGCCGGTTGTAGAGGTTGCCGCGCTGGGCCATGACGATCAGTTCGCGGTCCTTGTTCAGGCCGGACTCGACGAGGAACGGAATGTCGTCGAACGTGTCGCCACCGGGGCCGCCCGCCATGAAGACCACGGGGTCCTGGGCCGGCTTCGCCGGTTCGGCGGCCGGGATGACCGCCACGGCGAGCTCGATGGTCCGGCCGTCGGGGCGGGAGCGGTTCTCGGGGACCTCCAGGACACCGCAGCGCGCGCCGGCGAGCGCTTCGATCGGCTCGGGCGGCTGCGGGCACGGGCCGGGTACGAACCGGGGCGGGGCCGCCGCTGCGGTCCGGGCGGCGGAGGAGGCGGACGGGGCGGGGCTCTGGGAGGACGGTGACGCGGCGCCGCTCGGTACGGGGCCGAACGCTGCCAGGGAGACCAGAGCGGCCGCGGCGGTCACCGCGTGGATGGCGTGCTGTGGCATGTGTTCTCGTTCCTCCGCCGCCTTGCGCGGCGGCTGCCCCGCCGGGCAAGGCGGCAGCGGTTGGGACGGAACGCTCGTTCCCGACGCTACCGGGTGGACCGTACGCACGCACGCGGAGCGACCGGCGGCCCGCAGCGGCCCGGGCGTGCCCGGCCGGTACCACGGCCGGGGTACCGTGCGCGGGCTGTCCTCCGGCATCCGGTGCGGCGGGACTCCCCTGCCGTCGTCGTGCGCCGGACGGCAGAAGGAGGGATCGTCCTCAGCCGCGCGGCCCGGCCAGGGGCTGCTCCGTCCAGATGGTCTTGCCGGTACCGGTGAACCGGCAGCCCCACCGGTCGGTGAGCTGGGCCACGAGGAACAGGCCCCGCCCGCCCTCGTCGGTTTCCCGCGCCCGGCGCAGGCGTGGCTGCGTGCTGCTCGGGTCGGACACCTCGCAGACGAGGACCCGGTCGCGGATCAGCCGGAGCCCGACCGGTCCCCCGGCGTAGCGGATCGCGTTCGTGACGAGCTCGCTGACGACGAGTTCGGTGACGAAGCCCAGCTCGTCCAGCTGCCAGTCGGACAGCTGGCCCACGACCAGCTCGCGGGCGTGCGCGACGAGCGAGAGGTCGGCGTCGAGTTCCCACTCGGCCACCTGGTCGGACGGGAGTGCGTGGATGCGGGCCAGCAGCAAGGCGGCGTCGTCGACGGGCTCTTCAGGCCGCACCCCGTCGAAGACGGTCCGGCTGAGCTCGTCGAGCGGCAGCGTTCTCGGATCGGCTCCGGCGAACGAGCCGCGCAGTCTCTCCATCCCCTCCTCGATGTCGCCGACCCGGCTCTCGACGAGTCCGTCGGTGAAGAACGCGAGCATGCTGTCGGGCCGCACGACGAACTCGGTCACCTGGAACGGCACTCCGCCCACCCCCAAGGGCGGCCCCGGCGTCACGTCGAGGAAGACCGGCTCCCCGTCCGGCGGCAGCAGGACCGGTGGCGGATGTCCCGCGGCGGCGACGGCGCACCGCCCCGCCACCGGGTCGTAGACGGCGTACAGGCACGTCGCTCCCAGCACGGCGGGCTCGGAGCGCTCCGCGCGGTCCGAGCGGGACTCGCTGGTCATCTGCTCCTCGGAGAAGCCGAGTACCAGGTCGTCCAGGTGCGTGAGGAGCTCGCCCGGATCCAGGTCGAGGTCGGCGAGGGTCTGTACCGCGGTCCGCAGCCGTGCCATGGCCGCCGTGGCGTCGAGGCCGTGGCCGACGACGTCTCCGACGACGAACGCGACGCGCAACGAGGGCAGGGGGATCACGTCGAACCAGTCTCCGCCGACGCTCAGGCCGTCGCCCGCCGGCTGGTAGACGCCCACCGTTTCGGCGGCGGCGGAGTCCAGGGCCGAACGCGGCAGCAGGCTCCGCTGCAGGGTGACCACCGACCGGTGTTCCTTGGTGTAGCGGCGCGCGTTGTCCACGCCGAGTGCCGCTCTGGAGACGACGTCCCGCAGGAGCGCGGCGTCCTCCTCACCGAACGCGTAGGGCAACTGGCTGCGCCAGACGGTGACGCAGCCGAGGATCAGGCCCCGGGCGTAGAGCGGCATGGCTACGGAGGAATGCGCTCCGCTCGGGACGAACAGCGGCAGGGCCTTCGGGTCCACACCGAGCTTCGCCTGCAGGACGGCGACGTCCGGCACGAGCACGGGCAGCCCCTTCATGAGGGGACGCATCAGCGTGCTGTCCGTCACGGGAGGCAGTGCCTCTCCCACCGCCAGCAGGTCCTCGGCGGATATCTCCGGGCTCTGCGCGGCGGCGGTCCGGCGCAGGCGGACGTCGCCACTGGTGTCGAAGCGCGGGGGCTCGTCGCCCACCAGCACGTTCTCCGCGATGTCCACGGTCGCCAGGTCGGCGAAGTCGGGGACGAGCAGATTCACCAGGGTCTCGGCCATCTCGATCACGTCGAGGGAGGTGCCGATGCCCGCTGCGGCGGCTTGGGAGAGCCCCGTCCGGCGTCTGTGCGCGTCCCGCTCGGCGGCCCCCTCCGCCGTCTCCTCCGGGGTGAGGAGGACGAGCCACTGCGTACCGGTGCCGGGACCGCCCGGGGCATGAGCCGTGAGCGGGACGACGGTGCAGACCAGCGGGGGCTGCCGCGCCGTCCGGCCGGCGCCCGGGGCGGTTGTCAGGTGCCCGGTGCGTCCCGCGTCCGTTCCGGCGCGCGGCAGCATCCCCAGCAGGGGGACGCAGGTCCGGCCCGGCGAGCAGTCCAGCAGCGTCGCGGCCCGCTGCGAGCGGGCGAGGACCACGCCCTCCTCGTCCAGGACGACCGCTGCCGTGTCGCCGACGGTGGCCGGGACCGGCCCCGGGCCGCGGTGCTCCGGTTCACGCATGTCGCCTCCACGCGCCGTCGCCTTCAGTATCGTCCCCGGGCGCAGACCCGGCGACGTGGGAGGGGGCGGTGCGGGGGCCGCCCGCGACGGCCCCCTCCAGCCGGTGGCGCGTCGCCGGTCCGCGCCGCTCGCGGGCGGAAGTGACGCCCGGGGTCGGCGACTCGGCGACAGGGCCCGCGGGTCAGGACGGGAGCCACGACCGCCAGGTGGCCTCGTTCCGTTCCACCCACCGGGCCGCCGCCTCCTGCGGCGACAGCTTCTCCTCGGCGATCATCAGGGCGACGTCGTTCTGCATCTCGGTCGTCCACCGGAACTTCTTCAGGAAGGCCGCGGCGTCACCTCCGCCGTCCGCGAAGCGGGCGTTGAGGAACTTCTGCAGCGGGGTGTGCGGGTAGGCGCAGGCCACCTTCTGCGGGTCGGTGTCACAGCCCTTTTCGTAGGCGGGCAGTTCCACCTCCGTCATCGGTACCTTCTCGAACAGCCACTGGGGTTTGTACCAGTAGCTCAGGAAGGGCTTCTTCTCCTTGGCGAACTGCCTGATCTGCGTGATCTGCGCCGCTTCCGATCCCGCGAACACGACCTGGTAGTCGAGGTCCAGGTTCTTCACGAGGGCCTTGTCGTTCGTCACGTAGGACGGGGAGCCGTCCAGCAGCTGGCCCTTGCCGCCGCTCTCCGCGGTGCGGAACTCGGCGGCGTACTTGTCCAGGTTCTTCCAGTCGGTGACGTCCGGGTGTTCCTCGGCGAAGTAGGTCGGCACGAACCAGCCGATGTGGCCGGTCACCCCGAGGTCGCCGCCCCGCGCGATGGTCCCCTTGTCGTCGATGTACCGCTTCTCCTGCTCGGGGTGGCCCCAGTCCTCCAGGATGGCGTCCACGCGGCCCTGGCTGAGCGCGTCCCAGGCCGGTACCTCGTCGATCTGGACGGTGTCCACGCGGTAGTCGAGCTCGTGCTCCAGCAGGTACTGGGCGACGGCGACGTTGGCCTGTGCGCCCACCCACGACTGCACGGAGAGGGTCACCGTACGGGAGCCCCCGGCGTCGGCGTACGGGGAGGCCTGGCGGGTCATGTCGGCGGCACCGCAGCCCGTGAGGGCCGTCAGGGCGAAGGCGAGGCCGGCCGCGAGCGCGGCGGAGCGGGTACGTCGTGTGCGAGCCATGTCAGGCCCCCTTTCCGGCGGGGTTGCGGCGCCCGGTCGGCTGGGTGACGCGGTCGAGGACCAGGCCGAGGCAGACGATCGCCGCGCCGGCGACCAGACCGGTCGCCAGGTCGCCCTGGGCGAGTCCGAACACCGCGTCGTAGCCGAGCGCGCCGCCGCCCACGAGGCCGCCGATGACGACCACGGCGAGGACCAGCACCACGCCCTGGTTGACGGCCAGCAGCAGCGCGGGCCGGGCCAGCGGCAGCTGGACCTGGAGCAGTTGCTGTCGGCCGGTCGCGCCCAGCGAGCGGGCGGACTCCAGTGCGCCCGGGTCCACCGCGCGCACGCCCTGGGCCGTGATGCGCACGACCGCGGGCAGCGCGTAGACCACGGCGGCCGCGGCGGCCGGGGCGCGGCCCACACCGAACAGGGCGACGACGGGGATCAGGTACACGAACTGCGGCATCGTCTGGAAGACGTCGAGCGCCGGACGCAGCACGCGCCCCAGGCGGGTGCTGCGGGCCGCGGCGACGCCGAGGGCGATACCGAGCAGCAGGGTCACGGCGACGGCGGCCAGGACCTGGGACAGCGTGTCGAGCGCCGGGTCCCACACGCCGAGGACGCCGATGGCGGCCATCGCGAGGACGGCGGTCGCGGCGGTGCGCCAGGTGCCGATGAGCAGGGCGAGTACGCCGACGGTCAGCAGGACCGACCACCAGGGCAGCCACTGCAGTCCGTCGCGCAGGGGGTTGAGGACCCACGTGGTGAAGTGCCCGGCCCAGTCCGCGGTGCCGCCGACGAGGGGCACGCCGGAGTAGAGGTGGGCGGTCATCCAGTCGACCGTCTTGTTGACCGGCCCGGCGATGTCCACCGTCCACGCGTCGGGCCAGGCCAGCCGGTCGAGCAGGCGGGTCCCGGCGGCGACGGCGACGGTCACCAGGGCGGCGACGGCCCAGCGGAGCCCGGACCGGTCGGCCGGGGCTTCGCCGATCCGCTCTCCCGCGGCGGCGGTGACCCGGTCGAGGACGATGGCGAGCAGCACGATCGGCACACCGGCGGCGAGTGCCGCACCGACGTCGACGGAGGCCAGCGCCTGGTAGACGCGGTCGCCGAGGCCGCCCGCACCGATGACGGACGCGATCACGGCCATGCCCAGCGCCATCATGATCGACTGGTTGACGCCGAGCAGCAGTTCCTTGCGGGCCAGTGGAAGCCGGGCCGTCAGCAGCCGCTGCCTTCCGGTGGCGCCGAGGGAGGTGGCGGCCTCCACGACGCCGGCGTCCGCGTCGCGCAGCCCGAGCGCGGTGAGGCGGGCCATGGGCGGGGCCGCGTAGACGACGGTCGCGAGGACGGCCGCGGGTACGCCGATGCCGAAGACGAGGACGACGGGCAGGAGGTACGCGAAGGCCGGCAGCACCTGCATGGTGTCCAGCACGGGCCGCAGGATCCGGTGCATCCGGTCCGACAGGCCGGCGGCCAGTCCGAGGAGGCCGCCGAGCAGCACGGACGCGGCGACGGCGACCACCATCAGGGCGAGCGTCTGCATGGTGGGCACCCACATGCCGAGCAGTCCGCACACGGCGAAGGCGGCGGCGGAGGTCAGCGCGAGCCGGACTCCCGCGACCCGCCAGGCCAGCAGGGCGGCCGCTGCGGTGACGCCGGCCCAGCCGAGCGCGAGCAGCACCAGGTACACGGCGCGGACGGACACGACCACGATGTTGCTGACGTGCCCGAAGAAGTAGAGGAAGAGCGGGTGGCCGTCGCGGTTGTCGACGATCCAGTCGCTGGTGCGCTCAAGCGGTCCCGACACGTCGGCGGAGAGCGAGGCGGGCCAGTTTCCGGCGCCGAGGAACACGCAGCCGAGGACGAGGGCGAGCGCCGCGCAGACGCCGATGAGCCGCCCGCGGTGGTGCGCGAGGGTGCGCAGTGCTCCGGGCCGGTGGTCGGTGGGGGGCGTGGCCGTGGTGGCGGGGCTCGGAGGAGCCGGGGTGAGGGTGGTGGTCATCGGCCCCACCGTCCGGTGCCGGCCGGTACGGTGCCGGTGCCGGGGCCGGTCGCGCCGCACGGCGGCGGCCAGGTCGTATGGCCGTACATCAGGCCACCGCCTTCCCGGTCGCGGCGGGGACCCCGGCGACGACACCGAGGAGTCCCGCGTGGTCGACCACGCCGAGGCACCTGCCGCCCTCGACGACGCGTGCGTTCTCGCCGGTTCGGGCGACGGCCTCGATGGCCTCGTGGACGGTGGCGCTCGGGGCGAGTGCCGGGCCGGACTCGGACTCGTCGGCGAGTGCGGGTCGCATGGCCGAGCGCACGGTCAGCACCTGCTCGCGCGGCACGTCCCGGACGAAGTCCCTGACGTAGTCGTCGGCGGGGGCGCCGACGATCTCCTCCGGCGTGCCGAGCTGCACGATCCGGCCGTCACGCATCAGCGCGATGCGGTCGCCGAGCTTCAGCGCCTCGGACAGGTCGTGGGTGATGAAGACCATCGTGCGTCCCTCCTCCCGGTGCAGGCGCACGACCTCCTCCTGCATGTCCCGGCGGATGAGCGGGTCCAGTGCGCTGAACGGCTCGTCGAACAGCAGGACCTCGGGGTCCACGGCGAGGGCGCGGGCCAGTCCCACGCGCTGCTGCTGGCCGCCGGACAGCTGGCCCGGCCTGCGGTGTTCCATGCCGTCCAGGCCGACCTTGGCGGCGAACTCGGCCGCCCGGTCCCGCCGTTCGCCGCGTCCCACGCCCTGGATCTCCAGTCCGTAGGCGATGTTGTCGAGCACCGTCCGGTGCGGGAGCAGCCCGAAGTGCTGGAAGACCATGGCCGCCCGGTGCCGGCGCAGCTCGCGGAGCCGGCCGGTGTCCATGGACAGCACGTCCTCGCCGTCGATGGAGACGGTGCCCGAGGTGGGTTCGATGAGCCGGGTGAGGCAGCGTACGAGGGTGGACTTGCCGGAGCCCGACAGGCCCATCACGACGAAGACCTCGCCCTTGCGGACGTCGAAGGAGACGTCGCGGACGGCGGCGGTGCAGCCGGTGCGCTCGCGCAGCTCGGCTGCGCCGAGGGCCGCGAGCTCCTGGTCGGCGGGGACGCGGTCCGCCTTCGGGCCGAAGACCTTCCACAGGTCGCGTACGGAGAAGACGGACTCCGCGGCGGTGTCCGGTGTCTTCGCCGGGTCGTTCGTCAGGGGGGTTGCGGGATGGTTCATCGGGTCGTTCCTCCCAGCAGGTCGGCGCACTTCTCGCCGACCATGAGCACGCCGATCATGGGGTTCACGGCGGTCATGGTGGGGAAAACTGACGCGTCGGCGATCCGGATGCCGTCGAGGCCCCGGATCTTCAGGTCGGGTGCGACGACGGCGAGTTCGTCGTCGGCGGCTCCCATGCGGCAGGTGCCGGCCGGGTGGTAGACGGTGTGCGCGACCTGACGGGCGTACGCGCTGAGCTCCTCGTCGGAGGTCACCTCGGGGCCCGGGCACACCTCGCGCCGCAGCCATCCGGCCAGCGGCTCGCTCGCCGCGATCCGGCGGGCGATGCGGATGCCGTCGACGAGGGTCCGGCCGTCGTAGTCGTCCTCGTCGGTGAAGTACCGGAAGTCGAGCGCGGGCTTGACCTCGGGGTCGGCGCTCGTCAGGTAGAGCCGGCCGCGGCTGCGCGGCTTGGGGATGTTCGGCGTCAACGACACGCCGTGCGCGGGCCGTTCGTATCCCAGGCGCTCCGGGTTGTCGGTGAAGGGGATCTGGTAGAAGTGGAACATCAGGTCCGGGCCCTCGGCCCCGGGGTCCCGGCGGACGAAGAGTCCCGCGTCGGAGTCCATCGCGGAGTTCTCCGGGATCGGCCCGTTCGTCTCCCACACGATGACCGACTCGGGGTGGTCGAGCAGGTTCTCCCCGACGCCCGGCAGGTCGTGCACCACGGGGATGCCGAGCTTCTCCAGGTCGGCGCGTGGCCCGATGCCGGAGTGCAGCAACAGGCGCGGGGTGTCCACGGCCCCGGCGCACACCAGGACCTCGCGCCGGGCGCGTACGACGTGCTCCGTTCCCTCCTTGGTACGGATGTGCACGCCGGTGGCGCGGGTGCCCTCCAGTTCCAGCCGGAACGCCCAGGTCTCCAGGGCTATGTGGAGGTTCGGCCGGTCGAGGAACGGGTGGAGATAGGCGACCGAGGCGGACGAGCGCTTGTTGCTCTCCGGGTGGTAGGCGAGGTCGAAGAAGCCGGCGCCTTCGTGGAAGGGAGCCTGGTTGAAGCCCTCGATCCGGGGCACGCCGAGCGCGTTCTGCGCGGCGTCTACGAAGTCCCGGGCGATCGCGTTCCGGTCGGCCTCGCCCACGGGGACGATGTTGTTGCGCAGCCGGGCGAAGTAGGGATCCATGGCCTTCGCGTCCCACCCGTCGGCGCCCGCCTCGGCCCACTCGTCCCAGTCGGAGGGGAGGGGCTTGAAGGCGATGAGGGTGTTGTGCGAGGAGCAGCCGCCCAGCACCCGCGCACGGCTGTGGCGGATGTGCGAGTTGCCCCGGGGCTGCTCGGTGGTGGGGTAGTCGTAGTCGAGCTCACCGCCGAGCAGGCCCATCCAGCGGCGCAGGGTGAGGACGTCGTCGCGGCCGACGTCGCTGGGGCCGCCCTCGATGACGGCGACGCTGACGTCCGGGTCCTCGGTCAGCCGGGACGCGATGACGGATCCGGCGGTGCCGCCGCCGACGACCACGTAGTCGTACACGTGGTCGCCGGACATGTGGCTGTCGGGCATGTAGCCGTCGGGCATGTGGCTGCCGTTCACGTGGTGGTCGTTCATGTTCAGCCCTTCGCCGTCGTGCCTGCGAACCAGCGCACGGGGCGCGGAGCGAGGTTCTGGTAGATGTGCTTGGCCTCCTGGTATTCGGCGAGACCGGCGGGGCCCAGTTCGCGGCCGATGCCGGACTTTCCGAAGCCGCCCCATTCCGCCTGCGGCAGGTAGGGGTGGAAGTCGTTGATCCAGACGGTGCCGTGCCGCAGCAGGCCTGCGACCCGCCGGGCCCGCTGTTCGTCGGAGGTCCACACCGCTCCGGCGAGGCCGTACTCGGTGTCGTTGGCGAGGGCGACGGCCTCCTCCTCCGTGCGGAAGGTCTCCACGGTGAGGACGGGGCCGAAGACCTCCTCGCGGACGACGCGCATGCCGCGGTGGCACCGGTCGAGGACCGTGGGGCGGAAGAAGTAGCCGGGGCCGGCCGGCCTCCCGCCGCCCGCGCGCAGGACGGCGCCCTCGGCGAGGGCGGAGGCCACGTACGCCTCGGTCCGCACCAGCTGGGCCGCGGAGACGAGCGGACCGCACTCGACGCCGGCGTCGGTGCCGCGTCCCAGCCGGATCAGCTCCGCCCGGCGCGCGAGCTCGGCGACGAACCGGTCGCGCAGCGGCTCCTCGACGATGAGGCGTGAGCCGGCCGAGCAGACCTGGCCGCTGTGGATGAAGGCGGCGTTGAGCGCCTGGTCGACGGCGGTGTCGAAGCCCTCGGACGTCAGACAGGCGTCGGCGAAGACGACGTTGGGGTTCTTTCCGCCCAGTTCGAGTGCGACCTTCTTGACGCTGTCCGCAGCGGACCGGGCGACCTTGGTGCCGCTGGCGAGCCCACCCGTGAACGAGACGAGGTCGACGTCGGGGTGCTCGGCGAGCCGGGCGCCGACCGTGTCGCCGGGACCGGTGACGATGTTGGCCGCGCCGAGCGGAAGTCCGGCCTCCAGGAGCAGTTCGATCAGCACGACGGTGGTCAGCGGGGTGATCTCGCTGGGCTTGACGACGAAGGTGTTGCCGGCGGCGAGTGCCGGCGCGATCTTCCAGCTGGCCTGGAGCAGCGGGTAGTTCCACGGCGTGATCAGGGCGCAGACACCGACCGGCTCGTGCACGACGACGCTGTGCACCTCGTCCGAACCGGCGTCGACGACCCGTCCGCCGCCGTTCCCGCTCTCCACGAGGTCGGCGAAGTACCGGAAGGCGTCGCGGACGCAGTCGACGTCGATGCGGCCCTCCTCCAGCGTCTTGCCCGCGTCCCGGCTCTCCAGGGCACCGATCCGCTCCCGGTCGCGTTCCAGCAGTGCGGCGACCCGGCGCAGCAGGGCGGCCCGCTGGGCGACGGGCGTGCGCGGCCAGGCACCGAAGTCGAACGCGGCTCGCGCCGCGGCCACGGCGTCGTCGGTGTCCGGGACGCCGCCCTCCGCCACGACCTCGAAAGGAGTCGCGTCGACGGGGTCGACGATCTCGCGCGTGGCCCCGGACAGGGCTGCGCGCCACTCTCCGCCCACGTGGATGGTCTGCTGTGCTGCCGTCACGGTACGTATTGCCTTTCGTTCCTCTGAGTCCCCCTGTCGGTCAGACCGACTTGATCCGGCCGCCTGCCCCCACTCCCGGAACCCATGCGCAATACCTTGCGGAGAGTGTTCTGCTTCACGCGCGAAAACACCTCAAATTTGGACATACTGCACAGTTCCTCGACTGTTCCGAGCTCACCCGATCGGAGTACGTCGCCCACAGGGCGACGGGGCGGGTGTTTGCGCAGGTCGGGTTCGTCGACAGCTGGGCAGCGCCGGGGCGGGACGGATCCGCCCGCGGGCAGGGCACCGGTGATGCCGCTTATCTGGCAGCACGCTTCCCGCCAACAGAAGGAGGAGCCATGGCCAAGCAGGGCAGGACCAAAGCCGCCTCGCCCGGAGCGGCGCGGGCGAGGGCGAACCTGGAACGGGCCGTCGCCGACGTCGACCGCGTACTGGGCCTGCAGGAGATCCGCGCCGACCGGGGTGGCAGCGCCGCGATCGCCGGCTTCCACAGCACCCAGTCGGTCGGCTGCAGCACCTACAGCGTGGCCTGCACCGGCGGTGGCGGCGGAACGGTTCAGATGTGACTCCGCTTCCGCAGCCGCAGCACGTCCGCCGGGGCCGCCCACGCCGCCCCGGCGGATGAGCACCCGTGGAACAGCAGGCGGCCCTGGCCGCCCACCACCTCTTCGGCCTCGTCGACAACCGGCACTACGAACCGCTGTCCCGCCGGGCCATCACGCCGCAGTACCGCGACGCCCTGGAGCGGCTGCTGCCGGACACCTGGGTCCTGGAACGCGGTGACGTGTGGCTGCACGCCCGGATGAAGGCGGGCGGGGCGGGTGCCACCGAGGCGGCCGGCCCGACGGGCACAAGGAGCTCGGCGGGCTCGGCGGGCGCGACGGGCCCGACGGCCTCGGCGGGCTCCGTTCGGCGGACCGCCGTTCCGCCCACCCAGGGTTTCAAGATCCACGTCTCCTCCACCCCCGCGCACACCCTGCGGCTGTTCGATCTCGTGGTACCCGTGTGCGTGGAGAACGGCGTCGAGTTCAAGGCCGCCGCCGATCCGGTGATGCTGAACGTGATCAACTCGAAGACCCAGGAGCGCGGCTTCTCGGGCAAGTTCATGACGGTCTACCCGCCCGACGAGGACGTGTTCGTCCGGCTCATCGAGACCCTGTACCGCAGGACCGCCGACGAGGCGGTCGAGGGCCCGTACGTCCTGTCGGACCGCCGCTACCGGGACAGCAAGGTCCTCTTCTACCGGTACGGGGGCTTCCGGCCGCCGCGGCGGCTCAACATCGACGGCACGCAGAGCACGTTCCTGGTCTCCCCGGACGGCACGTACGTGGCCGACGAGCGGCTGCCGTACTTCCGGCTGCCCCCCTGGGTCCGCGACCCCTTCGCCGGGGAACCGGCGGAGGATGCCACGGAGCGCCCCGCCGGGGAACCGGCGGCCACCCTCCTGAACGGCCGCTACCGCATCGAGGGCGCCCTGGCCTTCTCCAACGCCGGCGGTGTCTACCACGGCACGGACGAGGCCACCCGCGAGCCCGTCGTCGTGAAGGAGGCCCGGCGCCTCACCAACTGCTGGACGTCCGGGGAGCGCACGGTCGACTCCGTCGACATGCTGCGTCACGAGTACGACGTACTGCGCCGGCTGGAAGGCCTGGCGTTCGTCCCGCGGCCGGTCGAGCTCTTCCAGGAGTGGGAGCACACCTTTCTGGTCGAGGAGCGCGTGGCGGGCATCGCGTTCCACGACTTCTGGGCACAGGACGACGTCATCCTCGCGCCGTACATCCGCCGGGAAGGGCGCGTGGAACGGTTCGTCCCGCGGTTCCGCGAGGTCGTCGGCCGCCTGATCCACATGGTCGAGGAGGTGCACGCGCGCGGCGTGGTCCTCGGCGACCTGTCGCCGAACAACGTCCTCATCGACACCGAGACGCTCCGGATGTCGTTCATCGACTTCGAGAGCGCGGTCCACGAGGACGACGAGGCGGCGCTGCTGAGCTACGGCACGCGCTGGGGCACCCCCGGATTCCTGCACCCGGACCGCGCCACCCGGGACCGGCTCCTTCCCTGCGACGACTGGTACGCCGCCGCCATGCTGCTCTACAGCAGCGTCGTGCCCGCCACCGCGTTCTTCGCCCTCAACCCGCTCGCACAGGACCTCTTCCTCGACGAACTCGTCGCCCTGGGCGTCCCCACCCAGGTGCGGTCCGTCGTGTCGTGCCTGACCGCCGGCCGGGTGGACGAGGCGAAATCCGTGCTCGCCGACTGGGAGGACGGGTGACGCCATGATGCCCCTGACGAGCGACACCCTCGCGGCCGAAGGGGGCGTCCCGGCCCACCCCGACGCGGAGGTCCGGCGCACCCTCGGCGGCCTCGCCGACACCCTGCTACGCACCTACGACAGCCGGCGCGGCGACCGGCTCTGGCCCGCGGACTACACGGTGTTCACGACGAACCCGCTCAGCGTGGCCTACGGCGCCTGCGGCCCGGCCCTGCTGCTCCGTTCCGCGGCGGGCCCCCAGGGGCCCGCCGCACTGCCCGCCGAGGTGACCTCCTGGATGCTGGGGCGGCCCCTCGGCACGGACACCTATCCGCCCGGGCTGTACCTGGGACTGGCGGGCGTCGCCTGGGCCTTCCACGATCTCGGCTGGGAGGACAGGGCGGAGGCCGTGATGGCCATGCTCCACACATCGCCGCTGCTGTACGACGAACCGGGCATGTTCCTCGGGGTCGCCGGGTGGGGCCTGGCCTCCTTGCGCTTCCACGTGAAGACGGGGAAGCAGGACCACCTCGACCACGCGGTGCGGGCGGGGGAACACCTGCTCAGGACCGCGCAGCAGGAGGGCGACACCTGCTACTGGCGGTCCTCCCTCGACGGCATGGTCCACTACGGCTACGGCCACGGGGCGAGCGGCATCGCCCTCTTCCTCCTCCACCTGCATCTGCTGACCGGCGACATCCGCTTCCGGTCGTACGCCGTGCGCGCCCTGGAGTTCGACCTGGCCCATGTGAGCGAGAGCGGTCTGGGCCTGCAGTGGCAGCGGGTCCAGGACGACCCCGTCATGTACCCGTACTGGATCCACGGAGGCGCCGGCGTCGGCAGCGTGCTGGTCCGGTTCCACGACCTGCTCGGCATCGAACAGTACGGCGATCTCGCCCGCCGGGTGGCGGACGACACCTTCGTCAAGTACGCCTACAGCCCCGGCCTCTTCGAGGGCCTGGCCGGAATCGGCGAGTTCATGCTGGACATGTACTCCTTCACCGGTGAGCGGGAATACCGGGACAGGGCCCGCGACATCGCCGGAACCATCCTGTGGTTCAGGGTCGAGAACGAGGACGGCATCGCCTTCCCCTGCCGCTGGCTCAACCGGATCGCCCACGACTACGCGACCGGCTCCGCCGGCATCGGTCTGTTCCTCTCCCGGCTCCTGTCCCCGGGCGAACGCCCCTTCGTCGACCTCCGGCAGACCTGAGTCCTGGTCCGCCCTCACGTCTCCCGGAGCGGGGCGTACGCCTCGGCCCCGAGACCGAACGTCCAGGCCACGCCCTCTCGGGCCGTCCGGGTCCCCGGCGGCACCCGCAGCCAGTAGGTGCGGCTGGTGCCGTCCGGCTCCGGAGTCGAGTTGACGACCTCCACCATCACGACGGCCTCGTCGTCCGGCATGGGTATGCGCCACAGGACACCCGTCTCGTCCCGGTGCACGGGCGCGGCTTCCGACTCCCGCAGATAGCGGTCGTACCCGTAGAACTCCAGCATCACCCGGCGCAGTTCGGCGTTCTCCTCCTCCCGGATCCGCTGCGGGGTCAGCGCGTCCAGTCCCGCCAGGAAGCCGGCCGGAACCGGCATGCCCCGCCACGCGTACAGCGAGAACCCGTCAGGGAACGCCAGCGCCGGACCGTCTCCGCGGTCCAGCCTGCCCGCCTCGTCGCGGTGCAGCTCCACCGGGCGCTCGCACAGCACGGCCACCCGCTCGTAGGGCCACCACCAGCCGGCCGCGCGGGCCAGGACGCCGAGTCCGTGCAGGGGCGTGCCCTCCCGCGTGTCGAAGGCGCACAGCCAGGCCGCGTCGTGCTGCCCGAGCACCGCGTCCAGGAGCAGCAGCCTCAGTGACCGCTCCGCGGCCGCGGGTTCTGCGGCCCCGGCCGTCAGCTCCTCGACGAGCCCGGTGCGGACCCGTTCCGCCAGTCGTTCCGTGTTCTCCCACAGGCGGCCTCCTGTCGCGCTCCAGTGCCGCCCCCAGCCCTGCGGGCCGAGCCGCCGCTGTGCCCGGTCCCGTTCGGCGGCCCACGGCGCGCTGCGCACCGCCTCCCGTACGCCGCGCCCGCGCGCGGCGGGCCCGTACGGCCCGTCGGCGCCGAGCAGCCGCACCGCCTCCCGGGGCGAGTCCGCCCAGACGATCCGCTCGGGCTCCGCCAGGCCGGCGGCCCGGTACGCGAGGCGCACCCCCGCCTCCGCGGCCGGGCGGTCGGCCGGCCCGGTGGCCGCCGCGGCCGCCCTCCACACGTCGATGTCCGTCAACACGATCCCGCTCCTCCCCTGTCCGTCACGCCGTCAGTCCGCCACGATCCGTACCGCTCCGGGTATGTACTCCCGCTGCCGCACGACCCGGTACCAGCCCTTGGGCAGGGGTATCGCCGCGTGCTCCTCGTGCACCACCCGCCCGCCGTCCGGGAGATGCAGCAGCATCGGGCCGAAGGGTCCCGGTTCGCGGACGAGCCGCCCGGGCCCGACCACGGCGTGTGCGTGCCCGGTGACCTCGCCCAGCGCGAGGACCATCCGGCCCCGCCCGTCACGCGCCACCTGGTCCGCGTCGGCCGCGTGTGCAGGCACCGCCGACTCGTCGAGCGGCACGATGAGCACGTCCCCCTGCCGGTACATGGGTGTCCCCTTCCCCCGCGCCGCCCGGTGCGCCGCGTTCTTCTCCGAAGGTAGGGCGCGGGTCTGACAACGGCCCGCCGCACGCCGGCAGCTCGGCCGCCGCCCGACTTCGGCGGCCCGACAACTCCTCGATCCCGAGACGTGCCGTGCCGTGCCGTCGTGGATGATGAGGGGGTGTTCGTCCGCACGGAGATCCTGCCGCAGGCCCCGCAGCACCGCATGACCGTTCGGGTGCACACCCCCATCGGGTCCGCCGTGGTGCTCTGGCACGGTGATCCGCAAGAGGCCGACGGGCGGCACCTCGTCGAATGGACCGTCGACGCGGACATCGACTGGGGCCGGAACATCCGTCCGGTCGCCGCCACCGGGCCGGAGCTCCGGCAGGAAGGCGACCGGGTGATCATGCGCGGCCGGCTTCACCTGACCGAGGACGGAGCCGCCCACCTGGAGATGGGCCACTGGTCCGTGCTGTTCGACCTGGCATCACCCGTCCCCAGCGGCATGGACGGGTCCTGGGCGGAGATCGGCGTCGGATCGCGGAGCGTCGCCCTCTACCCCCACCGGACCTGACCGGACCGCTCCGGGGATTCCGGCCGCCCGCGCCGCCCCCTGCCTCGGCCCCTGTCAGTGCCGCTTGGTACAACTTGCAGCACATCGGACGCGACAGGCGAGGAACGGCGGCACCCATGAGCTACCCGAGGCATCTGACGGAATCGTGCGGGCTGCCCGTCTTCGACTTCCCGACCCCGGAGGACGCGGAGACGACCCCGCTGCCCGCGGCGGACACCGTCGCATGGCGTATCTCCTGCGACAGCTACGACAGCGAGGAGAGCTGGACCGAGGCGTTCGCCCGGTTCGTCGGCGCGGTCGACACCACCCTGGTCCGCGCGATCGTGGTCGGCTCCTGGGAGGAGGCCTACGAGACCGGGCCCGAGGAGATCATCGGCGCCCTCCTCGGCGCGCGCACGCGCCTGCCCGCGCTGCGGGGCCTGTTCCTCGGGGACATGGAGTCCGAGCAGTGCGAGATCTCCTGGATCGTCCAGAGCGACGTCGGCCCGCTCCTCGACGCCTTCCCGGAGCTGGAGGAGTTCGGCGTGCGCGGCGGCTCGGGGCTGGGCTTCCCCGGCGTGACGCACGGCAGGCTCCGCACCCTGATCGTCGAGACCGGCGGCATGCCCGCCGAGGCGGTCCGCGGCGTCGCCGCCAGCGACCTGCCCCTCCTGGAGAACCTCGACCTGTGGCTCGGCACGTCCGAGTACGGCGGGGACGCCGTCATCGCGGACGTCGCGCCGATCCTCGACGGGGACCGCCTGCCGCGCCTGCGCCACCTGGCCCTGCGCAACAGCGACATCCAGGACGAGATCGCCGCCGCCGTCGCGTCCGCGCCCGTGGTCGCCCGTCTGGAAGTCCTGGACCTGTCCATGGGCGTCCTCACCGACGAGGGCGGGGCCGCGCTGCTCGCGGGCCAGCCGCTGACGCACCTCAAGAAGCTGGACCTGCACCACAACTACCTCGGTGCGCCGCTGCGCGAGCGCCTCCAGGAGGTCCTGGGCGGTGCCGGCGTCACCCTCGACCTGGACCGCGGCCACGCCGACGAGGACGAGGACGACGGCCGGGTCTGGCGCTACGTCGCCGTGGGCGAGTAGCGCGGGCCATGACGGACCAGGCACCACCGCCGCGCTGGGCGGTCGTCGGCAACCCGGAGAACCGGCGTATCGCCCTGTTCTCCGCGGCGGTGCGCGACGCCGGGCTGCCCGCGCCACGTGTCGTGCCCTGGACGGACGTCCTGCGCGGGGGCGGCGCCGCCTTCGCCGCCGACGAGATCGTACGGATCGAGTCGCCCGGGGAGAACGCCGAGGTCGACCGGCTCCTGCGCGGCGCCGGGGACCCCACCCGGGTGGAGGGCGGGGCCCGCTGGAACGCCGCCTTCACGGCAGCCGTCGGGACGCTGACCGGTGGGCTGCGCCTCGACGATCCCGGCGAGCTGGCCGTCCTCTTCGACAAGCGGCTCTGCCACGAGGTCCTCGCCCGCGCCGGGGTCCCCGTCCCCCGGTCGCCGACCTCCGGCGGTCACGCGCCCGTACGCGGCTGGGACGACGTACGGGCCCTCATGGCCGCGCACGGCATGCCGCGGGTGTTCCTGAAGCCGGCCCACGGGTCCTCAGCCTCCGGTGTCGTCGCCGTCGAGACGGCCGCAGGAGGCCGGATCAGGGCGACCACCTCGGTGGAGAGCGCTGCGGGAGGCCGGCTGCACAACTCCCTGCGGGTACGGCGCCTCACGCGTGAGCCGGAGGTCGCCGCACTGGTCGACGCCCTCGCCCCCGACGGACTCCATGTCGAACGCTGGTGGCCCAAGGCCTCCCTGGAGGACGGAGCGGCCGACCTGCGGGTGGTCGTCGTGGCCGGCCGGGCCACCCACGCCGTGGTCCGCACCAGCCGCACTCCCATGACCAACCTCCATCTCGGCGGCCGGCGCGGCGACCTGGCCGCCGTGGTCCGTGCCGCCGGCCCCGCCTGGGCCGAGGCCCTGCGGACCTGCGAGCGGGCGGCGGCCTGCTTCCCGGGCACCCTGTGCGTCGGTGTCGACCTGCTGCCCGCCGTCGGCTGGCGGCGGTTCGCCGTCGCCGAGGTCAACGCCTTCGGCGACCTCCTGCCGGGCCTGACCGGGCTGCCGGGCAGCGGCGCCGAGGGACTGGACACGTATGCCGCGCAAGTAGCCGCCGCCCTCCGACGACACGTACAGCACCACCCCACGAGGAACCACCGTGCACCCGCCTGAGACCACCCCAGCGCTCCCGCTCCCGCTCCCCGACATGAACGAGGTCGTCGGCCGCGACGACCTGCTCCTGCTCACCCTGGACACCCTGCGCCACGACGTCGCCGTCGAACTGGCCGCCGCCGGACGCATTCCGAACCTGGCCCGGCACCTGCCCGGGGGCGTCTGGGAGGAGCGGCACGCCCCCGGCAGCTTCACCTACGCCTCGCACCAGGCGATGTTCGCCGGTTTCCTGCCCACTCCCGCCCGGCCCGGCCCTCATCCCCGGCTGTTCGCCGCCCGCTTCGCCGGCAGCGAGAGCACCGCCGGCCGCACCTACGTCTTCGACACCCCCGACCTTGTCTCCGGCCTCGCCGCGGCCGGGTACCGCACCGTGTGCGTCGGCGGCGTCGGCTTCTTCAACAAGCAGGGCGCGCTGGGCGACGTACTGCCGGGCATGTTCCAGGAGAGCCACTGGGAACCGGCCTTCGGCGTAGCCTCTCCCACCTCCTTCGAGGCCCAGGTCGAGCGGGCCGAGCAGGTCGTCGCCGCGCTCCCCGCCGACCAAAGGCTGTTCCTCTTCCTCAACGTCTCCGCGCTGCACCAGCCCAACTGGTTCCACCTCCCCGACGCCACCGCCGAGGCGGGCGACACGCGTGCCACCCACGCCGCCGCCCTCGAATACGTCGACCGGCACATCGGCCGGCTGCTCACCGCCATGAGCTCCCGCCGCCGCTGCTTCGCCATCGTCTGCTCCGACCACGGCACCACCTACGGCGACGACGGTTACACCGGCCACCGCCTCGCGCACGAGGCCGTCTGGACCGTGCCGTACGCCCACTTCTTCCTGGAGCCGTCCGCATGACCGCCCCCGCGCCCGCCCGCCTCGCACCGACCGCGCCGCCGCCGGGCAGCCCGTACAGCGCCTACGTGTACGCCTACCCCCCACAAGACCGCGTACCGGCCGCTGCCCGAGCGGCCCGCCCTGCGGGACCTGTGGCACGGCGAGTCCAAGGACGCCCTCTCCCTCTACCTCCACATACCCTTCTGCGAGGTCCGCTGCGGCTTCTGCAACCTCTTCACCCGCATCGGCGCACCCGACGGGCTCACGGGCCGCTATCTCGACGCCCTGGAGCGCCAGGCCGTCGCCGTCCGCGACGCCCTCGGCGACGAGGGCCCGGTCTCCTTCGCCAACGCCGCCTTCGGCGGCGGGACGCCCACCTTCCTGACGGCTCTCGAACTGGAACGGCTCTGCGACATCGCCGAGCACCGGATGGGCGCCGACCTGCGCGCCGTCCCGCTGTCCGTCGAGACGTCCCCCGCCACCGCCACCGCGGACCGGCTCGCCGTCCTGGCCGAGCGCGGCGCCACCCGCGTCAGCATCGGCGTCCAGAGCTTCCTCCCCGACGAGGCCCGGGCCGCCGTACGCCCCCAGCGCCGCGCCGACGTCGAGGCGGCGCTCGGCCGGATCCGCGACGCCCGCGTCCCGGTCCTCAACATCGACCTCATCTACGGCATCGACGGCCAGACCCCCGCCACCTGGCGCACCTCCCTGGACGCCGCCCTGGCCTGGCGCCCCGAGGAGCTGTACCTGTACCCGCTGTACGTCCGCCCCCTCACCGGGCTCGCCCGGCGCACCGCCCTGACCGACCGGGCCTGGGACGAGCAGCGGCTGGACCTGTACCGGCGGGGCCGCGACCACCTCCTCGCACACGGCTACGAGCAGGTGTCGATGCGCATGTTCCGGCTGGCCGGTACGGCGCCCCAGGGCCCGGACGACCACGCCTGCCAGACCGACGGCATGATAGGCCTGGGCTGCGGGGCCCGTTCCTACACCTCCGCGCTGCACTACTCGTTCGACTACGCGGTCGACATGGGCGAGATCCGCGGGATCATCGACGACTACACCGCCACCGAGGACTTCACCCGCGCCGTGCACGGCCGGCCCACCAACGGCGACGAGGCCCGCCGCCGCCACCTCCTCCAGTCGCTGCTCCAGGCGCAGGGCATGCCGGTCGCCGACTACCGGGAGCGGTTCGGTACCGGCCCGCACGAGGACTTCCCCGCCGAACTGGCCGCGTTCGCCGACCGCGGCTGGCTGGAGCAGGACGGCACGGGCCCGCTGCTGCGCCTGTCCCCCGAGGGTCTGGCCCACTCCGACGCGCTCGGACCCGAGCTCTTCTCGCCGGCCGTACGGGCCGCGATGGCCGCCTACGAGGCCAAGTAGCCGCCGTGGACCTCACCGTGCTCTACCGTGGTCCGCTCGCCTCCTGCGACTACGACTGCCCGTACTGCCCCTTCGCCAAGCGGCGTGACACCACGGCCCAGCTGCGCGCCGACCGGGCCGCCCTGGAACGGTTCACCGGCTGGGCGCGCTCCCGTGCCGGGGAGGACCGGCTCTCCCTCCTGTTCACCCCGTGGGGCGAGGGGCTGGTCCGTTCCTGGTACCGCCGCGCCCTCGTCGACCTCTCCCACCAGCGGCACGTCGACCGTGTCGCCATCCAGACCAACCTCAGCTGCCGAACGGACTGGCTCGCGGAGGCCGACCCCGCCACGCTCGCCCTGTGGTGCACCTACCACCCGGGGCAGACCCCGTACGACCGCTTCCTGGCCAAGCTGCGCGACCTCGCCGACCGGGGCGTCCGCCACAGCGTCGGCATCGTGGGCCTGCCCGAGAACCTGGAACACGCCCGCAGGCTGCGCGCCGCGCTGCCCGCCCACGTCTACCTGTGGGTGAACGCCGCCGACGGCCACACCTACACCGACGCCGAGGCCGACACCTGGACCGCCGTCGACCCGCTGTTCCCGTACAGCCGGCATCCGCACCGCTCGGCCGGACTGCCCTGCCGCACCGGCGAGTCGGTGATCTCGGTGGACGGCGACGGGACGGTCCGCCGCTGCCACTTCGTCCGTGCCGAGCTCGGCAACCTCTACGACGGCTCCTACCGGACCGCGCTCGGGCCCCGTCCGTGCCCGCTGACCACCTGCGACTGCCACATCGGCTACGTCCACCTGGAGACGCTGCCGCTCTACGACGTCTTCGCGGGCGGCGTCCTGGAACGCGTCCCGGCGCCCGGCCAGCCCGGCCAGCCCGTGCTGCCCGTGCTGCCCGTGCCCCTCTTACCCAGGAAGGACCCGCCGGCCGGCTGACCGCCGGCCGTTCTCCGTCCGGGTCCACTGGCGGGACTATAGGCTTAGGCTCGCCTAACTTCGGTCGCCGCAAGGAGAGTTCATGCCCGTGGAGCACGCCTTCGCCGCTTTCGGGCTGCCCGGCGAACCAGGTTCCGAGGAGTTCTGGGCGGCGGCGGGTGCGCCGGCCTCGGTGGCCGACGGCGGCGGCGGTTGGGTGACCCTGTTCCTGTGGCGGGGCTCCGCGGCCCGCATCGGCTTCGAGAGCTGGTCGCCGGACGTCCCGCTGCGCCGCTGGAAGGACACGGACTGCTGGTACGCCGAGGTCCGGATGCCCGCGCGGCTCCGGGTGACCTACCAGTTCCTGGTGGACGACACGGCGTACGCCGACCCCTTCAACCCCGACGGGGCGGGCGGTGACCGGTCCGTGGCCGCCACCCCGGACGCCCCGGCCCAGCCGCACTGGCCCGCCCTCGGCGGCGGCGACGTCCTGCCCGTCCCGCCGGCCCGGGTCCGCTGGGCGAGCGAACGGCTCGGCGGGCGGCGGACCGTACGGATCCACCCGGCGGGCGGCGGGGGGCCCGTGGTGCTGCTCCTCGACGGGGACGACTGGCTGTATCTGCATCCGGCGACGACCGCCTTCGACTCCGCCGTCGCCGCTGGTGAGATGCCCCCCGTCACCCTCGTCTTCCTGCCGTCGAAGGACCGGGAGGCGGAGTTCGGGTGCCGGCCGGAGCTGTGGGAGGCGGTCCGGGACGAACTGCTGCCGCTGGTGGCGGAGTCCGGCGTACCCGTGGACGGGGACCGTCTGGTGGTCGCCGGGCAGAGCCTCGGCGGTCTGAGCGCGGTGTACGCGGCACTGGAGTTCCCGGATCTGGTGTCCCGGGTCGCCTGCCAGTCGGCGTCGTTGTGGTGGACGCCCGAGGCCGTGAAGTCGGCGGACCCCCTCGGCGGCCCGGTCGGCGGGTCCGTCGCCGCCCGCCTGCGGGAGCGCCCCGACCTGTCCGGCCTGCGGATCGCCTTCGACGTGGGGGAACACGAGACGCGGATGCTGCCCCACTGCGAGCTGGTCGAGACCCTGACCGAGCGGGCCGGAGCAACGGTACGTGCCTCGCGCTCGGCGTCGGGCCACGACCGCGCCGGCTGGCGCCACGCCCTGCTCCGGGACGTGGCCTGGGCGCTCGGCTGAGCCCGGTCCGAAAAACGGGCGGCTCAGCGGGTCAACGGGTCAGCGGGCTCACGGGTCAACAGGTCAACGGGCCACCGCCAGGCAGTACTCCGCGTCCCCGGCGAGGAGGTTGCGGTGGGTGTCCTCGGCCGTGATGACGCCGTCGTCCAGGACGAGCACCCGGTCGGCGGCGTCCAGGAGGGCCGGGCTGCTGGTGATCACGACGGTGGTGCGGCCCCGGCGCAGCTTCGCGATGTTGCGTGCGACGAGCTGCTCGGTGACCGCGTCGACGGCCGTGGTCGGATCGTGCAGGACGAGGATGTCGGAGTCGGCGGCCAGGGCGCGGGCCAGGGACAGCCGTTGGCGCTGTCCGCCGGAGAGGTTCGCGCCGCGGTCCCGGACGGCGTGGTCGAGTCCTTCGCGGTGCAGGGCGACGACGTCGGTCAGCATTGACGCCTCGACGGCCGCGTCGACCGAGCGGCTGGTGCCCGACGGGTCGATGTTCGTGCGCAGCGTGCCGGCGAAGATCTCCCCGTCGTACGGGTTCACCAGCATGTGCTCGCGTACCGCCTCGATCGACAGGGCGGCGAGTTCCTCCCCGCCGACCCGCACCACTCCCTCGTACTCGTGCGGCGGGACCTGTACGGCGAGGATCGCGGCGAGGTCGGCCGCCGCACGTGGCTGGTAGGCGGTGACCGCCACGAACTCGCCGGCCGGCACCTGGAACTTCAGGGCGCGCAGGGACCCGTAGCGGACGCAGTCGATCTCCAGGCCGCCGCCGGCCGGGCGCTCCGGCCCGTGGGTGGCCACCGGGGGCGCCACCAGCACCAGGGCCATGCGCTCGGCCGAGGCGCGGGCCATCATCACGTACTTGGGCATGTCCGAGAACAGCTTCAGCGGTTCCATGATGAACTGGGCGAGCCCCACGGCCATGACGAGTTCCCCGACGGTGATGCGGCCGTCGAAGGCCAGCCAGCCGGCTGTCAGGGTCACACCGGCGGCGAGCGCCGCGTTGAGGGCCGCCGCGGTGCCCGCGTAGACGCCGTTCACCCCGGCCACGGTGATCGCCTGCTGCCTGGCCTCCGTGCTGACCTTCCGGTAGGACCGGAAGGCCGCGTGGTTGCCGCCGAAGCCGTGCAGCGGGCGCAGGCCGGTGATCAGGTCGGCCACCTTCGCGCCCGCCCGGGCCACCCGGGCCTGCTGTTCCCGGGTGCTGGAGCCGATCCGCCGGGACATCACGCTGAGGATGGAGAGGATCAGTGCCGTGCCCACGATCACCAACAGGCCGAGCCGGATGTCGGCCAGTCCCAGCGCGACCGCCGCGACCAGCACGGCGACCAGTGAGCTGACGAGCAGCGGCACCACCTCGATGATGTCGGCCGTCTGGTCGGCGTCCTCGGTGGCGATGGTCAGGACCTCGCCGGACTTGAGGCCGGTGTCCCTGGCGACGGGCTCCAGCCCGCAGTCGGCGACCCGTACCCGCCAGCGGTGCGCCTCGGTGGTGTTGGCCTTCTGCAGGATGCGCATGCCGAACCGCCACGACAGCGACACGGTCGTGATGATCACGGCCAGCGCGCCGATCGACACGGCGAGCGCGCCAGGGCTGCGGTCTTGCATCGTGTGCTCGACGATCAGGCCGAGCGCGATGGGGAAGGCGGTCTCACCGGCCTGGTAGAGGCCCATGAGGACGGTGCCCCAGATCATGGCGCCGGTGTTGCGGCGCAGGGCCGTCCGGAGGATGTCGGACCCCGGTCGGGGCCGCTGTGCGTCAGGAGTTTTCATCGAGGTGGCGGGCAATCATCTCGGGGGTTCGCAGGGTGAACAGATCACGGACCGTGATCACAGGACCGTACTCCCGGCGGAGGAGGCCGATCAGCCGCACCGCCAGCATGGAGTGCCCTCCCAGGGACACGAAATCGCTCAGCGCGCTCACCTCGTCGTCGTCCAGGTCGAGTGCTTCGGCGAAGAACTCGCACACGACGGTCTCGGTCTGCGTCTGCGGGCCGCGCTCCCCCGACGTGGTCAGCGTGCCGAGCGGCCTGGCCTCCGGCAAGGCCTTGGTGTCCGCCTTGCCGTTCACGGTCAGCGGGATGCGGTCGACCTGGGAGTAGTGCGTCGGGCGCAGGAAGTCGGGCAGCCCGGCGCCCACGGCCGCGGCGACCGCCGCGAGGTCCAGGCCGTCCTGGCCGTCCGGGCCTGCGAGTACGAGGTAGGCAGCGAGCCGGTACGCGCCGTCGACCTGCGGATCGGGCTGGGCGACCGCGGCGGCGAACCGGACCGCCGGATGCGCCGCGAACGCGGCCTCGACCTCGCCGAGTTCCACGCGGTGCCCGCGGATCTTGACCTGCTGGTCGGTGCGGCCCAGGTACGCGATGTTCCCGTCGGGCCGCCGGGCCACCAGGTCCCCGGTGCGGTACATGCGTGTCCCGGGTGTGCCGAACGGGCAGGCGACGAACCGGTCCGCGGTCTGGGCGGGCTGACCGAGGTAGCCGCGGGCGATGCCGACGCCCGCCACGTACAGCTCGCCGGGTACTCCGTCCGGCAGTGGCCGCAGCCACGGGTCCAGGACGTACACGTCCGTGTTGTCGATGGCCACGCCCACGACCGGGTCCTGGCATTCGAAGGTGCCGACGCCCAGGGTGTTGATGGTGTATTCGGTGGGTCCGTACAGGTTGTACCCGGCCGTGCCCTCGGTCTCGGCGAGGCGCTGCCACAGGGTCGGGGTGACGGCCTCGCCGCCCAGCAGCACCAGGGCGGGCCGCCGCTCGGGGTCGTCGAGCAGGCCCTCGGCCACCAGCTGCTGCGCGTAGGTCGGCGTCACGTTGACGACGTCGATGCCGTGCTCCAGGCAGTACTCGACCAGGCGTGGGGCGTCGCGGCGCAGTTCCTCGTCGCAGACGTGCACCTCGTGGCCGTCGGCGAGCCAGAGCAGTTCCTCCCACGACATGTCGAAGGCGAAGGACACGGTGTGGGCGATACGGAAGACGCGGTGGCCGTGGTCGGCGAGCACGGGCTCGAAGATCCGGCGCTGGTGGTTGATCAGCATGTTGGTGAGCCCGGCGTACTCGGTCACCACACCCTTCGGCCGGCCGGTGGAGCCGGAGGTGTAGATCGTGTACGCGGGGTGGCGCAGGCGGTCCGGGTCGTCGGGTGCGAAGGTCACGAACGGCTCGGCCTCGGGGAGGGGCCGGTCCAGTTCGATCAGGTCGCCGGTCAGCCGGGGCGACACGGCGCTCACGGTGAGGGTGAGGTCCGGGCGGGCGTCCGCGACGATGGCGGCGATCCGTTCGTCCGGGTGGTCCAGCTCCAGCGGCACGTAGGCGGCGCCCACGCGCAGTACGGCGAACAGCGCGACGATCGAGTCGAGGGAGCGCGGGATGGCGAGGGCCACCGTGGTCTCGGGTCCGATGCCGCGTGCTGCCAGCACGCCCGCCAGGTCCCTGCTGCGGTCCCGGAGCCGCTCGAAGGTCATGGTCCGGCCGTGGGCGACGAGCGCGACCCGCCCCGGATCACGGTCGGCCGCCCGGTCGAACCGGTCGACCACGGTGTCCGTGCCGACCTCCGTGCGCACCGAGGGCACCGGCGCGGGCCCCGCGCCCGGCAGCGCGCCCACCGGCCCGGTGGAGCGCGCCAGGTTCCCGAGCAGGGCCAGATAGTCGTCGAGGAGCGCGCGGGCGGCCCCGGTGTCGTGGTCGCGGTACTCCAGCTTGACGGTGAGCCGGTCGCCGGGGGTGACGACCCAGGTGAAGGGATAGTGCGTGGAGTCGTCGGCCCGTACTGCGGTGATGCCGTGCCGGGTGTTCATCGCGGCGAACGCGTCCATGTCCAGGAAGTTCTGGAGCACGAACAGGTTGTCGAACAGGGTGTCGTGGCCGCCGGCCCGCTGGATCTCGCCGAGTCCGAGGTGCTCGTGCTCCATCGCCTCGACCCGGGCCGCCTGGACGCCCGCCAGGTAGTCCCGGACGGTGTCGTCCGGCCGGGGCCTGGTCCACATGGGGACGGTGTTGAGCAGGACGCCGACGACCTCGGAGAGGTCCTCGCCCTCGCGGCCGGAGACGGTCACGCCGAACACGGCGTCGGCGCGGCCGGTACGGGCGCCGAGCAGGAGCCCGAAGGCGCCGGTCAGCACCGAGTTCAGGGTGACGCCGTACTCCCGGGCGACGTCCCGCAGCAGCTGTGACGCTTCGGCGGAGAGGGTGTGCACGAGCGTGCGCGGCAGGTCGTCGACCAGGTCCGGAGCCGGTCCGGCGAGCAGGGTCGGGCCGGGCAGGCCGCTCAGGTGCTGCGCCCAGAAGCGTTCCGAGACGGCCGGGTCCTTGGCGTCGAGCGCCCGGGCGTACTCCTCGAAGCCGGGCGTCGCCGGAGCCGGGGGCGTCAGATCGCCGGCGAGGGCGGCCTCGTAGGCGTCGAACAGGTCCCGCAGCACGATCTCGCGGGACCAGCCGTCCCACAGCAGCAGGTGGTAACTGAGCAGCAGGCCGTCGCGGTCGCCGGGCAGCCGCACCACGGTCAGGCGGATCAGCGGCGGCTCGCCCGGGTCGAATCCAGTGTCGCGGTCACGGGCGAGCAGGGCGTCGACCTCGGCGTCCGTCGCGAGGTCGACCGTACGGACGCCGACCGGCCGGCCCGCGCCCAGGACCTGGACGGCCTTGCCGTCGTCGTCGGTGGTGAAGCCGGCGCCCACGACGGGGTGCCGGGCGATCACCCAGGCCATCGCCTCGGCCAGCGCGTCGGCGTCCAGGCGGCGGTCGAAGGTGAACCAGCTCTGCGCGACGTAGTGTCCGGCCGGTCCCGCCAGCTGCGCCTGGAAGAACAGGCCGCGCTGGAGCGGGGTGACCGGCGCCGTGCGTCCGGCGGCCGTGGCGACGGCCGCGATGTGTTCCAGGGCGGCGCGCCAGTGCTCGGTGATCTCGTCGGGTACGCCCTCGGCGAGGGTGAAGTCCGCGTGCAGGCTGCCGGAGGCCGCGTCGGTCCAGGCGTTGACCTCGACGGCGTACGGGCTGCCCTCGTCGATGCCGGTGAGGTGGAGGGCCTGCGACTCGCTCCCCCGGCCGAGGTAGTTGAACAGCACCTGCGGGCGGGCGGTGAGCAGCGGGGCCGTCTGCGGGTTGAGGTAGCGCAGCCCGCCGTACGCGACGTGCGCGCGCTCGTCCGGCTGGCGTTCGGCGACCTCGCGGGCCGCGGCCACGGGGTCGGAGTGCGCCGTGAGGCGCACCGGGGCGATGGCGGTGAACCAGCCGACCGTACGGGTGTAGTCGTGGTGTGCCGAGGCCGGGATCCGGCCGTGCCGCTCCAGGTCGATCGCCAGGTCGGCGGGCGAGGGCTGGATGTGGGTGAGGGCGGTGCGCAGCGCGCCGCACAGCAGCTCGGTGAGGCCGACGCCGAGTGCGGTGGGCGCGGTGCGTGTCACGAGGTCGCTGACCTCGGGCGGGAGTACGACCGTCCGCTCGCGCGGCCGCTCGGCCACGGGCAGCAGCGGGGGTGCCTGGAGGGTGGTGATCCAGTGGCCGAGGTCGTCGGTCTCGTGGGCCGCCCGGTCGGCCAGCGCCTGTGCGTACGCGGCGTAGGAGGTGGTCGGCGGGGCGAGCGGGTTCCCGTGGAGGGCGGTGGCGATGTCGTCCAGCAGGATCAGCCAGGAGACGGCGTCGACGGCGAGGTGGTGCACGGTGACCACGAGGGTCCGGGTCGCCTCCAGCCAGGAGAACGCGACGACGTCCCCGGCTTCGGGGTCGAGCCGTCCGGCGGCCTCGTCCGCCGCGGCCGTCGGGTCGGGCGCGTCGCTGCGTACGACGGTGACCGTGCGGGCGGGTTCGGTACGCAGGGCCCACACGCCGTGTTCGGTCCGCAGGCGCAGGCGCAGGGCCGGGTGGGCGGCTACGACGGCGTTCGCGGCGCGCCGGGCGTCCGCGAGGCCGGTGCCCTCGGCCGCGACGAGGGCCCGGGCCTGGGCGAACCGGGTGAGGGATCCGCCGAGTTCACGCCGGCGCAGGATGATCGGGGTCGGGGTGAGCGGACCGTCCTCGCGGGGGGCGGATGCGGCGGGTGCGGCCGGGTGCGGGGGGCTCGTCGCCAGGTGCTCCGCGAGGGCGCGCGGGGTCCTGAGCAGGAACACGTCCCGGGGGGCGATGGCGAGGCCCAGGGCCCTGGCCCGGTTGACGACGGTGATGGCGAGGATGCTGTCGCCGCCGGCCCGGAAGAAGTCGCTGTCGCCGTCGACGGCGGTGCCGGGCAGGGTCGCGGTGAAGATGTCCACCAGTGCGCTGAGCGCGGAGCCGGTCGCGGCGGCCGGTTCGCCGGGCGGTCCGCCCTGCGGTCCGACGTGTTGTGCCCCGTGCGCCGCGGCGTGCGCCGTCAGGGCCTCGCGGTCCAGTTTGCCGTTGACCGTCAGCGGCAGGGCGTCGACCGGCAGGACCTGGCCGGGCACCATGTGGGCCGGCAGCTTGGGGGCCAGCAGGCCGGCGAGGGCGGTGACGTCGAACGGGACCGGTCCCACGACGTGCGCGACCAGGTGGTCCGCGCTGCCGGCCACGGTGACGGCCGCGTCGACCACGCCGTCGAGTTCCCGGATCGCGGACTCCACCTCACCGAGCTCGATGCGGAACCCCTTGAGCTGAACCTGGTCGTCGGCGCGGCCGGTGAACTCCAGTTCGCCGTCGAGCGTACGGCGGGCGAGGTCTCCCGTGTGGTACATCCGGGAGCCGTCGCCCGCGAACGGGTCCGCGACGAACCGGCCGGCGGTGAGGGAGGGCCGGCCCAGGTAGCCGAGGGAGACCTGGTCGCCGGCGACGTAGATCGCACCCACCCGGCCCGGCGGGACCGGTCGGAGGCGGTCGTCGAGCAGGTAGGTGACCAGGCCCGGGATCGGGCCGCCGATCGGGCTGGCGTCGCCGCCGCGGCGGAAGTCCTCGTCGGTCAGGACCCGGTGCGTGACGTGCACGGTGGTCTCGGTGATGCCGTACATGTTGACCAGCTCGGGCGAGGCGGTCCCGTGCCTCAGGGCCCAGCCGCGCAGCCGCCCGAGGTCCAGTGCCTCGCCCCCGAAGACGATCCGGCGCAGGCTGGTGGCGGGCTCGTCGGCGTGCCGGTCGGCCTCGATGAACTGGTAGAAGGCCGAGGGGGTCTGGTTGAGGACCGTCACCCGGCGCTCGCGCACCAGGCGGTGGAAGTCGACGGGTGAGCGGGTCAGTCCGTACTCCGGCACGAGCAGCTCGGCGCCGTGTGCCAGCGCCCCCCACAGTTCCCACACGGCGAAGTCGAAGGAGTACGAGTGGAACTGGACCCACACGTCGTGCGGTCCGAAGCCCATGTCGGTACGGGTGTTCGCGAGCAGGGTCACCACGGAGGCGTGCGGGACGACGACGCCCTTGGGCCGGCCCGTCGACCCGGAGGTGTAGATCACGTACGCGGGATCGTGCCAGCCGGCCGCGGGCACGCCGGTGGGGTCCTCGGCCTCCTGGGAGCCAGGGGCGTCCTGCGGCGGCCGCTCCCCCTGGACGAGCACCCGGGCCGCCACGCCCGCCCGGGCCAGCAGCCGCGTGAAGCGGTCCCTGTGGTGCGGGTCCACGAGCACGACCTGTGGGGCCGCGTCGGCGAGGACGTACTCCAGGCGATCGTCCGGGTACGCGAGGTCCAGTGGTACGTACGCCCCGCCCGCGGTGACGACGCCGACGAGGGCGACGACCTGTTCCAGGGAGCGCGGGACGGCGACGGCGACCCGCTCGCCCGGCCGGACCCCGGCGGCACGCAGGACCGAGGCCAACTCGTCCTTCGCCGTGGCCAGTTCGCCGTAGGTCAGTGAGCGGCTGCCACCGTCGAGGGCGCACTGGGTGACCGCGGTGGCCGCCGGGTCGCGCTGTGCGGCGGCGTCGAAGAGGGCGCCCAGGGTCGTCGGAGTGATCCGTGCGGGGGCCCCGGTGTCCGGGCGGGCCAGCTCGTCGACGGGACCGTCCGGCCGGGTGAGCAGACCGGTGAGGGTGCGGGTGAAGGCGTGCAGGACCTTCCGGGCGGCCTGCTCCCGCACCAGCGCGCCGTCGTAGATCAGGTTGAAGCGGGGGCGGCCGTCGGGAGCGCGCTCCACCACGAGGGTCAACGGGTAGTGCGGGGCGCCCTCGTTCACGATGTCGCCGACGACGAGCGTGTCCCCGGGTCCGCGCAGGGCCGCCACGTCGGTCGCGACGTCGAACACCACCAGTGTGTCGAAGAGCGGGCCGGCTCCGCTCAGGCGGCTGATGCGCGCCAGGGAGACGTGCTGGTGCGCGAGCACCGCACTCTGGTGGTCCCGTACCGAGGCGAGCAGGTCGCGCGCCGTGGTGGTGGCCGCCCACCGGGCGCGCACGGGGATGGTGTTGATGAACAGACCGACCATGTCCCCGATGCCGGATACGTCGGCGTCGCGCCCCGACACCGTGGACCCGAACACGACGTCCCTGCCGTGCAGCAGGCCGCCGAGCGTCACCGCCCAGGCGCTGTGCACGGCCACGCTGAGCGGCACACCGGCGGACCGGACGGCCTCGTCGAGGTCCCCGTCCGGCGAGGCGGCGGTGTCGGCGAACCGGTCGGACGGAGTGTGCCCCTCGGCGACGAGCGAGGGGCCGGGGAGCCCGGCGAGCTGTTCGCTCCACACCCGGTCGCTCTCGTCCTCGTCCCGTCCGGCGAGCCAGCGCACGTAGTCGGTGAAGCCGCCGAGCGGGTGCACGGTCCCCGGAGCGTGGTACTCGGTCAGCAGCGCGCGGAGCATCGGCGGCACCGACCAGCCGTCGGCGATGATGTGGTGCACGGTCTGCACCAGGACGCTGCGGGCGGGGCCCGTGCGGATCAGCGTGTACCGCATCAGCGGGCCGCTGGCCAGGTCGAAGCCGCGGCGGCGGTCGCGTTCGGCGTGTTCGCGGATCTCCTGGTCGGTGATGCCGGGGCGGTCCAGGGTGCTGAACGGGGCCCGGACCCCGCTCTCCAGTACGCAGACCACGCGGCCGTCGGCGAGGGCCGTGAACCGTGCGGCCAGGTTGGGGAAGAGCGTGAGCAGGCGGGTGGCCGCCGCGGCGAGCCGGTCGGCGTCCACCTCTCCGTCCAGGGTCAGGAGCTGCTGCTCGACGTAGCTGCCCGCGGAGTCGTCGTCGTAGACCGAGTGGAAGTAGAGGCCCTCCTGGAGCGGGGTCAGCGGCAGGATGTCCCGCAGTGCGGGGCCGTCCAGCTCGTCCACGTCGGCCTGGGTGAGTGCCGCCAGGCCGAAGTCGCCGGGTGAGTGACCGCCCAGGCCCAGGGCGGCCAGGTCGACGGCGGCCAGTGCGGCGAGCCCTGCCAGGGCCTCGCGGAAGTATCCGCCGATGGCCTCGACGTCCTGGTCGGTGAAGAGTCCGTCGGGCCAGGAGAGGGTGGTGACCAGCTCGTACGCGCCGCCGGCCGTGGCCGGTTCGGCGATCGCGTTGAACTCCAGGGCGCGCGGCAGCCGCATCCCCGGGTCGCGCCTCTCGCCCAGTTGCCCCGTGGTGTGCGCGAGTTCCCAGTCGGCGGAGGAGCCCGCGTCGAAGCGGCCCAGGTAGTTGAACAGCACCTGGGGTGGGGGCGCGTCGAAGCCGGCGTCGGTCAGGTAGCGCAGGGCACCGTAGGAGAGGCCGTTGTTCGGTACCCGGGCGAGGTCCTCCTTGACCGCCTTGAGTGCGGCGACCAGGTACGAGGGCGAGGTGAGGTCGGCGGCGGCGCCGGGGTCGACGGTCACCGGGAACAGGGTGGTGAACCAGCCCACGGTCCGTGACAGTTCGGGCTCGAAGCCGGCGGAGTCCGCCACGTGGCGTCCTTCGCGGCCGTGGCCCTCCAGTTCGATGTGCGCGAACGTCTGGTCCTGGCCGAGGTCGCGGCGCCACCGTGCCAGGGTGACGGCGAGTGCGGTCAGCAGCACGTCGTTGACGCCCGCGTGGAAACGCGCCGGGACCTCGCCGAGGAGCGCGGCCGTGACCTCGGGTCCGGCCGAGAGGGTCGTCGTGCGCTCCCGGGCGACGGTGTCGGCCTCGGACAGCTCGCGCCGCCCCAGCGGCGCGTCCGCCCCCGGCAGGGCCCGCCGGAAGTGGGCGAGGTCGGCGTCGAACCCCGCGCGTTCCAGCAGCTGGGTCCAGCGCCGGAACGACGTGCCCACCGGGGGCAGGTCGATCGGCGCGCCCGACAGGTACCAGCGCCACGCCGTGGAGAGGTCCTCCATCAGGATCCGCCACGAGACGCCGTCGATGACCGCGTGGTGGGCGACCAGGACCAGTTGACGTGCCTCGCGGCGCCAGACGGCACGCAGCATCACGCCGTCGGCCGGGGCGAGCCCGGCGGTGGCGAGCGCGACGCACTCCTCCAGCGGCCGGTCGCTCTCCTGCCATCGCGCCGCGGCCCGCTCCGCCTCCGGGATCTCGAAGCTCCAGCGTTCGCCCCGCACCAGCTTGGCGCGCAGCATGTCGTGCCGTGCGACCAGGGCCGTGAGGACGGCGTCGAGGCCTTCGGCCGTCAGGTCCGCCGGGGTGTTCAGCACCACCGACTGCACGAAGCCGTCGATGGCGTCGGTGGTCGCGCCGAGCCACTGCACGATCGGCGATCCCACGACCGTACCGGTGGCGACGTCGCCGTGGTCCACGGCGGCGGCCTCGCGGTCGGCGACGGCAGCCAGCGCGCCCACGACGCTGTGGGTGAAGATCTGGCGGGCGGTGACGTGGAGGCCCGCCTCGCGCAGGGCGCTCAGCAGGGAGATCGCCAGGATGCTGTCCCCGCCGAGCTGGAAGAAGTCCTGGTCGACGCCGACGGCGTCGCGCTGCAGCACCGCCGCGACCGCCCCGCACACCAGGCGCTCGTTCTCGGTGACGGGCGGGGCGAGCAGGCCCGGGCCGGTCGCGGGCTCCGGCAGGGCGCCCCGGTCGAGCTTGCCGTTCGCGGTGAGGGGGAACTCCTTCATCACGACGACGTGGGCGGGCACCATGTACTCCACCATGTGCGCGGTGGCCCACTCCCTGACCTCGTCGGCGCGCAGGTCGCCGCTGCCGGTGGCGGGGATCACGTAGCCCACGAGGTAGGTGCCGCCGGCCGTGTTCTTCTTCGCGACGACGCAGGTGTGGCGTACGGCGGGGTGTTCGGCGAGGCCGGCCTCGACGTCCTCGATCTCCAGCCGCATGCCGCGGATCTTGATCTGGTTGTCGGCGCGGCCGAGGAAGTCCAGGGATCCGTCGGGGGCGAAGCGGGCGAGGTCACCGGTGCGGTACAGCCGGGATCCGTCCGTGGCGAAGGGGTTCGCGACGAACCGGGAGGCCGTCAGGCCGGGCGCGCCCACGTATCCGCGCCCGAGCAGGAAGCCTCCGACGTACAGTTCGCCGCCGACGCCGACCGGGACCGGGCGCAGTTCGTCGTCCAGGACGTAGAGCTGGGTGTTGGGGTTGGCCTTGCCGATCGACGTCGACAGGCGTTCCGCGGCGCCCCGGTAGATGACGTGCGAGACGCCGATCGTCGTCTCGGCTGGTCCGTAGCCGTGGTACATGGGTATGTCGAGCCGGGTGCGGAAGCGCTCGTACAGTTCCGGGGTCAGCACCTCGCCGCCGCACCACACGTGCCGCAGGCTGTCCAGCTGTCCGGAGTCGCCCGCGATCTCCAGCAGTACGTCGAGCATCGACGACACGAGGTAGGTGAAGGTGACGCGCTGCTCGGCGATGACGCCCAGCAGGTGGTGCGGGTCGCGTTCGCCGCCGGGGCGCAGCACCACCAGCCGGCCTCCGCACACCAGTGGCAGGAAGATCTCGTTGATCGAGATGTCGAAGGAGAGCGGCGCCTTGAACAGCGACGCGTCGTCGTGTCCGAAGCCCAGGATCTCGTTGACCTGCCACAGCAGGCGCTCGCTGATGGCCTCGTGGCGGATCATCGCGCCCTTGGGCCGGCCGGTCGAACCGGATGTGAAGATCACGTAGGCCAGGGCGGCGCCGGGGACGGTGACCCCGGTCCCCTCGACCGGGTACGAGCCGAACCGCCAGTCGGCGAGGTCGACCGGCACGGCCTCCGGTTCGTCCGGGACGTGTGCGCCCGAGTCGTTGAGCTGCAGTACGACGCGGGCGTCGGCGGCGACGACGGAGCGGCGCGCGGCGGGCCACTGCGGATCGAGCGGTACGAACGCGGCGCCGGCCTGGAGCACGCCGAGCAGCCCGATCACCATCTCGGCAGAGCGGTCCAGGGAGATCGCGACGACCTGTTCGGCGGTGACTCCGCGTTCGACCAGGTGGTGGGCCAGCTGGGCGGAGAGCTCGGCCGCCTGGCGGTAGGTCAGCGAGCGGTGCTCGTCGACGACGGCGACGGCGTCCGGCCGCAGGCGTGCCTGCTCGCGGAACATCTCGACGACGGTCGGGCGGATCCGGTCCGCCCCGGTGTCGTTCCACCGGGCCAGGGTCGCGAGCCGCTGCTCGATGCCGGACGGGCCGATGGTGGAGAGGGGGCGGTCCGGGAAGTCGGCCAGGTCGTCCAGGGCGAGCTGCGCGTCGGCCGGTACGACGCCTTCCGGGAGGGTGATGCTCCGGCCGGCCGCCCCGTCGGGGCCGTCCGTCCCGACCTCCCAGCCGGCCGTTCCCGCACCGCCGTTGTCCGCCCAGCCGAGAACGTCGGCGAAGAGGGTTCCGGGGGTGAGGTCCAGGCCGTCGGGGCTCCGTCCCGTGGCCCAGTAGGCCAGTGCGATGGCGCACGCCCGGGCGACGGCCGTGTCGCCGTAGTCGCCGGACCGCCGGCGCACGTCGGCCAGGCGGGTGGGAGAAAGCAGCACGAGACGAGCGGTCGGTTCCGTCATCGGAGGCTCAACGCCCTTTCCTGATCGATATGGTGACCCAGCCGAACCCGGGGCTGCCTAGCTGCCTTCGCGCCAGGCCCGCCACAGTCGTGCGTAGCGGCCGCCCTGGGCCACCAGCTCCTCGTGCGTCCCCTGCTCCACGACACGTCCCGCGTCCAGTACGGCGATCCGGTCCGCCGCCATCGCCTGGGTCAGCCGGTGTGCCACGAACAGCGTGGTCCGGCCCGCGCACGCCGCGAGCACGGCCCGTTCCAGGTCGGCCGCGCCCTCGCTGCCCGCCTCCGCCGTGGACTCGTCGAGCACCACGACGGGGGTGCGGCCCAGCACGAGCCGGGCCAGGGCGATGTGGGCGACCTTGGTCCCGTCGAGGCGTTCGCCGCCCTCGCCGACCGGGGTGTTCAGCCCGTCGGAGAGCGCCTCGACCCATCCGTCGGCGCCGACCGTCCGCAGGGCGTCCGTCAGCTGGGCGTCGGTCGCTTCCGGCGCGGCCAGGCGCAGGTCCTCGGCGAGCGGTCCGGAGAAGACGTGTGTCTCCTGCGTCAGGATGCTGACCAGGGCTCGTGCCCCGGCCTCGTCGAGACCGGCGAGGTCGGTGGACCCGATCCGTACGGATCCGCTCTGCGGGGTGCCGATGCCCGCGATCAGCGCGGCCAGGGTGGACTTGCCCGCGCCCGTGGCCCCGACCAGGGCGAGCGAGGTGCCGGCCGGGATCGTCAGGTCGACGTCCCGGACGACGGGCTCCTCGGAGCCGGGGTAGCGGAAGGTCAGTCCCGCCACCTCGACGGCCACCGGGGGCGGTCCGTCCACCGCCCCCGCCAGGGCGCCCACCAGCCGGTCCTCCGCGTCCTCCTCCAGTACTCCGACCAGGCGGGTCAGGCTCGCGCCCGACTTCTGGGCCTCGTCGAAGGTGAACATGATGGAGCCCAGCGGGGTGAAGAGCCGGTGGAACAGCAGCGGGGCCGCGGAGACCTCGCCGAGGCTGGCGGCGTCGGCCTCCAGGAGGGCGTACCCGACCACGATGATCAGGACCAGACCGATGAACTCGGCGCGGTTCTCCCTGCCGACGAACCGGCCGAAGAGCCGGAACACCTCGATGCCGAGGTCGCGTACCCGCCACGACTCCTGGGTGACCTTCTCGCGGACGGCCCCTTCGAGGCGGTACGCCCGGACCGTGTCTATCCCGTTCAGTCCGCTGATCAGGGCCTGGGCGCGGTCGGCCTGGGCCGCCCGCTGCTTCTGGTAGAGCGGGGCGGAGCGCGGCAGGTACCAGCGCAGGGCCAGCCCGTAGGCGGGCAGTGCGCAGGCGCCGGCCAGACCGAGCCGCCAGTCCAGGCCGAACATGCCGATGGTGGCGATGGCGACCAGCACCCCCGCCGAGAACACGGTGGGGACGGCCGTCCTGATGCCCTTGGAGAGCACGGCCACGTCGTCGCCGACCCGGGAGAGCACGTCGCCCCGGCCGACCTGCTCGACCCGGGCGCTCGGCATCCCGAGGACGGCCCGGACGGCGCCTTCGCGCAGCCGGGCGAGCAGGTCCGCGCCGAGGCGCCCGATGAGGTACGTCGACAGGGCGGTGGCCGCCGCGCCGAGGAGCGCGGCGGCCACCATCAACACCCCGGTCGTGACCAGGACCGAGCGCGGTCCGCCCGCGACCACCCCGTCGACGACCCGGCCGAGCAGGAGCAGCGGGAGCACCTGGAGGGCTGCCCCCGCCACCGTGGTGAACACGGTGGCGAGGGTCAGCCACGGGACCTCGCGGCAGTGCGCGGTGACCCAGCGGGTGGCCTCGCGTCCGGTCGTCGTGCGCAGGGTCGGCGGGGGGACGCGCGTGGCGGTGAGGCTCACACCTGACCGGCCGACTTGACGAGCTCGTCGATGGCGTACGGCAGGGAGAGCAGGGTGCCCTGGGACATGGCCGCGCCGACGGCCGGGCCCTCGCTGTCGAGGAGGTAGGAGACCTTGCCGTTCTTGACCGCGTTCAGGTTGGTGAACAGCTGGAACTTCTTCAGGGCTTCCTGGTCCGCCTTGTCGGCGATGACGAAGATGCGGTCGACGTCGACGAGGTCCATGCGCTCCGGGGAGAGCGTGGTGTAGAACTTGCCGTCCGCGATCTTGTCGATCTCGGTCTGGCCCTTGTAGCCGATGCCCGTGACCAGCCGGCCGCGGACGTCGGTGGTGGTGAAGGGGGCCACCGAGTCCTTGTACCAGGACAGCGGGACGGCGGTCTGGTTCGCGAACTCGGGGTGGGCCTTCTTGGCCGCGTCGAGCTTGTCCTGGATGCCCTTCACCAGTTCGGTGCCCTTGGCCTCCTGGCCGAGCGCCTTGCCGATGTGGACGGCGTTGTCCTGCCAGGGGGCGCTGAACGGCTCCTTCTCGGCCTTGGTGCGGCCCACGGTGGGGGCGATCTTGGAGAGCTTCTCGTAGCCGGCCTGGTCGATCTCGGAGTACACGGCGATGATCAGGTCGGGCCGCAGGGCCGCGATCTTCTCGTAGTTCGGGCCGGCGTCGCCGTTGTTCATGACGACCTCGGGGCGGGTGTCTCCCCACTTCTCCTTCACCCACGGCCACTGGGTGTTGATGTCGGGTGAGGTGCCCGGCGGGTTGGGGTACTGGTCGACCATGCCGACCGGCTTGATGCCGAACGCCAGGATGGCCTGGTCGTCCGTGTAGCCGACCGAGACGACCCGCTTGGGAGCCTTCTCCACCTTGGTGGATCCGAAGGCGTGCTCCACGGTGACCGGAAAGGTGCCCCCGGCGGCCGGGGCGTTGTCGCTCTTCTTGTCGGCCTGGTCCGCCGAATCGGAACCGCATCCGGCCAGCAGGCCGACACCGAGGGCCGCGGCAGAGACCCCGGCCGCCAACCGCTGCCAGGGCTTCATACGTGTCGATCGATGGAAAAGCATCCGAAATCCCTTGCTTTCGTGCCGTCCACTGCAGTTCCGCCCGAGGGCAGCCAAACCCTACCGCGACCAAGTGAGGCTAGCCTAGCCTTACTCGCGGCGTAACTTTGTTTGATCTAGGGGGCGTGCACGTGGGCGCGCCCGATGGGCACGATGAGGGGCCGGTCCCCCACGGGGTCGTCGATCACCTTGGCGCGCAGCCCGAACGCCTCGTACAACAGATCGGCGGTGATCACGTCACGGGGGTGTCCCTGGGCGAGGACCGAACCGGCCTTCATGACGATGAGGTTGTCGCTGTAACGCGTCGCCAGGTTGAGGTCGTGCAGCACCAGGACCACGGTGCATCCCGACTCGTGCAGGTCGTCCACGAGGTCGAGCACGTCGATCGCGTGCGCCAGGTCCAGATAGGTGGTCGGCTCGTCCAGCAGCAGCAGGTCGGTGCCCTGAGCCAGCGTCATGGAGATCCACACCCGCTGCCGCTGCCCGCCGGACAGCGCGTCGACCGGGCGGTCGGCCAGGTCGGACACTCCGGTCATGGCCAGTGCCCGGGCCACGACGTCGGCGTCGTCGGAGGACCACTGCCTCAGCCAGCTCTGGTGCGGATGGCGACCCCTGGCGACGAGGTCCGCCACCGTGAGCCCCTCCGGCGCCACGGGCGCCTGTGGCAGCAGGCCGAGCTTCTTGGCCACGTCCCTGGTCCTGAGCCGGCCGATGTCCTCGCCGTCCAGCACGACCGATCCGCTGGTCGGTTTGAGCAGCCGGGACAGGGTCCGCAACAGGGTCGACTTCCCGCACCCGTTGGCGCCGATGATCGTGGTGATCACCTGCGGCGGGATCGCCACGTGGAGGTCGTCGATGACGACCCGGCCGCCGTATCCGACGGTCACCCCCCTGGCCGCCAGCCGTGCGGCGCCGGCCCCGGCCCCGGCCCCGTCTCCGTCTCCGTCTCCGTCTCCACCGGACTCGATCCCGGCGATCTGCGATACGGCCACAACTCCCCCTGATTCAGGCATGTCCGAAGGATCCCGAGGATCCGGTGTCGGAAGGTCTTACGGTCCGGCGGTCCGTGGGGCCGCCGACTAACGGAGGTTGGCCCGCACCAGCAGGTAGATGAGGAAGGGACCGCCGATCACGGCGGTCACCACACCGACCGGGAGACTGATCGGCAGCGCCGTACGGGCGACCAGGTCCGCCCCGATCAGCAGCAGGGCTCCGACCATCCCGGAGGCCGCCATCGGCGGTGTCGGGCACTTCGCCAGCCTCATCGCCACCTGGGGCGCCACCAGTGCGACGAAAGGGACTGGGCCGGCCGCACTGACCGCCACCCCGGCCAGCAGCACCGCGCACAGCAGCAGGACGGCGCGCACCCGCGTGTACCGGACGCCCAGTCCGGCGGCCACGTCGTCACCGAGGTGGAGCGGCTTGAACTGGAACGCGACCACCGTCACGACGGCCGTCAGGGCGAGGGTGCACCACAGCGCCACGCCCACGTCGTCCCACGACCGGTTGTCGAGCGAGCCGACCAGCCAGGCCTGGGCCCGGGCGACGTCCCTGATGTCGGCCGTGACCAGCAGCCAGGCCGTGACCGCCTCCGTCACGGCGCTCACCGAGATGCCGATGAGGATCAGCCGGAAGCCGTCGATCCCGCGCCGCCACGCCAGGAAGTACACGAGGAGACCCGTGCCGAGGCCGCCCGCGAGCGCCGCACCGGACAGGCCCACGGAGTCGACGACCGCAGCGGCGGTCCCGCCCGACACGGTCACGAGGAACACCGCGACCACACCGGCGCCCCCGGTGATCCCCAGGATGTCCGGGCTGGCCAGCGGATTGCGCGCGACCGACTGGGTGATCGCCCCGGAGATCCCGAGCGCGACGCCCACGACGAGCCCTGCCAGGGCCCGCGGCATCCGCAGGTCCATGATCACGAACCGGTCGACCTGCTCGCCCCCGCCCACCACCGTGGCGATCACCCGCGACAGGCCGATGGGGAACTCCCCGACGCCGATGGACGCGCAGAACACCAGGAAGGCCGCCGCCGCCAGCAGCAGCGTGACGCACACGACCCAGGGCCGCCACACGAACGAGACGGGTCCGAGCCGCACACCCGGCGGCACCGCTGCCAATGCCTTCACCTCGGTCCCGGTCATGCGCTCTTGAACTTTCCGCGCCACACGAGGACCGCGAAGAAGGGGGCTCCGAGGAGGGCCACCACGACCCCCGCGTCCAGTTCCCCCGGCCGCACCAGCAGGCGCCCCGCTATGTCGCAGACCAGCAGGACGACGGCGCCGAGCAGGCCCGCGTACGGCACCAGCCAGCGGTAGTCCGGGCCGGTCAGGTACCGGGCCAGGTGGGCCACCATCAGGCCGAGGAAGGCGATGGGGCCGCACGCCGCCGTAGCGGCTCCCGCGAGGAGGGTGACGGCGGCGATGCCGATGGTCCGGCTCAGTGCGATGTTCACTCCCAGCCCCCGCGCGACGTCGTCACCGAGGTTGAGCAGGTTGAGGGCGGGCAGCGTGATCAGCGCGAGCACCAGCCCGGCCGCGACGAAGGCGACCACCGGCCAGATGACGTCGAACCCGACCCCGGCCACGGAGCCCGCGTTCCAGAACCGCAGGGCGTTCAGCGAGGCCTTGTCGGACAGGGCGACCGCCGTGGTCATCGCGGCGAGGAACACCGTGACCCCCTGTCCGGCCAGCGCGAGGGTCAGCGGATTGCCGGCCCCGCGGCCGATGCTCGCCAGTCCGAAGACGACGACGCCGGCGACGGCGGCGCCCACGAAGGCGAACCAGACGTACTGGAACGGATTGGCGAACCCGAACAGGGCGATCACCAGCACCACCGCGAAGGAGGCGCCGGAGTTCACGCCCAGCAGACCCGTGTCGGCGATCGGATTGCGCGTGTACCCCTGGATCAGCGCCCCGCCGACCCCCAGGGCCACACCCGCCACGACCGCGAGCACCGTGCGCGGCACCCGTACGGTCCGCACGATCAGCCGGATCTCGGTGAGACGCTGGTCGGGATCCGGAGCCGCCGACAGCCCGCGCCACACCTCGGCGGGGGTCAGCGCCCGCGCGCCGACGGCCAGCGACACCACCACCGCGGCCAGCAGGACCAGCACCAGGGCGACCGAGCCCGCGACCCGCCGCCGCCGGGCCTCCGCCACGCCCCCGGGCACGGGGCGTTCCACTGCAATCGTGCCCATGTCGCTCTACGTCATCCCTTCGGTCCACCGGGGGGGGGGAGGCATGGCCGGTGGCGTCCGCCACCGGCCGGACAGGTCGGCACGCCGGCGCAGCCGCGACCGGAACTTAGGCAAAGCTAAGCTGATTCCATGGCGTGCTGTCGATAGACAAAACGGGCACACGGGAGTGAGGAGCAACCAACTCGCCCCCAAATATGCACTGTTGATCGATTAGGTTAGCCTAACCTAGCTTTACCCGACGGATGTCGCAAGAACGCGCCCCGGCCCATGGCCGGGGCGCGTTCCGGTTTCCGAGGAGTCCGGACCGTCAGGTGTGCAGACGGCTGTTGGGGCCGTCCTGGTCCCCGGCGCTCTCGTCGTTGAACCAGTAGTCCCCGGCCGCCAGGTACCGGAAGGAGTGCGTGCTCTTGCTGGGCAGCTCGACCGTCACGGCGCGCTTGCCGTCCTTCCGGCGGGCCAGCGTGTGGACACCGGGCTGCCAGTCGTTGAAGTCGCCCACCACGCTGACCGGTCCCGGCGGGGTGTCGACGGGCAGGATGAAGGTGACCTCGGTGCGGTCCTTGCGCAGTTTGCGCTCCAGCATGGTGAGCTCCTGACAACGGCAGTGGGGGTGGTACGCCGCCCATAGTCGGCGGCGGGCGCGCCGGACGCACCCCGGCGCCGCCACTCCCACCGAGGACCCACCACATCGAGTGACCCGCCGGCGGACGATGTCACCCTGCGTGCCGACGCCCCGGGAGGCCGCCCGCTCCGCTCCTGTCAAGGTACGAATGGCCGGGACTACGGCCCCGTACCGCCTCCGGGCACGGTGGATACCGACCTTCCTGCGGGAGAGCAGGAGCGAATCGCCGTCCGTACCGGAGGCATCCATGTTCCGCCGCGCAGGGGCCCTCGTGACCCGTCATCCCCGACTCGTCCTCTTCGGCGCGCTCGTCTTCCTGGTCCTGTCCGTCCTCTTCGGCACGGATGCGACCGGACGGCTGAAGACGCAGGGGTACGACGACCCGCGGTCCGAGTCCAGCCGCGCCGCGCACCTGGCCGGCGAACGCCTGGGATCCTCCCCGAACCTGGTCCTCGTCGCGCAGAGCGCCGCCGGCTCCGTGGACGGCCCGGCCGCCCGCGGCGCGGGCGAGGAGCTGACCGGACGGCTCGCCGCGCAGCCGCACGTGAGCGCCGTGGCCTCGTACTGGACCGGTGGCGCGGCGGAGCTGCGCAGTCGAGACGGCCGGGCCGCGATGCTGGTCGCGCACGTGGACGGCGAGGGGGAAGAGCTCGCGGCGCGGGCGGAGCGGCTGCGCGCGGAACTGGCCGCCCCGGCCGCTGCGGGGCGGGCCCTGACGGTGCACGTCGGCGGGAGCGCCCTGGTCGACGCCGAGCTCCAGGACATCTCGGAGTCCGACCTGAAGCGGGCCGAGACCGTCGTCCTGCCGGGCACCCTGGTCCTGCTGGTCCTGGTGTTCGGCAGCGTGGTCGCCGCGGCCCTCCCCCTGCTGATCGGGGTCCTCGCCGTCGCCGGGACGCTGCTGGTCCTGAGCGTCCTCGGCAGCGTCACCGACGTGTCCGTGTTCGCGCTGAACCTCACCACCGCGCTCGGCCTGGGGCTGGGCATCGACTACGGCCTGCTGATCGTCTCGCGGTTCCGCGAGGAACTCGCCGCCGGCTTCCTCCCGAGCACCGCCGCCGTACGGACCGTACGCACCGCGGGCCACACCATCGCCTTCAGTGCCGCGACGGTCTCCGCCGCGCTCGCCACGCTGCTGGTGTTCCCGCCGTACTTCCTGCGCTCCTTCGCCTACGCGGGCATCGCCGTGGTGGCGATCGCCGCGGTGAGCGCGGTGACCGTACTGCCCGCCCTGCTCGCCCTGCTCGGGAAGCGGGTCAACGCCTGGGCCGTGCCGTGGCGCCGCAAGGTCCGCTCCGGCTCCCGGTCCGGGTTCTGGGAGGGGCTGGCGCGGATCGTCGTACGCCGCCCCCTGGTCGCGGCGCTGCCGGTGATCGGTCTGCTGGTGCTGCTCGCCGCCCCCTTCGCGCACGCCGATTTCGCCACCCCCGACGACCGGGCGCTGCCGCCCGGCGCGGCCAGCCGGCAGGCCGGTGACCTGGTGCGCGAGCGGTTCGACATGAAGGGCCCGGGCGCGCTGACGGTCGTCACCGCGGACAGCGCCCCCGCGCCGGAGCGGGCGGAGTACGCCCGCCGCCTGTCCGCGCTCCCGCAGGTCGCCCAGGTGCTGGGACCCGACGGTGGCTTCCGGTACGGGGAGCGGGCAGCGGTCTCCGGCTCGGCCGCCGCCACCCCCCGGGAGGCCGCCGACGGACCGGTCCGGCTCTCCGTGGTGCCGCTGGTCGACCCGCAGTCGCACGCCGCCCAGCAGCTCGTCCACGACATCCGTGCGGTCCCCGCTCCCGCGGGCACCGAGGTGCTCGTCGGCGGACCGAGCGCCGTCCTGGTGGACGCCAAGGCCACCGTGGGCGACCGGATCCCGCTGGCGCTCGCGCTGATCTCCGTCACCACCTTCGCGCTGCTGCTGGGCTTCACGCGCAGTCTGCTGCTGCCGCTGAAGGCCATCGCGCTGAACGCGCTGGGCCTCGCGGCCGTCCTCGGCGCCATGGTGTGGGTCTTCCAGTCGGGCCATCTCCACCGGCTGCTCGGCTTCACGCCGGGACCTCTGAGCACGACCATGCCGGTCCTGCTGTTCTGCATCGTCTTCGGACTCTCGGTGGACTACGAGGTGTTCGTCCTCGCGCGGATCAAGGAGGCGCACGACGCCGGGCAGGACAACGCCCGCTCGATCGTCACGGGCATGGCCCGCACGGGCGGCATCGTCACCACCGCCGGCGCGCTGCTCGCCTTCACCCTGCTGAGCTTCGGCACCTCGCAGGTGTCCCTCCTGCAGTTCTTCGGGATCGGAGCGGGTCTCGGCGTCCTCCTCGACGCCACGCTCGTACGGGGTGTCCTCGTACCGGCGCTGATGCGCCTGGCGGGCGGCCTGAACTGGTGGGCTCCGCGTCCCATCCGGCGCAGGGAGCCGCTCCCGGCGTCCCGGCCGCCCCCTGCGCCCGTCCGCCGGTGTCCCACGGCCCGGCCCGCCCCGCGGACCCCGGCCCGCGCGCGCCACTGACCACCGCCCCCGTACCCCGTACCCCCGTCCCCTCCCCCTCCACGTCCCCGTACGTCCCCCTCACAGCAAGGAAGAACTCCCATGACCGACATCGCCATCACCGGACTCGGCTGCCGCTTCCCCGGCGCTCCCGACATCAGCGCCTACTGGAAGCTCCTGCTGAGCGGGGAACGGCAGTTCTCCGCCGTGCCGAAGGAGCGCTGGAACCACGACACCTTCCACGAGCCCGGCAACCCGTCGGCCCCCCATGCCGCGTACACCGACCAGGTCGCCTTCCTGGAGGACGTGGACCGTTTCGACGCCCTGCACTACGGCGTTCCGCCCGCCCGCGCCCGGGCCATGGACCCGCAGCACCGGCTGCTGCTGGACGTCACCCGCGAGGCCCTCGACGACGCGGGGCTGGGCCGCGGCGACTTCGACCGGGAGCACACCGGGGTCTTCTGCGGCCTGTCGGTGTCCGACTACAAGGACCTCATGTCGGCCCCCATCCGGGCCATCGCCCTGGCCGAGGACGCCCGGCGGTCCGCCGAAGACCCCGGTGGCCTCCTCGACGCCGTCCGGGACCACGCGGGATCGCTCGGCACCGTCCAGGCCTTCAGCCTGCCGGGCAGCCTGCTCAACATGGCCCCCGGCACCGTCAGCCGGCACTTCGACCTCGGCGGGCCCAGCTTCGCCGTCGACGCCGCCTGCTCCGGCTCGCTCGTCGCCCTGGACCAGGCCATCGCCCAGCTGCGCCAGGGCAGCTGCCGCATCGCCGTCGTCGGTGGCGTGTACCTCAGCCTCACCCCCGACAGCCTGATCGGCTTCTCCACGCTGCGGGCGCTGTCCGCCACCGGGGTGTGCCGTCCCTTCGACGAGGGAGCCGACGGTTTCGTCCTCGGTGAGGGCGCGGGCGCCGTCGTCGTACGGCCGCTCGCCGACGCGCTCGCGGCGGGCGACCGGGTCTACGCGGTGATCAAGGGCATCGGCTCGGCCAACGACGGCGCGTCCCCCGGACCGCTGGCGCCCGCTCCCGAAGGCCAGCTGCGCGCCATGCGCCGGGCCTATGACGACGCGGGAGTCGCACCGTCCTCGGTCGGCTTCCTGGAGGCCCACGGGACCGGTACCGCCACCGGCGACCGCGCCGAGGTCGAGGCGCTGCGCCGGCTGCGTACCGAGTACCCCGACGACGACCCCGCGCTGTGCTACGTCGGCGCGGGCAAGGCCCTCATCGGGCACTCGCTGTCCGCCGCGGGCATCGCCGGACTGATCAAGACGGCCCTGGTCGTCCACCACCGGACGATCGTTCCGCAGCCGCGCACCGCACCGCACCCGGGCCTGGGCATCGACGCCGCGGGCCTGCGTCTCGCCGACACCGCACGGCCCTTTCCGGACTCGGCCGCTCCGTGCCGGGCCGCCGTCAGCTCGTTCGGCTTCGGCGGCACGAACGTGCACGTGGTGCTGGAGGAGCGGCCCGCCCACGCCGCTGCCGCAGTCCGTCTCCCGGAACACACCGGGGACGCCGAGGACACCGGCGCCGGGAACACCGGTGACGCCCGGGCCACCGGCCCTCAGCTCGTCCTGCTCTCGGCCGGCAGCCCCGAGCTCCTGGACCAGCACATCGGCGACGTTCTCGACGCACTCGACACGTCGGACCCCGCCCCGCTGGCAGCCGTGGCCCACACCTTCGGCTCCCGCAGGCCGCTGACGGCCCGGCTCGCGATCGTGGCCGACGACACGGAGTCCTTCGTCCGGCGGCTGCGCCACGCCCGCGGACAGCTGGTCGAGGGCGACCGGGGCGACCTCGGGGACGACGCGTTCGCCGCCGACGCCCCACTGCCGGCCGAGCGGCGCCGCCTCGCCTTCCTCTTCCCCGGTCAGGGCAGCCAGCGGCCCGGGATGATGCGGGACCTCTACGAGCGGTTCCCCGGCTTCCGGGCGACCGTCAACGGTCTCGGCGCGACGGTGCGCGAGGCCGCCGGCTTCGACATCGGCGACCTGTTGTACGGAGAGGCGGCGTCCGCCGGGGGCGACTGCGAGGAGACCGGGCGCCGGCTCGCCTCGACCGAGGTGTGCCAGCCGCTGCTCGGGACCGTCCAGATCGCCGCCACGCGGCTGCTCGCCGGCTTCGGCGTCGCTCCCGACCTGGTCCTCGGCCACAGCGTCGGGGAGTTCGCCGCGGCCGCGGCGGCCGGTGTCCTCGGCGCCGAGGACACCGTGCGGCTGCTGGTCCACCGGGGCGCGACCCTCCGGGAGGCCGAGAGCGGCCTGCGCGGCGGGATGCTCGCCGTGCAGACCGACAAGGAGACCTGCCGCCGACTGGTGAACGGCATCGACGACGTGTGGCTGGCCTGCTTCAACCAGCCGCGACAGGTCGTGGTCAGCGGCACGCCCGACGGCCTCGACGCCATGCGGCGGGCCTGTGCCGAGGCGGGCGTCGTCACGGTGGCGCTCGACGTGTCGAACGCCTTCCACTCGCCGCGGCTCGCCGCCGCCGACGAGAGGATGCGGGCGGACCTCGCCGACCGCCCCGTCGGGGGCCCCGTACTGCCGTTCGTCTCGTCCGTGAACGGCGCCGTCTGCGGCGATCCCGGGCAGCTGCGCGAGCTGTGGGCCCGGCACGCGTCCGCTCCGGTCCGGTTCTGCGATGCCGTGCGCACCGCCTACGACCAGGGGGCACGTGTCTTCGTCCAGGTGACCGGCGGCAACTCGCTCCTGACTTCGGTCCGCCGCAACCTCACCGACCACGGCGACGTCCAGGTCGTCCAGGTCTGCGCGCCGGAGCCGGACGGCGGCCGGGGCCTCGTCCGGGCCCTCGCCCGGCTCGCGGTCCTGGGCGCCCCCGTCGACCCGCGCGCGCTGGTTCCCCAGGAGGAGCGCCGCCTGCTCGACCTTCCGGTGGCCAGGCTCGCCACCCAGTCCTACTGGATGCCCCGCGGGCGCCGCGGTACGGCGGTCCCCTCCGCCGCCTCCCACCGGGCCCGGCCCGTATCCCCCGAGGAGACCACGATGAACGGCTCGCCGCTCCACCCGATGGACGAACTGCTGCGGCTGGTCCAGCAGCAGACGGCGCTGCTCGCCCGCCTCGCCGAGACCCTGCCCGAGCCGGACCCGGCCACGGAAGCGGCGCTGCTGGCCCGCCTCGCCGAGATCCTTCCCGGGCGGGACCGGGCCGTGGCCGTCGCCGCCCCGGCGACGGCCGAAACCACCCCGGTGCCCCCGGCCGCCCCCACGGCGCCCGAGGCGCCCGCCACCCCCGCCACCCCCACGGCACCCACCGCACCCGCGGCACCTGCGGCGCCGGCCGGCGCGGAACCGCCGCCGGCCGGGGAGTCCACCACGGTGACGGAGGCCGTACTCGCGCACGTGGCCCGGGTCAGCGCGTTCCCGGTGGCCCATCTGCGCGACGACCAGCTGCTGATCGAGGACCTCGGATTCGACTCGCTGATGCTGACCGACCTGTTCGCCTCCCTCAAGCGGCAGTGGCCGCAGTGGACGCGCGACACGACGGCCACCGACCGGCCGACGGTCGGCGGGCTCGCCGCGATGATCGCGCGCGGCTGCGGCGACTCCGTACCGGCCCCCGTCCCCGAGCAGCGCTCCGGAGCCGGCGAGGCCCCGGCACCGCCGCTCCCCGAACCGGCCTCCGGGCCGCCGACGGCCACCGAAGCGGCCGCCGCGCCGCTGCCCGAGGAGCAGACACGGATCGAGTGCTTCCCCGAGGTCACCGCCCACACCGAACGCTTCGCCACGCTCTCCGGTACGGGGCTGGCCAATCCGTACTTCCTCGTCCACGAGGGCGCGATGACGGACACGACCGTCGTCGACGGCCGGGAACTGCTCTCCTTCTCCAGCTACAACTACCTGGGCATGGCCACCCACCCGCAGGTGAACGAGGCCGCCCACGAGGCGATAGAGCGCTGCGGCACCTCGGTCTCCGCCAGCCGCCTGCTCTCCGGCAGCCGGCCGCTCCACCTGGAACTGGAGAGCGAGATCGCCGCCCTGCTCGGCTGTGAGGCGGCGGTCACCCTGGCCAACGGCCATGCCACCAACGTCACCGTGATCGGCCACCTCGTCGGACCGGGGGACCTCATCGTCCACGACTCCCTCGCGCACGACAGCATCCTGCAGGGGTGCAGGCTCTCCGGTGCGACCCGGCGGCCCTTCCCGCACAACGACGCCACCGCCCTCGACGCGCTGCTCACGCAGGTCCGCGACCAGTACCGGCGGGTGCTCGTCGTCGTCGAAGGCGTCTACAGCATGGACGGGGACATCGCCGACCTGCCCGCCCTCGTCGACGTCAAGCGCCGGCACGGTGCTCTGCTGATGATCGACGAGGCGCACAGCATCGGCACGATCGGCCGGACGGGCCGTGGCATCGGCGAGTACTACGGTGTCGACCGCTCCAGCGTCGACCTGTGGTCGGGCACGCTGTCGAAGGCGCTGGCGAGCTGCGGCGGCTACGTCGCGGGGAGCCGCCCGGTCGTGGAGTACCTGCGCTACACCGTGCCGGGCTTCGTCTACAGCGCCGGAATGACCCCGGCCGACACCGCGGCCTCACTGACCGCCCTGCGCATGCTGCGGGCCGAGCCGCAGCGGGTGGCACGGCTCTCGGAGAACGCGGCCCTCTTCGTCCACCTCGCGCGCGAGGCCGGCATCAACACCGGGGACAGCCATGACACACCGGTCGTGCCGTGCATCGTCGGGGACTCGCTGAAGACCCTGCGGCTCGCGGAGGCCCTGTTCCGACAGGGCATCAGCGTCAACCCCATCCTCCATCCGGCCGTACCCGAGGAGCTGGCGAGGCTGCGCTTCTTCGTCACGTACGACCACACACCCGGCCAGATCCGGCAGGCCGTCGCCGCGCTGGCGCGCGAACTGCCGCTCCTCGACCAGGCCCCGGTCTCGTGACCGCCGCGCGACGGTGCGGCGCGCGGACGGGCGGTGCCCGCCCCCGTCCGCGCACGGCCCGGTGGCCGGGTACCCCGCGTGACGGTACTGCGTTGGTGCTCCTTGCCCGGCTGGATCATTCTGGTCAGAGGAGCGCCTGGCCGTGCACGTCCCCGTGGGACGGCGGCAGCGGAACGAGCGAGGGCGAGATGAGTGGCGATGGAGCAAGTTCCCACCTCTCCTGGTGAGCGGCCCGAGGAGACGGGCGCCTCCCTCGAGTCGGCCTACACGGCCTCGGCGACGATCAACGAACAGGGCATCGTCACCGAGTGGAGCGAGGGCGCCACCCGGCTGCTCGGCTACGTGCCGTCCGAGGTCGTGGGGCTGCCCGCCGCCCACCGGCTCGCCGACGTCCTCAGTGACGCGGCGCGGCGGGTGCCGTCGGAGCAGGAGCGGTGGAGCGGCACGGTGGCGCTGCGCCACCGGGACGGCCACCGCATGGAGGTGGCCCTGCTCGCCCACCGCTGGACGTCCAGCGGCGGGACCACCAAGTGGTTCGTGGTGTCGGCCGTGGGGGGCACGCGCCGCTCTCCCTGGGACGAACCGATGAAGGAATGGGCGTTCACCCAGTCCCCCTGCTTTCTGGCGGTCTTCGACACGGACCTGCGACTGGTGCGGGCGAACGCCGGCATGGAGCGCACGCTCTCCCTCACGGAGGCCGAGATGCGGGGGCTACGGCTGCCGGAGATCGCGCCGGATCCCGTGAGCGACGAGACCGAGCGCCGGATGCGCCTGGCGCTGGACTCCGGTGAGCCGCAGTACCTGGAGGCCTTCGTCCACCCGACGGGCGCCGGCGCGGAACACGGCTGGGCCACCTCGCTGGCGCCGTTGCGGGACCCGGACGGCCGGGTGCACGCCGTATGTCTGGCCGCGCACGACCGGGGCGGGTCGGAGAGCGTGCAGCACCAGATGCTCCTGACGGACGACGTCGCCGCCGCCGCCGCCGAACCCATCGGAACCACCCTGGACAGCGTCCGTACCGCGCACGAGCTGGCCGACGCCGCCGTTCCCAGGTTCGCCGACTTCGCGGTCGTCGACCTGCTGGAACCACTCCCGCGCGGCGACGAGCCGTCCTCGGTCCAGGCCGACGGCCCGGTCACCGTGTGCCGTGCCGCCGCGCGGTCGGTGCTCGACGGAACTCCCGAGTCCAGCGTCGCCGTCGGGGACACGACCAGCTATCCGCCGCTGTCGCCGCCCGTGGAAGCGCTGGTGGCGGGCCACGGCGCGGTGTACGGGGCCGCGGACCCGGACCTCGCCCGCTGGGCGGCCGAGGATCCCGGCGCCGCCTGGATCGGTGAGTACGGGGCCCACTCGATCATGGTGGTGCCGATGCGGGCCGGCGGGGGCACGCTCGGTGTGGCCGTCTTCAGCCGCCACCGGCGCCGGGAGCCCTTCCGGCCCGACGACCTGCGGACGGCCGGTGAGCTCACGGCCCGGGCGGCGGCCGGGATCCGCAACGCGTACCGGTCCGGCCGGGAGCACACGACGACCATGACACTGCAGCGCAGCCTGCTCCCGCACACGCTGCCCGACCAGGCTGCGCTGGAGATCGCCTCCCGCTACCTGCCCGCGGCCGGCGAGGCGGGTGTGGGCGGCGACTGGTTCGACGTGATCCCGCTGTCGGGCGCCCGGGTGGCTCTGGTCGTGGGAGACGTCGTCGGCCACGGCATCCGGGCCACCGCCACCATGGGGCGGCTGCGCACCGCCGTACGCACCCTGGCCGACGTCGACCTGGGACCCGACGAGCTGCTCACCCACCTCGACGACCTCGTCATCCACCTGTCCGCCGACGAGGGCGACCAGGAGTCGGGCGGGGAGACGGCCGGGGGCATCGGCACCACGTGCCTGTACGTGGTCTACGACCCGGTCATCCGCCGCTGCACGGTCGCCCGGGCCGGCCACCCGCCGCCCGCCGTGGTCTCCCCGGAGGGCTCGGTGTACCTGCTGGACGTTCCGGCCGGTCCCCCGCTGGGCCTGGGCGGGCTGCCCTTCGAGACGCTTGAGGTCGAACTCCCCGAGGGCAGCATCCTCGCCCTGTACACCGACGGTCTGCTGCAGGCCCGTGACCATGACATCGACGAGGCGCTGGACAGCATGTTCGCGGCCCTGGTCCGGCCCGCGGACACGCTGGACGCGGTGTGCGACCGCGTACTGACGGCCATGCTGACCCACCGCCCGGACGACGACGTGGCCCTGCTCGTCGCCCGGACCCGGGGCCTGCACGCCGACCAGGTCGTCGTCTGGGACCTGGCCTCCGACCCCTCGGTGGTCGCCACGGCCCGGCGCCAGACCACCGACCAGCTGACGGCCTGGGGGCTGGAGGAGGCCGCCTTCGTCACCGAGCTCCTGGTCAGTGAGCTGGTCACCAATGCGATCAGGTACGGCCAGCCGCCCATCCAGCTGCGGCTGATCCACGAGAAGAACAGCACCCTGATCTGCGAGGTCTCCGACGCGAGCAGCACGGCTCCGCACATGCGGCGGGCCCGTACCTTCGACGAGGGCGGGCGGGGTCTGCTGCTGGTCGCGCAGCTCGCCCAGCGCTGGGGCACCCGGCACGCGGCCATCGGCAAGACCATCTGGGCGGAGCAGTCCCTCACCGAGTACTGAGGACGCGTACGAGGTCGGGCGATATGCACGGAAATGTTCCCTGTGACGCGCCTGTGACAGTCGACGGACAGCTCCATGAAGTCCCGCCGACAAGCTCTTTATCAGGGACAAACACCGACATTCAGGTATACGTCCCCTGCTTCCGAGGACGTGAGCAGTGATGACCAGGCCGATCCGTCGGAGGAAATCATGAGCCTCACCCTCGCCGCCCCGCAGACCGAAGCCACCGCCCCCACCCTCGCCCCGCGCGAGCAGGAGGCACTGCGTCACATCGCCGCAGGCTGCACCTACCTGCAGACGGCCCGCCAGATGGGGCTCTCCAAGCACACGGTCGACGCCTACCTGCGCCGCATCCGCGCCAAGCTGAACATCAGCACCACGGCCGAGATGACCCGCCTGGCCATCTCCATGGGGCTGTGACGGCCACGGAAACCGCGCGGGGACGACACCGCGCAGGGATGACGTCGGCGGGGAAGCGGGAACGCCCGTGACGGGCGGGGCGGTCTACGGGCCGCCGGGCAGGCCGTAGAACACCGGCCGGGCCCAGACCGGGGGCTCCCGCGGGGGCACGGAGTCCCCAGGGACACCGGGGGGACGGGAATCCTCCCGCGGAGGCGGACCGGCGTGAGCGCCGGTGCCGCCTCCCGTGGCGATGCGCAGGGCGGCCACGAATTCGAGGCAGGACCCGTAGCGGTCCTCGGGGACCTTCGACAGGGCCTTGGTCAGTACGTCGGCGGCGGCGGGAGCGATTCCCGGCCGCCTTTCCGTCAGTGGGGGCGGGGGGTCGTACTGGTGCGCCCAGAGCAGCGCCGCGTCCTCCTCGCGCTGGAAGGGCGGGCCGCCGGCGAGGGTTTCGTAGACCACGCACGCCAGACTGTAGAGATCGCACCGGCCGTCCACCGGCCTGCCGGAGATCTGTTCCGGCGCCATGTAGTCGAGCGTCCCCACGAACTCCCCGTCCGTGGTGAACCCGGTCAGCGCCAGCGCCTTCTTCGTCAGCCCGAAGTCCGTCAGGTAGATGTGCTCGGGGTGCTCGCTGTCCGTGCCCGCGGCGACCAGGATGTTGCCGGGCTTGACGTCCCGGTGCACGAGATCGTGGTCATGGGCCGCGTCGAGCGCCGACGCCACCTGGGCCGCGATGCGCAGGGCGGTCGCCACGGGCAGGGGGCCCTCGCGGTCCAGCAGCGCGCGCAGGTCCAGGCCGGAGACGTAGCGCATGGCGATGTAGAGGACGCCGTCGGTCTCACCGGCTTCGAAGATGGGCACGATGTGCGGGTGGTCGATCGACGCGGCCACCCGCGATTCGTGCGTGAACCGGCGCCGGAAGGTCTCGTCGCGGGCGCGCTCGGGGGCGATCAGTTTGAGCGCGACCGTACGGTCCAGGCGCAGGTCCTTCGCGCAGTAGACGACGGCCATGCCGCCGCGGCCGATCATGCGCTCCACCCGGTAGCCCGCGATCTGCTTGCCGATGAGGCCCGAGGCACGGCCCGCGTACACGCTGAGGTTGGATGCCTCGCTCATCGGGCGCCCTCCTCACCCGGCCGTGTGACGCCGTCGGAGGCGGCGGGCCGCTCTTCCATACCTGGAAGTCTATCGAGCGGCCCTTCCGCGTGCCGCCCCGCCGGGCGGGTACGGGGCGGTACGGACACCCCTGCGGGCATGCCCGGGCACGCGCGCACCCGCACCGGCACCGGCACCGGCACCGGCACACGGACGCGGACGGTGGCCGGTCCCCTCCAGGGGGACCGGCCACCGTCCGCGTCCGCTGCTTCGGGCCGGTCAGTCGTCGCTGCCGCCCGCGCCGCCGTTGCCGCCGAGGCCACCCGTGACCCCGCAGCCGAAGCCGAAGCAGAAGCCGCCGTCTCCGCCGGTTCCGCCCTTGCCGCCGTCTCCGCCGGGCAGGGCGATCCCGCCGGTGCCGCCGGTGCCGCCGTTGGCGCTGCCGTGGCAGGTCCCGGCGCAGATCCCGCCCTTGCCGCCCGTACCGCCGGTGCCGCCCGGTACGCCCGTGGTGCCGGTGCCGCCGTTGGCGCTCCCGTTGCACAGCCCGGCGCAGACACCGCCCTTGCCGCCCTTGGTGCCGTTCACCGATCCCTCGCAGCTGCCCGCACAGACCCGGTCACCGACGCGGACACTGCCCTTGTCCACCTTGACCTTGTCGAGCACCGCCCTGCCGTCGAACCGGCCTCCTCCGGGACGGGCGTCGCCGCTGCCGAACGCGGAGACCGTCTGGGCTGAGGGCGCCGGGGCGGCCGTGGCGACCGGTGCCATCGCACCCGCGCCGATCAGAGCCGCCGAAATGACGAGGCCGAGCCGGAACTTCGTGGATCGCGTGCGCATGAGGATCTCCCTTGCCTGGAAATTGCTTTCCTTGACGCGGTGGCGGTCTCCCGCTCTTCCGCTTTCCTGTCGAATGGGCCCGACCTTCGTCCGGCCGTGCGTTTCCCCGGGGTTTCTCCGGCGCCCCGGCCCGCTGCGGGCCGGGGCGCCGGATCCTCATGAGCGGACGTCGTCCGCCATCAGGGCGAACCAGTCGCCGTCGACGTAGTACTTCTTCCAGGTGTCGATCTGCTCGTCCGAGATCTTGTACTTCTCGGCGATCTTCTTCGTGGTCTCGTCCGAGTCGTCGGCCGCCATCACGATGAGCACGATGCGCACCTTGTCGACCACCGTCAGATCCGCCTTCGGCTTGTCGGGCAGGTCCTTGAACGTGAAGCAGCCGACCCCGCCGGGCTGGCCGGGCTCACCCGGCTGACCGGGCTCGCCGCCACGGCCTCCCTTGCCGCCCTCTCCGCCCTTGCCGCCGGCACCGAATCCGACGCAGTGTTCGGGCTGGTCGGCCGGGGCCGAGGCGCTGATGTTCGCGGGGGTGTGGGACTGCGACGCCTGCGCGGCGCACGCCGTACCGGTGACGAGGGCCAGAGAGGCCGTGACCAGGATGATCGGACGCTGCCAGGACTTCGTGAACATGAGGGGTTTCTCCGTTTCGGCACATTTACCGACGAGGTGTGTGTGTGGGGGGGGCGGAGGCCCGAAGGCCTCCGCCCCGTTGAGCGGGGTACTGCGGGGAGCGGTCAGAAGAGGCTGCCGCCACCGGCGCCGCCGTTGCCGCCCTCGCCGCCGAACAGGCCGCCGAAGCCGCCGTCCCCGGCCTTGCCGCCGTTGCCTCCGTTGAAGAAGCTGAAGCCGCCGTTGCCGCCGTTGCCGCCCTTGCCTCCCTTGATGAAGCCGTCGCCGCCCCCGCCGCCGCCACCGGCGTTGCCGCCCTGGAGGACACCGAAGCCGCCGTCGCCGCCGTTACCACCGGCGCCACCGATGCGGCCTTCGCCGCCACCGCCGCCACCGCCACCGGCGCCACCGAGCAGGAAGCCGTCCCCACCGGCACCGCCGTTACCACCCTTGCCGCCGGTGCCATGGACACTGCCGCCACCGGAGCCACCAGCGCCACCGGCGCCACCGACGAGACCGCCGGTACCGCCCTTGCCACCGTCACCTCCGGCGCCCCCACCGTTCGGGAGGGCCGTAGCCACGTGGGTGGTCACCGGAGCGGCCGAGGCCATGGACGCCGGAAGCACGACGCCTCCTGTGACCACAGCGGCCGCGGCGACCAGAGTGGCGACGCGGAAACCGCGACGGGTGGGGCGGACAACGTTGTTGGTGCGCATCTTGCGGTTCATGACTTTCTCCTACGGGTTCAAGAGGGGTTGTGTGACGTGCCCGGATTTCCGGGACGCTGCGGTGATGTCGGCGAAGGAAGGGATCCTCGGGGAGGTATTCCGTTTCTTTCGTCTGCCTCGTTCTGTTTCCGGTGAGGCCCGCACCACAAGTAAGCCCCGGGGGCCATATCCGGGTCATGTTCCGGAAACTCGGGACTTGACACCCTCGTGAACACCGTCTAAAAGCCCTCTCAGCCGGCAGGCCGGCCGGGCGGCGGCCCGCTACCGGGCGCCCGGCGGGGTCAGGGATTCTCCCGACCTACCGGAGGGGTACGGTCCGATTCAGTCAGCCTGCCGCCGGACGAAGCACGGTGACCTCCGGTCCGAAGGCCACCACGAGCCGTCCGCCCGGAGCGGCTCCGAGCGCGGCCGCCGGGAGCGGCAGTGCGTACTCGTTCCCCGCCTCCCGCCCCGTGCCGAGGTCCCGGAACCGCACGGCCTGGCCCTGGCCGATGGCCACCACCGGCCGGCCGCCGCTCCCGACGGTGACGACCATGGGCCCGTTCGGATCCGTCTGGCCGGTCAGGGGCTCCCCGGTCTCCCGCATCGTGGCCAGGTCCCACAGGCGCACCGTCTTGTCCCGGCTCCTGCTGACCGCGACGGGCCTGCCGTCGACGAGCGTGGTGGCCACCGTCGTCACCCAGTCGGTGTGGCCGGTGAGGGGTTCGCCGATCTGCCGGCCGGTGGTGAGGTCCCACAGCCGTACGGTCCTGTCCCAGCTTCCGGTGACAGCGACGGGCCGTCCTGCCACTTCCGCCGTCGCGACGGCGGTCACCCTGCTGGTGTGGCCGGTGAGCGGTTCGCCGACGGGGCGGCGGGTGGTGAGGTCCCAGATCGCCGCGGTGCGGTCGGCGCCGGCCGTGACCACGACCGGCCGGCCGGCCAGGGTCGCGCCGGCCAGGGCCAGCACCCGGCCGTGGTGGCTGGTGACGGGCTCGCCGAGGGTTCCCCCGCCCACCGGATCCAGCAGGTGGAGGGTGTCGCCGGAGCCTGCGGTCACGATCACCGGGCGCCCGTCCACCACCGACGCGACCATGGCGGTCACCTCGCCCTCCAGGCCGGTCACGGGTGCCGTGACCGGCGTGCCGGTGGCCAGGTCCCAGGTGCGCAGGGTGTGGTCGGCGGCCGCGGTGACGACCACGTGGCGCCCGTCGAGGACGGCAGTGGTGATCGCCGAGACGGTTCCGGTGTGGCCGGTGCGCTCCGGGCCGTCCCCGTGGGCGTGGCTCAGGTCCCAGGTCCGGAGCGTGTGGTCGGCGCTCGCCGTGACCGCCACGGTGCGCCCGTCCACGACGGCGGTGGCCACGTCCCAGACCCGGCCGGTGTGGCCGGTCAGCGGCGGTCCGACGGGCTTTCTGGTGGCCCGGTCCCGTACCACCACCGTGTCGTCCTGTTCCACGGTGAGCAGGACCGGATCCTCACCGCCGGAAGGGCCGTGCCCGCGTCCGGAGAGCCGTTGCCAGAGGTCCCCGTCCTGCTCCGGGCCGGGCGGGAAGCCCGGCGCGGTGTCACCCGCGCCGACGGCAGCGATCACCCGCATGCCGTCCGCGCGCTGCCGGACGTCCGCCAGGTCCCAGATCCGCAGGGTCCCGTCCGCCTCGGCGGTGAGGGCGACGGTACGTCCGTCCAGCACCGCGGTCTCGCGCGCCCGGGACCGTACCAGGGCGCCGTTCTGGCGGGCGAGGGCCAGCGGGCCGATGAAGCGGGGTTCCTCGCCGTCGAGGCCGACGGCGACGGCGCGTCCGTGCACCACCGTCACGGTCGTCAGGCCGGGCCGGTCCTCGCCCGCGGACAGAACCGCGGCGGCCGCGGAGGTGCCCACCGGTTCGCCGGTGGCCAGGTCCCACCCTCCCTGCTCCCCCGGGGCGGCCCCCGGGCCGTCCTCCGGGGCGGTGACGGCGAGCACGCGTCCGTCGAGGGCGGCGGTCCGCACCACCTCCAGCGAACGGGCCAGCTGATCGCCGGTGCCCAGGTCCCACACGCGCACCGTCCGGTCCGTGTCGGTCTCGTCGACGGTGAGGACGACACGGCGGCCGTCCAGCATCGCGAGTCCGGCCGCCGACGGGAAGGCGGTGACCCGGCGGCCGGTGAGCAGGTCCCACACGTACAGGGTCCGGTCGGCCCCGAGGGCGAGGAGGACCCGGCGCTCCTCCAGTACGGCGCTCTCCACCAGCCTGACGAACTCGCCGGCCGCGCGGCCGGTGGCCAGGTCCCACACCAGGACCGCGTCGTCGCCGTGCAGGCTGAAGGCCACGGGCCTGCCGTCGGCGACCGCGGTGGCCACGGACAGCACCTCGGCCGTCAGCGCGGACACCGGGTCGGTGCGGCCCGTGAGCGGCTCGTGGAGCTGCCCGCCCGTGGCGAGGTCCCAGACCCGCACGGTGTTGTCACGGCTGCCCGAGACCGCGACCGGCCTGCCGTCGACGACCGCCGTGGCGACCGCCCGCACCGGGCCGCCGTGGCCGACGAGGGGACGCAGCCGCCGCTGGTCCGGTGCGGGGCCGTCGGCCCACTGCACGGTCCACCGCGGTTCGTCGAGCGGGACGTTCACGTCGTCGGGCGCACCCGTGGAGGTCTCAGACATGTGCCCGAGGCTAGACACCGCCTCTGACATCGCCCTTCTCCAGCACAGCGGGCGCCGTCGGCCGGATCGTGCGCGGGGTGCCGCTGTCGGGCGGCGGCCCGTCGGCCCGGCTTTCCCGACCCCTACGCCACCAGGCCTCGGGTGGCGGTGGCGAAGGCCGTCCGGTTCGGATGGCCGGTCTTCTGCAGGAGGCTCGCCACGTGTTTCTCGACGGTGCGCGGCGAGATGTGCAGGCGGCCGGCGATGTCCTTGTTGCTGATGCGTTCGGCGACCAGCCGGGCCACCTCGAACTCGCGGACGGTGATCCCGCAACGGCGCAGGTCCGGCGGCACGCGCTCGGTGCCCGTGCGCCGCTGCCGGACCGGGGCGCCCATCCCGCGCAGCAGCGCCCGGCTGGCTCCGGCGACCGCCTGGAGGCCGGCGTCGTGGAAGTACTCCTCCGCCTCGCGCAGCCACTCGACGGGCGTGCCCCAGCCGTCGTCGTACGCCGACTGCGCCACCAGGCGCAGACACAGCCTGCGTGCCATGGGGAAGGGTTCGGCGGCCTCCAGCGCCTCGCTCGCGGCGGCGGTCGCCTCGTCGGGGCGGCCCTCGCGGCCGAGCAGCACGGCGTGGGCCAGGCCGGCGAACTGACGGTTCCAGCGGGTGGCTCCGGCGCCGGCGCCGGCGAGCGTGGCCTCGGCGTGGTGGCGCCGGCCCATGCGGCCGGCCAGTACTCCGAGCAGCAGGATGACGCCGTGTCTGCCGAAGTCGCCCGTCGCGGGGTTCTCCGCGTCGTGGGCGAGGGCCTGCGCGAACTCCTGCCCGGCGGCCTCGTGCCGTTCCTCCAGCAGCGAGCAGACCGCCCGCGCCAGCCCGTACGACATGGCGCGCAGTCCGGGCGCCGCGTCCAGCAGCGGGGCCAGTCGCTCCAGTGCCCCGCGCATCTCGGCGCGGCGGCCCTGGTGGGCGTACCGTACGGCCTCGGCCAGCCGCAGCATGGCCAGGGGGCGGCCGAGTCCCAGCCGGGAGGCATCGGCGGCCGCCTCCCGGATCCGGTCGCGGGCCTCGTCGAACCGTCCGTGCCGGATCCGGTCCAGTGCGAGGACGAAGCCGGTTTCGTGGGCCAGGGGCAGCAGGCCCGTGCTCAGGGCCTCCTGGCGGGCCGCTTCGAGCCGGGTGGACCGGCCGTCGCGGCTCGCGGCGACGATGGCCAGGTGTACGTCGGCGGCCGCGCGCGGCACGGGGAGCCGCCGGGCGAGGGCGATGGCGCGCGCCCGCCGGAAGTGGGCCGCGGCCGTGGGCCCGTCCTGTTCCCGGGTCAGTTGCCCGAGCAGCAGCAGGGCCCGGCAGGCGACCTCGGGCAGGTCGACGCGCTGGGCGGCCCCCAGTGCCCGGTGGGCGTACCGGATGGCGGTGCGCAGCCGGTCGGGTGCGAGCCGGCTCAGTTCCACCTGCGCGGCGGATAGGTCGACGAGGGCGGCGTACTGGTCGGCCGGGCGGCTTCCGAGCAGTGCGCGGGCGATGTCGAGGTGCCACAGGGCTTCGGCGGGGCGGCCCTGCAGGGTGGCGATGTCGCTCAGCCGGGCGTGGAGTCCGGCGCGGCGCTGGGCGGGCAGGCCGGGCTCACCGCCGTCGCCGCCGAGGGTGTCCAGGAGCGCGGCGGGCGCGGGCAGGCGGTCGAACCGCGCCGAACGGGCGACGGCGTCCAGCAGCCGCTCCAGCACGGTGGCGTGCAGTTCGGGCGCGGTGCCCGGTCCGACGAGCCGGTGGGCCCGGGTCAGCAGCTCCACCGTCCGGTCCACCGCGCCCTCGGCGGCCGCCCGCCCGGCCGCCTCGGCGTACAGGCGGATGGCCTCGGGGGTGTCACCGGCGTGCTCGTGCAGCTGGGCGGCGTGCTCGCACCACGTCCCGGGCAGCCCGGGGTGGAGGTCGGCGAGGGCGCGCGCCAGCCGCCGTACGTGTCCGGCCCGCTCCCCGGGGCCGAGGTCGGCCAGCAGGGCCTCGGCGGCGAGCGGGTAGCGGAAGCCGTACCACTGGGCGCCCGGCCCGTCGGGCGTGATCAGGTACGAGGCGACCGCGGCCCGCAGGACCGCCGTCAGCTCGGCGTGGTCACGGCCGAGGGCGCGCTCCAGTACGGGCAGTGCGAAGCGCCGGCCGAACAGGGCGGCCATGCCGAGGAGTTCCACGCCCAGCGGGCCGAGCCGCCCTGCCCGGCGCCTGACGTCGTCCGCGACGGTGGGCGGGACGGCCTCTCTCCCGGGGTCGCGGCGGGCGGGGCGGCCGGTGAGGTGGTGGACGATCTCCTTGACGACGAAGGGGATTCCGGAGCTGCCGTCGACGGCGCGATGGACGAGGTCGGGGCAGACCTCGACCGGCGGGACGCGCAGCTCGGCCGCGATGAGCAGGTGCACGTCGGGGCGGCTGAGGGGGGCGAGGTCGAGCACCGCCGCGCCGCGCCGACGGGCCCGCGCGGCGAGTTCCGTCGCCGCGCACGGCGCGCACCCGGTGACGAGGAGGAGCACGGCCGGCTGGGGTCCGATGTGGTCGAGGAGGTATTCGACGACCGCCAGCGTGCCGGCGTCGGCGTCGTGCAGGTCGTCGAGGACGAGCAGGCAGCCCTGCCGCTCCCCGACGACGGTGAGCAGACGCAGCATGGTCTCGGCGACCACGAGGTGCGGGGCGGCGCCCGCGTCCGTGTCCCGTGCCCCGGCCAGCAGGCGGGCCATGACGGGCCCGTGGCGGCCGAGTTCCTCCGGGTCGGGCAGCAGGCCGGCCCGGGACAGCTGGAGCAGCGCCTCCACCAGCGGCCGGTACGGTACGGGTGAGCCCACCGCGCCGGCCCGCCCCCGGACCGTGACCATGTTCGTCTCGGCGGCCACGGCGAGGGCCTCGGCGGCGAGCCGGGTCTTGCCGACACCGGGCTCCCCGGTCACGAGGAGTGCCGTGCCGCGCCCGGCCCGGGCGGCCGCCAGCGCGAGCATGATCTGCCCCATCTCGGGTCCCCGGCCGACGAGTTCCCCCCGCCTCGGGTGCGGTCCGCCGTCCGAGCCCGTGGCGCTACAGTCCTCCGGCAGCGCCGGCCAGAAGATGGACACCGGCTCGTCCCCTTTCCGGCGGGCCCTCCGAGGCGCCGCCGGGACGACGATAGGGACGGTGCGCGTGCCCCCTGTAGCCGTCCGTTTGGGGGGCTTGCGCGGGTGGTCAGCCCGCGTCGAGGCTGTCCTCCCGTACCCGCCGGGCGAGGTCGAGCTTGGTGTAGGTGGGGCGGCCCGCCTGCTGGTACTTGGCCTTGACGCGGTCCAGGTAGTCCTTGGCGGTGTGGACGGTGATGCCGGCGCGGCGGGCGGCGGATTTCAGGGTCAGTCCGGAGGCGTAGTCGAGGAGGATCTGCCGTTCCCTGGGCGAGAGGCGGGGTCGTGCGGGGCTGTCGTCGTAGGCGCAGGCGAAGGCGAGTTCCGCGGAGAGCGCGCCCTGGCCCGAGGCCAGGTCCTTGATGGCGGCGACCAGGGTGGGCAGGTCGTGGTCCTTGGTCAGGTAGCCGTCGGCGCCGGCTCGGACGGCCTCGATGATCCGGGAGCGGTCGGGCACCGTACTGATCATCAGGACGCGGCTGCCGCTCCGCAGCAGCCGCCGGATGTTGTCGGCGGGCTCCGAGCCGTCGCGCAGGACGAGATCGAGGAGGACGATGTCGGGCGGGGAGTAGCCCGTCGCCCCCAAGCCGTACGGGCGTTGCCCGTCCGGTGTGCCGAGGAGCTCCCCGACGGTGGCGGCGGTCGCCACGAGCCGCAGCTCCGGCACGCCGCCGAGCCAGGCCCGCAGGCCGTCGAGGAGCATCCGGTCGTCGTCGACCACCGAGACGGTGATCACCCGGGCCATCTGAGCTCCACCCGTACGCCCTCGCCGGGGGCGCTGTCGACGGTCGCCCGGCCGCCCACCTCCGTCATCCGGTCGTGGACCGAGCCGCGCAGGCCGAGGCCGGGCTCGCACCGTTCGGGGTCGAACCCGGGCCCCCGGTCGACCACGGTGACGACGGCTGCCCCCGGTGCGTCCGGGTCCCCGGTGGCGGTGAGGTAGGCGTGTCCGGTGCCGGCGTGGCGCCGTACGTTGTTCAGGGCCTCGCGGACGGCGTCCCCCAGCGCGGCGGCGACCTCGGGGGGTACCCGGGGCAGGTCGTGGTACTGGGCGGTGACCCGCAGCTGGAGGCTCTCGACGGATCCGACCGCCTCCTCCAGGGCCGTGCCGATCTCCCGGTGGTGGACCTCCGCGGCGGTCTGCTGGATCAGCCGGCGCAGGTACGCGGCTTCGCGTGCGCAGCGCTCGCGCACCTCGGGGGCATTGGCGTCGACCGAGCCGGAGGCCAGGGTGGTCAGGGTGGCGAGGACGGTGTCGTGCAGCGCCCGGTGGTGTTCCAGCCGCTCGGCGTAGCGCGCCTTGTGGGTTTCCGCGGTCACCGCGCGGGCGTTCGCCTCGTCGAGGAGCCGGCCCTGGCGGAGCAGGTACCACCGGAAGAGCCAGGTCATGACGGCGGAGGAGACGAGCGAGTTGAGGTGGCCGAGAAGGATGGCGGGGCTCGCGCCCACCGCCTCGTAGCCGATGACGTGGGTGAGCACGAGCAGGGCGATGGCGGTGAGGGCGTGGAGCCGTCCGAGGGCGATGGCCGCGACGGCGCTCGCCGACCCGCCCAGCAGCATCGCCCACGCGATCGCGGGCGGCTCCCGCACTCCGCCCCACGCGCAGAGGGCCAGGGGCAGCACGCAGCCGGTGACCACGACGTCCGCCCAGATGTGGCGCCGGTCGAACCAGCCGCGGCGCAGGGCGGCGCCGTAGGTCAGCGCGCTCAGTCCGAGGGCTGCGGCGAATCCCGCGTACTGCAGGGGGAGTTCCGACCGGCGCTGGGCGACGGCGAGGGCGCCCACCGTGAGGTGGCTCGCCCGGTACAGGAGGGTGGCGACGATCATGAAGGACTGGGCGCGTTGCAGGCCCGATCCCACCCCACTCGTCCCCTGTGACACCCGCAGGCGCCGTACCGGTAAGGACAGCAACGCCAAGACCACACCCTCCCGTACCGATTTGCCAGTGACATCGGCCATTTTGCCCCAGCAGGTGCACGTCAAATAGGCGGGTACCGGCCTGCTCGCGGGCTTGGCCGAGGTGGCACCACAGGTCGGCCGGAAAGGAGTTCCCGACACCGGGCCGGCGCCGTTCCGCGGCCGGTCCGACGCCTGTTCCGCCCCTGTCCGACACCCGTCCTACGCCTCTGCGGCCATGACGACGACGGAATGCCGGCCGCTGGCTCCGTCGGGGAGGGTCGGGGCGCGCCGTTCGGTCTGGGTCTCGCCCGTCCGGTCGGTGGCGCGGACGGTGAGGGTGTGCGTACCGGGTGTGGCCCGCCAGCGGTAGGACCACTGGCGCCAGGTGTCGCGGGTGTCCTCGGTGGCCAGATCGGCCTCCTGCCACGGTCCGTCGTCGACCTGGACCTCGACGCGGTCGATGCCGCGGTGCTGGGCCCAGGCGACTCCGGCCACCGTCACCGTGCCCGCGGCGGGGCGCGCGAAGGGCTTGGGGGTGTCGATGCGCGCCTGGGTCTTGACCGGCGCCTGCGGGGCCCACGCGCGCTTCACCCAGTACGGGTCGTACGCGTCGAAGGTGGTGAGCTCGATGTCCTCGATCCACTTGCACGCCGACACGTACCCGTACAGGCCGGGTACGACCATCCGCACCGGAAAGCCGTGGGCGAACGGGAGCGGCTCACCGTTCATCCCGACCGCGAGCAGGGCGTCCCGGCCGTCCATGACGTCCTCGACGGGGGTGCCCAGCGTCATGCCGTCGACGGAGCGGGCCACCAGCTGGTCGGCGGGTCCGCCCTGCGACGGGGGGCGTACGCCGGCCTCCGCGAGCAGGTCGCCGAGCCGGGCGCCGAGCCATCTGGCGTTGCCCGCGTACGGTCCGCCGACCTCGTTGGAGACACAGGTCAAGGTGATGTCCCGTTCGACGAGGGGCCGGTTGAGCAGGTCCTGGAAGCTGAGGTTCAGGTCGCGGCGCACCCCCTTGCCGTGGATCCGCAGCCGCCACGTGTCCGCCGGGACCCGGGGGACGACCAGCGCCGTGTCGACGCGGTAGAAGTCCTTGTTCGGCGTGGTGAAGGGGCTGATCCCCGGGACGCGCAGGGCCGCGCCCGGGGGCAGGTCCGGCGCCGGTGACGCGGGGGCCGGCAGGACCACGGCCTCCCGGGAGGCGATCGCGTCGCCGGACTGCGACGAGTTCAGGGCCCGGCCCACGGCCCCCGTCCCGGTGCCGAGAGCCGCGGCGGCGCCGGTGAGCAGCAGGAAACGGCGGCGGTCCCAGCCGGTGCCCCCGGCCGTCGGGGCGGCCGGGGGCCGGGCTGTCACGAGCGGTCCGGTCAGCACGTACAGCGCGGCGGCTCCGGCCAGCGCGCCCACCAGGGACGGCAGGGCGTCGGCCGGCCCGCCGGAATCCGGCCGGTTCAGCGCGGCCGCCGCTCCCACCAGGCCGAAGAGGAACACGCCGGCTGCCGCGGTCCGTCGCCTGCGCAGGGCGAGCAGGCCCAGGGCCATCGCCAGGAGGGCCGTCACGGCGAGGATCCCGAGCTGCAGGACGAGCTTGTCGTCGGCCCCGAAGGTGCGGATCGCCCAGTCCTTGACCCCGGCCGGTGTGCGGTCGACGACCGCTCCCCCGACGGCGGTGACCGGACCGGCCTCGGGCCGGATCCCCGCCGCGGCCAGTTCCGCCAGCGCCAGGGCCGCGTAGCCGGACACCAGCCCGGCCAGCGCGGCCGCCGCTCCCCGCCCGATGACTGCCTTGTCGATGCTCACACCCGTGCCTTCGCGGCGCCGCGGCCACCGGATTGGTCGTTCACCCCTGAGAGGCGTCCCGCCGCCCGGGGGCGGGACGCCGGGCCCTCCCGTAGTGGCTCGGCAGCCCGGGGCGCGGCTCAGTCCCGGGTGACCAGGCTGGTGACGAGCGCCGCGGTGCGCCGGTGCCAGGCGCCGGCGCCGCGGAGCATCGCGTGACCGCCCGTGGGCATCGGGATGGCGGTGGCGTCGGCGCCCGCGAGCCGGGACCGGCGGACGAACTCCCAGGACCCGGCGGCCGAGGTGACCCGGTCCTGCTCGTCGTGGAGCAGGTAGAGCCGGCGGCCCGCGAGGTGGTCCACCGGTTCGTCCGGCGGACACCAGGGGGCGAGGGCCACCACGCCGTGGACCAGGGGCGCGCCGGCCGCCCGCAGCGCCGCCCGGCCGCCCATCGAATGACCGACGAGGACCACCGGGACGTCCCCGGCGAGGCCGCGCAGGCGCGCGAGGGCTTCCTCCGCGTCCCGGGCGGCGTCGCAGCGGGCGCCGTTCCAGCCGCGGTGCCGGTAGCGCACCTCCGCCACCAGGACCTCGCGCCCGCGCGTCGCGCGGGCGACGGCGGCCGCGAAGGGCCGCATCCGCAGCGCGGGCAGGTTGACCAGGGGCGGCGGCTCCGTCCCCGACTCGCGCCCTCCGTGCAGCAGCAGGACCGCGGCCGCCGGCGTCGCGGGGGACGTACGGAGCACCAGGGCGCGGCCCTCGCCGGTGGCCTCCGTGTCCCGCTCGGTCCCGGCGCTCACCCCGCCTCCCGGGGTATGCGGCGCGGCGGGCGCGGGAAGAACCCGCTGGTGCGGGCGGCGTAGGCGGCGTAGCCGGGCCGGTCCGCCATGTGCGCCTCCAACAGTCTCTTGCCGCTGCCCCAGATCAGCAGCGCGCTCATCACCAGCGGTGAGACCAGTGTGAGTGCCGCAGTCTGCCAGGTCGCACAGGCCAGCAGGTAAAGACCCCACCAGACGAGGAAATCGCCGAAGTAGTTGGGGTGCCGCGTCCAGCTCCACAGACCCCGGTCCATGATCGCGCCCCGGTTCCCGGGGATCTCCTTGAAGCGGGCCAGCTGGAAGTCGCCGACGCCCTCGAAGAGCAGCCCGGTGGCCCACAGCAGCAGGCCGGCGGCGGCGAACGGCCCGAGCGGCAGGGCCGCGTACGAGGCGGCCTGCACGGGCAGCGAGACGAGCCAGACCAGCGCGCCCTGCAGGAGGTACACCTTGCGCAGGGCGTAGAGCCGGGGGCTGCCCGGCGCCCTGGCGAGCATGCGGGCGTAGCGCGGGTCCTCGCCGTGCCCCCGGCCGCGGCGGGCGATGTGCGCGGCGAGCCGCAGTCCCCAGACGACGGTCATGGCGGCGACGGCGAGGCGCCGGGCGTCGTCGCCGTGTCCGGCCGACAGCAGGTAGCTGGTGAGTGCCACTGCGGCGAAGGCGATCCCCCAGGCGACGTCGACGATCCGGTGCAGGCCCTTCGCCGTGCCGATGGCGAAGGTGACCAGCATGACGGCGAGGGCGGCGCCCGCCGCGACGGCGAGGTTGACCGCGAAGGCGCCCCAGTCGACGCCGTCGGCGAGGACCTGCGCCGCCGCGGCGTTCACGGGGTCGCCCCGGGCACCGGGTCGGCGGTGAGCAGCAGTTGGCGTACGTCCAGGTAGTGCGAGCGGAATCCGGCCTCGGAGTAGGCGAGGTAGAGCTCCCACATGCGGTGGAAGGTGCGGTCGAAGCCGAGGGCGGCGACGGAGTCGGCCTGTCGGTCGAACTCCTCGCGCCACAGCCGCAGCGTCTCCGCGTAGTGGTCGCCGAAGCCGTCGTCCGCCACCGTGCTCAGTCCGGCCGCCGCGCTCGCGCGGGCGATCGCCTCACGGGAGGGGATGAGCCCGCCGGGGAAGATGTACTTGCTGATCCAGGTGTGCGTGCGGGCGGTCACGAGCATGCGCTCGTGCGGCATGGTGATGGCCTGGAGGGCGACGCGGCCGCCGGGGGCGAGGAGCCGGCGCAGGGCGGCGAAGTAGGTGGCCCAGTACTCGGCGCCGACCGCTTCGATCATCTCCACGCTGACGACGGCGTCGAAGGAGCCTTCGACGTGCCGGTAGTCGCGCAGTTCGACGGTGACCCGGTCGCCGAGGCCGGCTGCGGTGACGCGTGCGCGGGCGAGGTCGCGCTGCTCGGCGGAGAGCGTCACGGTCACCACCTGGGCGCCCCGGGAGGCGGCCCGGATCGCCAGCTCGCCCCAGCCGGTGCCGATCTCCAGCAGCCGGGTGCCCGGGCCGACGTCCGCGAGGTCGAGGAGCCGGTCGATCTTTCGGTGCTGGGCGGCGGTGAAGGTGGCGGGTGAGGCGGGGAACGCGGCGAAGACGGCCGAGGAGTAGCTCATGCTCCGGTCCAGGAACAGGGTGAACAGTTCGTTGGACAGGTCGTAGTGGCGGTGGATGTTCTCCCGTGCCCCCTCGGGGGTGTTGCGCTGCTGCTCGGGGCGCCTGCGGACCCAGGCGTCGCGCAGCCGGCGCAGCGGCGCCGGCACCAGGTCGTCGACGTGGCGGGCGAGCACCGTCAGGGCGCCCACCAGGTCGTCGCTGTCCCACTCCCCCGCCATGTAGGACTCGCCGAAGCCGATCAGGCCGTCCACGCCGATCCGGCGGTGGAAGGCCTCGGGGTCGTGGAGGGTGAGGGTGGGCAGGGCTTCCGCCTGCCGGGGAACCCGGTACGCGGGCGGCTCGCCGCTGCCGCGGCGGACCCGCAGCGGGAGCCGGGCGAGGGCCCGGCCGATGATCCGCTCGGCGAGGGCGGTACGCAGGCCCGAGGCGCGGGGCGGCCGGGCCACGTCGGGCCAGCGCGCCGGGTCGACGGGTGCGAGCGCGCGCTCGTGGGCCGGGATGTACGAGACGGTCACAGGGTGCCTTCCTGCGGGGGACGGACGGGACGGGGGCGGACCGGGAGGCCGCGGAGGAAGAGGCGGATGCCCTGGAAGCGGATGCCGGCCGAGACCCGGGCGGTGGACCAGGGGTGGCGCAGGGCCGCACCCAGCAGGGCGCGGGCACCGGCCGGGCGGTGGCGGCCGGTCACGGTCGCGGTGAAGGGGCAGGTCCCGTCGTCGTGGCGTAGCTGCACGGTCAGGTCGAGCCGGTCGCCGGGGACGGGCAGCCGCATCCGGTAGAAGCCCTCCACCGCGAAGAAGGGCGAGACGTAGAAGTCCTTGGGGACGTCGGTCAGTCCGTCGGCACCGGGACGCAGCAGGTAGCAGTGGCGCTCCCCGTAGGTGTTGTGGACCTCGGCGACGACGCAGACCGGGGTGCCTTCGCGGTCGTGGCACCAGTAGAGGGTCAGGGGGTTGAAGACGTGCCCGAGGACCCGGGCGTGGGCGAGCATCAGGACCTGCCCGTCGGCGTTCTTCACCCCGTGGGCGGCCAGCTGCGCCTCCAGGCCCGCGCGCAGGGTGGGTGCCCGCCCGCCGAAGTGGTCGCGGGGGTCGAAGCGGGCCAGTGGGCGCAGCGCCCGGGGTATGCGGGGCGGTTCGTCGATGTCGACGAGCCACAGGTAGGTGCGCTGCCGGAAGGCGTGGCGGACGGGGGTGTTGCGGGTGTGGGCCACCGTGCACTCGTACAGGGCCGGTACGCGGGGCGGGTCGTCCCGCCGCGCGGAGGTGCCGTTCACCACCGCACCCCCAGGGCCTCGGCGGCGGCGACGCCGGAGCGGCACCCGTCCTCGTGGAAGCCCCAGCCGTGGTAGGCGCCGGCGAAGGCGGTCACGGACGTGTTCAGCCGGGGCAGTTCCTGCTGTGCGGCGACGGACCGGGGGGTGTAGACGGGGTGTTCGTAGACCATGCGGGCGATCACGTCGAAGGGGTCGACGCGGCCGCGGGCGTTGAGGGTGACGATGTGCGGCTCGGCGGTCGGCAGCCGCTGGAGCCGGTTCATGTCGTAGCTGACCTGGACGGACTCGGGCCGGGCCGAGCAGGAGGGGAGCCAGTAGTTCCAGGAGGCGCCCGCGTGCGCGGAACGGGGCAGGAGTGAGGTGTCCCGGTGCAGCACGGTGGGGTTGCGGGAGTACGTGAACGCGCCGAGGATCCGGACCTCGTCCTCGGTCGGATCGGCCAGCAGGCGCAGCGCCTGGTCGGGGTGGACGGCGATGACGACGGCCGCGTACGGGGTCGAGTCGCCGTCCGGGGTGACCACGCGCGCGTGGTCGGCGGCGCGCACGACGGCCCGGACCGGAGTGGAGGTCCGGACGGAGGTCAGGTGTTTGGCGGCCTTGGCCACGTAGCTCGCCGAACCGCCCGTGACCGTACGCCACTGCGGGGATCCCTTGACGGACAGCAGCCCGTGGTGGGCCAGGAAGCGGAAGAGGTACCGGGCGGGGTACTGCAGGGCGGTGTCCGGTGCGCACGACCAGACGGCCGCGACGAGCGGGATGGCGAAGTGGCCGACGAAATACCGGGAGAAGCCGCGCCCGTCGAGGAACTCCCCGAGGGTCTGCCCGTCGTCGGGGGCGTCGAGCAGCCGCCGGGCGGCCCGGTGGAAGCGCGGGACCTCGGCGAGCATGCGCAGGTGGCGGCCGCGCAGCAGGTTGCCTCCGCCGAGCAGTCCGGCCGCGCCCCGGGCGCCCGCGTACTCCAGGCCGCAGCCGTCGCACCGGACGGACATGCTCATCTCGGATTCCTGGGTGGTGACGCCGAGTTCGCGGAACAGCCGCAGCAGGTGCGGGTAGGTCCGCTCGTTGTGCACGATGAATCCGCTGTCCACGTGGACCGTTCCGGCGTCCTCGGTGGGCAGTTCATGGGTGTGGGCATGGCCCCCGAGGCGGTCGTCCGCCTCGTACAGCACCACGTCGTACGTGCTCTGCAGGATGTGGGCGGCCGTCAGTCCTGCCACGCCCCCGCCCACCACAGCGACTCTCCGACGGTCCACGTCACTCAACCCCTCGCGCTCGCCTGCCCCGCACGGCCGGTGCCGGGCGTTTCACGGGTACTTCGGTGCCGGACGGCCGGTGGATGGGATCTTGTTCCGACGGGTGCGCGGGGTGCCGGCCGGCCGGCCCGCTCCGGCCGCCGGCCCCGCCGCCACCGGCGCCTCCGCCGCCCCCGCGCGTCTCGCCGCCGAGGCAGTGGCGCATCCGGTGCATCCCCCGCCGGGCGTGGCTCTTGACGGTGCCGAGCGGCAGCCCGGTGCGTTCGGCGATCTGGGCCTGGGTGAGGTCCGCGTAGAAGGCCATGGCCAGCACCTCCCGCTGCGCGCGGGGCAGTTTCGCCAGCTCGCCGGTGACGAGCAGCCGGTCCAGGACGGTCTCCGGGCCCGTCGGCGGTTCGCCCGCGGGCGGCAGGGCGGCGCCGGCCGCGGCGACCAGGTCGAGCCGGCGGGTGCGGGCCGTGAGGGCGTCGGCGATCTTGCGCCGGGTGATGCCGACCAGCCAGCCGGGGAACGGCCCGCGGTCCGGCCGGTAGTTGGCCCGGCCCTGCCAGGCGGCCAGGAAGACCTGCTGGCTGACGTCCTCGGCCTCCCGGGGGTCTCCGAGGGTGCGGGTCGCCAGGGCGAGGACGAGCCCGCCCCAGCGCCGGTACGCGGCGCCCAGGCACCGCTCGTCGCCGCGTACGAAGCCGTCGGCGACCTCCTGGTCGGGAAGCCGCTCCCGGGCCGTGGTCACGGGGGACGGCCGGACGGTGACGCTCTGTGCGCTCATGGCGACTGCTCCTCGGGCCGGGACCGTTCCCGTCCAGACTCCGGCCCGTCCGCGCATCGATTCCACTCGCATCGATTGTGCGTCGCATGATGGAGGTATGAACGAGTCCGCACGGTCCGGCGAGCGCGCACCGCGTGACGAGCGCGCAAGGCATGACGAGCACCACGAATCCGCGCACGGCGTCACCACCGGGGCCGTGGCGCGACGGCTGGGGGTCGCCCCCACGACACTGCGTTCCTGGGACCGGCGCTACGGCATCGGGCCGGCCGCCCGCGAGGACGGCCGGCACCGGCGGTGGACCTCCGGGGACATCGCCGTCCTGCAGGAGATGTGCCGCCTGACCGCGTCGGGCGTGCCGCCCGCGGAGGCCGCGCGGGCCGCGCGCGCCGCGCGGGCCGGGTCGGTGCCCGCCCCGTCCGCGGCCCCCTCCCCCTCCCCCGCACCAGCCCGCGAGCCGGGATCGGGCAACGGCCTGCCACTCGGCGACGTGCGCCAGGAGTGCCGGGGGCTGGGCCGGGCCGCCGTCCGCCTCGATTCACCGACCATGGACGAGATGCTCGGCTCGCTGATCGGCGAGTACGGCCTGGTCACCACCTGGGAGGAGGTGATGGTGCCGACCCTGCACGCCGTGGGGCGCAAGTGGGAGACCTCCGGCGACCAGTACGTCGAGGTCGAGCACCTGCTCTCCTGGCACGTCTCGACCGCGCTGCGCCGCGTGGGCATGGGGGCGCCGTCCGCGCCCCGGACGAGCGCGCCCCCGATCCTGCTGGCGTGCGTACCGGGCGAGCAGCACACCCTCCCGCTGGAGGCGCTCGCCGCCGGTCTCGCCGAAGTGGGCCTGCCCGCCCGGATGTACGGGGCGGCGGTGCCACCGGAGGCACTCGTCCAGGCCGTGCGCCGGACGGGACCCGCCGCGGTCGTGCTGTGGGCCCAGGCCCGCTCCACCGCGCACCATGCCCTGGCCCGGCACGTCGCAGAGACCGCCTGGGGTGTCAAGGGGGCCCGGGCCCGTACGACGGTCCTCCTCGCGGGCCCCGGCTGGGCGGGGCCCGTACCCGCCCCCGGCATGCTGCGCCCCGGCGGGCTGCGGGAGGCGCTGGGCCTGCTGCGCGGGCTGTACGAGGCCGCGGCGACGACCACGGCGGGCGGGGCCGCGCCAGGGGGCGGCGGGGCGGCCCCTCAGCGCTCCTGACCGCTGCGGCCGGGCGGCGTCGGTGACGTGGGTCCACTCGTCGGAGGCACCCCGGACACCGGAGACGAGGACGATCGTCGGGGAGCCGGATCCGCGGTGACGACGGCGGGCAGGTGACGGGCCCGGGCCGGGCGTCTTCCGAACACCCGTTCAGTCCGACACCCGGTGGGGCGCGTCGGCAGCCGGTGGGGTCAGGGGACGTCCTTGCCGCGGGCCTGCCGGAAGCGGGCGAGCCCCTCCGGTAGCCCGACCACCGGGTCGGGGTAGTCGTACCGGGCCCGTTCCAGGCCTTCCAGCCGCCAGGGCTCGTGGACCGAAGGGCCCTGCAGTCCGGCGAGTTCCGGTACCCAGCGCCGTACGTACGCGCCGTCGGGGTCGTACCGCTTGCCCTGGATCACCGGGTTGAGGACCCGGTTGGGGCGGCTGTCGGTGCCGGTGCCCGCCATCCACTGCCAGTTGAGCTGGTTGTTCGCCACGTCGCCGTCGACCAGCAGGTCGAGGAAGTGGCGGGCCCCGGCACGCCAGTCGATGTAGAGCGTCTTGGTCAGCAAGGACGCGGCGAGCAGCCGGCCACGGCCCGGCATCCAGCCCTCGTGGGCGAGTTGCCGCATGGCCGCGTCCACCACGGGGTAGCCGGTGCGGCCCTCCTTCCAGGCCAGCAGGTCCGCCTCGGCCGCCTTGCCGCGCCGCCAGCGGTCGGCCTTCGGGCGGTAGTCCCGGGTGGCGGCGTCGGGGCGGGCGGCGAGGAGCTGGTACTGGAAGTCGCGCCAGCAGAGCTGCCGTACGAAGGCCTCGGCGCCCGCCCCGCCCCGGGACCGCGCCCGGTACACGGCCTCGGCCGCCGAGACCGCGCCGAAGTGGATGTACGGGGAGAGACGGGAGGTGGCGTCGCCGGGGAGGTCGTCGTGGCCCTCCTCGTACCCGTCGGCGTACTCCTTCAGCCAGTCCGTGAGCCGCTGCCGGCCCTCCTGCTCGCCCCCGGCGACCAGGCCCGCCGAGACGGACGCGACGGCGGCGCGGGACGGGAGCGCCTCGGAACGGATCGCGGCGGGTACCCGGACCTCCTGCGGCGGCGCGAGCGGCTCGCGCAGCCGCTCGTCCGACCAGCGCCTGAAGTACGGGGTGAAGACGGCGAAGTGATCGGATCTGCTCGGTGTCACGGCGCCGGCGGGCAGGGCGGTGACCACGCCGTCGTGGACGTACAGGCGCCGCCCGTCGGCCTCCAGGGCGCTGCGCAGCCGCTGCTCGCGGTGCAGGGCGAAGGCACTGCACCCGGCCGCCATGTGCACCTCGTCGGCGTCGGCCTGCCGGACGACGGCGCACACCTCGGCGACCGGGTCCCCCGAGCGCACCACGAGCCGGCCGCCGCGCTCGCGCAGCCCGGAGTCGAGTCCGGCCAGGCAGTCCGCGAGGAAGGCGAGCCTGTTGGGCGCCGCGAAGCCGGCCCGGTCCACCGCCGGGTCCCGGACGAAGAGCGGAACGGTCTCGTTCCCGGAGCCCAGCGCGGCGCGCAGCGGCGGATGGTCGTGGACGCGGAGGTCCGAGGTGAACAGGACGACCGAGACGTTCATGGTGCTGCTCCTGGCATCGGGCCACCGGGTGGACGCTGGGGGTGCCGCGCGGTGGTCGCTGGGCTGGCCTTGCCCGTCATTCGGCGCGGGCGGCCGCGGCGGATGCAGCGGAGGCGGGGGATGCCGCGGATCCGGCGGACGCGGCCGGACCGCGGTCGTCACCCGCCTCCGCCGTGAGCGCGATGTTGCGCGCCATGCCCCCGAAGACGACGGCGTGGAACGGCGAGACGCTCCACCAGTACAGGTGACCGGCCAGGCCGCGCGGGTGGAAGAGCGCCCGCTGCCGGTACCGGGTGCGGCCGTCCTCGTCCTGCTCGGCGTACATCTCCAGCCAGGCGAGACCGGGCAGCCGCATCTCCGCGCGGAGTCTGAGCAGCCGGCCGCGTTCGATCTCCTCGACCCGCCAGAAGTCCAGGGAGTCGCCGACCCGCAGGTGTGCGGCGTCCCGGCGGCCCCGGCGCAGTCCGACGCCTCCGACGAGCCGGTCGAACCAGCCGCGGACGGCCCAGGCGAGCGGGAAGGAGTACCAGCCGTTCTCCCCGCCGATGCCCTCGACGACCCGCCACAGGGCCTGGGGCGAGGATGCGACGGTGCGTTCGCGCTCGTCGGAGTAGAGGCTGCCGCCGGCCCAGTCGGGGTCGGTGGGCAGCGGGTCGCTCGGCGCGCCGGGTACGGAGGCGGAGGACCAGCGGGTGAGGACCTGGGCGTCGCGGACCTTCTTGAGGGCGTAGGTGAGGGCCGTGTCGAAGTCCAGGGGGGTGCCGGGCGGGTCGGGCACCCAGGTGGCGATGTCGTGCTCGTCGCAGACGACCTCGTGCTTGAGGGACTCGGCGAGGGGGCGTGCGATGGCCCGGGGCACCGGGGTGACCAGGCCGACCCAGTGGCTGGACAGCCGCGGGGTGAGGACCGGCACGGGCAGGATGAGCCGCTGGGGCAGCCCGTCGACGGCGGCGTAGCGCTGCATCATGTCGAGGTAGGTGAGCACGTCGGGGCCGCCGATGTCGAAGGTGCGGCTGACCTCGGCGGGCATGCCCGCGCTGCCGACCAGGTAGCGCAGTACGTCGCGGACGGCGATGGGCTGGATCCGGGTGCGCACCCAGCTGGGGGTGACCATCACGGGCAGCCGCTCGGTGAGGTAGCGGAGCATCTCGAAGGAGGCCGAACCGGAGCCGATGATGACGGCGGCGCGGAGCACCGTGGCGGGGACCCCGGACTCCAGGAAGATGCGTCCGACCTCGGCGCGGGAGCGCAGATGGGGCGAGAGGTCCCGGTCGGGGACCCCGGTCGGGGTCAGTCCGCCCAGGTAGACGATGCGGCGGACGCCGGCGGCGCGGGCCTGCTCGGCGAAGTTCCGGGCGGCGAGGCGGTCGGTGTGCTCGAAGTCGCTCCCGGTGCCGAGGGCGTGCACGAGGTAGTAGGCGACGTCCACGTCCCGCAGGGCGGGGGCGAGGGACGCGGCGTCGGTGACGTCGCCCCGGACGATCTCCGCCTGACCGGCCCAGGGGTGGTCGCGCAGTTTTTCCGGGGTGCGGGCGAGGCACCGCACCCGGTGGCCCGCGGTGATGAGCTCGGGGACGAGCCGGCCGCCGATGTAGCCGGTGGCTCCGGTCACCAGGCACCGTGTGCCCGGGGCCGAGGGTCCGTGTGCGTCCGTCATGGGGTTGCTCCGATCGGGTGTCGCGGGTGCTCCCCCGGAGGTCTTCCCCGGGGACGGTCCGGCTGGATGCACGGACCGCCCCCACGAGCCGGTCGTCCGGAGCGCGCCTACTTCGGCATGAGGACCGTGTCGACGATGTAGACGGTGGCGTTGGCGGTGGGGACGTCGCCGCAGACCACCTTGGAGGAGTTGTTCACCTGGTAGGCGGTGCCCGAGCCCTTGGTGGTGATCATGCCCTTCTGGAGGGTCTGGAAGGAGCCGCTACCGAGCTGCTGCGGGGTGAGCTTCTCGCCCACCACGTGGTACGTGAGGATCTTGGTCAGGGTCTCCTTGTCGGCCAGGACCTTGTCCAGGTCGGCCTTCGGGATCTTCGCGAACGCGTCGTTGGTCGGCGCGAACACCGTGATGTTCTGGGCGTTGTTCAGCGTGTCCACCAGCCCGGCCTTCTTCACCGCCGCGACCAGGGTCGACAGTGCGGGGTTGTTCGAGGCGGCGGTGGCCACCGGGTCCTGGGCCATGCCGTCGAAGGAGCCCGCCCCGGTCCTGGGCACCGAGGCGCACGCCGGGCCGAACGGGCCGCCCGCACCCGTGTCGGTCTCCCCGACCGGCTGGGGCGAGGAGACCGCATCCGGCGCGGCGGCCCCCTCATTGCTCGTACTCTCCTCCGAACAGGCGGACAGTGCCAGCGGAAGCAGCACTGCGGCGGTCACGGCGAGGGCGGCACGGCGGAAGGTGGGAATGCTCATGGTCTCTCCTGCGTCTACGGGCCCACCCATCGGTGAGTCACGCCAGTCCGTTCGGCACCGGCCCTCGTCCGGATGGCCCGGCCACCCGGACGAGCGACATCCCGAACACACTGCCGAACACTGCTCCCGGGGCGGACGAAGACCCTGTCCGCCGCGACCAATCCGCCTGCCCATCGGCTCCGAATGAGCTGTGCAACCGAGTACTCCTGGAGGACCTCCCCGGTGAGAGAGAACGTGCGCATAGGCCGGCATCCGTCGGCCGCCCCCGACCTGCCGGAACTGATGGGCCGGGTGGCCCGTGGTGACCAGCAGGCGTTCACGGCCGTCTTCGAGGCGGTGTCGGGCCCCGTACTGGGCCTCGTACGGACCGTGCTGCGGGACCCGGCCCAGTCCGAGGAGGTCGCCCAGGAGGTACTGGTCGAGCTCTGGCGGACGGCCGCCCGCTACCAGCCCGCGCGGGGCTCGGTGATGAACTGGGTGCTGACCCTGGCCCACCGCCGGGCCGTCGACCGGGTGCGTTCCGCGCAGGCCTCGACCAACCGCGAGAAGCGGGCGGCGCTGCTGGACCACACCACGGCCTACGACGAGGTGGTGGAACAGGTGGAGACCCGGCTGGAGCGCGAACAGGTACGGCGCTGTCTGCACGGCCTCAGCGAGCTGCAGCGCCAGTCGGTCACTCTGGCGTACTACCGGGGCCTGACCCACCGGGAGGTCGCGGAGTTGCTGTCCCTGCCGTTGGGTACCGTGAAGACACGGCTGCGCGACGGGCTCATCCGGCTTCGTGACTGCCTGGGGGTGGGCGTGTGAACACCGCGGATCCGCACACGTTGACGGGCGCGTACGTGCTCGACGCGCTGGACCCGGGCGAACGGACCTCCGTCGAGCGGCACCTCGCCGGCTGTCCGTCCTGCGCCCAGGAGGTCCGGGAGTTCTCCGAGACCGTCACCCGTCTCGGGCTCGCCGTGGCGGCGCCGCCGAGTGCCGCGCTGCGCGACGAGGTGATGCGCCGGATCGCGACGGTACGCCAGGAACCGCCCCGGGCGGTGAAGGGCGCACACGGCAACCGCGCGAAGCCCCGCTGGCGGCCGGCGTCGAACTGGGCCCTGGCGGCCTGCTTCGCGGCGGCCGTGGCGCTCGGCGGAGTCGCGGTGTCGCAGTACGGGCAGGCCGAGGAGGCCCGCCAGCAGGCCCAGCAGGCCCGTGTCACGAACGACGCGGTCGGCTCGATCCTCGCGGCCGCCGACGCCCGGGTCGCCACGGCGCCGCTGCGGGGCGGAGCGGTGGGCACGGTGGTCGTCTCGGCATCCCGCAACCAGGCGGTCTTCGCGGCCTCCGGCATGCCGGCGCCGCCCAGCGGGAAGGTGTACCAGCTCTGGTACGACGACGGCGGCGGGCGGATGCGTTCGGCGGGGCTGATGGACACCGGTACCCCGGCGACCGCCACCCTGCTCGACGGCCCGGTCAACGCGGCGTCGGGGATGGGCGTCACCGTCGAACCGGCCGGCGGCTCTCCGCTGCCGACCTCGGCCCCGGTGGCCCTGCTGGCCTTCCCGGCGGCCTGAGCCGGGCGCGGGTCAGACCGCCGGGGACGTCCGGAAGCGGTTGCGGTACTCCGTGGGGGTCGTGTCGAGTCTGCGGCGGAAGGCACGGACGAGGGTGTCGGTCGTGTGGAAGCCGCAGGCGGCCGCTACGCGTTCGAGGGTGTCGTCCGTGGACTCCAGCCGGTTGCGGGCCACTTCGACGCGGGCTGCTTCGATGTAGGCGGCCGGGGTGGTCCCCAGCTCCGTCTTGAAGATCCGGGTGAGCTGCCGTTCGCCGACGTGCGCCTGTTCGGCGAGGTCGGCGACGGTGAGCTGCCCGGTGATGTTCCGCGTGATGTAGTGCCGCAGGTCCTCGACGCGCCGGGTGGTCGACAGCGGTTCGAGCGGCACGCTGAACTGGCTCTGCCCGCTGGGCCGTTTCAGGTACATCACGAGCTGCCGGGCGACGCGCAGGGCGACGGACTCGCCGAAGTCCTCGGCGACGAGGGCGAGCGAGAGGTCGAGGCAGGCGCTGATCCCGGCACCGGTCCACACGTCCTGGTCCCGGATGAAGATCGGATCCGCGTCGACCTCGATCGAGGGGTGCTCGTCGGCGAGTTGGCGTGCGGTCGACCAGTGGGTGGTGGCCCGCCGGCCGTCCAGCAGCCCGGCGTCCGCGAGGATGTGCGCGCCCACGCAGACGGATGCCACGCGCCGGGCCGTGGCGGCGAGGGTCCGCACCCGGCCGACCACGGCGGGGTCCGCGAGGGCCCGGACCCGGCCCTCCTCGTCCACCTCGACCGACCCGGGCACCAGCAGGGTGTCGATGCTCCGCCCCGCCACCTCCCGGAAGGTGGTGTCCGGGAGGATGCGGACCCCGGCGGAGGTGGTGACGGGGTCCGTCGTCTCGGCGGCCAGCGTCACGCGGTATCCCGGCACCCCGCCCAGTTCGCGCCGCAGCAGGGCGAACACCTCCGGCGGTCCGGTGACGTCCAGCAGGTCGACCCCGTCGAAGAGGACGACGACGACGAGGCGTCCGGCGGTGTTCAAGGGGTCTCCGTTCGGTGCGGCGAGAGCCGTTTCCGGACCCACCGTATGTCGGTTTCTGCGGGTTGGATGACATTGCCGACATCCGGGGTGGGTCCTAGCGTGGACAGCACAGCCGCCGCGGTCTGCGGCCGGCACTCCCGACGTGACACCCCAGGAGGGTATTCCCATGTCCAAGACGACCCTGCGCGAGCTGAGCGGATTCGATCAGAGCCCGGCGTCGCCGGCCGCAGCGACACTGGTCCTGATCGACTACCAGAACACCTACACCCGGGGCGTGATGGAGCTGACGGGATGGGAGGCCGCCCTCGACGCCGCCGCCGCGCTGCTGGCCCGGGCCCGGGAGGCCGGCGCGAAGGTCATCCATGTCGTCAACGACGGCGGTGAGGGGAGCCCGTACGACGTCCGGGCCGAGATCGGCCGGATCCACCCCCGGGTGGCCCCCGTCGAGGGCGAACCGGTGGTCGTCAAGACGGTCCCCAACGGGTTCGCCCTGACGGACCTCGGTGACCACGTCGACGCCGCCGGGCACAAGGACGTCATCCTCGCCGGGTTCATGACCCACATGTGCGTGACCTTCACCGCGGAGGGCGCGTTCCTGCGGGGCAACCGGCCCACGGTCGTCGCGGAGGCCTGCGCGACCCGGCCGCTGCGGACGGCGGTCGCCGAGGTGTCCGCCGAGCAGCTCCACCATGCCGCGCTCGCGACGATCGCCGATCTCTACGGAGTCGTCGTCCCGGCCGTCTCCTCCCTCGGCTGAGGCGGCGACCGGTCCGGCCGGCCCGCCGTCGCCACGAGGCGTCGCAGCGAGGCCTGGGCGGGTGGGCCCCAGGTGGGCTTGCCGCCGGGGCGGCCGCGGACGCCGGCCTCGCCGATGAGGATGCCGCCGAGGGCGCGCGCCACGGCCCAGCCGCGGGCACGGCGCAGGGTCGCGTCGTCCGCGGCCGGCCGGTAGGCGGCATGGAAGCGGTCGGCGGCGCCGTCCGGCAGCAGGATCCAGACGGCGGCGAGGTCGCAGGCCGGATCGCCCGTGCAGAGGTCACCGAAGTCGATCACGCCGCAGAAGGTACCGCCCGCGGTGAGGACGTTGGCCGGATGGAGGTCGCCGTGGAGCCACAGCGCCGGGCCCTCCCAGACCGGTGCGGCGAGGGCGTCCTCCCAGACCGCGCGGACGGAGTCCGGGTCGGGGAGCAGCCCCTGCTCGGTGGCCGAGGCCAGCCCCTCGGCGAACCGGTCGGCGGTCGCCGCCAGCGGCCCGCCGCGGCCGTAGTTGCCGGCGGGCGCCCCGTCGGGCGCGGGCCGGTGAAGGGCCGTCAGGAAGGCGGCCAGGGCGTCGGCCGAGTCCGTGGCGTCGGTGGCGGGGGCGCGGTCGGCGGGCTCGCCGGGCACCCAGGTCGTGACGATCCAGGGGCGCGGGAACCGCTCGGAGGGCTCACCGATGCGCTGCGGCACGGGAACCGGCAGGGGCAGGGCCGGGGCGAGGGCGGGCAGCCAGGCGTGCTCCTTGCGCAGCATCGCGTCCGCGGACGGCGTCGCCCAGGGCAGCCGGACGGCGAGGTCGTCCCCGAGCCGCCACAGCTGGTTGTCCCAGCCGCGGGCGCCGAACCGCACGGCGCGGTCCGCCAGATCGGGGTGCTGGTCGCGTAACAGGTCCCGGACGAGCTCCGCGGTGACCTCTGTTTCGGGGTGCGTCATGCCGAGCAACCCTAGAGGATCACCGTGGAGCCCCCGGGGCGTCAGAGTTCCTCGCCGAGCGGCAGCCGGTGGATGCCCGGCAGGTACGCGTCGAGCTCCCCCGGGGTGAACCGGAACATGCCCACGACGTGCCAGAACTCGCCGGCCACATCGCCCTCGTACTTGTACCCGCCGGCCGGGGTCAGCGCCGCCCAGCCGCCCGTCATGCCCATCAGCGTCGCCCGCAGGGACGGCTGCGCCCCGTCCGCCGGGACGTTCCAGAGGCGTACCGTGCCGTCCTCGGCGCCGCTCGCCAGGGTCGTGCCGTCCGGGGAGAAGGCGAGCGAGAGCACCCGGCCGGTGTGTCCGACGAGGTCGGTGAGGTGCTCGCCCGTCTCCGCGTCCCACAGGCCGACGGCCCGGTCGTCTCCGCCGGTGGCCAGCAGCGGGCGGCCGGGGTGGGCGGCCACCGCCCACAGCCTGCCACCGCGTCCGCGCAGGCGCAGGTCCGCCTGCCCGTCCCGCCACACGACGGCCGTACCGTCCCAGCTCGCGCTGGCGAGCCAGGCGCCCCCGGGGCCGAAGGCGACGCCGTACACCCGGTCGGCGTGCCCGCCGAGCTGCTCCAGGAGGCCGCCGCTCCTGGCGTCCCAGACCCGTACGAAACTGTCGTCGCAGCCGGTGGCCAGTACGTCGGATTCCGAGCGGAAGGCGATCGAGCGGACCCGGCCCCGGTGCTCGGTCAGGGTCGACACGGGCGAGCCCGTGGGGCGGAACCAGACGCGGACGGAGTCGTCGTCGTTGGCGGTGGCGAGCAGCGTCCCGTCGGCGTTGAAGGCCTCCGCCCAGACGTGCTCGGTCTCGGCGTCGAGCTCCCTCAGGTAGGCACCGGCCTCCGGATCCCAGAGGTACATGTCGCCGTCGTTGCTGGCCGTGGCGAGGATGGGCTCGACGGGGCTGAATGCCGCCGAGACCAGCCGGTCGCCGCGCCCGGTGAGCTCTTCGGTACGCCGGCCCGTGCGCGTCTCCCACAGCCGTACGACCCCGTCGTTGCCGGCGGTGGCCAGCTGCGTGCCGTCCGCGCTGAAGGCGACACCGCTGATCCGGCGGCCGTGGCCGCGCAGGATGCGCTTGCCCTGGCCGGTGGCGGCGTCCCAGATCTGCGCGCCGCCGTCGTTGCCGACGGTGAGCAGCTGGCTGTCGCCGGGCCGGAAGGCGCACGCCCAGGCGGTGCCGCGGTGCGGGGTCGGCTGCTGGGGATGGAGGGCGATCGTGTACCCGTGGGGGCGGCCGGTGACCGTCCACAGCCGGACCGCGCCGTTGCTGTCGCAGGCGGTGAGGAGTTTGCCGTCGTCACCGAAGAGCACCTGGTAGACGGCTCCGGTGCCCCGTTCGAGAACGCCGGCGGGGGTGCCGACCACCGGGTCCCAGAGCCGCACCTGGCCGTCGGTGTCGCCGCTGGCGAGGAGGTGGCCGTCGGGGTGGAAGTCGAGGACGTACACCCGGCCCGTGTGTCCGGTGAACTCGTGCAGCAACCGCGCGTCTGCCGTCCGCCAGATCCGTACCGTGCCGCCCTCCCCGGGCGCGCCCCGGTCGGCGGTGGCGAAGAGGGTCCCGTCGGGGCTGAACCGGGCGCGGTAGACGGCTCCGTGGTGTCCGTCGATCTCCCGGACGCAGTGCCCGGTGTCCAGGTCCCACAGCCGTACCTTCGCGTTCGCGTCCCCGGTGAGCAGCAGGCCGCCCGGTCCGTAGACCGCGGTGTAGACGGGCGCGGTGTGTCCCGGCATCCGGTGCACGGGCTCGCCGGTGGCCGTGTCCCAGACGGTGACCAGGCCCTCGCGGTCGCCGGTCGCGAGCAGGGTTCCGGCCGCGTCGAAGGAGACCGGCCACACGCCGTCGGGGTGCACCCGCAGGTGGTGGCGGCACGCTCCGGTCACCGGGTCCCAGAGCCGCACCGCGCCGTCGGAGCCACCGGTGGCGATGACGTGCGGCCGGAACTTCACGGCGTACACGCGCCCTTCGTGCCCCTGGAGGGTGCGCACGGCCCTGCCGTCGTCGGCGCCGCAGACCAGGATGGAGCCGTCCTCGCTGCCGACCGCGAGGAGTTCGCCGTCGCTGCTGTACGCGATGGGTTCGGGGAGGCGGCTGGTGCGCATGCCGAAGCCGTACGGGACCCCTACGGCGGAGGGCCGGAACCCGGCGTCCACGGGCATTCCGGGGGCGATCGCTGCCGTCGCGAGCTCGGGGGCCGACCGCACCGTGTCGTCCATGGTCACGTCGATGAGCGCGGCCCGGTGCCAGCGGCTGCCGGTCAGCAGGGCGCCGCGCAGGTCGGTCCGGGTCAGCCGGGCCCGGCTGAGGTTCGCGCCGGTCAGGTCGGCCCGGCTCAGGTCGGCCCGGTCGAGGCGGGCGCCGGTCAGCCGGGTGCCCCGCAGCAGCGCGTCCGAGAGGTTGGCGCCGATCAGCCGGGCGTCCGTCAGATCGGCGTCGGTGAGGTCGACCCCGGAGAAGTCGCGGTGCGAGAGGTCCTCGCCGGCCAGCCGGGCGCCGCGCAGGTCGGCGTTGGCCGGTACCCGGAGCCGGTCGGAGATCCGGACGGCGTTGGCGCGGGCGGCCTCGCCGACCGCGCGCGCCGGGGAGTCGAGGACGTCGCGCACCCAGCGGGCGCACTGCTCGTGGTCGGCGAGGTCGCAGAAGAACTCGACGGCGAGCTGGCTGAGAGGGCGCGCGAGGAGCAGGGTGTGCTGTCCGCGGGCGAGCTGGCGGGCGGCCTCCCGGGCCACCAGCCACTCGACGACGGAGCCGTGGATGAACTGGAAGACCCCGTCGTCGCTGCGGACCAGCAGGCTGCCCGCGCCGACCGCCTGGGCGCGCTCGGAGGGGGTGAGCGGGGACTCGGTGAGTTCGCTCAGGGTGTCGGCCACGGTCTCGGTGAGCTCGTCGAGCCGCAGGGCGCTGCGGCCGCTCTCCCACAGCCGCCAGGCCAGTGCGGTGACGGCGGCCCACAGCTGGTCGACGGTGAGCCCGGGCGGCGCGCCGGGTCCGCCCTGGCCGCGCCGTTCCTCGTGGCCGAGCCAGGAGGTGAACACGTCCTCGTACAGCCGGGCGGGGCTGAGCGCCCGGCCCGCTCCGGCGACCGCGCGCAGCTGGTCCTGGCTCAGGTCGGCGACGAAGGAGAGCAGCCGGGGGTTGCGGCAGAGCATCAGCAGGTCGGGGATGTTGCGCAGGAGCTGGTAGCGGCGGTCGGCGGCGCGCTCGTCGCCGTAGCTGCGGACGAGGTAGGAGCGGATCTGGGCGGGGGTGAAGCCCTCGACGGCCAGGATCCTGCGCTGCGGGAGCAGGCCGACGCGCTCGCCGAGCGCGGTGAGGACCTGGGCGTGTGACTTGAAGTGCTGGGTGCGGCTGCTGACGACGATCTTGGCGTGGTCGACGGCGGCGTCGAGGAGGACCTGGAGGTGGTCGGCGGCCCGGTCGTAGCTGACCCGGTTGACCAGTTCGTCGAAGCCGTCGAAGAGCAGGACGACGCGGCCCTGGGCGAGCATGTAGCGCAGGGCCCGCAGGTCGATGGTGTCGACGTCGTGGCCGGCCAGGTGGGCGGCGACCAGGCCTTCGAGGCTGTGCGCCCGGTCGAGCGAGTTGAGGGGGATCAGCAGCGGGGTCAGGTGCGGGAGCTGTTCGGGGATGCGCCGGGCGAGCTCGCGCAGCGCGAAGGTCTTGCCGTGTCCGAAGTCGCCGAGGAGCAGGACGAACCGGCCGTGATCGGACTCCAGGAGTTCCAGCAGCTCCTCGACGAGGCCGTCACGTTCCTGGCCGTCGGGGCGGTCGGCGTCGCGGTAGCGCTGGGGGAGGTAGAGGCCGGGGGCGTACTGCTCGCTGCCGCTGAGCCGGGCCGTCTGCGCGGCGACGTAGCCCCGGAGGTCGAGCAGGCCCTGGAACTCGATGAAGCTGCGGACCCGGACCCGGACGCCGTGGGTGGCGGCCCGGCGGCGCAGCCCGCTGGCCGGGGCGTCTCCCGCGTACACCAGGACGGCCTCGGAACCGGTGTCCGTCGCGTGCACCTGGGCGATGAACCGGTCGAGTTCCTCCTCGGTGGGGCTCCCGGGGTGGACGGCTATGCGCTGCTGCTGGACGACGCCGTCCTCCTGCTCCCGCCAGGTGGCCATGATCTGCACCATGTCGCCGGGTTCCCGGCGCGGCACGTCGCGCAGCCGTACGCCCTCCCGGCGCACGCGGCAGATCTCCCTCACCCGTTCGGCGAGCGAGGCGGCCGGGTCGTCCAGGGGGGCCCGGCCGCCGGCCCGCTCGACTTCGATGACGGCGGGCAGTTCCGGTACGGGGAAGACCCGACGGGTCTGCCGCCACGCGGCGGGGAAGCGCTCGGAGGCGGAGGTGATCCGGTCGTCCCAGCGGGTCACGCCCTCGGCCCCGACCTGGAGCAGCTGGAACCGGGCGGGGGCCGCGGAGCCGAACAGGGGCAGCTCGCCGGCGGCCCCGGAGGCCCCGGCGAGCTGGGTGCGGCTGGGCGCCGAGGTGGTGGTGCGCGGGCCGCCGGTCGGGCCGTGCAGCAGCAGGTGCAGCCGCGGGGCGGCCAGCCGGGCGAAGGTGTCGGCGTCCCGCAGCCCGCCGGGCCCGCCGACCGCGTCGCCGGGGCGGCGGCCGTCGGTGAGCGGGTGGCGGAGCGCGCCGATGCGCAGCCAGCCCTCCTCCTCGTAGCGGCGCATGGCTTCGGCGAACCAGGCTGCCTGGTCGCGGCCGATGAAGCCGTACTGCTCCTCGGGGCGGTGGCTGTAGGCCATGGAGGAGTTGAATCCGGCGACGACGGTGCTCAGTTCGGGTACCGGGAAGAGCGTCCAGGGCTGGTCGCTGTCGAAGACGGTGTCCAGGCCGTGGTAGAGGCCGCGGAACAGCCGGGTGTAGTGGCGCCATTTGGGCCAGTACGGCGGCTGCGGTGCCACCTCGTCGGCCTCGCAGGTGTGGAAGTAGGCCTGGGACGCGGCCTGGTTCACGTCCTGCGCGCCCGGTACCACCATCACGCGCTGGGGGGACAGGTCGAGCTGGGACCGCAGGGCGGTGAGGAAGCTGAGGGCCTGGTCGCACTCGCGCGGGCTGCCGGACGCGGTGAGGTCGCCGGTGACCACCATGAGATCGGGGGCGGGCGCCCCCGCGTCCCGGAGCATGATGAGGTCGCCGCGGATCTGCCGGCTGAGCGAGTCGGGTTCTCGGCCGCGCCCGAAGTCGGGCCCGGCCAGGTGCAGGACGGTGACGGTGTCCTGGGCGCCGTGGCCGGCCGTGGCGGCCTGCGGGTAGAGCGGCGCCCTGGCCGGGCGCCGGCGCCCGGGCCAGCCGGGGCCGGCGAGTGCGCTCGGCTGCGGCCGGCCCGGATTGGGCTGTTCCGGGTGGCGGGCGGGCCCCGGTCCGCTGCCCGGATAGCCGGGGCGGCGGCCCGGCCGGGCATGGCCGTCGACGGCCTGCCCGACGCGGTTGAGCAGCAGGGAACGGGCCGCGTCGGTGTCCGCCACGCCGACCAGGTCGACGTAGGTGATCGTGGCGAGGAGTCCCTCGATCGGGATCTCGTCCACCCGGACGGTCAGCAGCCTCCGTTCGGGCGACTCGGGCGAGGCCCGGAGCGCGGCCTGCCATTCCATGCGGCCGTAGGTGGAACGCTCGTAGTGGCGGGACAGTACGGCGATGACCGCCAGCGACTCGCTGACCCCCCGGTCCATGAAGTCTATGAAGTTGGTTCCCGGTACGAAGTCCCAGGCCTGCACCACCGTGCGGTAGCCGGCTTCCTCCAGGGTCCAGGCGATCCAGGCGGCCCATTGTTCGTCTGCCGGGGAGTAACTGATGAAGAAGTCGAACTCTCTTGCGGGAGCGCCGAATTGCCCGTCCGTCATCATGAATCCATCGTAGGCCCGTGCCCCCGGCGACGGGTTGGTCCCGCCGAGGACGGGACGCTCTCCCACGGCGCCCGGGGCACCCGGCCCGGGCGGGCCTGTCCGGTTCCTTCCGCCCCGTCTGATGCCGGGACGTGTGTATGTGCGAACCTGTTGGCCGTGTCTCTCCTCAGGCGTCTGCATCCACTGGACTGGCTGGCCGGCGGCCTGCTCGCACTCGGGGCGCTGTGCGTGGCCACGGGACTGCTGCCCACCGCACCCGCCGCCGACGTGCTGGAGCGCATCGGTCCGCTGGTGGTGTTCCTGGCGACCGTGATCGTCCTCGCCGAACTGACCGGCAGGGCGGAGGTCTTCGATGTCGTGGCCACCTGGGTGGCCCGGGCCGGGCGCGGCAGGTACCCCCTCCTCTTCTGCCTCTGCGTGCTCTTCGCGTCCGTCACCACCATCACCCTGAACCTGGACACCACGGCGGTCCTGCTGACCCCGGTGATGCTGGCGCTGGCGACCCGGGTCGGCATCGCGCCCGTACCGCTGGCGATGACCACGGTGTGGCTGGCGAACACGGCCAGCCTGCTGCTTCCGGTGTCGAACCTGACGAACCTGCTGGCCGCGGACCGCATCGCACTGACCCCGTCGGAGATGGCCGCCACCATGTGGGCGCCGCAGCTGGCCGCGATCGCGGTGACGATGGCCTGCCTGTGGGGCTTCTACTGGCGCCCGGGGCGCCGCGGCGAGACCCGCTACACGCCGCCGCCGCTGCCGCGCCCCGCGGACCGGGTCCTGTTCCGGGTGAGCGCGGTGGCGTGCGCCGGGTTCCTGCTGGCGATCCTGCTCGCCGACGTACCGCTGTGGTCGGCGTCGATGGCCGCCGCGCTGGTCGTGGTCGTGGCCTTCTGGTTCCGCAGCCGCGAGACGCTGCGCCTGTCCCTGATCCCCTGGCGGCTGCTCGTCCTGGTCCCGGGGATGTTCCTGGTCGTCGAGACGGTCAACGCCCACGGACTGCACGACGTCCTCGCGGCGGCCATGGGCTCCGACAACGGCGTCGTCGGGATGCTGAGGTCCGCGGCGGTCGGCGCGGGCTTCTCGAACGTGCTGAACAACCTCCCGGCCTATCTGGCGGGCGAGGCGGCCATCCCGGTGGCCAATCACGAGCAGCTGCTCGCCCAGCTGATCGGCGTCAACGTGGGCCCGGTCATCACGCCGTGGGCCTCGCTGGCCACCCTCCTCTGGTTCGAGCGGTGCCGCTGGCACGGGACCCGGATCGGCCTGGGCCGCTTCTTCGGCACGGGCGTCGTGCTGGCGGTGGCGGGCACGCTGGCGGCGACGCTGGCCCTGGCGGCCACCTCCTAGGGGTGACCGCGCCCACCGGGGGGGGGACCTGCTCCCCGCCCACCGGGGGGGGACCTGCTCCACCCAGCGGTGACCGCACGCCTACGAGGTGACCGACCCCACCGACGGGGTGACCGGCCCCGTCTACGGGGTGACCGGCCCCACCGCGCCCAGCAGGTACGCGAGCGTCTCGCCGCGCGCCGCCACGAAACTGCGGCCGGTGTCGGCGCCGGCGAAGCCCGGTCTGAATACCGCCCCGGAGAGCGTGCGCAGCTCCACTCCCGCCTCGGCCGCGAGCAGCGCCCCGGTGGGCAGGTCGACGCCCTCGGCACGGTAGCCGACGAAGGCGTCGATGGTGCCGCGCGCCAGCAGGCTCCAGCCGAGCAGCGGCGCCCACAGCTGCAGGACGCGCCGGCAGCGCAGCTCCAGCACCGCGCGCAGGGCCACCGCCGTCGCATCGCCCCGCTCCACGGCGTACCCCTGGGTCCAGGCGACGACCGGCCCGGGGCGCGGCAGTACGGGGCCGGGGCCGGGCAGCGCGCCGGACGGCCCGTGGGCCCCGTACCCCCTGACCGCGTGCCAGGTCTCGCCGGTGACCGGCTCGTGCACCACACCCATCACGGGGGTGCCTCCCAGGCACAACCCGATCCCCACCGCGTAGGTGGGCAGCCCGATCACGACGTTGTTGCTGCCGTCCAGCGGGTCGACCAGCCAGGTCCGTTCGCCCGCCGCGTCGAGGAGCCCGGCCTCTTCGGACAGGATGCGGTCGAGCGGGAAGTGCCGCCGCAGCCGGCCGAGCACGAGCTCCTCGGCGGCGAGGTCGAGGTCCACCTGCACGTCCCCGGACCCGCTCTTCGTCCGCACGCACCGCGCCGTGCCGAAACGCCGGCGCAGCAGGCCGCCCGCCTCCTCGGCCGCGGCGACGGCGACCTGCCTCTCGTGGTGGAAGTCAGGCCCGCTGCTGGGCATCGATCCTCCTGAGGACGGTGTGGACGCTGCGCACGGTCTGCGCGGTGTCGCACAGCCGGCGGGCCGTGCGGCGCGGGCGGCCGTCGAGCGGGCCGAGCGAGAGGTCGAGCTGCCCGGGGACCGACATCCCGTGGACCAGGGTCGCCGCCGGCTCCACCCCCTCCAGCGCGGTGGCGTGGAACTCGCCCGCCGCCACGGTGTAGGTCTCCCCGCCAGCGCTGACCCGGGCCGGACCGGGCTCGCTCCGCACCAGGAGGGAGGTCGGCCGGATCTCGTCCACGCCGTCGCTCCCGCTGTGCACCTCGAAGATCCGGTGGGTGGCGCCCTCCTCGCCGTCCCGCACCGCGCTCGTCCGTACGGGCAGGTTGGCCACCCGCCCGTACAGCACGCGGCTGCGCAGTTCCCAGCTGTGGGCGTGCATCGGTGACGCGTCCGGATCGGCGCGGTTGCCGATCTCGAAGAGGTGCACGCAGATTCCGCGCGGACCCTCTCTCAGCAGCGGCAGGCAGAGGAATCCGAGCGGATGACGGACTGCATGCAACTCCCTGGTCCCGGAGGCTATCTCCGCCAGGGTGACAAGAGTGCTTTCGAGCTCGCGGTCCATGGGCACGCGCCGGAGCGCATCACCTCCTGTAGGGGTCCTCCGCGTGCAGGGCCTTTTCGATGATCTTGCCGATGTCGCTGTCGGTGAAGACGCGCGGCAAGGGCAGCCGCAGGTCCTCGAAGAGCGTCCGCACCTCGTCGACGGTGGGCTCCTGACCGAGCGGGGAAGCGACGCGCAGGTCGAGCACGGTCGCCTGTTCGCGGCTCTGGTGCAGCTCGGTCACGTAGTAGTCGTAGAGCGGCTGCCCTCGCTCCACCAGCAGGTTCACCCGGGACTGGTCGTCCTGGGTGATGATGAGGCAGGTCTCGGACAGGTCGAAGCGCAGGGTCGGCACCGCGGCCGACAGGTGCACGCTGATCTCCAGGGTGGTCAGCTGCCGCTGGTACCAACAGGCGGCGAGGACGGTCGCGTACGACTCCCGGCGGACCCGGTCGGTGGTCCACGGGTCGTCCCCGCGCCGCTGCGCGCCGAACATCTGCCGGAACCGGGAGTACGCGGCGCAGGCCCGCTCGTCGGCCGGGTTGACGATGTCGATCTTCACGTTGAGCTGCGAGCGCTGTTCCTTCGCGGCGGCCACGCACAGGGGCAGCGTGACCGCCCGCAGGTAGGTGCCCGTACCGCCCTTGAAGTACCAGAGGTTGGTGTGCTGGCGTGCCTTGCGCAGTGCCTCGCCGACCTCGTTGCCCGAGATCGAACGCACCATCGCGAGGTCCTCCAGTGCCTGCCGGGTGCCGCTCATCGCCTCCTGGATGCTCGCGGGCCGGCGCACCCGTTCCACGATCGACCCGGTGGCGAGGAGGCCGAGGACGACGAGGGTGGCACCCGAGGAGACGTCGTCACTGATGACGTCGCCGAAGATGTCGAGGAGTCCGACCGCCATCGCGATGCCCAGGGCGACCACGACGTCGGCGTTGCGCAGCACCCAGGCAACGAAGCGTTCCAGCCGCCCTACGTGCGCTGCCATGAACGCACCCCCCTCCCCCACCCGTGTTCCGATGGTAGGAGACGTGCCGGTGGCGCCACCAGAGCGACTTCACGTCGCGCGGTGGTCCTCCACGGCGCCGCTGTCGCCGCCGTCGTTGTCGCCGCCGCCGGTCAGCAGTCGGGAGCGCAGTCGCTGCACGGTCCGCTCCGGCAGCCCGACACGGTCCGTGAGGTAGCCGTGCACGGATCCGTACCGGGCCTCCAGGTCCGCCAGCACCAGCTCCATGATCACGGCGGGGGCGCGGCCGTAACTCGGCCACTTCATGGTCCGGCCCGGGTTGGCGGCCCGCCAGTCCGCGGCGAGCCGCTCGGTGGCCAGCTCGGTGAGCGCGAAGTCCGCGAGGACATCGGCCCGGTCCACCCCGAGCAGGGTCAGGACGAAGACTCCGATGAGCCCGGTCCGGTCCTTGCCCGAGGTGCAGTGGAAGACCACGGGCCCGGGCGCGTGCGCCACCTCTTCCAGGACCTGCCGGATCTCCCCGGCCCCGTCCTCGGTCACCTCGGCGAACCGGTCCGCGAGGTAGCGCCAGGGATCGATGTCGGGGTCGATCTCGGCCTGGTCGTAGGGCCGGTGCTCGATGCTCAGGTTGACGTAGCGAAACCGCTCGGCCTCGGGCACCCGCCCCTTGGCCTCGATCTCCCACGGATACCGAAGGTCGATCACGGTCCCGATCCCGAGCTCCAGGAACCGCTCCCAGTCGCCGCCCGCCAGCTTGCCGAGCGAGTCGGCGCGGTACACCGTCCCCCAGCGGACGGTCCGGCCGTCGGCGGACCGGTAGCCGCCCAGGTCACGGAAGTTGTGCAGTCGTTCGAACTCGACGTGCCGCTCCATCGGATCTCTCCCCCGTCTTCGGAAACCCCACCGACACCATGCCGCAGAGCGGCCGCCCGGCCGGGGGATCCGCGGGAAACTGCACCCAAGATCACAACGGGGACCACGGACCCCGGGCCCGGCAAGATCAGGAAGAGGCGGCCTAACCCTCCGCCGCGGGGATGAGGTACCCCCAGGTCCTGATGCCGACGATGCCGTCCGGGCCGCCGGTCTCCCGCGGGTACGTCGACTGGAACCGCAGGACGGCCGCCTCCGTCCTGGGGCCGAAGGCGCCGTCGATGAAGCCCGGGGCATCGGCGGAGTTGACGAACCCGGTACGGACCAGCGCCCATTGGAGTGCCCGTACGCAGTCGCCCGTGGAGCCCCTGGCGAGATTCACGGCCGGGACGGGCCAGCCGTTGGCCGCCCAGCGGGTGCCGGCCTGGTTCGTGCACGACTCCAGGTAGCCGGCCTGGGCCGAGGCCTGCGGGGCGGTGAATCCGGCGGCCATGAGCAGGGCCGCGCCCAGGACTCCGACGCGGGTCGTCGTGCGCCTGATGGTGTTCATGCCGGGGGTTTCCTCTCGGTGAAGGGTGGGCGTGCCGGCCACGCGGACTACTCGAAGTAGACGGTGGCGATCAGGTGGTGCCAGGTGTAGCGCCCGACCACACCGTCCGCGCCGCCCCTGGTCGAGTTGCTGCGCTGGAAGTTCACCACCGCGTCGTACGTCTTGGGGCCGAAGCGTCCGTCGACGAAGCCGGGCTGGTCCTCGCTCCGGACGGCTCCGGCCTCGAGCAGCTCCTCCTGGAGCTCCCGGACGCACACGCCGGACGAGCCCTTGGCCAGTACCACCGTGGGGATCTCCCACGCCATGTAGTACTCGGAGCCGTAGGCGTTCTTGCAGGCCTGCAGTTCGTTGCCCCAACTGGCCTGGGCGGTGGGGGCGGTGACCAGCAGCGTGCCGACGGCGGACGCGGCGAGCGCGAGGGCGGCGAGAGGGCGGATGCGATGCGACGAGGGCATGGGAAGGCGTCTCCTGGCGATGCGGAGGAAGAGCGGACGGGACGTACGCGGGAAGAGGCCCGCGCGAGGCGGGAGGGACTCAGCCCGTCAGGAGCTTCTCCCAGGTCCGCGGACCCACGATGCCGTCGGCGTCGAGGTTGTGGCTGCTCTGGAACCGGCGGACGGCCGAGTCGGTACGGGCGCCGAACACGCCGTCGACGAAGGTTCCGCCGCCCTGCTCCCACGAGGTCAGGCCGAACTGCGCGACGAGCTCCTGGAGTCCGCGGACACACACGTCGGAGTCGCCCTGGGAGTAGTTGTAGCGCGGGATGTTGTAGCGCCCGCTCGGGGAGAGGCGCGTGCCGTACGTGTCCTTGCAGATCTTGTACGAGGAGTCGTCCGCATGGGCGGCCGGGGCGGAGACGAGCAGGGTTCCGGCGGAGACGGCGGCGATGAGGAGCGAGGTGACGCCCTTCGCGGGGCGGGGTATGCGCATGTCGGGAGACTCTTTCGCTGATGATCCGGTGGCCCGGTGGCCCGGCGGCCTGTCGGGGACACGGCCTGGTGGCCTGGCGGCCTGGTGACGTCGAAAAGCTGTCACACGAGGCCCGGCCGTCTCCCTCGTCCCACCCGCGCGGGATGCGGGGGACGAACATCGACCCAGGTCAGAGCCGCTTTTCGGCCCCCGTCCCAGGGACGTCCCGCGGGTCGGGCCGGTCAGCCGGCCCGCTCACGCACGTAGGTCTCGGTGAGGAGATCGCAGGTGCACCAGTCGCCGGCGCACGGGGTGCCGTACTCCGCGCCGTAGGGGCCGAGCCGGGCCATGAGGTCGAGGATCCCGGCGCGTTCGGGCGCGGCGAGGACGGGGGCCGGAGCATCCTCCGGTCGCCGCCGGCCGGACGGGAGGTGGTCCAGGTCGGCGACGCGCCGGCCGTCGACGAAGAGGGTGAGGAGCGGGTGCTCGGGGAAGTCGTTGAGCCGCAGGACCCACCAGCGCCCTCCGACCCGCGCGGCATGCGGAAAGACGCCCGAGCCCGTGGCGTACCAGCTGGTGCCCGGTGGCAGCGGGAGCGGGATCCCGTCCGCCCCCGCCCGTCCTGTGGCGGCCCGTTCGTTCGTCATGGGTCCATCGTGCACGCCCACGACACGCGGAGCAGCTGCCGGGGGCGTTCAGAACTGCAGCCGGAACAGCGCACCCCCGCCCGGAGCGGCCTCCGCCGTCAGCTCGGCGGAGTGCGCCCGCGCGATCTGCCGGGCCATGGCCAGGCCGAGCCCCGACCCCGGCAGCGCGCGGGCCGCCCCGGCCCGGTAGAACCGGTCGAAGACGTGCGGCAGGTCCTGCGGCGAGATGCCCGGGCCGTGGTCACGGACCGTCAGCTCGGGTCTCCTGCCTCCGCCCGGGACGCCCGCCACCAGCTCCACCTCGACGGGCAGCCCGTCCCGGCTGAACTTGGCCGCGTTGTCGAGCAGGTTCCCCAGAAGCCGGCTGAGCCGGGCAGGTACCCCCGGCACCACGACGGGCTCGGCCGGCACCCGTACGTGGACGGGCACGGCCGGCCAGTGCGTCCGCGCCGCCTGCGCGCAGTGCTCCACCAGTGCGTCCAGCCGGACCTGTTCCACGAGCGGCTGCGGCTCCTCGTCCCGGGCCAGTTCGATCAGGTCGTTGACGAGTCCCGTCACCTCCCGCAACTGCCGTCCCAGCGCGGCCGAGGCACGCTCGCGCTGTTCCGGGGTGAGCCGGTCGGCCCGGGCCAGCAGCTCGGCGTTGGTCCGCAGCGCCGTCAGCGGGGTGCGCAGTTCGTGGGAGGCGTCCGCGACGAGCTGGCGCTGCGCCGCGACCGACTGTTCGAGCTCCCCCAGCATGGTGTTGAAGCTCGTGGCCAGCCGGGTGATCTCGTCCTCCCGCCCCGGTGGGGGCAGTTCGATCCGGTGCCGGGCGTCGCGGGTGGCGGCGATCCGCTCGGCCGTCGCGGTGAGCCGGGCGACCGGCGCCAGGCCGGTCCGCGAGACCCAGGACCCCAGCAGGGCGGCCAGCAGCACGCCGACCACCGCCGTCAGCACCAGCCACCGGGCCGCCTCCTCGATGCCGTCCTCGACGGTGTCGGCCCGCAGGGCCACCTGGAGGGCGCGCCCCTTGGCGTAGTCGGTGGTGAGCATCCGGGCGGGATACCCCGCCACCGCGATGTTCGTGTAGTAGGGGGCCTTGCGGCCCGCCGCGACCTCCCGCGCCGCCGGGGCCACCGGCAGCAGCCCCGGGGTTCCGGGGTCCTTGGCCGGGTCGGCGGCCACCACCTCCGCGCAGGCGGGGGCAGCCAGGAACCGGCATTCCCCGGCCAGGGTGCCCGGCGCGGCCCCCGGATTGCGCTGGGCGGCGAGCCGCGCGGACTGGGTGAGGCTGAGGTCGAGCTGCTCGTAGAGCGCGGACCGGACCACCAGGAACGCCGTCGCGCACACCCCGACGGCCACCAGCGCCACGGCGGCGGTGACCGACAGCGCCAGCCGGGTGCGCAGGGGGCCGCGCCTGCGCCAGACCCGGCCGAGCCGCCGACGGCCGCCGCTCACGCCGCGTCCAGCCGGTAGCCGACCCCGTGGACGGTGTGCACCAGCCGGGGTTCGCCCGCGGCCTCCAGTTTCCGGCGCAGGTAGCCGACGTAGACGGCGAGGGAGTTGGAGTCCGGCCCGAAGTCCCGCCCCCACACCAGCTCCAGGATCAGCTCGCGCGGGAGTACCTGGCCGGGGTGGCGCAGGAGCAGTTCGAGCAGGGCCGCCTCGGTACGGCTGAACTCCAGCGGACGGCTCCCCCGGCGCCCGGTCCGGGTCGCGGGGTCGAGGACGAGGTCGGCGAAGCCGAGCGGTGCGGTGGCACCGGCGGGGCCGGGCGCGGCCCGCCGCAGGAGCGCGCGGACCCGGGCGACCAGCTCGTCCAGGGCGAAGGGTTTGACGAGGTAGTCGTCGGCGCCCGCCTCCAGCCCGTCGACGCGCTCGCTGACGGAGTCGAGCGCGGTCAGGACGAGGACGGGGGTACGGTCGCCCAGCGCGCGCAGCTGCCGGCAGACGGCGAGTCCGTCGAGTACGGGCATCATCACGTCGAGGACCACCGCATCGGGTTCCCAGGCCGCGACCTGGGAGAGGGCGGCGAGCCCGTCCGGGACGCCCCGTACCTCGTACCCCTCGACGGCGAGCCCGTCCTCGACGGCGGCCCGCACCTCGGGCTCGTCGTCGACGACGAGGATCCGCTGCCCGCCCGTACCGCGTGTGCTGCCTGTGCTGTCCGTGGAGCTCATGGGGCACAGCCTGCCAAAGGCTTCTGAGAGATCCTCTTAGAACCTTCTTACGGCGCACCGGGAGTGTGCGCACATGACCACCACCACACCCCACACATCCGGGGCGCTCTCCGTCGTGATCGGTGCGGGCGGCACCGGCGGGCACATCTATCCCGGTCTCGCCCTCGCGGAGGCGCTGCGCGCCGCCGTGCCCGGAGCCGTGGTCTCGTTCGTCGGGACCGAGCGCGGCCTGGAGACCGAACTGATCCCCCGTGCCGGCTACCGCCTGCACACCGTCGACATGATCCCCTTCGATCCCGCGCTGGGCGCGAAGCGGTACCTGCTCCCCGCGGCGCTGCTGCGCTCGGCGCACCAGGCGCGTTCGGTGATCCGGGCGCAGGGTGCCCACGTCGTCGTGGGCATGGGCGGATACCCGAGCGCGCCCGCCGTGCTGGGTGCCCGGCTGGCGGGGCTGCCGGCCGTGATCCACGAGTCGAACGCGGTGCCCGGCCGCGCCAACCAGTTCGCGGCCCGGCTCACGCAGCACGTCGCGGTGGCCTTCGACCGCAGCCGGGGCCACCTCGCGGGCGGCGACCGGGCGCTGACCACCGGGATGCCGATCTCCGCCGCCCTGGCCGGTCTCGCCGAGCTGCCCGGGCCGGACCGGACGAGGCTGCGCGCCGGGGCCCGGCGGGCGCTCGGGGTCCCGGCGGGGCGCCGGCTGGTCGTCTTCAACGGCGGCAGCCTGGGCGCGGTGCGCCTCACGCGGGCGGCGGCCGGTCTCGCCGACCTCTGGCAGTACCGGGACGACGTGCAGCTGCTGGTCAAGACCGGTCCGGACGCGCTGCCGGACGCGGTGGCCGAGCTGGCGTCGTCCGGCGGGGAGCGGATCGCCCGGGCCGTGCCGTACCTGGACCGGATGGACCTCGTGTACGCGGCCGCCGACCTGGTGGTGTGCCGTGCGGGCTCCGCGACCGTCGCCGAGCTCGCGGCGACCGGGGTCCCGTCGGTCCTGGTGCCCTACCCGTACGCGCCCGGCGACCACCAGACCCACAACGCGCGGGTGCTGTCGGACGCGGGCGCGGGACTGCTCCTGCCCGACGCCGAGACCACCGCGGAACGCCTCGCCGGCCTCATCGGACCGCTGCTGGCCGACCCGGCGCGGCTGTCGGCGATGGCCGGCGCCGCCGACCCGGGCCCGCACGCACGGGCCGCCGAACTGCTGGCCGCGGAAGTCCTCCGCGTCGCCGGCCTCGTACCCACCCCTCACCTGGAGCGCATATGAACAGCTGGACCGACCGCACCGTCCTCGTCACCGGCGCGGAGGGCTTCATCGGCTCGACGCTGGTGGACCTGCTGGTGTCGCGGGGTGCGCGGGTGCGCGCCCTCGTCCACTACAAGCCGTACGCGGAGAAGGGCCACCTGGCGCGCTACCTCGCCGACCCGGACGGTCCGGTGGAGATGTGGGCGGGGGACGTCCGTGACGCGGGCCGGGTCAGCGACGCGGTGGCCGGCTGCGACACCGTCTTCCACCTGGCGGCGCTGATCGGGATCCCGTACAGCTACGCCTCGCCGGGCGCGTACGTGCAGACGAACGTGACGGGCACGCAGAACGTGGCGGAGGCCTGCCGGCGACACGACGTCCGGCGCCTCGTGCACACCTCGACCAGTGAGGTCTACGGGACGGCGCTGACCGCCCCGATCTCCGAGAGCCACCCGCTGCAGCCGCAGTCCCCGTACTCGGCGTCGAAGATCGGCGCGGACATGATGGCGCTCTCCTTCCACCACGCCTTCGAGCTCCCGGTGACGGTGGTGCGCCCGTTCAACACGTACGGGCCGCGCCAGTCGGCGCGCGCGGTCATCCCGACGATCCTGGCGCAACTGCACGCGGGGTCCCGGGAGATCCGCCTGGGCTCGCTCACGCCGACCCGGGACTTCACGTACGTGACGGACACCGCGGAGGGTTTCCTGGCGGTGGCGGAGTGCGACCGGGCGCTGGGTGAGGTGGTCAACCTCGGCACCGGCGAGGAGATCTCGGTCGGCGCCCTGGCCGAGGCCCTGATCGCGGCTTCCGGCCGGGACGCGGAGGTGGTGGTGGACCCGACCCGGCTGCGGCCCTCGGGCAGCGAGGTCCAGCGTCTGCTGTCGGACAACTCCCGGGCCCGCGACTGGGCCGGCTGGCGGCCCCGGGTCGGGCTGGAGGAGGGCCTGCGCCGCACCTCGGACTGGATCGCGGCGAACCCCTCCCTCTTCGCCCCGGACCGGTACGCGGTCTGAGGGCGGCCTCCTCCGGACCCGACGGTGCCCCGGCCCGGGGCGCCGTCGGGCGGATATCCCGGTGAACCGGTGGCCGGTCGCCGGATATCTTGGCTCGTCCCGCACCGAACCCGGAGGTCCTCCCGCATGAGCAGCACGACGCCGTCCTTTCCCGACCGTATGGAGCTGACGGGCGAGGGCCTGGTCCTGCGCGACTGGACAGCGGCGGACCTGGCGGCGATGCCCGAGCTCTTCGACCACCCCGACATCGCCTACTGGACGCCGATCGTCTCCCCCTTCGACGCGGAGGCCGCCCGCAACCGTCTGGAGCGGGCGCAGCGGCTGCGCAAGGAGGGTACGGCCGTCCTGCTGGCCATCACCGTCGACGGGGGCGCCCCGCTCGGCGAGGTGATGCTCAAGCGCGCGCCCGAGGGCACGGAGCTCGGATACGCCCTCGGTCCGGCGCACCGGGGCCAGGGTCTGGCTGCCCGGGCGGTGCGGGTGATGGCCGCGTACGCCTTCGAGCAGCTGGGGGTGGACCGGGTGATCCTGGAGCTGGAGGCCGAGAACGCCTCCAGCGTCGGTGTGGCCACCCGGGCCGGGTTCCGCCTCCTCGACGTACCGCTGATCACGGGCGAGGAGAAGGGGCGGCCCTACACGCTCCAGACCTGGGGCCTCGACCGCTCCTGAACCCGCAGGCCCGGGGCGGAGGCTGCCACCGGGGCCGCGGGCCGCGGACCGGGGGCCTGGAGTGCGAAGGCCTCGGAGAGCAGTTCGTACGAGCGCCGGCGGTCCGCCGGGTCGCAGGTCAGGGTGTTGACGATCAGCTCGTCCACACCGTGGCTCCCGGCGAGGGCCGTCAGCGCAGCGGCGACCTGCTCCGGTGCCCCGGAGACCAGGGCCGTGCGGTGCACCTTGGCCCGTTCCAGTTCCGCGCCCGTCCAGCGGTGACGGCGCGCGGTCTCGTACGCCGGGAGCGGGCCGTCCTCGCCGAGGTCCTTGCGGGCACGCCACAGCAGCAGGCTCTGGGCCAGTTCCTCGGCGCGCCCGGCGCTGTCCGCCGTCACCACGCGTACCGCGAGGGCGCCGCCCGGCCGGTCGCCCGTGGCGGTGCGGAACCGGTCGCGGTAGTCCTCGAAGGCCTCCTGGCCGCCCACCGGGGAGAAGAAGTGCCCGAACGCGAACTCGGTACCCAGCAGCCCGGCCAGCCGCGCCGACTCGCGTCCCGCGCCCAGGAGCCACATCTGCGGCGGGACCGGAGCGTGCGGGACGACTCCGCCCCCGGTCAGCAGTGCGCGCAGCCCGGCCAGCCGCTGCGGGAAGTCGCGGGCGGGACCCCCGGCACGGCCGATGCCGAGGTCGACCCGTCCGGGGTGGAGGGAGGCCAGTACGCCGAACACCTCGGCCACCTTCGCCGGGTCGTAGCGGGGCAGCAGCACCCCGCCGGTCCCGATCCGCATCCGCGAGGTGTGGGCGAGCAGGGTGGCCGCGAGGATCTCCGGCGCGCTGCTCGCGAAGCCGGGCGAGTCGTGGTGTTCGGCGACCCAGTAGCGGGTGTAGCCGAGGGCCTCGGCGGCTCGGGCGAGATCCACGGAGGCGCGCAGTGCCTGGTCCGGGGTGTGGTCCTCGCCCACCGGGGTCTGGTCGAGCACGGACAGTCGCAGTTCTGTCATGACGGGCCGCCTTTCAGTGCTGGTGGACGGGGAGGCCGGTGGCGCCCGCCATGGTCGCGGGGACGATCCTGAAGTCCCTTTCGAAGACCAGGTTGTGGAGGTCCGCGGCGGCGATCGCACGCAGGGTGGGCAGTTCGGCGGCTGCCTGTGCGTCGTCGAAGACGTTCAGCGGCCATTCGGAGACCGTCGCGCCGCGCAGGTGCGGGTGGTGGAAGGAGGCTCCGTAGTGCGCGTACAGCGTCACGGGCGGGATGTCGGCGGCCGACTGCTCGTCCCACCACAGGGTCCAGGCGTGGAAGAGGCTGCGGTCGTCGGCTCGTTGGACTCCGCTCGCGTCGATCACGCCCTGTCCGAGGAGCAGTTCGTCGTTGAGTTCGCCGAGCGCCTGGCGGGCGTACGGGTCCAGCAGGCGCGCGGCGGTACGGAAGTGCTCCTCCTTGTCGGGACGGGAGACGGAGCCGCCGTGGATGCCGTCGCGCAGATCGGCGAAGTGGCGCAGCAGGGCGTCGAGGTTGGGGACGTCGGAGACGGTCATGTCAGCTCCAGGAAGAGGGGGAGGGGAGGGTTGCGGGGTCGTTCCGTACGGTGATCCGGCGCAAGGCCAGTCCGAGCCAGCCGCGCATCGACGCCTCCGGGTGCCCGCCCGGGCCGCGGCCCGGCTGCAGGAACGCCCCGTGGCCCGTCTGCCGGAACTCCCGCAGGGCGACGTGCACCCCGGCCGCCCGCAGCAGGCGCCCGTAGTGGTGCACGTCGTCGCCGACGGGGTCGAGGTCGCCGGTGGCCATCACGGCCGGTGCGAGTCCACGCAGGTCGGTGGCCTCGAAGGGGGTGCTGTGGATCCGGGTGCCGTCCGCGGCGACGGGCCGGCCCGGGTGCCGGTAGTCCTCCCAGGCCGCCGTCAGGTAGGCGGCGGTGGGGAACATGTCCGGGAAGCGGTGGTACGAGGCCGCCGCGCAGCGGGGGTCCAGCGGCGGGTACGCCAGTACCTGCGCGGCCAGCGGCACCCCGCGGTCGCGGCAGACGAGGGCGGCCGACGCGGCCAGGGTGCCGCCGGCGCTGTCGCCTCCCACGGCCAGGACGGGCGGGGCGCAGGTGGCGGCGGTCGAGGAGGCGGAGGAGGCGGCGGTGGACCGGGCGCCGGCGGGCCCGCCCGGCTGTTCCCCGGCCCAGGTCAGGGCGGACAGGATGTCCTCGACCATGGCCGGGTGGCGTACGTCCGGGGCCAGCCGGTAGTCCACGCTCACCACGCCGAAGCCGGAGTGGCGGGCGAGTTCGGCGGTGGCTCCGTGCCAGTCCTGGGCGGATCCGGCGCGCCAGCTGCCCCCATGGGCCCACACCAGCCAGCCCTGCGGTGAAGCGGTACCGGGCCGGTACACCCGGGCGGACAGGGGCCCGGACGGGGTGGGCACGGACACCTGCTCCCAGCTGACGACGGTGGGTGTGGCCATCGGGGTTCCTTTCCATCGGTAGCCGGCGCTCGCGCCGGGCCCGGGGCCAACGTTCGCGGCCGGGGCAGGGCTGTCACAAGGCGGAGTTGCCTTAGTGGAGGCGGGCACTTCGTCAGCTGGGCTGCTTGGCGCGGAGGAAGAGGACGGTGGTGAGGATGCCGGCCACCACGATGGCGGTGTTCACGATGACCGCCGTGGTGATGCCCGCGTGGATGTCGGTGTTGGCGGCGGCGACCGCGGACATGATCGGTGTGCCCATCGTGATGCCGATCTGCTGGGTCATGGTCGCCAGACCGGTGGCCATGCCCTGCTCGTGGTCCGGCAGACCCGTCGTCGCCGTCACCATGAACCCGACGATCACCAGCATGTTGCCGACACCACCGGCGAACGTCGCGACGAGCAGCAGCCACATGGACGCCGACGTCTCACCCAGCGCGACCAGACTCAGCGTCGCGACCGCCTGCAGCACACCACCGATGATCAGCGTCGACCGTGTGCCCACCGCACCGATCACCCGCGGTGCGATCGAGCCACCGATCACCGTGCCGACACCCAGCACACCGAACGACAGACCAGCCGTCAGCGGCGAGAAGTCCAGCACCTCCTGCAGGTAGAGCGTCATCAGGAAGACCAGGCTGGTCTCGGTGAGGAACGCGATCAGACCCGCGATGTTGCCCCACGCCACCGTCTTCTTCTTCAACACCGACACCGGCACCAGCGGAGCCGACGACTTCGCCTCGATCGCGTAGAAGGCGATCAGCAGCACCACACCGGCGACCAGCCAGCCCAGCGCCGATCCCGAACCCCAACCGTGCTCACCCGCCTGCGTCAACCCGTAGATCAGCGCCAGCAGACCCAGCGTCACCGCCGTGGCTCCGGGCACGTCCAGCTTCGGACGCACCGACGGACGCGACTCCTTGATCACCGTCGGAGCGATGAACAACACCGCCAGCGCCACCGGCACGTTGATGAAGAACGCCCACCGCCACGACAGCAGGTCCGTCAGAACGCCACCGAGGATGGCGCCCGTGGTGAACCCCGCCGACATCAGAGCACCGTTGAGACCCAGCGCCTTCTGCCGCAGCGGCCCCTCCGGGAACGACGTCGTCAGCAGCGACAGACCGGCTGGCGTGACCGCCGCCGTCGCCAGACCCTGGAACACCCGCGCCGCGATCAGCATCTCCGGCGAGGTCGCCAGACCACCCGCCAGCGAGGACAGACCCAGCACCGCAAGCCCCACCAGGAACAGCCGGCGCCGACCGAACAGATCCGCCACCCGCCCGAACAGCAGGGTGAAACCGGCCGCACACAGCGCGAACGACGTCGCGATCCACTGCAGGTTCGACAAGGAGAAACCGAGCCCGTCACCGATCACCGGCAACGCCACGTTCAGAATCGAAAAATCGACCGCCAGCATGAACTGCGCCACCAGCAGCACCACGAGAACCAACCTGAGGCGCCCGTCCAGCCGAACGGGGCCTTCGGCTCCTCCCCCTTCCCCTGCACCCGCGTCAACACGCGCTCCCTCGACAACCGACATCGCCATACATCCTTTCGATCACAACTGAGGCCTTCGGCTCGAAGGCCGGTACTCGCCGGGGAAGCCGGCTCAGGCAGGGGGCGGCGCCGAGGCGCGGCGCCGGAGTTCTTCGGAGAGTTCCTGCCAGTCCCGTGCGCACTGGGCGGCCGCGGCGGCCGCCGTCTCCACGCGGTACGGGGGTATTGCGGCGACGATCCGCTCCCACTGGCGCAGTCCGCTCACCTGGAGGTCGAGCATGCGGAGCAGCAGCCTGCCCGCATCGCTCAGCCTGAGCAGGGGGTCCTTGCACAGGCTGGTGACCAGTGCGGGCAGTGGCTGCCCCCGGACCCGGGCGGGGACCGGGGGCGGTGCGGGGGCCTGGGTGCCCGCGGAGCGGCGCTGGGCGGCCGGTACGGGGTCCGCACCGGCTCCGATCCGGCGCCGTACGTCCCGCACGGTCGACGGCGCGATGCCCGCCTCCCGCGCGATCTGCCGCAGCGACGCGGTGGGACGGCCGGCCAGCAGCCGGGCCGCGGCCTCCCGGCCGCGGACCGGATCGGCGGGCCGGACGCGGCCGTCCTGGCCGACGCGGCCCGGTGGGGCGGGCCCGGGAGCCTCGCGGCGCCGTAGTGCCCCGACGGTCTTGCCCGCCAGCCCGGTGCGCCGCGCGATGCCGCGGTCGGACCAGTCGGGGTGGGACCGCAGGATCCGCAGCGCCGCGGCGGTCCGTTCGGCATGGGTCAGCGGGAGCCCGTGACTGATGTTGGCCTCGACCGAGAGCACGAACGCGTCCTCGGCGCTGCCGTCGAAGTACGTCACCGCCACCGTGTCCTGCCCGCGCAGCAGGGCCGCCCGCAGCCGGTGCGTGCCGTCGATGATCCGCATGGTGGGCCGGTGCACGAGCAGCGGCGGCAGCGTCCGGACGGACTGGGCGAGGGCCTGTGCATGGCTCTCGTCCACCCGGACGGTGCGGGGGGAATCCGCGTCGAGCAGTGCGCCGACCGGAACCTCGGCCGCGACGGCGGGGGTTGGCGTCGCGGGCCGCGGGTTCGGCTCGTCCATGTAGTTCACCTCCTTCTCCGCACTCGGTGCTTCGGACGCCGCTCCGATCGGTGGAGCGGCGCCCGAGAAGAAATTACGTAATTACCGTTCGGTAACCAATCGCGAGGCCGAACCCCGCTGAGATCTGGGCAAGTTGGCGAAGGAGTGCCTGGTCGGGTGGGCGACCGCGGAACTTCCCCGGTCGCCCACCGGGCGGCCGCTCAGACCCCCGCGAGCTCCTCGGATCGGACGAACTCCCTGAGCCAGGAGACGAATTCGGGGCCGAGGTCGGCACGCTCACAGGCGAGCCGGACCGTCGCGCGCAGGTACTCGGCGCGGTCCCCGGTGTCGTAGCGCCGGCCGGAGAAGACGACGCCGTGCACGGGGCGTCCGGCGTGGACCAGCGTGCGCAGGGCATCGGTCAGCTGGATCTCGCCGCCGCGCCCCGGGGTGGTGTTCCGCAGGACCTCGAAGATCTCGGGGTCGAGCAGGTAGCGGCCGATGACGGCCAGGTTGCTGGGGGCCGTACCGGGCTCCGGCTTCTCCACCAGCTCGGTGACGCGCACGCCGTCGCCGCCGCCCGCCGAACGCTCCACCGCGGCGCATCCGTACTGGTGGATCGCCTGCGGATGCACCTCCATGAGGGCCACGACACTGCCTCCGAGCCGCTCCCGCACCTCGGCCATGCGGGCGAGCAGGGGGTCGCGGGGGTCGATCAGGTCGTCGGCCAGGAGGACGGCGAAGGGCTCGCGGCCGACGTGGGGCGCGGCGCACAGGACGGCGTGCCCGAGACCCTTGGGGTCCCGCTGGCGCACGTAGTGGATGTCGGCGAGTTCGGTCGAGGCGCAGACGCTCCTGAGTTTGTCCTGATCACCGCGGCGCTGGAGGGCCTCCTCCAGCTCGTGGTTGCGGTCGAAGTGGTCTTCCAGCGGCCGCTTGTTGCGTCCGGTGACCATGAGGATGTCGGACATCCCCGCCGCGACGGCCTCCTCCACCACGTACTGGATGGCCGGCTTGTCGACCACCGGAAGCATTTCCTTCGGGGTGGCCTTGGTCAGCGGGAGGAATCGCGTCCCGAGTCCGGCGGCGGGGATCACTGCTTTGGTTATCCGGTGAGGTGTGGAATTCATGCCACCGACGCTAGGGCGATCTGCCTCCCGTCGGTTCGAATTACCTCGCCTTTCTTCCTACTTGGGCATTTCCGGGGCCGCCGGAACGGCAGCGATGCCCCGCCGGACGAGCCGCCACAGCTCTCTGAGCTCGCCGGTCACCGCGCCGGGGTGCTCGCCCCGGCCCCGGCGCACCCGGGTGACGACGCCACCCACCAGATGCGCCGTCAGCAGGGTGACCGGGCTCGGGTCCACCTCCGGGTCCAGCTGACCCTGCTCCGCGGCCTGTTCCAGCAGCTCCTTGACGTCTGGAAGCCAGCAGCCGCACCAGTCGGGTCCGGCGCCCACCCGTTCCTGGGTGAGGCGCGCCGCGGCGCGCACGGCCGCGTCCGTCTCGATCAGCCGGCCGAGGGCCAGCACCAGCGCGGAAACCGTGTCCAGCGCCGGGCCGCCACGGGCCGTCACCCCTTCGACCACTCTCCGGGTGGCGGCCCGCCCCGAATCCTCGACGGCCGAGGCCAACTCCCCTTTCGCCGAGAAGTGAAAAGTGAGAGCCCCGATCGAAATACCGGCGGAGCGGCTCAGCCGGGAAAGCGAGGTCCCGTCGTACCCGTTGCGGTCGAATTCAGCGGCGGCCACCGAGATCAGATGATTACGGGTGCGTACGCCGCGCTCTTGCTTCACCACTGCACTATCACTGCCATCCAGGTCGTTCCTCACGAGCCATCGCGCCCCGCACGGAGATGGCTGCCTCCAGCGTCACCCCGGCACCGGCCGCGGACAACGCCGACTTGACGAAGAAGCACCCATGCCCCACCTCGCCGGGGGGGGCGGCCCGGAAGGGCTGCGGCACGGCTCCGGCGCGGGAGCCGCTGTCCTCCGGACCCCAACGTGCCGAAGTCGTGGCCGGAGCGCCATGGGTTCGCTAGAAAAAAAACGAACGTTCTGTATTCTATGACTGCTACCGACGGCGCATGCCGACGTCCGCAGTGGAGGGGGAGACAGATGACGACACGGACGAGGACCAGAGCCCTGGCTGCCGGCGACACCGCCCTGGCCGACTTCACCGAGCGCCTCTTCGGTCACTTACCGAGAGCCGACCAGCGGCGCTGGGCCCGGGTCTACCTGCAGGGGCTGCTCACGACCCCGGGCAAAAAATCCGTACGCAGGCTCGCGGCGTCCGTCACCGACTCGCCCACGGCCTCCCAGTCCCTGCAGCAGTTCATCAACGCGAGCCCCTGGGACTGGAATCCGGCCCGTACCGAACTGCTCCGGTGGGTGGAGGAACGACACCCCGTGCGGGCCTGGACGATCGGGCAGGTCTGCTTCCCCAAACGCGGTGAGCACTCGGTCGGCGTGCACCGCCGCTTCGACCCGGTCGCCGGACGCATCGTCAACTGCCAGTTGGGCTTCTGCCTCTTCCTGTCCCTGGACGGCATGAGCGTGCCCGTCGACTGGCGGCTGGCACTGCCCGAGGCCTGGGCGGCGGATCCCGTCCTGCGCCGCCGGGCACGCGTCTCCCCCGAGGTCGTGCACCAGGCGCCGGAGGCCCTCGTACTGGAGCTCGTCGACTCGATCGCCGCCCGCACCTCGTCGGCGCGTCCTCCCGTGGTCGCCGACCTCAGCCGCCTCGCCGGCGCCGCCGCCCTGATCGGCGTGCTCGGCCGCCGCGGGCACGACTTCCTCGTGTCCGTACCGCCCGCTCTCCCGGTCCGCGCCGCCGCCCTGGCCCACGGCCCCGATCCCGCGCGGGCGCCCGGGCGCGGGGAGACCACCGCGGGCGACTTCGCCCGGCTGGGCAACACCAGCCACCCGTACGCCACGCCGCTCACCGGGCCCGACGCGCGTGCGCGGCGGCAGCGCATCCACTCGGCGCTGGTCCGGGTGCCGGACGGGGATGCGGCGGGGCGGGGGGCTCAGCAGATCTACCGGCTGTTCGGCGAGCGGCGGCCGGACCGGCGGGGCGGCGGGCCCGTCTGGCTCACCAACATGAACCGCCACCGGATGGACGACCTGCTGCACCTGGTGCGGGGGGCGGCCCGGTCCACGGCGGTACTCGGCTCGCTGGCCGACGAGTTCGGGCTCCTCGATTTCGAGGGCCGGTCCTTCCCGGGCTGGCACCACCACATGACGCTGATGTCGGCGGCCTACGCGTACGCGTATGCGGTGCGGGAACCCGGGCAGGGCGGGCGGCGGTCCGCCTGAGCAGGCGTGGCCCGGGGGAACCAGGCCGCGCCGGGCAGCGGGCTCCGCCCGGACCCTCCCCCGGCCACCGCCGGACCGGAGGTGTCCCCTGCTCGAACGCCGGCGGGGCTGGATGACGGGCGGAGCCCGGATACCGGGTGCGGGACGGGCCCGGTGGGGTCAGCCGCGGATGAGGGCGAGGACCTCGTCGCGGACCTTCGCCAGCGTCGCCTCGTCCCGGGCCTCCACGTTCAGGCGCAGCAGCGGCTCGGTGTTGGAGGCGCGGACGTTGAACCACCAGTCGCCGGCCGTGGCGGTCAGACCGTCCAGCTCGTCGATCGTGACACCCTCCGCGTCACCGTAGGCGGCCTTCACCGCCGCCAGGCGCCCCGCCTGGTCGTCGACCGTGGAGTTGATCTCCCCCGAGCCCGCGTACCGGTCGTAGGAGGCCACCAGCTCCGACAGCGGACCGTCCTGGCCGCCCAGCGCCGCCAGCACGTGCAGCGCCGCCAGCATGCCGGTGTCCGCGTTCCAGAAGTCCCTGAAGTAGTAGTGCGCCGAGTGCTCGCCGCCGAAGATCGCACCCGTCCTGGCCATCTCCTCCTTGATGAACGAGTGGCCGACGCGGGTGCGGACCGGGGTGCCGCCGCTCTCCCGCACCACCTCCGGCACCGACCACGAGGTGATCAGGTTGTGGATCACCGTGCCCGACCCTCCGTTGCGGGCCAGCTCGCGCGCCGCGACCAGTGCCGTGATCGCCGACGGCGAGACCCCGACACCCCGCTCGTCCACGATGAAACAGCGGTCCGCGTCCCCGTCGAACGCGATACCCAGGTCCGCGCCCTCCGCCAGGACCCGGGCCTGCAGGTCCACGATGTTCTTCGGGTCCAGCGGATTCGCCTCGTGGTTCGGGAACGTCCCGTCCAGCTCGAAGTACATCTGCGTGACGTCCAGCGGCAGTCCCTCGAAGACGGTCGGGACCGTGTGGCCCCCCATCCCGTTGCCCGCGTCCACCACCACCTTCAGCGGACGGATCGACGCCAGGTCGACCAGGCCCTTCAGGTGGGCGGCGTACCCGGGGAGGGAGTCCTGCTCCGTGACCGTGCCCGCCGCCGTCCCGGCCGGAACCGCGGGTGCGCCCTCCTCGGACCACTTCTCCACCAGCTCACGGATCTGCGACAGACCCGTGTCCTGACCGACCGGGGCGGCACCGGCGCGGCACAGCTTGATGCCGTTGTACTTGGCCGGATTGTGCGAGGCCGTGAACATCGCACCCGGCAGGTCCAGCGCACCCGACGCGTAGTACAGCTGGTCCGTCGAACACAGGCCGATCAGTGTCACGTCCACCCCGCGCGCGGCCGCGCCGCGGGCGAACGCCGCCGACAGGCCCGGCGAGGAGGGGCGCATGTCATGACCGATCACGATCGCCGACGCGCCCACGACCTCCACGAACGCGGCACCGAACAACTCGGCCAGCGACTCGTCCCACTCGTCCGGCACGACACCACGCACGTCATACGCCTTGACGATGTTCGAAAGGTCGGACATTTCCACTCCTTCAGGGGGTGACCGGCTGTGCTTCGGACGCTACCCGCCGCCCTGCCCGACACAGCCCGACCACGCCCCATCCCACTGAGGCTTTGGCAGATCGCCGTCACCCCGGGGCGAGCCCGCCCCTCTCCCGGTACCACTGGGCCGCCGCGCCGATACGGCTCAGCGGACCGGGCCCCGGTGCGATCCCGGCGAGTTCCCATACCGCGTCGGCGCGGTACCAGTGGTCACCGGCCAGCAGCGTGAACTGACGCTCGCTCACCCATCCCTCGGTGGCCGCCAGGGCGTCGAGGCATCTGCGCCACGACCAGTGCGGACCGGGCCGCCCAGGCAGCACACGATGCTCGGCGAGGACGTCCATCAGGTCCCGGTTGCGCACCGGCTCGGGGTGGTGGGCGTGCAGGACGCCTCTGGCGCCGGCCTCGGAGCCGCCCGCGAACGCGAGCGCCACGACGAGCCGTGCCAGATCGTCCACGTCGACGAAGGAGGCGAGTCCGGCCCCTCCGCCCCATCCCGCCGGCACCCGCCGGAAGGCGTCGACGAGGGCCGGTACGGCCCACCGGTCGCCCCGGCCCAGGACGAGGCCCGCGCGCAGGACCAGTCCGCCCGCGTCGAGCACCGGCCGCTCCCCCGCCAGTCGGCTGCCACTGGCCGCCGACACCGGGGCGGGCGTCAACTCGCGCACGTCCTGCCCCCGATGGGGCCCCGGACCGTAGACCGCGCAGGTCGACAGGTGGATGATCCGCGCGACTCCGGCCCGCCGGGCCTCGGCCACCAGAGCGGCGGTTCCCGTGGAGTTGACCGCCGCGCACCGGTCGGCGTCCGGTCCGACGTACGAGGCCAGGGACAGCAGGACGTCCGCACCGTCGCACACCCCGCGCAGGGACGGTTCGTCGGCCAGGTCCGCCTCCACCCAGCGAGCTCCCGCCAGGGCCCCGACGGGCCGCGTCCGGGACACCGCGCACACCGCGGCCCCACGGTGCCGCTCTGCCAGTCGGCGCAGCACCGCCGACCCCACGAAGCCCGTCGCGCCGGTGACGACGATGCGACGGGTGCTCAAGCCCGCTTCTCCGGAGCCGACTTCGCCCGCGGCTTCGATTCCGGCTTCGGTTCCGGCCCCGGAGCGGGCGCCGGGTCCGGGGCCGGCCCCGGCTCGCCGGGCGGCAGGCTCAGGCGCAGTCCGTCGCGGATGCCGTCGGCGGCCACCGCAGGCAGCAGGTAGCGCCACAGGGAGGCGATCCGCTGGGGCAGGTCGGCGCGGCCGGTGGACGCCTGGGAGAAGAGCTGGGCCCCGGTGAAGGAGCTGACCAGCACCCAGGCCAGTTCGTGGTCGTCGACGTCCGGCTGGAGTTCGCCCTTGGCCCGGGCGAAGCGCAGCTGCTGGCGGAACTCCAGCACCCAGGCCTGGTAGGCAACGTCGTCACGCAGGCCGAACTCGCCCTGCTCCACGGCCAGTCGGACGCCGGCGCGGAGCACCGGATTGTGCCGGAGCTGCTCGGCGAGGTAGAGCGTGATGTCCACCAGGTGCTGCAGGCCGTCCTCCCCCGCGGGGAACTCCAGGCCGTCGCCCTGACCGACCATGACGGCGTAGGCGAGCTCCTCCTTCGAGCTGAAGTGGAAGTACATCCCGCCCTGCGTGACGTCCGCCCGCTTCATGATCTTGCTGATGCTGGCTCCACTGAAGCCGAACTCGTCGAAGACCTCGGCCGCGGCACGCAGGATGGCCGCTTTGGTCTGAACTGCCCTGAGTTGCGGGGCGCGTTGCTGCTTTCGTTCTGACATGAGCACCTAACTAATCTCGACAAAAAAAACGAACATCCTTTATTTTAGGACCTGCGCCGAACAAGCACCAGCTCATGTCCGACGTCCAGGGGGGCTCAACCATGACTGTGTCAACTGATCACTCCGCCTCACCCGTCGCCGCGCTCAGCAGCGCCTTACCGAGGGAGTACGTACACAAGAGCGCACACTCCGAGGTCCTGCTCACCGGGTGGCGCTCCGTCGCGCCGGACGAGTACGTCGTCACCGCCCAATGGCCCCGCGCCCACAGCTTCTACACACCGGACGGGGGTCACCACGACCCCCTCCTCCTCGCCGAATCGGTCCGCCAGGCCATCCCGCTCCTCAGCCACGTCGCGTACGACGTCCCCTTCGGCCACCGCCAGATCTGGGACACGTTCAGCTACTCGACCGCCGCCGACACCCTCGCCGTCGGATCGACTCCCGCCGACATCTCGCTGCACATCCGCTGCTCGGGCATCTCCCGCCGCGGCCGCAGACTCGCGGGCCTCACCATGCACGTGACCGCGACCCGAGACGGCCGGTTCCTCGGCACCGCCGAGGCCGGCTTCACCAACCAGCCGGAAGCCGTCTACCAGCGCCTGCGCGGCCAGAACGGGGACCTCGACGAGGTCGCAGCCCGCACGATCCCGCTTCCGCCACCCCTGACGCCCCGCCGGGTGGGCCGCGACCGCTTCCACGACGTGGTCCTCTCCCCCACCAGTTCCACACGGCGCGCCCAGCTCCGGGCGGACGTCAACCACCCGATCCTCTTCGACCACCCCGTCGACCACGCCCCGGGCATGCTGCTCCTGGAAGCCGTGCGCCAGGCCGCGTACCGCTCCGCATACCCCCGGCGGGGAGTCCTGACCGATATGGAGATCCGCTTCTTCCGCTACGCGGAGCTGACCTCGGCCTGCTGGATCGAGACGCTCCCCGACCCGGAGGCGGTGCCCGCGCCGGACCGTCATCCCGTACGCGTCGTCGCCCGCCAGAACGACGAGGTCGTCTTCGCCGCCACGGCGTCCATCGCCACCGCCGCAGCCGCCCCCCACCGCGCGTACGCCGAGCACTGACCGGCCCCACCCCTGCGGAAGAACGACGAAGGCGCCTGATCGGGACCCCGCCCGACAGGCGCCTTCGCGCTCCGGCCGGCAGGCCCCCGGCCCGACCCGGCCCGGCCAGGTCGGCCCGGTCAGACCTTCCTGACCACGCTGGACTTCAGCTGCATCGCGCCGAACCCCTCGACCTTGCAGTCGATGTCATGGCCGTCGACGCCGTCCACCAGGCGGATGTTGCGGACCTTCGTGCCCGCCTTGATGCCGGACGGGCTGCCCTTGACCTTCAGGCCCTTGACCACCGTCACGGTGTCCCCGTCGGCCAGCACGTTGCCGACCGCGTCCTTGACCACCCGCTCCGCGGAGGCACCGCCGGACTCGCCCCCCGACGCGCCGGAGGCGAGCGGCCACTCGTGCCCGCACTCGGGGCAGACGAGGAGCGCTCCCATCTCGTAGGCGTACGGGCCCGCGCATTCGGGGCAGGGAGGCAGGGGGTTCTCAGTCACCCCGACAGTATATTTCAGCGCCGTCGTCGCAGGTCGGCGCGCGATCCAGGCCCCGCAGGCCCCGGACGAGCAGCGCCAGCCCTCGCCCGGCGGTCATGACCTCCGTCGGGTCGCGTGCAGGCTGCCGAGCAGGGCGAGGCCCCGGGCGCTCGGGCTTCCCGGTTCGGCGTGGTAGATCACCAGTTGCTGGCCCGGTGCCCCGAGAACGGCGAAGGACTGGAAGCCGAGCAGGAGCGGTCCGACGTCGGGGTGGTCGAGCTCCTTGGTGTCGTGGGTCTTGCCGCGGACGGTGTGAGCGGCCCAGAGCTCTGTGAACTCCGCGCTCTTGTGGCCGAGTTCACGGATCAGGGCACTCAGGCGCGGATAGTGCGGTTCGAGGCCCGCGGCGTGGCGCAGGCCGGCCACCACCGCCTCGGCCGCGCGGTCCCAGCGGACGAAGAACGGCCGGGCGGCGGGGTCGAGGAACGTCATGCGCGCGAGGTTGTCCCGCCGCGCGAACGGGGAGAACAGCGCGTCGGCCAGCGCGTTGGCCGCCAGCACGTCCGTGGCGGGATTCAGGACGAACGCCGGGGTGCCCGTGTACCCGTCCAGCAGCTGGCGCAGGGGCGCGCCGATCGACTCCCTCGGCTGCGGCCGGTCACCGTCCGGTGCGGTGCCCGCCAGCCGGAAGAGGTGCTCCCGTGCCTGTTCGTCCAGACGCAGGGCGCCGCTGATCGCGTCGAGGATCTGCGGGGAGGGGCCGCGTTCGCGTCCCTGTTCCAGCCGTGCGTAGTAGTCGCTGTTCATGCCGGCCAGGACCGCGACCTCCTCGCGGCGCAGCCCTGTCACGCGACGGCGTCCGTAGGAGGCGAGTCCCACGTCGTCCGGCCGCAGGCGTGCGCGCCGGGCGCGCAGGAAGTCTCCGAGATCGCTGCTGGTCACGGCTTCAGCCTAGAGCGGGCCGGTGCTCGGGTGCCTGGGTGCGCCGCACCCAGGCACCCGATCCGGCCGGAGGGGCGGCGGCTCACCCGGCTTGGCTGAACTGCTGTTCTTAATTGGCGCGTTCCCGCTCATTCCGACGGCCGATCAGTCCGATGATCTTGCGTAGGCTCGTGCTGTCCGACCTGCACCACCCCCCACCGGAGGAGCATCGTGCCCCTGCCCATGAACCGTCGTGTTGCCCTGAGTGCGGCCCTGCTGGCGGTGATGGCCGCCGTGGCTCCGGCGACCACCGCCCAGGCCGCCGCGCCCACCGCCGTCCCCGCTCCCGCCCCCGATCTCGAAGCGCTGACCCAGGCGCTGCGCAACACGACCGCCGTCGGCGCGCCGGGCGCCCTGGCCCGTTTCAGCGGCCCCGGCGGGGTCGTCGTCCGGACCGAGGGGGTACGGGACAGGACCACGGGCTCGGCCATGGACCCGCAGGCCCGCTTCCGGATCGGGAGCGTCAGCAAGACGTTCTCCTCCGTCGTCCTGCTGCAGCTGGTGAACGAGGGCCGGATCGACCTGGACAGCCCCGTCAACCGGTACCTGCCCGGGCTGCTGCCCGACGACCGGATCACGGTGCGCCATCTGCTGACCCACCGCAGCGGGCTGGCGGACTACACGAACGCCATGTTCGAGCACACCGTGCCGGGCTTCGAGGCCGTGCGCAACAAGGTGTTCAGCTACCAGGAGCTGGTGGACCTCTCGCTCCGCGAGCCCCGGACGACCGAGCCCGGCGTCGCGTACAAGTACTCGAACACCAACTTCGTCGTCGTCGGCATGCTCATCGAGAAGGCCACCGGCAACGGCGTGGCCAAGGAGTACGAGCGGCGCATCTTCAAGCCGCTGAAGCTGCGCAACACCTCCTACGTGCACCCCAGCGCGCAGATCAAGGGACTGCACACGCGCGGCTACCTCCACCCCGACGAGGCCGGCGCCCCGCTGGTCGACTCCACCGAGCAGACGGTGTCGTGGGCCCAGTCCGCCGGAGCGGTGATCTCCACTCCCGCCGACCTGAACACCTTCACGTCCGCGCTGCTCGGCGGGCGGCTGCTGCCCGCACGCATGCTGGACGCCATGCTGACGGTGACGCCCACCGACGCCACGAACACCCGCTTCTACGGGCTCGGCCTGCGCCGCTACGACCTGTCGTGCGGCACCTCGGTCTACGGGCACACGGGCACCGTGCAGGGCTACTACACCTACGCCTTCTCCACCCGCGACGGCCGCCGCTCCCTCTCCGCGATGGCGAACACCTCGAACAAGGGGGAGGCGAACACGGCCCTCGGCGGAACCCTCGAAGCGGCGTTCTGCGGCAAGCCGGCCCCGAAGGCCACGGCACGCGGCTTCGGGATCGCCCCGGCCGAGATGGACCTGCCGGAGACCAGCGCGCGCTGACGCCACGGCGCCACCCCGGGCGGGGCGGACACCGGCTCGCGCGCGCCTGCGCAACGGCGCGCCGAGCCGGGCCGCCCCGCCCCGTGGGCATGGGTGGGCCTTGTGAAGGAAGTGCCTGTCTGATGAATCATCAGGTCAGCTGTCCCGGACTATTGACTCTGCCGACGGCAGTCGCGATTCTCGTCCCACGATTGTGGGGTTCATGACAAGTCATGCCTGTGGCCGCGGCTCGCCACGCCCCCGATCGGGATCCGGCTCCCCGACCGTGCCATCCGGCTGACCTTGAGACGTGAGTGATGACCATTCCTCGACACACGCACCACAGGCGTAGGCCCCTGGCGGTCCTGTCGTTGCTCCTCGCCGTGGTGGCCATGGCGCTGGGCCCCGTACCCGCTTCCGCCGCCGACCCCGGCTGGTGGAACCCGGTCGCGCGGCCCGCACCCGACTCCGACATCAATGTCACGGGCGAACCCTTCAAGGGGACCGACGCCCAGGGACGGGTCCGGGGCTTCGTCGACGCGCACGACCACCTGATGTCCAATGAGGGCTTCGGCGGTCGTCTCATCTGCGGCAAGCCGTTCTCCGAGGCGGGGGTGGCCGACGCGCTGAAGGACTGTCCCGAGCACTACCCCGACGGCACGCTCGCGATCTTCGACATGATCACCAAGGGCGGTGACGGCAAGCACGACCCGAACGGCTGGCCGACCTTCAAGGACTGGCCCGCCCACGACTCGCTGACCCACCAGCAGAACTACTACGCCTGGGTCGAGCGGGCCTGGCGCGGCGGTCAGCGCGTGCTCGTGAACGACCTGGTCACCAACGGCGTCATCTGCTCGGTCTACTTCTTCAAGGACCGCGGCTGCGACGAGATGACCGCCATCCGGCTCGAAGCCCAGAAGACCTACGACATGCAGGCCTACATCGACAAGATGTACGGCGGCCCCGGAAAGGGCTGGTTCCGGATCGTCACCGACTCCGCCCAGGCCCGCGACGTCATCCAGCAGGGCAAGCTGGCCGTGGTCCTCGGGGTGGAGACCTCCGAGCCCTTCGGCTGCAAGCAGATCCTGGACGTCGCGCAGTGCGGCAAGGCGGACATCGACCGCGGCCTGGACGAGCTGTACCGCCTCGGGGTGCGCAGCATGTTCCTGTGCCACAAGTTCGACAACGCCCTGTGCGGGGTCCGCTTCGACGAGGGCGCCCTGGGCACGGCCATCAACGCCGGCCAGTTCCTGTCGACCGGGACCTTCTGGAAGACGGAGAAGTGCACCGGTCCCCAGCACGACAACCCCATCGGGCTGGCGGCGGCCACACCCGCGGTGCAGAGCAAACTGCCCGAAGGGGTGTCGATCCCGTCCTACGCCGCCGACGCGCAGTGCAACACGCGCGGACTCACGGAACTCGGCGAGTACGCGGTGCGCGGCATGATGAAGCGCAAGATGATGCTCGAAGTCGACCACATGAGCGTGAAGGCCGCGGGCCGGTCCTTCGACATCATGGAGTCCGAGTCGTACCCCGGCGTGATCTCCTCGCACAGCTGGATGGACATGGACTGGACCGAGCGGGTCTACAAGCTCGGCGGCTTCATCGCCTCGTACATGAGCGGCGCCGAGGGATTCAGCGCCGAGGCGAAGCGGACGGACGCGCTGCGCGACAAGTACAACGTCGGCTACGGGTACGGCACCGACATGAACGGCGTCGGCGGCTGGCCCGGACCGCGCGGAGCGGACACCCCGAACCCGGTGCGCTACCCCTTCCGCAGCACCGACGGCGGCTCCGTCATCGACAGGCAGACCACCGGTTCGCGCACGTGGGACCTCAACACCGACGGCGCCTCGCACTACGGTCTGGTCCCCGACTGGATCGAGGACATCCGACTCGTCGGCGGCCAGGGCGTGGTGGACGACCTGTTCAAGGGCGCCGAGTCGTACCTGACCACCTGGGGGAACTCCGAGAAGCACGAGTCCGGGGTGAACCTTGCCACGGGCTCCCCGGCCTCGGCGTCGAGCGCGGAGTGGTGGAACCCCTTCGTGAACTTCTCCCCGGGCCGGGCCGTGGACGGGGATTCGGGCAGCCGCTGGGCGAGCGAGTGGAACGACGACCAGTGGCTGCGCATCGACCTCGGGTCCGCCCACCGGGTGGGGCGCATCACCCTCGACTGGGAGGCCGCGTACGGGAAGGCGTACCGCATCGAGGTCTCCACGGACGACACGAACTGGCAGACCGTCTGGTCCACGACCGCGAGTGACGGCGGTCTGGACACGGCCCGCTTCTCCGGGGTGACCGCCCGCTACGTCCGCGTCCAGGGGCTCCAACGCGCCACGAAGTGGGGATACTCGCTCCACGAGGTCGGCGTCTACAGCAGCTGATCGCGCCGAACACCACGTCCAGGGGCCGGGGCCGGCCGGATCCGCCGATCCGGCCGGCCCCGGCCGCCCTGGCACCACGCACCACGCACCACGCACAAGGCACCGAGCACCGCGGCACGAACCGAAAGGAACGCCCATGGCACGGATGCCCTCGGCAGAGCGGCGCCGGCAGCTGACCGAGGCCGCCATCCGCGCCATGACCCGCGACGGCGTCGCCGCGACGACGACCCGGTCGATCGCCGCCGAGGCGGGCGTGTCCCTGAGCGTCTTCCACTACTGCTTCGACTCCAAGCAGGCCCTGCTCGAATCGGTCATCGCGGCGATCACCGACCACAGCGTCACCCTGGTGCGGGGGGCGATCCAGCCGAAGGCCACCCTGCGGGAGACCGTCCGGGCCGGCTTCCAGGCGTACTGGGACCATGTGTCCGCCCACCCGGGCGAACACATGCTCACCTACGAACTCACCCAGTACGCCCTGCGTCGGCCGGACTTCGAGCACCTGGCGCGGCGGCAGTACGAGCGGTACTGCGACACCTACACCGAACTGATCGAAGGGCTCCGGCACCACATGGCCTTCGAACTCCGCGTGCCCGTGCGCGTCCTGGCCCGCTATCTGGCCGCCATGACCGACGGACTGACGCTGAACCATCTCGCTCTCGGTGACGACAGGATCTCGGCGGACATCCTCGACATGATCACCGACCATGTCGCGGGCCTCGTCGGCGACGACGGTACGCCCGCGGACGTGGACCGGGCCGTGGCCTTCCCGGCCTGACCCGCGGGCAGCGGCCCGGCGGCTCAGACCTCGGCGCGTACCTGCCGGGCCGCCTCGACCAGGTTCTCCAGGGAGGCCCTGGTCTCCGGCCAGCCCCGGGTCTTCAGGCCGCAGTCGGGATTGACCCACAGCCGCTCCGCCGGGATGGCCCCCAGCCCCGTGCGCAGCAGCGCCGCCGCCTCGGCCACGGAGGGAATCCGCGGCGAGTGGATGTCCCAGACGCCGGGGCCGACCTCGCGCGGGTAGCCGGCGCCCGCGAGTTCACCGGCGACCTGCATGTGGGAACGGGCGGCCTCCAGGCTGATGACGTCGGCGTCGAGGTCCTCGATGGCCGCCACGATGTCACCGAACTCGGCATAGCACATGTGCGTGTGGATCTGGGTGTCCGGACGGACCCCGCCGGTGGTCAGCCGGAAGGACTCGGTGGCCCAGGCGAGGTAGGCGGCGTGGTCGGCGGCCCGCAGCGGGAGCGTTTCGCGCAGGGCGGGTTCGTCGACCTGGATGACCGGGGTGCCGGCCGCCTCCAGGTCGCCCACCTCGTCCCGCAGGGCGAGCGCCACCTGGCGGGCGGTGTCGGCGAGGGGCTGGTCGTCGCGTACGAAGGACCAGGCGAGCATGGTGACGGGGCCGGTCAGCATGCCCTTGACAGGCTTGGCCGTCTGCGACTGCGCGTACGTGGTCCAGCGCACGGTCATCGGGTCGGGGCGGGAGATGTCGCCGGCCAGGACCGGGGGCCGGACGTAGCGGGTGCCGTAGGACTGGACCCAGCCGTGCTGGGTGGCCAGGTAGCCGGTGAGCTGCTCGGCGAAGTACTGCACCATGTCGTTGCGTTCGGGCTCGCCGTGCACCAGGACGTCGAGGCCGGCCTTCTCCTGGAAGGCGAGGACCTCCCGGATCTCGGCCCGGATGCGGTCCTCGTAGCCCGCGGCGTCGATGCGCCCGGCCCGCAGGTCGGCGCGGGCCGTGCGCAGTTCCGTGGTCTGCGGGAAGGATCCGATCGTGGTCGTCGGGAGCAGCGGGAGGCCCAGGTGCGCCCGCTGGGCCGCGGCCCGCTGCGCGTACGGCTGGGCGCGCCGCCCGTCCGCGTCGGTGACGGCGGCGGTGCGGGCCCGGACCGCCGGATCGTGGGTGAGGGCGGAGCCCGCGCGGGAGGCCAGGTCGGCCCGGTTGGCGGCGAGTTCGGCGGCGATGGCGTCCGTGCCGCGGGCCAGGCCCCGGGCGAGCGTGGCGACCTCGGCGGTCTTCTGGCGGGCGAAGGCGAACCAGCGCCTCACCTGCGGGTCGATGTCCCGTTCGGCGGTGGCGTCCAGCGGTACGTGGAGCAGCGAGCAGGACGCGGCCACGTCCACCCGGTCGGCGAGCCCCAGGAGGGTGCCGAGGGTGCCGAGGGACTTCTCGTAGTCGTTGATCCAGATGTTGCGGCCGCTCACGACACCGGCGACGAGGCGCTTGCCGGGCAGGCCGCCGACCGCGGCGAGGCCGTCGAGGTTGGCGGCCGCGGCTCCGGTGAAGTCCAGCGCGAGCCCTTCGACGGGCGCCCCGGCCAGCACGGGCAGGGCCTCGCCGAGCCGGTCGAAGTAGGAGGCGACGAGCAGCCTGGGCCGGTCGGTCGGGCCGCCGAGCTCCCGGTACGCGCGGGCGGTGGCCTTCAGCTCGGCCGGGGTGCGGTCCTGCACCAGGGCGGGCTCGTCGAGTTGCACCCACTCGGCTCCGGCGGCCCGCAGGTCGGCCAGGACCTGGGCGTAGACGGGCAGCAGCCGGTCGAGCAGGGCCAGCGGATCGAAGCCGGCCGCGACGCCGGGTGCGGGCTTGGCCAGCAGCAGGTAGGTGACGGGACCGACCAGGACCGGGCGTGCGGTGTGGCCCAGCGCGAGCGCTTCCCGCAGCTCGGCGACCTGCCGGGCGGAGTCCGCGGTGAAGACCGTGTCCGGGCCGAGTTCGGGCACCAGGTAGTGGTAGTTGGTGTCGAACCACTTGGTCATCTCCAGCGGCGCCACGTCCTGGGTTCCGCGCGCCATCGCGAAGTACCCGTCGAGCGGGTCGGCGGCGACGGCGGCGCGGTGCCGCTCGGGGACGGCGCCGACCATCACGCTGGTGTCCAGCACGTGGTCGTAGTACGAGAAGTCGCCGGTCGGCACCTCGGTGATGCCGGCGTCGGCCAGCTGCCGCCAGTTGGTCCGGCGCAGCTCGCGGGCGGTTTCCCGGAGGGCGTCGGCGGTGACGCGGCCCTTCCAGTAGCCCTCGACGGCCTTCTTCAGTTCGCGGTTCTGGCCCTGGCGGGGGTAGCCGTACACGGTGGCCGCGGTGGGCCGTCCGGCGGCGGGGGTCCTGCTGGTCACGGAACTCTCCTTCGCGAGCGTTCTCCTGTGGACCCGGTGCGGGGTCGCAGGCGCGAAGGGAAGACGAACCGGGCGGATCCCGACCGGGTAGGGGTGCGTGCGGCTGCACGTGCCCGCGGTCGTCCGCCTGAGATGTCGCCGACCCGCCCACGAGGTCACCGGGATTTCCGTGCGCGATCGGTCGTGCACGGGCAACGGGCAGGTCTTCGGACTCGCGGGCACGTCCCGTCGTACGGATGCCGTACGAGACTCCTACTGGCCGTCGCTTCCCAGGCCCGGCCGGGCCCAGTGCGTATGACGGCGGTCGTTCCCGCTCACCGCTGCGGGGCAGTCCCGGATTCCCACCGGGTTCCCTCTTACGACGCATCCCGCCTGGCGGACGGGGCGAACCAGCTGCCCGGTCAGCGTAGACGGCGTTGCCCGCCGACGCGTGGTCCTGTCCGGCATCCGGACGGCGAGTCGAGACCAACGGGAGGGCGAAATCCAGCCAAGGAGTGAATTGCGTCACTGAAGCGTCAGTTGTGTCCCCCTTGTCCGTTTACCGGATCGAACTGCGCGGTCAGGGCAGTACGTTGCAGCTCTCAGCATCGGGATCACCCGATGACCACCGGAAGACCGAGGAAGCATGCCTGGACCGGTCCCCCGCGCCACCTTCGCCCTGCGCGCCGTCCTGGTGTCCGTGCTGGCAGGGGGCGCTCTCACCGCCTGCGCCTCCGACGAGGAGCAGCTGCGGTATTCCACCGACTACGCGGGCCACGAACCGCTGGGCGTGGTCGGGTACCCCACCTCCGAGTCCCTCCGGATCACCCAGAAGCTGGTCTGGCGGCTCGCCGACGGCAAGGCCGAGGAGGTGGAGGCGCTCGCCGCCGACCCCGATGACGCGAAGGGGGACGTCGAGCGGACCGCCCGGAACTGGATCCGAGCCTTCCACGAAGGGGCCAAGGGCAAGGCGACCGCGGAGTTCTACGACGAGGGCTCCGTACGTCAGCTCGTCGTCGTGTACTTCCACGACACGGGCCAGACCAAGTCGTTCGTGGTGCGCCTCACCGGAAGCACCGGAGAGGACGGCTGGCGCGTGACCATGCGGGAGCCGGACCCGAAGGAGGCCTCGGCGGCCCCCGACTGGGTTCCGCGGACACCCGGGGGCCTCGGGTCGAAGACGACGCGCTGACCCGGTCCGGCGTCACCGCCGGACGAAGGGCGCCGTCCCGCGGATCACTCCGCCGGACGGCGCCCTCGGTGGCCGCGGGAGCGGGACGGTCGGCTCAGGACCGGTCCAGCAGTGTGGTCAGGACCTCGTGGAGGACCGCTGCCGGATCCGCCACTCCCTGTGCCGAGCGCCAGGCCACGAACCCGTCCGGGCGGACGAGGATCGCGCCCTCCGCGGTCGTGCCGTGCACCTCCGTCCAGTCGCCGCCGTTCGCCGGGATCAGGTCGGCCTCCGGGCCGGTGCCGATCGCGTACACGTCCAGGGGCAGGCCCAGCTCCGCGGCGACGGACCGCCCCGCGGCACGCCACGGCGCGTCCTCGGAGCACAGCAGGACGAACGAGCGCTCATAGAGGTCCACGGTGGACTTGGGCTCCGGATCCCCCGGACCGCAGAGCCACATGTGCGGCGCGCGACTGCCCGGGTCGCCGCAGAGCCGCATCCGCTCGGGCACGACCGGCCGGTCCGGGTCGGCTCCCAGCACGGCGCCCCGGTTGTAGCGGTAGCCCATGGCCACGGAGAGAACCCCGCCCTGCCGGCCGCCGCCGGGCACGGAGTCCGGGCCGCCCTCGGGCGCCGCCCCGGAGGCGGACGGGGGCTCCAGGTCGGGTTCGTACCCCGGGTGGCTGTGCTCCGCCGACCGCGCCGAGGCGCGCTCGCTCGTCGCCCGGGCCACCGGCAGCCGCTCGGCCTCGTAGGTCTGCAGCAGCCCCGGACCGGCCGAACCGTCCAGCACCGCGGCGAGCTTCCAGGCGATGTTGTGGGCGTCCTGGATGCCGGTGTTCGAGCCGAACGCCCCGGTGGGGGACATCTCGTGGGCGGAGTCGCCGGCCAGGAAGACCCGGCCGACCGCGTAGCGCTCGGCGACCCGCTCGGCGGCGTGCCACGGGGCCTTCCCGGTGACCTCGACGTCCAGGTCGGGGGCGCCGACGGCCCGGCGGATGTGCTCCACGCAGCGCTCGTCGGTGAAGTCCTCCAGCGTCTCGCCCCGGTCCGGGTGCCAGGGCGCGTGGAAGACCCACCGCTCGCCGTTGTCGACCGGCAGCAGGGCGCCGTCGGCATCGGGCTTGGTCAGGTAGCACACGATGAAACGCCGGTCGCCGACCACGTGGGGCAGCATCCGGGACCGGAAGGTGATGCTCACGTTGTGGAAGAGGTCCCCGGAGCCGCTCTGGCCGATCCGGAGCGCCTCCCGCACGGGGCTGCGTGGCCCGTCCGCCGCGACGAGGTAGTCCGCGCGCACCGTGCTGTGCTCCCCGGTCTCCCGGTTCTTCACGATCGCGGTGACCCCGCCCGGGTCCTGGTCGAAGGAGAGGAGTTCGGTGGAGAACCGCAGGTCGGCTCCGAGTGAGGGGGTCACGGACATCAGGACCGGCTCGATGTCGTTCTGGCTGCACAGGCACCATGTCGCCGGACTGAAGCGCGCGAGCGCACCACCCGGGTCGATTTCCTCGAAGAGCCACTCCTGGTCGTCACCGGTCAGCGAGCCGCCCTGCATGATGCCGTGGTTGTCCGCCAGGACCGAGGCGGCCTCACGGATCCGGTCCTCGACACGGGCGACCCGGAACAGTTCCATCGTCCGCACGTTGATACCGCGTCCGCGTGGGTGCATCGAGGTACCCGCGTGCTTCTCGACCACCATGTGGGGGATGCCATGCCGGCCGAGGAAGAGCGAGGTGCACAGACCCACCAGCGAGCCGCCCACGATGAGGACCGGGACGTGGTGGTCGACGTTTTCCTTCATGGCTCTTCCATGCCCTGTGCGAGGCCGCTTCCCTCGCTCGTTCACCCGCTTGGTTCTCTCCTCTCGCGCCGCAGGGATTACGGGACAACGATCGGTTCGGGTGGCGCCGCCCGTGGCGACCGTGTGGTCTCGAAGGAGTGTGAACGATGACAACCTTGTCGGAACGGATATCCCAGTCCGCCTTCGACGGCTCGAGACTTCGGGTCGTGCTGCTGCTGGATCTGTACGACGGTGCGCAGAATCAGTTTCTCGAGGTGTACGAACGTCTCCAGCAGCAGGTGTCCTCCGTCCCCGGACACATCAGTGACGAGTTGTGCCAGTCGATCGAGAACCCGTCGCAGTGGCTCATCACCAGCGAGTGGGAGAGCGCACCGCGGTTCTTGGCCTGGATCAACAGCGAGGAACACGTCGCGTCGGTGCAGCCGCTGCACGGCTGTGTACGGGACACCCGCTCGCTGCGTTTCAGCGTGCTGCGGGAGATCGGCAAGGGGCCGAGTCCCGGCTCCCCCTCCCCCACCGGCCCGCCCTCCGCCGCCTCACCGGACGCCGCGGACCGGGCGCGGGGCAGCCTCCAGGTCGCGCCCCGGCGCGGTGACGGCGTGGTCCGCCACGCGCTCACCTTCACCGTGAAGCCCGGCAGCGAGCCGGTGGTGGCGGAGCTCCTGGCCGGGTACACGTCCCCGCAGGCCCAGGTCGACGAGAGCACCCGGCTGCGCCGCACCTCGCTCTTCATGCACGGCAACCGTGTCGTGCGGGCGGTCGAGGTCGAGGGCGACCTGCTGGCGGCCCTGCGGCACGTGTCCCAGCAGCCCGAGGTACGGGCGCTGGAGGAGGCCATCAACCCGTATCTGGAGCAGGACCGGGATCTCAGCGACCCCGGATCGGCCCGCGTGTTCTTCACCCGGGCGGCGCTCCCTGCGGTACACCATGTGGCGGCCGGCGGACGCGAGGGCACGGACGTCGGGCGGCACGCCCTCTTCTACCCGGCGAAGGACGGATGCGGCATGGCGCTCGCCCGGCTGCTCGCCGGGCAGGACGAGGCGGCCGTGGACGACCCGACGAGCCCCGTCGAGAGCAGCACCGTCTTCCAGCGCGACGACATCGTCGTGCGCCTCCTCGACCTGCGCGGCCCGCTCGACGCGCGCCCCGCACTGGCCCTCGGCGTCGAGGGCGGCCACAAGGCGGCCGTGCTCGCCCGGCTGCTCGACAGCGCCAAGGACGGCGTACCCACCACCGACCAGGAGATCTCCCGCTTCCTCGCGCGCTCCGAAATGCGCCTGATCACCGACCGGCGTTCGCCGGTCCAAGCCTGAGGAGTTGTCCGTCATGACCGCTCGACTGACCATGGAAGAACTGGCCGCCCTGATGAAGAAGGGGGCCGGCATCACCGTCGACCCCGCGGCCATGGCGAGCCGCCCCGACTCGGGCTTCGACGAGTGGGGGCTCGACTCCCTGGGCCTCCTCGGCATCGTCGGTGAGCTGGAGAACCGGCACAGCAAGCCGCTGCCGGCCGACGCGGACCGGTGCAAGTCCCCGCGCGAGTTCCTCGACCTCGTCAACAGCGCCCTGGCGGCCTGACGACGACGCCCGGGACACCGCGTACGCCCTCGAGACCGGCCCGGTGCCGGTCTCGAGGCGTGCGGTGCTATGCCGGCCGGGGTCACCCGGGCACGGTGCACTCGAACGCGTGCAGGTACGCGTTGACCGGCCGGATCTCGCCGATCACCAGTCCGGCGTCCTCCATGCGGGCGCAGAGGCTCGCCTTGGTGTGCTTCGCGCCGCCGACGTTGAGGAGCAGCAGCAGGTCCATGGCCGTGGTGAACTTCATCGACGGGGTGTCGTCGACCAGGTTCTCGATGATGACGACCCTGGATCCGGGGCGGGCCGCGTCGACGACGTTGGCGAGGGTCCTGCGGGTGCTGTCGTCGTCCCACTCCAGGATGTTCTTGATGATGTACATGTCGGCGTCGACGGGGATGGCCTCCCGGCAGTCCCCGGGGACGATCTCGGCCCGTGCCGCGAGCGGACCGTCCTCCCGCAGCCGCGGATCCGCGTTCGCCGCGACGCCCGGCAGGTCGAGCAGGACGCCCCGTACGGCCGGGTGCTTCTCCAGCAGGCTCGCCAGCACGTGTCCCTGGCCGCCGCCGATGTCCGCGACGACCGAGATCCCGGTGAGGTCGAGGAGTTCCGCGACGTCCAGCGCCGACTGCATGCTGGAGGTGGTCATGGCCCGGTTGAACACGTGGGCCGACTCGTGCGCGTCCTGGTGCAGGTAGTCGAAGAAGCCCTTGCCGTAGAGCTCCTGGAAGACGCTGCCGCCGGACCGGACGGCGTCGTCGAGCCGGGGCCAGGCCTGCCAGGTCCAGGGCTCCGTGCACCACAGGGCGATGTAGCGCAGGCTGTGCGGGTCGTCCTCGCGCAGCAGCCGCGACATCTCGGTGTGGACGAACTTCCCGTCCTCCGTCTCCGCGAAGATCCCGTAGCAGGACAGGGCGCGGAGCAGCCGTTGCAGGGGCAGCGGCTCGGAGCCGACGGCGGCCGCGAGTTCGGTGGCGGTGGCGGGCGACTCGCCGAGGGCGTCGGCCACCGTGAGGCGGGCCGCGGCCCGTACGGCGGCGGCGCAGGCCGCTCCGAAGACGAGCTCCCGCAGGCGCATGGCCGGCTGGGGGGTGTGCTGGGGGGAGGGGATCGGGGTCGGGGTGGGACTTACCGTGGTCATGAGGCCTCGCTTCTGCTGATCAGGGGGGTCACGCGTCAGCACATCCCGGCCGGTACGGAGGATGCGCACCGGTTGTTGACGAACCGGTTGCCCGTTCCGGTCCCCTGGTTGGCCAGGTCCGCCGGCTTGTTGTCCCGCACCACGTTGTCCCGGATGACGTTGTCGGTGTTCGTCGCGCCCACGAAGCTCTTGAACAGCAGGATTCCGCCGGACAGCGGGGAGGCTCCGACGTTGCCGCGGATGTCGTTCGAGCGCACGACCGTTTCCTCGGCTCCGGTGAGGACGATGCCGGCGCCCTGGATGTCGGGGAGGCGGCTGTTGCCCTTGCAGAACTTGTTGTTCTCGTGGATCCGGTTGTTGCGGATGGTCATGTCCCCGGCGCCGGGCTCGCCCTCGTCGCCGACGACGAAGATGCCGCCGCAGTTGCCGGTGAGGGTGTTGCCGTAGACGGAGAGGTTCCGGACGCGCCTGACGGTGACACCGATCCGGTTGCCGGTCAGCGTGTTCCTGCGGACCACGGCGCCCAGGGTGTCGGTGGCGCCGCCCTCCCGGTCGACGGTGTTGGCGATGAAGAGGCCCGACTCGGCGTTGTCGCGGGCGGTGTTGTCGCGGAAGAGCCCGCGGGTGGAACGCTCCTGGGCGATGCCCCAGGTGCCGTTCTTCTCGGAGATCACCCGCTGGACGCTCAGCCGGTCGGTGTAGGAGGCCCAGATGCCGTTGCGCTTGAAGCCCGAGACGGTCAGCGACCGGATGTCCACGCCGACGACGGGCTGCTCCGCCGTCCCCATGACGCAGATTCCGGAGTCGGCCTGCGAGCAGGCGAGCGCGCGGCCGCTCGGCGCCGTCGTCGCGGCCGGTGCGGTCGCCGCTCCGGGTGCCGCCGGCGCCGCGGAACCGCCGGTGGCCGGCGGTGCCACGGGCGTGGCCGGGGTGACGGCGGTGACCGGCGGCTTGATCACCGTCCGGGCACCGAACCCGCGCAGGGTCAGCCGCTTGGTGATCAGCACGTTCTCGTAGTAGGTGCCGGGCATGACGGTGATGATGTCGCCCGGCCTGGCGTAGTTCACCGCGTCCTGGATCGAGTCGCCCGGGTGCACTCTGCGTCCGGCCTCGGCGGCGGCGGGCGGCGCGAGCACGCCGAGACCTGCGGCCATGACGACAGCGATGCACGTGAGGGGCTTGATTTGTCGGTTCGTCACGATGCCGAAGTTATGGGCGTTTACGGCCGCTCGCCACACCATGCGAGCGGATGGATACACCCCGTGGGCAAACGGCCGCATTTTGCCGTCCGGAGGAGTGGATAGTCGTACTCCGGGAGACGGCCGAACGGGGTGACGCCCGATCAGCTCCGGGCCCACGGCGTGTCGCCGGGCCCGGACGGACCCCGGCGGCGCCTCACACGGCGGTCAGGGACGCCGCTCCGAAGGAGACGTCGAAGCGGTCGCACCAGATGGTGACGCTGGTGAACTCGGCGACGTTCACGTCGGCGGGCACGGGGTAGTTCTGGTCCCCCTTGTTGCCCTTGAGCTTGCCGAGGCTCGTGTGCTTGCCGTCGTCGAAGACGCGCCAGCCCGCCACCCCCTCCTTCACCGGGGCGTCGGTCAGCCACACCCGCAGGTCCGGGCCGTTGCTGGTGTCGAGGTCCGTCAGCCGCAGGGTGTGGGACCCGTCGGGAAGCCGGATGAGCTCCACCGCGCCGGTGGTGCTGTGCTCGTGGCTGATGAGCGTCCCCCGGGCCACGGTCACCGGGCCGGCCGCGGCGCCCGGTGCGGCCGCCGGCGCGCCCGGCACCGACGGCGAGGCGGCCGGGAGGGCCTCGCGGACGGTCTCGTCCTGCCACAGCTTCCACGGCTGCAGCCAGTACAGCGCCACTGCCAGCACCACCGCCGCCGCGACCGATGCTCCGCCCCACAGCCGTCCGCGCCTTGTCCGTGTCACTGCCGTTCCCTCTTCCTCGTTTTGCCGGTCCCTGTGGATTCAACGCGTCCGGGCCGCCGTGCGCCATGCCCGCACCGGTGACGAAAGTCTTACGCCGCCCCACCCGGCCGTTGCCCGCCGCTGCGCGTCCCGCCTGGTGACGGGGGGTTTCCCGGACGCTGCCGGGATGGGCAACGGGCAACCCGTCGACCCCGGTGCGGGCCGGGGGCAGGCTGAAGCCGTCAGCACGAGGCAAGCACCACAAGGGGAAATCATGCGCAAGATGTTCCGCGGCGCCGCCGCACTCGCCACCTCCGTCGTCGCCGTGATCGCGCTCAGCGGTACGGTCGAGGCCAAGCCGGCCGACGCGTGGGCCGGATGCCCGGACGGGGCGGTCTGCATCTACCCTCAGAACCAGAACCCCGCCGTCAAGCCGACGCACGTCTTCTACGCCTACGGGGCACACAACCTGAGCAACCAGTTCGGGAACCACTGGGTGCTCAACAACCAGTACGGCGGTGCGACCGCAAACCTGTGCACGGGCTCCGGAGGCTCGGGCTGCGGCAGCCCCATCGCCGCCAAGACCGGTGTGTACGCGGACCTCACGCCCATCAACTCGGTCCGGCTCAACCCGTAGCCGCGCCCCCGACAGGACGGCGTGCGGAGCCGCCCGCGCGGTGGCTCCGCACGCCCGTGTACCGGTCATACCGGTTCGAAGAGGCGGATGTCCGCCCCACCCCCGCTGTAGCCTGGGCGCTCCCGTACCGCTGCCTGGGCGCGCACTGCCATGGGGGATGTCTTGGGGGATCCGGACCACCGGCGCGAGACCGGCCGCCCGCACGCGTCCGACGACGCCGCGATGCCCTTTCCCGCACAGCTGAGACGTCTGCGGGTGCAACGTGGCCTGTCCCTCGCGGACCTCGCCCGGCAGACGCACTACAGCAAGGGCTATCTGAGCAAGATCGAGACCGGCTCGAAGCGCGTCACCGTCGACGTCGCACGCCGCTGCGACGAGGTACTGCGGGCCGGGGGTGAACTGGTGCGGCTGGTCCGGGAACCGGGGCCGCGCGACGGCGTCGGGGGCGGGGGCGGCGGGAGCGACGCCGGTCCGCAGGCGGACGGCCAGTGCCCCTACCAGGGCCTGCCGGCCTTCACCGCGCGGGAGGCCCGCTGGTTCTTCGGGCGGGATCGGGCTACGGCCGAGCTGATCGAGCGGGTCTTCGAACGGATCGGGGAGGGGCCGCTGATGCTGCTCGCCCCGTCGGGCGCGGGCAAGTCCTCCCTGCTGAACGCCGGTCTGGTGGCGGCGCTGCGCGGGGGCGGCTTCCCGGTGCCGGGCTCCGACAGCTGGCCCGTACTGCGGTTCACGCCCACCGCGGACCCGCTGGAGGAGCTCGTGGCCTGCGCCGCGAAGGCGCTGGGGGGCGATCTCGGCGTCACCGCGGGCGAGGTGCGGGACCGGCCGTCCGCGCTGCTCGAAGCCGTCCGGCGGTGCGCGGGCGGTACCCCGGCGGACGGCCCGGACCGGACGCCGCCGCCCCCGCGTCCGGTGCTGATCGTCGACCAGTTCGAGGAGCTGTTCACTCTGTGCTCCGACGAGGACGAGCGGCGTGCGTTCGTCCGGGTGCTGTGCGCGCTGGCGACCGCGCCCGCACCGGCCGGCCCCGCCGCGGACCCGCCCGACCCCGCCGTCGTGGTGCTCGGCGTACGGGCCGACTTCTCCGGGAGCTGCCTGGACCTGCCGGAGCTGGCCCCGGTCTTCGCCCGGGGGCTGTTCGTCCTGCCCGCCATGTCCCTGGCCGAGCTGCGGGAGTCGATCGCCCGCCCGGCGGAGCTCGCCGGCCTCACCCTCCAGCCGGGTCTGTTCCCACTGCTGATGCGCGACGCCGGAGTGCGCGACGACCAGCCCGACCGGGCGCCGTCCGGGGTGCTCCCCCTCGTCTCGCACGCCCTGCTGGCCACCTGGCGCCGGCGCGAGGGCGCCACCTTGACCGTGGACGGGTACGAGCGCACCGGCGGCATCCAGGGGGCGATCGCCCGCACCGCCGAGGAGGTGTTCACCCGCCTGTACCCGGCCGAGCAGAACACGCTCCGCCGCGTCCTGGTCCGGCTGGTGCACGTCGCCGACGGTACGGGGGCCACGCGCCGCCGGATGAGCCGGACCGCCCTGATGGAACAGCTGGCCGATGCGGGCCCCGCCGCGGCCGCGCTCGACACTTTCGTACGGGCCCGCCTGATCACCATGGACAGCGACACCGTGGAGATCACCCACGAGGCCCTGCTGCACGCCTGGCCGCGGCTGCGCGGCTGGATCAGCGCCGACCGGGCCGGGCTCCTGGTCCACCAGCAACTGGCCCACGCCGCCGCCGAATGGGAGCGTGAGGGACGCGATCCGTCCGCGCTGCACCGCGGGACCCGGCTGGAGACCGCCCGGGCCTGGGCCGACGAACACGACGGCAGGAGCCGGCTCGGCCCGCTGGAGTCCGCCTTCCTGCGGGCGAGCCAGGACGCGCAGCACGGCCGTGAGCGGCAGGCGGGGCGTCAGGTGCGGCTGCGGCAGTGGGCGCTGGCGACGCTCGTGGTCCTGCTGGTCCTCGCCGTGGGCGCGGGCGGGCTCGCGTACCAGCAGCGCGCGGGCGCGCTCGGCCAGGAGCGCGTGGCCCGTTCGCGGGCACTGGCCCTGCAGTCCGCGGCGCTGGCCTCGGGCCGGCCGGAGGCCTCGATGCTGCTCGCGGCGGAGGCGTACCGGACCTCGGCCACGAGCGAAGCCCGCGGGGCGCTGCTGAGCACCCAGTCCCAGCCGTTCATCGCCCGGCTGGGCGGGCACGGGGGGCCGGTCAACGCGGTGGCCTTCGGCCCGGGCAACGGCATGCTGGCGACGGCCGGTTCGGACGGGAAGGTGATCCTGCGGAGGGTGGCCGACCGCCGGACGATCGCGACCTTCACCATGCCCGGGCGGGTGCGCGCGGTGACCTTCAGTCCCGACGGGTCGATGCTCGCGGCCACCTCCACGGACGGGCCGGCGCAGCTCTGGGACACCGCCGGGCACGGCGCGGGGGCGCGGCTCCCGGCGAGTACGACGGGGTCCAGGGCGGTGGCCTTCGCACCCGACGGGCGGAGCCTGGCCGTCGCCGGTGCCGACGGGGCGATCGGGCTGTGGGACGCCGCCGGGGACCACCGCGCGCTCGCATCGCTCACCGGGCACACCGGGCGGGTGAACGCCCTGGCGTACGCCGCCGACGGCCGGACGCTGGTGTCGGCCGGTGCCGACCGGACCGTCCGGCTGTGGGATCCGGTGGAGGCGGGTCCGCTCGCGGTCCTCACCGGGCACACCGACGAGGTGCTCGGCGTGGCGTTCGCGCCGGACGGCCGTACGGTCGCCACGGGGGGCGTCGACCGCACGGTCCGGCTGTGGGACGTGGCCGGGCGCCGGGCGACCGCCACGCTCAGCGGGCACAGCGACGACGTGAACGCCGTCGCCTACACCCCGGACGGGACGACGGTCGTCAGCGCGGGCGGCGACGGTACGACCCGGCTGTGGGACGTGGCCGGGGGCCGGGCGGCGGCCACGCTGGCCGGGCACACCGACTACGTCCTCGGGGTGGCCGTGGACGGCGGTGGCACGGTGCTGGCCACCGCCGGTTTCGACCAGTCGGTGGTGCTGTGGGACCTGCGGGGCGCGGCCTTGGCGTCGCGGCCGTTCACGGAGATCTGGCACGCCGCGTACAGCCCGGACGGGAAGTGGCTGGCGACCGCGGAGGCGGATCACGCGGTACGGCTGTGGGACGTCTCGGGGCGCCGCGTCGTGGCCACGTTCACGGGGCACGCCGAGACGGTGTTCTCGGTGGCCTTCGCGCCCGACGGGCGGACTCTGGCCTCGGCCGGCTCCGACGGCACGATCCGGCTGTGGGACACGGCGGTCCACGGCCGGTCCGCCGTGCTCGACGGCCCGGGCGGGACCGTGTTCTCGGTGGTCTTCTCACCGGACGGGCGGACGCTCGCCTCGGCCGGCTCCGACGGCACCGTACGGCTGTGGGACGTGGCGGGGCGCCGGCAGCTGGCCGTGCTGACGGGGCACACGGACTTCGCCAACGACGTGGCGTTCAGCCCCGACGGGCGCACCCTGGCGAGCGCCGGGGACGATCTGACGGTCCGGCTGTGGGACGTGGCGGGGCGCCGCCCGCTCGCCGTCCTCACCGGCCACCGGGGCGCGGTGCGCGGTGTGGCCTTCGGCCCGGACGGGCGGACGCTGGCGAGCAGCGGCAACGACGGGACCGTACGGCTGTGGGACGCGCGGCTCCACCGCTTCGAGGCGGCACTGGCCGGGCACACGGGTTCGGCGCGGGGCATCGCCTTCTCCCCCGACGGCCGCACGCTCGCGAGCAGTGGCAACGACCGCACGGTGCGGCTGTGGGACGTGGCCGGGCGCCGGACGGTGGCCGCGCTGTCCGGCCACACGAACGCGGTGTGGGGCGTCGTCTTCGCTCCCGACGGACGGACGGTGGCCAGCAGCAGTACGGACGGCACCGTACGGCTGTGGGACCTGGACGTCGGGGCGCGGCTGGCGGTGGTCGACAGACTGCGGGCGGCCGGGTCCGGGGGCGGGGCGGGGCCGTAGGCGCGGCGCCGGTCCTGCGCGAGGGCGTGCCGGACCGGCGGAGCCCGGCTCCGGAACGACCTGCCCCGGGAGACGGAGGCTGCCCGGGCCCCCGTGGCTCGCGGCCCGCCCGGCCGTGGTGTTCGCCCGGTCGGCCCACCGTGTCGGCCGCCGGGCGCGTGACCTGTCCTGACCCGCCCTGGACCGGGAGGTCGTCGCGGCCACGCGCCGGGCGGCCGGCTGGTCCGTCAGCTGTCGCGGACCGCGACGATGCCGTTGAAGACGCCGACGTACGCGGTGCCGTCGGGGCCGAGGGTGATCGGGGCCCAGTTGTTGTCGAAGAGCGGACCGGTGCCGGTCAGCTGCCGCCAGCGGCGCTCACCCGTGCGGAAGTCCACGGCCGTGAGGTACCAGGCGTCGATGCCCCAGGCGTTCGGCTCCTTCTCGTAGAAGTAGAGCAGCCCGTTGGCGGTGGAGAGCTTCGGGACGACGGAGGGAGCGCGGATCGCGCTCTCCCAGACCGTGTCGCAGCCGCTGCCGTCGGGGCGGACGTCGATGCGGGCCACTCCGCCCACGACGGACTTGCCCAGAAGCAGGGTGGTGGGGTTCTCGTAGCCGTAGTTGTTCTCGACGACGATGCTGTTGCCCCAGGTGATCAGGGAGTTGTCCGTGGTCGAGGCGCCGGAGCCGAAGACGGGCACCCTGCAGACGAGCCGCCGGTCGGCCGGCACGTCCACGCCCCGCTTGTAGACCAGGACGTTCATCCGGTCGTCGGCGTTGTCGGTGATGGCGACGTAGCCCTGGCCGAAGAGGTCCGGGGTGGTGCCCGAACCCTGGTTGACCGAACCGGGTTTCGGCGCGGTGCCCCGGTCGTACGTCTGGCGCCACTGGATCTCGGGGGTGCCGTCGGGGCCGGCACGGAAGCTGTAGAGCGCGTGGTCGGAGACGATGGAGACCCCGTCCTCCGCGACCGAGAACGAGTTCTGGATCTCCTCGCCCGCGAGCCGGACGGAGCGGATCCGGTCGGTCGCCGGATCCACCGTGCCGACCCGGCCCTGGCGGGTGACCCACCAGATGCGGCCGTTCCAGTCGGGCATGACGGAGGTGACGGGGTCACAGGTGCCGCTGGGCCACAGGTTGGTCCAGGTCACGCAGTCGTGCGGGACGTGCCCGGTGAGGTCCCAGTCGTCGTCGACCGTGAACTTCCAGCTCCCGTCGGGGTTCTGGGAGTGGGACAGGCGCAGGACGTGCTGGCGGGAGTCGGCCAGCACGGCGCGGTCCTGGTCGTCCAGGTAGAAGTAGGCACCGCCCGAGGTGTCCTTGAATATCTTCGCGAAGTCGAGCGAGGTGATCGCCTCGACGGTCGAGGAGCGCTGCGGGAGCTGGTGTTCGGCGAGGGTGGCGAGCGTCCGGGGCTCCAGGAGCTTGACCTTGAAGCCGGAGAAGGTGCCGCACACCGTGACGAGCCGGCCGGCCGAGTCGAAGGTCGCGGTGGCGCACTCGCCGCCGAGCGCGGCGATCTTCTCGCTGGTCACCTTCGGGTTCTTGCCGAGCGGCCCCGCCCAGGGGGCCGTGGCGCTGCCCGCCGCGTCGGAGTGCATGCCGCTGCGGCCGTTGGGCGCGAGGAAGGGGTGCTGCGGCGGCGCCTCGCCGGGCAGGGGGACGGCGGCCGCGGGGGTGCCGTCGTAGTGGGTGACGAGGCGGTGGCCGGGGGCCTTGGGTATCTCCTCGGCCTGGGCCGGCGAGCCCCCGTACATCACCGTGAGTGCGGCGACGACGGGCAGCACGGCACAGTTCAGCGGTCTTCGGAACATCCGGACTCCTCCATGTCTCTGAGCGTTGTTGACATTGCGTCTGATGTCGCGCCGCCGCCAGACGCTAGATCGCACCGCCCGAGGAGTCCATGGAAGGGCCCGATGATTCACGAAGGCGCAACAGTCGATCAAGGGTTGAGGCTGGACACGACGTTCGCGGTGGCCGTCAGGCCGTTGTGGATGGTCGTGGCCATGCTGCTGCTGGCGAGGTAGAAGCCCAGCAGCGCGCAGACGACGGCGTGCGAGAACTTGAGACCGCCGCTGCGCAGGAAGATCCAGGCCAGGATGAGGAGCAGGACGACCACCGAGAGGGAAATCACCATCGAAACCTCCTTACTCGCCGTCATGGTGGCGCAGGAGGGGGTGCCTTCGGGCGAAACACGTGTCCGCCGTACGGGTGTTGACCGTCGGTGACGGCCGGTCGGTCCTTGACGAACCCGTCGCGGACCGGCGGCTCGTGCGGTCGCCCGCCTTCCGCCTTGATGCCGGAGCGGGGACGGAGGAACACGAATCCGGGCACACCACGGGCCGCCGGGTGCAGGGGTCTTGTCGGGCTGCCACCCGCCGTGCCATATATGTCTAGACCATTAAGGAAGCCGAGGAAGGCACCCCGTGCGACGCAGCGCCCCCACGCTCGCCCTCTGCCTGGCCGTCTCGGGCATCACCGGCATCACCACCCTCACGGCCTGCACCGCGCCCGACACCCGGCCCCCGCCCGCCCCCGCCGGGCTGACCGCCCAGGCCGGCAGCGCCACCAGCGTGCACGTCATGTGGGACGCGGCGGCCGACCAGGACGGGGTGACCGGCTACCAGGTCTTCGAAGCCGGCCGCCTGGTCCGCGAACTCCCCGCCGAGAAGACCATGGTCGACATCACCGGCCTCGCCCCGCAGACCGGTTACGTCTTCACGGTCCGGGCCGAGGACGCCGCCGGGAACCTCTCGTCACCCGGCCCCGCCGCCCAGGTCACCACCCCGGCCGCCAAGGCCGAGGACCGTACGGCCCCCACCTCCCCGGCCGCCACCACCGCCCTGGCGACCGGGCCCCGGTCCGCCCGGGTGACCTGGACGGCGGCGACCGACGACACCGGGGTCACGGCCTACGACGTCTACCAGGGCGGCGTCCGGATCCACACCGCCGGCCCCGGCGAGACCTCCACGGCCCTGGACAGCCTCCGGCCGGACACCGTCTACACCTTCACCGTCCGGGCCCGCGACGGGGCCGACAACTCCTCCCCCGACGGCCCCGCAGTGGACGTGACGACCCCGCCCGCCTCCGGCAACGGCCCCGGGACGGCCCCCGCCGAGTTCGCCGCGACGGCCTCCCCCGGCACCGTCACCCTGACCTGGACCGCCCCGGACACCGGGGGCGAGACGACGGAGTACGAGCTGTACGTCAACGGAACGCCCACGACCGTCATCCAGTTCGGAGCGGGTGCCGTACCCAGCGGCCGGGCGGAGCACCGGCTCACGGTGGCCGAGCCGACCGGCACGGTGTGGGCCGTGAAACTGCGGGCCAGACTCCCCGACGGCAACTGGGGATCCTTCTCGGCGGAGCGGCGGATCACACTCCTCGCGTGAAAGAAGACACCGATCCGGCCTGAACGGCACGGCCGCACAGGAAGATCGCGCACAATACATCCGTGTTCGGTGAGTACTCGTTCAATGACAATCAGGCAGACTCCACGGACGGCGATCCCGGCCCGGACGCCCGCCCGGCGCCCGGCAACCTGCCGCCGGAACCCGCGAGCTTCGTCGGCCGGGAGAACGAACTGCGGCTGCTCGAAAGCCTGTTGACCGAGCGAAGACTGGTCACCCTCACGGGGGTGGGCGGTGTCGGCAAGTCACGGCTCGCCCTGCGGGCCGTCGCGGCCGCCCGCCAGGCACGCCCCGACGGGGTCTGGTGGGCGGAGCTGTCGCCCCTGCGCGATCCGAGCCTGCTCACCGCCACCGTCGCCCATGCCGTCGGCCTCGCCGACCACTCCCCGCGCCCTCCCGACGAGGAGCTGTGTGCGTGGATGGCCGACAAGGAACTGCTCCTGGTGCTGGACACCTGTGAGCACCTGGTGGCCGACTGCCGTCATCTCGTCGGCGAACTCCTGCAGTCCGCACCCGGGTTGACGATCCTGGTCACCTCCCGCGAGCCGCTCGGCATGCCGACCGAGGAGGTCGTCGAGGTCCGTCCGCTGCCCTGCGAGGGGCCCGACAGCGACGCCCTCACGCTCTTCCGGGCCCGTGCCCTGGCCGCCACCCCGCGGGCAGCTGCGGTCTTCGCCGACCCCGAGCGGACCGCGGTGGCCGCCGAGGTGTGCCGGCGCCTCGACGGCATCCCCCTCGCGCTGGAACTCGCGGGAGCCCGGATGCGGTTGTGGACGCTGGAACACATGGCCGAGCGGATCGGCGAGCGCCTCGAGGTGCTGTCCGACGCCCGGGCCGCACTGCCGCGCCGGCACCAGACGATGCGGACCACGATCGGCTGGAGCCACGAACTGTGCGAGCCGCTGGAGCGGCTGCTGTGGGCCCGGCTCTCGGCCTTCACCGGAGACTTCGACATCGCCGCGGCGCGCGCCGTGTGTTCGGGCGGGCCGCTGCCGGCCGCCCGGGTGGAGCGCCTGCTGGCGGGCCTCGCCGCCAAGTCCGTGGTCCTGCGCACCGAGGAACGCGGGGCCGGGACCCGCTACCGGATGCTGGACACGATCCGCGAGTACGGGCAGGACTGGCTGGGCGAGCTCGGCGAGGTGGAGATCGTCACCGACCGGCACGCCCACTGGTACGCCGCGCTCTCCCAGGCCGCCGACCGGGGGTGGATGGGGCCCGGACAGGTGGACTGGTACCGCAGGATCACCGCCGAGCACGCGCAGCTGCGCACCGCCCTGGAACACCTGATCGCCGCCGACCCGACGGCGGCGCTGGAGATGGCCGGAGCCCTGTGGTTCTACTGGTTCGGGTGCGGGCACGTCCACGAGGGCCGCGGCTTCCTGGAACGGGCCCTGCGGGCCGGTCCGCGTACGGGGGCCGCGTACAACCAGGCCGTATGGGCCCTCGGGCTCACCGCACTGCTCCAGGGCGACATGGACGCGGCACAGCGGCTCGGCGACGAGTGCGCACGCGACGCGGCCCGGCTCGCGGACCCCGAGCGGGAGCTGCGCGCGGGCTACCTGCACGCGGCGGCGGTCCTCATGCCCGGTGACCCCGTACGGGCCCTGCGGCTCGCCGGTCCGCGCGCCCGGGCCGGGCACGGCGGACGCACCAGCGGCGCGGGCTGGCTCCTGTGCAAGCTGGCCACCGGCTACGCCCTGTGCGACCTGCGGCGTTTCGAGGAGGCGACCGAGGAGGCGATGTCCCTGCGGGAGGCCTGCGTGGAGCTGGGCGAGCGCTGGCTGCGGGCGTACGCGGACTACATCCTGGCGGTGGCGGCGCTGGGCCTGGGCGACCACGGGGAGGCCTCCCGGCACGTACGGGCCATGCTCTCCGGCAAGCGGCTGCTCGGCGACCGCTTCGGCATCGCGCTCGGCCTGGACCTGCTGGCCGCGGCCGTGGCCGGTCTGGGCGACGGTGAACTCGCGGCGCGGCTGCTCGGCACCGGGCACGCCTGGTGGCGCACGGTGGGCCGGCCGCAGATGGGCTCGCCCTCACTGACGGCCCTGCGGGACCAGGGCGAGCGGCAGGCCCGCGCGGCGATCGGGGACGCCGCCTACGAGGCGGCGTTCCTGGGCGGCGCGGCTGCGCCCACCGGCTGAGTGCCGGCCGGTGGGTCCGGAGTACCTAAGTCCTGGGCTCCCGTCAGTACGGGAGGGGTCTGCCCGACGGTGTGCGCAGGTCCAGGTCTCGGGGGGCGGGCTTCGGGACGGGCTTGCGGATCAGCTGCTGGCGCATGCTGCCTCCTCGCTCAGACCAGGGCCGGGCGGCGGGGTTCCACCGTGCGGCTGTCGGGGAGCAGTTCACCGGTGTCGTCGAACACCACGACTCCGTTGCACAGCAGGCTCCAGCCCTGTTCGGGATGGGAAGCCACGATGCGGGCGGCGTCGTGATCGGCGCTGTCGGCGGTAGGGCAGGGTGGCTGGTGGGAGCACATGGCGCACCTCCTCGCGAAGTGGGGCGGGAGCGCCGGTGGGTCACCCGGTCGATTCCGCGATCCACGGTGGCGGTGAGTATTACTGATCGCCGCCCCCGGACGGAACCCATATTCGCCGTCCAGTTCACGGTGTGTATGCCCGCTTACGATGCGCTCATGCCCGCTATCCGGATCATTCATCGCACGTCTTTCGCGCCGGTCCAGGCGTGGTCGATGCTCACGGACTGGGAGCGCCACGGCGCACAGGTCCCCCTCACCCGGACGATCATCGAGACGCCGCCCCCGACCCACGTCGGAACGATCTTCACCGCGCGCACGGGCGTGAGCAGGATCACATTCGACGACCGCATGGAAGTCGTCGTGTGGCGGCCCCCCACGGAGGGTTCGCCGGGATTGGTCCGGTTGGAGAAGCGCGGACGGACGGTGACGGGCTGGGCGGAGATCGAGATCCGCCCCCTCGCCACCGGAGGCGCGGAGATCCACTGGCGCGAGGAGCTGCGCCTGCGCGGCCTCCCGCGCGCACTGGATCCCTTGATCGCGGCGGCGGGCCGACTCCTCTTCGGCCGGGCCCTCACGCGGCTGCTCCGGCCCTGAGGCGGCTGGTCGGGCCGGAGCCGCGGATCACGTTCGGGGTACGGGGCGCTCACCCCGTACCCCGGCGGGCCCCTGCGGGCACCCGCGACTACCGGATCGGCATGCCGGAGATCGTCCGGGCGATCACCAGGCGCTGGATCTCGCTGGTGCCCTCGAAGATCGTGTAGATGGCGCTGTCCCGGTGCATGCGCTCGACCGGGTACTCACGGGTGAAGCCGTTGCCGCCGAGGATCTGGACGGCCTGGGCGGTGACCTTCTTGGCGACCTCGCTCGCGAAGAGCTTCGACATCGAGCCCTCCGCCGACTCGAACGGCCGGCCCGCCACCGCCATCCAGGACGCGCGCCACACCAGCAGGCGGGCCGCGTCGATCTGCGTCCGCATGTCGGCGAGCTGGAAGGCCACGCCCTGGTTGTCGATGATCGGGCGGCCGAACTGGGTGCGGGTCTTCGCGTAGTCCAGCGCCACCTCGTACGCGGCACGCGCGGTGCCGACGGCCATGGCGCCGACCGCCGGCCGGGAGGCCTCGAAGGTGGCCATGGCCGCGTTCTTCACCCGCTCGCCGCCGCCGCTGCGGGCGCGCTCATGGGCCCGCGCGAGGCGCTCGTCCAGCTTCTCCTTGCCGCCGAGCAGGCAGGAGCCGGGGATCCGTACGTCCTCCAGCACCACCTCGGCGGTGTGCGAGGCGCGGATGCCGTGCTTCTTGAACTTCTGCCCCTGGGACAGGCCGGGGGTGTTCGGCGGGACGATGAAGGAGGCGTGCCCCTTGGTGCCGAGCGCGGGGTCGACGACCGCGACCACGATGTGGACGTTGGCGATGCCGCCGTTCGTCGCCCAGGTCTTGGTGCCGTTGAGCACCCACTCGTCCTTGGCCTGGTCGTAGACCGCCCGGGTGCGCATCGAGCCGACGTCGGAGCCGGCGTCCGGCTCCGAGGAGCAGAAGGCGGCGACCTTCACGTCGTCAGGGGTGCCGTACATCTGCGGGATCCAGGTGCCGATCTGCTCCTCGGTGCCGTTGGCGACGACACCGATGGCCGCGAGGCCGGTGCCGACGATGGACAGCGCGATGCCGGCGTCGCCCCAGAAGAGCTCCTCCATCGCCATCGGGATGCCGAGTCCGGTCGGGTCGAAGAACTGCTGGGCGTAGAAGTCGAGCGAGTAGATGCCGACCTTGGCGGCCTCCTGGATGACGGGCCAGGGAGTCTCTTCGCGCTCGTCCCACTCGGCGGCGGCGGGGCGCATCACATCGGCGGCGAAGCCGTGGATCCAGTCCCGCACCTGCTTCTGGTCGTCGTTCAGCTCCATGGTGAACTCCGCCATGTCCCCTCCACCTGTTCTGTACTCGTCCATGCGGAAGTTACTAGCGGTAACCTACGCGGAGACCACAGTCTGTTACCGGCGAGTAAGCACTGTCAAGCACCGTCGGCACCGGCCACGACGCCGGACGGGGGCGACCTCCGGTTCGATCGACGGGGTGTCCGGGGTGTTACGTTGCGTGGGCGTCACGCACATCGCAAGGGCGGGGAGAGAAACACGTCATGGAGACCACTCAGCAGGCCGGCGAACCGGGAGCGGCCGAACGCCGCCGGCGGGAGCTGCTCGAAGCCGCCGACCGGGTCGTGCTCAGGGACGGCCCCAAGGCCTCCATGAACGCGATCGCGGCGGAGGCCGGCATCACCAAGCCCATCCTCTACCGGCACTTCGGGGACAAGGCCGGCCTCTACCAGGCCCTCGCCGTCCGGCACACCGACGCACTGCTCGACTCGCTGCGGGCCGCGCTCGACGCCCCCGCCGAGCGGCGCCGCCGGGTGGAGGCGACTCTCGACACCTATCTTGCCGCCATCGAGGCCCGCCCGCAGGTCTACCGCTTCCTCATGCACCCGGCCGAGGACTCCCACAGCGCGGAACGCGGCTTCGACGTGGGCCTGCACTCGGCGCCGCTGCTGCGCCGGCTCGGCGAGGAGCTGGCCGAGGTGATCGGCGAGCGGGTCGACCTCGGCCCGGGGGGCGAACGCCTCGCCCGGATCTGGGGCCACGGGATCGTCGGCATGATGCACGCGGCCGGCGACTGGTGGCTGGGCGAGCGGCCGTGCGAGCGGGCGGACCTCGTCGCGGGCCTCACCGACCTCCTCTGGGGCCGCCTGGCCACCGCCGGCAACCGCGAGGACGGCCCGGGCTTCTAGCCCCTGTCAGCCTCGCCGGGCAAATTCAGCCTCGCCGGCGTCTGAGGCGCGGGGTCTGGGGCGGAGCCCCAGGGAACCCGGCTCCGCCGGGCACCGGGCTCCGCCCGGACCCTCCCCCAGCTACCGCTGGGGTGTGCCCCTGCTCAAACGCCGGCGAGGCTGGAGATGCCCTCGGCGCCCCAGGACGTCTTCCGGATCGCCCGCCGCAGGCGACGGGCGCGCAGGCCCGTCACGCGGTCCGCGTACACCCTCCCGTCGAGGTGGTCGCACTCGTGCTGCAGGCACCGCGCGAAGAACCCGGTCCCGGCGATCCGGACCGCCGCCCCGTCCGACGTCACGCCTTCGACCACCGCGTGGTCGAAGCGGGCCGTCCCCGCCTCCAGCCCCGGCAGGGACAGGCAGCCCTCCGGCCCGAGGAACTCGTCCCCGTCGGCCGTCACCAGCCGGGGGTTGACGATGTGCCCGACGTGGCGGACCTCCTCGTCGTCGGGGCAGTCGTAGACGAACACCCGCTGTCCGACGCCGATCTGGTTCGCGGCGAGCCCGACACCCTCGGCGGCGTACATCGTGGCGAACATGTCCTCGATGAGCCGGTCGAGTTCCGGGCCGAATTCGGTGACTTCCGCGCACGCGGAGTGGAGCACCGGATCACCCAACAGGCTCATGGTGCGGACGAGGCCGGTGGTACCGGGGATGGCGCGCTGTCGCATGGCGTTAAGCCTACGACGGGCGACTATATGAGGAGATCCGCGGCGGGGCGGGGGCGCCGCGGTCAAGGCTCCGGCCGGTACTGGATAGGCTGGGGCCGACCGACGCAAGGAGGACAAGGGACGATGGCAGGCAACACGGAGCCGCTTTCGCCGCGGGCCAAGCTGGCCGTGACGGCGGGCAAGGCCGCGGCGGCGGTGTCGCGGGCCGCGGGACGCGGAAGCGGATCGGTGATCGGTGGCAAGGTCGCACTCAGGCTCGACCCCGATCTTCTCGGCGCGCTGGCGCAACATCTCGATGTCGTCCTCGTATCCGCGACGAACGGCAAGACCACCACGACCCGACTGATCGCGGAGGCCCTGCGGGCCAGCGGTCCGGTCGTGTCCAACGCCCTCGGCGCCAACATGCCGGCCGGCATCACCTCGGCGCTGGCCGGCGGCTCGGACGCCAAGTACGGCGTCATCGAGGTCGACGAGAAGTACCTGGCCGGAGTGGCCCGGGACGTCACCCCCAAGGTGATCGCCCTGCTCAACCTCTCCCGTGACCAGCTGGACCGCGCCGCCGAGACCCGCATGCTCGCGGAGAAGTGGCGCGAGGGCCTCCAGGGCTCCAAGGCGGTCATCGTCGCCAACTGCGACGACCCGCTGATCGTGTGGTCCGCCTCCTCCTCCCAGAACGTGGTGTGGGTCGCGGCCGGCCAGGAGTGGAAGGACGACGCCTGGTCGTGCCCCTCCTGCGGTGGCGTCATGCAGCGCCCCGGCGACGACTGGTTCTGCGGCGAGTGCGGATTCCGGCGCCCGACCCCGACCTGGGTGCTCTCCGGCGACCACGTCCTGGACCCGCACGGCTCGGCCTGGCCGATCCACCTGCAGCTCCCCGGCCGCGCCAACAAGGCCAACGCCGCGACCTCGGCCGCCGTGGCCGCCGTCTTCGGGGTCCCGCCGCAGGTCGCGCTGGAGCGGATGTACCAGGTGCAGGCCGTCGCCGGCCGGTACGACGTGGTCACCTTCCAGGGCCGTGAGCTGCGGCTGCTGCTCGCGAAGAACCCGGCGGGCTGGCTCGAAACGTTTTCGCTGATCGATCCCCCGCCGACCCCGGTGATCCTCTCGGTGAACGCGCGCGGTGCCGACGGCACCGACACCTCGTGGCTGTGGGACGTGGACTACCCGCGGCTGGCCGGCCACCCGATCTTCGTGATCGGTGACCGCAAGCTGGACCTCGCGGTCCGCCTGGAGGTCGCGGGCCTGGACTTCCGCGTGTGCGACACCCTCGACGAGGCCGTGCAGCTCGCGCCGCCCGGGCAGATCGAGCTGATCGCCAACTACACCGCCTTCCAGGACGTGCGCCGCCGCGTCGGCAACTAGTACCCATAAAGGACAAGAGCATGAGCGACAACAGCCTGCGTCTGGTGTGGGTCTACCCGGACCTGCTGAGCACGTACGGAGACCAGGGCAACGCCCTCGTGGTGGAGCGCCGGGCGCGCCAGCGCGGCCTGGACGTGCAGCGCGTGGACGTGCGCAGCGACCAGCCGATCCCCACCTCGGGCGACATCTACCTGATCGGCGGTGGCGAGGACCGGCCGCAGCGCCTGGCCGCGGAACGCCTGCTGCGCGACGGCGGCCTGGAGCGGGCCGTCTCGAACGGGGCGATCGTCTTCTCCGTGTGCGCCGGGTACCAGATCCTCGGCAAGGAGTTCGTCAACGACCAGGGCCAGCGCCAGGAGGGCCTCGGCCTGCTGGACGTCGTCACCCTGCGCGGTGAGGGCGAGCGGTGCGTGGGCGACGTCCTCGCGGACATCGACCCGCGCCTGGGCCTGCCGCAGCTGACGGGCTTCGAGAACCACCAGGGCGTGACCCACCTCGGCCCGACCGCCAAGGCGTTCGCCCGGGTGACCATGGGCCGCGGCAACGGCACCGGTGACGGCACCGAAGGCGCGTACAACGACACGGTGTTCGGCACGTACATGCACGGTCCCGTGATGGCCCGCAACCCGCAGATCGCGGACCTGCTGCTGAAGCTGGCCCTCGACGTGAACGCGCTGCCGGCCATAGACGACCGGTGGTACGAGGCGCTGCGCGCGGAGCGCATCGCCGCCGCGACGCAGCCCGCCTAGAGGCCCTGCGGACCGCTCATCGGGGCGGCCCCGTCATCATCTGTTCGGCCCGGTTTTCCCTAGGGGGAACCGGGCCGACGTGGTTTTGTACGACGAGTGCGACCAGCATGTGGAGGATGGTTCAGTCCACCTCTCCACCGCTTGTAGGGTGGCCGTAGTTCCAACCGGACGACGTGGTCCGGTCGTCGGCCCACGTTGCAAAGGTCCGTTCCTGCCATGCGCATAGGTGTGCTCACTTCCGGTGGCGACTGCCCCGGTCTCAACGCCGTCATCCGCTCCGTCGTGCACCGTGCCGTGGTCGACCACGGCGACGAGGTGATCGGCTTCCTCGACGGCTGGAAGGGCCTCCTGGAGGCCGACTACCGCAAGCTCGACCTCGACGCCGTCGGCGGCATCCTCGCCCGCGGCGGCACCATCCTCGGCTCCTCCCGGGTCCAGCCCGAGCACCTGCGCGACGGCGTGGAGCGCGCCCGCGGCCACGTGGCGGACCTCGGCCTCGACGCGATCATCCCGATCGGCGGCGAGGGCACGCTGAAGGCCGCGAACCTGCTCTCCGAGGCCGGGCTGCCGATCGTCGGTGTCCCGAAGACCATCGACAACGACATCGCCTCCACCGACGTCACCTTCGGCTTCGACACCGCAGTCGGAGTGGCCACGGAGGCGCTCGACCGGCTGAAGACCACCGCCGAGTCCCACCAGCGCGTGATGGTCGTGGAGGTCATGGGCCGCCACACCGGCTGGATCGCACTGCACTCCGGCATGGCGGCGGGCGCGCACGCGATCGTCGTCCCGGAGCGCCCCTTCGACATCGACGAGCTGACGGCGATCGTCGGCGAGCGGTTCTCCGCGGGCAAGCGGTTCGCGATCGTCGTGGTGGCCGAGGGCGCGAAGCCCAGGCCCGGCTCGATGGACTTCGAGGAGCGCGGCAAGGACATCTACGGCCACGAGCGGTTCGCCGGCATCGGCAACCTGCTGGCCGTGGAGCTGGAGAACCGCCTGGGCAAGGAGGCCCGGCCGGTGATCCTGGGCCACGTCCAGCGCGGCGGCACGCCCACCGCGTACGACCGGGTGCTCGCCACCCGCTTCGGCTGGCACGCGGTGGAGGCGGCGCACCGGGGCGAGTTCGGCATGCTGACCGCGCTGCGCGGTACGGACATCGTGATGGTGCCGCTCTCCGAGGCGACCTCGACCCTCAAGACGGTCCCGGCCGACCGGTACGACGAGGCGCAGACGGTCCTGTAACGTCCCTTTTGTACGTCCCTTTTGCCCTGGGCCGCCCCCGCGCGCACGAGCGCTCGGGGGCGGCACTACTGTGGTGGGGCAGCACGGTCGAGGGAGTGAACAGATGGATCACAGCGGGCACGGCATGGACATGCACATGGACATGGACCTGCCGCCGTTCACTCTCGGGCGCGGGCTGGAGTTCTCGTTCGACGCCTTCTTCCTGATCGGCTCACTGGCGGCGCTCGCCCTGTACGGGTGGGGCGTGCTGCGCCTGCGCCGGCGCGGGGACGACTGGCCGCTGGGCCGCACCATCGCCTTCACCGTGGGCGTGCTGACCGTGGTCCTCGTGATGTGCACCAAGCTGAACGACTACGGCATGGTCATGTTCAGCGTGCACATGGTCCAGCACATGGTGATCAGCATGGTCACCCCGATCCTGGTGCTGCTGGGCGCCCCGGTGACGCTGGCGCTGCGCGCGCTGCCGCCGGCCGCCCGCGGTCGCAAGGGGCCGCGCGAGCTGCTGCTGATGCTGCTGCACAGCCGGTACATGAAGGTGATCACCCACCCGGCCTTCACGATCCCGATGTTCATCGCGAGCCTCTACGCCCTGTACTTCACCCCGCTCTTCGACTTCCTGATGGAGAGCCGGACCGGGCACATCGCGATGATGGTCCACTTCCTCGCGGTCGGCCTGATCTTCTTCTGGCCGATCATGGGCATCGACCCGGGCCCGCACCGGCCGGGCTACGTGATGCGGATGCTGGAGCTCTTCGCGGGCATGCCCTTCCACGCCTTCTTCGGCATCGCCCTGATGATGGCGAGCCAGCCGATGATCAAGACGTACGCGAACCCGCCGGCGTCGCTGGGCATCGACCCCCTGCTCGACCAGCAGTGGGGCGGCGGCATCGCCTGGGCCTTCAGCGAGATCCCCTCGGTGCTGGTCCTGATCGCCCTCGTCTACCAGTGGTACCACTCCGAGCAGCGGGCCGCGCGGCGGTCCGACCGGGCCGAGGACCGCAGCGGTGACAAGGAGCTGGCGGCCTACAACGCGTATCTCGCCTCGCTCCAAGCGCGTGGCCAGTAGCGCGACACCCGCTTCGCGCGCCACCATGGGGCATGACCGGATCCGTTAAGGCGATGGCTGTGATGACCTTCGCCGCCCTGGTGGCCGTCGCCACGTATTCCGTGGCCCTCGGCAGCAACGGCTGGCTGTGGTTCGGCTGGGTGGTGCTGGGGCTGCTGACCGCCGGGATGGCCGCGACGCGCAATGTCTGAGTAAGGTCCTCCCCCGCCCCTGCAACCCGCGGCTCACCGTTCGTAAAATGGCGGTGACAACGGGATATCGACGGGAGCGGCCTGGTGTTCTACCACTTGCTCAAGCACGTGTTGCTCGGCCCTCTGCTGCGGCTGCTGTTCAGACCTCGGATCGAGGGTCTGGAGAACATCCCCGAGGAAGGGGCCGCCATCGTCGCGGGCAATCACCTGTCCTTCTCCGACCATTTCCTGATGCCCGCCATCCTGAAGCGGCGGATCACGTTCCTGGCGAAGGCCGAGTACTTCACGGGCCCCGGGGTCAAGGGCCGGCTCACCGCGTTCTTCTTCCGCAGCGCCGGGCAGATCCCCGTGGACCGCTCCGGCAAGAACGCCGGACAGGCGGCCCTGCGCGAAGGTCTGGGCGTGCTGGCCAAGGACGAGCTGCTCGGGATCTACCCGGAGGGGACGCGCTCGCACGACGGCCGGCTCTACAAGGGCAAGGTGGGGGTCGCGGCGATGGCACTGGGCGCCGGGGTGCCGGTGATCCCCTGCGCGATGGTCGGCACCTTCGAGATCCAGCCGCCCGGGAAGAAGCTCCCGAAGATCCGGCGGGTGACGATCCGCTTCGGTGAGCCGATGGAGTTCTCCCGGTACGCCGGGATGGAGGGCGAGCGCGCCGTCCTGCGGGCGGTCACCGACGAGATCATGTACGCGATCCTCGGGCTCTCCGGCCAGGAGTACGTCGACCGGTACGCGGCCGAGGTCAAGGCCGAGGAGGAGGAAGAACGGAAGAAGGCCCGGCGCACCGCGCGCTGAGCCTCCTCCCGCTCGTCCGTCCGCTACCGCCGGTCCTTACCGGACGGCGGGGAGCTCCTCCGGCGCCGGGAGGACCGGGGACTCGGCCGGGGCGTCGGACGACAGGGACTTCGCCGCGGCCGGGGCCGGGGCCACGGGGGTGGCGTGCGGGTCGCACGTCACGTCCTTGGCGTCGACCTTGCCGGTGAGCAGGTAGCTGTCCACCCGCGTGTTGATGCAGGGGTTCAGCAGGCTGGTCACACCGTGCGAGCCCGCGCCCTTCTCGGTGATCAGCCGCGAGCCGGCGAGGCGGCGGTGCAGCTCGACCGCGCCCTTGTACGGGGTGGCCGCGTCCCGCTCGGACTGGACGATCAGTACGGGCGGCAGCCCGTGCTTGGCGCCGACCGCGATCGGGGTGCTCTGCTTGGCCTTCCAGGTCGCGCAGGGGAGGTTCATCCACGCGTTGGACCAGGTCAGGAACGGGTACTTCTGGTGCAGCTTGGTGTTGTCCCGGTCCCACTTGGACCAGCTGGTGGGCCACTTGGCGTCGGCGCACTCGACGGCGGTGTACACGGCGTTGCTGTTCTCGGAGGCCGCGTTGCCCTTGACGTCCGTCATGTCCGGGGCGATGGCGTCGACGAGCGCCTGCTCGTCACCGGCCTCGTACGCCGCCCAGGTCTGGGCGACGGGCACCCAGGAGGAGTCGTAGTACGGGGCGCCCTGGAAGAAGCCGATGAGCTCGGCCGGGCCGACGATCCCGCCGAGCGGGGCGGCCTTGGCCTTGGCGCGCAGCTTCTGGTAGCGGGCCTCGACCTTGGCGCGGGTGTCGCCGAGGTGGAAGACGGCGTCGTTCTTGGCGACCCAGTCCTGCCAGTCGTTCCAGCGCATCTGGAAGGCGACGTCCTGGCCGAGGTTGGCCTCGTACCAGATGTTGTCCTGCGACGGGTCCACCACGCTGTCGACGATCATGCGGCGCACGTGGGTCGGGAAGAGGGTCGCGTAGACCCCGCCCAGGTAGGTGCCGTAGGAGACGCCGAGGTAGTTCAGCTTCTTCTCGCCGAGGCCGGCCCGGATCACGTCGAGGTCGCGCGCGGTGTTCGGCGTGGTCATGTGCGGCAGCATCTCGCCGCTGCGCTCCTTGCAGCCGTCCGCGTACTCGGCGGCGAGCTTGCGCTGGGCGCGCTTGTCGGCCTCGGAGTCCGGGACCGGGTCCGCCTTGGGGGCCTTGACGAACTCCTGCGGGTCGATGCAGGAGATCGGCGCCGAGTGGCCGACGCCGCGGGGGTCGAAGCCGACGAAGTCGTAGGCCTTGGAGGTGTTGACCCACAGCGGGCTCTTGGTGGTGACGCGGCGCGGGAAGCGCATGCCGGAACCGCCGGGGCCGCCGGGGTTGTAGACGAGCGCGCCCTGGCGCTCCTCCTTGGTACCGGTGCTGCCGATCCGGTCGACGGCGATGTCGATGGTCTTGCCGAACGGCTTGGCGTAGTCGAGCGGGACCTTCACCCAGCCGCACTGGATGGGCTTCTCGAAGCCCCAGTCGGCCGGGCAGTCCTTCCAGTCGATCCCGGCGCGGGCGGCGCGGGCGGCGGCGATCTGGACGCCCAGCGCCTCCGGCAGCCTGCCGTCACTGCCGGCGGAGGCCGCAGCGGCCGGCGGAGCCAGCAGCAGGCTCGCCGCGAGTGTGCCGGTGATCAGTGTGGCGGCGCTCCCCAGCGCCGCGTTGCGTATCACGTGGTTGTTCCCCCTGCATCAGGTGCCGCCGTGGGCGGCCGGGTTGGTCGGGTTCGGTCGTCGGCGTGCAGGGGGATCCTGTCGTCTGACCGGGACCCGGCGACAGGGCCGGATCGACTTCTTTGCCAACCCGATAACCGGCGAGGCGTGTACCGCTCAGCGGTGCCTGTTGCGTCCCGCTTTCACCACCCGTAGGTCCGGCAGGCGGCGTCGAGCAACTCGCGCACCAGCAGGGCGTTCTCGGCCAGGGCCGTGACCAGGACGGCCGGGCCGGCCAGCGGCGTCACCGCGGCGGACTCCCCCAGGACCGCCGCGGCGGGCGGATCCGCGCTGAAGGCCGGGTCGACGACGAGGAGTTGGCCGAGCGCCCGGTACCCCGCCAGGCCCGCGGGCCCGTCCCAGCCTCCGGGGGCGCCGGGACCACAGGCGAGCTCCTGGTCCAGCAGCGGGCGGCCCCCGCTCTCGACGGTGAGGCGGCTGCGCAGCAGGCCCGGAACCTCCCCGGTGCGGCCCAGCACCTGCTCCTCGCGCAGCACCAGCCGTGCCGTGGGGGCGAGCCGGATCCGGGTGCGCACCCGCAGGTCGCTGCCGCGCACCGAGACCAGTGGCTCGGGCAGCCACCGCAGGGAGGCCCCGTCCTCCAGGGTGAGGTGTACGTCGTAGCGCGCGGGCTCGCCGGACCGGCCGGGCAGGGCCAGGGTGGCCGCCGCCGAGCCGAGGGCGAGGTGCGCGCCGGGCCCGGCGGTGGCCTCGACGGTGAGGTGGTCCCCGCCGAGCGGGGCGCTCATCGCGCCGACCAGCATGACCCCGGCCTCGCCCGCCGTCGAACGGGTGCGGCGCAGCGCGAGCGGCCCTTCCCCGGCGAGCAGCGGCAGGGCGGTGCCGCCCCGCCCGTCGGCCACGGCGTGGACACGGGCGGTGGCCCGCACCCCCGCCGGGGCGGGGGTGACGGGGGGTGCGCTGGTCACCGTACGGCCCAGGCGGCGATCCGCTCGCGCACCCAGGCGGCCACCGGGCCGACTCCCTCGGCGCCGCGCAGCGACTGGAAGGCGACGGGGAGTTCGCCGCGCTGGGCGGCGGCGTCACGTGCCATCCGGTCGAGGTCGGAACCGACGTAAGGGGCGAGGTCGGTCTTGTTGACGACGAGGAGGTCCGCGGTGGTGACGCCGGGGCCGCCCTTGCGGGGGATGTCGTCCCCGCCGGCCACGTCGATGACGAAGATCTGGGCGTCGACGAGGCCGCGGGAGAAGGTGGCGGTGAGGTTGTCCCCGCCGGATTCGACGAGGATCAGGTCCAGCCTTCCGTGCTCCTGGAAGGCGTCCTCCAGTTCCTCCACGGCCTCCAGGTTGGCGGAGATGTCGTCGCGGATGGCGGTGTGCGGGCAGGCCCCGGTCTCGACGGCGGTGATCCGCTCGGGTGGCAGGACGGCCTCACGGAGCAGGAACTCGGCGTCCTCGCGGGTGTAGATGTCGTTGGTGACGACGGCCATGGACAGTTCGGTGCGCAGGGCGCGGCACAGGGCGGCGACGGTCGCGGTCTTGCCGGAACCGACGGGGCCGCCGAGTCCGATGCGCAGGGCGCGCCGGGTGCCGTCGGGCCGCAGGGGATCGGCGCTGTGGGTGTGCCGGTGGGGATAGGTCACGGCGTGGTCGAGGTGCATGGAGGTGTCCTTCGGGGTCAGGAGGCGAAGAGGCGTACCGGCCAGCCGGCATGGACCTCCGCCGAGATGTCCAGCAGCGGCGAGGAGGCCGCGGGCAGTGCGTCCGGGCCCTGCGAGCGGGACCGCAGCGCGGCCCGCTCCGCCCGGGCCGCGACCGCGTCGAGTTCGGGGGCGAGGCGGGCCAGTACCCCGCTCGCCTCGAAGGGGTCCAGGCCCAGCAGCCGTACGGTCGCGGTGGCGGGCCCGCCGACGCTCTCGTACGCCGCCACGTGCGCGGCGTCCCCGGGCCCGAGTCCGGCGGCCCGGGCGGTGACGCCCAGCACCACGGGCTGGTGGGCCCCGCGCGGGAACGCCGCGGCCAGGGCCTCCAGTTCCGGGGCGGGCCAGGTGGCCCGGGCGGCGCGCATCAGCTGCCGCCCGAGCCGCCGGGCCGCGGTGCGCAGGGCCGGCGAGGGGGTCCGGGCGTCGGCGGCGGCGTCGAGGACGGCCGGGTCGAGCCCGAGGGCGGCGGCAGCGGCGAGCGCGGCGGCGGTGAGGCCGGTGGTGTGCAGCCGGCCCCGGCAGAAGTCCTCCAGGGTGGCGGCGTCGTGGATCCGGCCCGCCTTGCAGGCGGCCTCGGCCCCGCCGGAGTGGGCGTGTCCCCCGGCGGGGAAGCGGCCGTCGGCGAGGACGAGCAGCGCGGCGCGGCTCATCGGCAAGGACCTCTTCTCAGAACAGGAAGTAGCGCTGGGCCATGGGCAGTTCCGCCGCGGGTGCCGGTTCGACCGCCTCCCCGTCGATGGAGACGGTGAAGGTGTCGGCGTCGACCTCGACCCTCGGCATGGCGTCGTTGTTACGCATGTCCGCCTTGGTCACCTTGCGGGTGCTCTCGATGGCGACGAACCGCTTGCCCAGCGCGAGGCGTTCGGGCAGTGCGTCGTCGAGCGCGGCCTGGGCGGTGAAGTTCAGGGAGTTGAGGCCGGGTGCGCGGCCGTGGCTGCCGAACATGGGCCGGGGCAGGACGGGCTGCGGCGTGGGGATGGAGGCGTTGGCGTCGCCCATCTGCGCGTAGGCGATCTGGCCGCCCTTGATGACGAGTTCGGGCTTGACCCCGAAGAAGGCCGGGTTCCACAGCACCAGGTCCGCGAGTTTCCCGGTCTCGACCGAGCCGATCTCGCGGGCGAGCCCCTGGGCCACCGCGGGGTTGATCGTGTACTTGGCGACGTAGCGGCGGGCCCGGTGGTTGTCGGCAGGTCCGTCGCCGGGGAGGAAGCCGCGCCGCTTCTTCATCACGTGGGCGGTCTGCCACGTGCGCAGCACGACCTCGCCGACCCGGCCCATGGCCTGGGAGTCGGAGGAGATGATGGAGATGGCTCCGAGGTCGTGGAGGACGTCCTCGGCGGCGATGGTCGACGGCCGGATCCTCGACTCGGCGAAGGCGAGGTCCTCGGGGACGGCCGGGTTGAGGTGGTGGCAGACCATCAGCATGTCGAGGTGTTCCTCGACGGTGTTGACGGTGTGCGGCCGGGTGGGGTTGGTGGAGCTGGGCAGTATGTTCGGCTCGGAAACCACCGTGATGATGTCGGGTGCGTGCCCGCCGCCGGCGCCCTCGGTGTGGTACGAGTGGATGGTCCGTCCGGCGATGGCGGCGAGGGTGTCGGCGACGAATCCGGCCTCGTTGAGCGTGTCGGTGTGGATGGCGACCTGGGCGCCGGTCTCCTCGCACACCGAGAGGCAGGCGTCGATGACGGCGGGGGTGGCCCCCCAGTCCTCGTGGATCTTGAAGCCGAGGGCGCCGCCGCGCAGCTGGGAGTGCATCCCCTCGCGGGACATGGTGTTGCCCTTGCCGAGCAGGCCGATGTTGACCGGGTAGGCCTCCAGCGCCGCGAACATCCGGGCCAGGTGCCAGGGGCCGGGGGTGACGGTGGTGGCCTTGCTGCCTTCGGCCGGTCCGGTCCCGCCGCCGACGAGGGTGGTGATCCCGGAGGCGAGCGCCTCCTCGATGACCGTCGGGGAGATGAAGTGCACGTGGGCGTCGATGGCACCGGCGGTGACGATCTTCCCGTTGCCGGCGATGATCTCGGTCTCGGGACCGATGACCAGGGCGGGGTCGACACCGTCCATGGTGTCGGGGTTGCCGGCCTTGCCGATGCCGCAGATCCGGCCGTCGCGGATGCCGAGGTCGGCCTTGACGATGCCCCAGTGGTCGAGGACGACGACCCCGGTGATCACCGTGTCGGGGGCGCCCTCGGCCCGGGTGGTGCGGGCCTGGCCCATGGATTCGCGGATCACCTTGCCGCCGCCGAAGACGGCCTCGTCGCCGGCCCGGCCGGGGCCGCCGCTGAGGTCCTGCTCGATCTCCACGAAGAGGTCGGTGTCGGCGAGCCGGATCCGGTCACCGGCGGTCGGCCCGAAGAGGTCGGCGTACACCTGGCGGGAGAGCTCAGCCATCGAGCGGTCCTCCGGTCTCGCCGCGCAGCCCGGGTACGGTGCGCGAGCCCGCCAGCGGTACGAGTTCCACCGCGACCGGGATGCCCGGCTCGAAGCGGACGGCCGTGCCGGCGGCGACGTTGAGCCGGAGCCCGCGGGCGGCCGAGCGGTCGAAATCGAGGCCGGGATTGGCCTCGGCGAAGTGGTAGTGGGAGCCGACCTGGACCGGCCGGTCGGCGGCGTTGAGCACGGTGAGACGGGTGACGGGACGGCCCTCGTTGAGGGGTACCGGGCCGTCCCCGAAGGCGATTTCGCCGGGGATCATGCGGGGCACTCCGTTTCAGACGATCGGGTCGTGGACCGTGACGAGTTTGGTGCCGTCCGGGAAGGTCGCCTCGACCTGGACGTCGTGGATCATCTCGGGGATGCCCTCCATGACCTCTTCGCGGGTCAGGACGGTGCGGCCGGAGGCCATCAGCTCGGCCACGGTCCGGCCGTCGCGGGCGCCTTCCAGGAGGTGCGACGTGATCAGCGCGATCGCCTCCGGATGGTTGAGGCGGACCCCGCGCGCCCTTCGCTTCTCGGCCACGTCGGCGGCCACGTGGATGAGCAGTCTCTCCTGCTCGTGCGGTGTCAGTTGCACTCGTATCACCAAGCTTCCGGGACAAGATCGACAAGGGGCGGGGCGACCCTACCGGCCTTCAACACTCTGTTGACCTGCGCGTATCCGAACCAAGCGTCTCTTGCCCAACGCGGGGAAAGGCTTTCCGCCCCGACCACCACCGCTTTACCGGATCATGGGTGATCATTGGCGGTCGGACGTGGCCGCCACGCTAAACGCTGCGCTTTTCGTCTGAGTTAACCCACGTTTCGGGCAGGTACCCGGTTCGATGCCGGTGCCCCACGCGCCCGACTTCCGTATACGGCTCCGCAACCGGATCCGACATCGAGGAGAGAGATGTTCGTCAACCCCGTCCGGCACATCACCTTCGACGCCCTGGACCCCTACCGGGTCGCCGAGTTCTGGTCCGCCGTGACCGGCTTCACCATGCATCCCGACGACGTCGAGGGGGACGACGAGGTCCTGCTGGAGCCCGGCCGGCCCGGCGTACCGGGCCTGCTGTTCATCCGGGTCCCGGACGCCAAGTCCGTGAAGAACCGGGTCCACTTGGACATCCAGCCGCCCACCGGCACCCGGGACGAGACGGTCGAGCGCCTGATCGGGCTCGGCGCGAAGCTCGTGGACGACCGCCGCGACGCGGACGGCGTCATGGGCTGGGTCGTCCTCGCCGACCCCGAGGGCAACGAGCTGTGCATCGAGCGGAGCTCGGGCGAACGCGGCCTCGCCTGAGCCGGATGAGGCAGTCAGTAACCGGTGCAGCTGCGCGCCGGGGCCCCGACGCTCCAGGGCAGCGCGATCCACACCGTCTTGCCGCCGTCCTCGGTCGGAGTGACCGAGAGCCGGCCGCCCGCCTCCGCGGTCAGCCAGCGGATGATGACCATGCCCCGGCCGTTGTCCTGCTGGACGGCGGCCGGCAGCCGCCTGGGCCAGCGCGGGTGGCTGTCGGTCACCCCGACGCGCAGCCACTCCTGGCGCTCCAGCCGGACGTCGACGGTGAAGGTGGGCGACTGACCGAACGTGTGCTGCACGGCGTTGGTGGCGAGCTCCGAGACGATCAGCCGGACGCTGTCGGCGGTCTCGGCGTCATCGGGGAGACCCCACTCGCTCAGCACCTCCGCGACGTAGCGGCGGGCGGTGGCGACCGAGGCGGGATCGCTCGGCAGAGTGACGGATGCTTCCTGGTGATCTGCCATGGCGACGGTCCCTTTCCCACCCGGGGCAAATGCCCCGGATCTGTGCTGGACGCCAGAGTGCCACTGATAGTGCCGTCACATCTGCCTTTCCCCCAAGATATGCATATATCTGTCGCTCGATGCGGTGAACTCTGCTACGGAAGAGCGTATTTGGACGGCAGACTGGTGCGAGCTGTGCCGGTGGAAGGAGGCGGGTGTGCAGCACGGTCCCGCGGTGCGCCGACGCAAGCTCGGCGAGGAACTGCGTGCCCTGCGCGACCGGTCCGGACTCACCAGTGGTGAGGCGGCCCGGATCATGGGATGGCACCAGTCGAAGATCAGCCGTATCGAGACGGGCCGCAGCGGCGTGAAACCGGAGGACATCCGGCTGCTCCTCGACGCCTACGGGGAGATCGTCAGCCCCGAGCAGCGCGCGTTGCTGGAGGCGCTGTCGGCCTCGGCCGCCGGCCCCGGTCCGGCGGGCGACACCGGGCGCGGCCGCCAGTGGTGGCACGACTACCGGGGTCTGCTGCCGCAGGAGTACCGGGACTTCATCAGCCTGGAGGCGGGTGCCAGGTCGGCCCGCACCGTGGAACTGTCCGTCGTGCCCGGGCTGCTGCAGACCCCGGGATACGCGCGGGCCGTGACCCGGGCGGCGCTGGGCGGGCTGCCGGAGCCGAAGGTGGACGCGCTGGTCGAGGTACGGCTGGCCCGGCAGTCGGTGCTGCGGGCCGATCCCCCGCTGGAGCTGAGCGCCGTACTGGACGAGGCGGTGCTGCGCCGGCAGATCGGCGGGCCCGGGGTGATGGCCGAGCAGTTGCGGCACCTGGCGGAGGTGTCGAAGCTGCCCCAAGTACGCCTGCAAGTACTCCCGTTCAGCGTCGGAGGGCATCTCGGCCTGACCGGACCCTTCGTTATTTTTTCATTTCCGGACATCGCTGATCTGGATGTGGTGGTACTCGACCATTTGACGAGTAGCCTCTATCTGGAGCGGAAGGAAGACCTTGAGGCGTACGGCGCCGCGTTCCGCACCATCCAGGCGCACGCCCTCCCGCCCCAGGACTCGTCGGAACTCATCAGCTCACTCGCTGACGACGCGTAAGGAGGCACCCCCGTGTCCGCAACCCCCTTATCCAGCAGCGGACTTCTGATCAGCGCGCGGTGGCGGCGGAGCAGCCGTAGCACCGGAATGAACAACTGCGTGGAAGCGGCCGCCCTGAACGGCGGTCTGCTGGCCGTCCGTGACTCCAAGCGGACGGACGGCCCGGCCGTGCTCTTCACCGGGCCCGCCTGGACCGGCTTCCTCGCCTCGGTACGGGCCGACGTGCACGCGTAGCCCCGTCCGGGACCACCCGGGAACGCCCTGTACCCGGGAGCGCCCAGGACCCGGGCCGATACGGCCTACCGGCCCTGGCCGTCCGCGGCTCCCGCGGGCGCGGTCGCCAGGATCGTGGCGACCGCCCGATCGATCTCGTCCCCCGTGAGATCGGCCCGGGCGGTCAGCCGCAGCCGGGAGATGCCGTCCGGCACCGACGGCGGACGGAAACACCCCACGAACAGACCCGCCTCGCGGCAGTCGGCGGCCCAGCGCAGTGCCGCCGACGCCGACGGGGCCCGTACCGACACCACGGCCGCGTCCGGCCGGGCCGCGGTCAGGCCGGCCGCGGTGAGTCGCCCGTACAGCTGGGCGGCCACCTCGCGGGCCCGGTCCGCCCGCTCCGGCTCGCGCTGGAGCAGGCGCAGGCTCGCCAGCGCCGCCCCGACGGCGGCCGGGGCCAGTCCGGTGTCGAAGATGAAGGTGCGTGCGGTGTTGACCAGGTGCCTGATCACCCTGGCCGGGCCGAGCACGGCTCCGCCCTGGCTGCCCAGGGACTTGGAGAGGGTCAGGGTGGCGACCACGTACGGTGCGCCCGCGAGCCCGGCGGCGTGCAGCGCGCCGCGGCCGCCCTCGCCCAGCACCCCCAGACCGTGTGCGTCGTCGACGACGAGGGCGGCGCCCTCGTCCCGGCAGGCCGCCGCGTACCCGGCCAGCGGGGCGGCGTCCCCGTCCACGGAGAACACCGAGTCGCTGACCAGCAGCGCCCGGCCCTCGTGCGCCGCGAGCGTCTTGCGCGCGGTGTCCGGGTCGGCGTGCGGGACCACGGCGGTCTCGGCGCGCGAGAGCCGGCAGCCGTCGACGATCGAGGCGTGGTTCCCGGCGTCGGACACGACCAGCGTGCCCCGGCCGCTGAGCGCGGTGACGGCGGCGAGATTGGCCGCGTAACCGGAGGACAGCACGAGGGCCGCCTCGAAACCGCAGTAGGCGGCGAGTTCCCGCTCCAGCTCGGTGTGCAGCTCGGTCGTACCCGTCACCAGCCGCGAACCGGTGGCTCCGGCTCCCCAGCGCTCGGCCGCCTCCTGCGCTCCCCGGACGGTCCCGGGGTGCCGGGACAGGCCGAGGTAGTCATTGCTCGCGAGGTCCAGCAGCGGCGACACCGGCGGCCGGGGGCGCAGTGTCCGGACGAGGCCGGCCTCCTCCCGCGCGCGCTCCGCGTCGTCGATCCACGCGAAGACGTCCACCGGATCGGGAGTGAGCTCGGGCATCGGCACGTCCTCGTGTTTTGTCGGCAGTCCACAGACCTTCCCCGACCCTAGCTCGCGCGGCCGCCGCGCCAGGTGTGGTGATACACACACACCCATCCGGCCATGTTGTGCGATCTCTCCTTGGCCGGGAGCGGGGGTGTGGTCCAGGATCGGGTTCATGGACCTGCTGAACACCCTGGTGGACAAGGGGCTGCGGCGAGAGCTGCCGACCCGCGAAGAAGCACTCGCCGTACTGGCGACTTCTGACGACGAACTGCTCGACGTGGTGGCCGCGGCCGGCAAGGTGCGCCGCCAGTGGTTCGGGCGTCGGGTCAAGCTGAACTACCTGGTCAACCTGAAGTCGGGCCTGTGCCCGGAGGACTGCTCCTACTGTTCCCAGCGCCTGGGGTCGACGGCCGGAATCCTCAAGTACACGTGGCTGAAGCCCGAGGAGGCCTCCCAGGCCGCCGCCGCCGGTGTCGCGGGCGGCGCGAAGCGGGTCTGCCTCGTCGCGAGCGGCCGCGGGCCGACGGACCGGGACGTGGACCGCGTCGGCAAGACGATCGCGGCGATCAAGGAGCAGAACGAGGGCGTCGAAGTCTGCGCATGCCTCGGCCTGCTGTCGGACGGCCAGGCGGAGCGGCTGCGGGACGCGGGCGCGGACGCCTACAACCACAACCTCAACACCTCCGAGGCGACGTACGGGCAGATCACCAAGACCCACACCTACGCGGACCGCGTCGACACCGTGCAGAAGGCGCACGGCGCCGGCCTGTCCGCGTGCTCCGGTCTGATCGCGGGCATGGGTGAGAGCGACGAGGACCTGGTCGACGTCGTCTTCTCGCTGCGCGAGCTGGACGCGGACTCGGTGCCCGTCAACTTCCTGATCCCGTTCGAGGGCACGCCCCTGGCCAAGGAATGGAACCTCACCCCGCAGCGCTGCCTGCGCATCCTGGCGATGGCGCGGTTCGTCTGCCCCGACGTCGAGGTCCGCCTCGCCGGCGGCCGCGAGGTGCACCTGCGCTCGATGCAGCCGCTGGCCCTGCACATCGTGAACTCGATCTTCCTCGGTGACTACCTGACCAGTGAGGGCCAGGCCGGTCAGGCCGACCTCGACATGATCGCGGACGCCGGGTTCGAGGTGGAGGGCGCCGGTACGTCGACCCTTCCCGCGCACCGCTCCGACGCCCTGGCCGCCGCCACCGGCGGGGGCTGCGGTTCGAACGGCGGCGCCTCGCTGTGCGGTTCGGGCGCGCCCGCCGAGGGCGACGAGGCCGCGGGCTGCGGCTCGGCGTGCGGCGGCTGCTCCGGCCACGCGCCGGCGGCCCGGACGCCCGCACCGGTCCAGGCCGAGGCCGGCGAGGTCCGCCCCGAGCTGGTGGCGGTCCGCCGGCGCGGCGCGGGGACGGACGTCGCGCCCAATGCCTGACCAGGATGCGCCGCTGTCGGCCGGCGCGGAACTGCTCGCGCTGGACCGGCAGCACGTCTGGCACCCGTACGGCCCGATGCCCGGGCGGCAGGAGCCGCTGATCATCGCCTCCGCCTCGGGTGTGCGGCTGCGGCTCGCCGACCCGTCCCAGGGACAGGGTCACGAGGAGCTGGTCGACGGCATGTCCTCCTGGTGGTCGGCCATCCACGGCTACAACCACCCGGTGCTCAACGAGGCCGCCACCGCGCAGCTCGGCCTGATGTCGCACGTGATGTTCGGCGGGCTCACCCATGAGCCCGCCGTCCGGCTGGCCGCGAAGCTCGTCGAGATCACCCCGGCGGGGCTGGAGCACGTCTTCCTCTCCGACTCCGGCTCGGTGTCCGTCGAGGTCGCGGTCAAGATGTGCCTGCAGTACTGGCGTTCGCTGGGGCACACGGGCAAGACCCGGCTGCTGACCTGGCGCGGCGGCTACCACGGGGACACCTGGCAGCCGATGGCGGTCTGCGACCCCGACGGCGGGATGCACGAGCTGTGGCAGGGTCACCTGCCGCGGCAGGTCTTCGCGGACGCGCCGCCCGCCGGTTTCGACACGCCGGTGGATCCGGCGTACGCCGACCACCTGCGCGCCACGGTCTCCGCGCACGCCGACGAACTGGCCGCGGTCATCGTGGAGCCGGTGGTGCAGGGCGCGGGCGGCATGCGCTTCCACCACCCCGGCTACCTCCGGGTGCTGCGCGAGCTGTGCGACGAGTACGGGGTCCTCCTGATCCTGGACGAGATCGCCACGGGCTTCGGCCGTACGGGTGCGCTCTTCGCGGCCGACCATGCGGGGATCACCCCGGATGTGATGTGCCTGGGCAAGTCCCTGACCGGTGGTTACCTCACGCTCGCGGCGACCCTGTGCACGGAGCGGGTGGCGAGCGGCATCTCCCAGGGCGAGGTCCCGGTGCTGGCGCACGGGCCGACCTTCATGGGCAACCCGCTGGCCACGGCCGTGGCGCTGGCCTCCGTCGACCTGCTGCTCGGCCAGGACTGGGCGACGGACGTCAAGCGGATCGAGGCGGGGCTGCGCGAGGGCCTGGCGGCGGCGTCGGACATCCCCGGGGTGAAGGACGTACGTGTCCTGGGCGCCATCGGCGTGGTCCAGCTCGACCACGAGATCGACGTGGTGGCGGCCACCCGGGCGGCGGTGCGGGAGGGCGTGTGGGTGCGCCCGTTCCGGGACCTGATCTACGTCATGCCGCCGTTCGTCACCGGTGACGAGGACGTGGCCCGTATCTGCCGTGCGGTGTGCGCGGCCGCGCAGGAAGGCTGAGATGTCCGTACTGATGGTGTCCGGAACGGGTACCGAGATCGGCAAGACGGTGGTCACGTCGGCGATCGCGGCCGCCGCGGTGGCCGCCGGCCGTTCGGTGGCGGTGCTCAAGCCCGCGCAGACGGGTGTCGGCCCGCAGGAGCCGGGGGACGCCGCGGAGGCGGTCCGGCTGGCCGGCCCCTCCGTCACGGCGGTGGAACTGGCCCGCTACCCGGAGCCCTTGGCCCCGGACACGGCGGCCCGCCGCTCGGGATTGCCGACGCTGTCCCCGGCGCAGATCGCGGACGCGGCGGAACGGCTTTCGCTGGACCACGACCTGGTCCTGGTGGAGGGGGCCGGCGGGCTGCTCGTCCGCTTCGACGAGGCGGGGAACACGCTGGCCGACGCGGCCCGCCTGCTCGGCGCGCCGACGCTGCTCGTCGCCCAGCCGGGTCTCGGCACGCTCAGCTCCACCACCCTCGCGGCGGAGGCCCTGCGGGTCCGGGAGCTCACCGGGCTGGGTGTGGTGGTGGGCAGCTGGCCGCAGAGCCCGGACCTCGCCGAGCGCTGCAACCTGGCGGACCTCACGAGGTCCTCGGGCCTGCCGCTGCTGGGCGCGGTCCCGGAGGGCTCCGGGGGCCTCGCGCCGGATCGTTTCCGCGCGGCGGCCCCGACCTGGCTGGCCCCGTCCCTGTCGGGCACCTGGTCGGCGGAGTCCTTCCTCACCGCCTGGCCGCCACCCCCTTTCACCACCCGCAGCCCCGCCGACGTCTGAGGCGCGGGGCCCGGGGCCCGGGGCCGAGCCCCGCCACCCCGAGCCCCGCCCGGCCAACCAGAGCCCCGCCCGGCCAACCCCAGCCCCGCCGGCATTTGAGGCGCGGGGTCTGGGGGCGGAGCCCCAGATCCGTAAGCCGCACCACCCGGCACCCGCCCGGCAATCCCAACCCCGCCCGGCCAACCCCAGCCCCGCCGGCGTTTGAGGCGCGGGGTCCGGGGCGGAGCCCCAGATCCGTAAGCCGCACCACCCGGCACCGCACCCGCACCCACACCCGCAGGGCCGGCGGCTAGCCGAACGGCTTCACCCACCGCGTCCACTGCTCCTCCGGCCGGTACCCGACCGCCCCCCACACCCGGTGCGCCCGCTCGTTGCGATCGAGCACCATCGCGTCCCCCCGCCGCCCGCCGAGCGCCACGAACCGTTCCTCGGCGGCGGCCAGCAGCGCGCCCCCGATGCCCCGCCTCCGGTACCCGGGGTGCACGGCGAGCCGGTAGAGGTGACACCGCCACCCGTCGAACCCGGCGATCACCGTGCCGACGAGTTCCCCGTCGAGCCGGGCGAGCAGCAGCGCCTCGGGGTCGCGCTCGTGCAACCGCTCGACCCCGGCGAGGTCGTCGCTGATGCTCGTTCCCTCCGCGGCGGTCTTCCAGAAGGCCAGGACCGCGCCCAGGTCTGCGGCCGACGCGGAGCCGATATGAAGATCAGTCATGGCCGAATCCCATCATCCGGCCGCACTGCGCCAAAAGAATGATCCGTTCGCTTTGCCCGTCCTTTACCATGTGGTGAAAGGTCCCTCCTGAGTGAAAGGTGTGAGCGTCCGCCCATGGGCGAGCCTCCCAGTCCACGACACACGCGTTCCCGACATCGCGCGGTACCCCTCCTCCTGGCCGACCATGGGACGGAGGTGATCGACCGATGACCGAGGTGCTCCTGCTCGTCGTGGCACTGCTGCTCTGCCTTGCCTGCGGAGTCTTCGTCGCGGCCGAGTTCTCGCTCACGACCGTCGAGCGCAGCGAACTCGAACGGGCCGTCGAACGCGGCGAGCGCGGGGCCGACAGCGCCCTGTCCGCCGTCCGTACCCTGACGTTCCAGCTCTCCGGCGCCCAGCTCGGCATCACCGTGACCGGCCTGGTCATCGGCATGATCTCCAAGCCTTCGATCTCGGCCCTGCTGCAGGGCCCCTTCGAGGCCATGGGCCTGTCGGCCGGCACGGCCGCCTCCGCCGCCCTGATCCTCGGCACGGCGGTCTCGACCGTCGTCCTGATGGTCGTCGGCGAGCTGGTGCCCAAGAACTGGGCGATCTCCTCCCCGCTGGCGATCGCCAAGCGCGTGGCGACCACGCAGCGGGTCTTCAGCCGGGCATTCAAGCCCCTGATCAGCCACCTCAACACCACCGCGAACCATCTGGTGCGCCGTTTCGGCATGGAGCCGGCCGAGGAGCTGGCTTCCGCACGCACCCCGCAGGAGCTGGTCGCCCTCGCACGCCATTCCGCGAAGGCGGGCGCGCTGGAGAAGGACACGGCCGAGCTCTTCGTCCGGACCCTGAACCTCGCCGACCTGACCGCGGAGAACGTGATGACCCCGCGCGTGCAGGTGACCGCCCTCGACGTGCAGACCACCGCCGAGGACGTGGCGAACGCGACGCTGGCCACCGGCCTGTCCCGCTTCCCGGTGTACCGGGGCAGCCTCGACACGGTCGTCGGGATCGTCCACATCAAGGACGTCCTGGCCCTGCCGGCCGCGGAACGGCGCCGGCGTCCCGTTTCGCAGCTGCTGCGCGAGCCGCTCCTCGTACCGGAGTCGCTGACCGTGGACCGGCTGCTCGACCGGCTGTCCGGCAAGCAGACGATGGCCGTGGTCATCGACGAGTACGGCGGCACGGCCGGTGTGGCCACGCTGGAGGACATCGTCGAGGAGGTCGTGGGCGAGGTCCGCGACGAGCACGACCCGCACGAGACCCCGGACCTGGCCCCGGCCGGTACGGACGACTCCGGGCGCCTGCTCTACTCCGCAGACGGTGCCGCGCGCACCGACCAGCTCCAGCGGATCGGGCTGCGCGTGCCGGACGGCCCCTACGAGACCCTGGCCGGCCTGATAGCGACCGAGCTCGGCCGGATCCCGGAGGTCGGCGACCGCATGGAACTGAACGGCTGGCAGCTGGACGTGGTGGACGCCGGCGGGCGACGGGCCGCGCGCGTGCTGCTGCACGCCCCGGCCGAGCCCACCGCGGGAACGGAGGAGGCCCGATGACCGTCATCCAGCTGTTGATCGGCCTGGCGACCCTGGTCGTCAACGCCTTCTTCGTCGGCGCGGAGTTCGCGCTGATCTCGGTCCGGCGCAGCCAGATCGAACCGTACGCCGAGCAGGGCGACCGGCGGGCCCGGGCCGTCCTGTGGGGCCTGGAGCACGTGTCGGCGCTGATGGCGGCGGCCCAGCTGGGCATCACGCTGTGCACCCTGGTGCTGGGCGTGGTGGCCGAGCCGACCATCGCGCACCTGCTGACCCCGCTGTTCGACCTGGTCGGGGTACCGGCGGGGCTGACCCACGCGATCTCCTTCGTGGTGGCGCTGACGCTGGCGACGTACCTGCACATGCTCTTCGGCGAGATGCTGCCGAAGAACGTGGCGCTGTCCGAGCCCGTGCGCACCGCGCTGCTGCTGGGGCCGCCACTGGTGACCCTCACCCAGGTGCTGCGGCCGGTGATCTTCGCGATCAACGCCTTCGCCAACGCCCTGCTGCGGCTGCTGCGGGTGGAGGTGAAGGACGAGGTGGCGGCGACCTTCTCGGACGACGAGCTGGCGCGGATGGTCAAGGACTCCAGTGACGCGGGACTCCTCGACGACCGGGCGAGCGAGCGCCTGCACGACGCCCTGGAACTGGGCCGGCGGCCCGTGACCGATGTGGTGCTGCCCGCGGACCAGGTGGTGCCGGCCCGCGAGGGCATCAGTCCGGCCGGGCTGGAGCTGCTGTCGGCCGAGTCCGGGTACTCCCGGTTCCCGGTGATCGACGCGCAGCACAAGATCCTGGGCTACCTGCACGTGAAGGACGCCCTGGACGCGGACGACGAGGAACGGGACGAACCCTTCCCGGTGGCGTCGCTGCGGCCGATCGCCCAGGTACGGGCGGAGACCCCGCTGGACGACGTGCTGACCGCCATGCGGCGCAGCCGTACGCACCTGGCGGCGGTCCTCGGGGCGGACGGCGCCATGACGGGCCTGGTGACGATGGAGGACGTACTGCGGGAGCTGTTCGGCAGGCCCGCGTCCGCGTGATCCTCCGAGGCGTGCGGTCCCCGGCCCTGCGGGGTCGGGGTACCGCGCGGTAACATCACTCCGCCATGGAGATGAATGCCTCTTACACCAGTTTTGTCGCGATCGGTGACTCCTTCACCGAGGGCATGTCCGACCTGCTTCCGGACGGCTCCTACCGCGGCTGGGCCGATCTGCTGGCCGCCCGCCTCGCCGCCCGGGAGCCCGGCTTCCGCTACGCGAACCTCGCGGTCCGCGGCAAGCTGATCGGCCAGATCGCCGGGGACCAGGTCCCGGCGGCGGCGGCGATGGGCGCCGACGTGGTGACCCTGGTGGGCGGGCTCAACGACGCCCTGCGCCCCAAGGTGGACATGGGCCTGGTCCGCGGCCACCTGGAGTCGGCAGTGGAGCTCCTCGCCCCCTCCTGCAAGCGCCTCGTCCTGATGCGCTCCCCGGGGCGCAACGGGCCGGTGATGGAACGCTTCCGGCCGCGCATGGAGGAGCTCTTCGCCGTCATCGAGGAGCTCGCCGCCCGGCACGGCGCCGTGGTGGTGGACCTGTACGGGGCGCCCGCGCTCGCGGACCCCCGGATGTGGGACGTCGACCGGCTGCACCTGACCGCCGAGGGCCACCGCCGGGTGGCCGAGGCCGTCTGGCAGGCCCTGGGCCTGCCCGCCGAACTGGACTGGCGCACCGAACTGCCGGCCACCGCCCCCCCGGGCTGGGCCGTACGCCGGGCCCAGGACCTGAGCTTCGCCCGGCAGCACCTGCTCCCCTGGATCGGCCGCCGCCTGACCGGACGCTCCTCCGGGGACGGCCGCCCGGCCAAGCGCCCCGAGCTGCTGCCGTACGGGGACGCACCGCTCTCGTAGCAAGGCACAATCCCAAGCGGTGGCCCTACCTGCGTAAACACACAGCCGTGACCCAAGTAGAATCCCTCCACGTGACTGCCAAGCCCCGCATCCCCAATGTCCTGGCCGGCCGCTACGCCTCCGCGGAGCTCGCCGTCCTGTGGTCCCCCGAGTACAAGGTGACGCTGGAGCGGCGGCTGTGGCTCGCCGTGCTGCGCGCCCAGAAGGACCTCGGTATCGAGGTCCCGGACGAGGCCCTCGCCGACTACGAGCGTGTCCTGGAGACCGTCGACCTCGCCTCGATCGCCGAGCGCGAGAAGGTCACCCGGCACGACGTGAAGGCCCGCATCGAGGAGTTCAACGCCCTCGCCGGTCACGAGCACGTCCACAAGGGCATGACCTCCCGCGACCTGACCGAGAACGTCGAGCAGCTGCAGATCCGGCTCTCGCTGGAGCTCGCCCGGGACCGCACGGTCGCCGTCCTCGCCCGCCTCGGCAAGCTGGCCGGCGAACACGCCGAGCTGGTCATGGCCGGTCGCTCCCACAACGTGGCCGCGCAGGCCACCACCCTCGGCAAGCGCTTCGCGACCGCGGCCGACGAGCTGCTGGTGGCCTACGACCGCCTCGAGGACCTGCTGGGCCGCTACCCGCTGCGCGGGATCAAGGGCCCGGTCGGCACCGCTCAGGACATGCTCGACCTGCTGGGCGGCGACGCCGCGAAGCTGGCCGACCTGGAGCAGCGGATCGCCGCCCACCTCGGCTTCGCCCAGGCCTTCACCTCGGTCGGCCAGGTCTACCCGCGCTCGCTCGACTACGACGTGGTCACCGCGCTGGTGCAGCTGGCCGCGGCCCCGTCGTCGATCGCCAAGACGATCCGCCTGATGGCCGGCCACGAGCTGGTGACCGAGGGCTTCAAGCCCGGCCAGGTCGGCTCCTCCGCGATGCCGCACAAGATGAACACCCGCTCCTGCGAGCGCGTGAACGGCCTGATGGTCATCCTGCGCGGCTACGCCTCGATGACCGGTGAGCTGGCCGGCGACCAGTGGAACGAGGGCGACGTGTCCTGCTCCGTGGTCCGCCGCGTGGCCCTGCCGGACGCCTTCTTCGCCTTCGACGGCCTGCTGGAGACCTTCCTGACGGTCCTCGACGAGTTCGGCGCCTTCCCGGCGGTCGTCGCCCGCGAGCTCGACCGCTACCTGCCCTTCCTCGCGACCACCAAGGTCCTGATGGGCGCGGTGCGGGCCGGCGTGGGCCGCGAGGCCGCCCACGAGGTCATCAAGGAGCACGCGGTGGCCTCCGCGCTCGCCATGCGCGAGCAGGGCGCCGAGCGCAACGAGCTGCTGGACAAGCTGGCCGCCGACGAGCGGATGCCGCTGGACCGGGCACAGCTCGACGCCCTGATGGCTGACAAGCTGTCCTTCACCGGCGCCGCGGGCGACCAGGTCGCGGTGGTGGTCTCCCGGATCGAGGCGATCGCCAAGCAGCACCCGGAGGCCGCCGGATACGCGCCGGGGTCGATCCTCTGACCCCCGACGAGCTGAACGCCGCCCGCGACCGCGTCCTCCCGGACGTGGTCGCGGGCGGTCTGCGTGTGCTGTTCTGCGGGATCAACCCCGGACTCCTCTCCGCCGCGACGGGCCACCACTTCGCCCGTCCCGGCAACCGTTTCTGGCCCGTCCTGCACCTGTCGGGCTTCACCCCGCGCCGCCTCGCCCCCGCGGAGCAGGAAGAACTCCTGACCTACCGCCTCGGCATCACCAACGTCGTGGCCCGGGCCACGGCCCGCGCCGACGAGCTGAGCGCCGAGGAGTTCCGTGAGGGGGGCCGCATCCTGACGGCCAAGGTGGAACTGCTGCGCCCCCAGTGGCTGGCGGTCGTCGGTGTCACGGCCTACCGCACCGCCTTCGGCGAGAAGAAGGCTCAGATCGGGCCCCAGGAGCGGACGATCGGCTCCACCCGCGTGTGGGCCCTCCCCAATCCCAGCGGACTGAACGCCCACTGGACCGCCGAGTCCATGGCCCAGGAGTACGCCCGCCTCCGCACCGCCGCCGAGGCGGACGAGGACCAGGACGGGTCCGGCGGCCACCCCGCCACCTGACCGGGCCGCTCCCGGGGCCGGCGGACACCGGATCCGCTCGACGGCTGGACCGCGGCGTCCTGCGCGCCGCCCCTCCGGGGCCCCGACCACGCCGGTCGGGCAGAACCCGCGGAGACGGTCTACGGCGGGTCGGTGACCGTGACCCCTGCCATCAGCTGGTAGGGGTCCTCCTCGGCCCACTGGGCCACGTAGACCACCAGCCAGTGGGTGCCTACTCGCCACAGGTGCACGTGGTCGGTGCTGCCGGCCGGCTCGTCCCACGGCTGCGGTATGTCCTCCCCGGCGAAGCCTCGGTCCCTCAGCGTTGACAGGCCGAACACCTGCGGTTCCCCCCACCGGTCGGTCGCGGCCTGGACCAACGCCCCGTACTCGGCAGCGATCTGGTCGGCTGCCTCGATCCGGCCCGAACCGTCGTCGTCCCAGAAGCCCGGAGTCCGAACGAGCTGCACCAGGTGGAATCCCGGGCCGCTGCTGTTTCCTCCGGTCCGGACCGGCTCGGGCGGGAACTTCCCCGCCATGAGCCGGTCGATCGTGTCGAGGTGCTCTGCCGTGGTCATGCCGTCAGTATCCCGAGGGCCACTGACAACTGGCCCGGCGTCACGCGTCCCGGCGGCGTACGGCGAGCCAGCCGGCCAGCACCGCGGCCAGCGCCCACAGCGCCAGCACTCCCAGCCCGGCCCACGGACCGAGGTCGCCGTACTGCTGGCTGCGCATCATCGCCTGCCCTGCCCGGTCCGGCATGAACTGCCCCACCCCGGTGGCCGCCGCGCCCACGACGAAGGACACCATGACGACGAAGGGTATGAGGATGCTCAGGACGGCCACCCCGCTGCGCAGCACCGCGGTCAGCCCGGCCGCGAACAGCGTCATCAGCGTCAGGTAGAGGCCGCAGCCGACTACGGCCCGCACCGTGCCGGGGTCGCCCAGCTCCAGCGCGTCGTGCCCCCTGAACGATTGTCCGGCCAGGAAGGTGAGCAGTCCCGTGAGCTGACCTGCCGCGAGCATGAGCACGCCCAGCATCGCGATCTTCGAGAAGTAGAACCGAGTGCGGTCGGGCACCGCGGTGAGGCTGGTGCGCAGGGCTCCGTTGTGGAACTCGGTGGAGAAGGCGGTGACTCCGAATGCGATGGCCGCTATCTGGCCGAAGTTCAGTCCGTAGAAGCCCCCGAGGAGCGGGTCGTCCCCCAGACCGCCCTCCTCGGCCGGCTCCAGGGCCGCAGCCGCCAACGCCTGGATGCCCGCGGTGAGGACGAGGACTGATATCAGCGACCAGAAGCTGCCCCGAAGAGATCTGATCTTGATCCATTCCGAGTGCAGTACGGGGGTTGCGGGCAGTGCGGCGCTCATGGCGAAGCCTCCTGAGGGTGAGGGAACGGGTGGACGGTCAGTGGGCCGCGCTGAACTGCGCGTGATCGGCGGTGAGGTCGAGATAGGCCTGCTCCAGCGAGGCGCGCTCGTCGGACAGTTCCAGCAGGGGAACCCCCTCACGGGCGGCCAGGCAGCCGAGCTGCTCGGCACGTATGCCCTCGACGGTCCAGCGCCCGCCGTCCGCGGCGGCCAGCTCGAAACCGTCCCGGGCCAGTGCGACCCGCAAGCGGACCGGGTCGGAGGTCCGCAGGCGCGCTCTCGGGGCGCTGCGCGCGTCGATGAACGCCTCCATGGAGGTGTCGGCCAGCAGCTTGCCCTTGCCGAGCACGATCAGGTGGTCGGCCAGCGCCGAGGTCTCCGACATCAGATGGCTGGAGACCAGGACGGCTCGTCCTTCGGCGGCGAGGGAGCGCATCAGCCCGCGGATCCAGATGATGCCCTCGGGGTCGAGGCCGTTGGTGGGCTCGTCGAGCAGGAGCACTCCGGGGTCGCCGAGGAGAGCGGCGGCGATACCGAGGCGTTGGCGCATCCCGAGCGAGAAGGACTTGATCCGCCGCTTCGCGACGGAGGCCATGCCGGTCCGCTCCAGGACCTCGGCGACCCGGCGCATCGGGAGGCGGCCCGCCGCGGCGAGCAGGCGCAGGTGGTCGTGGGCGGTGCGTCCGCCGTGGGCTGCCTGGGCGTCGAGGAGGGCCCCGACCCGGTGCAGCGGGTCCGTCAGCTCCCGGTAGTGCAGGCCGCCGATCGTGGCCGTGCCGGACGTGGGCCGGTCCAGGCCCAGCAGCAGGCGCATCGTGGTGGACTTCCCGGCGCCGTTGGGGCCCAGGAAACCGGTCACGCGACCGGGCAGGACATCGAAGGTGAGGCCGTCCACCGCACGGTGGGTGCCGTATCGCTTGGTGAGTTCTCGGATCTCGATGCTGTTCATGGCTCAAGGCTCGCCCCCGGCTCCACCCCCTTCCCTCCCCCATGCGAGGGTGGCGTCTCCCCCACGTGGGGGAGACGCCCGCGACCAGGGCGCTGCCACCATGGAGTCATGAACCGACTGCTGCGCGCCCCGTTCCAACCAGTGACCTACTCACGCTGGTTGCACCTCTGCGTGCCGCTGTTGCTGCTGGCGGTATGGATGTTCATCATGCCCCGGTGGCCCTGGGTGCCGCTGCTGCTCGTCCTGCCGTTCGGGCTGGTGCCCTGGGTGCGCCTGGCGGAAGGTCTGCAGGCGCAGTTCCTGCTCACCCCGTCCGACCGCGACTCCTCCGACAGCGCGATAAGCCTCGCACCGTCCGCCCACTGGGGGGACCGCTGGCGCACCGTGCTGTGGCTGGAGACGCGGATGGTCGTCGCGGTGGGTGCGTTCGGCGCCACGGTCTGGCTGTCGGCCATGGCCGTGGAGCTCATCGCCATAGCGATCGGGCATCCTCTGGGGCCGGACCACTTCCTGCCGTTCGTGCCCGGACGTTGGGCCGCCGCAGTGCTCGTGCCCGTGCCGCTGGTCGTGCTGATCGCCATCGTGGCCCTGCTCGGCGAGTTGATCACCGCGGCCGCCACCCGCCTGCTCAGCCCCTCCGCCGCCGAACGGCTGACCGCGCTCGAGGCCCGAACGGAGCAGCTGCTGGAGCGCACCCGCATCGCGCGGGAACTGCACGACTCCATCGGGCACGCGCTGACCGTGGCCGTCGTGCAGGCGGGGGCGGCGCGTGCCGCGGGCGATCCCGCTTTCACCGATCGGGCACTGTGCGCGATCGAGGAGACGGGGCGGGCCGCGCTGGAGGACCTGGAGCGGGTGCTGGGGGTGCTGCGGGAGCCGGGACAGCCGCCGTCGCAGTGGCCGACGCTGGCGGAGGCGGACCGGCTCCTGGACTCGGCCCGGGCCTCCGGTTCCGTGGTGGACGCGCAACTGACGGGTCCACTGGAGACGTTGCCGGATCCGGTCACGCGGGAGGGTTACCGGATCCTGCAGGAGGCGCTGACCAACGTACTGCGCCATTGCGGCCCGGTGCCGGTGCGCATTCGGGTGGAGATGACGACGAGCCGGCTGGACCTGGAGGTGACGAATCCGCTGCCGGAACGGCCGAGTGTCACGGTCGGCGGCGGCAGCGGCCTGCGCGGGATCCGGGAGCGGGCCGCCCTGCTCGGCGGGCAGGCCGAAACCGGGCTGTACGAGGGCGGTTGGAGAGTGCGCGCCCGACTGCCTCTGGAGCGAATACGCTGACCGGATGCCGGTTACCGTACTGCTCGTCGACGACGAACCCCTGGTGCGTGCGGGTCTGCGCGCCGTCCTGGACGCCCAGCCCGACATCGAGGTGGTGGGTGAGGCGGCCGACGGGGCCTCCGTGATCCCTCTGGTGCGGCAGTTGCGGCCGGACGTGGTGGCGATGGACGTGCGGATGCCGCTCCTGGACGGGATCGAGGCGACGCGTGCGGTGCTCCGGACGGTGGACTCGCCGCCGAAGATCCTCGTGGTGACCACGTTCGAGAACGACGAGTACGTCTACCAGGCGCTGCGGGCGGGGGCCGACGGGTTCCTGCTGAAGCGGGCCAGGCCTTCGGAGATCGTGCACGCGGTACGGCTGGTCGCGGAGGGCGAGACGCTGCTCTTCCCGGCGGCGGTGCGGGCGCTGGCCGCCGAGTACGGGAACCGGCAGGCCCGGGCGGCGCTGGAGCGGGCCGCGCTGACCGAGCGGGAGGAGGCGGTGCTGCGGCTGATGGCGCGGGGGCTCACCAACGTGGAGATCGCCGCCGAGCTGATCATCGGCACGGAGACGGTCAAGTCCCACGTCAGCGCGATCCTGGCGAAGTTGGGGGCGCGGGACCGGACACAAGCGGTGATCACGGCGTACGAGTCGGGGTTCGTCTCTCCCGCATGAGGGAAGGTCTGCTTCCGGCTGATGGGGGGCTGCTTCTCGCCGACGCGCCGAGCGGGCAGTACGATCCGGCTACAAGCTCGCTACCTGGGAGGACACACGTTGGGGCAGCTGACCGGCGGGGACCCCTCTCTGCTCCGGCGCATCAATTCCGCCGTGGTGCTGCGCGCACTGCGGACGGCCGGTTCGCCGACCCTCACCGACCTCACGCGGCTGACGGGGCTCTCCCGGCCGACCGTCGAGGGTGTCGTGGAGGGGCTGATCACGGCCGGGCTCGTCGTCGAGGCGGACGCGGAGGAGGGCGCGCGGCGGCAGGGCCGCCCGGCCAGGCGGTTCCGCTTCCGGACCGAGGCGGGGCACCTGCTGGGCATCGAGATCGGCTCGCACCGGATCGCGGTGCTGCTGTCCGGGCTGGACGGCCGCGTCATCGGGGCCGGTACCAAGGACGTCGCGGAGTCGGCCTCCGCCGATGAGCGGCTGGAGCGGGTGCGGGCGGCTGTCGCGGATCTGCTGCGCCGCGCCGGGGTGCCCCGGGACTCGCTGCGGGCGGTAGGCGTCGGCAGCCCCGGGATCGTGGAGGCGGACGGCACGGTCCGCCTCGGCACCGCGCTGCCCGGCTGGACCGGGCTGCCGCTCGGGGAGCGGCTGCGGCGCTCGTTCCGCTGCCCTGTCCAGGTGGAGAACGACGCCAACGCGGCAGCGGTCGCCGAGCACTGGAAGGGCGCCGCCCGGGACACCGGCGACATGGTGTTCGTGATGGCCGGGCTCAGCCCGGGCGCCGGCTCGCTGATCGGCGGCAGGCTGCACCGGGGCTTCGGCGGGGCGGCCGGCGAGATCGGCGCACTGCACCTGCTGGGGCGGGAGGTCACGCCCGAGCGGCTGCTTTCGACCACCGGCGAGCCGCTGCACCCGCTCGACGAGGCTGCCGTCGCCGAGGTCTTCGCGATGGCCAGGCGGGGTGACGAGCGGGCGGTGGCCGCGGTGGAGCGCTTCCTGCAGCGGCTGGTGCACGACGTGGCGGCGCTGGTCCTGGCGATGGATCCGGAGCTGGTGGTCGTCGGCGGCTGGGCGGCCGGCCTGGACGGGGTCCTGGAGCCCCTACGCCAGGAGCTGGAGCGCTACTGCCTGCGCCCGCCGAGGGTGGCCCAGTCCATGCTGGGCGAGGCCGCGGTGGCGACGGGTGCGCTGCGGCTCGCGCTGGACCATGTCGAGGAGGAGCTCTTCGCGGTGGAGAAGACGGTCACGGCCCGCCGCTGACCGGCCCCCGGCCGCGTGCCGTCCCGTACGAACGCGGCTACGGTCCGGCCCCAGCCGTGGCTGGGGCCGGACCGTAGCCGCGTGAGCGCGCTCAGGAGGACCGGGAAACCGGAGCCGGCCCCCGTCAGCGTCAGGAGGCGACGCGCGGCTCGTGGGTGATCTCGACGTTGCCCGAGTCGCCGAAGGTGAGACGGCAGGTGTCCGCACGGTAGGTGGCCACGGAGACCGCCGCCGTGCCCGCTGCGGTGAAGTAACGCGTGGTGACCAGGAGCACCGGGGCGCCGGGCAGGCGGTCCAGTTCCTTGGCGTCGTCGGCGCGGGCGGATCCGAGCTCCACCGAGCGGTCCTGGCCGTCGAGCACCAGCCGCTGCAGCTCACGCAGGACGGCGCGGGCGCGGGCCGGTCCGGCCGGAGCCTCGATGGCGGGCAGTCCGGGTACCGACGCGGCGGGGACGTAGAGCAGTTCGGCGGCGACGGCCTGGCCGTGGGTGACGCGGGTCCGGCGCACCGTGTGCACCGGCTGGTCGGCGGCGAAGGCGCCCCCGGTGCCGAGGAGTTTCAGCACCGCGGCCGTCGGCAGGGTCTCGGCCGCGTCGACCGGCTCCCAGCCGTCGACGCCCTCGCCGGGCCAGCTGTGCTGCGCGCTGCCCACGGCGACACCGACGCGCGGCGGGGCGACGGTCGTACCCACGCCACGGCGGCGCTGCAACCGGCCTTCGAGCTCCAGCTGCTCCAGCGCCTGACGGAGCGTCGCGCGGGCGACACCGAAACGGGCCGCGAGCTCACGCTCGTTGGGCAGCACCTCACCGACGGCGAAGTCCTGGTCGAGCGCCTCGCTGAGGACGGTCTTGAGGTGCCAGTACTTCGGCTCCGGTGCCGTTTCGAGCTGCGTGGTCCCCACCCTGACTCCTCCTGCCATCGCTGCACTCGCCGTGTGTTCCAGCGGCAGTTCCGCGCCCTTGTTTATTAAAGGTTCCTGCACTATCCCTGCGACGATAGGACGGCGCACCCCCTTGGTCAAGACCAATGCTCATACCTTTGCCGGGCAGAACGGGCATACGTATCAAGCCGTTCATAGGATGTTCTCGTGGGGCCGGAAGGCTTGTAGTCAAGGGCTACCGGACGGTAATCATGGCGGTAGGCACTACTGACATCCTGTCTCGCACGCGTCCTACCGACGAGGAGCAGCATGACCGCCACGGTCTCCTTCACGATCGATTCGCCGCTCGGCCCCAGCCCCACCACCGTCGCCTACGAGCGCAAAGGTGCCGGCGAACCGCTTCTCCTGCTGCACGGCATAGGCCATCACCTCCAGGCCTGGCACCCGGTGATCGACATCCTGGCCGCCGAGCACGACGTGATCGCCGTCGACCTGCCCGGCTTCGGCGCCTCGGAGCCCCTGCCCCAGGGCGTTCCGTACTCCCTGGGAACCGTGGCTCCGGCCCTCGGGGCGCTCTGCGCGGCCCTCGGCGTGGAGCGCCCGCACGTGGCCGGCAATTCGCTCGGCGGTCTGCTCGCCCTCGAAATGGGCCGGAGCAACCTCGTCCGCTCCGTCACCGCCCTCTCCCCCGCCGGGTTCTGGACCGAGGCCGAGCGCCGCTACGCCTTCGCCACCCTCCTCGCGATGCGCGCCGGCGCCAAGGCACTGCCCCTGCCCGCCGTGCGACGCCTCGCGCGCACCGCCGCCGGCCGCGCCGCGCTCACCGGCACCATCTACGCCCGCCCCTCCCGCCGCCCGGCCGAGGCGGTCGTCGCCGAGACCCTCGCCCTGCGCGACGCCACCGGATTCGAGGACACGCTGGCCGCGGGCGGCTCCGTACGGTTCACCGACGACGTGCCCGGCCTGCCGGTCACCATCGCCTGGGGCACGCGCGACCGGCTGCTGCTGCGCCGCCAGGGCGTCCGCGCCAAGCACACCGTCCCCGGCGCCCGCCTGGTCAGGCTCCCCGGCTGCGGACACGTCCCCATGAACGACGATCCGGCCCTCGTGTCCCGGGTGGTGCTGGACACGGCCCGCAGTGTGCGGCTCCTGGCCGCCTGAAGGACCTGCCGCCTGATCGGCCCCGGGCGCGGCAGCCGGGCCGGGCGCGGCAGCCGGGCCGGGCGCGGCAGCCGGGCCGGGCGCGGCGAGCGGGCTGGGCCCGGCGGCCGGGCGGCCAGGCGGGTCTGTCCGGTCCGGCGCCGCGGCCGAATCGGCCGCACACCCGGGCAGAGGGACGAACGAGCTGCTGACGGCTGTTCATCCGCGGTTCGCGTGGGCGACGCGGCCGGGCCGGTGTGCGACGGCACGCTGGTCCGACCCGTCCTCGCCGGCCCCAGGAGACGTACCGATGGCATCGATCCCGCACACCCGACGGTCCCTCATCGGCGGTTCCCTCGCCCTGTCCTCCGCGCTGATCGCCTCCCCGGCGCTCGCCGTCCCCGCCTTCGCCCGCTCCGGCCGGCCGGGTGCGCTCTGGGGCGTACAGTCCGGCGAGATCACCGCCCACTCGGCCACCGTGTGGACCCGTTCCGACCGTCTGGCGCGGATGTACGTCGAGACCTCCCCGAGCGAGGCGTTCCGCTACGCCGTACGGCGCCACCGCGGCCCACTGCTCGGCCCGGCGAGCGATTTCACCGGCACCACCGTGCTGCGCGACCTGCCGCCCGGCCGGCAGGTCCACTACCGGGTCGTCCTGACCGATCCGGACGACCCCCGCCGCAGCTCCGCGCCGGTCCACGGCACCTTCCGCACGACCCCCGTCTCCCGCCGCCACGACGTGCGCTTCCTGTGGTCCGGCGACCTGGCGGGCCAGGGCTGGGGCATCAACCCCGACATCGGCGGCTACCGCGTCTTCGAGGAGATGCGGCTGCGCAACCCCGACTTCTTCCTCTTCAGCGGGGACACGATCTACGCCGACGGGCCGATCAACGCCACCGCCCCGCTGCGCGACGGCAGCCTCTGGCGCAACGTCACCACCGAGGAGAAGGCGAAGGTCGCCGAGACGCTCGCCGAGTTCCGCGGGAACTTCCGCTACAACCTGCTCGACCGCAACCTGCTCGGCTTCAACGCCCAGGTCCCCGTCCTCGCCCAGTGGGACGACCACGAGGTGCGCAACAACTGGTACCCCGGCCAGCTCATCGACGACCCCCGGTACACGGTCAAGGAGGCCGACACCCTCGCCGCCCGCGCCCGCCAGGCCTTCGGGGAGTACTTCCCCGTCACCGACCTGCGCGGAGGGCGCGCCGAGGGCCGGATGTACCGGGTGATGCGCTACGGTCCGCTGCTCGACGTCTTCGTGCTCGACATGCGCACCTACCGGAACGCCAACTCCCCCGGCACCCAGGCCGAGGACCCCATCGGCATCCTCGGCCCCGAGCAGCTGGCCTGGATCAAGCGCGAGCTGTCCCGCTCCCGCGCCACCTGGAAGGTCATCGCCGCCGACATGCCGCTGGGCATCGTCGTCCCGGACGGGGCCGCGAACTTCGAAGCCGTCGCCCAGGGCGACCCGGGTGCACCCCTGGGCCGCGAGCTGCAGATCGCCGAACTCCTGCGGCACATCAAGCACCAGCGCATCACGGGCACCCTGTGGGTCACGGCCGACGTCCACTACACCGCCGCGAACCACTACGCGCCCGAGCGCGCGGCCTTCACCGACTTCGCACCGTTCTGGGAGTTCGTGTCCGGGCCGATCGGCGCCGGCGGCTTCCCTGCAGGGCGGCTCGACGCCACCTTCGGCCCGGAGACGGCCTTCGTGCAGTCGGCCCCCTTCGCCAACATGTCACCGTCCGAGAACCCTCCCTACTACGGCGAGGTCGACATCGACGGCGACAGCGGGGAACTCACCGTCCGGCTGCGCCGTCAGGGAGGTGACGTGCTCTTCACCCGGACGCTCCAGCCCGGGCGCGTCGGCCAGTGACACGAACCGCGACCTGCGATCCGGAAATGGCCCCGAAAACTGGGTGAAATCGGCCAGATGGACACTTAACCCGCCGGTCACAGATCGTTCGTGATCACGCAACACCCCTGCGCCACAGTGGTGTGCATGACTGACCGTAACCCCACCCCCGCCCACCGTGCCCACCGTCACCACTGGCGCCGCGACGTCGTCGAACTCGCCGCGATGTTCTGCGCCGTCGCGGTCGCCGACGCCATCGCCAATCTCGTCGTGCACGGCCCGAGGGGCCCGGTGCTGCTCGTGGCCTCGGCCGTCGCACTCCTGGTGACGGCCGCCTTCCACACCTGGTGGGCACGCCGCCACAGCCATGCGCCCCCGCCGGGGAGCACAGCCCCGACCGGTCCGGAGCCGTCCCCGCCGAAGGGCTCCGGCGCCACGGCGGCCACGACCGCGGCGGCCACGACAGCTCCCGTCAGCAGCACCACCCTCTGGCGGATGCGCACGACCGTGCGGGACGAGCCGGGCTCCCTCGCCGTCCTCTGCACCGCCCTCGCCCGCAACGGCGCCGACATCCTCACCCTCCAGACGCACCCGCTCCCCGAGGGCGGCACGGTCGACGAGTTCCTGCTGCGCGCCCCGCAGGAACTGCCCTCCGCCGAGCTCACCCGCGCGATCTCCCGGGCCGGCGGCCACAGCACCTGGATCGAGCGCGCCGACGCCCACGACCTGGTGGACACCCCGACGCGGGTCCTCGGCCTCGCCACCCGCACCGCCCTGGACGCCGCCGAGCTGCCGCTCGCCCTGCGCCAGCTGCTCGGCCGCTGCACGATCCACTCGATCCCGGCGACCACCCTCTCCGGCCGCCCCAACGCCGGCGCGGACGCGCCGGTCGAGGGCGTCCTGGAGGCCACGGTCATGCGGCTGCGCGACCCCTCGGGCGGTGCGATCACCGTGGAGCGGCCCTACCTTCCCTTCACTCCGACCGAGTTCGCCCGGGCCCGCGCCCTCGTCGAGCTCGACGCCCGGCTCGGCCCGCGCGTCCCGCGCAGTCAGGACGTACTGACCCTGCCCGAGGGCAACGAGATCACCGTGCGCCGCGCCGACGGCTCCGACCAGGCCGCGGCCCTCGCCATGCACGACCGCTGCTCCGAGCGCACCCTGTCGCTGCGCTACCACGGCCCGGTCCACGACGCCGACCGCTACCTCGGCCACCTGCTGAGCCCGCGCTTCGGCCGCACGCTCGCCGCGACCACCGCCTCCGGGAAGCTCGTCGCCCTCGGCCACCTGCTGTGGGACGGCGACGAGACCGAGGTCGCCCTGCTCATCGAGGACGACTGGCAGCGCCGCGGCATCGGTTCCGAGCTGCTGCGCCGGCTCCTCGCGATGGCCGTCGAGGCCGGCTGCGACAGCGTGTACGCCGTCACCCAGGCCTCCAACACCGGCATGGTCGCCGCCATGCGCGGCCTCGGCCTCCCCCTCGACTACCAGATCGAGGAGGGCACCCTGGTGATCACGGCCAGGCTGGACGCGGCCCCGGCCGGCTCCCGGCTGCCCTACGAACTTCCCCGCGTGCTCCCGCAGGAGTTCCCGCACGAGCAGCCGGCCCCGCGGCACCGCCGTTGACGAACCGTCCGGACCGGGCCCTCACCGGGCCCCGGCTCCGGCGGGATTCGGCCAAGCTAGGAGCGCCGGGCCCTCGGTGACTCAGGCCCGGCCGAAGTGAACTCGCTTGTAAATCAAGGTTGTTGAAGATTCCTCGCACGTATTACCGGCCCTGACCCGGCCCGCGTCAGCAGTGCGGCGGCATTCGGTGATGACGGGAACCCGTCCCGCGTACGAAGATGTCCGCATGTCAGAGACCCTCCACAACGGCAGTGCAACCCGGCTGCCCCGCCAGGTGGCCGACGCGTACGTCGACGGCCTCATCGCCCTCGACCCGATCACGGGCACCTACCTCGGTGTCGCCGCGAGTTCGAGCAAGCTCCCGGACTTCTCCCCGGCGGGCCGTGCAGCCCTGGCCGAGCTGATCCGCGAGACCCTCACGCACCTCGACTCCGCAGAGTCGGCGCCCGGCGCCGACAGCGACGCCGAACGCCGCTGCGCCCGGCTGCTGCGCGAGCGCCTCACGGCCGAGCTCGCCGTGATCGAGGCCGACGAGGACCTCTGCGCGGTCAGCAACATCCACAGCCCCGCGCACTCCGTCCGTGAGATCTTCTCCCTGACCCCGGCCGACACCGACGAGGACTGGACGGCGATCGCGGAGCGCCTGCGCGCCGTGCCCGCCGCCTTCGACGGCTACCGCGAGAGCCTCGGACTCGGCCTGGAGCGCGGCCTGTACGGTGGCCCCCGCGCCACCACCACCATGATCGGCCAGCTCACCACCTGGGCCGGCCAGGACGGATCCGAGGCGCCCTTCTTCGAGGGCTTCGTCGCCGCCGGTCCGGACGCCCTGCGCACCGAACTGGACGCCGCGGCCGCCGCCGCGACCGCCGCCGTCGTCGCACTGCGCGACTGGATGGCCGCGGTGTACGCCCCGGCCGTCGAGGGCAAGCCCGACACCGTGGGCCGTGAGCGCTACGCCCGCTGGGCGCGTTTCTTCAACGGCACCGACCTGGACCTGGAAGAGGCGTACGCCTACGGCTGGTCGGAGTACCACCGCCTGCTCGCCGAGATGAAGTCCGAGGCGGCCAGGATCCTGCCGGGCGCCGGCCCCTGGGAGGTGCTCAAGCACCTGGACGAGCACGGCACCCACATCGAGGGCGTGGACGAGGTCCAGGCCTGGCTGCAGGGCCTGATGGACGAGGCCATCGAGAACCTCGACGGCACGCACTTCGAACTGGCCGAGCGCGTCCGCGAGGTGGAGTCCCGCATCGCCCCGCCGGGCGGCCCCGCGGCCCCATACTACACCTCCCCCTCCGAGGACTTCTCCCGCCCGGGCCGGACCTGGCTGCCCACGATGGGCCTGACCCGCTTCCCCGTGTACGACCTGGTGTCCACCTGGTACCACGAGGGTGTGCCCGGCCACCACCTGCAGCTGGCCCAGTGGACGCATGTGGCGGACCAGCTCTCCCGCTACCAGGCCACCGTCGGCATGGTCAGTGCCAATGCCGAGGGCTGGGCGCTGTACGCGGAGCGGCTGATGGACGAGCTGGGCTACCTCAAGGACGCCGAGCAGCGCCTGGGATACCTGGACTGCCAGATGATGCGTGCGGCGCGGGTCATCGTGGACATCGGCATGCACGTGGGCCTGGAGATCCCGGCGGACTCGCCGTTCCACCCGGGCGAGAAGTGGACGGTCGACCTGGCGCAGGAGTTCTTCGGCCTGCACAGTGGCCGGCCGGCCGACTTCGTCGAGAGCGAGCTGACCCGCTACCTGTCGATGCCGGGACAGGCGATCGGCTACAAGCTGGGTGAGCGGGCCTGGCTCCTGGGCCGGGACAACGCGCGTGCCGCGCACGGCGACTCCTTCGACCTGAAGGCCTGGCACATGGCGGCGCTGTCGCAGGGTTCCCTGGGACTGGACGATCTGGTGGACGAGCTGTCGAAGCTCTGACGGCCAGGCCCGGGCCGGCCGCGAACGACGGACGGGCCACGAACGACGGACGGGCCGCTCGTCCCCCGGGGGATGGGCGGCCCGTCCGCGTGGTCCGCGCACGGCCTGGGTCCCGTACCGGCACCCGGCCCCGCAAGGCCCGTAAGACCCGCAAGGCCCCGCAAGGCACGTGAGACCCGTAAAGCACCCACCTCAGCAGCCGCAGTCGTCCGAGTCCGTCGGCGCGGTCAGCGGGTCGGCCTCGGCCCGCTGCTGGCTGCCCTGCCAGGTCTCCACCTCGAAGCCCTCGCGGATCCAGTACTCGATGCCGCCGAGCATCTCCTTGACGTGGAAGCCGAGTTCGGCCAGGGCGAGGGCGGAGCGGGTGCCTCCGTTGCAGCCCGGGCCCCAGCAGTAGGTCACCACGGGGATGTTCCTGTCCAGGAGCCGCTCGGCCTGCTCGGGGATGAGCGCGGTGGGCAGGTGGACGGCGCCGGGCACATGGGCCTGGTCCCAGGACGGGGTGGAACGGGAGTCGACCAGCTGGAAGCCGAGCTCGGCGCCCTGTTCGCGGTGGGCCTTGAAGGCGGCGGCGACGTCCGACACGTCCGCGTGGAAGGCCAGGCTCGCGGCGAAGTACGCGGCGGCCGCGGCCGGGGCGGCCGGAGGCACCCGGAGCACCGGGTTGATGGCGGCGGCTGCGGCAGGAGCGGCGGGGGTGGCAGGAGTGGCGGAGCCCGGCTGGTTCGTGTGTGTCTGCGTCGTCGTCATGGCCAAAAATCTACGATCCGTTGATCACTGCCGGAAGTGGACTTCCCCGGCCTTTTCCTTGTCTGACCGGGGAATCCCCTGCTAGACCTGCCCCATGACCGACTATTCCCCCGACGCCACGGACTGGCGCATCCTCGAAGCCCTGCAACGCGACGGCCGCGCCAGTTTCACCGAGCTCGCCCGGGCCGTGTCCATGTCCGCGAGCGCCGTCACCGAGCGGGTCCGCCGGCTGGAGGAGACCGGCATCATCACCGGCTACACGGCGGTGGTGGACCCGGAGCGGCTCGGCAAGTCGATCCTCGCCCTGGTCCGGCTGCGCTACCCGCACGGCAACTACAAGCCCTTCCACGACCTCCTGGAGGTCACCCCGGAGATCCTGGAAGCCCACCACGTCACGGGCGACGACTGCTTCGTCCTCAAGGTCGCGACCCGCTCGATGCCGCACCTGGAGGAGGTCACGGGCCGGATCGCGGGGCTCGGTTCGGTGACGACGAGCGTCGTCTACTCCTCTCCGCTGCCCCGCAGGCCGCTCAGTCCGTGAGCGCCGCCGTCCGGTGGCGCACCACGGAGCCGCCGCGCTGCTTGACGATCTCCAGCTGGGCCTGGACCCGGGTCCGCAGATCGGCGACGTGGCTGACGATGCCGACGCTCCGGTCCCGCTCGCGCAGCGAGTCCAGGACGTCGAGCACCTCGTCCAGCGCCTGGTCGTCGAGGCTGCCGAAGCCCTCGTCGATGAAGAGGGTGTCGAGGCGCATCCCGCCCGCCTCGTCGGTGACCACGTCCGCGAGGCCCAGTGCCAGGGCGAGCGAGGCGAAGAAGGTCTCGCCGCCGGACAGGGTGGCGGTGTCCCGCTCGCTGCCGGTCCACGCGTCGACCACGTGCAGGCCGAGGCCGGAGCGCCCCCGTCCGCCCGCTCGCGCGTCGGAGTGGACCAGGGTGTAGCGGCCGCCGGACATGCGCAGCAGCCGTACCGTCGCGGCGGCGGCCACCTGCTCCAGGCGGGCGGCCAGGACGTAGGCCTCCAGGCGCATCTTGCGCTCGTTGTCGGCGGAGGTGCCGGCGGTGAGTCCGGCCAGCCGGGCGACCCGGTCGTAGGCCTCCCGCAGCGGCCCGAGGGCGCGCAGTTCCTGCTCGGCCTGCCGGGAGAGCCGGTCGAGCTCCGTGCAGCGCACCCGGGCCGCGTCGGCCGCCGACCCCGCCGTACGAAGCTTCGCCGCGGCCGTGGCCGCGTACGCCTCGGCCGCGTCCGGTGCGGCCGGGGGCAGGGCTGCCGCTTCGGCGGCGCCGGTCTCGCCACGGCGGTCCGCCAGCAGGGCCTCTTCCGTCTGCCAGGCGTCCAGCCGGTGTTGGAGCGCGGTGCGTTCGTACTCGGGGAGCACCGCGTCGGCGGCGGCCGCGATGGTGTCGAAGCCCGCCTTGAACGCGGCGTCGGCGAGCTGGTCGTCGGCCTCCTTCAGCCGGGCCGCGGTGGTCTCGGCCCGGCGCAGCGAGACGGCCGCGCCGGAGACCATCCGGACCCGGTCCTCCAGGGTGCGGGCGCGGGCCGCGACGCTGGGCGCGCCGTCCCGTACGAGGGCGAGTTCGGCCTCCAGTCCGGCCTGTTCGCGGTCCAGGGCCTCGCGCCGGGAGGACCGGGCGGCGGCCCGGGTCTCGGCGCCCTGCCGGTCGGCGCTGCGCGCGGCGTGCTCCCGCTCGGCGCGGGCCAGCTGCTCACGGGCGGCGTGCAGGCCGGCGGCCGCGGCGTGGGCGGCGGCATGGCGGGCGCTCAGGTCGGCGGTCAGGGCCAGGAGTTCGGCGGTGGTGGCCTCCCCGGCGGCGGCCGCGGCTTCGGCGCGTGCCTCCCGTGCGGCGGCGAGCCGGCGTTCGGCGGTGGCCCGGGCCTGCTCGGCCCGTTCGAAGTACGCGTGGGCCGCGTCCTCGGCGGCGCGGTCCACGTGGCCGGGGGCCGGACGGGCCGGAGCCGGGTGTTCCGCGGACCCGCACACGGTGCAGGCCTCTCCGGCCACGAGTGCTTCGGCGAGCTCGGCGGCGATCCCGCGCAGGCGGGCCTCCTTGAGCTCCAGCCAGCGCTCCCGGGCGGCGGCCGACTCCTCGCGCAGGGTGAGCAGTTCGTCCGCGGCGCGCGTCGCTTCGGCGTCGAGCTCGTCCCGACGGCGCGCGGCGTTCAGCTGCATGCGGGCGGGTTCCAGCCGGCCGGCGAGCTGCTCGGCCAGGGTGGCGGCCTGCTGGGCGGCGTCCGCACGCTCCTGCAGCGCCGTCCGGGTCGCCTCCCAGCGCTCCAGCCACTCGGCGGACTCCTGGTGCTGCTCCTCGGCGGCCCGGGACTCCCTTTCCAGGTCGGCGCGTTCACGGCCGATCTCGGCGCTGCGCTGTTCCGCCCGCTGGGCCGCGCCGAGCGCGCCGAGGGCCTCGCGCAGCCGCTGCTCGACGTCGGCCAGCTGTTCGACGCCCGCCTCCTTCAGTGTGGGCGGGAGCTGCGCCCGGGCGGAGGTCTCGGCGTGCGCGGCGGCGAGGTGCGCGGCGGAGGCGGCGCCGCGCAGTTCCAGGGCGGGGGCCACCAGGGCGCCGCGCCGGGCCCGGTCCAGCAGCCCGCGCACCCGGTCCCGCTCGGGCGCGGCCTCGGCGAGCAGGACGGCCCGGCGCAGGGTCTCGGCGTGCCGGCGTTGCAGCCGGTCGAGCTCCCGCGCGTCCTCGGCGGCGTGCCGGGCGGCGGCGTGCCGGCTCTCGACGGCGGCCAGTGCGTACTCGGCGACGTCGAGGCGCTCGCGGGCCGCGCACCGGGCGACGGCCGCCCAGGCCCGGACGGCCTCGGCGAGGCCGGGGTCGCCGGGCTGGTGTCCGGGCATGGGCCAGGCCCGCAGGTCGGCGCTGTCCCCGGCGGCCTGGGCCAGTCGCTGGGCGGTGTGGAGCACCTTCTCGTCGCCGGCCCGGACCCTGGCCTCGGCGGCCCGGCGGCGCTCGCCGAGCAGGGCCTCGACGGCGGCGAAGCGGCGGGTGTCGAAGAGCCGGCCGAGCAGCCGGCCGCGGGCCGCCTCGTCGGCGCGCAGGAAGCGTGCGAACTCCCCCTGGGGCAGCAGTACGACCTGGCAGAACTGCTCGCGGCTCATGCCGAGCAGCTGCTCGATCTCCTCGCCGATCTCCTGGTGCGAGCGGCTGAGCGGCTCCCAGCCCTCGCCGGTGTGCTCGCGCAGCCAGCTCTGGGCCTTGTCCTTGGTGGTGCCCGTGCCGCGCTTCTTGGGGCGCTCCTGTTCGGGCCGCCGGGTGATCTCCAGGCGGCGGCCGCCCGCGGTGAGTTCGAGGGTGACCTCGGTCGGGGTGTGCGCGGCGGCGTGGTCGCTGCGCAGGCTGGTGCCGGGGGCCTGACGGGGGCCGGGCACGGAACCGTAGAGCGCGTAGCAGACGGCGTCGAGCACGGAGGTCTTCCCCGCACCGGTGGGTCCGTGGAGGAGGAAGATGCCGGCGCCGGACAGGGCGTCGAAGTCGATCTGCTGGGGCTCGGCGAACGGTCCGAAGGCGGTCACGGCCAGCCGGTGCAGCCTCATCGGTGGGTCTCCCGGTGGCTGTCGTCGGCCCGTACGTCGTCGAAGGCCGTCTGGAGGACGGCCCGTTCGGCCTCGTCCGCCTGGCCGCCGCCGCGGACGTGGGCGACGAAGTCCTCGGCGATCTCCTGGTCGCTGCGGCCCTTGAGCCGCTGGGCGTAGGAGGCGCCGGTGTCGTCCTGGCGGCCCTCGGGTTCGAAGGCGAGGGCGAGGGTGTGCGGGAAGCGTGCGGCGAGCCGGGCCATGGGGTCGTCGGGGCGGACCGGGTCGGTGAGGGTGGCCTCCACCCAGGCGTCCTCGTGGACCTGGTGCGCCGGGTCGCCCAGCAGGTCCTCCAGCCGTCCCCGGAGCCGTGCGAGGGTGCGCGGGACGGGGGTGCCGATCCGCTCGGCCGTGGCGATCTCGCCCCGCGCACCGAGTTCGATCAGCCACATCGTCTTGCGGTGGTCCGCCTCGGAGAAGGAGTAGGCGAGCGGGGAACCGGAGTAGCGGACCCGTTCGTTGATCGTCTGGCTGCCGTGGAGGTGGCCCAGGGCGGCGTAGTCCACGCCGTCGAAGACGGAGGCCGGCACGGCTTCGACCCCGCCGACGGTGATGTCGCGTTCGCTGTCGCTGGCCTGTCCGCCCGTGACGAAGGCGTGCGCGAGGACGATCGAACGGGTACCGGGCGGGCGGGACGCGAGGTCGGCGCGGATCCGGTCCATGGCGGCGCCGAGGACGGCCTCGTGGCTCACCCTGTCCGTGCCGAACTGGTCCTTGACCAGGGCGGGCTCCAGGTACGGCAGTCCGTACAGCGCCACGTCACCGTGTACGTCGGCCAGGACGACGGGGTCGGCGCAGCCGGCCGGGTCGGTACGCAGGTGGATCCCGGCCCGGCCGATCAGCCCGGCGCCGACGCCGAGCCGGCGCGCGGAGTCGTGGTTGCCGGAGATCATCACGGTGGGGACGCCCAGGTCGGCGAGGCGGTGCAGGGCCCGGTCGTAGAGCTCGACGGCGGGCAGCGGGGGCACGGCCCGGTCGTAGACGTCACCGGCGACGAGGACGGCGTCGACCTCGTGCTCGCGGACGGTCTCGATCAGGTGGTCGACGAAGACCGCCTGGGCACCGAGCAGGTTGACCCGGTGGAAGGCCCGGCCGAGGTGCCAGTCGGAGGTGTGCAGGAACTTCACTCGCCGGCCCCGCCGCGCATGCCGTCTCCCCCTGGTCGTGTCCCGGTCCTGAACCCCTCTACGCTAACCCGTCCCCGGGGGCACTCAGGGCGCGTACGTCTCTCCGCCGAGGGTGAGACCGGCGCTGCCCGCGGTGGTGTCGGCGAGCCAGGCCTCGAAGGCGGGCAGGTCCGCCTCCGGGAGGGCCACCTCGATCTCGACTTCTGCCCCGTAGCGCAGGTCCACCACGGTCCGGCCGGTGGAGCGCAGATCGTTCTGGATCTTGCCGGCCCGCTGGTGGTCGACCGTGACGGTGGCCAGCCGGTAGCGGCGCCGGGTGACGGTGCCGAGCTCGTCGAGGGCCTCGCCGACGACCCCGCCGTAGGCCCTGATCAGGCCGCCGGCACCGAGCTTCACGCCGCCGTAGTAGCGGGTGACGACGGCGACCGCGTAGCGGATGTCACGGCGCATGAGCATCTGCAGCATGGGCACCCCGGCGGTGCCGCCGGGCTCGCCGTCGTCGCTGGCCTTCTGGACGGACGCGTCGGCACCGACGACGTAGGCGAAGCAGTTGTGCGTGGCGGCGGGGTGCTCCTTGCGGATGCGCGCGACGAAGTCCTGGGCCTCCTGCTCGGTCGCGGCGGGTGCGAGCGAGCACAGGAAGCGCGAACGGTTGATCTCGGACTCGTGCGCGCCCTCCCGGGCCACCGTCACGTACTGGTCTGCCTTCACCTCACCACCCTAAGCGGTGCGCAGCGGGCCCCCGCCCGCCCGTCGCGGGGGCGGGAGTAGGTTGGCGGACATGGATCTGCGGGGGTGGAACTACCGGTACGTGGGGCCGGCAGAGCTGTGTGGGCTCGTCCGGCCCGAGCACGAGGGCCGGCGCATCCGCTCGGCCGCGGAGTTCGGGGAATGGGCCTCGGGCCCGGCGGCGGCCGACCTGTCCGAGCCGGTCACGTTCGTCGTGGACCGCGGCGGCGTGCTGCGACTCGCGCCGCGCCGCAGCGAGCACGTGGTCTGCGCCGGCGGTGACACGGTGCTGAGCGCCGGGGAGATCGCCTTCGGGCGGGAGGCCGGGCGGTGGGCGGTCCGTGCGGTGAGCAACCAGTCGACCGGATACTGCCCGGACCCCGTCTCGTGGCGGGCCGTCGCGGACGCCCTGGACGCGGCCGGACTCGCGCCGCGCCCGGGCGGTTTCACCCACGAGGTGGTCTTCCGCCGCTGCCCGTCCTGCGCGCAGCTGAACATCGTCCGGGACGAGTACTTCGTCTGCGTCTTCTGCGACGCGTCCCTGCCACCGTCCTGGAACGTGGACCCGTCAGCGGGGTAGGCGGCCCACCGCGGCCCGCAGCCTCTCGCGCCCCGACGCGACGCTCGCTTCCCACAGGCCCGCCACGTCACCGCTCAGCGAGCGCTTCTGCAGCGCTTCCTCCTCGGCCCGGAAGACGGAGCCCCCGGGAAGGCTCTGGTCCAGCAGGCCCACCGCGGTGAGCGCGGCGTGACCGCAGGAGAGCGCGTGGCCGGCCTCCGCCGAGGCGTTGGCCAGCAACGCGTACCGCAGGACGAGGACGCCGAAGAAGGCGTAGGTCCCGGCGACATCGGTGATGGCCCCTTCGCGCGGCCGCAGTTCCGGGAAACCCTCCAGTGCGCGCACGCGCTCGGCGGCGTCGGGCAGCGCCCGGTCCGCGCACCAGAGGCCCTGCAGGGACTCCACGCAGAGGTCCAGGTCGGCCTGGCGGTCCGGTGCGCCCGCCCGCATGCCGAGGAACAGCGGCACGGTGCGTTCGGCGCAGGCCGCCACGTACAGGCGGACCTCTTCGTCACCACCCGTGCGCAGGGTCTCCGCGACGGCCGCCTCGACCAGTGTGTCCACGCCCCGCCCCCCGCACCGTTCGAACGAACCGGCAGACTACCGTGCGGTTCCGCGACCGGAGCCGGGGAATCGCGCCGGGCGGTTTTCGGTTGACGCGGCTGAGCGCCGGTCCGACGCGGTGAACGAGCAGCGGACGGACCGGCGGGGACAAGAGCACCAGGAGGCGGCACACGTGTACGGCGATCCGGCAACCATCCGCAAGATCCTCACCGAGCTGGGCGACACCTGGGCCGTGGTGGGACTCTCGAACAACCAGGACCGCGCGGCCTACGGGGTGGCGCGGGTGCTCCAGCGGTTCGGCAAGCGCGTGATCCCCGTGCATCCCAAGGCCGAGACCGTGCACGGTGAGCCCGGGTACGCCTCGCTGGCGGACATCCCGTTCAAGGTGGACGTGGTGGACGTGTTCGTGAACAGCGAGCTGGCCGGTCCCGTGGCCGACCAGGCCGCCGCCGTCGGCGCCGAGGCCGTCTGGTTCCAGCTCGGCGTGATCGACGAGGCGGCCTACGCCCGGACCCGCGGGGCGGGGCTGGAGATGGTCATGGACCGCTGCCCCGCGATCGAGATCCCGGCGCTCTAGGTGGTGTCCGGCAGCTCGTGGCCGGCGGCCGCGCCGGTACCGGTGCCGGTGCCCCCGTGCGCATGTGCGGGGGCATGCGCGGGAGCCGGCGCCGAGACCGGCGGGACCGACACCGCGAGGGTCATCTCCATCGGCACCGAGCCGTCGTTGCGGTAGGAGTGCGCGAGATTCGCCTCGAAGGTGGCCGCGGCCCCGGCGGGGACGCGGAACTCCTCCTCGCCGACGACCAGCGTCAGCTCCCCCGCCGTGACGTGCAGCATCTCGATGGTGCCGGACGGGTGCGGGACGGAGTCCGTCCCCTCGCCCGGCACCAGGTGCCAGGTCCACAGCTCCATCGGCCCGCGCTCGTCGGTGCCGATCAGCATGGTCGTCGAACTGCCCGCCTCGCTCGACCAGATCCGCACCACCTGGTCCGGCGGGACGACGCGGACCTGCGGGCCCCGGTCGTGGTCGAGGAGGGCGGAGATGCTGACGCCGAGGGCGTCGGCCAGCCGCACCGTGGTGCCCACGCTGGGGTTCGTACGGGCCTGCTCGATCTGGATGATCATCCCGCGGCTCACTCCCGCGCGGGCCGCCAGGGAGTCCAGGGTGAAGCCGCGCTCGCCGCGCCACCGCTTGAGGTTCCGGGCGAGCGCCTGGGTGAGCTGTTCGAGATCCGACACCATTCCGTCCAATATTCTGGATGACACAGTCCAACAGAGTGCACTATCGTGTGCTGTATTCGATGCTGCACTCCAGCGTTCACTGCACTGTACTGCGAGGCCCCCATGACCGCCCTCTTCGCCCTGGCCACAGCCGTGCTGTGGGGGCTCGCCGACTTCGGCGGCGGGCTGCTGACCCGCCGGATCCCGGCGCTCACGGTGGTCGTGGTCTCGCAGGTCGTCGCCGTGGTGGTGCTCGGCGCGGTGGTCCTCGGCACCGGCGCCTGGCAGGAGGCCGGTCCGCAGCTGTGGTTCGCGGTCGGCGCGGGCCTGGTCGGGCCGGTCGCCATGCTCAGCTTCTACAAGGCGCTGGCCCTCGGCCCGATGGGCGTGGTCTCACCGCTGGGCTCCCTCGGCGTGGTCGTGCCCGTCACCGTGGGGCTGATACTCGGCGAGCGGCCCGGCCTCGGCCAGTTCGCGGGGATCGCCGTGGCGGTCGTCGGCATCGTCCTGGCGGGCGGTCCGGAGCTGCGCGGCGCGCCCGTCCAGCGGCAGGCCGTCATCCTCACCCTGGTCGCGGCCTTCGGCTTCGGCGCGGTGATGGCCCTGATCTCGGAGGCCTCCAGCAGCATCACCGGACTGTTCCTCGCGCTGTTCGTGCAGCGGGTCACCAATGTCGCCGTGGGTGGCGCCGCCCTGTGGGCGCAGACCCGGCGCGGCATACCCGCGCTTCCGGCCGGTTCCGGCCCGAAGCTCCTGTGGAGCCTGCTGCCCGCCCTGGCCTTCGTCGGCCTCGCGGACGTCGCGGCGAACGGCACGTATTCCATAGCCGCGCAGAACGGCCCGGTCACCATGGCCGCCGTGCTGTCCTCGCTCTACCCGGTGATCACCGCGCTCGCCGCCTTCGCCGTGCTCAAGGAACGGCTGCGTACGGTCCAGGCCGCGGGCGCCGGCCTGGCCCTCGCCGGAACGGTTCTCCTGGCCGCGGGCTGAGCGACCCCACACCGGGCGGTCCCACGCCGAGCGGCTCTACGCCGGGCAGCCCTACGAGCGCTCGGCCTCCGCCAGCTCTGTCTCCGCGAGCTCGGCTTCCGCGAGCTCGGCTTCGGCGAGTTCTGCCTCCGTGAGCTCTGCCAGACCGCGCAGCTGCTCCGACGTCATCCCGTCCGGGATCGGTACCGGCGCCGGCGTGCGCAGCGGCGGCTGCCAGCCCGTCTCCGGCTGCCAGCGCCGTACGATCCGCGCCGGCGCCCCCGCCACCACGGCGTGGTCGGGGACCTCTCCCCGTACGACCGCGCCCGCTGCCACCACCACGTTGCGGCCGAGGCGCGCGCCCGGCAGGATCACCGATCCGGTGCCGAGCCAGCACCCGGGCCCGATCTCCACGGGTGTGCTGCGCGGCCACTGCCGGCCGACGGGCTCGTGCGGGTCGTCGTAGCTGTGGTTGGTGGACGTGATGTAGACGTCCGGGCCGCAGAAGGTGTTCGACCCGATGGTGATCCGGGCGTCGGCGATGACATGGCTGTTGCGGCCGATGACCACCCCGTCGCCGAGCACCAGCATCGGCTCGGACCCCAGGTCGAGGTCCGGCATCATCCCGGCGGTGAGCGTCACCTGCTCGCCGATGATGCAGTGCCCGCCGAGCCGGATCCACCGCTCGCCGAAGACGGTGCCCTGCGGGAAGGCGAGCCGGGTTCCGTCCCCGATCGCACCGAACCTGAGCCGCCCCGGGGTCTGCGCGGTGACCGCGCCGGCCTGCTGCATCCAGCGCCAGCCGGTGTGGACCACGCGGCTCGCCAGCCGGCGGCGCGCGGCCGTCAGAGATGAGAACGTGTTCTGTTTCTTCGGCACCCGGCCACGGTAGTGCGCCGGATGCCGCTCGCCCCGGTCACGCTCCTGTGATCTTCACCCCATCGCCGGTGCGGCGGCCCGCGTGGCCTACGGTGCCACTAGCGCGGCAACCGGACGACGGACGCAGAGGAAGAGAACATGACGCACCAGGCGGCCCAGGCACTCGTGGCGGGTGTCGGCGGCAGGAACCCGGACATCGACCCGACGGCCTTCACGGCTCCGACCTCGGTCGTGGTCGGCGACGTCACCCTCGCCGCGGGCGCGAGCATCTGGTACTCGGCGGTGCTGCGCGCCGACTGCGGCCCGATCACGCTCGGCGCCGACAGCAACGTGCAGGACAACTGCACGGTGCACGTGGACCCCGGCTTCCCGGTCTCGATCGGCGAGCGCGTGTCCATCGGGCACAACGCCGTCGTACACGGCTGCACCGTCGAGGACGACTGCCTGATCGGCATGGGCGCGACCGTCCTGAACGGCGCCGTGATCGGCGCCGGTTCGCTGGTGGCGGCGCAGGCCCTGGTCCCGCAGGGCATGGTCGTGCCGCCCGGCTCCCTCGTCGCCGGCGTGCCTGCCAAGGTCCGCCGTGAGCTGACCGACGAGGAACGCGAGGGCATCAAGGTCAACGCCCTGATGTACGTGGAACTGGCCAAGCAGCACCGGGCGTCGGTGACTCCGGACGCCTAACGGCTGTCCCACGCGGCCGCGAGCAGGGCCCTGACGGCCCTGTAGTCGTCGTGTCGCGTTCCGGGGCCCGGCGTCGCGCTGCCGGTGGCCTCCTGCCCCGCGACCCCTTCCCGGACGGTCCGCTCGGTGAGGGCGGCGCCCCGCTCCAGGAGCCGTGCCACCGAGGCCGGGCACCCGAAGCGGGCCGCCCAGTCGAGCGGGGTGCGGTCCCGCCTCGTCTCCTCGATGTCGGCGCCCCGGTCCAGCAGCAGGTCCACCGTCTCCGGGTCCCCCTTCTGCAGCGCGACGGCCGCCAGGATCAGCGGCACGTAGCCCGCCCGGCCCGCGGGGCCGCCCGGTGGGGCCCCGGCGTCGAGCAGGGCCCGGGCCACCTCCGTGTGCCCGAGCATCGCGGCCATGGCCATCGGCGTCGCCTCGCCGTAGGGGCCCGCCTCGACCCGGGGGTCCGCGCCCGCCGCGAGGAGCAGCCGGACGACCTCCGCGTGGCCGGCGCACACGGCCAGGTCCAGCGCCCGCCGGCCGCCGAGGACCCAGGCGTCGGCCTCCGCTCCCCCGGCCAGCAACAACCGCACGGCGGCCGTGTCGCCCGCCTCGGCGGCACGGCCGAGCCCGTTCACCAACGGGTGGTAGTGGTCCTCCCGGCCCTCGGCCGACCAGTGCGGCTCCGCTCGCGCCGTCGCCGTCATTCGCCGACGGTGGCCCGGGCCGCCTGCTGCGAGGGGATCTCCGCTTCGGCGGCCGTGCCGGCGGCTGCGGCCGCCTTCTTCATCCGGCTGCGCACCACGAGCGTGACCGCGAGCCCGAACAGCACGGCGAGTCCCAGGGCCAGCCAGGAGAACCGCTTCAGCCACGGCTCGGCGACGATCCCGACCGAGTAGATGACGGCCGTGGTGCCGCCGGCCCAGAGGATGCCGCCGAGGACGTTGGCGACCAGGAACCGCCAGTAGGGCATGTGCAGCACGCCCGCGAGCGGCCCCGCGAAGATCCGCAGCAGTGCGACGAACCGTCCGAAGAAGACGGCCCACATGCCCCACTTCTCGAACGAGCGCTCCGCCAGCGCCACCTGCTGGGGTCCGAAGTGCTTCGGGAAGCGCCGCCCCAGCCGCTCCAGCAGCGGCTTGCCGCCGCGGCGGCCGATCGCGTAGCCGATCGAGTCGCCGACGATCGCTCCGGTGATCGCGCAGAGTCCCAGGATCACGGGGTCGATCTCCCCGTGCTGCGAGGCCAGCAGCGCCGAGCTGACCAGGATGATCTCTCCGGGCAGCGGGATGCCGAGGCTCTCCAGGCCGATGACCAGACCCACCAGGAGATAGATGCTGACCGCCGGAATCGTCTCCAGCCATTCCTGGATGTGCACCGGTACGTCCTCCCGTGTCGTCCTCGGCGCGCCCCCTGTGACACGTCGAACGGGCAGCCTATCGGCTCGTCACGACCGCCTTGGACCTCAGCGGCAGTTCACGGGACGAACGGCCCACGAACACCTGCCGTCGGCCGGAACCGAGCACCCACGCGTGCCGCTCGGGATCCCATGACGACAGCGCCCGCTCGGTGATGTCGACGGTGACCCGCTCCGCCTCGCCCGGCGCCAGGACCAGTCGCCGGTAGCCGGCCAGTGCGCGCACCGGCTGGTCGAGCTCCAGCTCCGCGGACGGGCCGACGTACACCTGGGCCACCTCGGTGCCCTTGCGGCGTCCGGTGTTGCGGACGGTGAACTCCACGCGCAGCCCGCCCCGCTCCGGCCGGACGGTGAGCTTCTCGTACTGCCAGGTGGTGTACGAGAGCCCGTGCCCGAAGGGGAACAGCGGGGTCACGCGCTGGGCGTCGTACCAGCGGTGGCCGATGTGGATGCCCTCGGAGTACTCCTGGCGGCCGCCCACGCCCGGGTAGCGCAGCGGGTCGCCGCCGACCGGGGTGGCCTGTTCGTCGGCCGGGAAGGTCTGGGTGAGGCGGCCTCCGGGGTCCACGTCGCCGAAGAGCAGGTCGGCGGTGGCTCCGGCGCCCTCCTGGCCCGGGTAGTACATCTGGAGGACGGCACCGGTACGGGAGAGCCACGGCATCGTCGTACTGGAGGAGGTGTTGAGCACGACGGTCGTACGGGGGTTGGCTGCGGCCACGGCGTCGATCAGCCGCTCCTGCCCGCCCGGGAGGGCCAGGGTGGTCCGGTCCCGGCCCTCGGTGGCGTCCTCGTAGGCGAACAGCACGACGCTGCGGACCGACTTCGCGGTCTTCACGGCCTCGGCGAGGTCTGCGGCGCGGATCGCCCCGGTGGTGTGCCGGAGCCGGAACCGCTGGCCCTTGTCCCCGCCCTCGGCGGTCACGGCGAGCCGGTGGGTGCCCGCCTTGAGGGCGAGGGTGGTGCGGCGGACGCTCATCCCGTCGGGTGCGGAGCCGAGCAGTCCGCCGGCGAAGTACTCGGCCACACCCTGCCGGACCGGGAACAGCTCCTCCCCGTCCAGGCGTACGACGGGCCGCTTCCCGGTGTAGTGGACGAGCAGGGTCCACTCGTCGTCGGCCGCGAGGCGGAACTCGCCCTCGTGGCTCCAGACGTGCCCGGGGTCCACGGCCCGCCCGTCCAGGTCGGCGGCCGGGGTCAGCAGCTTCGGCGGGAGCGGCCGCCCGTACAGGTCCTCTCCGAGGGCGTGCCGGACGGTCGAACCGTTGCCCGCCCGGCGCCGGATGGCGGTGAGCGGTGCGTCCGCCCCGTCGGGGACCACGTGCGCGCTCCCGCCGCCGCTGACGAAGGGCACCTGGCCGGTCGGTCCGATCACCGCGATCGAGCGGGCTGCGGCGCCGGTCAGGGGCAGGGTGCCGTGCTCGTTGCGCAGCAGCACCGCTCCCGCGGTGGCCACCTTGCGGGCGGTCCGCGCCCCGGCGGCGCCGTCGCGCCGGGGCCGTGCGGCGGGGGGAGCCGCGAGCAGCCCGAAGCGGTCCATGGTGGTCAGGATCCGGTGGACGGCGAGGTCGACGGCGTCCTCGGGTACGGAGCCCGCGCGCACGGCCTCGCGCAGCGGTGCGCCGAAGTGGGTGCCGCCGGGCATCTCCATGTCGAGGCCGGCGCCGATGGCGGCGACGGTGCTGTGGGTGGCGTCCCAGTCGGACATCACCCAGCCGTCGAAGCCCCAGCTGCCGCGCAGCAGTTCGTCGAGGAGGGGCTTGTTCTCGCAGGCGTGGACGCCGTTGACCTTGTTGTAGGCCCCCATGACGGCGCCCGCGCCGGCCGCCACGGCGGCCTCAAAGCCCCGTAGCTCGGTCTCGTGGAGGGTCTGCTCGGCGGCGATCACGTCGACGGTGTCGCGGCCGTGCTCCTGGTTGTTGAGGGCGAAGTGCTTGACGGTGGCGATGAGGCCCTCGTCCTGGATGCCGCGGATCATCTCGCCGACGAGGTCCGCGGTCAGGCGCGGGTCCTCGGCGAAAGTCTCGAAGTTCCGGCCCGCGTACGGGGTGCGGATGAGGTTGACCATGGGTGACAGCAGCACGTCCTGGCCGAGCGCCCGGCCCTCCCGGCCGATGACGCGGCCGTACTCGCGGGCCAGTGCCGGGTCGAAGGCGGAGGCGAGCAGGACCGGCGCGGGCAGTGCCGTCGCGGGTCGGGCGACCCGCACCCCGGCGGGCCCGTCGGCGAGGCGCAGTGCCGGGATGCCCAGGCGCGGTACGCCGGGCACGTAGCCCGCCTGGCCGAGCGGGGCGGGGTCGGGGGCTCCGTGCAGCAGGGCGGTCTTCTCGTCGAGGGTGAGCCGCTCCAGCAGGGCGTCGACCCGGGCGGCGCCCTTGGCCTCGGCTGCGGCCGGTGCGGCGGGAGGCGCCTGGCGGGCTCCCGTACCCGGCGGCATCCCGGGCGCGCAGGCACCCGTTCCGAGGGCCGCGCCCGCCGTGCCCGCCGCCGCGAGCAGTCGCATCGCGGAACGTCTGGACACGGCCTCGCTCATGGGCGCTCCCTGCGGCGTGGGTCGGCGGGAGCGGCCCGCGCCGGACCGCTCCCGCGCCCACTGTGCGCCGCACGCCCGCCGGGCCGCCCGGGACGCGCCACCGCGGCGCCGAGGTTCAGCCCTCCGGCAGCGGCGGCGCGCTGTCGGCGGCGCGCCGGGACTCGAAATCCCGGCGCCGCACCCGTGCCCCGGAGCGGTGGCCGCGCGTGACGTGGTCCCGTAGGAAGGCCTCCACCGCGGGCTCGGCGTGGGGGCTGAGGTCGGTCCTGGCCACGGGCGTCCCCTCCGCCCCCCTGCGTCGTCGTGCGACGGAGCGCGGCAGTGCCTCGCCTGGCCGGCCCGGGGACGCCGTGGTGGGCGTACGTCCGTCGTCAGGCGTTGGGACGCAGGGTCCAGACGACCGTCATCTCGCCGGTCACGGCCTCGTCCTCGCGCTGGATGGCGATGGTGACCGGGAACTCGGGGCGGCCGCCCGCGTCGAGTTCGGCGACGACCTCGGCGGCCGGGCGGCCGAGGGTGGCGGTGGCGGTCACGACGCCCTTGGCGAGCTTCTTGTAGCCGATCTCGGCCTTCACGGCGAGCGGGACGGCGCGCGAGAGCTGGTCGCCGAAGGCGGCCAGGACGATCGCGCCGCTCGCGGACTCGGCGAGGGTGAACATCGCGCCGGCGTGCGGGCCGCCGACGTGGTTGTGGTAGTCGGGCTGGTCCGGGAGCCGGACGACCGCACGCTCGGGGGTGGTCTCCAGGAACTGGAGGTTCAGGGTCCGGGCCATGGGTACGGTCGCGGCGAGCAGTTCGCCCACGTTCATCTGGTCTGCGCTCATGGAACGCGATGTTACCCGCGAGTAGTCCCCGTTGGCCAGAGTTCCCAAGGGGGCGGCCGTGGCTCCGCACCACCACGGCCACTATCGTTACCGGCCATGTGGCCAGGACAGCAGCAGCCGCCCGGGGGCGAGCAGAACCCTCAGGACGCGCAACAGAACCCGTACCAGCAGCAGCCGGGACAGCCGGGGCAGCCGAACCCGTACCAGCAGCAGCCCGGTTACGGCTACCCGCAGCAGCCGGGTTACCAGCCCCCGACTGTTCCCGGCCAGCAGTGGGGCCAGCCCCAACTGCCTCAGCAGCCCCAGCCCGCCGCCACCGGCGGCGGCGGGAGTCCGTACTCGACCAAGACCGTGGCGATCATCGCCGCGACCGCCGTCGTCGTGGCGGCCGCCGCGACCGGCGCGTTCGTCCTGACCCGGGACGACAAGAAGACCGAGGCCGACGGCAAGCCGGCCGCCAGCCCCTCGGCGCCGGTCTCCGAGGCACCCGCCCCGGCCGGCAGCAGCCCGAACCCGCGGGCCGGCGGCAACGCCCAGCCCGTCATCCCGGGCTGGAAGGTCGTCGTCAACACCAAGTACGGCGTCAGCTACGACGTGCCTCCCGAGTGGAACGTCAACGACTCCGGCGTGAGCCTCTCCTTCCACGACGAGGTCAAGAACGACGGCAGCCCGATCATCACGATGAGCGGCACCGCCACCCTCAAGGAGGAGTGGTGCACGGTCGACAAGGACGCGGACGGCAGGGTCGAGAAGTTCTCGCTCGCGGACACCGGCATCAAGGGCGCCCAGGGCGCCAAGGACACCGCGCAGGTGGCGACCGACAACACCAGCGCCTGGGCCTGGGCGGCCTTCGCCCAGAAGGAGCCCAAGGGGACGGTCAAGGTGGCCGCCGCCAAGGAGTACACGACCACCTCCGGGGTCAAGGGCCACATCGTGGTGGCGACCGCCCCGAACCTGAAGAAGGAGCACAAGTGCTCCACTGACGGCAAGACGGTCGGCTTCGGCTTCAAGAACGCCGTCGGTGACTTCGCCAGCTTCGTGCTCATCAGCGCGGCCGGTGTGAAGGACGAGGTTCCGAACGACGTCTCCGACAAGATCATCAGTTCCATCCGGCTCACCACCCCGTGATCCGCGTCCCCGTCCCGTGCGGTCTATCCGTTTGGATTCTCGGCCCGGGGCGGGGATAGTCCGGGGGTGAGCTCTCCCCGCACCGAAATACCCCGTACGCCCGCGAACCGCCGTCGGCCCGAGTGGGCCGGCCGCAACTACAGCCTGCTGACGGGCGCGGCGATCATCACGAACCTGGGGAGCCACGGAGCGCACATCGCGGCCGCCTTCGCGGTCATGCAGTCCGGCGGATCCGTCGGCGACGTCGGCCTGATCGCGGCCGCCCGCACCCTGCCGCTCGTCCTCTTCCTGCTCATCGGCGGCGCCATCGCCGACCGGCTGCCCCGGCACCGCGTGATGGTCGCGGCCAACGTCCTGAACTGCCTCTCGCAGGCCGCCTTCGCCGCCCTCGTCCTCGCGGGCGAACCGCAGCTGTGGCAGATGATGCTGCTGACCGCGCTGTGCGGCACCGGTACGGCCTTCTTCAACCCCGCGGCCGAGGGCATGCTGCTCTCCACCGTCTCCGGCGAACACTCCAACCGGGCCTTCGCGCTCTTCCGCATGGCGATCAACGGCGCCGGCATCGGGGGCGCGGCCCTCGGCGGAGCGATGATCGCCGCGGTGGGCCCGGGCTGGGTGCTGGCCGCCGACGCGGCGGCCTTCGCCGTCGCCGGCGCCCTGCGCACCTTCCTCGACGTCAGCCACGTACCCGACCGCGCCCCCGGCGGGGGTCTGCTGGCCGATCTGCGCGAGGGCTGGGTGGAGGTCCGGACCCGCCCCTGGCTGTGGAGCATCGTGCTCCAGTTCTCCGTCGTGGTGGCCGTCGTCGGCGCCGCCGACGCGGTCTACGGACCGCTGGTCGCCCGGGACCAGCTGGGCGGGCCCGCGCCCTGGGGCGTGGCCCTGGCCTTCTTCGGTGTCGGCACCATCGCCGGGGCCGTCCTGATGATGGCGTGGAAACCGCGCCGTCTGCTGCTCGTCGGCACGCTGTGCGTGTTCCCGCTGGCGCTGCCCTCGGCGGGACTCGCCGTGCCGCTGCCCGTGTGGGGACTGTGCGTGGTGATGTTCGTGAGCGGCGCCGCGATCGAGGTCTTCGGCGTGAACTGGATGACCGCGATGCACCAGGAGATCCCGGAGGAGAAGTTCTCCCGGGTCACCGCCTACGACTGGTTCGGCTCGGTGTCGATGCTGCCGGTGGCCACCGCGCTGGCCGGGCCCGCCGAAGCGGCTTTCGGGCGCACCGAGGCCCTGTGGGGCTGCGCGGTCCTGGTCGTCGTGCCCACCGCCCTGGTCCTCCTGGTCCCGGACGTCCGCCGTATGACCCGCAGGGCGCACGGCAAGACGGTCGCCGGGGCGGCCCCCGCCCCGGCCGAGCAGAGGCCCACCGAGGCCGTCGGCCACTGACGCGTGGCCGGTCCCGGGGGTGCGGCCCGGACGGCTCGGCCCAGGCGCTCACGCTCCGGGCGACGCACGCTCCGGGCGACGCATGCTCCGGGCGACGCACCCCCCGGCCGCTCACCCCAGGCTGAACGCACCCTCCGGGGGCGCCGGGGACGGTGCCGCGTCCGCGTCGGCCACCGGCGCCGCGCCCTTCCTGAACCGGGCCAGCCCGTCCCCGTACTCCACCCGGGCGGGAAAGGCGTCGGCCGCGCACCGGCGGGCCAGCGCGCCCACCTCCAGCGGGGCGTCGGAGGCCAGCAGTACGGCGTTCCCGAACCGCCTCCCCCGCAGCACCGCCGGCTCGGCGATCAGCGCCAGCTCCGCGAACGCCTCGGCGAAGTTCGCCACCTGCGCCCGCAGGAAGTCGAAGGGCGCCCCGTCGGCCAGGTTCGCCGCGTACAGCCCGCCGGGCCTCAGCACCCGCGCGGCGGCCCGGGCGTACTCCACCGACGTCAGCTGCGCCGGCACCCGTGAGCCGCCGAACACGTCGGCCACCACCACGTCCACGCCGGCCGCGGGCGCCGCCTCCAGCCAGGCGCGGGCGTCGGCGGTGTGCACGCTGACCCCCGAGCCCGGCGCGAGCGGCAGGTGCTCGGCCACCAGGCCGACCAGGCCCGCGTCGAACTCGACGACCGTCTGCCGGGAGCCGGCCCGGGTCGCCGCGGCGTAGCGCGGCAGGGTGAGCGCGCCGCCGCCGAGGTGCAGCAGGTCCAGCGCGCGCCCCGGCTCGGCGGCGCAGTCCAGGACGTGTGCGAGGCGGCGTACGTACTCGAACTCCAGGTGCTGCGGATCGTCCAGGTCCACGTACGACTGCGGGGCCCCGTCGACGGTCAGCAGCCAGGCCCGGTCCCGGTCCACGTCCGGCATCAGCTTGGCGGTGCCCTGGCCCACGTCCCGGACGACCGGGATCTGTTCGTCGCTCACCGCTCCATTGTCCGGCAGCGGCCGAGCGGCTTTCGGACGGTCCTCAGGCGGCCCCGGCCGACCAGACCGCCGCCGCCTCCTCCACGTGCTCCGCGGCCTGCGCCAGGCCCGCCCGTGCCGCCGGGTCCCGCCGTGCCGGATCCAGCACGTTGCGCCCGAAGGCCTTGCGTGCGGCCGCCGACGGGGTGATCAGCAGGACCCGCGCCCCGGCCTCCCGCAGCCGCGCGGCCTGTGCCGACGGCGAGGGGACCAGCTTGGAGCCGAGCGAGATGGGGGCGATGATCACCACGCGCGCATGGCCGACGGCCAGGTCGGCATTGGTGGCGGAGCGGATCCCGCCGTCGATGAAACGGCGCCCGCCGACCGTCACCGGCGGCCACACCCCCGGCACGGCGCAGCTCGCCGACACCGCGTCGACGAGTCCGCTGCCGCTCCCCCGCTCGAAGGCTTCGAGTTCACCGCTCTGCGCGTCCACCGCCGTGACGACGAGCCGCCGTTCGGGCCACTCCCGGGAGACCAGCCGGGAGGCCAGGACGTCCCGCCGCTCCTTCTCCCCCACGGTGTGGGCGGCCAGTGCCAGGGCGCCGACCCGCTGCCGGTAGGCCGTCGCGGTGCGCGAGCGCGCCATGGCGACGGCGTACCGGGCGAGGAGGCCCGCCCCCAGTCTCGCCGCGACCTCGCCCTCGGCTCCCCCGAGCTGGCGCTCGTAGAGCTCTTGCGGGGTGAGCAGTCCGGAGGTGAGCTGGGCCCCGACCACCGAACCGGCCGAGGTGCCGACGACGAGGCCGGCGTTCGTGAGGTCCACGCCCGCGCGGGCGAGGCCGTACAGGATCCCGCACTCCCAGCCGATTCCGGTCAGTCCGCCGCCGCCGAGCACCAGCGCCGTGTCCGTGCTCATCTCCGCCCGCCCCTCCGCCGTGTCCGTGGTGACGGCAGGCAGTCTCGCCCAGCCTGCCCGCCGTCACCAGAGCGGGTCCGGATCAGGCCCGGTTCACCCCAGTACGGCCGTCACCGTCCCCGCGCCGACGGTCCGCCCGCCCTCGCGGATCGCGAAGCCGAGCCCCGACTCCAGCGGGACGTCCCGGCCGAGCTCGACGGTCATCGTGACCGTCTCCCCGGGCCGGGCCACGCCGGCCTCACCCAGGTCCACGTCCCCCACCACGTCGGCGGTGCGGATGTAGAACTGCGGCCGGTAGCCGCTGGCGACCGGTGTCGTACGGCCGCCCTCGCGCCCGGAGAGCACGTACACCTGCGCGGTGAAACGGCGCTGCGGCGTCACGCTGCCGGGCGCGGCCACCACGTGCCCGCGCCGCACGCCGTCGCGCGGCACGCCGCGCAGCAGCAACGCGACGTTGTCCCCGGCCTCGGCGGACTCCATCGGCTTCCCGAAGGTCTCCAGCCCGGTGACGACGGTCTCGGCCGGCTCTCCGTCGCCGCCGAGGACCGCCACGCGGTCCCCGAGGCGTACGGTGCCGCGCTCGACGGCGCCGGTCACGACGGTCCCGCGCCCGGTGATGGTCAGGACGTTCTCCACCGGCAGCAGGAACGGGGCGTCGGTGTAGCGCACCGGGGTCGGCACGTAGGTGTCCACCGCGTCCAGGAGCGCCTGGATCGCCTCCGTCCACCGCGGGTCGCCCTCCAGCGCCCCGAGTCCGGAGACCCGTACGACCGGCGCGCCGTCACCGCCGTATCCGTGCGCGGTGAGCAGCTCGCGGACCTCCAGCTCGACCAGGTCGGTGAGCTCGGGGTCCCCGGCGTCGGCCTTGTTGAGCGCCACCACGATGTGGTCGACGCCGACCTGCCGGGCCAGGAGCACGTGCTCGGCCGTCTGTGGCATGACCCCGTCGAGCGCGGAGACGACGAGGATCGCGCCGTCGAGTTGGGCGGCGCCCGTGACCATGTTCTTGATGTAGTCGGCGTGACCGGGCATGTCCACGTGGGCGTAGTGCCGGGTGTCGGTCTCGTACTCGACGTGCGTGAGGTTGATGGTGATGCCGCGCCGGGACTCCTCGGGGGCCCGGTCGATGCGGTCGAAGGGCACGAAGGAGGCGCCGCCGTGCTCGGCGAGGACCTTGGTGATGGCAGCGGTGAGGGTGGTCTTGCCGTGGTCGACGTGACCCATGGTGCCGATGTTGAGGTGCGGCTTGGTGCGCACGAAGGCCGTCTTGGCCATGGTTGATTCCCGTGTCTGGAAGCTGGAACGGGACCCCGAGAGCGAGCCGACCCTCCCCCTGCGGGGTCCGCCGGACGATCCGGGAAGGGTCAGCTTCGTGCGCCGTCGAATGCGGCGGAGAACGGTGCGTGTGCAGGTGCGTCCGCCGGTGCGCCCGGGAACACGGCAGCCTTCGGCGCGTCCGCGACTGCGGACCGCGCTGCGAGGAAGGCGTACCGGTTCATGCCCCTGATCCTGCCGGACCGTGCGGGGTACGTCGAACGAATTACGGCGTGGTCATAGGTTCTTGAGCGCCTCGCGCACGGACAGCGGGGCCAGGGAGCCGCGTTCGGCCTCGACGAAGGCGCGTACCGCTTCGGGGTCCGTCTTCGCGTACTCGCGCAGGGCCCAGCCGATGGCCTTGCGCACGAAGAAGTCCGGGTGGCCGGCCCGGAGCCGGCAGTAGGCGAAGAGCCGTCCGCCGTCCGTCGCGGACTTGAAGCGGAGCTGGTGGAGGAGCGCGGTGCGGGCGAGCCAGAGGTTCTCGTCCTCGATCCACTCGTCCATCACGGCGGCCAGTTCCGGGTCGGCGGCCACGAGCGGTCCGACCGTGTGCGCGGCGAGCAGGTCGACCGTGTCCCACCAGGGGACGGTGACGATCAGGTGGCGGACCACGGGCAGGAAGCCGGAGGAGCAGCGGGCGGCGTGCCGGCGCAGGTAGTCCACCGCGAAGTACTGGTACTCGCGCTCCGGAAGCAGCCAGCAGCGCAGCGCGAGCGCCGCGCAGTCGGTCTCGGCCGGTTCGGGAGTGTTCTTGGTCACGGTTTTCGACAGTTCCCGGCGCAGCGGGGTGGGGATGCCGAGGAAGGGCGCGACGTCCTTCATGTACGCGGCCATGGCCCGTGCGCGTACGGGATCGGCGGCCGCCGCGTACGCCGTGGGGAGCCGCTCCAGCAGGGTGTCCGCGAGGGCGCTGCGGGGAACTCGCGGGGGTCGCCGGGCGTTCGACAGCATGAGGCCCAGATTACGGCGCCCCGCCGTATACGTGGGCTAGTCTCCCGGGATGTCCCTCCTCCTCGCGCCGCGGACCCGGCTGTCGGTGCTCGTCGTGCTGCTCGTCGCGGCCGGCGTGTGCGTGCTGCTGTTCGAGCCGCAGCGCATCCTCTCGGAGGGCTGGCCCCCGGGGCTCCCGGTGGGCACGGCGGTCCTGTTGTTCGCAGCCGCGTACGGTGTGTGCACGGCCGCTTTCGTGCCGCGCCCCTTGCTCAATCTGGCCGCGGGAGCCGTCTTCGGCGCCCAGTTCGGCCTTGTCGCGGCGGTCGGCGGCACGGTGCTGGGCGCCGGGATCTCCTTCGGGCTGGGCCGGGTCATGGGCCAGGAGGCTTTGCGGCCGTTCCTGCGCGGACGCTGGCTCCAGGCCGCCGACGGGCAGCTCAGCCGGCACGGCTTCCGCTCGATGCTGGCGGTCCGGATCTTCCCCGGGGTGCCGTTCGTGGTGGCCAACTACTGTGCCGCGGTGTCGCGCTGCGGCTGGGGCCCGTTCCTGCTCGCCACGGCGGTCGGGGTCGTCCCGAACACCGCCGCGTACGTGGTCGCGGGCGCCAGCGCCTCCTCGCCCGGATCGCCCGCTTTCCTCGTGTCGTTCGGTTTCATCGCCGTCTCGCTCGTGGGTGCGGGAGTCGTCGCCTGGCGCAAGCGACACCGTCTGACACCCCCTCGAACCGGGGATCGGGTGCCCGAACCGGCACCCCAGCACCCCCCTGTGGTCAGCGCCGCTTCACACGGGCCCTAGCATCGGACGCGAACTGCCCGACGATCACAAGGACGAGCGCACCCCGACATGAGCTGGTTCGAATCCCTAATCCTCGGTCTCGTCCAGGGGCTTACGGAGTTCCTCCCGATCTCCTCCAGCGCCCACCTGCGGCTGACCGCGGCGTTCGCCGGCTGGCACGACCCAGGAGCGGCCTTCACCGCGATCACCCAGATCGGCACCGAGGCCGCCGTGCTGATCTACTTCCGCAAGGACATCGCGCGGATCGTCTCCACCTGGTTCCGCTCCCTGTTCGACAAGGGGCTGCGCTCCGAGCAGGACGCGAAGATGGGCTGGCTGGTGATCGTCGGCTCGATCCCGATCGGCGTCCTCGGTCTGGTCTTCAAGGACGCGATCGTGGGCCCCGCCCGCGACCTGCGCCTGACGGCCACCACCCTGATCCTGATGGGCATCGTGCTCGGCGTCGCCGACCGCCTGGCGGCCCGCGACGAGGAAGGCGGCCGGCACCGCGCCATCCGCGAGCGCAAGACGCTGCAGCAGCTGGGCGTCAAGGACGGTCTGATCTTCGGCCTGTGCCAGGCGATGGCCCTGATCCCCGGTGTCTCCCGTTCCGGCGCGACGATCTCCGGCGGTCTGCTGCTCGGCTTCACCCGCGAGGCCGCGGCGCGCTACTCCTTCCTCCTCGCGATCCCGGCCGTGCTGGCCTCCGGGGCGTTCGAGATCAAGGACGTCGTGGAGAACCCGGGTCACATCTCCTGGGGTCCGACGATCTTCGCGACGGCGATCGCCTTCTTCGTGGGCTACGCCGTGATCGCCTGGTTCATGAAGTTCATCTCGACCAAGAGCTTCATGCCCTTCGTGATCTACCGGATCCTCCTCGGCATCCTGCTGTTCGTGCTGATCGGCACGGACGTGCTGAGCCCGCACGCGGGCGAGTCCGGCTCCTGACGGGGTCCGCACCACCTCTTCGCGTGAACCGCAGGCCGTTCGGGAACGTTCCCGGGCGGCCTGCGCGTCGTTGTGCCTGAAGAGACCGGAAGGCAAGCAACAGGGGGTGTCCCATGGGTCGAGTGGTGCTGGAGCGGTTTCCTGCCGGAAGTCCGCGGGGAAGCTGGCCCGCCGAGGAGTATGCGGCGCAGCGGATGCGCGAGGGCGTGCAGGCGGAGGTGGTCATGGACCTGGACAGCGACGCGTTCCTCGTCGTGGTCCGGCAACGGGAGTCCCGTTCCGGTCACTGACGGCCCGCGGGAAGATCCGGTGGGCGCACGGCCCTTGGCCTCGCGCCCGCGCAGCCCCACACTGACCCGATGACTCAGCGTGTGGACCTCGCGACGGTGATGGACAGGCTGGCGATCGACGACGTGGTCTCGGGCTACGCGGTGGCCGTCGACGACGGTGACTGGGCCGCGTACCGGGCCCTGTTCACGGCCTCCGGAAGGGTCGACTACCGCTCGGCCGGCGGGATCGAGGGCTCGGTGGCGGAGGTCGCGGACTGGCTGGCGGAGACGATGACGCTCTTCCCCGTCCGCCAGCACCTGATCGTGAACCGGGTGATCCGGCTGGAGGACCTGGGCGGCTCTCCCGGGGACAGCGCCGAGGTGCGGGCGGACTTCCTCAATCCGATGCGGCTGGCGGGGCCGGACTCCGACGCCTCGGTCACCTCCCCGAACCTCGTCGCCGCCGGGCGCTACGGCTTCGCGCTGGCCCGTACCCACGACGGCTGGCGGCTCACCCGGGTCACCGTGCACGAAAAATGGCGGCACATGTCCGCGTGAGCCGGGGCGGACCCGCTCGACTCGCCGGAAGGCCGGGCACTGCCACACTGGAAGCGGAGGCACGCCATGATCACGATGCGCACGCGGTGGTGGTCCCCCCGATGGCGTGCGCCCGCCGCCGTGGCCGCCGGGGCGCTGCCCGCCCTCGCCTTCCCGGCCCCCGCGCTCTGGTGGTTCGCCTACGCCGCCCTCGTGCCCTGGATGCTGCTGCTGAGGTCGTCCCCGACGGGGCGGCGGGCCGCGGTGGAGGGCTGGCTGGGCGGTGCGGGGTTCATCCTGGCCGTCCACCACTGGCTGCTCCCCAGCCTGCACGTGTTCCTGATACCGGTGGCGGCGCTGCTCGGGCTGCTGTGGATCCCCTGGGCCCTGCTGGTGCGGGCGCTCCTCGGCGGGACCCCGTCGGCGGGCAGGGCCTGCTGCGCGCTCGTCCTCGTGCCGGCGGGGTGGCTGCTGTCCGAGCTGGCCCGGTCCTGGCAGGGGCTGGGCGGGCCGTGGGGGCTGCTGGGCGCGAGCCAGTGGCAGGTGGCGCCCGCACTGCGGCTGGCGTCGGTGGGCGGGGTGTGGCTGGTGAGCCTGCTGGTGGTGGCGGTGAACTGTGCGCTGGTGCTGCTGGTCGCGGTGCCGGGAGCGCGGATCCCCGCGGTGGCCGGGATGACCGGCTGCGCGGTGCTGACGGGGGCGGTGTGGGTGTGGGCGGCCCGGCCCGAGGAATCGGGCCGGCTGCGGGTGGCCGTCGTACAGCCCGGGCCGGTGCCGGACGGCCCGGACAGCGCGGAGCGGCGGTTCGACGCCGGTGAGCGGCTGACGCGGCCGCTGGCGGGGCAGCGGGTCGATCTGGTGGTGTGGGGCGAGAGCAGCGTGGGCGCGGACCTGACGGCCCGCCCGGACCTGGGCCGGCGGCTGGCCGCGCTGTCGGCGGAGGTCGGGGCCCCGCTGCTGGTGAACGTGGACGCGCGCCGGGCGGACCGTCCCGGGATCTACAAGAGCGCGGTCCTCGTGGGCCCCCAGGGCCCCACCGGCGACCGGTACGACAAGATGCGGCTCGTCCCGTTCGGTGAGTACGTGCCGGCCCGTGCGCTGTTCGGCTGGGCCACCTCGGTCGGCAAGGCGGCGGGTGAGGACCGGGTGCGCGGCGCCACCCCGGTGGTCATGGACCTGCCCGGACGGCCGGAGGGGCCCGGCGCCGTCCGCCTCGGCCCGCTGGTGTGCTTCGAGTCGGCCTTCCCGGACATGAGCCGGCGCCTCACCCGGGACGGGGCCTCCCTGCTCGTCGCCCAGTCGGCGACCTCCTCGTTCCAGGAGAGCTGGGCCCCCGCCCAGCACGCCTCGCTGGCGGCGCTGCGGGCGGCCGAGAACGGCCGCCCGGTGGTCCACGCCACCCTCACGGGCATCAGCGTCGTGAACGGCCCCTCCGGCGCGCGGGTGGGCGCCGCCCTGCCCACCTCCGCGAGCACGGCGGCCGTGTACGAGGTCCCGCTCGCCCACGGCACGACCCTCTACGTCCGCTTCGGGGACTGGCCGGTGGCCGCCGCCCTCGCCGCGCTGGCGGCGTACTGCACGGTGGCCGGCAGCCGTTCGCTCAGGAGGCCTGCTCCAGAGCCGAGCCCACCACCCGCTCGCACAGCTCGTGGGTTCGCAGGGCGTCGCGGGCGCTGAGCGTGGTGCCCGCCGCGACCGCCTCCAGGAAGTGGTCGACGACCTGCTCGATGCCGCGCTGGCGGGCGACGGAGACCCAGTCCCCGCGGCGCCGCACGGTCGGCTGGCCCTTGTGGTCGATGACCTCGGCGAGGTTGACGACCTGCCGTTTGGTGTCGCGGCCGGACACCTCCAGGATCTCCTCGGTGGAGCCGGAGAGCCGGTTCATGATGCCGAGGGCGGTGAAGCCGTCACCGGACAGCTGGAGCACCACCTGGTGCATCAGCCCCTCGCGCACCACCGCCCGGACGTCGAAGTGCTCGGCCTCGCCGGGCAGCAGGAACCGCAGGGTGTCGACGACGTGGATGAAGTCGTCCAGCACCAGCGTGCGCGGGTCCTCGGGCAGCCCGACCCGGTTCTTCTGCATGACGATCAGCTCGCGGGCGTGGTCGGCGCACTGCGCGTAGGCGGGCGCGAAGCGGCGGTTGAAGCCGACGGCCAGGGAGACCCCGAGCTGCTCGGCCCGTTCCACGAGCTGCCGCGAGTGGGCGAGTTCGTAGGCGAGCGGCTTGTCCACGTACGTGGGCACGCCCGCCTCCAGCAGCCGGGTGACGATCTCGGGGTGGGCCACGGTGGCGGCGTGCACGAAGGCCGCGTCGAGCCCCTCGGCGAGCAGCGAGCCGAGATCGGCGTGCCGGCGCGCGGCCGGCACGTGGTGGGTGTCGCCGACCCGCTCCAGGACGTCGGGGTTTCGGGTCTGCAGGTGCAGCTCGATGCCCGGGCGGGTGGTGAGGACGGGCAGGTACGCCTTCTGCGCGATGTCGCCGAGTCCGATGCAGCCGACCTTCACCGGGGCCTCCAGGTTCGTTCCTTGTGGGATTCCCGCAGCATAATCCCTGGTGGCGGGGGCGCTGTTCGCCCAGAATGAGCCCCATGACGACCAGTTCCGGATCACATCGCGACGAACCCGCCACCACCGCCGACGAGCGGGAGATGCTCGACGGCTGGCTCGACTACCACCGTGCCACCCTCATGTGGAAGTGCGAGGGACTGGGGGACGAGGAACTGCGCAGGACTCCGCTCGCCCCCTCCGAATTGAGCCTCCTCGGCCTCGTACGGCACATGGCGGAGGTGGAACGGTACTGGTTCCGGGAGGTCATGCTGGGTGAGGACCTGCCTGAGATGTACATCACGGAGCAGGACCGGGACGGCGACTTCCACCTCACCGAGGCGGCCACCTGGGCCGAGACCGAGCCGGTGTGGCGGGCGGAGGTCGAGCTGGCGCGCCGGGCCGCTGCGGGCCGCCCGCTGGACCTGGTGTCGAAGGCCGAGAACCACCGCCGCGGCGAGGTGTTCAGCCTGCGCTGGGTGTACACCCACATGATCGAGGAGTACGCGCGCCACAACGGCCACGCCGATCTGCTGCGGGAGCACATAGACGGCGCCACCGGCGAGTAGGCCGTCCGTCCCGGGGCCGTTCCTTCCCGGGGCCGTTCCTTCCCGGGGCGGTCCGAACCGTCCCGGGGCCCTGTCCGGCGGGTGCCTCCGTCACCCGTGCGGGGTGAATATCGGCTCCGGGTTTTCGCACCGGGGTCCTCGCACAGCAGAGTTGCGCGGGTGCATCCAACCCGAACCACGACAACGCTGCTGCTCGGAGTCGCCTGCGCCGTCTCGGCGGTGTCCGGCTGCGTGAGCGTGAGCCCCGGACCCGTACGGCCCGCGGCGGCCCCCGCCGCCGGGGTACCGCCCCGGCACGAGCCGCGCGGCGGGCCCGGGACCGCTCCCGTGGCCGTCCGGGCCCCCGCCCTGGAGGCGCTGGAGGCGGCCCCGGCCGCCCCGGAGCGGCCCGCGGCCCCGGCGGGCCCGGCACCCGCCCAGCGGTCCGCACAGCGGCCCGTACCGGGCGGCTCCGGCGCTCCCCTGCGGGAGGCTCCGCCGGTCCCGGACATCCCGGAACCCCGGCGGGCCGCCGAGCCCGTCTCCGGGCACCCGGGGGGCCGTCCACGGCGCCCCCGGTCCGATGCCGAGGCGGAGCGTGAGCTGGTCCGGAAGCTGCCGGTGCGGCCGGCCGACGTGTGCGCGCTGGGCCGCAGGCACGGCCACTGGCATCCCGACAGCCCGGAGGCCCGGATCTGCTCGGGCGTCCACGGGGACTGACCGACCCCGGGGTCACCGCACGGGACACCGCGGGCTCGGCCGGCACGATCCGGACGGGACGGTCTAGGGGGACTGCTCGGGGAACGGCCCGGGCCCAGGTCCCGGGCCGGTTCCCGGCTCCGCGGCCAGGCGTCGCTCCAGCCGGGCGATGGCGGCCCGTACGCCGTTCCCGTACCCGTCGTCGGACAGTGCCCCGGTGGCCGCGCGGGCCCGGGCCAGGTGGACCCGGGCCGCCTCCGGCCGCTGCAGTTTCACGTAGTCGGCGGCCAGGTTCAGGTGCAGCGACGGGTAGAACACGCGCATCGCCGGATGCGGCTCCCACCGTACGGGCCGCCCGTCCCGGGTCGGCCCGGTCCCGGGACCGTCGTCCGGGAGCCCGCCCGGCGGGTCCCCCGGTACGTCGGCGGCGGCGGTCAGGGCCCGCAGGTCCCAGGCCAGCTCGTCGGCCGGATCGTCCTGGGCGTCGGCCATGTAGTGGGCCAGGGTGCACCTGTGGAGGGAGTCGCCCTCCTCGCCGATCTCGGACCAGATCTCCCCGAGCCGGTTGCGGGCCTCCTCGCGGTCCCCGGCGTGCAGCAGGATGACGGCCTGGCCGATCCTGGTCATGACGGCGTCCTCCGACGCCTCCTGCTGCTCCGTCACGGCGGCCTCCGGCTTGCTCTGCCAGACCTGCTCCGGTCTGATCATCTAGAAGCTAGCCGGAGGTACCGGCAATGGCGCCGAGGCGCGGGGGGACGTCAGCCGAGGTCCGGGATCCGCCAGTCGATCGGCTCATGGCCCTGGGCGGCGATGGCCTCGTTGATCTGCGTGAAGGGCCGGGATCCGAAGAACTTCTTGGCGGACAGCGGGGAGGGGTGGGCGCCCTTGACGACCACGTGCCGCTCCTCGTCGATCAGCGGGAGCTTCTTCTGGGCGTAGGCGCCCCACAGGACGAAGACGGCCGGGTCGGGCCGCTCGGACACCGCGCGGATCACGGCGTCGGTGAACTTCTCCCAGCCCTTGCCCTTGTGCGAGTTGGGCTCGGCCTCCCGGACGGTGAGCACCGCGTTGAGCAGCAGGACGCCCTGCTCGGCCCACGGCATCAGGTACCCGTTGTCCGGGACCGGCAGGTCGAGCTCCTCCTTCATCTCCTTGTAGATGTTGCGCAGCGAGGGCGGGGTCTTGACCCCGGGCTGCACGGAGAAGCAGAGGCCGTGGCCCTGGCCGGCGCCGTGGTACGGGTCCTGGCCGAGGACGAGGACCTTCACCTTGTCGAAGGGGGTGGCCTCCAGGGCAGCGAAGACCTGCTCTCGGGGCGGGTAGACCGGCCCGTTCGCCCGTTCCTTCTCGACGAACTCGGTGAGCTCTTTGAAGTAGGGCTGGTCCAGCTCCCCGCCGAGGACGGGGAGCCAGGACTCGGGCAGCATCTGGGTCACGGCGACAACCTCCGGTACAAGTTCGTGCAACTGCTCGTGCAACTGCTCCAGAACCTACCGGGGCCCACTGACAACGCGTCGGCCGCCCGGGGCGGCCGACGCACCACGGCGGTGCTACCAGCTGGTCTTGCGGTAGAACTCCCACATCTGCATGACGGTCTGCGGGTCCAGCGCGCGCTCGGCGCCCGCGATGTCCTCACGGGCCGCGACGTACAGCTTGCCCTGCCACAGGGGCAGCAGCCGGACGTCGTCCGCGAAGATCTTCTGGGCCTGCTCGAACTCCTGGACGCCGGCCGAGCGGTCGCCCTCGCGGCGGGTCTTGGGCAGCAGGTCGTTCAGGATCTCGGCGGGCTCGTACGGGGTGCCGACCGCGTTCTCCTTGCCGACGAACGGCGCGATGAAGTTGTCCGGGTCCGGGAAGTCGGGGAACCAGCCGCGGCCGAAGATCGGGTACTCGCCGGTCTTGTAGCCGGTCTGGAAGGTCTTCCACGGCTGGCTGCGCAGCGTGATCCGGAACAGCTGGCTCTCGTCCAGCTGCCGCTTCAGCTCGGTGAACTCGTCGGCGGTCGAGGAGCCGTAGCGGTCGGTGGTGTACCAGAAGGTCAGGTCCACCGGCTGGGTGATCCCGGCGTCCCTGAGGATCTTCTTGGCCTTGGCGACGTCCGCGGCGCCGTACTTGTCGTAGAAGGGCGTCTTGTGGCCGACGACCCCCTTGGGGACCATCGAGTACAGCGGCTCGGCGGTGCCCTGGTAGACCTTGGAGACGAGCGCGCCGCGGTCGACGATCTGGGCGATGGCCTGGCGGACCGGGAGCTTGGCGACCTGGGGGTCCTTCGGGTTGAAGACCAGGTACCGGATCTCGGCGCCGACGTTCTCGACGACCTGGACGCCCAGGGCGTGCGACGCGGGGGTCTGCAGGTCGGTGATCTCCGGGGCCGACAGGCCTCGGTAGGTGGCGTCGATCTCCTTCGCCTTCAGCGCCGCGATCATCTTCGGCGAATCGGCGAAGTAGCGGATGGTCACCGCCTTGTTCTTGCGGTTGGCGAAACCGGTGTAGTTCGTGTTCCCGGTGAGCACCGCCTCTGCGCCGTCCTTGTACGAGTCGAGCACGTACGGGCCCGAACCGGTGACCTTGTCGCCCTCGCGGATCTTGTCGGCCGGGTAGTCCTTGGGCGCGACGATCGAGGCGGCGGGCGAGCCGAGGACGTACGGGAAGGTGGCGTCCGAGCTGTTCAGGTGGAAGACGACCGTCAGCGCGTCCGGCGTCTCGATCTTGTCGAGGGTGCCGAAGAGGCCCTTGGGGCCGACGTTCGAGCCGATGGTCTTGATCCGGTCGAGGGAGTGCTTGACCGCCTTGGCGTCGAGCGGCTCGCCGTTGGAGAACTTCAGGCCCTTGCGCAGGGTGCACCGGTAGGCCTGGCTCGCCGCGTCGGTGAACTCGCAGCTCTGCGCCGCGTCGGGCTGGGGCTTGCTGGAGCCCGTCGGGAAGGCCAGCAGGGTCTGGTAGACGTTCCGGTACAGCTCCCAGGAACCGTCCCACGCGGCTGCGGGATCGAGGGTGGTCGGTGCGCTCGTGGTACCGACGACGATCCTCTTCATCTCGTCGCCGTCGTCCTCCGACAGCAGGCCGCATCCGGCGAGCAGGGATATGGACGCAAGGGCCGCAGTGATCTGCAGGCATCTGGTCCGGTTGAACACGTGCACGCTCCTCGATCAGCCAGGGGTGCGGCAGACCCTACCGCAGTGCCTCACGAATCCAATGGGTTGGTTTCGTGAGGCACTTGACCGGTTCCGTGCGCATTCGGTACGCATTTACCTCTCTTTCGGAGGCAAATCCGTCCGATTATCGGTTAGTGCACCCCGGCATTGAGGAACATCCCACCGTCGACGACGAGAGTTTGCCCGGTGATCCATTCCGCTTGTGCAGATGTGAGGAAGGCCGCCGCCCCGCCGATGTCCTCCGGCAGCCCGAGCCGGCCGAGCGGATAGGCCGCCGCGGCCTCCTGCTCCCGGCCCTCGTAGAGCGCCTGCGCGAACTTCGTCTTGACCACCGCGGGGGCGATCGCGTTGACCCGGACCCCGGGTGCCATCTCGTGCGCGAGCTGGAGGGTGAGGTTGACCATGGCGGCCTTGCTCATCCCGTACGCGCCGATGAAGGGCGAGGCGGAGACCCCGGCGATGGAAGCGATGTTCACGATCGCACCGCCGTTGTCCTTCTGCCAGGCGTGCCAGGTCCGCTGGGCGAAGCCGAGCGCGGAGATCACGTTGGTCTCGAAGACCTTCCGCGCGACCCCGAGGTCCAGGTCCGCGATCGGGCCGAAGACGGGATTGGTGCCCGCGTTGTTCACCAGGAAGTCGACGCGGCCGAAGGCCTCCATGGTGCGCTCGACGGCGACGGCCTGGTGGGCCTCGTCGTGCGCCTTGCCCGCGACACCGATCACCCGGTCCGCGCCGAGCCGCTCGACGGCCTCCTTGAGGGCCTCCTCGTTGCGGCCCGTGATGCAGAGCCGGTCGCCGCGGGCGACCAGCGCCTCGGCGACGCCGTATCCGATGCCCCGGCTCGCTCCGGTGATCAGCGCGACCTTGCCGCTGTCGATACCGCTGTACGTCATGTCGTTCGCCCTGTCTCTCGTGCTGTCTCTCGTGGAACCGTCAGCTGAGCGGGCCGCCGGCCACGTACATGACCTGGCCCGAGACGAAGCCCGCGGCCTCCCCCGTGAAGAAGGCGATGGCGTTGGCGATGTCGTCCGGGCGGCCGACGCGCTGGACCGGGATCTGGGTGGCGGCGGCGGCCTGGAACTCCTCGAAGCCCATGCCGACGCGGGCGGCCGTCTGGGCGGTCATCTCGGTGACGATGAAGCCGGGGGCGACGGCGTTGGCGGTGACGCCGAACTTGCCGAGCTCGATGGCCAGGGTCTTGGTGAAGCCCTGCAGGCCGGCCTTGGCGGCGGAGTAGTTGACCTGGCCGCGGTTGCCGAGCGCCGAGCTGCTGGAGAGGTTCACGATGCGGCCGAACTTGGCGTCCACCATGTACTTCTGACAGGCCTTCGACATCAGGAAGGCCCCGCGCAGGTGCACGTTCATGACCGTGTCCCAGTCGGTCTCGGTCATCTTGAACAGCAGGTTGTCGCGCAGCACACCCGCGTTGTTGACCAGGATGGTCGGGGCGCCGAGCTCGCCGGCGACCCGCGCGACGGCCGCCTCCACCTGTGCGCCGTCGGAGACGTCGCAGCCGACCGCGAGGGCCTTGCCGCCCGCCGCCGTGATGGCCTCCACGGTGTCCTTGCAGGCCGCCTCGTCGAGGTCGAGTACGGCGACGGCCCGGCCCTCGGCGGCCAGGCGTACGGCGGTGGCGGCGCCGATGCCCCGGGCCGCCCCGGTCACGATCGCGACGCGCTGCTCGGTGGTGGACATGCTGGATCTCCTCGCCCTTGAGAGGCGGCCGCCCAGAGGTGAGCAACCGCTTAGTAGCTTCAGCTGAGGAGACGCTAGGAGCCCTGGCACCCGGTGTCAACGCCACCGGATCCGGCCCCGCCGGCATTCGGGGACCGGGGGGGCCGGGAGGGGCAGGGGCGCGGCGCGGGCGGAACCGCCGCAACGGCGCCGCGCCCGTCAGCGGACCAGCAGGTCCAGCAGCCGCTCCACCTCCGCCGCCGGATCGGCCGTCAGGCCGGTGTGCACCGGCCCCGGCTGCACGACGGTGCTCCGCGGGGCGATGAGCCAGCGGAACCGCCGCCCCGCGTCGTCACCGGCCGCCTGCCCCGCCGCTTCTCCGCCGCCGCACACGCCCTCGACCCCGCGCAGGGCGGCCCGTACCCCGGCCACATCGGCCCCGGGGTCCAGTGCGAGGAGCTTCGCCTCGTCGAGGTGGGTGCGCGCGGCGACGAAGGTGTGCGCCCGGCAGTAGACGATCACGCCGGCGTTGAAGCACTCGCCCCGTTCCATCCGGGGCACCACGCGCACCAGCGCGTACTCGAACACGTCCCGCTTGGTCACTCGCTGTCGCTCTTCTTCTTGTGGGTCTTGTGGGGCCATTCCGGCAGGTGGTCGGTGAGCCAGCCGGGAGGTCCCGCAGGCGTCTTCACCTCGGCCTCCAGCGAGATCCTCTCGTGGATCGTGGCCGCGCGCGGCAGCAGCGCCTCCACGTAGGCGCGGCGCAGCGCGTCGGTGGAGTCGAAGCCCGGCTCGTCGACCAGCCACTCGTCGGGGACGTCGGCCGCGACCTCCGTGAGCAGTTCCTCGGTGACCAGGGGCGCGAGCGCGGCGGCCGCGCCGGCGATGTCCGGGCCCACGGGGGCCAGTACGTGGTCGGAGGCGTTGTAGGGCTTGGCGGCCGCGGCAGCGGCGGTGGGCCAGTTGTGGTGCCAGATCATGGTGGCGCCGTGGTCGATGAGCCAGAGGTCCCCGTGCCAGACCAGCATGTTCGGGTTGCGCCAGGAACGGTCGACGTTGTTGACGAGGGCGTCGAACCAGACCACACGGCCCGCCTCGACCGGGTCCACCTGGTACGCGAGCGGGTCGAAGCCGATCGAGCCGGGCAGGTAGTCCATGCCGAGGTTGAGCCCGCCGCTGGCCTTGAGCAGCTCCTGGACCTCCTGGTCGGGCTCGCCGAGCCCGATGACGGGGTCGAGCTGCATCTGGACCAGCCTCGGGACCCTCAGGCCCAGCCGCTGTGCCAGGCGGCCGCAGACGACCTCGGCGACCAGGGTCTTACGCCCTTGGCCGGCTCCGGTGAACTTCATGACGTAGGTACCGAGGTCGTCGGCTTCGACGATCCCCGGGAGCGAGCCGCCCTCACGCAGGGGCGTGACATAGCGTGTCGCTACCAGCTCTTCCAGCACTTTCCCAGGCTACCCATCTGTTCAGCCTTGCAATCCACGGACGTTCATTTCGGGGCGCAGGGACGTCGTCACCACTCGACGGCGCTGGGGAGCATCCGGGGAGTCCCGGCCGGCACGCCGGGGACACCGCTCCCCAGGAGACCGTCGAGGGTGCCGGGCCCTTTGCCGGCTTCCGGCATGAAGTGAGCATAGTAACCGCGGGTGATCACCGGGGAGGAGCGCCCGAGCCGCTGAGACCGTGTTCGAGATCCGGGCGGACCAGGGGGTGCGGGCGTGGCCGGCGCCTTCACACCACGCCGGCTATGCCATCCCCCATCGGACCGGGGCGATCTGCTTGGACATGATCGTGATCAGTTCGTAGGCGGCGTGCGAGGCCGCCACCGAGGTGATGCCGGCGTGGTCGTAGGCCGGCGCGACCTCCACGATGTCGGCGGAGACCAACTGGCAGTCGGCCAGACCCCGCAGGATCTCCAGCAGTTCGCGGGAGGTCATGCCACCGGCCTCCGGGGTGCCGGTGCCGGGGGCGTGCGCCGGGTCCAGCACGTCGATGTCGATGGATACGTAGAGCGGCCGGTCGCCCACGCGCTCGCGCAGCTGCTGGGCGATCTCGTCGACCCCGCGCCGCATCACATCGGCCGAGGTGACGATGCCGAAACCGAGCTTGGCGTCCTCGTCGAGGTCCTTCTTGCCGTAGATCGGACCCCGGGTGCCCACGTGGCAGAGGGCCGAGGTGTCGATGACGCCCTCCTCCACGGCCCGGCGGAAGGGCATCCCGTGGGTGTACTGCTGGCCGAAGTAGTCGTCCCAGGTGTCCAGGTGCGCGTCGAAGTGCAGGACCGCGACCGGGCCGTGCTTCTTGGCGACCGAGCGCAGCAGCGGCAGGGCGATGGTGTGGTCACCGCCGAGCGTCATCAGCCGGGCCCCGCCGGAGAGCAGTTCGTCGGCGGCGGCCTCGATGGTCTCCACCGCCTCGGCCGCGTTGAAGGGGTTGGCGCTGATGTCCCCTGCGTCCGCGACCTGGCTGTAGTGGAAGGGGTAGACGTCCTGCGCCGGGTTGTAGGGGCGCAGGGTGCGGGAGGCCTCGCGGATGGCGTTGCCGCCGAAGCGGGCGCCCGGGCGATAGGTGACGCCCCCGTCGAAGGGAACTCCGACCACGGCGATGTCCGCCTTGTCCACCTGGTCGAGGCGGGGGATGCGGCCGAAGGTGGCCTGACCGGCGAAGTGCAGGGTCCGGTCGGTCTCCGTCGGCGGCACGGGCGGAGTCACGTCGTTGGGTTGCGCGATCATGATGTGTTCTGCGGCCTTTCGGGGGCTCGTGTCATTGCGGGGGGTTGCCGTGTTTGCGGGACGGCAGGTCGGCGTGCTTGTTGCGGAGCATGGCGAGGGCGCTGACGAGGACTTCGCGGGTTTCGGCGGGGTCGATGACGTCGTCGACGAGGCCGCGTTCGGCCGCGTAGTACGGGTGCATCAGTTCGGCCTTGTACTCCTTGACCATCCGCGTGCGCATGGCCTCGGGGTCCTCGGCGTCGGCGATCTGCTTGCGGAAGATGACGTTGGCCGCGCCCTCGGCGCCCATCACGGCGATCTCGTTGGTCGGCCAGGCGTAGGTGAGGTCCGCGCCGATGGACTGGGAGTCCATGACGATGTACGCGCCGCCGTAGGCCTTGCGGAGGATCAGGCTGATCCGCGGGACGGTGGCGTTGCAGTACGCATACAGGAGCTTCGCGCCGTGGCGGATGATGCCGCCGTGTTCCTGGTCGACGCCGGGCAGGAAGCCGGGGACGTCGAGCAGGGTGATGATCGGGATGTTGAACGCGTCGCACATCTGGACGAAACGTGCGGCCTTCTCGGAGGCCTCGATGTCCAGGACACCGGCGAGGTGGCCGGGCTGGTTCGCGACGATCCCGACGACCTGGCCGTCCATCCGGGCCAGCGCGCAGATGATGTTGCGGGCCCACCGCTCGTGGACCTCCAGCACGTCGCCCTCGTCGACGAGCTCCTCGATGACCTTGAGCATGTCGTAGGGGCGGTTGCCGTCGACGGGAACGAGCGAGAGCAGTTCCTCGCAGCGACGGCCGGCCGGGTCGGACGTGGGGAAGTGCGGCGGGTTCTCGCGGTTGTTGGAGGGCAGCATCGAGATGAGGTAGCGGACCTCAAAGATGCAGGTCTCCTCGTCGTCGTACGCGAAGTGCGCGACACCGGAGGTCTCGGCGTGCACGTCCGCGCCGCCGAGCCCGTTCTGGGTGATCTCCTCGCCGGTCACCGCGCGGACCACGTCCGGGCCGGTGATGAACATCTGCGAGGTCTCCCGGACCATGAACACGAAGTCGGTGAGGGCCGGGGAGTAGGCGGCGCCGCCCGCGCACGGGCCCAGCATCACGGAGATCTGCGGGATGACACCCGAGGCCCGCGTGTTGCGCTGGAAGATCCCGCCGTAACCGGCCAGCGCCGAAACACCCTCCTGGATACGGGCACCGGCACCGTCGTTCAGGGACACCAGCGGCGCACCCGCCGCGATCGCCATGTCCATGATCTTGTGGATCTTCGTGGCATGGGCCTCACCCAGCGCACCGCCGAAGATCCGGAAGTCGTGCGCGTAGACGAAGACCGTCCGGCCCTCGACCGTCCCCCAGCCCGTGATCACACCATCGGTGTAGGGCTTCTTGCTCTCCAGGCCGAACCCGGTCGCCCGGTGCCGGCGCAACTGCTCGACCTCCCGGAACGAACCCTCGTCGAGGAGCAGGGCGATGCGCTCGCGCGCGGTCAGCTTGCCCTTCGCGTGCTGGGCCTCAGTCGCGCGCTCACTCGGTCCACGCCGCGCCTGCTCCCGCAGAGAGCGCAGCTCGGCCACCTTCCCAGTCAGGTTCGTCGTCACGCCTCCATTGAACGAACTGCGGACGACGCTCCTCCACTGCCGTGGACCCCTATCCTCCGCCCGGCCACCCCTAGACCGAGACCGGAATCCGGAGCCCGCGGCTACCTTGAGACTTCCCGTCGTGACGAACCAGTTCTGCCGCCGACGGGCCGAACCGGAAGCGGCCGGCGCCACGTTAATTTCGAACGCACGCAGCAGGGCGCCCTCTCGGAAGTTGGTACTGTGCAATCAGACCTGACGAACAGGAGGCCTGCCGCTTGACCAGCGGCAAGCGCTGAATTCCATGCGCTCATCGGGCAACTGCCTTCCTGCGCGCGTGCGAACGCATCATGAATAGCCATGTCTGCCGTGAGAAAGACATGCGACGATTCACAGCTCATTGGGGGGCGTCCACAGCCATGTTGGTGGAGCGGGATGAACAGATCGCCAGACTGACCTCCTGGGTGACCGGCGCCGCCCGCGGCCCGAGGTCTGCGGGTGCTCAGGGTGTAGGCGCGCCCGACGGCCCCGCCGCATCCGGCCCCCTGGCCGTGATCGGAGGTCCGGTCGCCGCGGGCAAGACGGCCCTGCTCCATCGTGTGCAGGAGCGGACCGCCGAATGGGGGGTACGGCTGCTGAGCGCCGCCACCTCCGCCGCAGAACAGGACATTCCGTTCGGTGTGGTCGAGGAGTTGCTGCGCGACACGCCCGACGCGCCCAGTCCGATTCCGCTCCACGCGCCCCTCGACGGCGGGGACTTCGTCCCCACGTCGACCCTCATGGCGGTCCACGCCCGGCTCGCGGGTCTCGCGGCGCGCCGCCCCGTCCTGATCGCCGTCGACGACGTGCAGTACGCCGATCCGCAGTCCCTGCACTGCCTGCTGTACGCCCTGGGCCGGGCGCGGTCCACCGGTCAGGGGCTCTCCCTCGTCGTCACGCGGGGCCCCGACGCGGGCGCGACTCCCGCGGCCGTGCTGGAGGACCTGCTGCGTCAGGTCGCCGGACCCCGGCTGCGGCTGGGGCCGCTCAGCGCCCGGGGCGTGGCGGACCTGCTGGCACAGCGGGCCCCGGAAACGTCTCCTGCGGGCTCCGCCGCGGCCGGCGTCCCGAGCGCCGCGACCCTGCATGCGGCCACCGGCGGCAACCCCCTGCTGGTGCACAGCCTCCTGGACGACCAGGCCCCCCGGCAGCGGGCCGAGGGGGCGCTCCCCGCGGGTGAGCAGTTCCTGCAGAACGCCCTGATCTGCGTGCACCGTACGGGCGCGGACGGCCTGCGCGTCGCCCAGGGCATCGCCCTGCTCGGCGACGCCGGATCGCTGCCGCTGCTGGCCCGTCTGGTGACCGCCGGCGAACGGACCGTGGAGGAGGTGGTCGCCGCGCTCCGTGACGCGGGCATCCTCCAGGGCGCCCGTTTCCGCCACGGCGCGGTCCGGTCGGCGGTGCTGGAGAGCCTGGCCGACGACGCCGTGGCCCGGCTCCGCCGCCGCGCGGCGCGGCTGCTGTACGAGGCGGGGGCGGCGCCGATGGCCGTCGCCGCGCACCTGCTGGGGCACGGGCCGCACTCCCTGGACGAGGAGTGGGTGCCCGGGGTGCTGAGCGACGCCGCGCACACGGCGCTCGCCGCGCAGCGCGTCGGCTTCGCGCTCCGCTGCCTGCGACTGGCCGAGCAGTGCTCCCAGGACGAGCGGGAGCGGCTGCAACTGCGGGCGAGCACGGCCAAGTTCATCTGGCGGGTCAAGCCGTCCGCGTGGGCGCAAGCACTCCAGCCGCTGAGCGCCGCCCTGCACCGGGGCATCCTCCCGGTGACCGAATCCCTGCGGCTGGTGGGCAGCCTGCTGTGGAACGGCTGGATCGACGACGGCGCCTTGGCCATCGAGCGCGCCCTGGAGGGCGTGCAGGGCCGCCCGGACGCCGCGCTCGCCGCCGAGCTGCACGGTGTCCGGCTGGTACTGGTGACCACGTTCCCCACTCTGCTCGGCCGGATGGACAGCGCCCTCGGCCCCGACTGGGACCCCGTCGAGCCGCTCGCGGACCCCTCGGACGACGGTGTCATGACGGCGATGGGGCTGCTCCAGGGCGTCCTGGGCTCCACCCCGGGTCCGCGCGACCGGGCGGAGGTGGACGAGGCGCTGACCGGGCGGGCCGAGCGGATCCTGGCCGGGACGCGTCTCACGGAGGAGAGCCACGTCACCGTACGGGCGTGCCTGCTGGCCCTGATGTACGCGGACCGGCTCGGCGCGGCCGCCCTGTGGACGGACCGGCACCTGGAGGAGGCGGCCGAGCGCGGTGCGCCCGGCTGGACCGCGGTGATGCAGGCGATGCGCGCGCACATGGCGCTGCGCCGCGGTGAACTGGCGCAGGCCCGCCGACTGGCGGAGCAGGCGCTGGAGGAACTCCCCCCGCACGGCTGGGGCGTGGGCATCGGCATGCCGCTCTCTGCGCTCATCGAGGCCCGGACGGCGATGGCCGACCACGAGGCGGCCGCGGCGCTGGTGGACCACCCCGTACCCGAGCAGATGCTCCAGACCCGCTACGGCCTCCACTACATCTACGCGCGTGGAAGACATCAGCTCGCCACCGGACGCCACCATGCGGCGCTCACGGACTTCATGGCCTGCGGCAGGCTGATGCGGGAGTGGGACATGGACCGGGCGGGGCTGGCGCCCTGGCGGGTGGGGGTCGCGGAGGCCTCGCTGGCCCTGGGCAACCGCGAGCAGGCCGAGCGGTTCGCCCGGGAGCAGCTCGCCGAAGAGACCGGGCCGCGGGTGCGTGGTCTGGCCCTGCGCGTGCTCGCGGGCGCCCGCCCGCTGCGCGAACGGCCCCCGCTGCTGGAACGGGCCGTGACCCTGCTCCAGGACGAGGGGGATTCACACGAGCTGGCCCGGGCCCTGACCGAGCTGGGCACCGCCTACGAGCGGCTCGGGGACCCCGCCCAGGGCAAGACGTGCGCCCGCCGGGCCTGGCGCATCGCCGAGGCCAGCGGTTCCCGTGAGCCCGGCCAGGGCGCACCGGCAGAGGCGGCCGTGCCGAGCGCGCCGCCGCGCGCCGTGGCCGCGGCTCCCGAACCGGTTCCCGTCCGGTCCGCTCCGGCGACGGCGTCCGCGCTCACTGACGCCGAGCGCCGGGTGGCCTCACTGGCCGCGCACGGCTACACGAACCGGGAGATCTCGGCCAAGCTCTTCATCACGGTCAGTACCGTCGAACAGCACCTCACCCGGGTCTACCGCAAGATCAACATCACTCGCCGCCAAGACCTTCCCGTGAGTTGGGACAACGATGTCGCACACACTGCCTGACCCCTCCGACCATGCCGCCACCACGGCCGCAGGACCCCGGCTGCTCGCGGTCAGCGACCTGCACATCGGGATGGCCGACAACCGGCCGATCACCGAATCGCTGCGGCCGCGGCACCCGGACGACTGGCTGATCGTCGCGGGCGACGTCGGCGAGATGACCGAGGACATCGAGTGGGCGCTGGGCCTGCTCGCCGGACGCTTCGCCACGGTGGTGTGGGCGCCGGGCAACCACGAGCTGTGGACGCCGCGCGAGGACAAGGTCCAGGCTCGCGGCGAGGAACGCTACCGCCACCTCGTGGAGATGTGCCGCCGGCTCGGGGTCCACACCCCCGAGGACCCCTGGCCGGTGTGGCGGGGGCCCGACGGCCCCGTCGCCGTCGCCCCGCTGTTCCTGCTGTACGACTACACCTTCCGCGTCCCGGGCGTCGCCACGAAGGAGGAGTCGCTGGAGCGGGCGCACGAGGCCGGCATCGTCTGCACGGACGAGTACCTGCTGCACCCCGACCCGTACCCGAGCCGGGACGCCTGGTGCCGTGCCCGGGTCGAACTGACCCGGCGGCGGCTGGAGGCCCACGACCCGGCGGTCCCCCTGGTGCTGGTCAACCACTTCCCGCTGGTCCGCGAACCCACGGAGGTGCTGTGGCACCCGGAGTTCGCCCAGTGGTGCGGCACCGTCCTCACCGCCGACTGGCACCGCCGGTTCCGTACGGCCGCCGTGGTCTACGGACACCTGCACATCCCCCGGACCACCTGGTACGACGGGGTGCGCTTCGAGGAGGTGTCGATCGGCTACCCGCGCGAATGGCGCCGCCGCGGCCACCCCAAGGGCCTGCTGCGGCAGATCCTGCCCCACCCCGAGCGAGAGGCCGGCACGTGATAGAGGTCCTGCTGCCCGAAGGGGCCCGCGCGCGCGAGGCGTTCGGGCCGGACGGCTCCGCGGTGCTGTACCCCGGGGAAGCCGCCCTGGTGGCCACGGCGCCGCAGGAGCGGCGCGAGGAGTTCACCACCGTACGGGGCTGCGCCCGCAGGGCGATGGCGGACCTCGGCCTGCCCCCGGCCCCGGTCCTGAACGGCCGGCGCAACGTTCCGCAGTGGCCCGCCGGGGTGGTGGGCAGCATGACCCACTGCGCGGGCTACCGGGCCGCGGTCCTGGCCCGGGACACCGATCTGGTGGCGATCGGCATCGATGCCGAGCCCGACATGCCGCTGCGGCCGGGGATCCTGGAATCCATCGCCCTGCCCGGCGAACTGGCCTGGGCGCGCACCCCGGTGACGGGGGCGGGGCGGGTCTGCCGCGACCGCCTCCTGTTCAGCGCCAAGGAGGCCGTGTACAAGACCTGGTTCCCGCTGGTCGGCACCGAGCTGGACTTCGACGACGCGCGGCTGTCCTTCCGTACCGATGCCGACAGTCCGCGGCGGGGCACCTTCCGCGCCGTGGTCCTGCGGCCGGGCACCGGGTCCGACGGACGGCCGGTGACCGGCTTCGCCGGCCGCTGGCTCGCGGACCGGGGTCTGGTCGTCACCGCCATCGCGGTACCCGCGCCGGACGGGGCCGGGCACCCGGACCGGTAGGGGTTGTCCGGGGTTGTCCGGGGCCGGGCGCGCTGCGTAGCGTGCGAGGACCGGACCGACTGCGCACGGCGGACGGCGTGCGGTCATCCCGCCGTCCGGGCCCGCCGCGATGCCGCGTTCCCGGCCTCCGCGCCCGGCTCGCTCCGGTCCTCCCCTGGAAGCGCTGCCGAACCGGCCCGAGAGGTACGCCAGATGACATCAGCACCCCCGGACTCCACCTCGTACACGACCAGCATGCTCGTGCCGGACTTCCCGTTCTCCTACGACGCCTGGCTGAACCACCCGGCGGGCCTGGGCTCCCTCCCGCCCGAGCGCGCCGGGACCCCGGTCGCCGTGGTCGGCGGCGGAATGGCGGGGCTGACCGCCGCCTACGAGCTGATGCGGCTGGGCCTGCGCCCGGTCGTATACGAGGCGGAACAGCTCGGCGGCCGCATGCGGTCGGTCCCGTTCCCGGGACGGCCGGAGCACGTGGCCGAGATGGGCGCGATGCGCTTTCCGCTGTCGGCCCGCGCCCTGTTCCACTACATCGACCTGCTGGGGCTGGCCACCAGCCCCTTCCCCAACCCCCTGTCCGAGCACACCCCGAGCACGCTCATCGACCTCGGCGGGGTGCGCCACGTCGCGCGCGGGACGCAGGACCTGCCCGAGCTGTACCAGGAGGTGGCCGCCGCCTGGGAGAAGGCGCTCCAGGAGCGGGCGGAGCTGGCCACGATGCGCGACGCGGTCCGGCGGCGCGACGTCGAGACCCTCAAGCACGTGTGGGACCGGCTGGTCCGGGAGTTCGACGACCAGTCCTTCCACGGTTTCCTCGCCACCAGTTCGGCGTTCCGCTCGTTCCGGCACCGGGAGGTCTTCGGCCAGGTCGGGTTCGGTACCGGCGGCTGGGACACCGATTTCCCGAACTCGCTGCTGGAGATCCTCCGCGTGGTCTACACCGAGGCCGACGAGCACCAGAGGGCCGTCCTCGGGGGTTCCCAGCAGATACCGCGGGGGCTGTGGGAGCACCGGCCGGACGACTGCGCGCACTGGCCGGCGGGCACCTCGCTGGCGTCGCTGCACGGCGGGGTGCCGCGGCCGGGCGTGCGGGCCGTGCGGCGCGCCGGGACGGGCTTCGCGGTCACCGGCGCCGACGGGCAGGAGCAGCACTACCCGGCCGTGGTGTACACCCCGCACGTGTGGACTCTGCTGAACCGGGTGGAGGCCGATCCGGGGCTGCTGAGCACGCCGGTGTGGACGGCGGTGGAACGGACCCACTACATGGGCTCGTCGAAGGTGTTCGTCCTGACCGACCGGCCCTTCTGGCACGACCGGGATCCCGGGACCGGGCTGCCGGTGATGAGCATGACGCTCACCGACCGGATGCCGCGCGGGGTCTACCTCTTCGACGACGGTCCGGACCGGCCGGGCGTGCTGTGCCTGTCGTACACGTGGAACGACGACTCGCTGAAGATGGCGACGCTGAGCCCGCAGGAGCGCCTGGAGGTGCTGCTGGGCAAGCTCGCGGAGATCTATCCCGGGGTGGACATCCGCTCGCACGTGATCGGGGAGCCGCTGACCATCACATGGGAGACCGAACCGCACTTCATGGGCGCGTTCAAGGCCAACCTTCCGGGCCAGTACCGCTACCAGCGGCGGCTGTTCACCCAGTTCATGCAGCACGGGCTGCCCCGGGGACAGCGCGGGTTCTTTCTGTGCGGCGACGACGTCTCCTGGACCGGTGGCTTCGCCGAGGGCGCCGTCACCACGGCGCTGAACGCGGTCTGGGGCGTGGTGGACCACCTGGGCGGATCGGCTCATCCGGACAACCCCGGCCCCGGTGACCTCTTCGAGGCGCTCGCACCCGTCGAACTGCCCTACGAGAGCTGAACCGTGAAGGGGCGCCCCCGCAGCCGGCGGGGGCGCCCTCCGGTGTGCGGGCCGGGGCCCCGGTCCCCCGGCCGCGGTGGGCGGGCCGGGGGCCGGGGCCGTCAGGTCCTCAGGCCTGGGCGGCGGCCAGTACGGCGAGGGCCTTCTTGTCGGGCTTGCCGTTGCGGTTGAGCGGGAACCGCTCCAGCACCACGACCTTGTTGGGCTGTTCGAAGGCGGGCAGGAGGCTGCACAGCCGCTCCCGCCAGTGGGCGGCGTCCCGCTGCTCCTCGTCCTCGACGAAGAACACCAGCTGGGAGCCGCGGAGTTCGTCGGGCAGCGGCACGATCCGGGTGGAGCAGCCGTGACCGGCGACCTTCCGCTCGATCAGCTCGGGGTAGAGGGTGTAGCCCATGCGGTGAACGGCGAACTTGCGGCCCAGGACGTAGAGGTTGCCGTCCGCGTCGAGGTGGCCGAGGTCGCCGGTGGGCTGCCAGCCCGTGGCATGGGCGGGGACGACGGCGCCGTCCTCGGACACCTGGCCCAGCAGGGCGTCGGGGGTGTCGACCTGGATCTCCCCGGTCTCCCCCGGGGCCAGCTCGCGGCCGTCCTCGTCGACGATCCGCAGCCCGATGCCCTCCATGGCCCGGCCGCAGGCGACCGGGTTGTCGAGGGTGGCGAAGGAGATGTTGCCGAGCTCCGTGGAGCCGTAGCTGTCGAGGAGCGGCAGCCCGAACTCGGTGACGTAGCTCTCCACCAGCGGCGCGTCGAGGGGTGCCGCGCCGACGCAGAACATGCGCACGTCCCGCAGGTGGGAACGCAGCGCCGGCTTGCGGGTGATCAGGCCGAGGATGCTGCGGTAGCTGGAGGGGGTGGCGTCGATGACGGTGACCCCGGCGTCGCGGCCCATGCGCAGGGCGCGGTCCAGACGCCGGTAGGGGGCGATCACCAGGGAGCAGCGGGCCAGGTAGGCGATGAGGACCATCGACAGGCCGTACTGGTGGGCGAAGGGCAGGAGCGGCATCAGTACGTCGTCGGCGCGGTGGCCGACCTGGTCGGCGTTGCGCCGGAGGTTGCGCAGGAAGGAGGCCCCGGACTTCACGACGCCCTTGGGGGAGCCGGTGGAGCCGGAGGTCCACATGATGAGGCCGTCGGAGAGATCGCCCCAGTCCTCGAAGGACAGCTCGGGGCCTGCGGGTTCGTGGTCGGCGACGGCGACCATGAGTTCGTAGAGGTGGATGGGGTCGGCGTCGGCGTAGATCGGGGTCTCGTCGTCGACGAAGGTGACCTTCACACCGGTGCGCACGGCGATGCGCCGGGTCTCCTCGGGGTGCTCCTGCTGGTCGACGAGGACGATCGAGGCGCCGACGTGCATGAGCGCGTACAGCACGCACACGTAGGCCGCCGAGTTGCCGGCCTTGAGCATCACCCGGTCGCCGAGGCCGACTCCGCGTTCGCGGATCGCCGAGGCCACCCGGAGGGCGTCCTGTTCGAACTCTTCGACGGTCCGTACCGAGTCGGCTGCCAATATCTTCGCGGTCATCGGTCGCACTATGTCCTTCCTCTGGGCCGTGCCACGGCCGCTCGGCGTGCGGTACGCCGGGCCGGCGGCGGGCCGGGCCCGTTCACGGGGTGGATCGCGGATTCGCGGGGTTCACGGGATTCGTGGGCTTCACGAGGGAGGGAATCGTGGCCGTGCCGGGCGCCGGCCGGGCCGTGCGCGTCGGGTCCGGACACGGGTCTCCACCGACGCACGCTAGGCAGGGGGAGGTGGTCCGGGTACCCCTGAACGACCCCTGGGGACCCCTCAGTTCAACGATCCCCGGGAGACCGTCGGTCCGGCGGGCGGTCATTCCGGGTCCGCTCCGCCGAGCGAGATCAGCTGGTCGTGGACGATGTTGACCACTTCCCGGCGGTAGGTCTTCAGGTACCCCTGGGCGCCGGGGAAGGTCTCCAGGTCGAACCAGCCGCAGGTGCACCGGCGCCAGCCCCGTACCCCCGACAGCGTGGCGCGCGGGTCGTGCTGTGCGGTCAGGGCGACGATCCGGCAGTTCAGGGCGGGCGGGCCGAGGCTGCCGCGGTGGCCGGGCGCGGTCCGTCCGGACACGAAGAGGGTCAGCGGCGCGCTGTGGTTCTCCCGCTCCAGCCTGCAGGCCACCTCGTAGGCCAGGTCGGCGCCCAGGCGGTGCCCGAACAGCGCGAAGGGGCGGTCGACCCAGTCGCGGACCGCCTCGTAGACCTGGTCGGCCAGTAAGGCGCACTCGGCCGGGTCGAGGTCGTCGTCGGTGCGCATCGGCGGGTACTGCACGACGAGCAGTTCCACGGTGGGCAGCAGCAGTTCCGCCATCGCGAGGTAGCAGAGCGGGGAGTTGCGCGCGCTCGGGAAGCAGATCAGGCGGTAGCTGCTCGGGTGAGCGGGCTGCCGGATCTGGATCAGGCCGACCTCGTCTGGGAGGGTCTCCCCCGTGGAGGGCCGGCTGTCGGCATGGGTCATGCTCCGTGGAACTCCACCTCGGGTGGTGCCTCTGACGCGTGGTCGGGCAGGCGGCCGGGCACCTCCGGGGTGGAGGGCCCTCATGGACGGATCGGTGCCGGGTCGGCCGGGGCGGCGGAGACGACCTCCAGGCCCTGGTCGGCGAGCCATCGCAGCAGGTCGGTGATCTCCGGTCCACCGGATGCGGCGGCCTGGACGGCGTCGACGGCACGGTGCACGGCGTCCGTGAAGAAGTACACCCCGGCCGGCCCGGGGACGACCTGCGCCGCCGGACGGCGGGTGCGGAACGCCTCCACCTGCTCGCCGATTCCGCCCGGGACCAGGACGTCCTCGGGATACGTGACGAAGTCGTCGTCGCCGAGCCAGTCCCGCGCCATGTGCACGGCCGCCCCCGGTCCCGGTCTGCGGCTCCGGGGAAGGTAGGTGACGCCGACGCCGAAACGGGTGCCGTCACCGACTGCCTCCCGGACCGCGTCGGCCGCGCCCCCGAGGACGATTCCGACGTCGGTGATGCCCACATCGGCGATCTGCTCCAGGACCCGGAAGAAGACGGACCGGTCGGCCCCGGGGGATCTCCCCGTCAGGACGAGTGCTTTCACGGGGGTCTCCTCGCGAGAATGCGGTGAACGGTCGGGGACGGCCCGGGGTGATTACCGGCGATGCCAGGACCATGCTTCCCGGGACCACAACACACAATCACCCCTAGGCCCCCCTAACGGTTTCTGCATTTCCCCCTAGCAATCGGTCCGGCGGACCATGGCGCGTTCCCGCATGCTAGACATGGCGCGCAACCCTTCTGTGTCCGATTCCCCTATCGACTCGCAGGCATAAATGAAATCTGAACGATCCGTGGATTCCGCTGTCGTGGTCGAAAAACTGGTCAAGAAGTACAAGGACCGCGACCAGCCCGCGGTGGACGGCTTGAGTTTCTCGGTCCGCCGGGGCGAGGTCTTCGGATTCCTCGGTCCGAACGGGGCCGGGAAGACCACCACCATCGGCATCCTCACGACCCGGGTGGCACCCACCGCGGGGCGCGCGTTCGTGCAGGGGGTCGACGTCGTCGCCCACCCCGCACAGGCCCGCCGCGCCTTCGCCGTCGTCCCCCAGCGCAACAACCTCGACCAGTCGCTCACGCTGCGCCAGAACCTCACCTTCCACGCCGGGTACCACGGCGTGGGCCGCGCCGAGCGCAACCGGCGCGCCGACGAGTGCCTGGAGTGGGTCGGCCTCGCCGACCGCGGCGACTCCCGCGGCGACAAGCTCTCCGGCGGCCAGGCCCAGCGCGTGATGATCGCCCGGGCCCTGATGCACCGGCCCGACGTGCTCTTCCTCGACGAGCCGGCCAACGGCCTCGACCCGCAGGCCCGGCTGTTCATCCACGAGCGGGTGGCCGAGCTGCGCGGACGCGGCGTGACCACCGTGCTCACCACCCACGACATGGACGAGGCCGCCCGGCTGTGCGACCGCGTCGGCATCGTCGACCACGGCCGGCTGCTCGCCCTGGACACCCCGCAGGCCCTGATGGAGAGCCTGAGCGGCACCGCCCTGACCCTCACCGTCCGGCCTCCCGCTTCCGGGCCGGAGGACGTGATCCGCCTGCTGGAGAAGGCCGACGCGGTCACCCGCGTGGAGAGGACCGACCAGGCCGCCGGGGACGACGCCGACGCGCCCGTGCGGCTGCGTCTGTACAGCGACGCGCCGCCCGGCGCGATGCTTCCGGCCGCCGTCACCATCCTGACGGCGGCGCACTGCGACATCAAGGACATCAAGGTGGGCACCGCGACCCTGGAGGACGTCTTCATCTCCCTGACCGGCCGGGAGCTGCGGTGAGCGCCACCGCCGCGACCGCGGCCGACCCGGCGGCCGGCTTCCCCGAGGAGCTGCGTCCCGCGCCCACCGGCGTCCGCTCGGTGACCCGTACGTTCTGCTTCATCCTGTGGCGGGACCTCTTCGTCACCGGCCGCGAACTGGGCACGTTCCTCGCACAGATCCTCGTCGAGCCGTTCTTCATCCTGTTCGTCTTCGGCAAGGTCCTCGGCGAACTCGGCTACACCGGCGGCGCCTTCCAGTCGGTGCTGCTGCCCGGTGTCGTGGCGCTCAACGCGTTCCTGGTCAGCCTGCAGAACACCGCACTGCCCATGATCATCGACTTCTCCTTCAGCAAGGAGATCGAGGACCGGCTGCTCGCGCCGATACCGATCACGCTGGTGGCCGTCGAGAAGCTGGTCTTCGGCACGCTGCGCGGCATCGTCGCCTCGCTGCTGATGATCCCGATGGGTTTCCTCGTCCTCGATCACGCCACCTGGCCCATGGACCGGTTCCCGGCCACGCTGGGTGTGCTGCTGCTGGGCGCCCTGGCCGGCAGCACGGTCGGCCTGACCATCGGCACGCTGGCCCCGCCGCGGTACATCGGTGTCGTCTTCGCGGTGGTGCTGACCCCGCTCATGTTCACGGGCTGCACCCAGTTCCCCTGGCACGGTCTGGCGGACATCCGCTGGTTCCAGGTGCTGTGCGCCCTCAACCCGCTGACCTACGTCACCGAGGGCATCCGCGACCTGCTGCTGCCCCCCGGCGGCCCCCGTTCGATCTCCCTGTGGGTGGACCTGGCGGCGCTGGCCGCCTCGATCCTGCTCTTCGGGGCGATCAGCATCAAGGGCTTCCACCGCAGGGCCCAGGACTGATCCCCCACGCCCCCACGTCCCGTCTCCGGCCTCGTGCCCGGACCGGCGCATCCGCGCCGCCCGGGTGCGGGGCCTCTTTCTCGTCCCGCACCATCCCGGAAGCAAAGGTATTCACCGATCATGACCCATTCCTCCGACGCCCGGACCGGAACCGCGATCGTGTTCCCCGGCATGGGCCCCGCCTCCTTCGCCGAGGTCGGCCGTTTCCTCCTGCTCGACCCGTACGCGCGACGTCGTCTGGCAGAGGCCGACGAGGTGCTCGGATATTCCGTGTTCGACCGTTTCCGGAACTCCGAAGAGGATTATTCGGTCGATTTCCAGATCGCTTTCCTGGTGAACTCGATGGCCCTGGCCGACCGGGCGGTGGACGTGCTCGGCGTCTCCCCCACCGTCTGCGCGGGCCCCAGCTTCGGCCAGAAGGCGACCGCCGCCTTCGTGGGCTCCCTCCCCTTCTCCGAGGTCGTCCGCCTGACCGCGGAACTCGCGCGCTGCGAGGAGGAGTACTTCTCCACCGCCTACGAGGACGTGGTCACCCACTGCTTCGTCCGCACCCCCCAGGACCGCCTGGACGAGATCCTCGCCGCGTTCGACGACCGCGGCGCCTGGTACGACCTCTCCGGCCGGCTCGACGCCGGGTTCCACATGCTCTCCGTACGGGAGAAGGAACTCGACGCCCTGAACACCGCCATCAGCGCGGCCGGCGGCTATTCCATGTACTCGATGCGGCCGCCCGTCCACGCGGCGGCCTTCTCCGCGCTGCGCCGCAAGGCGGAGGAGGAGGTCTTCGGCACCTACGAGATCGCCGACCCCTCCCTCCCCGTGGTCTGCGACCACGACGGCACGGTCGTCCGGGACGCCGCCGGGATGCGGGAGATGATGCTGGACACCTTCGACCGGCCGATCCACTGGCCCGCCATGGTGGAGTCCCTCCAGGGGCTCGGCGTGGGCACCCTGTACGTCACCGGCCCGGACAACCTCTTCCACCGGCTCGACGTCACCAAGGACGGCTTCGATGTCGTCCCGGTGGGCCTGCCCAGGAAGCGGACCCGCGAGCGCGAGCGGCAGCAGGCCCTTGAGCGCTCCCGCGCGGACCGCGCCCGGCACGCCACCCCCTGAGGAGCACGCGGGCGACCGGAAGGGGTCGGGCCCCACCCCCCCCCGGGAGGGGTGGGGCCCGACCCCTTCGTGTCACCGCCCTCAGATCCGGCGGCCCAGCCACTCCTCGACGGCGCCCGAGGTGGTCCCCGCGTGCTGTTCCATCATCGTGAAGTGGTTGCCGGGCACATCCACCGCGGTGTGCTCCATGTCCCAGTAGGAACGCCAGTCGCCGTTCTCCGCACGGGTCCAGTCGAAGAACTGCTCCTGCGCCCGGACCAGCAGCGTCGGTGCCTTCACGGCCTCCGGCTTCCAGCCGCCGAAGAGACGGAAGTAGGCGCCCATCGCCAGCAGCCGGCTGTCGTCGACGGGGACGTGGCTGCCCTGCCGCTCGTCGACGCCCTGTGCCAGCCCCGGCTGGATGCCGAGGATGGCGTCGTCGTCGTGCGAGTAGATGTCGACGAGGATTACAGCCTCCGGGAAGACCCCGGCGTCCTCCAGCCGGCCCGCCACCGCGTGGGCGAGCATGCCGCCCGAGGAGTGGCCGAGCAGGACGAACGGCGCGCCGTCCGCGTGCCGCAGGACGGCCTCCGCCTGTGCCTCGACGACCGCCTCCGTCGTCGTGGGGAGCTGCTCGCCCCGCAGGAAGCCCGGGGCGGCCATCGCGTGGACGTCGCGCCGCCCGCGGAAGGCGGACGCGAAGCGGGCGTACTGGTGCGGGCCGGAGATCGACAGGATCGACGAGAAGCAGATCAGCCCCGGACCGTCCGCGCCGCGGGCGAGCCGCACCAGGCTCGGCGCCTTGCGCAGCTCCGCCGCCGAGGAGAACGACGGACGGAACCGCGACGCCTGCATGAGCAGTTCCATGAACGGACCGGACTCGCCCTGCGCCCCGGCCTCCTGGAGCATCGCGCCGAACACCCCGTCGGTGTCCTCCGCGTCCGCCGCGGTGCCGCCGGATCCGGCGGCACCGCCCTGCGTCCCGGCCAGCTCGGCGCGGAGCCGGGCGGCGATCAGCAGCGGCGTCGGGTGGTCGAACAGCAGCGTGGCCGGGAGCCGCAGCCCCGTCGCCGCGTTCAGCTGGTTGCGCAGCTCCACCGCGGTCAGCGAGTCCAGGCCCAGCTCCAGGAAGGGCTGGGACTCGCCCACCGCGTCGGCGGAGGGGTAGGCGAGGACCGCGGCGGTCTGCTCGCGCACGACCTCCAGCAGCAGCCGCTCCTGCTCCTCCTCCGGCAGCCCGGCCAGCCCTGCGAGCCGTCGCGCGGCCGCGGACGCCGCCGCGTCGGCGGCGCCTGCGGCGGCCCGGCGCAGGCCGCCGCGGACCAGGCCCCGGAAGAGCGGCGGGAGGCCGCCCGCGTCCGCCTGGGCCTTCAGCGGTCCGGTGTCCAGCCGCATGGCGACGAACACCGCGCTGCCGGGCTCCTGGACGGCGGCCGCGTCCGGGACGGCCACGGCCAGCGAGCAGGCCGTGTCGAAGAGGGCCAGGCCCGCCTCGGAGGACAGCGGAGCCAGCCCGGCCCGCGCCATCCGCTGGACGTCGGCGTCCGTGAGGTCGCCGGTCATCTCGCTGCGCTGCTCCCACAGGCCCCAGGCCAGCGACACCGCGGGCAGGCCCGCCGCACGCCGCTGCTGGGCCAGGGCGTCGAGGAAGGCGTTGGCCGCCGCGTAGTTGGCCTGCCCGGGGCTGCCGAGCGTGCCGGCCGCGGAGGAGAACAGCACGAACGCCGCCAGGTCCAGCTCCCGGGTCAGCTCGTCGAGGTGCAGGGCCGCGTCGACCTTCGGCCGCAGCACCGCGTCGATCCGCTCGGGGGTCAGCGACGGTACCAGGCCGTCGTCGAGGTGGCCCGCGGTGTGGACGACCGCGGTCAGCGGGTGCTCCTGCGGGATCCGCGCCAGCAGCGCCGCCAGGGCCTCCCGGTCGGCGGCGTCACAGGCGACGACCGCCGCCTCGGCGCCCAGCGCGGCAAGGTCCGCGACCAGCTCCGCGGCGCCGGGGGCACCGGGTCCGCGACGGCTCGTCAGCAGCAGGTGCCGCACCCCGTGCCCGGTCACCAGGTGCCGGGCGAGGAGACCGCCGAGGACACCGGTGCCGCCGGTGATGAGGACGGTGCCCTCCGGGTCGAGCCCGCCGGCCGGTACGAGCGCCCCGGACGGGGTGCCCTCCGCGGAGTCGGCGCCGGTCTCCTGCGGCTGCGGGTGGACCGCGGCAACCCGCGCCAGCCGGGCCGCGTGCAGGGATCCGGCACGGAGCGCGAGCTGGGGCTCCCCGCTCGCCGCGGCGGCCGCGAGCAGCTCGCCGAGGGCGCGGCCGTCCGCGCCGTCGGGGTCGAGGTCGAGGACGGTGAACCGGCCGGGGTTCTCCGACTGGGCGGAGCGCAGCAGGCCCCACACGGTCGCGTGCGCGGGGTCCGGGACGCCGTCGCCGGGCCGTACCTCGACCGCGCCCCGGGTGACGACCGCCAGGCGGGCCCCGGAGAGGTGCTCCTCGGCCAGCCAGGCCTGCACCAGCTCCAGCACTCCGTGGGCGGCGCTCCGGGCGACGCCTGCGGTGTCGCTCGCGGAGTCGCCCGCGGTGTCGCCCGCATCCGGACCGGCCGGGTCGGCGTACGACACCAGGACCGTGTCCGGCAGCGGCTTCCCGGCGAGCACCACGCCCGCGAGGACGTCCAGGTCGGTGTACGCGTCGACGGCGGCACCCGCGGCGGCCAGCGCGTCTTCGAGGCCGAGCGGGTCTGCGCCGATCACGGCCCACCGGCCGTCGGCGGCGGCCCGGTTGCCGCCGACCGCGGGCCACTCCAGCCGGAACAGCGACTCGTGGAAGGCGGGCGCGGACGCGCTCAGCCGGGACGTGTCGAGCTCCCGCAGCAGCAGCGACTCCACCGACACGACCGGCTCGCCGCTCTCGTCGAACGCCGCGAGGGACACCGCGCCGGACCCCGCCGGAGTGAGGCGCACCCGCAGGGCGCCCGGGCCGACGGCGTGCAGGCCCACCCCCGTGAAGGAGAACGGCAGCCGCATCCGGCCGCTGCCGTCCCCGGCTTCGTCGCCGCCGAGGAAGGAACCGAGCGCGAGACCGTGCAGGCCCGCGTCCAGCAGCGCCGGGTGCACGCCGAAGTCGGCGGCTTCGGCCACGGGGCCCTCGGACAGGGCGAGCTCGGCGAAGAGCTCCTCGCCGAGGCGCCAGGCCGCCCGCAGGTTGCGGAAGACCGGGCCGTACGTGTACCCGCCGGCCGCGAACAGTTCGTACAGGTCGGACACGTCGACCGGTTCGGCCCCGGCCGGCGGCCAGACCTCCGGCCCTGGCGCGGCCTGAGCCGCGGTCACCGCGTCGGGTGCGCCGAGGACACCGCCGGCGTGGCGCGTCCACGGCACGTCCTGCCCGAGACCGAGTGCGTCCCCGGCGGGGGCCTCCGGACGCGAGTGGACGTGGATCGCGCGCCGCCCGGCTTCGTCGGGCCCGGCCACGGAGAGCCGGAGCTGGAGGGCGCCCTGCTCGGGCAGCACCAGCGGGGCCTCCAGGTTCAGTTCCTCGACGAAGGCGGTACCGACCCGCCGGCCCGCGTGCAGGGCGAGCTCGACGAAGGCGGTGCCGGGCAGCAGCACGGCACCCGCGGCCCGGTGGTCGGCCAGCCAGGGGTGGCTCTGCAGGGACAGCCGCCCGGTGAACAGGAACCCGTCCGAGTCGGGCAGCTCGACGGCGGCCCCGAGCAGCGGGTGCTCGGCGGCACCGAGCCCGGCGGAGGCGACGTCGCCGACCCGGGACACGGGTACGTCGATCCAGTAGCGGTCGCGCTGGAAGGCGTAGGTGGGCAGGTCGACCCGACGGGCCCCCGTCCCCGCGAACACCGCCTCCCAGTCCACAGCAACACCACGGACATACGCCTCACCGACCGACAGCCAGAACCGCTCCAGGCCACCCTCGTTGCGGCGCAGCGACCCGAGGACGGCCGCCTCGCGACCGCTGCCCTCCACGGTCTCCTGCATACCGACGGTCAGCACCGGGTGCGGGCTCGACTCGACGAAAACACCGAAGCCCCGGTCCAGGAGAGTGCGGGTGGCCTGCTCCAGTTCGACGGTCTGGCGCAGGTTGCGGAACCAGTACCCGGCATCCAGCTCCGGCCCCTTGACCCACTCCCCCGTCACCGTCGACAAGAACGGCACCTCCGCCTCGCGCGGGCCGACCGAAGCCAACAGCTCGGACAGCTCCTCCCGCAGCAGGTCCACCTGCGCGGAATGCGACGCGTAGTCCACCGCGATCCGCCTCGCCCGGATGCCGTCCGCCTCACAGGAAGCGAGCAGCTCCTCCAGCGCCTGAACCTCACCCGAGACGACCACCGAGGAAGGACCGTTGACCGCGGCAACAGAAATCCGTGCCTCACCCCAAGGCGCGATGCGTTCCCGGACCTCGGCAGCCGGCAGCGGCACGGACACCATGCCACCCAGCCCCGCCAGCACCCGACCGATCGCCTGACTGCGCAACGCCACCACACGGGCCGCATCGTCGAGGGAGAGAATGCCCGCCACACACGCTGCCGCGATCTCGCCCTGCGAGTGACCGATCACCGCACCCGGACGGACACCAACCGAACGCCACACCTCCGCGAGCGACACCATCACCGCGAACAACGCCGGCTGCACCACATCCACCCGGTCCAGGGAAGGAGCACCCTCCACACCGCGCAGGACCTCGACCAACGACCAGTCGGTGAAGGGCTCCAGCGCCTTCGCACACTCTTCGATACGAGCCGCGAACACCGGCGAGGAGTCCAGCAGTTCCGCAGCCATGCCCACCCACTGCGAGCCCTGACCCGGGAACACGAACACCGTCTTCCCGGTGCCCACGGACCCCCGGACCAGGCCGGCAGCGGCCGCCTCGCTCTCCACGGCAGTGAGACCGCGCAGCAGCTCCTCACGGTCCCCCGCCACGACCACCGCGCGGTGGTCGAAGGCGGCACGTGTGGTGACGAGCGAGTAGGCGACGTCGGCGTCGGCCGTCTCGGGCGCCTCCTCCAGGCGGGCACGTAGCCCGGCCGCCTGGTCGCGCAGCGCGTCCGCCGACTTCGCCGACAGGACGTACGGCAGGACCGGCAGGTCGGCGCCCCCGGCCGTGACCGGCTCGGTGTCGTCCTCCGGGGCCTGCTCGATGATGGTGTGCGCGTTGGTACCACCGATACCGAAGGAAGACACCGCGGCGCGGCGGGGACGGCCGGTCTCGGGCCAGGAGACGGCCGATTCGAGGAGGGAGACGGCGCCCTCGGACCAGTCGACGTGCGGGGTGGGCTCGTCGACGTGCAGGGTCTTGGGCAGCACGCCGTGGCGGATCGACTCGACCATCTTGATGATGCCCGCCACACCGGCGGCGGCCTGCGTGTGGCCGACATTGGACTTGATCGAGCCGAGCCAGAGGGGCTGCTCGGCCGTGTGCTCCTGGCCGTACGTGGCCAGCAGGGCCTGGGCTTCGATGGGGTCGCCCAGGGTCGTACCGGTGCCGTGCGCCTCGACCACGTCCACCTCGGCCGCCGACAGACCGGCGTTGGCCAGGGCCTGACGGATGACGCGCTGCTGCGAGGGACCGTTCGGGGCGGTCAGACCGTTGGAGGCACCGTCCTGGTTGACGGCCGAGCCGCGGACCACCGCGAGGACGGGGTGGCCGTTGCGGCGGGCGTCCGACAGGCGCTCGACGAGCAGCATGCCGACGCCCTCGCCCCACGCCGTACCGTCCGCGGCGGCCGCGAAGGGCTTGCAGCGGCCGTCGGTCGCCAGCCCCCGCTGCACGCTGAAGGCGATGAACGTCCCCGGGGTGGCCATCACGGTCACACCGCCCGCGAGCGCGAGGTCGCACTCGCCGTTGCGCAGGGCCTGTACGGCGAGGTGCAGGGTGACCAGCGAGGAGGAGCAGGCCGTGTCGACCGTGACGGCCGGGCCTTCGAGGCCGAAGGTGTACGAGACGCGGCCCGAGACGACACTGCCGGAGCTGGCCGTGCCCATGTACCCCTCCAGGCCTTCGGGGGCCTGGTGGAGGAGGGTTCCGTAGTCGTTGTACATGACGCCCGCGAAGACGCCGGTGCGGCTGCCCCGCATGGTCGCGGGGTCGATGCCCGCCCGCTCGAAGGCCTCCCAGGTGGTCTCCAGGAGGAGACGCTGCTGGGGGTCGGTGGCGAGGGCCTCGCGGGGCGAGATCCCGAAGAAGGTCGGGTCGAAGTGGTGGGCGTCGTGCAGGAAGCCACCGGTGGTGGCGTAGCTGCTGCCCGGGCGGTCGGGGTCGGTGAGGTTCTCGATGTCCCAGCCACGGTCGTCGGGCATGGCCGAGATGGCGTCCCGGCCCTCGTGGACGAGGCCCCACAGGTCCTCGGGCGAGCGGACACCGCCGGGGAAACGGCAGGCCATGGCGACGATCGCGATGGGCTCGTCGTCGTGGGCCGTGGCGGCGACGGTGGTTTCGGCCGCCGTCTCCTGGCTGTCGAGCAGCTCGGCGAGCAGGTACTCCGCCAGGACGGCCGGGTTCGGGTAGTCGAAGACGAGGGTCGCGGGCAGGCGGACACCGGTGGCGGCGCCAAGCCGGTTGCGCAGTTCGACCGCGGTCAGGGAGTCGAAGCCGACCTCGCTGAACGACCGCGCCGGATCCACCGCTTCGGCACCGGCGAAGCCGAGCACCGCCGCGACCTGACCCCGTACGAGATCCAGCACGGCCCCGGCCCGCTCGCCCTCGGCCAGCGAGGCGATCTGACGCGCGAAGGCACCGCCCGTCACGGCGCCACTACGCGCCCGGCGGGCAGGCGCACGGACGAGGCCGGTGAGCAGCGGCGGGATCATGCCGGTGCCCGCCTGGGCACGCAGGGCGGCCAGGTCCAGCTTCACCGGTACCAGCAGCGGCTGTTCGCCGGCCATCGCGGCGTCGAACAGTGCCACACCCTCGGCGGCCGTCAGCGCCTCGACACCGCCACGGCCGAGGCGGGAGACCTCCTCGGCCTCCAACGTGCCGCCCATGCCGCCGACCTCGGCCCACAGACCCCAGGCCAGGGAGGTCGCAGCCAGACCCTCGGCCCGGCGGTGGGCCGCCAGCGCGTCCAGGAAGACGTTGCCCGCAGCGTAGTTGGCCTGACCTGCGCCGCCGAAGACACCGGCAGCGGAGGAGAACAGCACGAACGCCGACAGGTCCATCTCACGAGTCAGCTCGTGCAGGTTCCAGGCCGCGTCCACCTTCGGACGCAACACCGCAGACAACCGCTCGGCCGTCAGCGAGCCGACCACGCCGTCATCGAGCACACCAGCCGTATGGACGACGGCCGTCAACGGGTGCGTCTCCGGAATTCCGGCCAACACCCCAGCCAGGGACGCCCGGTCGGCCACGTCGCAGGCCGCCCAGACCACCTCGGCACCCAGCCCCGCCAGCTCTGCCGACAGGTCGGCAGCACCCTCGGCCGCCTCGCCCCGCCGGCTCACCAGCAGCAGACGGCGCACACCCCGCTCCGCGACCAGGTGCCGGGCAAAGAGCCCGCCCAGCGAACCACTCGCACCCGTCACCAGCACCGTGCCCCCGGCACTCCACGGAACAGGCTCACCCACAGGCGCGGCTGCCCGGGCCAGACGCGGCACCAGCAGGGCTCCCCCGCGCACCGCCACCTCGGGCTCGCCCGAAGCCAGCGCGGCCGACACACCCTCGCGCAGGTCACCATCCGCGTCGACGTCGACCAGGACGATCCGGCCCGGATTCTCCGACTGCGCCGAACGCACCAGACCCCGCACCGCAGCATGCACCAGGTCCGCAACGCCCTCACCCGGCACGGCATCCACCGCACCACGCGTCACGAACACCAGACGGGAACCAGCGAACCGCTCGTCCGCCAACCACTCCCTCAGCAACCCCAGCGCGCGAGCGGTCGACTCGTGCACCGCAGCCGCCACATCACCCCCGGGCAGCCCCGTGCACGACACCACCAGCGCCGCCGGAATCACACCACCCTCGGCGACCGGCAGGACGCCGTCCGCCATCGCCCAGTCGTCGGAGGTCCCGGCCGAGGCCACGGCCGTCCACTCCACCCGGAACAGGGAGTCTCCCCCTCCGGCCGCCCGGCCGAACTGCTCGGGCGAGAAGGCACGCAGGGCCAAGCTGTCGACGGAGGCGACCGGCTCGCCGTCGGCGTCGGCCATCTCCAGCCGTACGGCGTCGCGGCCGGCCCGGGAGAGCCGTACGCGCAGGGCGTCCGCACCCACCGAGTGGACGGACACGCCGGACCAGGAGAACGGAAGCCGTCCCTGACCGGTGTCCTCCACCAGCGAGCCGAGGCCGATGGCGTGCAGCACGGAGTCCAGCAGGGCCGGGTGGAGGGTGAACTGCTGGGCTTCCTGGGCGGCTTCGGCATCGAGGGCCACCTCGGCGAAGACCTCCTCACCGCGGCGCCACGCGGCCCGCAGGCCCTGGAACACCGGGCCGTATCCGAAGCCGGAGTCCGCGAGCACGTCGTACAGGCCTTCCACCTGCACCGCGTCGGCGCCCGCGGGCGGCCACTCCGTGAGGTGGAGGGAGGGGGCGACCCCGCCCTCGGTCAGTACTGCGGTCGCGTTCCGCACCCAGGGCTCGTCGTCCTCGGCGCGGTCGTCGCGGGAGTGGAAGGCCACGGAGCGGCGGCCCGAGGCGTCGGGGGCCGCGACCGTGATCTGGAGCTCTACGCCGCCCTCCTCGGGCAGCACGAGAGGGGCTTCGAGCGTGAGGTCGTCGACGAGGTCGCAGGCGACCTGCTCACCGGCCCGCAGCGCCAGCTCGACGAACGCCGTGCCGGGGAGCAGTGCCGAGCCCATGACGCGGTGGTCGGCCAGCCACGGGTGCGTGGCCAGGGACAGCCGGCCGGTCAGGAGCAGACCGTCGGCGTCGGCCAGGGTCAGGCAGGCGCCCAGCAGCGGATGGTCGGCGGACCGCAGGCCCACGCCAGAGGCGTCGGTGAAGGGGCCGACGGGCAGGTCGATCCAGAACCGCTCGCGCTGGAAGGCGTACGTCGGCAGGTCGACGGCGCGGGCGCCGGTCCCGGCGAAGTAGGCCTCCCAGTCGACGCGGGCGCCGTGTGCGTGGGCCCGGGCGAGCACCGTGGTGAGGGTCTCCGCCTCGGGTCGGCCCTTGCGGAGGGCGGCGGCGAATGCGGCGTCCTCGGGGGCGGCGGCGCAGTCCTGGGCGAGGGCGGACAGGACGCCGTCGGGGCCGAGTTCGAGGTACGTGGTCACGCCCGCGGCCTCCAGGGCCCGGACGCCGTCCAGGAAGCGGACGGCTTCGCGGACGTGCCGGACCCAGAAGTCCGCGGTACCCATCTCGTCGGTGACGGGGGCGCCGGTCAGGTTCGACACGACGGGGATGCGCGGCGCGGCATAGCTGATGCCCTCGGCGACCTTGCGGAAGGCGTCGAGCATCCCGTCCATGTGCGGCGAATGGAACGCGTGACTGACCGTCAGGTGCTTGGTCTTGCGGTCGCCGAGCGACTCCACCACGGCGAGCGCGGCGTCCTCGTCACCGGCGATGACCACCGACTGCGGGCCGTTGACGGCGGCGATGCCGACCCGGTCGTTCAGGTGCGGCAGGACCTCGTCCTCCGACGCCTGGACCGCGATCATCACACCGGCGGTCGGCAGCGCCTGCATCAGACGGCCACGAGCGGCCACCAGCAGGCAGGCGTCCTCCAGGGACAGGACTCCGGCGACGTACGCGACGGTGATCTCACCGATGGAGTGACCGGCGAGGAAGTCGGGCCGGATCCCCCAGCTCTCGACGAGCCGGTACAGGGCCACCTCGACGGCGAACAGCGCGGGCTGCGCGTACTCCGTACGGTCCAGGACGGCCACGTCGTCGCCGAACAGCACGTCCTTCAGGGGAACTTCGAGGTCCATCGCCGCGCAGACGGCGTCCAGAGCCTGCGCGAACACCGGGAACGCGTCGTACAGCTCACGCCCCATCCCGAGGCGCTGGCTGCCCTGGCCGGTGAACAGGAAGGCCAGCTTCCCGGCCCCGGCCGCACCCACCACGCCGCTCGTGACCCCGCCGGCCGCCGGGTCGCCGTCCGCGACGGCGGCCAGACCGCGCAGCAGCTCCTCCCGGTCACCGGCCACGACCACCGCACGGTGGTCGAAAACCGCACGCCGCGTCGCAAGCGAGTAGGCCACGTCAGCGGCCTTCAGGTCGGCCCCGTCCTCCAGGCGGGCCAGCAGACCGGCGGCCTGGCCGCTCAGGGCCTCCGCCGACTTCGCCGAGAGGACGTACGGCAGGACGGGCAGGTCGGCGCCCCCGGCCGTGACCGGCTCGGTGTCGTCCTCCGGGGCCTGCTCGATGATGGTGTGCGCGTTGGTACCGCTGATCCCGAAGGACGACACCGCTGCGCGGCGCGGGCGGCCGGTCTCCGGCCATGCGACCGAGTCCGTCAGGAGGGAGACGGCGCCCTCGGACCAGTCGACGTGCGGGGTCGGCTCGTCGACGTGCAGGGTCTTGGGCAGCACGCCGTGGCGGATCGACTCGACCATCTTGATGATGCCCGCGACGCCGGCGGCAGCCTGCGTGTGACCCATGTTCGACTTGATCGAGCCGAGCAGCAGGGGCCGGTCCTCGCTGTGCTCCCGGCCGTACGTGGCGAGCAGGGCCTGGGCTTCGATGGGGTCGCCCAGCGTCGTGCCGGTGCCGTGGGCTTCGACCACGTCCACCTCGGCCGCCGACAGGCCGGCGTTGGCGAGGGCCTGGCGGATGACGCGCTGCTGCGAGGGACCGTTCGGGGCGGTCAGACCGTTGGAGGCACCGTCCTGGTTGACGGCCGAGCCGCGGACCACCGCGAGGACGGGGTGACCGTTGCGGCGGGCGTCGGAGAGACGCTCGACGAGCAGCATGCCGACGCCCTCACCCCACGCCGTGCCGTCCGCGGCGGCCGCGAAGGGCTTGCAGCGGCCGTCGGTCGCGAGACCGCGCTGACGGCTGAAGGCGATGAACGTCCCCGGGGTGGCCATGACGGTCACACCGCCCGCGAGGGCGAGGTCGCACTCGCCGTTGCGGAGCGCCTGGGCGGCCAGGTGCAGGGTCACGAGCGACGACGAGCAGGCCGTGTCGACGGTGACCGCCGGGCCCTCCAGACCGAAGGTGTAGGACACTCGGCCCGAGGCGACGCTGCCGGAGCTGGAGGTGCCCATGTACCCCTCCAGGCCCTCGGAAGAGCGGTGGAGGAGCGTGCCGTAGTCGTTGTACATGACGCCCGCGAAGACGCCGGTCCGGCTGCCCCGCATGGTCGCGGGGTCGATGCCCGCCCGCTCGAAGGCCTCCCAGGTGGTCTCCAGGAGGAGACGCTGCTGGGGGTCGGTCGCGAGGGCCTCGCGGGGCGAGATACCGAAGAAGGCCGGGTCGAAGTGGTGGGCGTCGTACAGGAAGCCGCCCGCTGTGCTGTAGCTGGTGCCCTCGCGGTCGGGATCCGGGTCGAAGAGGCCCTGGATGTCCCAGCCACGGTCCTCCGGCATGCCGGAGATGGCGTCACGGCCGTCCCGCACGAGGCCCCACAGGTCCTCGGGCGAGCGGACACCACCGGGGAAACGGCAGGCCATGGCGACGATCGCGATCGGTTCGTCGTCGTGGGCGACGGCTGCCACGGGAGCGTTGGATTCCGAAGCGGCACGGCTGTCGAGCAGCTCGGCGAGCAGGTACTCCGCCAGGACGGCCGGGTTCGGGTAGTCGAAGACGAGGGTCGCGGGCAGGCGGACACCGGTGGCGGCGCCAAGCCGGTTGCGCAGTTCGACCGCGGTCAGGGAGTCGAAGCCGACCTCGCTGAACGACCGCGCCGGATCCACTGCTTCGGCACCGGCGAAGCCGAGCACCGCCGCGACCTGACCCCGTACGAGATCCAGCACGGCCCCGGCCCGCTCGCCCTCGGCCAGCGCGGCGATCTGACGCGCGAAAGCACCGCCCGCCGCGGCGCCGCTACGCGCCCGGCGGGCAGGCGCACGGACGAGGCCGGTGAGCAGCGGCGGGATCATGCCGGTGCCTGCCTGGGTGCGCAGGGCGGCCAGGTCCAGCTTGACCGGTACCAGCAGCGGCTGTTCGCCGGCCGTCGCGGCGTCGAACAGTGCCACGCCCTCGGCGGCCGTCAGCGCGTTGACGCCTCCACGGCCGAGCCGGGAGACCTCCTCGGCCTCCAACGCGTCCCCCATGCCGCCGACCTCAGCCCACAGACCCCAGGCCAGGGAGGTCGCAGCCAGACCCCGGGCCCGGCGGTGAGCCGCCAGCGCGTCCAGGAAGACGTTGCCCGCAGCATAGTTGGCCTGACCCGCGCCGCCGAAGACACCGGCAGCGGAGGAGAACAGCACGAACGCCGACAGATCGAGGCCCTCGGTCAGCTCGTGCAGGTTCCAGGCCGCGTCCACCTTCGGACGCAACACCGCCGACAACCGCTCGGCCGTCAGCGAGCCCACCACACCGTCATCGAGCACACCAGCCGTATGGACGACCGCGGTCAGCGGGTGCTCCGCCGGAACCCCGGCCAGGACAGCGACCAGAGCCTCACGGTCGGCCACGTCGCACGCCGCCCAGACCACCTCGGCACCCAACTCCGCCAACTCGGCAGACAGAGCCGGAACTTCACCCCGCCGGCTCACCAGCAGCAGACGGCGCACACCACGCTCCGCGACCAGGTGCCGGGCAAAGAGCCCGCCCAGCGAACCACTCGCACCCGTCACCAGCACCGTGCCCTCGGCACCCCACGGAACGGGCTCACCCACAGGCGCGGCTGCCCGGGCCAGACGCGGCACCAGCAGGGCTCCCCCGCGCACCGCCACCTCGGGCTCGCCCGAAGCCAGCGCGGCCGACACACCCTCGTGCAGGTCACCATCCGCGCCGACGTCGACCAGGACGATCCGGCCCGGATTCTCCGACTGCGCCGAACGCACCAGACCCCGCACCGCGGCATGCACCAGGTCCGCGACGCCCTCACCGGGTACGGCATCCACCGCACCACGCGTCACGAACACCAGACGGGAATCAGCGAACCGCTCATCCGCCAACCACCCCTTCAACAACCCCAGCGCGCGAGCGGTCTCCTCGTGCACCGCAGCCGCCACATCACCCTCAGGCAGCCCCGTGCACGGCACCACCAGCGCCGCCGGAATCACACCACCCTCGGCGACCGCAACACCCAGCCCGGCCAGGTCCGCGAACACCTGCGCACCCTCACCCAGCAGCAGCCAGTCGTCGAACGACCCGGCCCCGGACACCGCCGTCCACTCCACCCGGAACAGGGAGTCGTGGGCACCCGTGCCCTGCCCGAGCTGGTCGGGCGAGAAGGCACGGAGGGCCAGGCCGTCCACCGAGGCGACCGGCGCGCCGTCGGCGTCGGCCATCTCCAGCCGTACCGCGTCCCGCCCGGCCCGGGAGAGCCGTACGCGCAGGGCGTCCGCACCCGTGGAGCGGACGGACACGCCGGACCAGGAGAACGGCACCCGTCCCTGACCGGTGTCCTCCACCAGCGATCCGAGGTTGATGGCGTGCAGCGCGGCGTCCAGCAGGGCCGGGTGCAGCGTGAAGTAGGCAGCCTCCGGGGCGGACTCACCGTCGAGAGCGACTTCGGCGAAGACCTCCTCACCTCGGCGCCACGCGGCCCGCAGGCCTTGGAACACCGGGCCGTAGCCGAAGCCGGAGTCTGCGAGCGCGTCGTACAGACCGTCCACCTGCACGGCGTCGGCGCCCGCGGGCGGCCACTGCGTCAGGTCGAAGGCGCGCGGCTCGGTCTCCTCCTCGGACAGGACCGCGGTCGCGTTCCGCACCCAGGGCTCGTCGGCCGCCGCGCGGTCGTCGCGGGAGTGGAAGACCACGGAGCGGCGGCCCGAGGCGTCGGGTGCCGCGACGGTGATCTGGAGTTCGATGCCACCGTCCTCGGGGAGAATCAGCGGCGCGGCGAGCGTCAGGTCGTCTACGAGGTCGCAGCCGAGCTGCTCACCGGCCCGGAGCGCCAGCTCGACGAACGCCGTGCCGGGCAGGAGGACGGTTCCCATGACCGTGTGGTCGGCGAGCCAGGGGTGGGTGGCGACCGAGAGGCGACCGGTGAGGAGGAGGCCGTCGGCGTCGGCCAGGGTCACCGAGGCGCCGAGCAGCGGGTGGTCGGCGGACCTGAGGCCGACGGTGGTGACGTCGGCGCCGAGGGTGCCGGTGTCGAGCCAGTAGTGCTCGCGCTGGAAGGCGTAAGTCGGCAGGTCGACGCTCTCGGCTCCGGTACCGGAGTGGTAGGCGTGCCAGTCGACGGCGATGCCGCGGACGTGTGCGAGGGCGACGGCGGCGGTGACGGCCGCGGCCTCGGCCCGGCCCTTTCGGAGGGCGGGGGCGAAGGCGGCGCCCTCGCCGGAGACGCAGTCCTGGGCGAGGGCCGACAGGACACCGTCGGGCCCGAGTTCGAGATACGTCGTCACGCCCGCGGCCTCAAGCACCCGGACACCGTCCAGGAACCGCACGCCCTCGCGGACGTGCCGCACCCAGAAGTCGGCCGAACCCATCTCGTCGGAGACGAGTGCACCGGTCAGGTGGGAGACGACCGGGATGCCCGGAGCCGCGAACGACAGCCCCGCCACGACCTCACGGAAGTCGTCCAGCATGCCGTCCATGTGCGGCGAGTGGAACGCGTGACTGACCGTCAGCCGCTTGGTCTTCCGGTCGGCGAACGACGCCACCACAGCCAGCGCCGCATCCTCGTCACCCGCGATCACGACCGACTGAGGCCCGTTGACGGCGGCGATGCTCACGCGCTCGGTCAGCAGCGGCAGGACCTCGTCCTCCGAAGCCTGCACCGCGATCATCACACCACCCGACGGCAACGCCTGCATCAACCGGCCCCGAGCCACGACCAGCGTGCAGGCGTCCTCCAGCGAGAACACGCCGGCAACGTGCGCGGCAGCTATCTCGCCGATCGAGTGGCCGGCGAGGAAGTCCGGCCTGACGCCCCACGACTCCAATAGCCGGAACAGCGCCACCTCGACCGCGAACAGCGCGGGCTGCGCATACTCCGTACGGTCCAGAACAGCCGCATCAGCCCCGAACAGGACATCCCGCAGAGGAAGTTCGAGGCTCATCCCCGCACACACCGCGTCCAGCGCCTCCGCGAACACCGGGAAGGCGTCGTACAGCTCACGCCCCATCCCCAGCCGCTGACTGCCCTGACCGGTGAACAGGAAGGCCAGCTTGCCCCGGGTCCCGGCCACGCCCTCGCCCCGGACGATCCGCATCGAGGCGGTGTCGCCGGACGCCAGTGCTGCGAGGTCGGCCAGGGCCTCGCCGCGGTCGCCGGCCAGGACGACGGCGCGGTGTTCGAGGGCGGCGCGGCCGGTAGCCAGGGTGTGGCTGATGTCCTCGGAACGCTGGTCGGGGTGGGCCCGCAGGTGCATGAGCAGGCGCTCCGCCTGGGCCTGCAGGGCCTCCTCCGTACGGGCCGAGACGGGCCAGGCCAGGACGGGGGGTACGACGACGCGGCGCGGAGCGGCGGTCTCGCCGGGCTCGGCCTCGGTCTCGGTCTTGGTCTCGGCCCCGTCGGACTCGACGGGTGCGGCGCCCTCGGCGGGCTCCGCCGGCTCGGTGGCCGGGGCCTGCTCGATGATGGTGTGAGCGTTGGTGCCGCTGATGCCGAAGGAGGACACGGCTGCGCGGCGCGGGCGGCCGGTCTCCGGCCAGTCCACCGTCTCGCGCAGCAGCGACACCGCGCCCGCGGACCAGTCGACCTTGGTCGACGGCTGGTCCACGTGCAGGGTCTTCGGGATCCGCCCGTGCCGGATCGCCATCACCATCTTGATGATGCCCGCGACACCGGCGGCGGCCTGCGTGTGCCCGATGTTCGACTTGACGGAGCCGAGCCAGAGCGGCCGGTCCTCCGTGTGCTCCCGGCCGTACGTGGCCAGCAGCGCCTGCGCTTCGATCGGGTCGCCCAGCGTGGTGCCGGTGCCGTGGGCCTCGACGACGTCGACGTCGGCGGCGGTGAGCCGGGCGTCGGCCAGGGCCTGACGGATGACGCGCTGCTGGGAGGGCCCGTTGGGGGCGGTGAGGCCGTTGCTCGCACCGTCCTGGTTGACGGCCGACCCGCGGACCACGGCCAGCACCCGGTGGCCGTTGCGGCGGGCGTCGGAGAGCCGCTCCACGAGGAGCATGCCCGCGCCCTCGCCCCAGCCGGTGCCGTCCGCGGCGTCCGCGAACGACTTGCAGCGCCCGTCGAAGGACAGGCCGCGCTGGCGGCTGAACTCGGTGAAGGTGCCGGGGGTCGGCATGACCGTCACGCCGCCGGCGAGGGCGAGCGAGCACTCGCCCTTGCGCAGGGCCTGCATGGCGAGGTGCAGGGTGACGAGGGAGGAGGAGCAGGCGGTGTCGACGGTGAGCGCCGGGCCCTCCAGGCCGAAGGTGTACGAGACGCGGCCGGAGGCGATGCTGCTGGACGCTCCGGTGCCGAGGTAGCCCTCCACTTCCGGAGGTACGGCCCGCAGCCGGGACGCGTAGTCGTGGTACATGACGCCCGTGAAGACGCCGGTCCGGCTGCCGCGCATCGAGGTCGGGTCGATGCCCGCCCGCTCGAAGGCCTCCCACGAGGTTTCCAGCAGGAGCCGCTGCTGCGGGTCCATCGCCAGCGCCTCACGGGGCGAGATCCCGAAGAACTCGGGCTCGAACCGGTTGGCGGAGTGCAGGAAGCCGCCCTCCTGCACGTAGCTCGTGCCCCGCCCGTCGGGGTCCTCGTCGAAGAGGCGCCCGGTGTCCCAGCCCCGGTCCGTCGGGAAGGGCGAGACGGCGTCGGTCTCGCCGGAGACCAGCCGCCACAGGTCCTCGGGGGACTCGACGTCCCCCGGGTAGCGGCAGCTCATCCCGATGATCGCGATCGGCTCCTGCTCCTCCGACTCGACTTCCTGGAGGCGGCGGCGCGTCTCGTGGAGATCGGCCGTCACCCGCTTCAGGAAGTACCGGAGCTTTTCCTCGTTCATGCGTGCATCCCTCGTGCAGAAGCCGGACAGTCAGAGTGGTGGGAAGGGGCGGGGCGGAGCTGCCGGGTCATGAGATGCCGAACTCCTTGCCGATGAAGTCGAAGAGGTCGTCGTCCGTCGCGCTCTCCAAGGCCTCGGCCACGTCGGCTCCGTCGGAACCGGTGGCCAGGGCGCCGGCCTCGCTCCAGGCGGTCAGCAGGGCCTGGAGGCGTTCGGTGATGCGGTCGCGGCCCGCGTCGTCGGGCGACGACGTGACGAGGGTCTTCTCCAGCCGGTCCAGCTCGGCGAGGAGCGGGGGCACGGCTGCGGCGCCGTCCTGCCAGAGCTCGCCCCGCAGGTACTCCACGAGCGCCGTCGGCGTCGGGTAGTCGAAGACGAGGGTGGCGGGGAGACGGACTCCGGTGGCGGCGCCGAGCCGGTTGCGCAGCTCCACGGCGGTCAGGGAGTCGAAGCCGACCTCGCTGAACGACCGTACGGGGTCGACCGCTTCGGGTCCGGCGAAGCCGAGGACTCCGGCGACGTACGAGCAGACCAGCTCCAGTAGCGCTTCGTCCTGCGCGGCGGGTGCGAGGCCGGTGAGGCGCTCGCGCAGTTCCGCTCCGCCGTCCGTGCCCGTGGCGGCGGCCGCGGCGCGGCGGGCGGGTGTACGGACGAGGCCGGTGAGCAGCGGCGGGATCATGCCGGTACCCGCCTGGGTGCGCAGGGCGGCCAGGTCCAGCTTCACCGGCACCAGCAGCGGCTGTTCGCCGGCCGTCGCGGCGTCGAACAGTGCCACACCCTCGGCGGCCGTCAGCGCCTCTACACCGCCACGGTCGAGCCGGGAGACCTCCTCGGCCTCCAACGTGCCGCCCATGCCGCCGACCTCGGCCCACAGACCCCAGGCCAGGGAGGTCGCAGCCAGACCCTCGGCCCGACGGTGAGCCGCCAGCGCATCCAGGAAGACGTTGCCCGCGGCGTAGTTCGCCTGACCCGCGCCGCCGAAAACACCGGCAGCGGAGGAGAACAGCACGAACGCCGACAGATCGAGGCCCTCGGTCAGCTCGTGCAGGTTCCAGGCCGCGTCCACCTTCGGACGCAACACCGCAGACAACCGCTCGGCCGTCAGCGAGCCCACCACACCGTCATCGAGGACACCAGCCGTGTGGACGACGGCGGTCAGCGGGTGCTCCGCGGGAACCCCGGCCAGGACAGCGGCCAGTGCCTCACGGTCGGCCACGTCGCAGGCCGCCCAGACCACCTCGGCACCCAACTCCGCCAACTCAGCCGACAGAGCCGGAACTTCACCCCGCCGGCTCACCAGCAGCAGACGGCGCACACCCCGCTCCGCGACCAGGTGCCGGGCAAAGAGCCCGCCCAGCGAACCACTCGCCCCCGTCACCAGCACCGTGCCCCCGGTACCCCACTCCAGGGCCCCCCCGGCGGCAGCAGCCCGGGCCAGACGCGGCACAAGCACCGCGCCGTCCCGCACCGCCACCTCGGACTCACCCGAAGCCAGTACGGCGGGCAGTGCGCGGTAGGAGGCGTCGGAGCCGTCCAGGTCGGCCAGGACGATCCGGCCCGGGTTCTCCGACTGCGCCGAACGCACCAGACCCCGCACCGCGGCATGCGCCAGGTCCGACACACCCTCACCGGGCACGGCATCCACCGCACCCTGAGTCAGGAACACCAGACGGGAACCAGCGAACCGCTCGTCCGCCAACCACTCCTTCAACAACCCCAGCACCCGAGCGGTCTCCTCGTGCACCGCAGCCGCCACATCACCCCCGGGCAGCCCCGTCAGCGGGACGCACACGAGCTCCGCGGCCGCGGCCGTCGCCAGTGCGGCGTGGGCCGTGTAGCGCACGCCCACGGTGTCCAGTCCCGCGTGACCGTCCGCGAGCAGGGCCCAGGGGCGCTGTTCGGCCGGGGAGACCGGGGTCAGGGGCAGGGCCGTCCAGTCGACCTGGAACAGGGACTCCGGACGGCCGCCGCGTGACGCCGCGCCGATCTGCTCGGGCGAGACGGCCCGCAGGGCGAGCGACTCCACCGAGGCGACCGGTGCGCCCGCCGGGTCGGCGAGGTCCAGGGAGACCGCGTCGTGGCCGGCCGGGGCCAGGCGGACCCGGAGCGCGGAGGCTCCGGCCGCGTGCAGGCGGACGCCGCTCCAGGCGAACGGGAGCCGTCCCCGGCCGGTGTTCTCGACGAGTCCGCCGAGTCCGGCCGCGTGGAGGGTGGCGTCCAGCAGTGCCGGGTGGAGGCCGAACCAGTCGGCCGTCCGGGCGGTCTCCTCGTCCAGGGCGACCTCGGCGCACACCGCGTCGCCGTGCAGCCAGGCCGCGCGGAGGCCCTGGAAGGCAGGGCCGTAGTCGAACCCGGCCGCGGCGAGTCCCTCGTACAGGCCGTCGAGGTCGACGGCCTCGGCTCCGGCCGGAGGCCAGGCCGTGAGGTCGGCTGCGGGGTCCGGCGCGGGGTCCGGCGCGTCGGCGGTGGGGGCGAGGACACCCGCGGCGTGCCGGGTCCACGGCTCGTCGGCCGGGCTGTCCTCGTCACGGGAGTACAGCGACAAGGTGCGTCGGCCGGTGTCGTCGGCTCCGGGGACGGAGAGCCGCAGCTGGACCGCTCCGCGCTCGGGGAGGACGAGCGGGGCCTCCAGGGTCAGCTCCTCCAGGACGCCGCAGCCGACCTGGTCGCCGACGCGGACCGCCAGTTCCACGAAGGCCGTGCCGGGCAGCAGGACCGAACCGAGGACGGTGTGGTCGGCGAGCCACGGGTGGGTTGCGGTGGAGAGACGTCCGGTGAAGAGGAACCCGTCCGAGTCGGGGAGTTCGACGGCTGCCCCGAGCAGCGGGTGGTCCGTCGCGCCGAGGCCGAAGCCTGCGGCGTCGCCCGGGGTGTGGTGGTCGGTGCCCGCGGAGTCGAGCCAGTACCAGTCGCGCTGGAAGGCGTAGGTGGGCAGCTCGGCCGGGAGGGCGCCGGTCGGGGCGAAGTACGCCTCCCAGTCCACGGTGGCGCCGTGGGCGTGCGCGCCGGCGAGGGCGGTGAGGAGGGTGACGGGCTCGGGGCGGCCGGAGCGGAGGGCGGGCGCGAACCGGGCGCCGTCCTGGGTCAGGCAGTCCTGGGCCATGGCGGACAGGACGCCGTCGGGGCCGAGTTCGAGGTACGTGGTCACGCCCGCGGCCTCCAGGGCCCGGACGCCGTCCAGGAAGCGGACGGCTTCGCGGACGTGCCGGACCCAGAAGTCCGCGGTACCCATCTCGTCGGTGACGAGGGCGCCGGTCAGGTTCGACACGACGGGGATGCGCGGCGCGGCATAGCTGATGCCCTCGGCGACCTTGCGGAAGTCGGCCAGCATGCCGTCCATGTGCGGGGAGTGGAAGGCGTGGCTGACGGTGAGCTGCTTGGTCTTGCGGTCGGCGAACGCCGCCACCACGGCGAGCGCGGCGTCCTCGTCGCCCGCGATCACGACCGAGGTCGGCCCGTTGACCGCGGCGATGCTCACGCGGTCGGTCAGGAGCGGCAGGACCTCGTCCTCCGACGCCTGCACCGCGACCATCACACCACCCGACGGCAGTGCCTGCATCAGACGACCACGAGCCGCGACGAGCGTGCAGGCGTCCTCCAGCGAGAACACGCCGGCAACGTGCGCGGCGGCTATCTCACCGATCGAGTGGCCGGACAGGAAGTTCGGACGGACTCCCCAGCTCTCAACGAGCCGGTACAGGGCCACCTCGACCGCGAAGAGCGCGGGCTGGGTGAAGGCCGTCTGGTTCAGCAGGTCCGCGTCGGTCCCGAACAGGACTTCCTTCAGCGGGAGTTCGAGGTCGAGGCGCGCGCACACGGCGTCCAGTGCGGCCGCGAACACCGGGTGGGTGTCGTACAGCTCACGCCCCATCCCGAGGCGCTGGCTGCCCTGGCCGGTGAACAGGAAGGCCAGCTTCCCGGCCCCGGCCGCACCCACCACGCCGCTCGTGACCCCGGCGGCCGCCGGGTCGCCGTCCGCGACGGCGGCCAGACCGCGCAGCAGCTCCTCCCGGTCACCGGCCACGACCACCGCACGGTGGTCGAAAGCCGCACGCCGCGTCGCGAGCGAGTAGGCCACGTCGGCGGCCGGCGCGTCGGGCGTGTCCTCCAGGTGGCGGCGCAGGCGGGCGGCCTGGCCGCGGAGGGCGTCCGCCGACTTCGCGGAGACCGCGTACGGCAGGGCCGGCGGGATCCCGTCACCGGAGCCGGTGGCCTCGGCCACCTCGTCCGGGGCCTGCTCGATGATCGTGTGCGCGTTGGTGCCGCTGATGCCGAAGGAGGACACACCGGCCCTGCGCGGCCGGCCGGTCTTGGGCCACGGCACGGACTCCGTCAGCAGCGTGACGGCTCCGTCCTCCCAGTCCACGTGCGGGGTCGGCTCGTCGACGTGAAGGGTCTTCGGCAGGACACCGTGCCGCATCGCCATGATCATCTTGATCACGCCGGCGACACCCGCGGCGGCCTGCGTGTGGCCCATGTTCGACTTGATCGAGCCCAGCCACAGCGGTTCGTCCACCGCCCGCTCCCGGCCGTACGTGGCCAGCAGGGCCTGCGCCTCGATCGGGTCGCCCAGCGTCGTGCCGGTGCCGTGCGCCTCGACCACGTCTATCTGGTCGCTCGTCAGTCCGCCGGAGGCCAGGGCCCGGCGGATGACGCGCTGCTGGGACGGACCGTTCGGGGCGGTCAGACCATTGGAGGCACCGTCCTGGTTGATCGCCGACCCGCGGACCACCGCGAGGACCGGGTGGCCCTTGCGCCGGGCGTCGGACAGCCGCTCCACGAGCAGCATGCCCGCGCCTTCGGCCCAGCTGGTGCCGTCGGCGGCCGCGGCGAAGGACTTGATGCGGCCGTCGGCGGCCAGACCGCGCTGGCGGCTGAACTCGGTGAAGGTGCCCGGCGTCGACATGACCGTGACGCCACCGGCCAGTGCCATGTCGCACTCGCCGCCCCGCAGCGCCTGGATCGCCCAGTGCAGCGCGACGAGCGAGGAGGAGCAGGCCGTGTCGACGGTGACCGCGGGGCCTTCCAGACCGAAGGCGTACGAGACGCGGCCGGAGGCGATGCTGCCGGAGTTGCCGGTGCCGAGGTAGCCCTCGACGCCGTCCGGGACGGAGGTGATCCGGGTCGCGTAGTCGTGGTACATGATGCCGGCGAAGACACCGGTACGGCTGCCGCGCATGGTCGCCGGGTCGATGCCCGCCCGCTCGAAGGCCTCCCAGGAGGTCTCCAGCAGCAGACGCTGCTGCGGGTCCATCGCCACGGCCTCGCGCGGGGAGATCCCGAAGAAGGCGGGGTCGAAGCGGCCCGCGTCGTGCAGGAAGCCACCGGAGCGGGTGTAGCTGGTGCCCTTGCCGTCCGGGTCCGGGTCGTAGAGCGAGTCCAGGTCCCAGCCGCGGCCCTGCGGGAACTCCGAGATGGCGTCGATGCCGCCGGCCACCAGGCGCCACAGGTCTTCGGGGGTCTCGATCCCGCCGGGGTAGCGGCAGCTCATGCCGACGACGACGATCGGGTCGTCGCCGTGGACGGCGGTGGCGGGCGCGGAGCCGTGCCCGGCCGCGTCGGCCGTGTCCTCCTCCGGCGAGAGGCCGAGGACCTCGGCCCGCAGGTACGCGGCGAGGGCGTTCGGGTTCGGGTAGTCGAAGACGAGGGTGGCGGGCAGCCGGACACCGGTGGCGGCGCCGAGCCGGTTGCGGAGTTCGACGGCGGTCAGGGAGTCGAAGCCCAGCTCCTTGAAGGCCCGGTCGGCCGGAACCTCGTCCGTGGAGGTGTGGCCCAGTACGGCGGCCACCTCGGCGCGGACGGCGTCCAGCAGGGCCGCCTCACGCTCGGCGGCGGGGAGCGCCGCAAGCCGCGTACGGAGCGCGGAGGCATCGGCGGTTCCGCCCTGGCCCGCCGCCCGCCGGACCGGAACGCGGACGAGGCCGCGCAGCAGGTCGGGCACCATGCCGCTGCGCGCCTGGGCACGCAGGGCGGCCAGGTCGAGCGGGAGGGGCAGGAGCAGGGGTTCGGCGGTGCGGCCGGCCGCGTCGAACAGGGCGAGCCCGGTCTCCGGGGTCAAGACGCGGATACCGCCGCGGTTGATGCGGTCCCGGTCGCCCTCGGTGAGGTCACCGCCCATGCCGCCGACGCCGGTCCACAGACCCCAGGCCAGGGAGGTCGCAGCCAGACCCCGGGCCCGGCGGTGAGCCGCCAGCGCGTCCAGGAAGACGTTGCCCGCAGCGTAGTTCGCCTGACCCGCGCCGCCGAAGACACCGGCAGCGGAGGAGAACAGCACGAACGCCGACAGATCGAGGCCCTCGGTCAGCTCGTGCAGGTTCCAGGCCGCGTCCACCTTCGGACGCAACACCGCCGACAACCGCTCGGCCGTCAGCGAGCCCACCACACCGTCATCGAGCACACCAGCCGTATGGACAACCGCGGTCAGCGGGTGCTCCGCCGGAACCCCGGCCAGGACAGCGACCAGAGCCTCACGGTCGGCCACGTCGCACGCCGCCCAGACCACCTCGGCACCCAACTCCGCCAACTCGGCAGACAGAGCCGGAACTTCACCCCGCCGGCTCACCAGCAGCAGACGGCGCACACCACGCTCCGCGACCAGGTGCCGGGCAAAGAGCCCGCCCAGCGAACCACTCGCACCCGTCACCAGCACCGTGCCCTCGGCACCCCACGGAACGGGCTCACCCACAGGCGCGGCTGCCCGGGCCAGACGCGGCACCAGCAGGGCTCCCCCGCGCACCGCCACCTCGGGCTCGCCCGAAGCCAGCGCGGCCGACACACCCTCGTGCAGGTCACCATCCGCGCCGACGTCGACCAGGACGATCCGGCCCGGATTCTCCGACTGCGCCGAACGCACCAGACCCCGCACCGCAGCATGCACCAGGTCCGCGACGCCCTCACCCGGCACGGCATCCACCGCACCACGCGTCACGAACACCAGACGGGAATCAGCGAACCGCTCATCCGCCAACCACCCCTTCAACAACCCCAGCGCGCGAGCGGTCTCCTCGTGCACCGCAGCCGCCACATCACCCCCGGGCAGCCCCGTGCACGGCACCACCAGCGCCGCCGGAATCACACCGCCCTCGGCGACCGCAACACCCAGCCCGGCCAGGTCCGCGAACACCTGCGTACCCTCACCCAGCAGCAGCCAGTCATCGAACGACCCGGCCCCAGGCACCGCCGTCCACTCCACCCGGAACAAGGAGTCCCGGGTCAGGTCCGGCGCGGTGTCGAGCTGGTCCCGGCTCACGGCCCGAAGGGCCAGTCCGGCGACCGAGGCGACCGGTGCTCCGGCCGCGTCGGCCAGGGTGAGCGCGACCTCGCCGTTGCGGGCGGTGGTCAGGCGGACACGGAGCTCGGAGGCCCCCACCGCGTGCAGCGCGACACCGGTCCAGGAGAACGGGAGCCGTCCTTCCGCGCCTGCGGTGTCCGCGGCGCCGCCCAGTCCGAGGGCGTGCAGGGCGGCGTCGAGCAGGGCCGGGTGGAGGCCGAATCGGGCTGCGTCGTCCGCGGCGCCCTCGGGGAGGGCCACCTCGGCGTAGTAGGTGCCGTCCTGCGACCAGGCCGCGCGCAGGCCCTGGAACACCGGGCCGTAGCCGAAGCCGGAGTCCGCAAGGCCCTCGTACAGACCGTCCACCGGGACGGGATCCGCTCCCGTCGGCGGCCAGTCGGTCAGGCTCTGCGGGACGGTGTCGGTCCCGGTCGCGAGCGCGCCGACGGCGTGCCGCGTCCACGGGGTGTCCGGGTCCGCGTCCTCGGGGCGGGAGTGCAGGGCGAGGCTGCGGCGGCGGCCCGACGGGTCGGGCGCGCCGATGGAGAGCCGCAGCTGGACGGCGCCGTGCTCGGGGAGCACCAGCGGCGATTCCAGGGTGAGTTCGTCGACGAGGTCGCAGCCGACGTGCTCCGCGGCCTGGAGGGCCAGCTCGACGAACGCCGTGCCGGGCAGGAGCGCCACGCCCATGACCCGGTGGTCACCGAGCCAGGGGTGGGTGGACAGGGAGAGGCGGCCGGTGAACAGGTGGCCGTCGGAGTCGGGGAGCTGGACGGCGGCGCCGAGCAGCGGGTGGTGGGCGGCGCCGAGACCGGCAGCGGTGACGTCGCCGTCGGTGCGGCCGGCGTCGAGCCAGTAGACGGCGCGCTGGAAGGCGTACGTCGGCAGGTCCACTCGGGTGCCAGTGGCACCCAGCGGGGCGTAGTACGCCTGCCAGTCGACGGAGGTGCCGCGGACGTAAGCGGTGGCGAGTGCGGTGAGCAGGGTCTCGGCCTCGGTGCGGTCCCTGCGGAGGGCGGGGGCGAAGGCGGCGCCCTCGCCGGAGACGCAGTCCTGGGCGAGGGCCGACAGCACACCGTCGGGCCCGAGTTCGAGATACGTCGTCACGCCCGCGGCCTCAAGCACCCGCACCCCGTCCAGAAACCGCACGCCCTCGCGGACGTGCCGCACCCAGAAGTCGGCCGAACCCATCTCGTCGGAGACGAGGGCACCGGTCAGGTGGGAGACGACCGGGATCCGCGGAGCCGCGAACGACAGCCCCGCCATGACCTCACGGAAGGCGTCCAGCATGCCGTCCATGTGCGGCGAGTGGAAGGCGTGACTGACCGTCAGGCGCTTGGTCTTCCGGTCGGCGAACGACGCCACCACAGCCAGCGCCGCGTCCTCGTCACCCGCGATCACGACCGACTGAGGCCCGTTGACGGCCGCGATGCTCACACGGTCGGTCAGCAGCGGCAGGACCTCGTCCTCCGAAGCCTGCACCGCGATCATCACACCGCCCGACGGCAACGCCTGCATCAACCGGCCCCGAGCCACGACCAGCGTGCAGGCGTCCTCCAGCGAGAACACGCCGGCAACGTGCGCGGCGGCTATCTCGCCGATCGAGTGGCCGGCGAGGAAGTCCGGCCTGACGCCCCACGACTCCAGTAGCCGGAACAGCGCCACCTCGACCGCGAACAACGCGGGCTGCGCATACTCCGTACGATCCAGAACAGCCGCATCAGCCCCGAACAGGACATCCCGCAGAGGAAGTTCGAGGCTCATCCCCGCACACACCGCGTCCAGCGCCTCCGCGAACACCGGGAAGGCGTCGTACAGCTCACGCCCCATCCCCAGCCGCTGACTGCCCTGCCCGGTGAACAGGAAGGCCAGCTTCTCCCCCGTCGCCGGCTGCGTCCCCCGGACCAGTCCGGCCGCCTGACGGCCCTCCGCGAGGGCCGTCAGGCCGGTCCGGAAGCCGTCGAGGTCGGCGGCGACCACGGTCGCGCGGTGTTCGAAGACGGCACGGGTGGTGACGAGCGCGTGGCCGATGTCGGCGGGCTTCGCCTCCGGGTGCGCCTCCAGGTGGGCCAGGAGCCGCTCGCCCTGGGCACGCAGGGCTTCGGGCGTACGGGCGGACAGGTGCCAGGGCAGCGCCGCCGGGCCCGCGAGGGCCGGGGCAGGCGCGGCGGAACCGGCGTCGCCTGCGGCCTGGGTGCCGTCGGGCTCCGGGAGTTCGATGATGGCGTGGGCGTTGGTGCCGCTCATGCCGAAGGACGAGACGCCCGCACGGCGCGGCCGGCCGGTCTCCGGCCAGGCCGTCGGCTCCGTGAGCAGCGAGACCGCGCCCGCCGACCAGTCCACGTGCGGGGAGGGCGCGTCGACGTGGAGGGTGCGGGGCAGGAGGCCGTGGCGCATGGCCTCGACCATCTTGATGACGCCCGCGACACCGGCGGCGGCCTGCGTGTGGCCGAAGTTGGACTTGATGGACCCGAGCCACAGCGGGGTGTCCGCGGGGCGGTCCTGGCCGTACGTGGCCAGCAGGGCCTGGGCTTCGATCGGGTCACCGAGCCGTGTGCCGGTGCCGTGGGCCTCCACGGCGTCGACGTCGGCGGTGCTCAGGCCGGCGTTGGCCAGGGCCTGGCGGATGACCCGCTGCTGGGCGGGGCCGTTCGGCGCGGTCAGGCCGTTCGAGGCGCCGTCCTGGTTGACGGCGGTGCCGCGGACCACGGCCAGGACCTGGTGGCCGTTGCGGCGGGCGTCGGAGAGGCGTTCGACGAGGAGCATGCCGACGCCCTCGCCCCAGGCGGTGCCGTCGGCGGCGGCCGCGAAGGGCTTGCAGCGGCCGTCGGCGGCGAGGCCGCGCTGGCGGCTGAACTCGGTGAAGACGTCGGGGGTGGTGATGATCGTGACGCCGCCCGCGAGGGCGAGGGTGCACTCCCCGGCGCGCAGGGCCTGCGCGGCGAGGTGCAGGGCGACCAGGGAGGACGAGCAGGCGGTGTCGACGGTGACGGCGGGGCCCTCGAAGCCGAAGGTGTAGGAGACGCGGCCGGAGGCGATGCTGCTGGAGCCGCCGGTGCCGAGGTAGCCCTCGACGCCCTCGGGGACGGTGTTCAGGCGCGAGACGTAGTCGTTGTGCATCTGGCCGACGAACACGCCGACCTGCTGTCCGCGCAGGCCCGTCGGGTCGATCCCGGCGCGTTCGAAGGCCTCCCAGGAGGTCTCCAGCAGCAGGCGCTGCTGCGGGTCCATCGCGAGGGCCTCGCGGGGATTGATCCCGAAGAAGGCGGGGTCGAAGTGGTGGGCGTCGTAGAAGAAGCCGCCTTCGCGGGCGTAGGACGTGCCCGGGTTGTCGGGGTCGGGGTCGTACAGCGCCTCGGTGTCCCAGCCGCGGTCGGCGGGGAGGTGGGCGATGCCGTCGCGGCCCTCGGCGAGGAGTTCCCACAGCTCCTCGGGGCTGCGGACGTCGCCGGGGAAGCGGCAGCTCATCGCGACGATGGCGATGGGGTCGTCGGCGTCGGCGGCGGTGCCGGGCCCGGCGTGGTGGCGCGGGAGGGCGGCGGCCGCGGCCTCGGAGCCGAGCAGTTCGTCCCTGAGGTAGGCCGCCAGGACGGTCGGCGTGGGGTAGTCGAAGACGAGGGTGGCGGGCAGGCGGACACCGGCGGTGGCGCCGAGCCGGTTGCGGAACTCGACTGCGGTCAGGGAGTCGAAGCCGAGGTCCTTGAAGGCCCGGCCGGGTTCGACGGCGTCGGGGGTGGCGTGGCCGAGGACGGCGGCGACCTGGTCGCGTACGAGGTCCAGGAGGAGCGCGTCGCGTTCGCCGGCGGGGAGCCGTACGAGCTGCTCGACGAGCGGGGTTCCGGTGCCGGTGGCGGTGGCCTCGACGGTCCGGCGGGCCGTGGTGCGCACGAGGCCGCGCAGCAGGGCCGGGACCATGCTCGCGTCGGCCTGGCGCAGCGAGGCGAGGTCGAGCTGCATGGGGACGAGGTGGGCGTCGCCGGTGCGGTGGGCGGTGTCGAGGAGGGCGAGGCCCTCGTCGGAGGACAGGCCGAGGACGCCGGAGCGCGTCATGCGGTCCTTGTCGGCGGTGTCCAGTTCGCCGGTCATGCCGCTGGCGTCGGCCCACAGGCCCCAGGCGAGGGAGGTGGCGGGCAGGCCGTGCGCGTGGCGGTGGCGTGCGAGGGCGTCGAGGAAGACGTTCGCGGCGGCGTAGTTGGCCTGGCCGGCTCCGCCGAAGGTGCCGGCGGCGGAGGAGAAGAGGACGAAGTCGGCCAGGTCGAGGTGGCGGGTGAGTTCGTGGAGGTGGAGTGCGGCGTCGGCCTTGGGCCGCAGGACGGTGTCGAGCCGCTCGGGGGTGAGGGCGGTGGTGACGCCGTCGTCGAGGACGCCGGCGGTGTGGACGACGGCGGTGAGCGGGTGCTCGGCGGGGATGCCGGCGAGGAGGGCGGCGAGCGCGTCGCGGTCGGCGGCGTCGCAGGCGGCGACGGTGACGTCGGCGCCCAGCGCACGCAGTTCGGCGGCGAGTTCGGCGGCTCCGGCGGCGGCTTCGCCGCGGCGGCTGGTCAGGATGAGGCGGCGGGCGCCGCGGACGGTGACGGCGTGGCGGGCGACGAGGGCGCCGAGGGTGCCGGTGCCGCCGGTGACGAGGACGGTGCCGTCGGTGTTCCACTCGGCGGGCACGGTGAGGACGATCTTGCCGGTGTGGCGGGCCTGGCTGAGGTAGCGGAAGGCTTCGGGGGCCTGGCGCACGTCCCAGGAGGAGACCGGGATGGGGTGCAGGGCGCCGGATTCGAAGAGGCCGAGGAGGGCGGTGAGCATCTCCTGGATGCGGTCGAGGCCGGCCTCGGTGAGGTCGAAGGCCTGGTAGCTGACGCCGGGGTGGGCGGCGGCGACGTCCTGCGGGTCGCGGACGTCGGTCTTGCCCATCTCGACGAAGCGTCCGCCGCGCGGCAGCAGCCGCAGCGAGGCGTCGACGAACTCGCGGGCCAGGGAGTCCAGGACGACGTCGACGCCGCGGCCGCCGGTGGCGGTGCGGAAGGCGTCCTCGAAGTCGAGGGTGCGGGAGGAGGCGATCCGGTCGTCGGTCAGGCCGAGTCCGCGCAGGGTGTCCCACTTGGCGGGGCTCGCGGTGGCGTGGACGTCGGCGCCCCAGTGGCGGGCCAGCTGGACGGCGGCCATGCCGACGCCGCCGGCTGCGGCGTGCACGAGGAGGGACTCGCCCGCGCGGAGACCGGCAAGGTCGTGCAGGGCGTAGTAGGCCGTCATGAAGACGATCGGTACGGCCGCGGCGTCGGTGAAGGTCCAGCCCGCGGGCATCGGGGCGATCATGCGGCGGTCGACGACGGCGAGCGGGCCGAACGCGCCGGGCAGCATGCCCATGACGCGGTCGCCGGGTGCGAGGTCGGTGACGCCGGGCCCGGTCTCCAGGACGGTGCCGGCGCCTTCCGAGCCCATGAGGCCGGGGTCGCCGGGGTACATGCCGAGGGCGTTGAGGACGTCGCGGAAGTTGAGGCCGGCGGCGCGGACGGCGACGCGGACCTGGCCGGGCTCCAGCGGGGCCTCGGACTCGGGGCTGGGCAGGAAGGTGAGGTGGTCGAGGGTGCCCTTGTCCTCGATGTCCATGCGCCAGGCGGAGCCGTCGGCGGGCGCGGTCAGCGGAGTGCGGGCCGGGATCCGGGCCAGGCGGGGGGCGTGGACGGTGCCGCGGCGGACGGCGAACTGGGGCTCGCCGGTGGCGAGGGCCGCGACGAGGAGGGTGCCGTCGGCGGCGGGGCCGTCGAGGTCGGCGAGGACGAACCGGTCGGGGTTCTCGGACTGCGCGGAGCGCACCAGGCCCCAGACGGGGGCGTGGACCGGGTCGGTGAGGTCCCAGTCGCCCTGGGTGGCGACGGCGCCCCGGGTGACGAGCACCAGGCGGGAGGCCGCGAAGCGGTCCTCGGCGAGCCAGCCCTGGACGAGGGCGAGGGCCTCGTGGGCCGCGGCGCGGACCGCGTCGGGGGTGAGGGCTGCCGCGGGGTCGGGGGCGGCCGGGCAGGGGGCGAGGACGTACGGGGGCAGGGGCGCGCCCGCATCGAGGGCGGCGGCGAGTTCCACGAGACCGGCGTAGGCGCGGCCGGGCAGGCCGTCGCCGGTGCCGAGGACGGCCCAGCCGTCGCCGGGGGCGGTGTCCTGCGTGGTGGCGGGGAGCGGGAGGGTGGCCCATTCGAGGCGGAACAGCGACTCGTGGTGCGCGGTGCGCGCGGGCCCGGCAAGGCGGTCGGCGGCGACGGGCCGGATCCGGAGCTGCTCGACGGCCGCGACGGGTGCGCCGGTGGTGTCGGCGAGTTCGAGTGCGAGGAGGTCGTCGCCGTCGGGGCGGAGGCGGACGCGGAGCGCTGCGGCGCCGACGGCGTGCAGGGACACGCCGCGCCAGGAGAACGGCAGCCCGGCCTGGCGGTCGGTGCCGGCCGGCCGGACGAAGGTGGCGTGCAGGGCGGCGTCGAGGAGGGCCGGGTGCAGGGCGAACCGGGTGGCCTCGGCGTGGCGGTCCTCGGGCAGGGCGACCTCGGCGTAGACGTCGTCGCCGAGGGTCCAGGCGGCGCGCAGGCCCTGGAAGACGGGGCCGTAGGCGAAGCCGCCCTGCGCGAGGTGCTCGTACAGGCCGTCGACGGGGACGGGCTCGGCGCCGGCCGGGGGCCAGGCGGTGAGGTCGAAGGCGGGCCGGGACGTGCCGGAGGCGAGGGTGCCGGTGGCGTGCCGGGTCCAGGGTTCGTCGTCGGCGGCGTCGGGGTCGCCGGAGTAGAGGTCGAGTGTGCGGCGGCCGTCCCGGTCGGGGGCGCCGACCACGATCTGCAGGCGGACCGCGGCGTTCGGGGCCAGGACGAGCGGGGATTCGAGGGTCAGCTCTTCCAGCAGGTCGCAGCCGGCCTGGTCGCCCGCGCGGACGGCGAGTTCGACGAAGGCGGTGCCGGGCAGGAGCACGGTGCCCATGACGGCGTGGTCGGCGAGCCAGGGGTGGGTGTCGAGGGAGAGCCGTCCGGTGAACAGGAAGCCCTCGCCGTCGGCGAGCGGGACGGCGGCGCCGAGCAGCGGGTGGTGGGCTGCGCCCAGGCCGGCCGATTCGACGTCGCCGATGAACCCGGCGGGGGCTTCCAGCCAGAACCGGCGGCGCTGGAAGGCGTAGGTGGGCAGGTCGGTGCGGCGGGCGCCGGTGGTGGCGAAGTACGCGGTCCAGTCGACCCGGACGCCCCGGGTGTGGACGGCGGCGACCGCCGCGGCGAGGGCTTCGCACTCACCGCGGTCGCGGCGCAGGGCCGGGACGAAGACGGCGTCGGAGTCGGTGTCGTCGAGGCAGTCGCGGCCGAGGCCGGACAGCACGCCCTGCGGGCCGAGTTCGAGGTAGGTGGTGACGTGCTCGGCGTCGAGGGTGCGGATGCCGTCGAGGAAGCGGACGGCCTCGCGGACGTGGGCGACCCAGTGCTCGGGGGTGCGCAGGGCCTCGTCCGCGATCTCGCCGGTGAGGTGGGTGACGACGGGGATGACGGGCGGGTGGTAGGTGAGGGAGGCGGCGACGTCGCGGAAAGCGTCGAGCATGCCGTCCATCAGCGGGGAGTGGAAGGCGTGGCTGACGGTGAGCCGCTTGGTGCGGCGGCCGCGCTGCTCGAACCCGGCGGCGATCTCCAGGGCGAGGGTCTCGTCGCCGGAGACGACCACGGAGGAGGCCGAGTTGACGGCGGCGATGCCGATGCGGTCCTCGTGGCCGGCCAGCAGCGGGCGGACCTCGTCCTCGGTGGCGGCGAGCGCGATCATCGCGCCGTCCTCGGGGAGCGCCTGCATGAGGCGGCCGCGGGCGGCGACGAGGGCGGCTGCGTCGGTCAGGGAGAGGACGCCCGCGACGTGCGCGGCCGTGATCTCTCCGATGGAGTGGCCGGCGACGAAGTCGGGGCGCACGCCCCAGGACTCGACGAGCCGGTAGAGGGCGGTCTCCAGGGCGAACAGGGCGGGCTGGGTGGTGCCGGTCCGGTCCAGGAGCGTCCCGTCCTCGGTGAACAGGGCCTCCTTGAGGGGCTGTTCGAGGTGCGGGTCCAGGGCGGCGCAGGCCTCGTCGAGGGCGGCGGCGAAGACGGGGTGGGCGGCGTACAGTTCGCGGCCCATGCCGGGGCGCTGGCTGCCCTGGCCGGTGAAGAGGACGGCGAGGCGTCCGTCGCCCGTCTCGTGGCGGACCAGCCCGGCGGCGTCGCGGCCTTCGGCGAGGGCGGTGAGGCCGTTGAGGAGCTGATCGCGGTCGGCGGCGACGACGGCGGCCCGCCGGTCGAGGGCGGTACGGGTGGTGGCCAGGGAGAACGCGACATCGGCGGGGGCCGCCCCGGGGCGGTCCGCGAGGTGGCCGGCGAGGCGGGCGGCCTGGGCGCGCAGCGCGTCGGGGGTACGGCCGGAGACGACGAACGGCAGGGCGGGGCCGTCGGCGGCAGCGGTGGCGGATGCGGCCGGGGCGGCAGCGGAGGCCGTGGCGGCGGACAAAGCGGTGGCGGACGGAGCGGCGGCGCCGGTGGCGGCGTCCGGAGCGGTGGCGGATGCGGCCTGGGCTGCGGACGGGGCCGTCGTGGCGGCGTCCTCGTCGGCTGCGGGCGGCTGTTCGATGACGACGTGCGCGTTGGTCCCGCTGACGCCGAAGGAGGAGATGCCCGCGCGGCGCGGCCGGCCGGTCTCGGGCCACTGCGCCCGCTCGGTCAGGAGGGATACGGCACCGGCGGTCCAGTCGATGTGCGGCGACGGCTCGCCGATGTGCAGGGATGCGGGCAGGACGCCGTGCTGCATCGCCTGGACCATCTTGATGACGCCCGCGGCGCCCGCCGCGGCCTGGGTGTGGCCGATGTTGGACTTGATGGAGCCCAGGCGCAGCGGCCGGTCGTCGGGGCGGCCCTGGCCGTAGGTGGCGAGCAGGGCCTGCGCCTCGATGGGGTCGCCGAGGGTGGTGCCGGTGCCGTGCGCCTCGACGGCGTCGACGTCGGCGGTGGTCAGCCCGGCCTGGGCGAGGGCCTCGCGGATGACGCGCTGCTGGGAGGGCCCGTTGGGGGCGGTCAGACCGTTGGAGGCGCCGTCCTGGTTGACGGCGGTCCCGCGGACCACGGCGAGGACGGGGTGGCCGTTGCGGCGGGCGTCGGAGAGCCGCTCGACGAGGATCATGCCCGCGCCCTCGGCCCAGCCGGTGCCGTCGGCGTCGGCGGAGAAGGACTTGCAGCGGCCGTCGGTGGACAGGCCCCGCTGGCGGCTGAAGTCGATGAAGGTGTCCGGGGTGGACATGACGGTGACGCCGCCCGCAAGCGCCATGTCGCACTCGCCGCTGCGCAGGGCCTGCGCGGCGAGGTGGAGGGCGACCAGGGAGGAGGAGCAGGCCGTGTCGATGGTGACGGCCGGGCCCTCCAGGCCGAAGGTGTAGGAGATGCGGCCGGAGGCGACGCTGCCCGCGGTGCCGGTGCCGAGGTAGCCCTCCAGGCCCTCGGGCACGGCGGGGAGGCGGGTCAGGTAGTCGTGGTACATGACGCCCGCGAAGACGCCGGTGCGGCTGCCGCGCAGTGCGGCCGGGTCCATGCCGGCCCGCTCGAAGGCCTCCCAGGAGGTCTCCAGCAGGAGCCGCTGGTGCGGGTCCATGGCCAGGGCCTCGCGGGGGTTGATGCCGAAGACGTCAGGGTCGAAGTCGGCGGCGTCGTGCAGGAATCCGCCCTCGCGGGTGTACGAGGTCCCGGCGCGGCCGGGGTCGGAGTCGTACAGCGCGTCCAGGTTCCAGCCGCGGTCCGTCGGGAAGGGCGAGACGGCGTCGACGGAGCCGGCGACGAGCTGCCACAGCTCCTCGGGGGTGGTGACCCCGCCGGGGTAGCGGCAGGCCATGGCGACGATCGCGATGGGTTCGTCCGCGACGGCCGGGCCCTGGGCACGGGTGACGGGGGTGCCGGCGCCCGCGGGGGCGGCCAGGTCTCCGAGGATTTCGGTCCGCAGGAACGCGGCGAGGGCGTTCGGCGTGGGGTAGTCGAAGACGAGGGTGGCGGGCAGCCGGACGCCGGTGGCGGAGCCGAGGCGGTTGCGCAGTTCGACGGCGGTGAGCGAGTCGAAGCCGAGTTCCTTGAAGGCCCGGCCGGGGTCGACGGCGTCGGGGCCGGGGAAGCCGAGGACCGCGGCGACCTGGACGCGGACGGTGGCCAGCAGCAGCCGGTCGCGTTCGGGGGCGGTCAGCGGCAGCAGCCGCTCGGCGAGCCCGTCGGCGGGCGCGGCGCCCCGGGCTGCGGCGGGGCGGCGGGCGGCGGGCCTGACCAGGCCGCGCAGCAGCGGCGGGACCGTGCTCGCGTCGGCCTGGCGCAGCCCGGCCAGGTCCAGGTGCATGGGTACGGCGGTGGCCTCGCCGGTCTCGCGGGCGGTGTCCATGAGGGCGAGGCCCTCGGCGGACGACAGCGCGGCGACTCCGGCGCGGGAGATCCGCTCCAGGTCGGCGTCGGCGAGGTCGCCGGTCATGCCGCTGCGCTCGGCCCACAGGCCCCAGGCGAGGGCGGTGGCGGGCAGGCCCTCGGCGCGGCGGCGCTGGGCGAGGGCGTCGAGGAAGGTGTTGGCGGCGGCGTAGTTGGCCTGTCCGGCGGCGCCGAGGGTGCCGGCGGCGGCGGAGAACAGGACGAACGCGGCGAGGTCGAGTCCGCGGGTCAGCTCGTGCAGGTGGACGGCCGCGTCGACCTTGGCGGGCAGGACGTGGTCGATCCGCTCGGGGGTGAGCGCTTCGAGGATGCCGTCGTCGAGGACGCCCGCGGTGTGCACGACGGCGGTCAGCGGGTGCTCGTCCGGTACGGAGGCCAGGACGGCGGCGAGGGCGTCGCGGTCGGCGGCGTCGCAGGCGGCGAGGGTGACCTCGGCGCCCATCGCCCGCAGCTCGGTGAGGAGTTCGGGGGCTCCGGCGGCGGCTTCGCCGCGGCGGCTGGTCAGCAGCAGGCGGCGGACGCCGTGGGCGGTGACCAGGTGGCGGGCGACGAGCCCGCCGAGGGTGCCGGTGGCTCCGGTGACGAGGGCGGTGCCGTCGGTGTCGAGCGGGCGGGCCTCGCGGCCCTCGGCGGCGGGGACTGCGGGGACGCGGGCGAGCCGGGGGACGACGGCGCGGCCCTCGCGGAGCGCGAGCTGCGCCTCGTCGGTGGCGAGGGCGGCCGGGAGGGCGCGCAGGGAGTCCTCGCGGTCGTCCAGGTCGAGCAGGGCGAAGCGGTCGGGGTGCTCGGACTGGGCGGCGCGCAGCAGGCCCCACAGCGGGGCGTGCGCGAGGTCGGCGACGTCGGACGCGGCGGTGGTGGCGACGGCGCCGCGGGTGACGAACACGAGCCGGGAGGAGGCGAACCGGTCGTCGGCGAGCCAGGCCTGGGCCAGGCCGAGGGCGTCGTGCAGGGCGGCGGCGACGGCGGCGGGCAGTTCCGCGTCGACGGGCGTCGGCCCGGTCGGCGGCTCGCCGGGGACGGGTACGAGGACGGCCTGCGGGACGGGGGCGCCCGCGTCGACGGCCGCCGCGAGGGCGGCGAGGTCCGGGTGGGCCGCGGCGGTCGGCAGGACGGCGCCGAACCGGGCGGCGACGCCCGCGCCGGTGCCGGACTGGACGCCCGCGCCCGGGGTGCCGGCCCCGACCGGGCCGGTGGCCGCGCCGAGCAGGGCCCACTGGCCGGGGGCGACGGTGGTGGCCGCGGGCAGGGCGAGCGGGCTCCACTCGACGCGGAACAGCGCGTCGTGGAAGGTGGTGCGGGCGGCCCGTACCTGGTCGGGGGTGACGGGGCGGAGCAGCAGGGCGTCGACGGTGGCGACGGGCGCGCCGGTCTCGTCAGCCAGGTCCACGGAGACGGTGTCCTGCCCGGCGGGGGCGAGGCGGACACGCAGGGTCCGGGCGCCGACGGCGTGCAGGGTGACGCCGCTCCAGGAGAACGGCAGACGGCCGTGGTCGGTGTCCTCCAGCAGGGAGCCCATGCCGACGGCGTGGAGCGCGGCGTCCAGCAGGGCGGGGTGCAGGCCGAACAGGGCGGCTTCGGCGTGGGCCTGCTCGGGCAGGCGGACCTCGGCGAAGACCTCCTCGCCGCGCTGCCAGGCGCCGGTCAGGCCCTGGAAGACCGGGCCGTAGGCGAAACCGGTGCCGGTGAGGTACGCGTACAGGCCCTCGACGGGCAGGGCGGTGGCGCCCTGCGGTGGCCAGACGGCGAGGTCGCTGCCGGCGGTCCGGTCGGCGCCGGTGGCGGCGGGGGCGAGGAAGCCGGTGGCGTGGCGGGTCCAGGCGCCTTCGCCCCAGGTGTCGTCGGCGGCGTCCTCGGGCCGGGAGTGGAGTGTCAGGGGGCGCCGTCCGTCTGTGTCGGGGGCGCCGACGGCGAGCTGGATCTGGACGCCGCCGTGCGGGGGCAGGACCAGGGGGGCCTGGAGGGTGAGTTCGTCGAGGAGTTCGCAGCCGGTGTGCTCGCCGGCCCGCAGGGCGAGTTCGACGAAGGCGGTGCCGGGCAGCAGCACGGTGTCCATGACCGTGTGGTCGGCGATCCACGGGTGGGTGGCGAGGGAGAGCCGCCCGGTGAAGAGGTAGCCGTCGCCGTCGGCGAGGGTGATCGCGGCGCCGAGCAGCGGGTGGTCGGCGGAGCCGATGCCGGCGGCGGTGACGTCGCCGGCCCAGGCGGCCGGCGGCTCGGGCCAGTACAGGCCGCGCTGGAAGGCGTACGTGGGCAGGTCGATGCGGGTGGCGGAGCGTCCGGCGAAGACGGCGGACCAGTCGACGCGGACGCCGTGTGCGTGGGCCCCGGCGACGGCGGCTGCGAACGCGGCCGGTTCGGGGCGGTCGCTGCGCAGCGCGGGGACGAGGACGGTGTCGTCCCGGCCGGCGAGGCAGTCCTGCGCGAGGGCGGTGAGGACGCCGCCGGGGCCGACCTCGACGAAGGTGGTGACGCCGAGGGCGGCGAGGGCGGCGACGCCGTCGTGGAAGCGGACGGCCTCGCGGACGTGCCGGACCCAGTACTCGGGGGTGCAGATCTCCTCGGCGGTGACGGAGGCACCGGTGAGGTTGGAGACGATCGGGATGACGGGCGGGGCGTAGGTGACGGCTTCGGCGGCCTCGCGGAACGCGCCGAGCATGTCGTCCATGAGCGGCGAGTGGAAGGCGTGGCTGACGGTGAGCCGCTTGGTGCGGCGGCCGCGGGCGCGCAGGGACTCGGCGAGGGCGGTGGCGGCGTCCTCGTCGCCGGAGACGACCACGGAGCGGGGGCCGTTGACGGCGGCGATCGAGACGCGGTCGGTGAGGAGCGGGGTGACCTCGTCCTCGGTGGCCTCGACGGCGATCATCGCGCCGCCGGCGGGCAGGGCCTGCATGAGGCGGCCGCGGGCGGCGACGAGGGTGGCCGCGTCGGCGAGGGTGAGGACGCCGGAGACGTGGGCGGCGGCGAGCTCGCCGATGGAGTGCCCGATGAGGAAGTCGGGGGTGACGCCCCACTGTTCGAGCTGGCGGCAGAGGGCGACCTCGACGGCGAACAGGGCGGCCTGGGTGTGGGCGGTCTCGTCGAGGAGGGCCGCCTCGGGGGTGCCTTCGGCTGCGAACAGTACGTCGTACAGAGGGCGTTCGAGGTGCCGGTCGAGTTCGTCGCGCACGGCGTCGAGTGCGCGGGCGAAGCCGGGGTGGGTGGCGTACAGCTCGCGGCCCATGCCGGGGTGCTGGCTGCCCTGGCCGGTGAAGAGGAAGGCGGTGGACCCTTCGGCGACGGCGCCGACGACTCCCGTCGCGGGCGGTTCCCCGGCGGCGAGGGCGTCGAGGCCGGTGAGGAGTTCCTCGGGGCCGGTGGCGAAGAGGACGGCCCGGCGGTCCAGCGAGGAGCGGCTGGTGGCGAGGGAGTAGCCGAGGTCGGTCAGGGCCGCGGGGTCCGCGGCGAGTACGGGCTCGGCCCGCAGGTGGGCGGCGAGGCGGGCGGCCTGGGCGCGCAGGCCCTCGTCGCCGTGGCCGGAGACGAGCAGCGGGACGGGGCCGGTGGCACCCTGCGGGGCGGTCCCGTCGGCGGCGGTCCCGTCGGAGGCCTGCGGGGTGGCGCCGTCGGAGGCCTGCGCGGCGGTCCCGTCGGTGGCCTGCGGGGTGGCGCCGTCGGTGGCCTGCGGGCCGGCCGGCTCGGCGGGCGGGGCCTGCTCGATGACGGTGTGGGCGTTGGTGCCACTGACGCCGAAGGAGGAGATGCCGGCGCGGCGCGGCTGGCCGGTCTCGGGCCACGGCACGGGCCGGGTGAGGAGTTCGACGGATCCGGTGCGCCAGTCGACGGCGGTGGACGGCTGGTCGACGTGCAGGGATTCGGGCAGGACGCCGTTCTGCATGGCGAGGACCATCTTGATGATGCCCGCGACACCGGCTGCGGCTTGGGTGTGGCCGATGTTGGACTTGATCGAGCCCAGCCACAGCGGCCGCCCGTCGGGCCGGTTCTGGCCGTAGGTGGCGAGGATGGCCTGCGCTTCGATGGGGTCGCCGAGCGTGGTGCCGGTGCCGTGCGCCTCGACGGCGTCGACCTGGGCCGGGGTGAGTCCGGCGTTGGTGAGGGCCTGGCGGATGACGCGCTGCTGGGAGGGCCCGTTGGGGGCGGTCAGGCCGTTGGAGGCGCCGTCCTGGTTGACGGCGGAGCCCCGGACGACGGCCAGGACGGGGTGACCGTTGCGGCGGGCGTCGGAGAGCTTCTCGACGAGGAGCATGCCGACGCCCTCGCCCCAGCCGGTGCCGTCGGCACCATCGGCGAACGGCTTGCACCGGCCGTCGGGGGCGAGTCCGCGCTGCCGGCTGAACTGCACGAACGCACGCGGGCTGGACATGACCGTGACACCGCCGGCGAGGGCCAGGGAGCACTCGCCGCCCCGCAGCGCCTGCACGGCGAGGTGCAGGGCGACGAGGGAGGAGGAGCAGGCCGTGTCGACGGTGACGGCGGGGCCTTCGAGGCCGAAGGTGTAGGAGAGGCGGCCGGAGACGACGCTCGCCGCGTTCCCGGTGAGGAGGTACTGCTCGACGCCCTGGGGGACGCCGTCGCGCAGCAGGTCGGGGTAGTCCTGGCCGTTGGTGCCGATGAACACGCCGGCCTTGCTGCCGCGCAGCGTCGTCGGGTCGATCCCGGCGCGCTCGAAGGTCTCCCAGGACGTCTCCAGCAGGAGGCGCTGCTGCGGGTCCATGCCGAGGGTCTCGCGCGGGCTGATCCCGAAGAACGCGGCGTCGAACTCGCCGACCCCGTCGAGGAATCCGCCTTCGCGGGTGTACGAGGTGCCCCGCTGCTCGGGGTCGGCGTCGTACAGGGACTCGATGTCCCAGCCGCGGTCGGTGGGGAAGTCGGTGATCGCGTCCTTGCTGCCCGCGACCAGCTCCCACAGGTCCTCCGGCGACTGGATGCCGCCGGGGAACCTGCAGGCCATGCCGACGATCGCGATGGGCTCCGGCTCCTGGGACTCGACCTCGCGCAGCCGCTGCCGCGTCTGGTGCAGATCGGCAGTCACCCGCTTCAAGTAGCCGAGGATCTTTTCCTGATCCGACGCCTGACCCGCCATTGGAACCTCACCCATGTTCGTCACAAACCCTTGTGCTGCTACTGCCTGCTGTCCGCTGTGCTAGATCCCGAGCTCGTTCTCGATGAAGTCGAAGAGCTCGTCGGGCGTGGCTTCCTGGAGCTTCTCGGCCACGGCCCCGTCACTCGAATGGGCCTGCGGTTCACCCCACTTCGCCAGGAGGGCCTGCAGGCGCGAGGCGATGTCGGCGCGCGTTTCGCCGTCCGGATCGAGGACGGACAGCACGGATTCGAGCCTTTCGAGCTCGGCGATGCCGGGCGCGGCTCCGGTGGAGCCGTCCTGGACGATTTCGGCTCGCAGGAAGTCCGCGAGGACCGCCGGCGTCGGGTGGTCGAAGACCAGCGTCGCCGGGAGCTTCAGTCCGGTGGCCGCGTTCAGGCGGTTGCGCAGTTCCAGCGCGATCAGGGAGTCGAAGCCGAGCTCCTTGAAGGCGCGGCCCGCACCCACCTCGTCGGTGGTGGGGTGGCCGAGGGCGTGCGCGGCGTGGGAGCGGACCAGTTCCAGGACGACGACGGCCTGTTCGGCCTGCGGCATCGCCGACAGCCGACGGCGCAGGGCCTCGGCCGGGGTACCTTCCGTGCCCGTGTCCGTGGCGGCCGCCGCGGTCTGCGCGAGGCGCCGTACCTCGGGCAGGTCGCCGAGGAACGGGCTGGGCCGGACGGCCGTGTAGCCGGGGGTGAAGCGGTCCCACTGGATGTCGGCGACGGCGACGGCTGCTTCGGCGTGGTCCAGGGCCTGCTGGAGGGCGCGGATCGCGGCCCGCGGAGCCATGGCGGGCACGCCGCCGCGGTCGAGCCGCTCCCCGATGGCGCCGTCGGCGGCCAGTCCGCTGTCGCCCCAGCGGCCCCAGGCCACGGAGGTCGCGGGCAGGCCGTCGGCGTGGCGCTGTTCGGCGAGGGCGTCGAGGTAGGAGTTGGCGGCCGCGTAGTTGCCCTGGCCCGCGTCGCCGAGGGTGCCGGCGACGCCGGAGAACAGGACGAACGCGGAGAGGCCGAGGTCGCGGGTCAGCTCGTGCAGCGTGAGGGCCGCGTCCGCCTTGGGGGCGAGTACGGTCGCGAACCGCTCGGGGGTCAGCCCGTCGATGACTCCGTCGTCGAGGACACCGGCGGTGTGCACGACGGCGGTCAGCGGCCGGTCGGCGGGGATGTCGGCGAGGAGTGCGGCGAGGGCGTCGCGGTCGCTGACGTCGGAGGCGGCGAGGGTGACCTCGGCGCCGAGCGCGGCGAGTTCCTCGCGGAGTTCGGCCGCGCCAGGGGCATCGGGGCCGCGGCGGCTGGTCAGGACCAGGTGCTCGGCGCCGTTGCCCGCCAGCCAGCGGGCTACGTGCGCGCCGAGCGCGCCCGTGCCGCCGGTCACCAGGGTGGTGCCGGCCGGCTTCCAGGCGGGCGGGGTCGGGGCGTCGGCGAGCGGGGCGTGGGCCAGGCGCCGCCCGTACAGCCCGGAGGCACGTACGGCGACCTGGTCCTCGGCTCCGTCACCGGCCAGGACCCCGGCGAGCCGGGCGAGGGCCCGGTCGTCGGCCTGCTCGGGCAGGTCGACGAGGCCGCCCCAGCGTTCGGGGAACTCAAGTGCGGCGGTCCGCCCGAAGCCCCATACGAGGGCCTGCGCCGGGTCCCCCAGCCGCTCGGAGCGGGCCACGGAGACGGCGCCCCGGGTGACGCACCACAGGGGCGCGCTCACTCCGGCGTCGCCGAGGGCCTGGACGAGGGCGGCGGTGGCCAGGAGCCCGGCGTGTGCGCGGAGCGGGGCGGTGCCGTCCCCGGCGAGGGCGAGGAGCGAGAGGACCCCGGCGGGGTCCTCCGTGCCGTCGAGGGCGGCCTTCAGGGCCTCGCGGCCGGTGGCGTGGGCGGCGACGGTGAGCGTACGGACCTCCGCGCCGCGGTCGGCGAGGGTACGCAGGACGGCGGCTGCGGTGTCGCCGTCCGGGCCGGTGAGGTCCTCGGGCACGACGACCAGCCAGGCGCCGGAGAGACGCGCGGTGGCGGCGTCGGCGAGGGCCTTCCAGGTGACGCGGTAGCGCCAGGCGTCGACGGTGGACTGCTCCCGGCTCTCGCGCCGCCAGGAGGACAGCGCGGGGAGCAGGGCGGTCAGCGGCTGGTCGCCCTCGATGCGGAGTTCGGCGCTGAGCGCGGCGAGGTCCTCGCGTTCGACGGCGTCCCAGAAGCGGGCGTCGACCGCGCTCTCCGCCGGAACGGTCGCCGGCTCGACGGGGGCCGCCTCGGGCCAGAACCGCTGGGCCTGGAAGGCGTAGGTGGGCAGCTCGACCCGACGGGCCCCGGTCCCGGCGAACACCGCCTCCCAGTCCACAGCAACACCACGGACATACGCCTCACCGACCGACAACCAGAACCGCTCCAGACCGCCCTCGTTGCGGCGCAGCGACCCGAGGACGGCCGCCTCGCGGCCCGCGTCCTCCACGGTCTCCTGCATCCCGACGGTCAGCACCGGGTGCGGGCTCGACTCGACGAAAACACCGAAGCCCCGGTCCAGGAGGGTACGGACCGCGTCCTCCAGCTCGACGGTCTGGCGCAGGTTGCGGAACCAGTACCCGGCATCCAGCTCCGGCCCCTTGACCCACTCCCCCGTCACCGTCGACAGGAACGGCACCTCCGCCTCGCGCGGACCGACCGAAGCCAGCAGCTCGGACAGCTCCTCCCGCAGGAGGTCCACCTGCGCGGAATGCGACGCGTAGTCCACCGCGATCCGCCTGGCCCGGATGCCGTCCGCCTCACAGGAAGCGAGCAGCTCCTCCAGCGCCTGAACCTCACCCGAGACGACCACCGAGGAAGGACCGTTGACCGCAGCAACAGAAATCCGTGCCTCACCCCAGACCGCGATGCGTTCCCGGACCTCAGCAGCCGGCAGCGGCACGGACACCATGCCACCCAGCCCGGCAAGGACTCGACCGATCGCCTGACTGCGCAACGCCACCACACGGGCCGCATCGTCGAGGGAGAGAATGCCCGCCACACACGCCGCCGCGATCTCGCCCTGCGAGTGACCGATCACCGCACCCGGACGGACACCGGCAGCCCTCCACACCTCCGCGAGGGACACCATCACCGCGAACAGCGCCGGCTGCACCACATCCACCCGGTCCAGGGAAGGGGCATGCTCGGCACCCCGGAGGACCTCGACCAACGACCAGTCGGTGAAGGGCTCCAGTGCCTTCGCACACTCATCCACTCGGGCAGCAAACACGGGTGAAGCGTCCAACAGGGCCTCGGCCATGCCCACCCATTGCGACCCCTGTCCGGGGAAGACGAACGCGGTCTTGCCCCCGATGACCGACCCCTGCACGAGCAGGGGTGCACTGCCCCCGGCGGCCAGGGCTGCGATTCCCGCGAGGTAGTCGTCCCGGTCCCGGCCGATCAGCACGGCACGCCTGTCGTGGGCCGTACGGGTGGTGGCCAGGGAGTGACCGACATCGACATGTCGCAGGTCAGGGCGGGTGGTGAGGTGGTGGAGCAGGCGTTCCGCCTGGCCGCACAGCGCGTTCTCGGTCTTCGCCGTCAGCAGCCAGGGCAGCGGGATCGGCCCGTCCGTGGCCGTGGTGTCCGGGTCGGCCGTGGTCAGTAGGGGGTGGCGGTCCGGCGCGGCAGGGGTTTCCTGCTCCGGCGACCCCTGTTCCACCGGGGCCTGCTCGATGACGGCATGGGCGTTGGTCCCGCTGAAGCCGAACGACGACACACCCGCGCGCCAGGGCCGGCCGCCCTTCTCGGGCCAGGACCGCTCCTCGGTCAGCAGCTCGACCGCGCCCGCGCTCCAGTCGACGTGCGGGGTGGGCTCGGCGATGTGCAGGCTGCGCGGCAGCAGGCCGTGCTGCATGGCCAGCACCATCTTCATGACGCCGGCGACACCGGCGGCGGCCTGCGCGTGACCGATGTTGGACTTGATCGAGCCGAGGAGCAGTGGCCGGTCCTCCGGGCGGTCCTGGCCGTACGTGGCGAGCAGCGCCTGGGCTTCGATGGGGTCGCCCAGGGTCGTACCGGTGCCGTGGGCCTCGACCACGTCCACCTCGGCCGCCGACAGGCCGGCGTTGGCGAGGGCCTGGCGGATGACGCGCTGCTGCGAGGGCCCGTTCGGGGCGGTCAGGCCGTTGCTCGCACCGTCCTGGTTGATCGCCGTACCGCGGATCACGGCCAGCACAGGGTGTCCGTGGCGGCGGGCGTCCGACAGGCGCTCGACGAGCAGCATGCCCGCGCCCTCGGCCGGGCTGAAGCCGTCGGCGTCGGCGGAGAAGGCCTTGCAGCGGCCGTCGGTGGACAGTCCGCGCTGCCGGCTGAACTCGATGAAGGTGCCGGGCGTGGACATGACCGTCACACCGCCCGCCAGGGCCATGGAGCACTCCCCGGCCCGCAGGGCCTGCACCGCGAGGTGCAGGGCCACCAGCGAGGCGGAGCAGGCGGTGTCGACGGTGACTGCCGGGCCTTCGAGCCCGAACACGTAGGAGAGGCGGCCCGAGACGACGCTGCCCGCGCTGCCCGTGGCCAGGTGGCCTTCGAGTCCTTCGGTGGCGGCGCCGCGCACGAGGTGGGAGTAGTCGGAGCCGTTGGTGCCGACGAAGACGCCGGACTGGGTGCCGCGCAGGGTCTCGGGGTCGATCCCGGCGCGCTCGAAGGCCTCCCAGGAGGTCTCCAGCAGCAGCCGCTGCTGCGGGTCCATGGCGAGGGCTTCACGCGGCGAGATCCCGAAGAACGCCGGGTCGAAGGAGGCCGCGTCGGAGAGGAAGCCGCCCTCACGGGTGTAGGAGGTGCCCTGGGCGTCGGGGTCGGGGTCGTACAGCGCCTCCACGTCCCAGCCGCGGTCCGCGGGGAACTCCGACAGGGCGTCCCCGCCGGAGGCCAGCAGCTGCCACAGTTCCTCGGGGCTGCGGACGCCGCCGGGGAAGCGGCAGCTCATCGCGACGACGGCGATGGGCTCGGCGTCGGCCCCGGAGCCGGCCGCCGTCGGCAGGGGTACGGCGGCCGCCGTCCTCTGACCGGCGAGTTCGGTCCGCAGGAACCAGGCGAGAACGGTGGGCGTCGGGTAGTCGAAGACGAGCGTGGGCGGCAGCTTGAGCCCGGCGGCCGCGTTCAGGCGGTTGCGCAGTTCGACGGAGGTGAGGGAGTCGAAGCCCAGTTCCTTGAAGGCCCGGGCCGCCTCGACGGCGTCGGGTCCGGCGTAGCCGAGGACGGCGGCGACGGCCGTACGGACCAGCTCCAGCAGCAGCCGTTCCTGTTCGGCCTCGGGCTGCCCGGCGAGTTGCCCCGCGAGCACGGCGGCGCTCCCGCCGTCCTCGGCGGTGTCGGTGCGGGTGCTGTCCATGACCTGCCGTGCCTCGGGGAGGTCGTGCAGCAGGGGTCGGCTCCGGCCGGAGGTGAAGGCCAGGACGAAGCGCTTCCACTCCATGTCCGCGACGGTCAGGGCGGTCTCGTCGCGGTCCAGCGCGTGCTGGAGGGCGGTGACGGCCCGTCCGGGGGCCATTTCGATGACGCCGTGGCGGCGCATGCGGTCACCGACGGCGCCTTCTGCCATGCCCCCGTCGCCCCAGGGACCCCAGGCGAGGGAGGTCGCGGGCAGCCCGGCGGCGCGCCGGTACCCGGCGAAGGCGTCCAGGAAGGCGTTGCCCGGCGCGTAGTTGCCCTGGCCGGGTGCGCCGAAGGTGGCGGCGAAGGAGGAGAAGAGGACGAACGCCGACAGGTCGAGGTCACGGGTCAGCTCGTGCAGGTGGAGCGTGGCGTCCACCTTGACCCGCAGGACGCGCTCGACCTGGTCGGGTGTGAGGGCCTCGACGACGCCGTCGTCGAGGACGGCGGCGGTGTGCACGACGGCGGTCAGCGGCCGGTCGGCGGGGATGTCGGTGAGGAGTGCGGCGAGGGCGTCGCGGTCGCTGACGTCGCAGGCGGCGAGGGTGACCTCGGTGCCGAGCGCGGCGAGTTCCTCGCGGAGTTCGGCCGCGCCGGGGGCATCGGGGCCGCGGCGGCTGGTCAGGACCAGGTGCTCGGCGCCGTTGCCCGCCAGCCAGCGGGCGACGTGCGCGCCGAGCGCGCCGGTGCCGCCGGTCACCAGGGTGGTGCCGGCCGGCCGCCATGCGCGTACCGGGACCGTCTCCGCGAGCCGGGCCCGTACGAGACGACGTACGAACATGCCCGAGGCACGTACGGCGACCTGGTCCTCGGCCCCGTCACCGGCCAGGACCCCGGCGAGCCGGGCGAGGGCCCGGTCGTCGGCCTGCTCCGGCAGGTCGATCAGACCACCCCAGCGCTCGCCGTGCTCCAGCGCGGTGACCCGGCCCAGACCCCAGACGGGGGCCTGCGCGGGATCGGTCTGCTGCTCGGAGCGGTTCACGGCGACGGCGCTGCGGGTGACGCACCACAGGGGGGCGGTGACCTCGGCGTCGCCGAGGGCCTGGACGAGGGTGAGGGTGGCGATGACGCCCGCGGCGGCCCCTGTCCCGGCGGGGGTCAGCAGGGACAGCACGCCCGCCGGGGCGGGGCCGTCGGCGAGGGCTTCACGGATCCGCCCGGCGAGTGCGGCCCGCGCGTCGTCGGAGCCGGGGACGGCGACGGTCCGTACGTCGGCGCCGTGCTCGGCGAGTGTACGGAGCACGGCGCCGGCGGCATCGTCCCGGTCCTCGGGAAGTGCGACCAGCCAGGTGCCCGAGAGCCGGGCGGAGGCGGGCTCGGGGGCCGGCTTCCAGGTGATCCGGTAGCGCCAGCCGTCGACCGCCGACCGCTCCTGGGACTGGCGGCGCCAAGAGGACAGTGCGGGCAGCAGCGCGGCGAGGGTCTCGTCGTCCGCGTCGATGTCCAGCTCGGCGGTGAGCGCGGCCACGTCGTTGGCCTCGACGGCCTCCCAGAAACGGGCATCGGCGGTGTCGGCCGGGTACGCGGCGGACGCCTCGGCGTCCGGGGCGGCCCCGCTCTCCAGCCAGAAGTGCTCCTGCTGGAAGGCGTAGGTGGGCAGGTCGACCCGACGGGCCCCCGTCCCCGCGAACACCGCCTCCCAGTCCACAGCAACACCACGGACATACGCCTCACCGAGCGAGAGCCAGAACCGTTCCAGACCGCCCTCGTTGCGGCGCAGCGACCCGAGGACGGCCGCCTCGCGGCCCGCGTCCTCCACGGTCTCCTGCATCCCGACGGTCAGCACCGGGTGCGGGCTCGACTCGATGAAAACACCGAAGCCCCGGTCCAGGAGGGTACGGACCGTGTCCTCCAGCTCGACGGTCTGGCGCAGGTTGCGGAACCAGTAACCGGCATCCAGCTCCGGCCCCTTGACCCACTCCCCCGTCACCGTCGACAGGAACGGCACCTCCGCCTCGCGCGGACCGACCGAAGCCAGCAGCTCGGACAGCTCCTCCCGCAGGAGGTCCACCTGCGCGGAATGCGACGCGTAGTCCACCGCGATCCGCCTGGCCCGGATGCCGTCCGCCTCACAGGAAGCGAGCAGCTCCTCCAGCGCCTGAACCTCACCGGAGACGACCACCGAGGAGGGACCGTTGACCGCGGCAACAGAAATCCGTGCCTCACCCCAGACCGCGATGCGTTCCCGGACCTCAGCAGCCGGCAGCGGCACGGACACCATGCCACCCAGCCCGGCAAGGACTCGACCGATCGCCTGGCTGCGCAACGCCACCACACGGGCCGCGTCGTCGAGGGAGAGAATGCCGGCCACACACGCCGCCGCGATCTCGCCCTGCGAGTGACCGATCACCGCACCCGGACGGACACCAACCGAACGCCACACCTCCGCGAGGGACACCATCACCGCGAACAGCGCCGGCTGCACCACATCCACCCGGTCCAGGGAAGGGGCATGCTCGGCACCCCGGAGGACCTCGACCAACGACCAGTCGGTGAAGGGCTCCAGCGCCTTCGCACACTCTTCGATACGAGCCGCGAACACCGGCGAGGAGTCCAGCAGTTCCGCAGCCATCCCCACCCACTGCGAGCCCTGACCCGGGAACACGAACACCGTCTTCCCACCGACCACCGACCCGGTCACCACACCCGCGGCCAGCGACCCCGACGCCACAGCCGCCACACCCGCCGCATGGTCACCCAGCACCACCGCACGGTGCTCCAACCCCGCACGCGTCGACGCCAACGACCACGCCACATCCACCGCATCCACACCGGCCACACCGGCCACACCGGCAGCCGAAAGCCGCTCCGCCTGCGCCCGCAACGCACCCGCGCTCTTCCCCGACAGCACCCACGGCACCACCGGCACCACCGGCAGAACCGAACGCTCCCGCTCCCCCGACACACCCTCCGCATCGACCGCCGGAGCCTGCTCCACGATCACATGCGCGTTCGTCCCACTGAAACCGAACGACGACACACCCGCACGCCGCGGGGCCCCGGTCTGCGGCCAGGGGACGTTCTCGCCGATCAGGGAGACGGCACCCGCCTCCCAGTCGACGTGCGGCGTCGGCTCGTCGAGGTGGAGGGTCTTCGGGACGATGCCGTGGCGCATGGCCTCGACCATCTTGATGATGCTCGCGACACCGGCCGCGGCCTGGGTGTGCCCGATGTTCGACTTGACCGAGCCCAGCAGCAGCGGCCGCTCCGCCGGCCGGTCCTGCCCGTACGTGGCCAGCAGCGCCTGCGCCTCGATCGGGTCGCCCAGCGTCGTACCCGTACCGTGCGCCTCGACCACGTCGACGTCGGCGGCGGCGAGGCGGGCGTTGGTGAGCGCCTGGTGGATGACGCGCTGCTGGGAGGGGCCGTTGGGCGCGGTCAGGCCGTTGCTCGCCCCGTCCTGGTTGATCGCCGAGCCCCGGACGACGGCCAGGACCGGGTGCCCGTTGCGCTGGGCGTCGGAGAGCTTCTCGACGAGGAGCATGCCGACGCCCTCGCCCCAGCCGGTGCCGTCGGCGGCGGCCGCGAAGGGCTTGCAGCGGCCGTCGGCGGCGAGGCCGCGCTGGCGGCTGAACTCGGTGAAGGTGGCCGGGGTCGCCATGACGGTGACGCCGCCCGCGAGGGCCATGGTGCACTCGCCCGCCCGCAGTGCCTGCACCGCGAGGTGGAGGGTGACGAGGGAGGAGGAGCAGGCGGTGTCGACGGTGACGGCGGGGCCTTCGAGGCCGAAGGTGTAGGCGATCCGGCCGGAGGCGATGCTGCCGGAACTGCCGGTGCCGAGGAAGCCCTCGACGCCCTCGGGGACGGAGTCCAGCCGGGCGGTGTAGTCGTGGTACATGACGCCGGCGAAGACGGCGGTGCGGCTGCCGCGCAGCGACGTGGGGTCGATGCCCGCCCGCTCGAAGGCCTCCCACGAGGATTCGAGCAGGAGCCGCTGCTGCGGGTCCATCGCCAGTGCCTCGCGGGGCGAGATGCCGAACGGGGCGGGGTCGAAGCGGGCGGCGTCGTAGAGGAAGCCGCCTTCGCTGACGTAGCTGGATCCGGCGCTGTCGGGGTCGGCGTCGTACAGGGTCTCCACGTCCCAGCCCCGGTCGGCGGGGAATCCGGAGATCGCGTCGTCGCCGTCGGCGACGAGCCGCCACAGGTCCTCGGGGGTGCGGACGCCGCCGGGGTAGCGGCAGCTCATCGCAACGATCGCGACGGGTTCCTGGTTCTGCTCCTCGACTTCGCGCAACCGCCTGCGGGCCTGGCGCAGATCGGCGGTCGCCCGCTTGAGGTAGTCGCGAAGCTTGTCCTCGTTCACCATGTGCGTGGGCTCCATGCCAGAGAGGCGGTCGTACGGGTCTGTCTGTCCGTGGTGGGTGCAAGAAGAGGGCCGGGCGGCGCGGGAGGGTGCCCCGCCCGGCGTTTCAGGCGCCGAGCTCGTCGTCGAGCAGGTCGAAGAGTTCGTCGTCGGTCGCCGTGTCGAGGTCGCCGTCGAGGTCCTCGTCGTCGGTGCGCCGGCCGGTGTCCTGGCCGGCGTTCCACTTGGCGAGGAGGGCCTGCAGGCGCATCGTGATCCGCGAGCGGGTGACGCTGTCCGCGTCCGCGGCTCCCACCCCGCCCAACGCGGCTTCCAGCCGGTCGAGTTCACCGAGGACGGCGGGGCCGTCGGCGTCGAGGGGCAGTGCGGAGCGCAAGTAGGCGCTCAGGCCCTCGGGGGTCGGGTAGTCGAAGATGAGCGTGGCCGGGAGGCGCAGGCCGGTGGCGGCGCCGAGCCGGTTGCGGAGTTCGACCGCGGTCAGCGAGTCGAAGCCGAGCTCCTTGAAGGCGCTGCCGGGTTCGATGGCGGCCGTACCGCTGTGGCCCAGGACCTGGGCGACGTGGGTGCAGACGGTGTCGAGGAGCACCCGGTCCCGTTCGGCGGGCGGGAGCCCGGCGAGCCGCTCCGCCAGCGTGCCGGGGGCGGCGGACGCCGTCCCGCTGCTGCTCCTGCGGCGTACGGGTGTACGGAGCAGGCCGCGCAGCAGGGGTGCGACGGTGTCGGCGACCTGTGCCTGGAGTCCGGCCAGGTCGATGCGGGCGGGAACCAGCATCGCGGGGACGTCCTCGTCCGGCCCGGCCGTCGCCGCCCGCAGGGCCGCGTCGAAGAGGGCCAGACCGTCGGCTTCGGAAAGCGCGTCCATGCTGCCGCGGCCGAGGCGGCGGCGGTCGTGCTCGCCGAGGGTGGCGGCCATGCCGGCCTCGTCGTCCCACAGGCCCCAGGCGAGCGAGAGGCCCGGCAGGCCCTGTGCCCGGCGGTGCTGGGCGAGCGCGTCGAGGAAGGTGTTGCCCGCGGCGTAGTTGGCCTGTCCGGCGTTGCCGAAGACACCGGCCGCGGAGGAGAACAGGACGAAGGCGGCAAGGCCCAGGTCCCGCGTCAGCTCGTGCAGGTTCCACGCCGCGTCGGCCTTGGGCCGCAGGACCCTCGTGAGGCGTTCGCGGTCGAGCGAGGTGATGGTGGCGTCGTCGAGGACACCGGCGGTGTGCACGACGGCCGTCAGCGGGTGCCCGGCCGGTACGGAGGCCAGCAGGGCGGCCAGGGCGTCCCGGTCGGCTGCGTCGCAGGCCGCCCAGGTGACCTGGGCCCCCGCGGCGGTGAGCGCGTCGGCGAGTTCGGTGGCTCCGGCAGCCGCGGCTCCGCGACGGCTGGTCAGCAGCAGGTGCCGTACGCCGTGTTCGGCGACGAGGTGCCGGGCGAGCAGGCCGCCCAGGGTGCCGGTGGCCCCGGTGATCAGGACCGTGCCCTCGGGGTCCGGTCCGCGGTCGGCCCCGCGGTCGGCGGTGCCGACGGCCTCGCGCGGCGTGAGGGCGGCGCGGGCCAGGCGGGGGGCCCGTACGGCTCCTGCGCGCAGGGCGAGCTGGGTCTCGTCGGTGGCCAGCGCGGCGGGCAGGGCCCGGTGTGAGGCGTCGTCCTCGTCGAGGTCGACCAGGACGAAGCGGTCCGGGTGTTCGGCCTGCGCGGAGCGCAGCAGACCCCATGCGGCGGCGTGCGCGAGGTCGGTGACGTCCTCGTCGGGGCCGGTGGCCACGGCGCTGCGGGTGACGACGACGAGCCGGGCCGCCGCGAACCGTTCGTCCGCCAGCCAGCCGTGGACCAGGTCCAGGGCGTTGCCGGTCGCGGCGTGCGCGTCCGGGGCGGTGAGGTCGGCGGCCAGCGGGACCAGCACGGTGTCGGGGGCGGGCTCACCGAGGGCTTCGGCCAGGTCGAAGGCCTCGCGGAGGGCGGTCAGGTCGGGATGGGCCGACCCGGCCGCGTCGTCGAGGATCCCGGTCCGTTCCAGAGCGGCGGCCGTCTTGAGCGGGTCGGCGCCGAGCAGGGCCCAGCTGCCGGGCTTCGGCCGTGTCCGTGCGGCTTCGGTGAGCGGCAGGTCGGTCCAGCCGATCCGGAAGAGCGCCTCCCGTACGGGTCCGGACGCGGCGGTGTCCGCGGCGAAGGGCCGCAGGACCAGCGCGTCGACGTCGAGGACGCGTTCGCCCGTCGCGTCCCACAGGGTCAGTGCCACCGCGTCGCGGCCTGCGGGGGCCATCCGGACGCGCACGGCGGTCGCCCCGGCGGCGTACAGGCGCACTCCCTCCCAGGAGAACGGCAGCCGGGCGCCCTGCGGGCCGTCGGGGAAGAAGTCCCCGAGGCCGACGGCGTGCAGGGCCGCGTCGAGGAGGGCCGGGTGCAGGCCGTACGGGGCGGCGTCCGCGAGGCGGTCCTCGTCGAGGGAGACCTCGGCGTACACCTCGTCGCCGAGCCGGTGGGCCCGGCGCAGGTTGCGGAAGGCGGGGCCGTAGCCGAGCCCGATGGCGTCGAAGCCGGGGTACAGCTCGTCCACGGGGCATTCGGCGGCGCCGGCAGGGGGCCACTCGCCCAGGGGGGCGGGGCCGGGGGTGTCGGTGGCGGGGGCCAGGGTGCCCGCGGCGTGCCGGGTCCACGGCTCGTCGGGGGCGGACTGCTCGGGGCGCGAGTAGACCTGGAAGGCCCGCCGGCCGTGGGCGTCGGCCTCGGCCACGGCGAGGCGCAGCTGCGTCCCCGCCGTCTCCGGGAGCACCAGCGGTGCTTCGAGGGTGAGGTCGTCCAGCCGGTCGCAGCCCGCGTGGTCGCCCGCCCGGACGGCCAGCTCGATCAGTGCGGCACCGGGGAGCAGCACTCTGCCCGCGACGCGGTGGTCGGCCAGCCAGGGGTGGGTGCGCAGCGAGAGCCGCCCGGTGAACAGGAACCCGTCCGTGTCGGGCAGGTCGACCGCAGCTCCGAGGAGCGGGTGTGCGGTCGGGCCGAGCCCGGCGGAGACGACGTCGCCGGCGAGGGCGTGGGCGGGGGCCTCCAGCCAGTAGCGCTGCCGGTTGAAGGGGTAGGTCGGCAGGTCGACGCGGCGGGCGCCGGTGCCTTCGTAGTACGCGGTCCAGTCGACGGCGATCCCGCGCAGGTGCGCCTGGGCGAGGGCCGCGGCCAGGGTGGATTCCTCGGGGCGGTCGGCGCGCAGGACCGGGTGGAGGGTGGCGCCGTCGCGGGTGAGGCAGTCCTGGGCGAGCGCCGACAGGACGCCGTCGGGCCCGAGTTCGAGGTACGTGGTCACGCCCGCGGCCTCCAGGGCCCGGACGCCGTCCAGGAAGCGAACCGCCTCCCGGACGTGCCGCACCCAGAACTCCGCCGACCCCATCTCGTCCGAGACCAGCGCACCGGTCAGGTGGGAGACGACCGGGATCCGCGGAGCGGCGAACTCCAGGCCCGCCACGACCTGGCGGAAGTCGTCCAGCATCCCGTCCATGTGCGGGGAGTGGAAGGCGTGACTGACGGTGAGCCGCTTGCTCTTGCGGTCGGCGAAAGCCTCCACCACCGCGAGCACAGCGTCCTCGTCACCCGCCACCACGACCGACGCAGGGCCGTTGACGGCCGCGATGCTCACGCGGTCGGTCAGCAGCGGCAGGACCTCGTCCTCCGAGGCCTGCACCGCGACCATCACACCGCCCGACGGCAACGCCTGCATCAGACGACCACGAGCCGCGACGAGCGTGCAGGCGTCCTCCAGCGAGAACACACCGGCCACGTGCGCGGCCGCGATCTCACCGACGGAGTGACCGGCGAGGAAGTCCGGACGGACTCCCCAGCTCTCGACGAGGCGGAACAGCGCCACCTCGACCGCGAACAGCGCGGGCTGCGCATACTCCGTACGGTCCAGAACGGCCGCATCCGCGCCGAACAGCACGTCCTTCAAAGGCAGTTCGAGGCTCATCCCAGCGGACACCGCGTCCAGCGCCTGCGCGAACACCGGGAACGCGTCATACAGCTCACGCCCCATCCCGAGCCGCTGACTGCCCTGGCCGGTGAACAGGAAGGCGAGCTTCCCGGCCGACGGCGTGCCCTCCAGTACTCCGGCGAGCCGGCTGCCGTCCGCGAGTGCGGTCAGGCCCGCCAGGAAGCCCTCGCGGTCCTCCGCGACCACGGCGGCCCGCCGGTCGAGGGCGGCCCGGCTCGTGGCCAGGGCGTAGCCGGTGTCCGTGAGGGACAGCTCGGGGTCGGCGGTGACGTGTGCCGCCAGGCGGGCGGCCTGTTCGCGCAGGGCCTGGGGGTCCTTCGCCGAGAGCAGCCACGGCAGGGCGCCGGGCACCCGGTCGGGTACGGGCCGCGCCTCGGGCTCCGTCGGCGCGGGAGCCTGCTCGATGACGGCGTGGGCGTTGGTACCGCTGAAGCCGAAGGAGGAGATGCCGGCGCGGCGCGGACGTCCCGTGTCCGGCCACTCGGTGGCCGTGTCCAGGAGGGACACGGCTCCGGAGGCCCAGTCCACGTGCGGGGTGGGCTCGTCGAGGTGGAGGCTCTCGGGCAGGACGCCGTGCCGCATCGCCATGATCATCTTGATGACGCCGGCGACCCCGGCGGCGGCCTGCGTGTGCCCCATGTTCGACTTGATCGAGCCGAGGAGCAGCGGCCGGTCCTCCGGGCGGTCCTGGCCGTACGTGGCCAGCAGCGCCTGGGCCTCGATCGGGTCACCCAGCGTCGTGCCCGTGCCGTGGGCCTCCACGGCGTCCACGTCGGCCGCCGACAGCCCGGCGTTGGCCAGGGCCTGACGGATGACGCGCTGCTGGGAGGGGCCGTTGGGGGCGGTCAGGCCGTTGCTCGCGCCGTCCTGGTTGATCGCCGTACCGCGGACGACGGCCAGGACCGGGTGGCCGTTGCGGCGGGCGTCCGACAGCCGCTCCACGAGGAGCACACCCGCTCCCTCGGACCAGCCCGTGCCGTCGGCGTCGGCGGAGAACGCCTTGCAGCGGCCGTCGGCCGCGAGGCCCCGCTGCCGGCTGAACTCCACGAATGCGGCAGGGGTCGCCATCACGGTCACGCCGCCCGCCAGCGCGAGCGAGCACTCCCCGTTGCGCAGCGCCTGCACCGCGAGGTGCAGGGCCACCAGAGAGGAGGAGCAGGCCGTGTCGACGGTGACCGCCGGGCCCTCCAGACCGAAGGTGTAGGACAGTCGGCCGGAGATGACGCTGGCCGCGTTGCCGGTGCCGAGGAAGCCCTCCACTCCCTCGGGCAGGGCCGCGAGCCGGGACGCGTAGTCCTGGTACATGACGCCCGCGAAGACGCCGGTACGGCTGCCCCGCAGGGAACGCGGGTCGATCCCGGCGCGTTCGAAGGCCTCCCAGGTGGTTTCCAGCAGCAGCCGCTGCTGCGGGTCCATGGCGACGGCCTCGCGCGGGGAGATCCCGAAGAAGGCGGGGTCGAAGGCGGAGGCGTCGGCGAGGAAACCGCCCTCACGGGCGTAGCTCGCGCCCTCCCGGCCGGGGTCGGCGTCGAAGAGGCCGTCGACGTCCCAGCCGCGGTCGTCGGGGAATCCGGAGATGACGTCCCGGCCTTCCAGGACGAGGCGCCAGAGGTCGTCGGGGCTCTCGACGCCGCCGGGGTAGCGGCAGCCGAGGCCGACGACGGCGATGGGTTCGTCGTCGCGCAGTGCGGTGGCGGTGGCCGTGCCGGTCGCGGCCGCCGGGGCGTCGGGGGCGGTGCCGGGCAGTTCGTCGCGCAGGTGCTCGGCGAGGATCGTCGGGGTCGGGTAGTCGAAAACGAGGGTGGCGGGCAGGCGCAGCCCGGTGGCGGCGGCGATCAGGTTGCGCAGTTCCACCGCGGTCAGGGAGTCGAAGCCCAGCTCGCGGAAGGACCGGTCGGTTTCGACGGCCTCGGGCCCGGCGTGGCCGAGTACGGCCGCCACCTGGGTCCGGACCACGTCCAGGACGAGGGACCGCTGCTCGGCGACCGTCAGGCCCGCGAGCCGCAGCGCCCCGGCGGGCGCGCCGGAGGAGGCGGCCCGGCGGGCGGGCATCCGCACCATGCCGGTGAGCAGCGGCGGGAGCGTGCCGGTGCCCGCCCGGGCGCGCAGGGCGGCCAGATCCAGCTTCACCGGCACCAGCAGCGGCTCCTCGGCACCGCAGGCGGTGTCGAACAGCGCCACGCCTTCCGCGGCCGTGAGTGCGTCGGCGCCGCCGCGGCCGAGCCGCGAGACCTCGTCGGCGCCCAACGCGCCGCCCATCCCGTCGGCTTCCGCCCACAGGCCCCAGGCCAGGGAGGTCGCCGGCCGGCCCTGGGCCCGGCGGTGGGCTGCCAGGGCGTCCAGGAAGGCGTTGCCCGCGGCGTAGTTGGCCTGTCCGGCGTTGCCGAAGACACCGGCCGCGGAGGAGAACAGGACGAACGCGGTGAGGTCGATGTCCTGGGTCAGCTCGTGGAGGTTCCAGGCCGCGTCCACCTTCGGGCGCAGCACCGCCGACAGCCGTTCGGCGGTCAGGGATCCGATCACGCCGTCGTCGAGGACACCGGCCGTGTGCACGACCGCGGTCAGCGGATGCTCCGCCGGTATCCCGGCCAGGACGGCGGCCAGGGCCTCACGGTCGGCGACGTCGCACGCCGCCCAGGTCACCTCGGCCCCCAGACCCGTCAACTCCGCCGACAGCTGCGGGGCTTCACCCCGACGGCTGACCAGCAGCAGGCGGCGTACGCCGTGCTCGGTGACCAGGTGGCGGGCGAACAGCGCGCCGAGCGAACCGCTCGCGCCGGTGACCAGTACGGTGCCGGGGGTGTCCCAACGGGCGGCCGTCTCCGCGGACTCGCCCGGGCGCAGGGTGGCGCGGACCAGCCTCGGCACCAGCGCCGAGCCTCCCCGCACCGCCACTTCGGGTTCACCCGTGGCCAGGGCGACCGCGAGCGCGCCCGCCGGCTCCTCGTCGACGTCGACGTCGACGAGGACGAAGCGGCCGGGGTTCTCCGACTGCGCGGACCGCACCAGGCCCCACACCGCGGCACGGACCGGGTCGTGGACGCCTTCTCCGGGCACGGCCTCCACCGCGCCGCGCGTCACGAACACCAGGCGTCCGTCCGCGGACGGGTCCGACAGCCGGTCCTGCACCAGGCCCAGGACCCGGGCCGTTTCGGCGTGTACGGCTTCCGGCACGGCCGCGCGGCCGCCCGTACGCAGGTCGGTGACGACCAGGCCGTCGGCCGCGGCGGCCGCGGCCACCGCCGTCCGGTCGGTGGACGGGGCCGTCCAGTCGACACGGAAGAGGGAGTCCGGGCGTCCGTCCCGGCCGACCGCGCCCAGCTGCTCGGGCGAGATCGCCCGCAGGGCCAGCGAGTCCACCGAGGCGAGCGGGTGGCCCGCGGGGTCGGCCAGTTCGAGCGAGACCGCGCCGTGGCCCGCGGCGGCGAGGCGGACCCGCGCGGCGGCCGCGCCCGCGGCGTGCAGGCGTACGCCGGTCCACGCGAACGGCAGCCGGGCGCCGTCCGCGGTGTCGGAGTCCGGGCCCGCGGTCAGGGACGCGTCCAGAGCCAGGGCGTGGAGCGCGGAGTCGAGCAGCGCCGGATGGAGCCCGAAGGCCTCGGCGTCCGCCTGCGCGCGCCCGGCGAGGGCGAGTTCGGCGAACAGCTCGCCGTCGCGCCGCCAGGCTGCCCGCAGTCCGCGGAACACGGGGCCGTAGTGGAGTCCGGAGGCGTCGAGGAGTTCGTACGCGTCGTCCACGGGGACGGGGGTCGCGTCGGCAGGCGGCCAGGCGCCGAGGTCGGCGGTGGCGGCGCGCACCTCGTCCGCGAGCAGCCCGGCGGCGTGGCGCTGCCACGGCTCGTCGGCGCCGGTGTCGGCGTCCGCGGACCGGGAGTGCACGGCGACGGTACGACGGCCCGAGGGGTCCGGGGCTCCGACGGTGACCTGGATCTGGACGGCCGCGTCGGGGTCGGACAGCACCAGCGGCGCCTGGAGGGTCAGTTCCTCCAGGGCCGGGGCACCGACCCGGTCACCGGCGTGCAGGGCCAGCTCGACGAGGGCCGTGCCCGGGACCAGGACGGATCCCGTCACGGCGTGGTCGGCGAGCCAAGGGTGCGTACGGAGCGACAGGCGGCCTGTGAGGACGCACCCGTCGGCATCGGCGAGGGACACCGCGGCGCCCAGCAGCGGGTGCCCGGCGGCCGCGAGACCGAGGCCGGTGGCGTCGCCGGGCAGCGGGGCGCCGGTCTCGGGCCAGAACCGGTCGCGCTGGAAGGGGTAGGTCGGCAGGTCGACGCGCCGGGCACCGGTCCCGGCGAAGCGTGCCTCCCAGTCGGCGTCCGCACCGCGGGCGTAGGCCCGGGCGAAGGCGGCGGTGACGGTCTCCACCTCGGGACGGTCGGCGCGGAGCGCCGGGGCGAAGGCGGCGCCCTCGGCGGTGGTGCAGTCCTGGGCGAGGGCCGACAGGACGCCGTCGGGCCCGAGTTCGAGGTAGGTCGTCACCCCCGCGGCTTCCAGGGCCCGGATGCCGTCGAGGAAGCGGACGCCCTCGCGGACGTGCCGGACCCAGAAGTCGGCCGACGCCATCTCGTCGGAGACGAGGGCACCGGTCAGGTGGGAGACGACCGGGATCCGCGGAGCGGCGAACTCCAGGCCCGCCACGACCTGGCGGAAGTCGTCCAGCATCCCGTCCATGTGCGGGGAGTGGAACGCATGACTGACGGTGAGCCGCTTGCTCTTGCGGTCGGCGAAAGCCTCCACCACCGCGAGCACAGCGTCCTCGTCACCCGCCACCACGACCGACGCAGGGCCGTTGACGGCCGCGATGCTCACGCGGTCGGTCAGCAGCGGCAGGACCTCGTCCTCCGACGCCTGCACCGCGACCATCACACCACCCGACGGCAGCGCCTGCATCAGACGACCACGAGCCGCGACGAGCGTGCAGGCGTCCTCCAGCGAGAACACACCCGCCACATGCGCAGCAGCGATCTCACCGATCGAATGACCCGACAGGAAGTCCGGCCGCACACCCCACGACTCGACGAGGCGGAACAGCGCCACCTCGACCGCGAACAGCGCGGGCTGCGCATACTCCGTACGGTCCAGAACGGCCGCATCCGCGCCAAACAGCACCTCCTTCAGCGGCAGTTCGAGGCTCATCCCAGCGGACACCGCGTCCAGCGCCTGCGCGAACACCGGGAAGGCGTCGTACAGCTCACGTCCCATCCCGAGCCGCTGGCTGCCCTGGCCGGTGAAGAGGAAGGCGGTGCGGCCGGTCTTCGTGACCGTGTCGCGGGTCAGCCCGGGGGCGGTGCTGCCTGCCGCGAGCGCGGCGAGTGCGGTGGCGGCGGACTCAAGGTCGCGGGCCAGGACCACCGCGCGATGGTCGAAGGCGGCGCGGGTCGTGGCCAGGGAGTACGCGAGATCCGCCGGCCTGATGCCCGGGTGCGCGGCCAGGTACGCGCTCAGGGCGCGGGCGCGGTCGGCGAGGGCCTGCTCCGTACGGCCCGACAAAGGCAGGGGCAGGGGCAGGGCTCCCGGGGCGGTTTCGGTCTCGGCGGCGTCCGGAGCCGGGTCGGCGGGCGGCGCCTGCTCGATGATCGTGTGGGCGTTGGTGCCGCTGATGCCGAAGGACGACACACCGGCGCGGCGGGGGCGGCCCGTCTCGGGCCACGGAACCGGCTCGGTCAACAGGCTGACGGAGCCTTCCGACCAGTCCACGTGCGGCGACGGCTGCTCGGCGTGCAGGGTCCGGGGCAGCACCCCGTGCTGCATGGCCAGCACCATCTTCATCACACCGGCCACGCCCGCGGCGGCCTGGGTGTGCCCGAGGTTCGACTTGACGGAGCCGAGGAGCAGCGGCCGGTCCTCCGGGCGGTCCTGCCCGTACGTGGCCAGCAGGGCCTGGGCCTCGATCGGGTCACCCAGCGTCGTGCCGGTGCCGTGGGCCTCGACGGCGTCGACGTCGGCAGTGGTGAGTCCCGCGCTTTCGAGGGCGGCGCGGATGACGCGCTGCTGGGAGGGGCCGTTCGGGGCGGTGAGCCCGTTGCTGGCACCGTCCTGATTGATCGCGGAACCGCGGACCACGGCGAGGACCGGGTGGCCGTTCCTGCGGGCGTCGGACAGCCGCTCGACGAGCAGCATGCCCACGCCCTCGCCCCAGCCGGTGCCGTCGGCGTCGGCCGAGAAGGCCCGGCAGCGGCCGTCGGCGGAGAGGCCGCGCTGACGGCTGAAGCCGATGAAGGTGCCCGGGGTGGCCATGACGGTGACACCGCCGGCCAGGGCCAGGTCGCACTCGTGGCCGCGCAGGGCCTGGATCGCCATGTGGAGGGCGACCAGCGAGGACGAGCAGGCGGTGTCGACGGTGACGGCGGGGCCTTCGAGGCCGAAGGTGTACGAGACGCGTCCCGAGGCGATGCTGCCCGTGCTGCCGGAGCCGAGCGACCCGTCCGCGCCGTCGGCCGAGCGTTCCAGCAGGGCGGCGTAGTCGTGGTACATGACACCGGCGAAGACGCCGGTGCGGCTCCCCCGGACGGACGCCGGGTCGATGCCGGCCCGTTCGAAGGCCTCCCAGGTGGTCTCCAGGAGCAGCCGCTGCTGCGGATCGGTGCCGACGGCCTCTCGCGGGCTGATCCCGAAGAAGGCGGGGTCGAATCCGGCGGCGTCGTGCAGGAAGCCGCCGTGGCGGGTGTACGAGGTGCCCGCGTGGTCGGGGTCGGGGTGGTAGAGCGAGGCGAGGTCCCAGCCGCGGTCGGCGGGGAAGCCGGTGATGGCGTCGCCGCCGCTCTCCAGCAGCCGCCAGAGCTCCTCGGGGGTGGTCACGCCGCCGGGGTAGCGGCAGCTCATGGCGACGATGGCGATCGGGTCGTCACCGGTGTCGTCAGTGGCCCTGCCGCGCGCGGGGGCGGCGGGTGCCGTCCGCGCCGGGGCCGCGTGCTCCGCGCCGAGTTCGGCGGCGAGGTGGCGGGCGAGGGTGAGGGAGGTCGGGTAGTCGAAGACCAGGGTGGCGGGCAGGCGGCGGCCGACGGCCGCGCCGAGCCGGTTGCGGAGCTCGACGGCGGTGAGGGAGTCGAAGCCCAGCTCGTTGAAGGCTTGTCCGGGCTCGATGGCGTCGGGGGTGCCGTGGCCGAGGACGTCGGCGACGTGGCTGCGGACGAGGTCGAGCAGGAGCCGTTCCCGGGCGGCCGCGTCGAGGCCGGCGAGGCTCCGTTCGAGCGCGGAGGACCCGGCCCCGGCGTGCCCGCCTCGGCGGGCCGCGGCGGCGCGCCGTACGGGCGTGCGGACGAGCCCGCGCAGCAGCGGGGCCACGTCCGTCCCGGGAGCGGGCGGGGTGAGCCGCATCGGGACGAGCAGCGCCCGGTCCGCGCCGCCGTCGGCGGCGGCGAGGGTGTCGGCGAGGTCGAGGAGGGCGAGGCCTTCGGCGGCGGTGAGTCCTTCCACGCCGCCGCGCTTCATCCGGTCGAGGCCGGCCCGGTCCAGGGCGCCCGCCATCCCGCCGGTGTCCTCCCACAGGCCCCAGGCCAGCGAGACGGCCGGGAGACCCTGGGCCCGGCGGTGCTGGGCGAGGGCGTCGAGGAAGGAGTTCGCGGCGGCGTAGTTGCCCTGGCCGGGGGCGCCGAACACGCCCGCGGCCGAGGAGAACAGGACGAACGCCGACAGGTCCAGGCCCCGGGTCAGTTCGTGGAGGTGGAGCGCGGCGTCGGCCTTGGGCCGCAGGACCGCGTCGAGGCGTTCGGGCGTGAGGGAGCCGATCACGGCGTCGTCGAGGACGCCGGCGGTGTGCACGACGCCGCGCAGCGGGTGGTTCGCGGGGATCGCGGCCAGGGCGGCGGCGAGCGCCTCCCGGTCGGCGGCGTCGCAGGCCGCCCAGGTCACCTCGGCGCCCAGCCCGGCCAGTTCGCGGGTCAGGTCGGCGGCGCCGGGGGCCGTCCCGCCGCGGCGGCTCAGCAGCAGCAGGTGGCGTACGCCGCGCTCGGCGACGAGATGGCGGGCGACGAGCCGGCCGAGGGTGCCCGCGGCCCCGGTGACGAGGACGGTCCCGTCGGCGTCGTACGAGGGGACGGCCGCCCCCGCCACCACGGAACCGGGGGCGGTCCGGGCCAGGCGGGGGGCGTATGCGGTGCCGGCGCGCAGGGCGAGCTGTGGCTCCTGCGTGGCGACGACGGCGTCCAGGACGCGGGCCGCGGTGTCGTCGACGTCGGTGTCGCCGTCCGCGTCTGCGTCTGCGTCTGCGTCCACGAGGACGAACCGGCCCGGGTGCTCGGCCTGCGCGGAGCGCACCAGCCCCCAGACGGCCGCGTGGACGGGGTCCGGAACCCGGTCGCCGGTGCGGACGGCGACCGAGCCCCGGGTCAGGAGGACGAGCCGGCTGTCGGTGAGCCGCTCGTCGGAGAGCCAGCGCCGCAGCAGGCGGAGCGTGGCGTGGGTGGCCGCGTGGACGGCCTCGGGGGTGGGCTCCGGCGCGGCGGGCAGCCGTACCAGGACCGTACCGGGTGCGGGAGCGCCGGAGTCCAGAGCCGTGTCGAGGGCGGTGTCGGCGGACGGCGCGTCGAGGACCAGGACGTCGGTGTCGGCGGAGTCCACGACGTCGGCCGGGGCCTCGATGGCCGACGGGTGCCAGACCACCTCGAACAGGGAGTCGTGGAGCCCGCCCCGGCCGGTGTCCAGCTGCTCGGCCGAGACCGGGCGCAGGGTGAGCGCGGCGATGTCGGCGACGGGCTGTCCGGTGCCGTCGGCCAGGGCCAGGGAGACGGTGTCCGGGCCGGCCGGGGTGAGCCGCACGCGGAGGGCGGTGGCGCCCACCGCGTGCAGGGCCACCCCGGTCCAGGAGAACGGGAGCCGGCCGTGGCCGGTGTCCTCGACGAGTCCGGCGGCGCCGATGGTGTGCAGAGCGGCGTCGAGGAGTGCCGGGTGGAGCCCGAAGAGGGCCGCGTCGGCACCCTGTTCACCGGTTCCGGATCCGGTACCGGTACCGGTACCGGTCTCGACCTCGACGTACGTCGCACCGTCGGCCGTCCAGGCGGCGCGGACGCCCTGGAAGGCGGGGCCGTACTGGAGGCCGGCCTCCGCGAGTCCCGCGTACAGGTCGTCGACGGTCAGCGGGACGGCGCCGGCCGGGGGCCAGGTCTCCGCGGTGAACGTGGGCTGCGGGGCGCCGACGGCGAGGACGCCGTCGGCGTGCCGGGTCCAGGGCCGCTCGGCCTCGGCGGGGTCGGCCGCGTCGGTGGCGGGCTCGGGGCGGGAGTGCACGCCGAGGGCGCGGCGGCCGGTGGCGTCGGGAGCGCCGACCCACAGCTGGAGCTGGACGCCGCCGTGCCGGGGCAGCACGAGCGGGGCGTGGAGGGTGAGCTCCTCCAGCAGGTCGCAGCCGACCTGGTCGCCCGCCCGGACGGCCAGTTCGACGAAGGCGCTGCCGGGCAGGACGGCCGACCCCATGACGGTGTGGTCCGCGAGCCAGGGGTGGGTGTCGAGCGCGAGACGGCCGGTGTACAGGAAGCCGTCGAGGTCGGCGAGGGCGACGGCCGCGCCCAGCAGGGGGTGGTCGGCGGTGCCCAGGCCCGCGGCGGAGACGTCGCCGTGGGGGCGTCCGGCGTCGAGCCAGAACGGCTCTCGCTGGAAGGCGTAGGTGGGCAGGTCGACGCGGCGGGCGCCGCTGTGGGCGTAGTAGGCGGCCCAGTCGACGGGCGTGCCGCGGACGTGCAGCCGGGCGAGGGCTCCGGTCAGGGTCCCGGTCTCGGACCGTCCGGCGCGCAGCAGCGGCACGAAGGCGACCGTGTCGTCGGCATCGGCGTCGGTGGCCAGGCAGTCCTGGGCGAGGGCCGACAGGACGGCGTCCGGGCCGAGTTCGAGGAAGTGGACGACGTTGCGGGCGGCGAGGGCGCGGATGCCGTCGAGGAAGCGGACGGCTTCGCGGACGTGGCGGACCCAGAAGTCGGCCGAGCCCATCTCGTCGGTGACGCGCGCACCGGTCAGGTTCGACACCACCGGGAGGTGCGGGGCGCCGTACGTCAGGGACTCCGCCACCTCACGGAAGGCGTCGAGCATGCCGTCCATGTGCGGCGAGTGGAATGCATGACTGACCGTCAGACGCTTGGTCTTCCGGTCGGCGAACGCCGCCACCACGGCCAGCGCCGCGTCCTGGTCACCCGCGATCACGACCGACTGCGGGCCGTTGACGGCAGCGATGCTCACGCGATCGGTCAGCAGCGGCAGGACCTCGTCCTCCGAAGCCTGCACCGCGATCATCACGCCACCACCCGGCAGCGCCTGCATCAGACGGCCCCGAGCCGCCACCAGCGTGCACGCGTCCTCCAGCGAGAGAACGCCCGCCACATGCGCGGCCGCGATCTCACCGACGGAGTGACCGGCGAGGTAGTCCGGCTTGACACCCCACGACTCCAGCAGCCGGAACAGCGCCACCTCCACCGCGAACAGCGCGGGCTGCGCATACTCCGTACGATCCAGCAGAGCCGGATCCGACCCGAACAGCACGTCCTTGAGCGGCAGTTCGAGCTTCATTCCCGCGCACACGGCGTCCAGCGCGGTCGCGAACGCCGGGAAGGCGTCGTACAGCTCACGCCCCATCCCCAGGCGCTGGCTGCCCTGCCCCGTGAACAGGAACGCCAGCTTGCCCGGCACCGGGCGGCCCCGGGTGACCCCCGGTGCGTGCTCCTCGGGACCGGTCCGTGCGAGCAGTTCCAACCCGCTCAGCAGCCCGGCCCGGTCGGTGGCCGTGAGGACGGCGCGGTGCTCGAAGTCGGTGCGGCCGCTCGTGAGGGAGTGGGCGATGTCAGTGGCGTCCGCGCCGGGGTGGGCGGTCAGGTGGGCGTGGAGCTTCCCGGCCTGGGCCCGCAGGGCGGCCGGTGTCCTGGCCGACAGGTTCCACAGCGGAGTCACGGGCACCGGCGGCGCGGCCGGAGCCGCCTCCGCGTCCGCCGGGGCCTCTGCCGGGGCCTGCTCGATGATGGTGTGGGCGTTGGTGCCGCTGATGCCGAAGGAGGAGACGCCCGCGCGGCGCGGTGCGCCGGTCTCGGGCCACGGCACGGTGTCGGTGAGCAGCCGGACGGCGCCTTCGGTCCAGTCGACGTTCGGGGTGGGTTCGTCGACGTGCAGGGTCCTGGGCAGGACGCCGTGGCGCATCGCCATGACCATCTTGATGATGCCGGCGACGCCTGCGGCGGCCTGGGTGTGGCCGAGGTTGGACTTCACGGAGCCGAGCCACAGCGGCCGGCCCTCCGGCCGGTCCTGCCCGTACGCGGCGAGCAGCGCCTGGGCCTCGACGGGGTCGCCGAGGGTGGTGCCGGTGCCGTGGGCCTCCACGACGTCGATCTGGGCGGCCGAAAGCCGGGCTCCGGCGAGGGCGTCGCGGATGACGCGCTGCTGCGAGGGGCCGTTGGGGGCGGTGAGGCCGCTGCTCGCGCCGTCCTGGTTGACGGCGGAGCCGCGGATGACGGCGAGCACGGGGTGGCCGCCCGCACGGGCGGCGGAGAGCCGTTCGAGGACGAGCATGCCCGCGCCCTCGCCCCAGCCGGTGCCGTCGGCGGCGGCCGCGAAGGACTTGCAGCGGCCGTCGCCCGCCAGGCCGCGGTGGCGGCTGAACTCGGTGAACGTGCCCGGTGTGGACATGACGGTGACGCCGCCCGCGAGCGCGAGGTCGCACTCGCCGCTGCGCAGGGCCTGCGCGGCGAGGTGGACGGCGACGAGCGAGGAGGAGCAGGCCGTGTCGACGGTGACGGCGGGGCCTTCGAGGCCGAGGGTGTAGGCGATCCGGCCGGAGGCGATGCTGCCGGAACTGCCGTTGCCGAGGAAGCCCTCGATCTCCTCGGGGACGCTGAACAGCCGGGCGGCGTAGTCGTGGTACATGAGGCCCGCGAAGACGCCGGTGCGGCTGCCGCGCAGCGAGGCGGGGTCGATCCCGGCGCGTTCGAAGGCCTCCCAGGAGGTCTCCAGCAGGAGCCGCTGCTGCGGGTCCATGGCCAGGGCCTCGCGGGGGGATATCCCGAAGAAGGCGGGGTCGAAGTGGTGGGCGTCGTGCAGGAATCCGCCGACCTTCTCGTACGCCTCGATGCCGCTCTCGGGGTCGGGGTCGTAGAGGACCTCGGTGGGCCAGCCCCGGTCGTCGGGGTAGGGGGTGACCGCGTCCGTACCGGCGGCGACGAGCTCCCAGAGGCGTTCGGGGGTGTCGACGCCGCCGGGGTAGCGGCAGCTCATCGCGACGACCGCGATCGGTTCCTGGTCGCGTTCCTCCACCTCGCGCAGCCGTCGGCGCGCCTCGCGGAGATCGGCCGTCGCCCGCTTGAGGTAATCGAGGTACTTCTCCTCGTTCACCATGTCTTTACGCCATCCCGGTGGTCGAAGTGGTGGTCAAAGTGGTCTGGGTCGTGGTCCGGTCCCTGTGGTCAGGACAGGCCGAGTTCGTCGTCGAGGAGGTCGAAGAGCTCGTCGGCCGTGGCCGCCTGGATGTCCCGCTCGTCGGCGGCGCTGTCCGGTGCTGCACTGTGCGTGTCATTCCACTTCGCCAGGAGATCGCGTAGCCGGGCGGTGATGCCGGCGCGGTCGACGTCGTCGGGGGCGACGGTCGAGAGGACCGATTCGAGCTTGTCGATTTCGGCGTGGACCGGAGGGCGGCCGGGGCCGCCCTGGCCGAGCCGTTCCCCGATGTACGCGGCGAGGGCCGCGGGGGACGGGTAGTCGAAGATCAGCGTGACGGGCAGCCGCAGCCCGGAGGCGGCGGTGAGCCGGTTGCGCAGGTCGACGGCGGTGAGGGAGTCGAAGCCCAGGTCGAGGAAGCCGCGCCCGGCGTCGACGTCGTCGGGGGTGCCGTGGCCGAGGACCGCGGCGACCTGGGTGCGGACCAGCTCGCGCAGGGCCTGGTCGCGTTCGGCGGCCGGGAGGCCCGCGAGGCGGTCCTTCAGGGCGTCGGCCGGTTCGGTGGCGGAGGCTGCGGCGCCCGTGCGGATGCCGGTCGAGCTGTCGGCTGCGCGGCGGACCGGGGTGCGGACGAGTCCGCGCAGCAGCGGCGGCAGGGTGCCGTCGGCTGCCTGGGCGCGCAGGGCGGCCTGCTCGACGCGCATGGGTACGAGGACGGCGTCGTGCAGGGTGCGGGAGGTGTCGAAGAGGGCGAGGCCCTCGTCGGGGGTGAGCCCGGTGACGCCGGCGCGGGCCATGCGGGTCAGGCCGGCCTCGTCGAGGGCGCCGGCCATGCCGTCCTCGGTCGCCCACAGGCCCCAGGCGAGGGAGCGGGCGGTGAGGCCGCGGGCGGCCCGGTGCTGGGCCAGGGCGTCGAGGAAGGCGTTGGCCGCGGCGTAGTTGCCCTGGCCGGGGGCGCCGAAGGAGCCCGCGACGGAGGAGAAGAGCACGAACGCGGCGAGGGGATGGCCCTCGGTCAGCTCGTGCAGGTTCCAGGCCGCGTCGACCTTGGGCCGCAGGACGGTGTCGAGGCGTTCGGGCGTGAGGGAGTCGATGATGCCGTCGTCGAGGACACCGGCCGTGTGGACGACCGCGGTCAGCGGCCGGTCTGCGGGTACGGCGGCCAGGACGGCGGCGAGGGCGTCGCGGTCGGCGGCGTCGCAGGCCGCCCAGGTGACGTCGGCCCCGCGGTCGGTCAGCTCGCGCGTCAGGTCGGCCGCGCCGGGTGCCGCGTCGCCGCGGCGGCTCAGCAGGAGCAGGTTGCGCACGCCGTGGACGTCGGCGAGGTGGCGCGCGAAGAGCCTGCCGAGGGTGCCGGTGGCGCCGGTGACGAGGACCGTGCCCGTGGTGTCGAGCGCCGGGACGCCGGGTTCCGGGGCGTCGGCGTTCGCGGCGTCGGTGTCCGGGGCGTCGGGGGTGGCGGTGCGGGCGATGCGGCGCAGGCGGAAGGCGTGTGCCTCGCCGGACCGCAGGGCGAGCTGCGGCTCGTCGCCCGCGAGGGCGGCGGCCAGCGCGCCCAGCGAGGCGTCGCTGCCGTCGGTGTCGGCGAGGACGAACCGGCCGGGGTTCTCGGACTGTGCCGAGCGGACCAGGCCCCACACCGGGGCGTGGGGCAGGTCGGTGACGTGCTCCCCAGGTGCGGCGGCCACCGCGCCGGAGGTGAGGAGCACCAGCCGGGAGGCGTCGAGGCGTTCCTCGGCCAGCCATTCCTGGACCAGGGCGAGGGCCTGGTGCGCGGCGGTGCGTGCGGTGGCGGCGCGGCCGCCGGTGCCCGCGGCGGTGGTCAGCGGGACGATGACGACGTCCGGGGCGGGTGCCCCGGCGGCGAGCGCCCCGCGGAGCGCGGCAAGGCCGGTGTGGGTGTCGAGGGGGACGCCGCCGATGCGGAACCCGGTGGTGTCCTCGCCGAGGACGGCCCACCGCTCGTCGGCGGGGACCGCTGCGGCGGCGAGCGGCAGGCGGGCCCATTCGACGCCGAAGAGGGCCTCGTGGTGGGCGGCGGCGCGGTCGCCGCCGAGCTGGGCGGCGGTGACCGGGCGGAGCACCAGGGAGTCGACCGTGGCGACGGGGGTGCCGGTGGAGTCGGCGACGTCGAGGGCGATGCCGCCGGACGCGCCCTGGGTGAGCCGGACGCGCAGGCCGGCCGCTCCGGCTGCGTGCAGCCGGACACCGGTCCAGGCGAAGGGCAGCCGGGCGCCGTCGCCGGGGTCGGCCCCACCGGGGACGCCGAGGCCGATGGCCTGGAGGGCGGCGTCGAGGAGGGCCGGGTGGACGCCGTAGGCGTCGGCGTCGGCGGCGTGGGCGGCGTCGAGGGCGACCTCGGCGTAGAGGGCGTCCGCGGTGCGCCAGGCGGCGCGCAGGCCCTGGAAGACGGGGCCGTAGCCGAGGCCGGCGGCGGCCGCGGCCGGGTAGAAGCCGTCGGTGGGGACGGGTTCGGCACCGGCCGGCGGCCAGGTGGCCAGGTCGGCGGGGCGGGCGGGGGCGGCGGGCGCGAGGACACCGGTCACGTGCCGCGTCCACGGCTCCTGGGCCCCGGCGTCGGCGGGGCGGGAGTGCAGGGTCAGGGTCCGCCGGCCCGTGGGGTCCGCCGCGTCGACGGCGAGCTGGAGCTGGACGCCGCCCTGCTCGGTGAGGGTGAGGGGGGCCTCGATGGCGAGTTCCTCGACGGTGTCGCAGCCGACCTCTGCGCCGGCCCGCAGCGCCAGTTCGACGAAGGCGGTGCCGGGCAGCAGCACGGTGTCCATGACCGTGTGGTCGGCGAGCCAGGGGTGGGTGGAAACGGCCAGGCGTCCGGTGAGGACCAGGCCGTCGGAGGCGGGCAGCGGGACGGCGGCGCCGAGGAGCGGGTGGCCGGGGGCGTCGAGGCCCGCGGCGAGGACGTCCTCGACGGAGACGCCGACGTCGAGCCAGTAGCGCTTGCGTTGGAAGGCGTAGGTCGGCAGCTCGACGCGGCGGGCGCCGGTGCCCGCGTGGTACGCGGTCCAGTCGACGGTGGCTCCGTGGACGTGGGCCAGCGCCAGGGCGGTGGTGAGGGCTTCCGCCTCGGGCCGGTCCTTGCGCAGGACGGGGACGCAGAGGGCGGGTCCGGCGGGGTCCGCCGGGTCGGCCGCGTCGGCGAGGCAGTCCTGGGCGAGGGCGGACAGGGTGCCGTCGGGGCCGAGTTCGACGAAGGCCGTGACTCCGGTGGCGGCCAGGGCGCGGATGCCGTCGAGGAAGCGGACGGCTTCGCGGACGTGGCGGACCCAGAAGTCGGCGGAGCCCATCTCGTCGGTGACCGGGGTGCCGGTGAGGAGGGAGACGACGGGGATGCGGGGGGCGGCGTAGACGAGGCCCTCGGCGACCTTGCGGAAGTCGGCGAGCATGCCGTCCATGAGCGGCGAGTGGAAGGCGTGGCTGACGGTGAGGCGCCTGGTCTTGCGGCCCTGGGCCGCGAAGGTGTCGGCGACGGCCTGGGCGGCCGCCTCGTCACCGGCCACGACCACCGACGCCGGCCCGTTGACGGCCGCGATGCCGACCCGGTCGGTCAGCAGCGGCAGGACCTCGTCCTCCGACGCCTGGACGGCGATCATGGCACCACCGCCGGGCAGTTGCTGCATCAGCTGGCCGCGCGCGGCGACCAGTTCGGCGGCGTCCTGGAGGGACAGGACCCCCGCGACGTGCGCTGCGGTGATCTCGCCGATGGAGTGGCCGGCCAGGACGTCGGGGCGCAGGCCCCAGCCGTCCAGCAGCCGGAACAGGGCCGTCTCGACGGCGAAGAGCGCGGGCTGGGTGTACTCGGTGCGGTCGAGCAGGGCCGCGTCGGTCCCGAACAGTACGTCCTTGAGCGGGAGTTCGAGGTGTCGGTCGAGTTCGGCGCAGACCTCGTCGAGTGCGGCGGCGAACGCCGGCTGGGTGTCGTACAGCTCGCGTCCCATGCCGAGCCGCTGGCTGCCCTGTCCGGTGAACAGGAACGCGGTCTGGCCCTCGCGTGCGGTGCCCCGCACCAGCCCGGCCGTGTCCTCGCCGCGGGCCAGGGCGTCCAGGCCGCGCAGCAGCTCCGTACGGTCCGACGCGACGAACGCGGCGCGCTGCTCCAGCGCCGAGCGGGTGGTGGCCAGGGAGAGGGCGAGGTCGGCGGGGCTCGGGCCGGTGCCGGTGCCGGTGCGGACGTGGGTGTGCAGGCGGCGGGCCTGGGCGCGCAGGGCGTCCGGGCCGCGTGCGGACAGCAGGACCGGGACGTACGGCGGCTGTGCCGCAGCCGGGGCCGGGGCCGGGGCCGCCGGGGCCGGCGTGTCCGGGGCCTGCTCGATGATGGCGTGGGCGTTGGTGCCGCTGATGCCGAAGGAGGAGACGCCCGCGCGGCGCGGCCGGTCCGTGTCGGGCCAGGCGGCCTGCTCGGTGAGCAGGGACACCGCACCCGCGGACCAGTCGACGTGCGGGGTCGGCTCGTCGACGTGCAGGGTCTTGGGGACGACGCCGTGGCGCATGGCCATGACCATCTTGATGACGCCGGCGACACCGGCGGCGGCCTGGGTGTGGCCGAGGTTGGACTTGACCGAGCCGAGCAGCAGCGGCCGGTCCTCGTCGCGGTCACGGCCGTACGTGGCCAGCAGCGCCTGGGCTTCGATGGGGTCGCCGAGGGTGGTGCCGGTGCCATGGGCCTCGACGACGTCGACGTCGGCGCCGGTCAGGCGGGCGTTGGCGAGGGCCTGGCGGATCACCCGCTGCTGGGAGGGCCCGTTGGGGGCGGTGAGGCCGTTGCTCGCGCCGTCCTGGTTGACGGCGGAGCCGCGGACCACGGCCAGGACGGGGTGGCCGTTGCGGCGGGCGTCGGAGAGCCGCTCCAGCAGGAGCATGCCCGCTCCCTCGCCCCAGCCGGTGCCGTCGGCGGCGGCCGCGAAGGACTTGCAGCGGCCGTCGGCGGCGAGACCGCGCTGGCGGCTGAACTCGATGAAGGTGCCCGGCGTGAACATCACGGTGACGCCGCCCGCGAGGGCGAGGCTGCACTCGCCCGCCCGCAGCGCCTGCGCCGCGAGGTGCAGGGCGACCAGGGAGGAGGAGCAGGCCGTGTCGACGGTGACGGCAGGGCCCTCCAGGCCGAAGGTGTAGGCGACGCGGCCGGAGACGATGCTGCTCGAACTGCCGGTGCCGAGGTAGCCCTCCACGCCGTCGGGCACCGCGTGCAGGCGGGCACCGTAGTCGTGGTACATGACGCCCGCGTAGACGCCCGTACGGCTTCCGCGCACCGAGGAGGGGGCGATCCCGGCCCGTTCGAAGGCCTCCCAGGTGGTCTCCAGCAGCAGCCGCTGCTGGGGGTCCATGGCGAGGGCCTCGCGGGGGGAGATCCCGAAGAACGCGGCGTCGAACTCGGCGGCGTCGTGCAGGAATCCGCCCTCTCGGGCGTAGGAGGTGCCCGGGTGCTCCGGGTCGGGGTGGTAGAGGGCCTCGGTGTCCCAGCCGCGGTTCTCGGGCAGCCGGGTGATGCCGTCGTGACCGGCCGTCAGCAGCGCCCAGAGGTCCTCGGGGGTGCGGACGTCACCGGGGTAGCGGCAGCTCATGGCGACGATCGCGATGGGCTCGTCGTCGTCGGCGCCACCGGGACCGGCGGGGACGGCCGGGCCGGCGGCCGGTGCGGCGTCCGGGTCGGTGTCGTCGACCAGTTCGGTGCGCAGGTGACGGGCGAGGACGGCCGGGTCCGGGTAGTCGAAGATCAGCGTGGCGGGCAGGCGCAGGCCGGTGGCGGCGTTCAGCCGGTTGCGCAGCTCCACCGCGGTGAGCGAGTCGAAGCCCAGTTCCTTGAAGGCCCGCCCCGACTCGACGGCCGCGGGACCTGCGTGGCCGAGGACGGACGCGACCTGCGTACGGACCAGGTCCAGCAGGGCCCGGTCCCGTTCGGCCGGGGCCAGCCCGGCCAGGCGGGCCCGCAGCTCCGGCTCGGCACCGGCGGTGACGGCACCGGCGGCGGAGCGGCGGGCGACGCCGCGGACCAGCCCGCGCAGCAGCGGGGCGATGGTGCCCGCGGCGGCCTGCGGGCGCAGGGCGTCGGTGTCGACCCGCAGGAGGGCGACGGCCGCGTCGTCGAGGCCGGTCGCGGTGTCGAACAGCTCCAGGCCCTCGGCGACCGTCAGCGGGGGCATTCCGGCGCGGCGCATCCGGTTGACGTCGGCGGCGTCGAGGGAGCCCGCCATGCCCTCGGCGGCGGCCCACAGGCCCCAGGCGAGGGCCGTGGCGGGCAGGCCCTGGGCGCGGCGGTGCCGGGCGAGGGCGTCCAGGAAGGAGTTCGCGGCGGCGTAGTTGGCCTGGCCGGGGCCGCCGAAGAGGCCGGAGGTGGAGGAGAACAGCACGAACGCGGACAGGTCCAGGCCGCGGGTCAGCTCGTGGAGGTGCCAGGCGGCGTCCACCTTGGGGCGGAGCACCGCGGACAGCCGCTCGGGGGTCAGCGAGGAGACGATGCCGTCGTCGAGGACACCGGCGGTGTGGACGACGGCGGTCAGCGGTTGGTCGGCCGGAATGCCGGCGAGCAGCGCGGCCAGTGCGTCCCGGTCGGCGACGTCGCAGGCGGCCCAGGTGGCGGTGGCACCGGACTCGGCGAGTTCGGCTGCCAGTTCGGCCGCGCCGGGTGCGTCGGCGCCGCGGCGGCCGACGAGGAGCAGACGGCGGACCCCGTGGACGGCGGTCAGGTGCCGGGCCACGAGCCGGCCGAGCCCACCGGTGGCGCCGGTGATCAGCACGGTGCCCTCGGGCCCGAAGGCAGCGGCCCGGCCGGAGGCGCCGTCGACGGCTCCGGAGGCGGTGTCGCCGTCCTGGCCGGTCTCGACGCGGGCGAGGCGCGGGACGAGGACGGCGCCCCCGCGCAGGGCGAAGCGCTCCTCCTCCGCGGCGGCGAGCGCGCGGCGCAGCGCGCCGTGGTCCTCGGCCGGACCTGCGTCGACGAGGGCGATCCGGCCCGGGTTCTCGGTCTGGGCGGACCGCAGCAGACCCCAGGCGGTGGCGCCGGCCAGGTCCGTCACGTCCTCGCCCGGCAGCGCGGCGACCGCACCGCGGGTGACGACGACCAGCCGGGCGGCGGCGAACCGGTCGTCGGCCAGCCATTCCTGTGCCAGCGCCAGCACCTGGTGCGCGACGCCGTGCACGGTTTCCGGGGTGACCGGTGCGGGTGCCGGGGCGAGGTGGAGGAAGACCTCCTCCGGTACGGCGGTCCCCGCGTCGGCCGCCGCGGCCAGCGCGGCCAGGTCGGCGTACCGGTCGCCGTCCGCGCCGTGTCCCGGCTCGGTCCTGCCGAGGAGGACGTACGGGGCCGGGGCCGCCGGGTCCGGGGCGGTCGGTCCGGCGAGCTCGGTCCACTGCTGGCGGAACACCGACTCGTGGAAGGTGGCGCGGGCGGCCCGCAGCTGGTCGGCGGTCACCGGGCGCAGTGCGAGCGACCCGACGGCCGCGACGGGCGCGCCGGAGGCGTCGGCGATCTCCAGCCGGACGCCCTCGGTTCCGGCGGGGGTGAGGCGGACGCGCAGCGCGCTCGCCCCGCCCGCGTACAGCGACACCCCGGACCAGGCGAAGGGCAGTCGCCCCTGGCCGTCGTCGGCGCCGAGGCCGCCGAGGCCGATGGCGTGCAGGGCTGCGTCGAGCAGTGCGGGGTGCAGGCCGAAGCGGCCGGCCTGGTCCTCCGTGCCGTCGGGCAGGGCCACCTCGGCGTAGACGGCTCCGTCGAGCTGCCAGGCCGTACGCAGGCCCCGGAAGGTGGGTCCGTAAGCGAAGCCGATGCTGTCGAGGGCGTCGTAGCGGCCGTCGAGCGGGACCTTGGTGGCGCCGGCCGGGGGCCAGGCGGTCAGGTCGAAGTCCGTGGCGGGGCGGCCGTCCTCGGCGAGGACGCCGGCGGCGTGCCGGGTCCAGGGCTCCTCGGCGGCGACGCCCTCGGCGCGGGAGTGCAGGGTGAACGCGCGGCGGCCGGTCCCGTCGTCGGCACCGACCCGGACGCGCAGCTGGACGCCGCCGCGCTCGGGCAGGACGAGCGGGGCTTCGAGGGTCAGTTCTTCGAGGTGGTCGCAGCCGAGCTGGTCACCGGCGCGGGTCGCGAGCTCCACGAACGCCGTGCCGGGGAGCAGGACGCTGCCGAGGATGGCGTGGTCGGCGAGCCAGGGGTGGGTGGACAGGGCGAGGCGTCCGGCGAAGACCATGCCGTCGGAATCGGGCAGGGCGACTCCGGCGGTGAGGAGCGGGTGGGCGGTGTCGTCGAGGCCGATCGCCTCGACGTCCCCGAGGTAGTACGAGGAGAGGGCGGGCCAGTAGCGCTGGCGCTGGAAGGCGTAGGTCGGCAGGTCGACGCGGCGGGCGCCGGTGCCCGCGTAGAACGCCGTCCAGTCCACGCGGACGCCGTGGACGTGGGCCCGCGCGAGGGCGGTGGTGAGGGCCTCCGCCTCCGGACGGCCCTTGCGCAGCACGGGCACGAAGACCGCGCCCTCGGCAGCGACGCAGTCCTGCGCCAGCGCCGACAGGACACCGTCGGGCCCGAGTTCGACGTACTTGGTGACCCCGGCGGCCTCCAGCGCCCGGACACCGTCCAGGAACCGCACGCCCTCACGGACGTGCCGCACCCAGAAATCGGCCGAACCCATCTCGTCGGAGACGAGCGCACCGGTCAGGTTGGAGACGACCGGGATCCGCGGAGCCGCGAACGACAGCCCCGCCACGACCTCACGGAAGGCGTCCAGCATCCCGTCCATGCGCGGCGAATGGAACGCGTGACTGACCGTCAGACGCTTGGTCTTCCGGTCGGCGAACGACGCCACCACAGCCAGCGCCGCATCCTCGTCACCCGCGATCACGACCGACTGAGGCCCGTTGACGGCCGCGATGCTCACACGGTCGGTCAGTAGCGGCAGGACCTCGTCCTCCGACGCCTGGAGGGCGATCATCACGCCACCACCCGGCAGCGCCTGCATCAACCGACCACGCGCAGCAACCAGCGAGCAGGCATCCTCCAGCGAGAACACACCCGCCACATGCGCAGCCGCGATCTCACCGACCGAGTGACCGGCGAGGAAGTCCGGCCTGACACCCCATGACTCCAGCAGCCGGAACAACGCCACCTCGACCGCGAACAGCGCGGGCTGCGCATACTCCGTACGGTCCAGTACGGCCGCATCGCCACCGAACAGGACGTCCTTCAGGGGCATTTCGAGTACGACGTCCATGTGGGCGCAGATCGCGTCCAGCGCGTCCGAGAAGGCCGGGTGGGCGGCGTACAGCTCACGGCCCGTCCCGAGCCGCTGGCTGCCCTGCCCCGTGAACAGGAACGCGGTCCGGCCGGCGGTCGGAGAGCCCGTCACGAGCGTGGCGGCCGAGCCGTCCTCCGCCAGCGTCTCCAGGGCCGAGAGGAGCCCGGCGCGGTCCGCAGCCACCACGGCTGCGCGGTGCTCGAAGGCGGAGCGGCCCACGGCCAGGGAGAACCCGAGGTCGGCTGCGCTCGCTGCGGGGTGGCGGACGGCGTGCTCGTGCAGGCGGCGGGCCTGGTCGCGCAGGGCATCGCGGCTCTTGCCGGACAGCAGCCACGGCAGCGGGGCGTCCGGCGCCGACTCGGGCTCGGGCGCGGGCGGGACGAGGGCCGGGGAAGCGGCCTCAGGGGCCTGCTCGATGATGGTGTGGGCGTTGGTGCCGCTGATGCCGAAAGACGAGATTCCCGCGCGGCGCGGCCGGCCGGTCTCCGGCCAGGCGACGGCACCGGTCAGCAGGGCGACGTCACCGGCCGTCCAGTCGACGTGCGGGGTCGCTTCGTCGACGTGCAGTGTCGGGGGCAGGATCCCGTGCTGCATGGCCAGGACCATCTTGATGACGCCCGCGACACCGGCGGCCGCCTGGGTGTGGCCGAGGTTCGACTTGACGGAGCCGAGCCACAGCGGCCGGCCCTCCGGACGGTCCTGTCCGTACGTGGCCAGCAGCGCCTGGGCTTCGATGGGGTCGCCGAGCTTCGTGCCGGTGCCGTGGGCCTCGACGGCGTCCACGTCGGCGGTGGCCAGGCCCGCGCTCGCGAGGGCCTGACGGATGACGCGCTGCTGGGCGGGGCCGTTGGGGGCGGTCAGGCCGTTGCTCGCGCCGTCCTGGTTGACGGCGGAGCCGCGGACCAGTGCGAGGACGGGGTGACCGTGGCGGCGGGCGTCGGAGAGCCGTTCGACGAGGAGCATGCCGAGGCCCTCGCCCCAGCCGGTGCCGTCGGCGGCGGCCGCGAAGGCCTTGATCCGGCCGTCCTCGGCGAGGCCCCGCTGGCGGCTGAAGTCGATGAAGGAGGCGGGGGTGGACATGACGGTCACACCACCGGCCAGGGCCATCGTGCACTCACCGGCCCGCAGGGCCTGGATGGCCCAGTGCAGGGCGACGAGCGACGAGGAGCAGGCCGTGTCGACGGTGACGGCGGGGCCTTCCAGGCCGAGGACGTAGCTGACGCGGCCGGAGACGACGCTCGCGGCGTTGCCGGTGCCGAGGAAGCCCTCGGTGCCGTCGGGGGCGGCGAGGATGACGTCGAGGTAGTCCTGGCCGTTGGTGCCGGTGAAGACGCCGATGCGCTCGCCGCGCACGGCGGCGGGGTCGATGCCGGCCCGTTCGAAGGCCTCCCAGGAGGTCTCCAGCAGCAGGCGCTGCTGCGGGTCCATGGCCAGGGCCTCGCGCGGGGAGATCCCGAAGAAAGCGGGGTCGAACGTGGCCGCGTCGGCGAGGAACCCTCCCTCGCGGACATAGGTGGTGTTCTCGGCGAGGGACTCCGGGTCGTACAGCCCGTCGAGGTCCCAGCCGCGGTCGGTGGGGAAGCCGGAAATCGCGTCGCGGCCTTCGGCGAGCAGCTCCCACAGTTCCTCGGGGGTGCGGACGCCGCCGGGGAAGCGGCAGCTCATCGCGACGATCGCGATGGGGTCGTCATCCGTCCCGGTGCCCGGCCCGGTCGTGGTGGCGCCCGCCGGGTCGGCGGGGTGTGCGCCGAGCAGTTCGCCCTGGAGGAAGGCGGCCAGGGCCAGGGAGTTGGGGTAGTCGAAGATCAGGGTGGCGGGCAGGCGCAGCCCGGTCCGGGCGGTGAGGAGGTTGCGGATCTCCACCGCGGTCAGGGAGTCGAAGCCGAGGTCCCGGAAGGCGATGGCCGGGTCGACGGACTCGGGACCAGGGTAGCCGAGGACGGCGGCGATCTGCGTACGGACGAACTCCAGCGCGAGGGCGTCTCGTTCGTCGGCCGGCGCCTTGGTGATCCGCCGGGCGAGGCTGTCGGCGGCCTCGGCCGGGGCGTCGGCGGACCGGCTCGCGGCGGCGAGGGCCTGGACGGCCTCGGGGAGTGCCGCGATCAGCGGGCAGGGGCGGACGGCGGTGAGGCCGGGCGCGAGGCGGGCCCAGTCGATGTCGGCGACGACGGAGGAGGTCTCGTCGAGTGCCAGCGCCGTGTTCATCGCGGACAGGGCGAGTTCGGGGGCGAGGGCCGGGAGTCCGGCGGAGCGCAGGCGCTCGGCGACGAGTTCGTCGGTGGCCATGCCGCCGTCGGCCCAGGCGCCCCAGGAGATCACGGTGGCGGGCAGGCCATCGGCTCGGCGCTGCTCGGCGAGGGCGTCCAGGTGGGCGTTCGCGGCGGCGTAGTTGGCCTGTCCGGCGGCACCGAATGCGGCGGCGACGGAGGAGAACAGGACGAAAGCGGTCAGGTCCAGGTCGCGGGTCAGCTCGTGCAGGACCTGGGCGCCGTGGGCCTTGGGCCTCAGGACGCCCGCCAGGCGCTGCGGGGTCTGGGCGTCGAGGACGCCGTCGTCGAGGACACCGGCGGCATGGACGACGGTGGTCAGCGGCAGTTCGGCGGGGACGGTGGCGAGGAGCCGGGTCATGGCGTCGCGGTCGGATACGTCGCAGGCGGCGAGGGTGACCTCGGCGCCCATCTCGCGCAGTTCCGCAGCGAGTTCGGCGGCTCCCTCGGCATCGGGGCCGCGCCTGCCGACCAGCAGCAGGTGCGCGGCGCCGGAGCGGGCGAGCCAGCGGGCCACGTGCCCGCCGAGGGCTCCGGTGCCGCCGGTGACGAGGGCGGTGCCGGAGGTGGTCCAAGCGGCGGCGGAGGCGTGGTCCCGGGGGGCGCGGGCCAGGCGGCGGACGAAGACGCCGCTGGCTCGTACGGCGACGTGGTCCTCGGTGCCGAGTCCGCCCAGGACGTCGGCGAGGCGGCCGGTGGCGCGCTCGTCGGGGGTCGGGGGCAGGTCGACGAGGCCGCCCCAGCGTGCGGGCAGTTCGAGGGCGGCGGTCCGGCCGAAGCCCCAGAGGGCGGCCTGGGCGGTGCTGGTGAGCCGGTCGGAGCGGCCGGTGGCGACCGCGCCCTGGGTGGCGGCCCAGAGCGGGGCGTCCACCCCCGCGTCGCCCAGGGCCTGGACGAGGGCGAGCGTGGCGGCGAGCCCGGCGGGCAGCGCGGCGTCCTCGGGGTGCGGGCGCTCGTCGAGGCCGAGCAGCGACAGCACGCCGGCGGGCGCGTCGGGCGCCGTCTCCAGGGCTGCGGTGAGGTGCCGGGCCAGGGCGGCCCGGTCGTCGGTGGTGGCGTCGACGGTGAGGGGGGTGACGGTGACCCCGCGGGCGGTCAGGGCGCGGGTGGCGGCCAGGGTCCAGGGGGCGTCGGCGTACGCGGCGGGCACCGCGAGGAGCCAGTGCCCGGCGAGGGGCGCGGGCGCGGTGTCGGTGAGCGGTGTCCAGGTGACGCGGTAGCGCCAGCCGGTGACGGTGTCGCGGTCGCGGTGCCGGCGGTGCCATGCGGACAGGGCGGGCAGGACGCCGCTGAGGGGTTCGTCGCCGTCGACGCCGAGGGTGTCGGCGAAGGCGGCCAGGTCCTCGCTGTCGACGACCTCCCAGAACTTGGCGTCGGTCAGGCCGAGTTCACGTCCGTCGGCGGGTCCGGTGAGGTCGGTGAAGGGGTCGCGGGGCCAGTACAGGTCGCGCTGGAAGGCGTACGTCGGCAGCTCGACGTGGCCGGTGCCGGTGGCGGCGAAGCGGGTGGCCCAGTCCGGGGACAGTCCGCGGACGTGGGCACCGGCGACGGCGGCGGTCAGGGTGCGGCTCTCGGGTCGGCCGGTGCGCAGTGCGGGCAGGAAGGCGGCGGCGCGGGGGCCGTTGGCGGTCTGGCAGTCCTGGCCGAGGGCGGACAGGACGCCGTCGGGGCCGAGTTCGACATAGGCGGTGACGCCGCGGCTCTCCAGCCAGCGGATGCCGTCGAGGAAGCGGACGGCTTCGCGGACGTGGCGGACCCAGAAGTCGGCGGAGCCCATCTCGTCGGTGACGAGGGCTCCGGTGAGATTGGAGACGACCGGGATCCGGGGGGCGTCGTAGGTGAGTTCCTCGGCGACCTTGCGGAAGGCGTCGAGCATGCCGTCCATGTGCGGGGAGTGGAATGCGTGGCTGACGGTGAGCCGCTTGGTCTTGCGGTCGGCGAACGCCGCCACCACGGCCAGCGCGGCGTCCTCGTCACCCGCGATCACGACCGAGGTCGGCCCGTTGACCGCGGCGATGCTCACGCGGTCGGTCAGCAGCGGCAGGACCTCGTCCTCCGACGCCTGCACCGCGACCATCACACCACCCGACGGCAGTGCCTGCATCAACCGGCCCCGCGCGGAAACCAGCGAGCACGCGTCCTCCAGCGAGAACACACCCGCCACATGCGCAGCCGCGATCTCACCGACGGAATGACCGGCGAGGAAGTCCGGCGACAGGCCCCAGCTCTCCACCAGCCGGAACAGCGCCACCTCCACCGCGAACAACGCGGGCTGCGCATACTCCGTACGATCCAGTACGGCCGCATCGTCGCCGAACAGAACGTCCTTCAACGGCAGTTCGAGATCCATCCGGGCACAGACGGCGTCCAGCGCCGCCGCGAACACCGGATAGGCGTCGTACAGCTCACGCCCCATCCCGAGCCGCTGACTGCCCTGACCGGTGAAGAGGAACGCGAGCTTGCCCTCCGTGGCGCTCCCCTCGACCACGTCGGCCGACGGGGTACCCGCGGCCAGCGCGGCGAGGCCGGCGAGGAGCTCGGCGCGGTCCTGCGCGACGACCGCGGCACGGCGGTCGAGGGCGGACCGGGTGAGCGCCTGGGCGTGCGCGACGTCCGCCGGGCCGAGGCCGGGGCGGGCGGTGAGGTGGGCGTGCAGCGCGGCGGCCTGCGCCCGCAGGGCGCCCTCCGTCTTGCCGGACAGGACGACGGGCAGGACGACGGGCAGGACGCCGGCCGGGGCGTCGGCCGGGGCGCCCCGCTCCGCGGCGGCCGGACGGTCGCCGTCCTGCCGGTCCGCTCCGGCGGGGTCCTCGGCGCTCTCCAGGATGACGTGTGCGTTGGTGCCGCTCATGCCGAAGGACGAGACGCCGATGCGGCGCGGCCCGTCGTGGAGCGGCCACGGCCGCGCCTCGGTGAGCAGGGACACGTCGCCCGCCGACCAGTCGACGTGCGGGGTCGGCTCGGTGACGTGCAGGGTCTTCGGCAGCACGCCGTTGCGCATCGCCATGACGCTCTTGATGACACCGGCGACACCGGCGGCGGCCTGCGCGTGGCCGATGTTGGTCTTGAGGGAGCCCAGCCACAGCGGCCGCCCCTCGGGGCGGCCCTGCCCGTACGTGGCGATGATCGCCTGCGCTTCGATGGGGTCGCCGAGACCGGTGCCCGTGCCGTGCGCCTCGACGGCGTCGACCTGGTCGGGGGTGAGGCGGGCGTTGGACAGCGCCTGGAGGATGACGCGCTGCTGCGAGGGGCCGTTCGGGGCGGTCAGACCGTTGCTCGCGCCGTCCTGGTTGACGGCGGTGCCGCGGATGACGGCGAGGACGTGGTGGCCCTTGCGGCGCGCGTCGGTGAGGCGCTCGACGAGCAGGACACCGACGCCCTCGGCGAGGCTGAAGCCGTCCGCGTCCGGGGAGAAGGCCTTGCAACGGCCGTCGGTGGCGAGGCCGCGCTGCTTGCTGTAGTCGATGAACGTACCCGGCGCCGACATCAGGGTGGCGCCGCCGGCGAGGGCCAGGGAGCACTCGCCGTTGCGCAGCGCCTGCACGGCGAGGTGCAGGGCGACGAGGGAGGAGGAGCAGGCGGTGTCGACGGTGACGGCGGGGCCTTCGAGGCCGAAGGTGTAGGAGAGGCGACCGGAGGCGACGCTCGCCGCGTTGCCGGTGCCGAGGTAGCCCTCCACGTTCTCGGAGGAGCTCAGCAGCGCCGTCAGGTAGTCGTGGTTGCTGGTGCCGACGAAGACGCCGACCTGCTTGCCGCGCATCGAGGTCGGGTCGATCCCGGCGCGCTCGAAGGCCTCCCAGGACGTCTCCAGCAGCAGCCGCTGCTGCGGGTCCATCGCGAGGGCCTCGCGCGGGGAGATCCCGAAGAGTGAGGGGTCGAACCGGGCGAAGTCCTGGACGAAGCCGCCCTGGTTGGCGTAGCTCGTACCCGGGTGGTCCGGGTCGGGGTGGTAGACCGTCTCCATGTCCCAGCCGCGCTCGGCGGGGAATCCGGTGATCGCGTCGACGCCGTCCACGACGAGCTGCCACAGCTCCTCGGGGGAGGTCGCACCACCGGGGTAGCGGCAGCCCATGCCCACGATCGCGATGGGGTCCTGGTTCCGCGCCTCGATCTCACGGAGCCGCTGCCGCGTCTGCTGCAGATCTGCCGTCGCCAGCTTCAGGTAGTCCCGGAGCGTCTCTTCATTCGCCATTTAACGCAACCACCCATTTGCAGCAGACGGCATCGGAAAACCATGTCGCGGAGCCGAGGAATGTCATCGGGAAAGGCGTCGATTCGCACGTCGGGCGAAGCGACTGCTCAGCGGCAGGCTATTTGCCGCTCAATCTCTCCTACAACCCCTAACCGCCCCCTACGCACCCCTGGGTGAGGGGGTGTGCAGGGGGCGGTTTTCCCTGGTCAATTCACAGGGGGCGGGCCATCTTCACCAATAATCGGCAAGCCGTCAATAACGGCCGAGGCCTTCGTTGATGAGTGCGAAGAGTTCCTCGTCGCTGGCGTCGGCCGCCGCCGCGGGCGTGTTCGTGGCCGGGCCCGTGCCCTCGGCGGCCTGCGCACCGGCCGGGTCCTCGCTCTCGTTCCACTTCGCCAGCAGCGCCTGCAGCCGCATCGTCACCCGGGCCCGTACGACGTTGTCCCCGGTCCCCCGGGCCAGCACCGCCTCCAGCTTGTCGATCTCCTCCAGCAGCGGTGCCCCGCCCACCGCCGCGTCGGGCACGATCCCGGCGCGCAGGTAGGCGGCGACAGCGGCCGGGGTGGGGTGGTCGAAGACGAGGCTGGCCGGCAGTTTGAGCCCGCTCACCGCGCCGAGCCGGTTGCGCAGCTCCACGGAGGTGAGGGAGTCGAAGCCCAGTTCCTTGAAGGCCCGGCCCGCCTCGACGGAGGTCAGGTCGGCGTGGCCCAGGACGGCAGCCACGGCGGTACGGACCAGGTCGAGCAGCAGGCGCTGCTGCTCGACCTCGGGCAGCCCGGCGAGCTGCTGGGTGAGCGGCACTCCCCCGGCCAGGTCCTCGGCGGACTCCCGCTCCGCGCTCTCGATGGCGCGGCGGGCCTCCGGCAGTTCCAGGAGCAGGGGCCGCGCCCGGTCGGCGGTGAAGGCGAGCGTGAACCGCTTCCAGTCCATGTCGACGACGGTCAGGGTGGTCTCGTCGCGGTCCAGCGCGTGCTGGAGCGAGGCCAGGGTCCGCTCGGGCGACATCGCCAGGATGCCGTGACGGCGCATGCGGTCGCCCGCCTCGCTGTCGTCCCCGTCGGCACTGCCCCATGGACCCCAGGCGAGGGAGGTCGCGGGCAGCCCGGCGGCGCGCCGGTACTCGGCGAAGGCGTCCAGGAAGGCGTTGCCCGGGGCCTGGTTGCCCTGGCCGGGTGCGCCGAAGGTGGCGGCGAAGGAGGAGAAGAGGACGAACGCCGACAGGTCGAGGTCACGGGTCAGCTCGTGCAGGTGGAGCGTGGCGTCCACCTTGACCCGCAGGACGCGCTCGACCTGGTCGGGTGTGAGGGCCTCGATGACGCCGTCGTCGAGGACGGCGGCGGTGTGCACGACGGCGGTCAGCGGCCGGTCGGCGGGGATGTCGGTGAGGAGTGCGGCGAGGGCGTCGCGGTCGGCGACGTCGCAGGCGGCGAGGGTGACCTCGGTGCCGAGCGCGGCGAGTTCCTCGCGGAGTTCGGCCGCGCCGGGGGCATCGGGGCCGCGGCGGCTGGTCAGGACCAGGTGCTCGGCGCCGTTGCCCGCCAGCCAGCGGGCGACGTGCGCGCCGAGCGCGCCGGTGCCGCCGGTCACCAGGGTGGTGCCGGCCGGCCGCCACTCACGTACCGGGGCCGTCTCCGCGAGCCGGGCCCGTACGAGACGACGTACGAACATGCCCGAGGCACGTACGGCGACCTGGTCCTCGGCCCCGTCACCGGCCAGGACCCCGGCGAGCCGGGCGAGGGCCCGGTCGTCGGCCTGCTCCGGCAGGTCGATCAGACCACCCCAACGGCCCCCCTGCTCCATGGAGGCGACCCGGCCCAGGCCCCAGATCAGGGCCTGCTCCGGATCCGTGACCCGGTCTGCCCGCCCGGCGGCCACCGCGCCCCGGGTGAGGCACCACAGCGGGGCGGCCACGCCCGCGTCACCGAGCGCCTGGGACAGCGCGAGCCCTGCGGCGAAGGCCCCCTCGGCTCCAAGGGCGAGGAGGGACAGGACCCCGGCGGGGTCCTCCGTGCCGTCGAGGGCGGCCTTCAAGGCCTCGCGGCCGGTGGCGTGGGCGGCGACGGTGAGCGTACGGACCTCCGCGCCGCGGTCGGCGAGGGTACGCAGGACGGCGGCTGCGGTGTCCCCGGCCGGGCCGGTGAGGTCCTCGGGCACGACGACCAGCCAGACACCCGAGAGCGTGGCCTCTGCCGGGTCGGCGGAAGGCTTCCAGGCGACGCGGTAGCGCCACCCGTCGACGGTGGAGTGCTCCCGGCTCTGGCGCCGCCAGGAGGAGAGGCCGGGCAGGACCGTGCCGAGCGACTGGATGGCGTCGGGGGTGTCGAAGGCCAGGGCCCCGGCCAGGGCGGCGAGGTCCTCGCGTTCGACGGCGTCCCAGAAGCGGGTGTCGACCGCGCTCTCCGCAGGGAGGGCCGCCGGCTCGACGGGGGCCGCCTCGGGCCAGAACAGCTGCGCCTGGAAGGCGTAGGTGGGCAGGTCGACCCGACGGGCCCCCGTCCCCGCGAACACCGCCTCCCAGTCCACAGCAACACCACGGACATACGCCTCACCGAGCGAGAGCCAGAACCGGTCCAGACCGCCCTCGTTGCGGCGCAGCGACCCGAGGACGGCCGCCTCGCGACCGCTGTCCTCCACGGTCTCCTGCATACCGACGGTCAGCACCGGGTGCGGGCTCGACTCGACGAAAACACCGAAGCCCCGGTCCAGGAGGGTGCGGGTGGCCTGCTCCAGTTCGACGGTCTGGCGCAGGTTGCGGAACCAGTAACCGGCATCCAGCTCCGGCCCCTTGACCCACTCCCCCGTCACCGTCGACAAGAACGGCACCTCCGCCTCGCGCGGGCCGACCGAAGCCAGCAGCTCGGACAGCTCCTCCCGCAGCAGGTCCACCTGCGCGGAATGCGACGCGTAGTCCACCGCGATCCGCCTGGCCCGGATGCCGTCCGCCTCACAGGAAGCGAGCAGCTCCTCCAGGGCCTGGACTTCGCCGGAGACGACCACCGAGGAGGGACCGTTGACGGCGGCAACGGAAATCCGTGCCTCACCCCAAGGCGCGATGCGCTCCCGGACCTCAGCAGCCGGCAGCGGCACGGACACCATGCCACCCAGCCCCGCCAGCACCCGACCGATCGCCTGACTACGCAACGCCACCACACGGGCCGCGTCCTCCAGCGACAAGATCCCCGCCACACACGCTGCCGCGATCTCGCCCTGCGAGTGACCGATCACCGCACCCGGACGGACACCAACCGAACGCCACACCTCCGCAAGCGACACCATCACCGCGAACAGCGCCGGCTGCACCACATCCACCCGGTCCAGAGAAGGGGCATGCTCGGCACCCCGGAGGACCTCAACCAACGACCAGTCGGTGAAGGGCTCCAGCGCCTTCGCACACTCATCCACTCGGGCAGCAAACACCGGCGAGGAATCGAGCAGTTCCGCAGCCATGCCCACCCACTGCGAGCCCTGACCCGGGAACACGAACACCGTCTTCCCACCGACCACCGACCCGGTCACCACACCCGCGGCCAGCGACCCCGACGCCACAGCCGCCACACCCGCCGCATGGTCACCCAGCACCACCGCACGGTGCTCCAGCCCCGCACGCGTCGACGCCAACGACCACGCCACATCCACCGCATCCACACCGGCCACACCGGCCACACCGGCAGCCGAAAGCCGCTCCGCCTGCGCCCGCAACGCACCCGCGCTCTTCCCCGACAGCACCCACGGCACCACCGGCACCACCGGCAGAACCGAACGCTCCCGCTCCCCCGACACACCCTCCGCATCGACCGCCGGAGCCTGCTCCACGATCACGTGCGCGTTCGTCCCACTGAAACCGAACGACGACACACCCGCACGCCGCGGATGGTTCGTCTCCGGCCAGGCGGTCCGCTCCGTGAGCAGTGCCACCGCGCCCGACTCCCAGTCCACGTGGGGCGACGGCTTGTCCACGTGCAGGGTCTGCGGGACCACGCCCTGCTGCATGGCCAGCACCATCTTGATCACACCGGCCACACCGGCCGCGGCCTGGGTGTGCCCGATGTTCGACTTGACCGAGCCCAGCAGCAGCGGCCGCTCCGCCGGCCGGTCCTGCCCGTACGTGGCCAGCAGCGCCTGCGCCTCGATCGGGTCGCCCAGCGAGGTGCCCGTACCGTGCGCCTCGACCACGTCGACCTGGTCGGCGGAGAGCCGGGCGTTGGCCAGGGCCTGGCGGATGACACGCTGCTGGGCCGGGCCGTTCGGGGCGGTCAGACCGTTGGAGGCCCCGTCCTGGTTGATCGCCGAGCCCCGGACGACGGCCAGGACCGGGTGCCCGTTGCGGCGGGCGTCCGAAAGCCGCTCCAGCAGCAGGACGCCCACACCCTCGGCCGGGCCGAATCCGTCGGCTCCTGCCGCGAAGGCCTTGCAGCGGCCGTCCCGGGACAGCCCGCGCTGCTTGGTGAACTCCACGAAGAGTCCGGGGGTGGACATCACGTGCACACCGCCCGCGACGGCGAGCGAGCACTCCCCGGCCCGCAGCGCCTGCACGGCGAGGTGCAGGGCGACGAGGGAGGCGGAGCAGGCGGTGTCGACGGTGACCGCCGGGCCCTCCAGACCGAAGGTGTAGGAGATGCGGCCGGACAGGACGCTGGAGGCGTTGCCCGTACCGAGGTGGCCGGCGTAGTCCTCGGGCGCTTCCAGCAGCGGGGTGAGGTAGTCGGAGCCGTTCATGCCGACGAAGACGCCGGACTGGCTGCCGCGCAGGCCGTGCGGGTCGATCCCGGCGCGCTCGAAGGCCTCCCACGCGGTCTCCAGCAGCAGGCGCTGCTGCGGGTCCATGGCCATCGCCTCGCGCGGGGAGATCCCGAAGAAGTCGGCGTCGAAGGCGGTGGCGCCCGTGAGGAAGCCGCCCTCGCGGGTGGTCGAGGTGCCCTGGTCGTCCGGGTCGTCGGAGAAGAGGTGGTCCAGGTCCCATCCCCGGTCGGCGGGGAACGCGGTGAGGGCGTCGCCGCCGGAGGACAGCAGCTCCCAGAGTTCCTCGGGGGTGCGGACGCCTCCGGGAAAGCGGCAGCTCATGGCCGTGATGGCAATCGGCTCGTGGGACTGGCTCTCGATGTCGCGCAGACGTCCGTACGCCTCGTCGAGATCCGTCGTGACCTTCTTGAGGTATTCGCGGAGCTTTGCTTCGTTCGCCACTGGCGCTTCACCTATTCGCGTGGTCGAGACCGTGGAGGGACTCAAGGGAATTCAAGGCAGTTCAGGGGAGTTCGGGGAGTTCGGGGCGGGTCGTTCGGGACGGATCAGGGGAGCCCGAGGATATTTGAGGAATTCCGGAGAGCCGGAGGCCGTACCGCCGGAACAGGGGTTCCGGCGGTACGGCCTGGGGGCGGCTGGGGTTCAGCTCTGTCCGAACTTCTTGTCGATGAGCGCGAACAGCTCGTCGTCGCTCGCGTCCTCGATCTCACCGGCCGTGGTCGCGTCCGTCGGGCGGGCTTCGTTCCATTGGGCGAGCAGGGTCTGGAGGCGTACCGCGACGCGTGCGTGAGCCGCGTCGTCGTCGGCCGCGGCGGCCAGTTCCGCCGGGTCCAGCGAGGAGAACACGCTCTCCAGCCGGTCGATCTCCTCCAGTACGGACACGGTCCGTCCTGCGGCGCCGTCCGGTGCGACCTCACTCAGCAGGTGCCGGGCGAGAGCGGCCGGGGTCGGGTGGTCGTAGATCAGCGTCGCGGGCAGCCGGAGCCCGGCGGCCGCGCCGAGCCGGTTGCGCAGCTCGACCGCGGTCAGCGAGTCGAAGCCCAGGTCCTTGAAGGCCTGCTCCTCTCCGACGTGTTCCGCCGACCGGTACCCGAGGACACCAGCCACCTGGCCGCGGACGAGGTCCACCACGGTCCGCTCCCGCTCGGCAGCCGACAGCTCGGCCAGCCGCTGGGCCAGCGTCTCCCCCGCCGCCGCGGTGGAGCCGGGCGCCGCCGTCTCCGCTGCCGTGGTGTGCGGCGTTCCGGCCTGGCCGGCCGCCCGGCGCGGCCGGGCCGGCGTGCGGACCAGGCCCCGGAAGACGGGGAGGATCCCGCCGTCCGCCGCCCGGGCCCGCAGGGTCGGGAGGTCGACCGCGACCGGCAGCAGCACCGGCTCGTCCCGTACGGCGAGGGCGAGGTCGAACAATGCCAGGCCGTCCTGCGCCGACAGCGGTGCGACGCCGCCGCGGGCGGCCCGTTCCCGCTCCGCCCCGGTGAGGCGGCCCGCCATGCCGCGCTCTTCGGCCCACATGCCCCAGACCAGGGAGAGCGCGGTGAGACCGCGGGACCTCCGGTGCCGGGCGAGGGCGTCGAGGAAGACGTTCGCCGCGCCGTAGTTGGCCTGGCCCGCCCCGCCGAGGGTGCCGGCTGCCGCGGAGAACAGGACGAACGCCGACAGGTCGAGGTCGCGGGTCAGCTCGTGCAGGTGGAGCACGCCGTCGACCTTGGGCCGCAGGACCCGGTCCACGCGCTCCGGGGTGAGCAGGTCCACGACGCCGTCGTCGAGGACCGCCGCCGTGTGGACGACCGCCGTCAGCGGGTGCTCGGCCGGTACGGAGGCCAGGACCGCGGCCAGCGCGTTCCGGTCGGCCACGTCGCACGCGGCCCAGGTGACCTCGGCCCCCGACTCCACCAGCTGCGCGGTGAGTTCGGCCGCGGACTCGGTGTCGCCTCCCTTGCGGCCGGTGAGCAGCAGGTGCCGGACCCCGTGCTCGGCGACCAGGTGCCGGGCCAGCAGACCCGCCAGCCCGCCGCCGGCTCCGGTGATCAGGACGGTGCCGTCGGTGTCGATCCGGGCCGCTCCGGCCGGGGCCGGGTCCGCCTTGATCCGTGCGAGGCGCGGCGCGTACAGCACCCCGCCGCGCACGGCCAGTTCGGGCTCCCCGGAGGTGAGGGCGCCCGCCAGGACCCGGCCGGAGGGGTCGGCGTCGTCGAGGTCGACGAGCACGAACCGGTCGGGGTGCTCGGTCTGCGCGGAGCGCAGCAGCCCCCACACCGGGGTGCCGGCCAGGTCGCCCGGTTCGGTGTCCGCGTGGGCCGCCACCGCACCGCGGGTGACGACGGCGAGCCGCGCGCCGGCGAAGCGGCCGTTGTCCAGCCAGCTCTGCACCAGCGCGAGAGCACGGTACGTCGTTTCCCGTACTTCGTGGGCGAGGTCGGCGGCGGCTTCCCCTTCCCCGGTGGGCGTCAGGAGCGGTACGACCACGGTGTCGGGCAGCGGCTGCCGTCCGGCGCCGACGGCTGCGTCCAGGGCGGCGAGGTCGTCGTACGCGGCGACGGGAGCCGCCGCGGTGAGGGCGGTGGTGATGCTGCCGGTGGTGTCGCCGACGACCACGAGGGCCGCGGTCGCGGAGCGGGCCGGGAGCGGCGTCCGCACCCAGTCCAGGCGGAACAGCGAGTCGTGGACGCCGTCGGCCGCAGGGGCCGCGGCGAACCGCTCCGTGTCGATCTCCCGCGTCACGAGGGCTTCGACGGAGGCGAGGGGCGCGCCCTGCCCGTCGGCCAGGGCGACGGACACGGTGTCCGCGCCGACGGCCGTGATCCGCAGGCGCAGCGCGTCCGCTCCGGTCGCGTGCAGCCGGATCCCGCGCCAGGCGGCCGGCTCCCGGCCGACACCGCCGGTGGCTCCCAGCGCCTGCCCGACGGTGTCGAGCAGTGCGGGGTGCAGGGCGAACCCGGCTGCCGTGGCGCCGAGTTCGTCCGCCAGGCGGGCCTGGGCGAAGATCTCGTCGCCGCGCACCCAGACCCGGTCCAGGGCCTTGAGCGCCCGGCCGTGGTAGAGCCCGGCGGCCATGAGCCGCTCGTACACGTCCTCGGTCGCGACCTCCTCGGCCCCGGCGGGCGGCCACGCGGTGCCACCGGCGGCGACGTCGGCGGAGTCGATGATGTCGCCGTTCTCGCCGTTCTCGTCGTTCTCGTCGTTCTCGCCGGTCTCCCCGTCGGCCAGGAATCCGGTGGCGTGCCGCGACCAGGCGCCCGCCTCCGGGGTGTCCGTGCCGGGCTGTTCCGAGCGGCTGTGCACGTGCACGGTGCGGCGGCCTTCGTCGTCCGCCCCGCCGACGGTGACCCGCAGCCGGACTGCCCCGTCGTCGGGGAGCACCAGCGGCGCCTCGGCCGTCAGCTCGGCGATCCGGTCGCAGCCGGCCTCCTCCGCGGCCCGCAGGGCGAGTTCGACGAGGACCCCGCCGGGCACCACCACGGAGTCGGCCACGACGTGCTCGGCCAGCCATGGGTGCGTACGGCGGGACAGCCGGCCGGTGAACAGGAAGCCGCCCGTGTCCGGCAGTTCGACCGCCGCTCCGAGCAGCGGGTGGCCGGCCGGCTCGACGCCGAGGGAGGCGGCGTCCTCCAGCGGGGCGAAGGCGTCGACCCAGTAGCGCTCGCGCTGGAAGGCGTACGTGGGCAGGTCGACGCGCTGGGCGCCGGTCTCCGCGTAGGGGGCGGTCCAGTCGACGGCGACACCGTGGACATGGGCCCGGCCGAGCGCGGCGAGCACTGCCTCAGCCTCGGGGCGACCCTTGCGCAGGACGGGCACGAAGACGGCGTCCTCGGCGGTGGTGCAGTCCTGGGCCAGGGCGGACAGGACGCCGTCGGGGCCGAGTTCGACGTATGTCGTCACATCCGCGGCCTCCAGGGCCCGGATGCCGTCGAGGAAGCGGACCCCCTGCCGGACGTGCCGGACCCAGAAGTCGGCCGAGCCCATCTCGTCGGTGACCGGCGCGCCGGTGAGGTTGGAGACGATCGGGATCCGGGGGGCGGCGAAGGTCAGCTCCTCCACCACCTTGCGGAAGTCGGCCAGCATCCCGTCCATGAGCGGGGAGTGGAAGGCGTGGCTGACGGTGAGCCGCTTGGTCTTGCGGCCCTGCGCCGCGAAGGCGTCGGCGACGGCCTGGGCGTCGTCCTCGTCACCGGCCACGACCACCGACTGCGGCCCGTTGACGGCCGCGATGCTGACACGGTCGGTCAGCAGCGGCAGGACCTCGTCCTCCGACGCCTGGACCGCGATCATCACACCGCCCGACGGCAATGCCTGCATCAACCGGCCCCGCGCGGAAACCAGCGAGCACGCGTCCTCCAGCGAGAACACACCCGCCACATGCGCAGCAGCGATCTCACCGACCGAATGACCGGCGAGGAAGTCCGGCGACAGGCCCCAGCTCTCCACCAACCGGAACAGCGCCACCTCCACCGCGAACAACGCGGGCTGCGCATACTCCGTACGATCCAGAACCGCCGCATCGTCGCCGAACAGAACGTCCTTCAACGGCAGTTCGAGATCCATCCGGGCACAGACGGCGTCCAGCGCGGCCGCGAACACCGGGAAGGCGTCGTACAGCTCACGCCCCATCCCGAGCCGCTGACTGCCCTGACCCGTGAACAGGAACGCCGTCTGCCGGTCTCCGCTCGCCACGCCCTGCGCGACTCCCGGCGCGGACTCGCCCGCAACGAGGGCGGTCAGTGCCTCTCGGTACTCCTCCGGCGCCCCCGCGACGATCACGGCGCGGTGGTCGAGGACCGCCCGGCCGGTGGCCAGCGAGCGGCCGACGTCCACCGGCCGCAGGTCCTCACCCGCGGAGAGGTGGGCCAGCAGCCGGGACGCCTGCTCGCGCAGGGCGGCCTCGGTCCGGCCGGACAGGATCCACGGCCAGGTGCCGGGGACGTCCTGCGGCTCCTCGGCCGGCGCAGCCTCGGGGGCCTGCTCCAGGATGGTGTGCGCGTTGGTACCGCTCACACCGAAGGACGAGATGCCCGCGCGGCGCGGTCGCCCCGTCTCGGGCCAGGCCCGCTGCTCGGTCAGCAGCTCGACCTCGCCCGCGGACCAGTCGACGTGCGGGGTCGGCTCGTCCACGTGCAGGGTCTGCGGGAGCACCCCGTGCTGCATCGCCAGCACCATCTTCATCACACCCGCCACACCGGCAGCAGCCTGCGTGTGACCGATGTTCGACTTCACGGAGCCGAGGAGCAGCGGACGGCCGTCCTCACGCTCCTGCCCGTAGGTCGCCAGCAGGGCCTGCGCCTCGATCGGGTCACCCAGCTTCGTACCCGTACCGTGTGCCTCCACGGCGTCCACGTCGGCGGCCGACAGCCCGGCACTCGCCAGCGCCGCCCGGATCACCCGCTGCTGCGAAGGACCGTTCGGCGCGGTCAGACCGTTGCTCGCACCGTCCTGGTTCACGGCCGAACCCCGGACCACCGCGAGCACCGGGTGCCCGTTGCGACGGGCATCCGACAGCCGCTCCACGAGCAGCATGCCAACGCCCTCACCCCAGCCGGTGCCATCGGCCGCGGCCCCGAACGCCTTGATCCGACCGTCAGCGGCCAGACCACCCTGCCGGGCGAACTCCACGAACGCACCCGGCGTCGACATCACGGTCACACCACCGGCCAGCGCGATCGAGCATTCGCCGTTCCGCAGGGCCTGCACCGCGAGGTGCAGGGCCACGAGCGAGGCGGAGCAAGCGGTGTCGACGGTGACCGCCGGGCCTTCCAGACCGAACACGTAGGAGAGGCGGCCCGAGACGACACTGGCGGAGTTGCCGGTGCTCATGAAGCCGTCGCCGCCGTCGGCTGAGTTCAGCACGAGCGACAGGTAGTCCTGGCCGTTCGTGCCGACGAAGACACCTGCCTGGGTGCCTCGCATCGACGCCGGGTTGATGCCGGCCCGCTCGAAGGCCTCCCAGGTGGTCTCCAGCAGCAGCCGCTGCTGCGGGTCCATGGCGAGGGCCTCGCGCGGGGATATTCCGAAGAAGGCCGGGTCGAACTGGGCCACGTCGTAGAGGAATCCGCCTTCGCGGGCGTACGAGTCCTCCTGCTCGGACCGCGGCCCGAACAGTTCCTCGGCGTCCCAGCCACGGTCGGCCGGGAACTCCCCGATGGCGTCACTGCCGGTGGCCAGGAGCCGCCACAGGTCCTCGGGGGTGCGCACACCGCCCGGGAAACGGCAGCTCATGGCGACGATCGCGATCGGGTCGTCGTCGGTGGCCGCGAGAGCAGGCGCGGAGGTGGCCACCGCGGCTTCGGTGCCGAACAGCTCACCCCGCAGGTACGCCGCCAGGTCCACGGCGGTCGGGTAGTCGTAGATCATCGTGGCCGGGAGGCGCAGCTCGGTGGCGGCGCCGAGGCGGTTGCGCAGCTCGACCGCGGTGAGCGAGTCGAAGCCGAGTTCCTTGAACACCCGCCCCGCACCCACGCTTTCCAGACTGCTGTGGCCGAGGACCGCCGCGACCTCCTTGCGGACGAGGTCCAGGAGGAGGCGGTCCCGCTCGGCGGCGGAGAGGCCCGCCAGTTGCCGTCCGAGCGCGTGCCGGCTCTCCTCGACCTGCGGTGCGACGAACACAGCACGTGCTTCAGGGAGTTCGGCGAAGAGGTTGCCGGGGCGCACCGAGGTGAACCCGGGAGCGAAGCGGTCCCAGTCCACGTCCACGACGGAAACCACGGTGTCGTGGGCCGCGAGGGCGCGCTCCATGGCGGCGACGGCAGACTCGGCGTTCATGGGCGGTACGCCACCGCGGCGCATCCGCGCGTCCAGCACCCGGTCGGCGGCCATGCCGCCCTCGGCCCACGGACCCCAGGCGATGGACGTCGCGGCCAGCCCGGCCGCCCGCCGCTGCTCGGCGAGGGCGTCCAGGTAGGCGTTGGCGGCGGCGTAGTTGGCCTGACCGGCCGTGCCCCAGGTTCCGGTGACGGAGGAGAAGAGGACGAAGGCGTCGAGCTCGATGCCGAGTTCGACCGTCAGCTCGTGCACGTTGAGTGCGGAGGTGGCCTTGGCGCGCAGGACGCTCTCGAACCGCTCCGGCGTCAGCGCGTCCAGCACACCGTCGTCCAGCACACCAGCCGTGTGCACGACCGCGGTCAGCGTTTCGGCCTCGGCGGCGAGCAGCTCCCGCAGAGCCTCCCGGTCCGAAGCATCACAAGCAACGACGGACACATCGACACCCAGCTCAGCCACCAGCTCAGCCACACCCGGAGCATCCGGGCCCCGGCGGCTGGTCAGCACCAGACGCTCGACACCCGCACCAGCGAGCCAACGAGCCACCCGGCCACCCAGCGCACCGGTCCCACCGGTCACCAAAACCGTCCCGGACGGCGACCAGGAACCCTCCGCCCGAGGCGCACGCACCAGACGACGACCGAAGACACCGGACGACCGGACAGCCACCTGGTCCTCGGAACCACCCAGAACGGCAACCAGCCGGCCCATGGCCCGCTCGTCCCACACCTCAGGCAGGTCAACGAGACCGCCCCAGCGCTCGGGAACCTCAAGCGCCGCGACCCGACCCAGACCCCACACCTGCGCCTGAACAGGCGACACGAGCTTGTCCGAACGGCCCACGCTCACGGCACCCCGGGTCAGGCACCACAGCGGCGCCGCCAGACCGGCATCACCCAGGGCCTGCACCAGACCAGCGGTGGCAACAAGCCCGCCGGTCTCATCCAGCGCCAGCAACGACACCACACCAGCCACCGCACCAGCACCAGCACCAGCACCAGCACCAGCACCAGCACCAGCCAGCAACTCGGCCAGCCCAGCACGGTCCATGCCCGGCTCCACCACGACCCGGCGCACCTCGGCACCGCGCCCGGCCAGAGTCGCCACCACAGCCGTGTCATCCACACCTGCGGCAGGCACGACGACCAGCCACTCACCCGACAGCCCGGCACCAGCAGCGCCGTCCGTCAGCGGCTTCCACGACACCCGGTACCGCCAGCCATCCACATCCGACCGGTTGTCCACCTCGTTGCGACGCACCAGCGCCGCCTCCGGCCAGTACCGCCGGCGTTGGAAGGCGTACGTCGGCAGGTCGACTCGTACCGCACCGGTCCCGAGCACCGCAGGCCAGGCAACTGCGAGGCCGCGTACGTGGCTCCGGGCCAGGGCGGTCATGACGGTCTCCGGCTCGGGCCGGCCCTTGCGGGCGAGGGGCACGAACACCGCTCCGTCCTCGCCGAGGCACTCCGCGCCCAGAGCGGACAGCACGCCGTCGGGGCCGAGTTCGAGGTAGGTCGTCACCCCCGCGGCTTCAAGCGCCCGGATGCCGTCCAGGAAGCGAACCGCCTCCCGGACGTGCCGCACCCAGAACTCCGCCGAACCCATCTCGTCCGAGACGAGGGCACCGGTCAGGTTGGAGACGACCGGAATCCGCGGAGCCGCGAACGACAACCCCGCCACGACCTCACGGAAGGCGTCCAGCATCCCGTCCATGTGCGGGGAGTGGAAGGCGTGACTGACGGTGAGCCGCTTGCTCTTGCGGTCGGCGAAAGCCTCCACCACCGCGAGCACAGCGTCCTCGTCACCCGCCACCACGACCGACGCAGGGCCGTTGACGGCCGCGATGCTCACGCGGTCGGTCAGCAGCGGCAGGACCTCGTCCTCCGACGCCTGCACCGCGACCATCACACCGCCCGACGGCAGCGCCTGCATCAGCCGCCCGCGGGCGGCGACGAGCGTGCAGGCGTCCTCCAGCGAGAACACACCCGCCACATGCGCAGCCGCGATCTCACCGATCGAATGACCCGACAGGAAGTCCGGCCGCACACCCCACGACTCGACGAGGCGGAACAGCGCCACCTCGACCGCGAACAGGGCCGGCTGGGTGTACTCCGTACGGTCCAGCAGCTCCGCATCGCCGCCGAACAGCACGTCCTTCAGCGGCAGTTCGAGGCTCATCCCAGCGGACACCGCGTCCAGCGCCTGCGCGAACACCGGGAAGGCGTCATACAGCTCACGGCCCATCCCCAACCGCTGACTGCCCTGCCCCGTGAACAGGAAGGCGGTCTTCCCGCCCACCGGCGAGCCCTTCACCAGCCCGGCCGCCGATGCGCCCTCGGCCAGAGCGGTGAGACCGGCGAGCAGACCCTCCCGGTCCGCGGCGACGACCGCCGCCCGCTCCTCGAATGCCGATCGGCCCGTCGCCAGGGTCCTGGCGACGTCCGTCATCCGCAGCTCGGGGTCGGTGAGCAGCCACGCGCGCAGGCCGTCGGCCTGGGCCCGGAGACCCTGCTCCGTCTTCGCCGAGACGACCACCGGCAGCAGGGCCGGGCCCTCGGCGGCCGGTTCCACCGCCGCCTGCGGCGCCTGCTCGATGATGGTGTGGGCGTTGGTGCCGCTGAAGCCGAACGACGAGATGCCCGCACGGCGCGGGCGGCCGGTCTCCGGCCAGGCCCGCTGCCCGGTCAACAGCTCGACCTCGCCCGCGGACCAGTCGACGTGCGGGGTCGGCTCGTCCACGTGCAGGGTCTGCGGGAGCACCCCGTGCTGCATCGCCAGCACCATCTTCATCACACCCGCCACACCGGCAGCGGCCTGCGTGTGACCGATGTTGGACTTCACGGAGCCGAGGAGCAGCGGCCGGCCGTCCGGGCGCTCCTGCCCGTAGGTCGCCAGCAGTGCCTGCGCCTCGATGGGGTCGCCGAGCCGCGTGCCCGTACCGTGGGCCTCCACCGCGTCCACGTCGGCGGCCGACAGCCCGGCACTCGCCAGCGCCGCCCGGATCACCCGCTGCTGCGAAGGACCGTTCGGCGCGGTCAGACCGTTGCTCGCACCGTCCTGGTTCACGGCCGAACCACGGACCACCGCGAGCACCGGGTGCCCGTTGCGACGGGCATCCGACAGCCGCTCCACGAGCAGCATGCCGACACCCTCACCCCAGCCCGTACCGTCCGCCCCAGCCGCGAACGCCTTGATCCGGCCGTCCTCCGCCAGACCACGCTGACGGGCGAACTCGATGAACGTACCCGGGGTGGACATCACGGTGACGCCACCGGCCAGCGCCATGGAGCACTCGCCGTTGCGCAGGGCCTGGATCGCCCAGTGCAGGGCAACCAGCGAGGAAGAACAGGCCGTGTCGACCGTGACCGCCGGCCCTTCCAGACCGAACACGTACGACAGTCGGCCGGACACCACGCTGGCGGCGTTGCCCGTGCCCAAATGGCCCTCAAGACCGGCTGGTTCCTCGAGGAGGACGGAGAGGTAGTCCTGGCCGTTCGTGCCGACGAAGACGCCGGCCTTGCTGCCCCGCAGCGTCTCGGGGTCGATCCCGGCCCGTTCGAACGCCTCCCAGGAGGTCTCCAGCAGCAGCCGCTGCTGCGGGTCCATGGCGAGGGCCTCGCGCGGGGAGATCCCGAAGAAGTCGGCGTCGAAGTCGGCTGCGTCGTAGAGGAATCCGCCTCCACGGGAGTACGAGGTGCCCTGGGCACCGGGGTCGGCGTCGTACAGGGCGTCGAGGTCCCAGCCGCGGTCCAGCGGTAGGTCGGAGATCGCGTCGGTACCGGAGGTCAGCAGCTGCCACAGGTCCTCGGGGGTGCGCACACCGCCCGGGAAACGGCAGCTCATGGCGACGATGGCGATCGGGTCGTCGTCCACGGCACCGACCACGGCACTGGTCGCCTCGGTCTCGGTACCCAGGAGTTCGGCGCGCAGGTGGGCGGCGAGAGAGACCGGCGTCGGGTAGTCGTAGACGAGCGTGGCCGGGAAGCGCAGCTCGGTGGCGGCACCGAGGCGGTTGCGCAGCTCGACCGCGGTGAGCGAGTCGAACCCGATCTCGCGGAAGGCCCGTCCGGTTTCCACGTCCTCGGCACCGGAGTGCCCCAGGACCTGGGCGACCTGCGTACGTACGAGGTCGAGGAGGAACGGCTCCCGATCGCCGTCGGCCATCCTCCGGAGCTGCGCGACGAGCGCCGAGGCCGACCGCTCGGTACGGTCGCCCGCGGTCTGCGCGCCCCGGGTGAAGGCCTCCACTTCGGGTAGGTCGGCGAGCAGCCGACCCTCGCGCACGGCGGTGAAGCCGGGTACGAAGGCCGCCCAGTCGAAGTCGGCTATCGTCAGGGCCGCTTCGTCGGAGCCGACCGCCTGGCGGAACGCGGTGATCGCGAGATCGGCGTTCATGGGCGGTACGCCACCACGGCGCATCCGGGCTTCGAGAGCCTCATCGGCGGCCATGCCGCCCTCGGCCCAGGGACCCCAGGCGAGGGAGGTCGCGGCCAGCCCGGCCGCCCGCCGCTGCTCAGCCAAAGCGTCCAAGTAGGCATTCGCGGCGGCGTAGTTGGCCTGACCGGCCGCACCGATCGTGCCGCTCATGGAGGAGAAGAGGACGAAAGCGTCGAGCTCGATGCCGAGTTCGACCGTCAGCTCGTGCAGGTTGAGCGCGGAGACGGCCTTCGCCCGCAGGACGCTCTCGAACCGCTCCGGCGTCAGGGCGTCCAGGACCCCGTCGTCCAGCACACCAGCCGTGTGCACGACCCCAGTCAGCGTGTCGGCCTCGGCGGCCAGCAGCTCCCGCAACGCCTCCCGGTCCGAAGCATCACAAGCAACGACGGACACATCGACACCCAGCTCAGCCACCAGCTCAGCGACACCAGGGGCATCCGGCCCCCGGCGGCTGGTCAGCACCAGACGCTCAACACCCGCACCAGCGAGCCAACGAGCGACCCGGCCACCCAGCGCACCGGTCCCACCGGTCACCAGAACCGTCCCGGACGGCGACCAGGAACCCTCAGCCCTGGCAGCACGCACCAGACGACGACCGAAGACCCCAGACGACCTCACCGCCACCTGGTCCTCGACACCACCCAGAACGGCAACCAGCCGGCCCATGGCCCGCTCGTCCCACACCTCAGGCAGGTCAACGAGACCGCCCCAGCGCTCGGGAGCCTCAAGCGCCGCGACCCGACCCAGACCCCACACCTGCGCCTGAACAGGCGACACGAGCTTGTCCGAACGACCCACACTCACCGCGCCACGCGTCAGGCACCACAACGGCGCCCGAACCCCGGCATCACCCAACGCCTGCACCAGACCAGCCGTCGGCACAACACCCGCAGCCTCATCCAGCGCCAGCAACGACACCACACCAGCCACCGAACCAGCACCAGCCAGCAGCTCGGCCAGCCCAGCACGGTCCATGCCCGGCTCCGCCACGACCCGGCGCACCTCGGCACCGCGCCCGGCCAGAGCCTCCACCACAGCCGTGTCATCCACACCTGCGGCAGGTACCACCACCAGCCACTCACCCGACAGTCCGGCACCCGCGGTGCCCTCCGTCAGCGGCTTCCACGACACCCGGTACCGCCAGCCGTCGACTTCCGACTGCTGCTCCGCCTGGCGGCGCCATGCGGACAGTGCCGGGACGAGTTCGCTGAAGCCGGCGTCGTCGCCCACCTCCAGTTCGGACGTCAGGGCGGCGAGATCGCCGCGCTCCACCGCGTCCCAGAACCGGGCGTCCACCGCGTTCACCGCGAAGGCGGGGGTATGCGCGCCGTGGGAGAGCGCGTTCTCCGGCCAGTAGCGCTGGCGCTGGAAGGCGTACGTCGGCAGGTCCACCCGTCGGGCACCCGTACCGGCGTAGAAGGCGGACCAGTCCACGGCCACACCGCGCACGTGGATCTGGGCCAGAGCGGTGACCGTGGTCTCCGCCTCCGGCCGACCGGCACGCAGCACCGGCATGAACCCGGCGGTCGCTTCGCCCGTCACGCACTCCTGAGCCAGCGCCGACAGCACACCGTCCGGCCCGAGTTCGACGTACGTCGTCACCCCCGCGGCCTCAAGCGCCCGCACACCATCGAGGAAGCGAACCGCCTCCCGGACGTGCCGCACCCAGAACTCGACCGAACCCATCTCATCCGAGACCAGCGCACCGGTCAGGTTGGAGACGACCGGGATCCGCGGAGCGGCAAACTCCAGCCCCGCCACCACCTCACGGAAGTCGTCCAGCATCCCGTCCATGTGCGGCGAGTGGAAGGCGTGACTGACCGTCAGCCGCTTGGTCTTCCGGTCGGCGAACGACGCCACCACGGCCAGCGCCGCGTCCTCGTCACCCGCGATCACGACCGACTGAGGCCCGTTGACGGCCGCGATGCTCACGCAATCGGTCAGCAGCGGCAGGACCTCGTCCTCCGAAGCCTGCACCGCGACCATCACGCCACCACCCGGCAGCGCCTGCATCAGCCGGCCACGAGCCGCCACCAGCACACACGCGTCGTCCAGCGAGAAGACGCCCGCGACGTGCGCTGCAGCGATCTCGCCCACGGAGTGCCCCGACAGGAAGTCCGGGACCACGCCCCAGCTCTCCACGAGCCGGAACAGCGCCACCTCGACCGCGAACAGCGCGGGCTGCGCGTGCTCCGTACGATCCAGCAGAGCCGGATCCGACCCGAACAGCACCTCCTTGAGCGGCAGTTCGAGCTTCATTCCCGCGCACACCGCGTCCAGCGCGGCCGCGAACACCGGGAAGGCGTCGTACAGCTCACGCCCCATCCCCAGGCGCTGGCTGCCCTGCCCGGTGAACAGGAAGGCCAGCGCGCCCCCCGCCACCGAGCCGCGTACCAGGCCCGGGACCTGTTCGCCGGCGGCCAGGGCCTCCAGGCGGGCGAGCAGCGTCTCGGGGGCCGTGGGCTCGCCGAGAAGGACCGCGCGGTGTTCCAGGGCGGCCCGGTGCGTGGCCAGGGTGTGGCCGAGGTCGAGGGCGCCGTGGGTTCCGGCGGTGGCGACCAGGTCGGCGGCGGTCGTACGGAGGCGGTCGGCCTGGGCGCGCAGTGCGTCGGCGGTGCGGCCGGAGACGAGCCACGGGAGGACGGCCGGTACGGGGTGCCCTGCGGGGGCCGGCTCGGGCCGGGTCTCCTCGTCGTCCTCGCGCGGTGCCTGTTCGAGGACGGCGTGGGCGTTGGTGCCGCTGTAGCCGAAGGAGGAGATGCCGGCGCGGCGCGGGCGGCCGGTCTCCGGCCAGGCCCGCTGCTCGGTCAGCAGCTCGATGTCACCGGCGGACCAGTCCACGAACGGTGTGGGTTCGTCGACGTGCAGGGTCTGCGGGAGCACCCCGTGCCGCAGGGCCATGACCATCTTGACGACACCGGCGACACCGGCGACGGCCTGGGTGTGCCCGATGTTGGACTTGACGGAGCCGAGCAGCAGGGGGCGTTCGGCGGGGCGGTCCTGGCCGTACGTGGCCAGCAGCGCCTGCGCTTCGATCGGGTCGCCGAGCTTGGTGCCGGTGCCGTGTGCCTCGACCGCGTCGACGTCCCCGGCGGTCAGACCGGCGTCGGCGAGGGCCTCGCGGATGACGCGCTGCTGGGAGGGGCCGTTGGGGGCGGTCAGGCCGTTGCTGGCGCCGTCCTGGTTGATCGCGGTGCCGCGGACGACGGCGAGGACCGGGTGGCCGTTGCGGCGGGCGTCGGAGAGCCGTTCCAGCAGGAGCAGGCCGACGCCCTCGGCCCACACGGTGCCGTCGGCGGCCGCGGCGAAGGCCTTGATCCGGCCGTTCTGGGCGAGGCCGCGCTGGCGGCTGAACTCGGTGAACGCTCCGGGCGTGGACATGATCGTCACGGCGCCCGCCAGGGCCATCGAGCACTCGCCGCGGCGCAGGGCCTGGGCGGCGAGGTGCAGGGTGACGAGCGACGAGGAACAGGCCGTGTCGAGGGTGACCGCGGGCCCTTCCAGGCCGAAGGTGTAGGAGATGCGGCCGGAGACGACGCTGGCGGCGTTGCCGGTGCCGAGGTGGCCCTCCAGGCCGTCGGCGTCGTTCAGCCACAGCTGGAGGTAGTCCTGGGCGTTGGAGCCGACGAACACGCCGGTCCGGCTGCCCTGCAGGGCGGTCGGGTCGATGCCGGCCCGTTCGAAGGTCTCCCAGGCGGTTTCCAGCAGCAGGCGCTGCTGCGGGTCCATCGCGAGGGCCTCGCGCGGGGAGATCCCGAAGAACGCGGCGTCGAAGTCGGCCGCCTCGTGGAGGAACCCGCCCTCGCGGACGTAGCTGGTGCCCTCGCGGTCGGGGTCGTCGCTGTAGAGGGAGTCGAGGTCCCAGCCGCGGTCGGCGGGGAAGGCGGTGATGCCGTCGCGGCCCTCGACGAGCAGCTGCCACAGGTCGTCGGGGCCGCGGACGTCGCCGGGGAGGCGGCAGCCCATCGAGACGATGACGACCGGGTCGTCGTCGGCGCCCGCGGCGCCCGGCCCGGGGGCCGGACGGCCAGCGCCGGGCGCACCGTTCCCGGCGCCGTCGGCCAGGTCACCGATCAGCTCGTCGCGCAGGTACTGGGCGAGGGCCGTCGCCGTCGGGTAGTCGAAGACGAGGGTGGCGGGCAGGCGGCGGCCGGTGGCTTCGCCGAGCAGGTTGCGCAGCTCGACGGCGGTGAGGGAGTCGAAGCCGAGTTCCTTGAAGGAGCGGCCCGGCTCGACGGACGCGGCGCTCGGGTATCCGAGTGCGGCGGCGACCTGCTTGCGTACGAGGTCGAGGACGGCGCGGTCCTGTTCGGCGGCCGGGAGACCGGCCAGGTGCTGCCGCAGACCGGAGGCGGCCGCGGACGCGCCGCCCGCCGATCGGCGCGCGGGGACCCGTACGAGGCCGCGGAGCAGTGGCGGCAGGGTGCCGGCCTGGGCCTGGCCGCGGAGGCCCGCGGGGTCGAGGCGCATCAGGGCGGGCGCGGGCTCGTCGATCCGGTGGGCGAGGTCGAAGAGGTCGAGGCCCTCAGCGGTGCTGAGCGGGGGCAGACCGGCGCGGGTCATGCGGCTGATGTCGGCGTCGGTGAGACTGCCGGCCATGCCGTTGCTGTCGGCCCACAGGGCCCAGGCCAGGGAGGTGGCCGGAAGGCCCAGGGAGCGGCGGTGCTGGGCGAGGGCGTCGAGGAAGACGTTGGCGGCGGCGTAGTTGCCCTGACCCGCGCCGCCGAAGACACCGCCGACGGAGGAGAACAGCAGGAACGCGGAGAGGTCGAGGTCCCGGGTCAGCTCGTGCAGGTGCCAGGCGGCGTCGGCCTTGGGGCGCAGCACGGCGGAGAGGCGTTCGGGGGTGAGGGATCCGATCGCGCCGTCGTCGAGGACGCCCGCGGTGTGGACGACCGCGCCGAGGGGGTGCTCGGCCGGTACGGAGGCGAGCAGCGCGGCCAGCGCATCGCGGTCGGCGACGTCGCACGCGGCCCACGTCACCGAGGCTCCCGCGGCGCTGAGTTCGGCGGCGAGCTGCTGCGCCTCGGGGGTGGTTCCGCCGCGGCGGCCGACGAGGAGCAGATGGCGCACGCCGTGCTGGGCGACGAGGCGGCGGGCGACGAGACCGCCGAGGAGTCCGCCCGCGCCGGTGATCAGTACGGTCGACCCGGGGTCGTACGCGGGCCGGCCGGAGCCGGTCGTCGGTTCGTCGGCGGTGTCCCGGGCGACTCGGGCGAGGCGCCGGGCACGCAGGGTGCCCGCCCGTACGGCGAGGTGCGGCTCTCCCGAGGCGAGGGCGGCGGGCAGCGCGCGGGCGGATGCGGCGGTGCCGTCGGTGTCGACGAGCAGCAGCCGGTCGGGGGCTTCGGCCTGGGCGGAGCGCAGCAGGCCGAGGGCGGCGGCGTGCACCGGGTCGGTGAGCGCGTCGGCGGCCTCGGTGTCGTCGATGGCGGCGACCGCGCCGCGGGTCAGGACGACCAGACGGCTGGTGGCGAACCGGTCGCCGGCGAAGGGGGTGTCGCCGAGCCAGGTCTGGGCGAGGGCGAGGGCGTGGTGCGCGGCCCGGTGCAGGGCCTCGGTGGAGAGTTCCGGCGCGGCGGGGTCATCCGAGGCCGAGCCGGCCTGTCCGTAGCCGACGAACACGGCGTCCGGTACGGGCGCTCCGGCGTCGACGGCCGCCGCCAGCGCGGCGAGGTCCGCGTAGCGGTCGATCCCTTCGGCGTGGAGGGCGGCCGGGGCCTCGATGCCCAGGACCGCCCAACGGCCCTCGTGCGCCGGGGTCGTGCCGACGGGCTGGGCGAGCTCCGTCCAGACGGTGCGGAACACCGATTCGTGGTGGGCGCTGCGGGCCGCCCGGACCTGTTCGGCCGACACGGCCCGCAGGACGAGGGAGTCGACGCTCGCGACGGGCGCGCCCGTGGCGTCCGCGATCTCCAGCCGTACGCCGTCGCCTCCCTTGGGGGTGAGGCGTACGCGCAGGGCGTCGGCGCCACCGGCGTGGAGGGTGACGCCGCTCCAGGCGAAGGGGAGGCGCCCCTCGCCCTCGGTGCCGCCCAGGACGCCGAGGCCGAGGGTGTGCAGTGCGGCGTCGAGCAGGGCGGGGTGGAGGCCGAAGTCGCGCGCCGCCGTGGCGTTCTGCTCGGGGAGTGCGACCTCGGCGTAGAAGCTGTCGCCGTGGCGCCAGGCGGCCGTGAGGCCGCGGAAGGCCGGGCCGTAGCCCATGCCGACTTCGGCGAGGTCGGTGTACAGGCCGTCCGTGGCGAGGGGTTCGGCTCCGGCAGGGGGCCACTGCCCGGCCGCGAGGGGCGCGGGGGCGGGGGCGGCCGTGGGGGCCAGGACGCCGCCGGCGTGGCGGGTCCACGGTTCGTCGGCGGAGCTGTCCTTCGCGCGGGAGGAGACGGTGAAGGCGCGTCGGCCGCTTCCGTCGGCGTCGGGGGCGCTCACGTGCATCTGGAGCTGTACGCCGCCCCGTTCGGGCAGGACGAGCGGGGCTTCGAGGGTCAGCTCCTCGACGAGGCCGCAGCCGAACTGGTCGGCGGCACGGATCGCGAGGTCCACGAAGGCGGTACCGGGCAGCAGGATGCTGCCCATGACGACGTGGTCGGCCAGCCAGGGGTGGGCTGCGGCCGACAGCAGTCCGGTGAAGAGGAAGCCGTCGGATTCGGCGAGGGCGACGGCTGCACCGAGGAGCGGGTGCGCGGCCTCCTCCAGGCCCGCCGCGGTGACGTCCCCGGCGCGGGTGCCGGGCTCGATCCAGTAGCGCTGGCGCTGGAAGGCGTACGTCGGCAGGTCGACGCGGCGGGCGCCGGTGCCCGCGTAGAACGCCGTCCAGTCCACGCGGACGCCGTGGACGTGGGCCCGCGCGAGGGCGCCGACGAGGGTCTCCGCCTCCGGACGGCCCTTGCGCAGCACGGGCACGAAGACCGCGCCCTCGGCGGCGACGCAGTCCTGCGCCAGCGCCGACAGGACACCGTCGGGCCCGAGCTCGACGTACTTGGTGACCCCGGCGGCCTCCAGCACCCGGACACCGTCCAGGAACCGCACGCCCTCACGAACGTGCCGCACCCAGAAATCGGCCGAACCCATCTCGTCGGAGACGAGGGCACCGGTCAGATTGGACACGACCGGGATGCGCGGAGCCGCGAACTCCAGCCCGGCCACGACCTCACGGAAGGCGTCCAGCATGCCGTCCATGTGCGGCGAGTGGAACGCGTGACTGACCGTCAGACGCTTGGTCTTCCGATCGGCGAACGACGCCACCACGGCCAGCACGGCATCCTCGTCGCCCGCCACGACCACCGACTGCGGGCCGTTGACGGCGGCGATGCTCACGCGGTCGGTCAGCAGCGGCAGGACCTCGTCCTCCGACGCCTGCACCGCGACCATCACGCCACCACCCGGCAGCGCCTGCATCAGACGACCACGAGCCACCACCAACGTGCAGGCATCCTCCAGCGAGAACACACCCGCCACATGCGCAGCAGCGATCTCACCGATCGAATGACCGGCGAGGTAGTCCGGCCTGACACCCCACGACTCCAACAGCCGGAACAACGCCACCTCGACCGCGAACAGCGCGGGCTGCGCATACTCCGTACGATCCAGAACCGCCGCATCTTCGCCGAACAGGACCTCTTTCAGCGGCACTTCGGGCTCAAGCCGCTCGCACACCGCGTCCAGCGCGTCCGCGAACACCGGGTAGGCGTCGTACAGCTCACGCCCCATCCCGAGCCGCTGGCTGCCCTGACCGGTGAACAGGAACGCGGTCTTCCCGCCCACCCGCGAGCCCTTCACCACACCCGCGGAGGTGCCGCCCTCCGCCAGTGCGGCGAGTCCGGCCAGCAGGCCCTCCCGGTCCGTGGCGACCACGGCCGCCCGGTCCTCGAAGGAGGCCCGGCCCGCGGTCAGCGCCCGGGCGATGTCCACCGGACGCTGCCCGGTGTGCTCGCCCGCGTGGGCGAGGAGGCGCTCGGCCTGCGCGCGCAGGGCGTCCCCGCCCTTGGCCGAGAGCAGCCACGCCACGACCGGCGGGGCCGCGGACGCCGGTGCCGGCTCCGGCTCCGTGCTCCGATCGGACTCCGGGGCCTGCTCGATGATCGTGTGGACGTTGGTGCCGCTGACGCCGAAGGCGGAGACGCCGACCCGGTACGGGCGCCCGGTCTGCGGCCACGGCTGCTGCTCGGTGAGCAGCGAGACGGCTCCGGCGGTCCAGTCGACGTGCGAGGTCGGCTCGTCGACGTGCAGGGTCCTGGGCAGCACCCCGTGGTGCATCGCCATGACCATCTTGATGATGCCGGCGACGCCCGCGGCGTTCTGGGTGTGGCCGAGGTTGGACTTCAGGGAGCCGAGCCACAGCGGCCGGTCCTCCGGGCGGTCCTGGCCGTACGTGGCCAGCAGCGCCTGGGCCTCGATGGGGTCGCCGAGGGTCGTGCCGGTGCCGTGGGCCTCGACGGCATCGACGTCGGCCGCGGTCAGGCGGGCGGATTCGAGGGCCTGGCGGATGACGCGCTGCTGGGCGGGGCCGTTGGGGGCGGTCAGGCCGTTGGAGGCGCCGTCCTGGTTGACGGCGGAGCCGCGGACGAGGGCCAGGATCCGGTGCCCGTTGCGGCGGGCGTCGGAGAGGCGCTCCACGAGGAGGACGCCGACGCCCTCCGACCAGCCGGTGCCGTCCGCCGCCTCGGCGAAGGACTTGCAACGGCCGTCGGCGGACAGGCCGCGCTGGCGGCTGAACTCGACGAAGACCTCCGGTCCGGCGAGGACGGTGACGCCCGCGGCCAGGGCCAGCGAGCACTCCCCCTGCCGCAGGGCCTGGACGGCCATGTGCAGGGCGACGGAGGAGGACGAGCAGGCGGTGTCGATGGTGGCGGCGGGGCCCTCAAGGCCGAAGACGTAGGCGAGGCGGCCGGAGACGACGCTGGAGGCGGTGCCGGTGAGGAGGTGTCCCTCGACGCCTTCGGGCAGCTCGCCCGAGCCGGCGCCGTATGCGTTGGCGGACGCACCGACGAAGACACCGGCTCGGCTGCCGCGCAGGGTCTCGGGGTCGATCCCGGCCCGCTCGAAGACCTCCCAGGAGGTCTCCAGCAGCAGACGCTGCTGCGGGTCCATGGCCAGGGCCTCGCGCGGGGATATCCCGAAGAAGGCCGGGTCGAAGTCGGGGGCCTCGTGAAGGAATCCGCCGTCGCGGGCGTAGGTCGTACCGGGGTGGTCGGGGTCCGGATCGTACAGCGACTCGACGTCCCATCCCCGGTCGGAGGGGAAGCCCGAGATGGCGTCGCCGCCGCTCTCGACGAGCTTCCACAGGTCTTCGGGCGAGCTGATTCCTCCGGGGAAGCGGCAGCTCATGCCGACGATCGCGATGGGTTCGCGGGAGGCGTCGGTGAGCTCCTGGTTCCGGCGGCGCAGCCGCTCGGTTTCCTTGAGGGAGGCCCGCAGCGCTTCAACGACTTTTTCGTTAGGGGTGCTCATCACTTACTCCGCACTTCGGGCACGTCAGGAGTTGCTGGTGCTGGTGGTGTTGTCGGTCGGGGTGTCGTCGTCAGGACCGGCTCCGCCGTCCAGCGCGAGGTCGAGGAGGTCTTGGAGGTCCATCTCGTCGATGGATTCGAGGGAGTCGCCCGCCGCTTCCCCGTCGCCGGCTCCGTGGCCGGAGTCTCCGGCCGGGGTGCCGGGTCCGGCGAGGCGCAGGAGCGTGTCGAGGAGCCCGGCCTCGCGGATCCGGCCGAGGGGGATCGTGGCCAGGGTCCGCCGCAGTTCCACGTCCTGCGGGTCGGTGTCGAGGTCCGCGCCGGACGCCCCGGCTCCGGCGCCGCCCGCGCCGCCCGCGGGGAAGAGGGTGCGCAGCAGGTGCCGGGTGAGGGCCTGCGGGTTGGGGTAGTCGAACACCAGGCTGGACGGCAGTCGCAGGCCGCAGGCGGCGCCGAGGCGGTTGCGCAGGTCGACGGCGGTCAGCGAGTCGAAGCCCAGGTCCTTGAAGGCCCGGTCGGCGGCGACGGCGTCCGCGGAGGGGTGTCCGAGCGCGGCCGCGGCGTGCTCGCGTACGAGGTCCAGCAGGGCCGTGTCCCGGTCGTCGCCGGAGAGTCCGGCCAGCCGCCCCAGGACGGCCTGGGACGGATCTGCGGCCACGGCTCCGGCGGCGCCGGCGGCGGGGTCCTGGGCGAGCAGGGCCGCGCGGACCTCGGGCAGGTCGCCGATGAGCGGGCGGGGCCGGGCGGCGGCGAAGACCGGCGCGAAGCGGGTCCAGTCGACGCGGGCCGCGGTCACGGCGGCGTCGCGGCCCGTGAGGGCGCGTTCGAGGGCGAGCAGGTTGGTCTCCGGGGCGACGGGCGGCAGCCCGCGTCGGCCGAGCTGTTCCTCGGCGTCGCCCTCGGTGGCCATGCCGCCGTCGGCCCACGGTCCCCAGGCGACCGCGGTGGCCGCGAGCCCGCGGGCCGCGCGGCGCTCGGCGAGCGCGTCGAGGAAGGTGTTGGCAGCCGCGTAGGCGCCCTGTCCGCCGCCGCCCCAGACTCCGGCGATGGAGGAGAACAGGACGAACGCGTCGAGGGAGTCCGGCGTGTCGAACAGGGCGTCCAAGTGGACGGCCCCGGCGGTCTTGGCGGTGACGACCCTGGCGAAGCCGGGCAGGTCGGTGCCGGTGCCGGGCGGCTGGGAGACGCCCGCGGCGTGCACGACGGCGCGGACGGGTGTGCCGTCGGCCGCCAGGCCCGCGACGAGGGCGGCCAGGGCGTCCCGGTCGGTGACGTCGCAGGCGGCGAGGGTCACGGCGGCGCCGAGTGCTTCGAGTTCCGTACGGACCCGGTCGGTGCCGGGGGCGTCGGCGCCGCTGCGGCTGACGAGCACGAGGTGCTGCGCGCCCCGCTCGGCCAGGCGCCGGGCGACGTGGCGGCCGAGGGCGCCGGTGCCGCCGGTGATGAGGACGGTGCCGCGCGGGGTCCACCGGGGGGCGGGGCCGCCGGACCCGGTCGCGGGGGCGTGGACGAGGCGCCGTACGAGGGCACCGGCGGGCCGGAGCGCGAGCTGGTCCTCGTCGCCGCTGCCGGTGAGGGCGGCGGCCAGGCCGGCCAGGGTGCGCTCGTCGCAGGTGCCGGGCAGGTCGACCAGTCCGCCCCAGCGGTCGGGGTGCTCCAGGGCGACGACCCGGCCCAGGCCCCAGACCTGGGACTGGGCGGCGCCGTCGAGCGGGTCCCCGGGGGCGGCGGCGACGGCGTCGCGGGTGACGCACCACAGGGGCGCGTCGCCGCAGCCGGTCCGATCGGCCTCCGGGCCGGTGAGCGCCTCGGCGAGGGCGGCGGTGAGGGCGAGACCGACGGGCACCGCGGGGTGCTCGGGGTGGGGCCGCTCGTCCAGCGCGAGGAGTGACAGGACACCGCGGACCGGTGCGGCGGCGGTCGCGTCGCCGTGCCCGAGCCGCTCGGCCAGGCGGGCCCGCAGGACCGCCGGGTCGGTGTCCGCCGTGTCGAGGGGCAGGGTCAGCAGGCGGGCTCCGTCGGCGGTGAGCCGGTCGGTGAGTGCCCGCACCCAGGGGTCGTCCGCTTGGGCGGCGGGGACGGGCACCAGCCAGGTCCCGGCCTGGGTGGTGCCTGCGCCCTGGCCCGTGCGGGGCAGGGGCTGCCAGACGACGCGGTAGAGGAGGGCGTCGGCCTGCTCCTGCGCCTGCTGCTCGCGCCGCCAGGCGGACAGAGCGGGCAGGACCTCGCTGAGCGGCCGGTCCGCGCCGGTCTCGAACTCCCCGGCGAGGGCGCTCAGGTCACCGCGTTCGACGGCTTCCCAGAACCGGGCGTCGGCGGGGGTTTCCCGGGCCGGGGCGCCGCCGCCCCGGGCAGCGGGCTCGGGCCAGTGGCGTACGGACCGGAAGGCGTAGGTGGGCAGGTCGAGCCACTGGGCGGCGCCGGTGACGGAGGCCGCGCAGTACGCCTGCCAGTCGAGCGGGACCCCGCGGGTGAAGGCCTGGGCGAGGGCCGTCGCCAGGGTCTCGGCGGCGGGCCGCGCGGCGCGCAGGGCGGGCAGGAAGGCCGCGCTGGTGTCGGTGGTGCAGTCCTGGCCGAGGGCGGACAGGACGCCGTCGGGGCCGAGTTCGAGGTACGTGGTGACCCCCGCGGCCTCCAGGGCGCGGATGCCGTCGGCGAAACGCACGGCTTCGCGGACGTGCCGGACCCAGAAGTCGGCCGAGCCCATCTCGTCGGTGACCGGCGCGCCGGTGAGGTTGGAGACGATCGGGATCCGGGGGGCGGCGAAGGTCAGCTCCTCCACCACCTTGCGGAAGTCGGCCAGCATCCCGTCCATGAGCGGGGAGTGGAATGCATGGCTGACGGTGAGCCGCTTGGTCTTGCGGCCGACGAACGCCGCCACGACGGCCAGCGCGGCATCCTCGTCGCCCGCGATCACGACCGAGGTCGGCCCGTTGACCGCAGCGATGCCCACGCGGTCGGTCAGGAGCGGCAGGACCTCGTCCTCCGACGCCTGGACCGCGATCATCACACCGCCCGACGGCAGTGCCTGCATCAACCGGCCCCGCGCGGAAACCAGCGAGCACGCGTCCTCCAGCGAGAACACACCCGCCACATGCGCAGCCGCGATCTCACCGATCGAGTGACCGGCGAGGAAGTCCGGCGACAGGCCCCAGCTCTCCACCAGCCGGAACAGCGCCACCTCCACCGCGAACAGCGCGGGCTGCGCGTACTCCGTACGATCCAGTACGGCCGCATCGTCGCCGAACAGAACGTCCTTCAACGGCAGTTCGAGATCCATCCGGGCACAGACGGCGTCAAGCGCCGCCGCGAACACCGGGAAGGCGTCGTACAGCTCACGCCCCATCCCGAGCCGCTGACTGCCCTGGCCCGTGAACAGGAACGCGAGCCCGCGGCTGGAGGCCGTGCCGCGGACGAGCCCCGGCGCGTCCTCTCCGGCGGCGAGGGCTTCGATGGAGCGGAGCAGACCTGCGCGGTCGGTGGCGGTGAACGCCGCGCGGTGTTCCAGGGCCGCCCGGCCGGTGGCCAGGGAGCGGGCCAGGTCCACGAGGCCGGAGCCGTCCTCGGCGACCGCGGCGGCAGCCGCGGGCAGCAGCCGGGCGGCCTGGTCGCGCAGCGACTGCGGGGTCCGGGCGGACAGGACGCAGGGCACGGGGCCGGTGGCGGCCGCCCTGGGCTGCGGCCGGTCCGTGGTGTCGGGGGCCTGTTCGATGATGGTGTGGGCGTTGGTACCGCTGATGCCGAAGGAGGACACCGCGGCGCGGCGCGGCCGGTCGCCGGCGGGCCAGGCCGTGGCCTCGGTCAGGAGGCGGACGTCGCCCGCCGTCCAGTCGACGTGCGGGGTGGGCTCGTCGACGTGGAGGGTCTGCGGGAGCACTCCGTGCCGCATCGCCATGACCAACTTGATGACGCCCGCGACACCGGCCGCGGCCTGCGTGTGACCGATGTTGGACTTGACCGAGCCCAGCAGCAGCGGGCGGCCCTCCTCGCGGTCCCGGCCGTAGGTCGCCAGCAGGGCCTGCGCCTCGATCGGGTCACCGAGCCGGGTGCCCGTACCGTGCGCCTCGACCGCGTCCACGTCGCCGGCCGACAGACCGGCGTTCGCGAGCGCGGCCCGGATCACCCGCTGCTGTGCGGGGCCGTTGGGGGCGGTCAGGCCGTTCGAGGCGCCGTCCTGGTTGACCGCGGAGCCGCGGACCACGGCGAGGACGGGGTGCCCGTTGCGGCGGGCGTCGGAGAGCTTCTCGACGAGGAGCATGCCGACGCCCTCGCCCCAGCCCGTACCGTCCGCCGCGGCCGCGAAGGCCTTGCAGCGGCCGTCGGGGGCGAGGCCGCCCTGGTGGCTGAACTCGCTGAAGGTGCCGGGGGTGGACATCACGGTGACGCCGCCCGCCAGCGCGAGGGTGCATTCGCCGCGCCGCAGGGCCTGGACGGCCCAGTGCAGGGCGACCAGCGAGGACGAGCAGGCGGTGTCGACGGTGACGGCGGGCCCTTCCAGGCCCAGCGTGTAGGAGACCCGGCCGGACATGACGCTGCCGGCGTTGCCGGTCATCACGTGGCCGAGGACGCCGTCCGCGTCGGCGGACCGCTCCAGCAGGGCGTCGTAGCCGGTGTAGGAGGCGCCGACGAAGACGCCGGCGGCGCTGCCGCGCAGGGACGTCGGGTCGATGCCCGCCCGCTCGACGGCTTCCCAGCTGGCCTCCAGCAGCAGGCGCTGCTGGGGGTCCATGGCGAGGGCCTCGCGCGGGGAGATCCCGAAGAAGTCGGCGTCGAAGGAGTCGGCTTCGTGGACGAACCCGCCCGCGAAGTCCCGGCCGTGGCCGTCCGCCGCCGCGGACAGCTCGGCGGCGTCCCAGCCGCGGTTGCCGGGGAGTCCGGCGATGGCGTCGCCGCCGGTTTCGACGAGCGTCCACAGTTCCTCGGGGCTGCGGACGCCGCCGGGGTAGCGGCAGCTCATGGCGACGATGGCGATGGGCTCGTCGTCACCGGTGGCGGTGGCGGCCCCGGCGGGCGCCGGGGTGACGGGTGCGGCGCCGAGGAGTTCGCCGTGGAGGTGCCGGGCGAGTGCCGTGGGTGTGGGGTGGTCGAAGACGAGCGTGGTGGCCAGGCGCAGCCCGGTGGCCGCGCCGAGGCGGTTGCGCAGGTCGACGGCGGTCAGCGAGTCGAAGCCGAGGTCCTTGAACGCCTTGGCGGGCTCGACCTGTTCGGCCGAGGCGTGCCCCAGTACGGCGGCGACCTGGGCCTGGACCAGGTCGAGCAGGGCCCGGTCCTGTTCGGCACGGGTGAGTACGGCGAGGCGCTCGGCGAGCGGGGTGCCCCCGTCGGTACGGGTGCCGGCGGTTCGGCGGCCCGCCGGTCCGAGGAGCTCCCGGAAGACGGGGGCGACCGGTCCGGGTGCCGCGGCGTCGCGCAGCGCGGCCGGGTCGAGGCGGGCGGGGACGAGCGCGGGGCGGCCGGAGGCGAGCGCGGCGTCGAGGAGGGCCATGCCGTCGGCGGCGGTGAGGGCGCCCATGCCGAGCTGTTCCATGCGGCGCAGCTGGGTCTCGTCGAGGCCCGCGGTCATGGCGCTGGTGTCGGCCCACAGGCCCCAGGCGAGGGAGGTGGCGGGCAGGCCCTGGTGGTGACGGTGCTGGGCCAGGGCGTCCAGGAGGGCGTTGGCGCTGGCGTAGTTGGCCTGGCCCGCGCTGCCGAGGACACCGGCGATGGCGGAGTACAGGACGAAGGCGGTGACCGGCAGGTCGCGGGTCAGCTCGTGCAGGTGGAGTGCGGCGAGGGCCTTCGGCCGCAGCACCGTGTCGAGGCGGTCGGGGGTGAGGGAGGCGAGGACCCCGTCGTCGAGGACGCCCGCCGTGTGGACCACGGTGGTCAGGGGGTGCTCGGCGGGGACCGTCGCGAGGGCGGCGGCCAGGGCGTCGCGGTCGGCGGCGTCGCAGGCGGCCCAGGTGACCTCGGCGCCCAGCGCGCGCAGTTCCGCGGTGCGTTCGGCGGCGCCGGGCGCTTCGGCGCCCCGGCGGCCGAGGAGCAGCAGGTGGCGGACGCCGTGGGCGGTGACGAGGTGGCGGGCGACGATGCCCGCGAGGGTGCCGGAGCCGCCGGTGATCAGCGCGGTGCCCTGCGGGTCGATGGTGGTGGCGGCGGTGGCCGGGCGGTCCGCGCGGGTCCGGCGCAGCCTGGCCACGTGGACGGTGCCGTCGCGCAGCAGCAGCTCGGGCTCCCCGGAGGCGAGGGCGCTCGCGAGGACGGCCGCGTCGGAGCCGGACAGGTCGTCGACGTCGGCCAGGACGAACCGGCCGGGGTTCTCGGTCTCGGCGCTGCGCAGCAGGCCGCGGACGGCGGCGTGCGGCAGGTCGGCGGCGTCCTCGGCGGGCCCGGCGACGGCGCCGGTGGTCAGGACGACCAGGCGGGAGGCGGCGAACCGCTCGTCGGCGAGCCAGGCGTGCACCAGGCCGAGGGCCCGGTGCGTGGCCCCGGTCAGGGTCTGCGGGGTGGTTCCGGCCGCCTGCCGCGGGAAGGGGGCCAGGACGTACGCGGGGACGGGCGATCCGGCGTCGGCCGCCGCGGCCAGGGCCGCCAGATCGGCGTGGCGGGTGGCCGTTCCGTACCCGGTGTCGCCGAGCACGGCCCAGTCCCCGACGGGCGCGGTCGCTCCGGCGGTGGTGTCCGCCTGCTCCGGGAGCGGCACCCAGTCGAGCTGGAACAGCGCGTCGCGCACCACGGCCGGCCGCCGCTCCGGCCCCGCGACGGCGTGGTCCCCGGCGGTGAACGGGCGGGACGCCAGTCGGCCGACGGTGGCGACGGGGTCGCCGAAGTCGTCGGCGAGGTCCAGGGCTACGGTGCCGTCGGCGGCGGGCCGGATCCGGACGCGCAGGGCTCCGGCGCCGACGGCGTGCAGGGCCACGTCGGACCAGACGCTGCCGGGGGCGGTGCCCGCGGCAGCGGCAGCTGCGTCCGGGTCGGTCAGGAGGGCCGTGGCGTGCGCGGCAGCGTCCAGCAGCACCGGGTGCAGGCCGAAGGCGTCCCCCTGCGGGGCGCCCTCGGGGAGGCGCACCTGGGCGTAGTAGGCGCCGTCGCGGTGCCAGGCGGCCTCCACGGCCCGGAAGAGGGGGCCGCGCTGCGGACCGGGGGCCCGGCCGGGCTCGTCGGCCTCGGCCTCGGCCTCGGCGTAGAGGCGGCCGAGGTCGACGGCCTCGGCCCCGGCGGGCGGCCACTGGGCCAGGTCGGCGGGGGCTTCCTGCGGGGCGGGGGCGCCGGGGCGCAGGACACCGCGGGCGTGGCCGGTCCACGTACCGTCCTCGGCGGGAGCGCCGTCGGGACGGGCGGACACGGTGAAGGCGCGGCGGCCCCCCGCGTCCGGCTCCTCCACGAGCACCTGGATCCGTACGCCACCGTCGGCGGGCAGCGCGAGCGGGGTGTCGAGGGTCAGCTCCTCGATGTGCCCGCAGCCGGCCTGGTCGCCCGCCCGGACGGCGAGCTCCACGAAGGCGGCACCGGCCAGGACGGCCGCACCGGACAGGGTGTGCTCGGCCAGCCAGGGCTGGGTGCGCACCGAGAGCCGGCCGGTGCACAGGACGCGGCCGGACCCGGCGAGGGTGACGGCGGCGCCGAGCAGCGGGTGGCCCGCTGGGTCGAGTCCGGCGACGGCGAGGTCTCCGGCCGCGGCGGTGCCGGGCTCCAGCCAGTAACGCTCGTGCTGGAAGGCGTAGGTGGGCAGGTCGACGCGGCGGGCGCCGGTGCCGGCGTAGTACGCGCTCCAGTCGACGGCTGCGCCGCGGGCGTGGGCCCGGGCGAGGGCGGCGAGGGCCGTCTCGGGCTCGGGGCGTCCGTCGCGCAGGGCGGGGACGAAAGCGGCGCCGTCGGTGGTGACGCAGTCCTGGGCGAGGGCCGACAGGACGCCGTCCGGGCCGAGTTCGAGGTACGTCGTCACGCCCGCGGCCTCCAGGGCCCGGACACCGTCGGCGAAGCGGACGGCATCACGGACGTGGCGGACCCAGAATTCCGCCGAGCCCATCTCGTCGGTGACGCGCGCACCGGTCAGGTTGGACACCACCGGAATGCGGGGAGCCGCGTACGTCAGCGACTCGGCCACCTCGCGGAAGGCGTCGAGCATGCCGTCCACATGCGGCGAATGGAAGGCATTGCTGACCGCCAACCGCTTGGACTTGCGATCACCGAACGACGCCACCACGGCCCGCGCAGCGTCCTCATCACCGGAAACGACCACCGACTGCGGCCCGTTGACGGCCGCGATGCCGACACGGTCGGTCAGCAGCGGCAGGACCTCGTCCTCCGAAGCCTGCACCGCGATCATCACACCGCCCGACGGCAGCGCCTGCATCAAACGGCCCCGAGCCGCCACCAGGGTGCAGGCGTCCTCCAGCGAGAACACGCCCGCCACATGCGCGGCCGCGACCTCACCGGCGGAGTGACCGGACACGAAGTCCGGCGTCACACCCCACGACTCCAGCAACCGGAACAACGCCACCTCGACCGCGAACAACGCCGCCTGGGCGTACTCCGTACGGTCCAGGACGGCCGCATCTTCCCCGAACAGCACGTCCTTCAGCGGGAGTTCGAGCTTCACCCGCTCGCACACCGCGTCCAGCGCCGCCGCGAACACCGGGAAGGCGTCGTACAGCTCACGCCCCATCCCGAGCCGCTGGCTGCCCTGGCCCGTGAACAGGAACGCCGTGCGGCCCTCGGCCACGGTGTCCGTGACCAGACCCGCGGCGTCCTCCCCCGCGGCCAGCGCCGCGAGGGCGCCGTCGAGGTCGGCGTCGGTACGGCCGAGGACGACAGCCCTGTGCTCCAGGGCGGCGCGCGTGGTGGCGAGGGAGTGGCCGAGGTCCAGGGCCGAGGCTCCGGCGGCCGCCCCGCTCCGGGCGGCGATCAGCCGTGCGGCCTGGGCGCGGAGGGCGGCGGCGCTTCGGCCGGACAGGGTCCAGGGCAGCAGGGCGGGCCGGACCGGGACGGGGGCCGGGGTGGCGTCCTCGCCTTCGGGGACCTCCTGCGGCGGCGCCTGCTCGATGATCGTGTGGGCGTTGGTGCCGCTGACGCCGAAGGCGGAGACGGCCGCGCGGCGCGGGGCCCCGGTCTCGGGCCAGGCCATGGCCTCGGTGAGCAGCGAGACGGCTCCGGCGGACCAGTCGACGTCGGGGGTGGGCTCGTCGACGTGCAGGGTCCTGGGCAGGACGCCGTGGCGCATCGCCATGACCATCTTGATGATGCCGGCGACGCCTGCGGCGGCCTGGGTGTGGCCGAGGTTGGACTTCAGCGATCCCAGGCGCAGCGGCCGGCCCTCCGGGCGCTCCTGCCCGTACGTGGCGAGCAGCGCCTGGGCCTCGATGGGGTCGCCGAGGCGGGTGCCGGTTCCGTGGGCCTCCACGACGTCGATCTCGGCGGCCGAGAGGCGGGCGGATTCGAGGGCCTGGCGGATGACGCGCTGCTGGGAGGGCCCGTTGGGGGCGGTGAGGCCGTTGCTCGCACCGTCCTGGTTGACGGCCGAGCCCCGGACCACCGCGAGCACCGGGTGGCCGTTGCGGCGGGCGTCGGAGAGCCGTTCCACGAGGAGGACGCCGACGCCCTCGGACCAGCCGGTGCCGTCGGCCGCGGCGGCGAAGGACTTGCAGCGGCCGTCGGCGGCGAGGCCGCGCTGGCGGCTGAACTCGACGAAGACGTCCGGGGTGGGCATCACGCAGACGCCGCCGACCAGGGCGAGCGAGCACTCTCGCTGCCTCAGGGACTGCGCGGCGAGGTGCAGGGCGACCAGGGAGGAGGAGCAGGCCGTGTCGATGGTGGCGGCCGGGCCCTCCAGACCGAGGACGTAGGAGACGCGGCCGGACAGCACGCTGGTGGCGCCACCGGTCAGCAGCAGTCCTTCGAGTCCTTCGGGGACCTCCCGCAGATCGGCCCCGTACCCCATGGCTCCGGCGCCGATGTAGACGCCGGTACGGCTGCCGCGCACGGACGCGGGGTCGATCCCGGCGCGCTCGAAGACCTCCCAGGAGGTTTCGAGGATCTGGCGCTGCTGCGGGTCCATCGCGAGGGCCTCGCGCGGCGATATGCCGAAGAATCCCGGGTCGAACGCGGTGGCGTCGGCGAGGAATCCGCCGCCCGTGTTGTAGAAGGTGCCCGTGCGGTCGGGGTCGGGGTCGGCGAGGGAGCCGATGTCCCAACCGCGGTCCTCGGGGAAGCCGGTGATGGCGTCACCGCCACCTTCGACCAGCCGCCACAGGTCCTCGGGAGACCGGACGCCGCCGGGGAAGCGGCAGCTCATCGCGACGATCGCGAGGGGTTCGTGGGCGTCCTGCTCGACCTCCTGGAGACGGCGGCGGGTCCGCCGCAGCTCCGTGGTCATCCACTTCAGGTTTTCGAGAAGCTTTTCTTCGTTCGCGCTGGCCACTGGAACGTCACCTCCTGGAGAAATGCGGCTTATTTGATGTCATCTGATCGGGCATCAAGATCAGGCTTTTCCGAATTCGTTGTTGATGATGTCGAAGAGGTCTTCGGCGGACGCCGAGTCGATGGCGGATTCCTCGTCCTCCGCGGCCTGCGCGGCACGGTCGGTCCTGGTCCAGTTCGCCAGGAGCGTTTCGAGCCGTGCCGTGACGCGGGTGCGTTCGGCGGCGTCGTCCTCGGGGACCGACGAGAGGAGGATCTCCAGCTTGTCGATCTCCGCGATCGCCGGGAGCGCGGGCGCGCCGTCCTCGCCGAGGAGTTCGGCACGGAGGTGGGCGGCCAGGGCGGCGGGGGTGGGGTGGTCGAAGACGAGGCTCGCGGGCAGGCGCAGTCCGGTGGCGGAGCCGAGCCGGGTGCGCAGGTCGACGGCGGCGAGCGAGTCGAAGCCGAGTTCCTTGAAGGCGCGGCCCGCGGCGACCGTGGCGGCCCCGGCGTGGCCGAGGACCGCGGCGACGTGCTCGCGGACCAGGCCGAGCAGGGTCCGTTCGGCGTCGTCGGGGGCCATGCCCCGCAACTCGGCGAGCAGCCGCTCCGGTCCGGCCCCGGTACCGGTGCCGGTACCGGCGTCGCCGCCCGTCCCGGTGCCGTGCTCCGGCTGCCCGGTGGCCAGTGCGCGCCGTACCTCGGGGAGGTCGGCGATCAGCGGCCGCGGACGGGCCGCGGTGAACGCCGGGGCGAAGAGGTCCCAGCCGACGTCGGCGACGGTGACCGTCGTGTCCCCGGCGTCGAGGGCCCGCTGGAGGGCGGCGATCGACCGCTCGGGGTCCATGACGGGCAGGCCGCGGCGGCGCAGCTGCTCCGCCGCCTCATCGTCGGCGACGAGCCCGCCCTCGCCCCACGGGCCCCAGGCCACGGCCGTGGCCTGCAGGCCGCGGTCGCGACGCTGCTGGGCCAGGGCGTCGAGGTGGGCGTTGGCCGCCGCGTAGGCGGCCTGACCGCCGCTGCCCCAGACGCCGGCGATGGAGGAGAACAGGACGAAGGCGTCCAGCTGCGCGTCGCCGAGCAGTTCGTCGAGGTGCTCGGCGCCGGTGACCTTGGCGGCGAGGACCGCCGCGAGGTCGCCGGGGCCGCTCTCGGCGAGCGGGGCGTACTGGCCGACGCCCGCCGTGTGGAACACGGCGGTCAGGGCCGGGCCGGAACCGTCCCCGCCGAGGGAGGCGAGGAGCGTACGGAGGGACTCGCGGTCGGTGACGTCGCAGGCGACGGCCGTGGCCCGGGCCCCGAGCGCGGCGAGCTCCGCGATCAGCGCGTCGACGCCCTCGGCCCGCGGCCCGCGGCGGCCCGCCAGGACGAGGTGCTCGGCGCCGTGCGCGGCGAGCCAGCGAGCCACGTGCGCGCCGAGCGCACCCGTGCCGCCGGTGATCAGGACGGTTCCGCTGGGCCGCCAGGGGGCGCGGTCCTCCGCCGCCGGGGCGGCATGGCTGATCCGGCGGGCGAGGAGCCCGGCGGACCGGACGGCGACCTGGTCCTCGTACGCGGCCCCGGATGCGGCCCCGGTCCCGGACGCGGTCCCGGTTCCGGACGCGGTCCCGGTTCCGTGCGCGGTGTCCGTCGCGCCGAGCACGGCGAGCAGCCGCTCCAGCGCCCGGCCGTCCGCGTCGGCGGGCAGGTCCACGAGACCGCCCCAGCGCTCCGGGTGCTCCAGGGCGACGACCCTGCCGAATCCCCAGATCTGTGCCTGCGCGGCGCTGCGTACCCGGTCGGCGGCTCCGGTCGCGACGGCCCCGGCGGTCACGCACCACAGCGGTGCGTCGACCCAGGCGTCCCCGAGAGCCTGGACGAGCGCCCCGGTCAGGATCAGCCCGGCCGGTGCGGCCGGGTGCGCCGGGTGCGGGAACTCGGCGAAGCCCAGCAGCGACACCACGCCGTCGGCCCGGTCGCCTGCGAGCGCCGTGGCCAGCAGGTCCGCCACGGCGGCACGGTCGGCCGTGGCCGCGTCCAGGACGACCTCGCGTACGTCCACGCCCTGCGCCCGGAGGGTGTCCGCGATCCCGGGGACGGCGGTCCCGGGGACGGCGGAACCGGACTCGGCGGCAACGGTGGTGACGACGAGCCAGGTGCCCGAGGGGCGCGCGGCCGTCTGCGGGTCGCCGAGCGGCTTCCAGGTGACGGCATAGCGCCAGCCGTCGACGACCGAGCGCTCCGCACGGCGGCGCCGCCAGGCGGACAGCGCCGGCAGCAGGTCGCTCAGCGGCCGGTCGGCGTCGATCTCCAGGGTGGCGGTGAGGGCGGTGAGGTCCTCGTTGTCGACGGCAGCCCAGAAGGCGGCATCGACCGCCCCTCCGGCCGCGGCACCGGCACCGGCCTCGGCGGACGCCGGGAGGGCGGCCTCCTCCAGCCAGTAGCGCGTCCGCTGGAAGGCGTAGGTCGGCAGGTCGACGCGGCGGGCTCCGGTACCGGCGTAGTACGCGTCCCAGTCCACCGCGACGCCGTGGACGTGGGCCAGCGCCACGGCTGTGGCGAGGGACTCGGTCTCGGCACGGCCCTTGCGCAGTGCGGGGACGAAGACGGAGTCAGCGGTGTCAGCGGTGCCGCCGGTCAGGCATTCCCGGGCGAGCGCGGACAGGACGCCGTCCGGCCCGAGTTCGACGTAGGTCGTCACGCCCGCGGCCTCCAGCGCCCGCACCCCGTCGAGGAAGCGGACGGCTTCACGGACGTGCCGGACCCAGAAGTCCGCCGAGCCCATCTCGTCGGTGACCGGCGCACCGGTCAGGTTCGACACGAGCGGGATGCGGGGCGCCGCGAAGGCGAGCCCCTCGACGACCTTGCGGAAGTCGGCGAGCATGCCGTCCATGAGCGGCGAGTGGAAGGCGTGGCTGACGGTGAGGCGCCTGGTCTTGCGGCCCCGTGCCTCGAAGACCGCGGCGATCGCGGTGGCCTCGCCCTCGTCACCGGAGATGACCACCGACTCCGGGCCGTTGACCGCGGCGATGCCGACGCGGCCGGCTCCGGCGAGGAGCGGCAGGACCTCGTCCTCGGCGGCCTGGACGGCGATCATCGCACCACCACCCGGCAGCGCCTGCATCAAACGGCCCCGAGCCGCCACCAGCGCGCACGCGTCCTCCAGCGAGAACACACCCGCGACGTGTGCAGCGGCGATCTCGCCGATGGAGTGGCCTGAGAGGAAGTCCGGCCGCAGGCCCCAGCTCTCGACGAGGCGGAACAGGGCCACCTCGACGGCGAACAGGGCCGGCTGGGTGTACTCCGTACGGTCCAGCAGCGCCGCGTCCGTACCGAACAGCACATCCCGCAGCGGGAATTCGAGCAATCCGTCCATCCGGGCGCAGATCGCGTCCAGCGCGTCCGCGAAGGCCGGGCAGGCGGCGTACAGCTCACGGCCCATGCCCAGGCGCTGACTGCCCTGACCGGTGAACAGGAAGGCCAGAGCCCCGGCCTTCGCGGTTCCGCGGAGCAGGCCCGCTGCGGACTCACCCGCGGCGAGCGCCTTCAGCGCGGCCTCGAACTCGGCCCGCTCGGCGGCTACCACGACGGCGCGGTGTTCGAGAGCCGACCTCGACGTGGCCAGGGAGTAGGCCACATCGGCGGGTTCGGCCCGCTCGTCCGCCGCGACCCGGGCGGCCAGACGCTCGGCCTGGGCCCGCAGGGCGGTCTCGGTCTTCGCGGAGAGCACCCACGGCAGCACGGCGGTGGGCGCGGCCTTCGAGAGCGCGGACTGCGGGAGCGCGGACTGCTCGGCCTCGGCGCCGTCGAGGACTTCCGGTACCTGCTCGATGATCGTGTGGGCGTTGGTACCGCTGAAGCCGAAGGAGGAGATGCCCGCTCGGCGCGGACGCCCCGTCTCGGGCCAGTCACGCAGCTCGGTCAGCAGCTCGACGTCACCGGCCGACCAGTCGACGTGCGGGGTCGGCTCGTCCACGTGCAGGGTCTGCGGGAGCACCCCGTGCTGCATCGCCAGCACCATCTTCATCACACCCGCCACACCCGCGGCGGCCTGCGTGTGACCGATGTTCGATTTGATCGAGCCGAGGAGCAGCGGACGGCCGTCCTCGCGGTCCTGGCCGTAGGTCGCCATCAGGGCCTGCGCCTCGATGGGGTCACCGAGCCGCGTACCGGTGCCGTGGGCCTCGACAGCGTCGACCTCGCCGGCCGAAAGCCCGGCGCTCGCGAGGGCGGCGCGGATGACGCGCTGCTGGGAGGGGCCGTTCGGGGCGGTGAGCCCGTTGCTGGCACCGTCCTGGTTGATCGCCGAACCACGGACCACGGCGAGGACGGGGTGGCCGTTGCGGCGGGCATCCGACAGCCGCTCCACGAGCAGCATGCCGACGCCCTCACCCCAGCCGGTGCCGTCGGCCGAAGCCGCGAACGCCTTGATCCGGCCGTCCTCCGCCAGACCACGCTGACGGCTGAAGTCGATATACGCACCGGGCGACGACATCACGGTGACACCACCCGCGAGGGCGAGCGAGCACTCGCCGCTGCGCAGGGCCTGAACCGCCCAGTGCAGGGCGACGAGGGAGGCCGAGCAGGCGGTGTCGACGGTCACGGCCGGGCCTTCGAGACCGAAGGCGTAGGAGAGCCGGCCGGAGACCACGCTCGCGGCGTTGCCCGTGCCCAGATACCCCTCGATGCCGTCGGGGACGGACTGGAGCGTGGCGCCGTAGTCCTGGCCGTTGGTGCCGACGAAGACACCGGCCTGGCTGCCACGCAACGACGCCGGGTCGATACCCGCCCGCTCGAACGCCTCCCAGGTGGTCTCCAGCAGCAGCCTCTGCTGAGGGTCCATGGCGAGGGCCTCGCGCGGGGAGATCCCGAAGAAGTCGGCGTCGAAGTCGGCGACGTCGTAGAGGAAGCCACCCTCACGGGCGTAGAAGGTGCCCTGCTGGTCGGGGTCCGGGTTGTAGAGGCGGTCCAGGTCCCAGCCGCGGTCGACGGGGAACTCGCCGATCGCGTCTCCACCGGATGCCAGCAGCTTCCACAGGTCCTCGGGAGTCCGCACCCCGCCGGGGAAGCGGCAGCTCATCGCCACGATCGCGATCGGATCGTCGTCCACCACCGTCGCCACCGGACCACTGACCTCGACCGCGGTCCCCAGCAGCTCGTCCCGCAGGAACGCCATGAGAGCGGAGGCCGTCGGGTAGTCGAAGATCAGCGTCGCCGGCAGGCTCACCCCCGTCGCCGCCCCGAGCCGGTTACGCAGCTCGACGGCCGTCAGTGAGTCGAAGCCCAGCTCCTTGAACGCCCGCTCCGCACCCACCGCCTCCGAACCGTCATGACCCAGCACCGCGGCCACATGCGCACGAACGAGCCCAAGCAGCTCCCGCTCCAGCTCGGCCGCGCCCAGACCGGCGAACCGGTCGGTGGGCGAAGCCGTGGCCTCGGCGGCGGATCCGGCCGGGCGGGTCTCGACGAGTTCGGAGAAGAGGGTGCTGGGGCGGACCACGGAGAAGGCGGGTGCAAAACGCTCCCATGCCACATCGGCCACCAGCAAGGCAGCCGCATCACCGACCGCACCCACGCTCTGCCGCAGGACGGCCATCGCCGTCTCTGGCGCCATCGGCGGAAGACCCTCACGCCGCATCCGCGCATCCAAGACCTCGTCGGCGGCCATGCCGCCCTCGGCCCACGGACCCCAAGCGAGCGAGGTGGCAGCCAGCCCGGCCGCCTGCCGCTGCTCGGCGAGGGCGTCCAGGTAGGCGTTGGCGGCGGCGTAGTTGGCCTGACCGGCCGCACCGGTCATGCCGCTCATGGAGGAGAAGAGGACGAAAGCGTCGAGCTCGATGCCGAGTTCGACGGTCAGTTCGTGGAGGTTGAGCGCGGAGACGGCCTTCGCCCGCAGGACGCTCTCGAACCGCTCCGGCGTCAGCGCGTCCAGGACCCCGTCGTCCAGCACACCAGCCGTGTGCACCACCGCAGTCAGCGTTTCGGCCTCGGCGGCCAGCAGCTCCCGCAGAGCCTCCCGGTCCGAAGCATCACAAGCAACGACGGACACATCGACACCCAGCTCAGCCACCAGCTCAGCCACACCAGGAGCATCCAGGCCCCGGCGGCTGGTCAGCACCAGACGCTCAACCCCGGCACCGGCGAGCCAACGAGCCACCCGACCACCCAGCGCACCCGTCCCACCAGTCACCAGAACCGTCCCGGACGGCGACCAGGAACCCTCAGCCCTGGCAGCACGCACCAGACGACGACCGAAGACCCCAGACGACCTCACCGCCACCTGGTCCTCGACACCACCCAGAACGGCAACCAGCCGGCCCATGGCCCGCTCGTCCCACACCCCAGGCAGGTCAACGAGACCGCCCCAGCGCTCGGGAACCTCCAGCGCCGCGACCCGACCCAGACCCCACACCTGCGCCTGAACAGGCGACACGAGCTTGTCCGAACGACCCACACTCACCGCGCCACGCGTCAGGCACCACAACGGCGCCCGAACCCCGGCATCACCCAACGCCTGCACCAGACCAGCCGTCGGCACAACACCCGCAGCCTCATCCAGCGCCAGCAACGACACCACACCAGCCACCGAACCAGCACCAGCCAGCAGACCGGCAAGACCAGCACGGTCCATGCCCGGCTCCGCCACGACCCGGCGCACCTCGGCACCGCGCCCGGCCAGAGCCTCCACCACAGCCGTGTCATCCACACCTGCGGCAGGCACCACCACCAGCCACTCACCCGACAGCCCGGCACCCGCGGTGCCCTCCGTCAGCGGCTTCCACGACACCCGGTACCGCCAGCCGTCCACCTCGGACTGGGTCCGCAGACCCCGGCGCCACGCCGACAGGGCGGGCAGTGCCGGCAGGACCGTTCCCAGGGTGTTCTCGTCGTCCATGTCCAGCGCGGCAGCGAGCGACTCCAGGTCCTCCCGCTCCACGGCGTCCCAGAAGCGGGAGTCCAGGTCGTCCGCCGCACCCTTCCGGGTCGCACCCGGCATCTCCAGCCAGTAGCGCTGGTGCTGGAAGGCGTACGTCGGCAGTTCCACCCGTCGGGCGCCGGTACCGGCGTAGAAGGCGGACCAGTCCACGGCCACACCCCGTACCTGCGCCTGGGCCAGAGCCGCAACCGCGGTCTCCGCCTCCGGCCGACCATCCCGCAGCACCGGCACGAACCCGGCAGCAGCCGTCACGCACTCCTGTGCCAGCGCCGACAGCACGCCGTCGGGACCGAGTTCGAGGTACGTCGTCACCCCCGCGGCCTCAAGCGCCCGGATGCCGTCGAGGAAGCGAACCGCCTCCCGGACGTGCCGCACCCAGAACTCGGCCGAACCCATCTCGTCGGAGACGAGGGCACCGGTCAGGTTGGAGACGACCGGGATGCGCGGAGCGGCAAGGTCCAGCTTCGCCACGACCTCACGGAAGGCGTCCAGCATGCCGTCCATGTGCGGCGAGTGGAACGCGTGGCTGACGGTGAGCCGCTTGGTCTTCCGGTCGGCGAACGACGCCACCACGGCCAGCACGGCATCCTCGTCACCCGCCACGACCACCGACTGAGGCCCGTTGACGGCAGCGATGCTCACGCGCTCGGTCAACAGCGGCAGGACCTCGTCCTCCGAAGCCTGCACCGCGACCATCACACCACCGGACGGCAACGCCTGCATCAGACGACCACGAGCCGCCACCAGCGTGCACGCGTCCTCCAGCGAGAACACACCCGCCACATGCGCAGCCGCGATCTCGCCCACGGAGTGACCGGACAGGAAGTCCGGCTTCACACCCCACGACTCCAACAGCCGGAACAACGCCACCTCGACCGCGAACAGCGCGGGCTGCGCATACTCCGTACGGTCCAGAACGGTCGCATCAGCCCCGAACAGGACGTCCTTCAGCGGCACTTCAAGTTCAACCTGCTCGCACACCGCGTCGAACGCGGCCGCGAACACCGGGTAGGCGTCATACAGCTCACGCCCCATCCCGAGGCGCTGGCTGCCCTGCCCGGTGAACAGGAAGGCAGTCTTCCCACCCGCTGGCGAGCCCTCGATCACACCTGCTGCAGAGCGGCCTTCCGCGAGCGCGGCGAGCCCGGCCAGCAGACCCTCACGGTCCGCGGCCACCACGGCCGCCCGGTCCTCGAACAGAGCCCGGCCGGAAACCAGCGACCACGCCACATCCACCGGACGCAGCTCAGGCGCGCCCAGAACGAAGGACTGCAGCTGGCGGGCCTGGGCACGCAGCGCGTCCTCGCCCTTGGCAGACAGCAGCCACGGCGTCGCAGCCGGGACGACGGTCTCGTCCTGCTGGACCACCGCTGCCGCGACCGGCGGCTGCTCGATGATCGTGTGGGCGTTGGTGCCGCTGATGCCGAAGGAGGAGATGCCCGCGCGACGTGCCCGGCCGGTTTCCGGCCATGCCACCGCCTCGGTCAGCAGGCTGACATCGCCGGCCTCCCAGTCGATCTGCGCCGACGGCGCATCCACATGCAGCGTCTTGGGAAGCACGCCATGCCGCATCGCCATGATCATCTTGATGACGCCCGCGACACCGGCGGCAGCCTGCGTGTGACCGATGTTCGACTTGATCGACCCCAGCAGCAGCGGCTGACCGTCCAGCCGCTCCTGCCCATAGGTCGCCAGCAGCGCCTGCGCCTCGATCGGGTCACCCAGACGCGTGCCGGTGCCGTGCGCCTCCACCGCATCCACATCCGCAGCCGACAGACCGGCCCCGGCCAGCGCCTCACGGATCACCCGCTGCTGCGAAGGACCGTTCGGCGCGGTGAGGCCGTTGCTCGCACCGTCCTGGTTGATGGCCGAGCCGCGTACGACGGCAAGGATCGGGTGGCCGTGACGCAGGGCGTCGGACTGCCGCTCGACCAGGAGCATGCCCGCACCCTCGGCCCAGCCGGTGCCGTCCGCCGCGTCAGCGAACGACTTGCACCGGCCATCGGCCGCCAGACCACGCTGACGGCTGAAGTCGACGAACGTCTCCGGCGTCGCCATGATCGCGACACCACCCGCCAGAGCCATGTCGCACTCGCCATTGCGCAGTGCCTGGATCGCCCAGTGCAGAGCGACGAGGGACGACGAGCACGCCGTGTCGACCGTGACCGCCGGACCCTCCAGGCCGAAGGCGTACGAGACGCGACCCGAGGCGATGCTGCCGGAGATGCCGGTGCCGAGGTAGCCCTCCACGCCTTCTGGCAGGTCCTCGCCGTTTCCGTAGCCGCTCGCGTAGTCGTGGTACATCACGCCGGCAAACACACCGGTGCGGCTGCCCCGCATGGAGGTCGGGTCGATACCGGCCCGCTCGAAAGCCTCCCACGAGGTCTCCAGCAGCAGCCTCTGCTGCGGATCCATCGCCAGCGCCTCACGCGGCGAGATCCCGAAGAACCCCGCATCGAACTCGGCCGCCTCGTGCAGGAAACCACCCTCACGCGTGTACGACGTACCCGCATGATCCGGATCCGGGTGATACAGCGCCTCGACATCCCAACCACGGTCCGTCGGGAAGGCCGTGATGCCGTCCGCACCGGACGCGACGAGCTGCCAGAGGTCCTCGGGGGTACGGACTCCACCGGGGAAGCGGCAGCCCATGCCCACGATGACGATCGGGTCGTCCGCGACGACCGTGGTCGACCGTGCGGCCGAGACCGCCTTCCCGTGTACGCCGCTCTGCTCGTTGGGCTGGTCGTCGACGGCGAGTTCGGCGAGCAGGTGCCGCGCCAGCGACACCGGCGTCGGGTAGTCGAACACCAGCGTCGGCGCCAGCCGCAGCCCCGTCTCCGCCTTCAGATCGTTCCGCAGCTCCACAGCCGTCAGCGAATCGAAGCCCAGATCACGGAACGCACGCTCCGCATCCACCGCCCCCGCACCGCCATGCCCCAGAACCGCAGCGACCCGACCACACACCAGATCCAGCAGCACACCCTCACGCTCGACCACCGGCACACCCAGCAGCCGCGCCACCAACGGCGAACCACCCTCACCGCCCGCACCCGAACCCCGACGCTCCACCGCACGCCGCGCCGGAACCCGCACCAGAGCCCGCAGCAACGCCGGAGTCGAACCCGACGACACCGCCCGAGCCCGCAACACCGCCACATCCAGATGCATCGGCACCAACACCGCCGCATCCACCGTCAACGCCGCATCGAACAGCGCCAGGCCGTCCTCGGCGGCGAGTGCGGCGACCCCTTCGCGGGCCAGGCGGCGGAGGTTGGCGTCGTCGAGCGTCGCGGCCATGCCCGCTGCACCCTCGGCTCCGTTGCCCGCCTGCGGGGCCCACAGGCCCCAGGCCAGCGACACCGCAGGCAGACCCTCGGCCCGCCGCCGCTCCGCCAACCCCTCCAAGAACGCGTTCGCCGCCGCATAGTTCGCCTGACCCGCCGCACCGAACGCAGCCGCAGCACCCGAGAACAACACGAACGCCGAAAGACCCATCCCCCGCGTCAGCTCATGCAGGTTCCACGCCGCATCCACCTTCGGACGCAACACCCCCACAACCCGCTCCGCAGTCAACGCACCCAACACACCGTCATCCAGCACACCAGCCGTGTGCACCACACCCCGCAACGGGAACTCCGCAGGAATCCCCGCCAACAACCCCGCCAACGCCTCCCGATCCGCCACATCACAAGCAACCAGGTCGGCATGGGCACCCAGCGCACGCAGTTCGGCGACCAGTTCGGCAGCGCCCTCGGCCGCCGCACCCCGGCGGCTGGTCAGGAGCAGGCGCTCCACGCCATGGGCCGTCACCAGGTGGCGGGCGAAGAGCCGACCCAGGCCACCGGTGGCTCCGGTGACCAGCACCGTGCCGGAGGTGCCTCCCAGGGCAGCGACCGCTTCGGCCGTGCTGTCCGAGGCGGGTACGCGGACCAGGCGCGGCACGCTCACCACACCTCCGCGGACCGCGAGTTCCGGCTCACCCACCGCCAGCGCCACAGGAAGCGCCGCCACCGACACCGCGTCCACATCCGCACCCAGATCCACCATCACCAGCTGGCCCGGGTTCTCCGACTGCGCCGAACGCAGCAGACCCCGCACCGCACTCCCCGGCAGATCCCTCACCCCAGCACCGGCCTCGACCGCCACCGCACCAGCCGACACCCACACCAGCCGCGACCCCGCCAACCGAGCCTCAGCCAGCCACTCCTGAACCATCACCAGCGCCGCATTCACCGCCACGTGGACCACCCCAGCACCATCAGCGACCTCCCGGCCGACCGCAGGCAGCACGAACACCGCATCCGGTACGGACTCACCCGCATCCAGCGCCGCGGCCAAGGCAGTTACGTCTGCGTACTCGGAGACCTGAGCACCCGTACCGCCCAGCCCGATCTCATCGCGACCGCCCAGCACCGCCCACCGCAGACCGGCAGCAGACGCAGGAACCACCGGCGCAGGCAGCCACTCCACCCGGAACAACGACTCGACGTGACCGGCGCCAGTCGCGCTCACATCGCCGGCCGAGGCGGGGCGCAGCATGAGCGACTCCACCGAGGCGACCGGGCCACCGGCCTCGTCGGCCACCAGAAGCGCCAGGCTGTGCGGGTCCCCCGCCGAGTTCGGCGTCAGACGCATCCGCAGCGCCGACGCACCAACCGCGTACAGCGACACCCCCGTCCACGAGAACGGCAGGAGAGCGCCCGATGAGTCCTGGCTGGCCGGGTCGCCGTGCCCGATGGCGTGCAGACCGGCATCCAGCAGCGCCGGATGCAGCCCGAACCGCGCCGCATCCCGCTGACCGTCCTCCGGCAGAACCACCTCGGTGAACAGCACACCACCCCGACGCCACGCCGCCTTCAACCCCTGGAACAGCGGGCCGTAGGCCATTCCGTCCCCGGCGAGTTCCTCGTACAGCCCGTCGATGTCGACGGGTTCGGCACCCTGCGGCGGCCAGACGGCCAAGTCCGCGAAGTCCTGTGCCGCTTCGGTCTGGTCTCGGGTGGCGAGGACGCCCGCCCCGTGGCGGGTCCACGGCTCCTCCGCCAGCGCGCCCTGAGGACGCGAGTACACGCCGAACGGCCGACGGCCCGACTCCACCGGCGCCTCGACCACCAACTGGAGCTGAACACCTCCACGCTCCGGCAGCACCAACGGCGCCTCCAGCGTCAGCTCCTCCACCACATCACAGCCGACCTCATCACCCGCACGCACCGCCAAGTCCACGAACGCGGTACCCGGCAGCAACACATTGCCCAGGATCGTGTGGTCGGCGATCCACGGGTGGGTCTCCACGGACAGACGGCCCGCGAACAGCACGCCCTCGGAATCGGCGAGTGCCACGGCAGCGCCCAGCAGGGGGTGCGCCACCTCGCCCAGACCGATGGACTCCGGGTCCCCGGCCACGAACGCCATCGCACTCGGCCAGAACCGCCTGCGCTGGAAGGCATACGTCGGCAGATCGACACGCCGGGCGCCCGTGCCCTCGTAGTAGGCGCTCCAGTCGACGGTGACGCCGTGGGCGAAGGCCTGGGCGAGTGCCGTCGTGACGGCCTCCGCCTCGGGGCGGCCCTCGCGCAGTGCGGGGACGAAGACCGTGTCGTCGGCTTCGTTGGTGAGGCACCCCTGGGCGAGGGCGGACAGGACGCCGTCCGGGCCGAGTTCGAGGTACGTCGTCACACCGGCGGCCTCAAGCGCCCGCACACCATCGAGGAAGCGAACGGCCTCCCGGACGTGCCGCACCCAGAACTCCGCCGAACCCATCTCGTCGGAGACGAGGGCACCGGTCAGGTTGGAGACGACCGGGATCCGCGGAGCGGCAAACTCCAGCCCCGCCACCACCTCACGGAAGGCGTCCAGCATGCCGTCCATGTGCGGCGAGTGGAACGCATGGCTGACCGTGAGCCGCTTGCTCTTCCGGTCGGCGAAGGCCTCTACGACGTCCAGCGCGGCGTCCTCGTCACCCGCGATCACGACCGAGGTCGGACCGTTGACCGCCGCGATGCTCACGCGCTCGGTCAGCAGCGGCAGGACCTCGTCCTCCGACGCCTGCACCGCGACCATCACACCACCCGACGGCAGCGCCTGCATCAAACGGCCCCGAGCCGCCACCAGCGAGCACGCGTCCTCCAGCGAGAAGACGCCCGCGACGTGTGCGGCGGCGATCTCGCCGATGGAGTGGCCGGAGAGGAAGTCCGGCCGCAGGCCCCAGCTCTCGACGAGGCGGAACAGGGCGACCTCGACGGCGAACAGGGCCGGCTGGGTGTACTCCGTACGGTCCAGCAGCGCCGCGTCCGTCCCGAACAGCACATCCCGCAGCGGGAATTCGAGCAATCCGTCCATCCGGGCGCAGATCGCGTCCAGCGCGTCCGCGAAGGCCGGGTAGGCGGCGTACAGCTCACGGCCCATGCCCAGGCGCTGACTGCCCTGACCGGTGAACAGGAAGGCCAGAGCCCCGGCGCTCGCGGTTCCGCGGGTCAGTCCGGCGGCCGGCTCACCGGCTGCGATGGCCTGGAGCGCGGCAAGGAACGCGGCCCGCTCCCCCGCGACCACCACGGCCCGACGTTCCAGGGCTGACCGGGAGGTCGCCAGGGAGTACGCCACGTCGAGCGGTTCGAGGTCCTCCCCGTCCGCCGCGACGCGCTCGGCCAGACGCTCGGCCTGGGCCCGCAGGGCGGTCTCGGTCTTCGCGGAGAGCACCCACGGCAGCACGGCGGTGGGCGCGCTCTGCGGGAGCGCGGTCTGCTCGGCCTCGTCGCCCTCGGGGGCCTGCTCGATGATGGTGTGGGCGTTGGTTCCGCTGAAGCCGAAGGAGGAGATTCCCGCTCGGCGCGGTCGGCCGGTCTCGGGCCAGTCACGCAGCTCGGTCAGCAACTCGACGTCACCGGCCGACCAGTCGACGTGCGGGGTGGGCTCGTCGACGTGCAGGGTCTGCGGGAGCAGCCCGTGCTGCATCGCCAGCACCATCTTCATCACGCCCGCCACACCGGCAGCAGCCTGTGTGTGACCGATGTTGGACTTCACCGAACCCAGCAGCAACGGCCTCTCGGCCGAACGCTCCTGGCCGTAGGTGGCCAGCAGGGCCTGCGCCTCGATCGGGTCGCCGAGCTTCGTGCCCGTGCCGTGGGCCTCGACCACGTCCACGTCCCCGCCGGAGAGCCCGGCGCTCGCGAGGGCGGCGCGGATGACGCGCTGCTGGGAGGGGCCGTTCGGGGCGGTGAGCCCGTTGCTGGCACCGTCCTGGTTGATCGCCGAACCTCGCACGATCGCCAGTACCGGGTGGCCGTTGCGACGGGCGTCCGACAGCCGCTCCACGAGCAGCATGCCGACACCCTCACCCCAGCCCGTACCGTCCGCCCCAGCCGCGAACGCCTTGATCCGGCCGTCCTCCGCCAGGCCGCGCTGACGGCTGAAGTCGATGTACGCGCCGGGCGACGACATCACGGTCACACCGCCGGCCAGTGCCATGGAGCATTCGCCCTGACGCAGGGCCTGAACGGCCAGGTGCAGGGCGACGAGGGAGGCCGAGCAGGCAGTGTCGACGGTCACGGCCGGGCCTTCGAGGCCGAAGGCGTAAGACAGCCTGCCCGAGACCACGCTCGCGGCGTTGCCCGTACCGAGGAAGCCCTCGATACCGTCGGGAACGCTCTGGAAGGTGGCGCCGTAGTCCTGGCCGTTGGTGCCGACGAAGACACCGGCCTGGGTGCCCCGCAGCGACGCCGGGTCGATACCGGCCCGCTCGAAGGCCTCCCAGGTGGTCTCCAGCAGCAGACGCTGCTGGGGGTCCATGGCGAGGGCCTCGCGCGGGGAGATCCCGAAGAAGTCGGCGTCGAAGTCGGCGACGTCGTAGAGGAAGCCACCCTCACGGGCGTAGAAGGTGCCCTGCTGGTCGGGGTCCGGGCTGTAGAGGCGGTCCAGGTCCCAGCCGCGGTCGACGGGGAACTCACCGATCGCGTCTCCACCGGACGCCAGCAGCTTCCACAGGTCCTCAGGAGTCCGCACCCCGCCGGGGAAGCGGCAGCTCATCGCCACGATCGCGATCGGATCGCCGTCCACCACCGTCGCCACCGGACCACTGACCTCGACCGCGGTCCCCAGCAGCTCGTCCCGCAGGAACGCCATGAGAGCGGAGGCCGTCGGGTAGTCGAAGATCAGCGTCGCCGGCAGGCTCACCCCCGTCGCCGCCCCGAGCCGGTTACGCAACTCGACGGCCGTCAGTGAGTCGAAGCCCAGCTCCTTGAACGCCCGCTCCGCACCCACCGCCTCCGAACCGTCATGACCCAGCACCGCGGCCACATGCGTACGAACGAGCCCAAGCAGCTCCCGCTCCAGCTCGGCAGCACCGAGTCCAGCCAGTCGGCCCGTGGGGGCACCGGTCTCGTCAGCGGGGTGAGCAGAAGTGGTGGTCGCCGCCAGGACCTCCCGCAGCTCGGAGAAGAGGGTGCTGGGGCGGACCACGGAGAAGGCGGGTGCAAAGCGCTCCCACGCCACATCGGCCACCAGCAAGGCAGCCGCATCACCGACCCCACCCACGCTCTGCCGCAGGACGGCCATCGCCGTCTCCGGCGCCATAGGCGGAAGACCCTCACGCCGCATCCGCGCATCCAAGACCTCGTCAGCGGCCATGCCGCCCTCGGCCCACGGACCCCAGGCGAGCGAGGTCGCGGCCAGACCAGCCGCCCGCCGCTGCTCAGCCAAAGCATCCAAGTAGGCATTCGCAGCGGCGTAGTTGCCCTGTCCTGGGGCACCAACCATGCCGCTCATGGAGGAGAAGAGGACGAAGGCGTCGAGCTCGATGCCGAGTTCGACCGTCAGCTCGTGCAGGTTCAGCGCCGAGACGGCCTTGGCCCGCAGCACGCTCTCGAACCGCTCCGGCGTCAGCGCGTCCAGGACCCCGTCGTCCAGCACACCAGCCGTATGCACCACACCGGTCAGCGTGTCGGCCTCGGCGGCCAGCAGTTCTCGCAACGCCTCCCGGTCCGAAGCATCACAAGCAACGACGGACACGTCGACACCCAGCTCGGCCACCAGCTCGGCGACACCAGGGGCATCCGGGCCCCGTCGGCTGGTCAGCACCAACCGCTCGACACCCGCACCAGCGAGCCAACGAGCGACCCGGCCACCCAGCGCACCCGTACCACCGGTCACCAGAACCGTCCCGGACGGCGACCAGGAACCCTCCGCCCTGGCAGCACGCACCAGACGACGACCGAAGACACCGGACGACCTCACCGCCACCTGGTCCTCGACACCACCCAGAACGGCAACCAGCCGGCCCATGGCCCGCTCGTCCCACACCTCAGGCAGATCGACCAGACCACCCCAGCGCTCGGGAACCTCAAGCGCCGCGACCCGGCCCAGACCCCACACCTGCGCCTGAACAGGCGACACGAGCTTGTCCGAACGGCCCACACTCACCGCGCCGCAGGTCAGGCACCACAGCGGCGCCGCCAGACCGGCATCACCCAGCGCCTGCACCAGACCAGCGGTAGCAACAAGCCCACCGGTCTCATCCAGCGCCAGCAACGACACCACACCAGCCACCGAACCAGCACCAGCACCAGCCAGCAGCTCAGCCAGCCCAGCACGGTCCGTACCCGGCTCCACCACAACCCGCCGCACCTCGGCACCGCGCCCGGCCAGAGCCTCCACCACAGCCGTGTCATCCACACCTGCGGCAGGCACCACCACCAGCCACTCACCCGACAGCCCGGCACCCGCGGCGCCCTCCGTCAGCGGCTTCCACGACACCCGGTACCGCCAGCCGTCCACCTCGGACTGGGTCCGCAGACCCCGGCGCCACGCCGACAGGGCGGGCAGGACCGAGCTCCAGGCGCCTTCGTCCTCGACGTCCAATGCGCCGACGAGCGACGCGAGGTCCTCCCGCTCGACCGCGTCCCAGAAGCGGGAGTCCGCGTCGTAGGCGGCAACGCTGCGGGCGGCCGCCGCCAGCTGGAGCCAGTAGCGCTGGCGCTGGAACGCGTACGTCGGCAGTTCCACCCGACCGGCACCCGCGCCGCCGAGGAACGCAGCCCAGTCGACGGCCACACCCCGCACATGCGCCTGAGCGAGGGCCGAAACCACGGTCTCGGCTTCGGAACGGCCGTTCCGCAGGGCGGGCACGAAGGTCGTGCCTTCATCCGTCACGCAGTCCTGGCCAATCGCCGAGAGCACGCCGCCGGGCCCCAGCTCCAGGTACGTCGTCACACCCACGGCCTCAAGCGCCCGCACACCATCCAGGAAACGAACCGCCTCCCGTACGTGCCGCACCCAGAACTCGGCCGAACCCATCTCGTCCGAGACCAGCGCACCGGTCAGGTTGGAGACAACCGGGATCCGCGGAGCGGCAAACTCCAGCCCCGCCACGACCTCACGGAAGGCGTCCAGCATGCCGTCCATGTGCGGCGAGTGGAACGCATGACTGACCGTCAGCCTCCGGCTCTTCCGGTCAGCGAAGGCCTCTACGATGCCCAGCGCGGCATCCTCGTCACCCGCGATCACAACCGAGGAGGGCCCGTTGACCGCAGCAATGCCCACCCGCTCGGTCAGCAGCGGCAGGACCTCGTCCTCCGACGCCTGGAGGGCGATCATCACGCCACCACCCGGCAGCGCCTGCATCAGACGACCACGAGCCGCCACCAGCGTGCACGCGTCCTCCAGCGAGAACACACCCGCCACATGCGCAGCAGCGATCTCGCCCACGGAGTGACCGGACAGGAAGTCCGGACGCACACCCCACGACTCGACAAGGCGGAACAACGCCACCTCCAGCGCGAACAGCGCCGGCTGAGTGAACCGCGTCTCGTCGAGCAGAGCCACGTCGTCGCCGAACAGGACGTCCTTCAGCGGGACTTCGAGCTCAAGCCGCTCGCACACCGCGTCGAACGCGGCCGCGAACACCGGGTAGGCGTCATACAGCTCACGCCCCATCCCGAGGCGCTGACTGCCCTGCCCGGTGAACAGGAACGCGGTCTTCCCACCCACCGGCGAGCCCTCGATCACACCCGCGGAGGTGCCTCCCTCCGCGAGCGCGGCGAGCCCGGCCAGCAAACCCTCACGGTCCGCGGCCACCACGGCCGCCCGGTCCTCGAACAGAGCCCGGCCGGAAACCAGCGACCACGCCACATCCACCGGACGCAGCTCAGGCGCGCCCAGCAGATAGGACCGCAGCTGACTGGCCTGCGCCCGTACGGCCTCCTCACCCTTGGCGGACAGCACCCAGGCCGCCATCGGAGCGGCCGTCTCGTCCTGCTGGACCACGGCTGCCGCGACCGGCGGCTGCTCGATGATCGTGTGGGCGTTGGTGCCGCTGATGCCGAAGGAGGAGATGCCCGCGCGACGTGCCCGGCCGGTTTCCGGCCATGCCACCGCCTCGGTCAGCAGGCTGACATCGCCGGCCTCCCATTCGATCTGTGCCGACGGCGCATCCACGTGAAGCGTCTTGGGAAGTACGCCGTGCCGCATCGCCATGATCATCTTGATGACGCCCGCGACACCGGCGGCAGCCTGCGTGTGACCGATGTTCGACTTGATCGACCCCAGCAGCAGCGGCTGACCGTCCAGCCGCTCCTGCCCATAGGTCGCCAGCAGCGCCTGCGCCTCGATCGGGTCACCCAGACGCGTGCCCGTGCCGTGCGCCTCCACCGCATCCACGTCCGCAGCCGACAGACCGGCCCCGGCCAGCGCCTCACGGATCACCCGCTGCTGCGAAGGACCGTTCGGCGCGGTCAGACCGTTGCTCGCACCGTCCTGGTTCACCGCCGAACCACGGACCACCGCCAGGACAGGGTGGCCGTGACGCAGGGCGTCGGACTGCCGCTCGACCAGGAGCATGCCCGCACCCTCGGCCCAGCCGGTGCCGTCCGCCGCGTCCGCGAACGACTTGCACCGGCCATCGGCCGCCAGACCACGCTGACGGCTGAAGTCGACGAACGTCTCCGGGGTCGCCATGATCGCGACACCACCCGCCAGGGCCATGTCGCACTCGCCGTTGCGCAGTGCCTGGATCGCCCAGTGCAGCGCCACGAGGGACGACGAGCACGCCGTATCGACCGTGACCGCCGGACCCTCCAGGCCGAAGGTGTAGGCGATCCGGCCGGAAGCAATGCTGCCGGCGTTGCCGGTGCCGAGATAGCCCTCCACGCCCTCCGGCAGTCCCTCGCCGGCGCCTTCGCCGATGGCGACGCCCGTCACGTAGTCGTGGTACATCACGCCGGCGAAGACACCGGTGCGGCTGCCGCGCATGGAGGTCGGGTCGATACCGGCCCGCTCGAAAGCCTCCCACGAGGTCTCCAGCAGCAGCCTCTGCTGCGGATCCATCGCCAGCGCCTCACGCGGCGAGATCCCGAAGAACCCCGCATCGAACTCGGCCGCCTCGTGCAGGAAACCACCCTCACGCGTGTACGACGTACCCGCATGATCCGGATCCGGGTGATACAGCCCCTCGACATCCCAACCACGGTCCGTCGGGAACGTGGTGATCCCGTCGGCACCCGAGGCGACCAGCTGCCACAGGTCCTCGGGGGTCCTCACCCCGCCGGGGAAGCGGCAGCCCATCCCGACGATGACGATCGGATCGTCGGCGACACCGGCCGCCGTACGGACCGGGGCACGCAGATCCCGCGCCGCGTCCTGTGCGGCAGGCTGGTCGTCGACGGCGAGTTCGGCGAGCAGGTGCCGCGCCAGCGCCACCGGCGTCGGGTAGTCGAACACCAGAGTCGGCGCCAGCCGCAGCCCCGTCTCCGCCTTCAGATCGTTCCGCAGCTCCACAGCCGTCAGCGAATCGAAGCCCAGATCACGGAACGCACGCTCCGCATCCACCGCCCCCGCACCGCCATGCCCCAGAACCGCAGCGACCCGACCACACACCAGATCCAGCAGCACACCCTCACGCTCGGCCACCGGCACACCCAGCAGCCGCGCCACCAACGGCGAACCACCCTCACCGCCCGCACCCGAACCCGAACCCCGACGCTCCACCGCACGCCGCGCCGGAACCCGCACCAGAGCCCGCAGCAACGCCGGAGTCGAACCCGACGACACCGCCCGAGCCCGCAACACCGCCACATCCAGATGCATCGGCACCAACACCGCCGCATCCACCGTCAACGCCGCATCGAACAGCGCCAGGCCCTCGTGGCCCGTCAGGGCTCCGACGCCGTCCCGCGCGATACGCCGCAGGTCGACCTCGTCGAGCTGACCGGCCATGCCACCGTTGCTGCCCGCCTGCGGGGCCCACAGGCCCCAGGCCAGCGACACCGCCGGCAGACCCTCGGCCCGCCGCCGCTCCGCCAACCCCTCCAGGAACGCGTTCGCCGCCGCATAGTTCGCCTGACCCGCCGCACCGAACGCAGCCGCAGCACCCGAGAACAACACGAACGCCGACAGACCCATCCCCCGCGTCAGCTCATGCAGGTTCCACGCCGCATCCACCTTCGGACGCAACACCCCCACAACCCGCTCCGCAGTCAACGCACCCAACACACCGTCATCCAGCACACCAGCCGTATGCACCACACCCCGCAACGGGAACTCCGCAGGAATCCCCGCCAACAACCCCGCCAACGCCTCCCGGTCCGCCACATCACAGGCGACGAGTTCCGCCTTGGCGCCGAGTCCGGCCAGTTCCGCGACCAGTTCTTCCGCGCCCTCGGCCGCGGCACCGCGACGGCTGACCAGCAGCAGGTTCCGTACCCCGTACTCGGTGGCGAGGTGGCGGGCGAAGAGCCGTCCCAGGTCACCGGTGCCTCCGGTGACGAGCACCGTGCCGGACGGGTCACCGAAGCCGGTCGGCAGCTCGGTGGCCTCCACAACCGCCGAGGCGGGTACGCGGACCAGGCGCGGCACGCTGACCACACCTCCGCGGACCGCGAGTTCCGGCTCACCCACCGCCAGCGCCGCCGGAAGCGCCGCCACCGACACCGCGTCGGCGTCCAGATCCACCATCACCAGCTGGCCCGGGTTCTCCGACTGCGCCGAGCGCAGCAGACCCCGCACCGCACTGCCCGGCAGATCCCTCACCCCAGCACCGGCCTCGACCGCCACCGCACCAGCCGACACCCACACCAGCCGCGACCCCGCCAACCGAGCCTCAGCCAGCCACTCCTGAACCATCACCAGCGCCGCATTCACCGCCGCATGGACCACCCCAGCACCATCAGCGACCTCCTGGCCAACGGCAGGCAGCACGAACACCGCATCCGGCACGGACTCACCGGCATCCAGCGCCATGGCCAGAGCGGCCACACTCGCGTACTCGGAGACCTGAGCACCCGTCCCCGCCAGCCCGATCTCGTCGCGACCGCCCAGCACCGCCCACCGCAGACCGGCAGCAGACGCAGGAACCACCGGCGCAGGCAGCCACTCCACCCGGAACAGCGACTCGACATGCCCGGCACCAGCCGCGCTCACCTGCTCCGCGGAAGCGGGCCGCAGTACCAGCGACTCCACGGAGGCGACGGGACGGCCGGCCTCGTCGGCCACCAGAAGCGCCAGGCTGTGCGGGTCCTCCGCCGAGTTCGGCGTCAGACGCATCCGCAGCGCCGACGCACCAACCGCGTACAGCGACACCCCCGTCCACGAGAACGGCAGCAGTGCGCCGGCCGCCGCCCCACCCGTGTCACCGTGCCCGATGGCGTGCAGACCGGCATCCAGCAGCGCCGGATGCAGCCCGAACCGCGCCGCATCCCGCTGACCGTCCTCCGGCAGAACCACCTCGGTGAACAGCACACCACCCCGACGCCACGCCGCCTTCAACCCCTGGAACAACGGGCCGTACGCGACGCCCTCCCGCGCCAGTTCCTCGTAGAGCCCGTCGATGTCGACCGGCACGGCGCCGGCCGGCGGCCAGTTCGCGAGGTCGTCGAACTCCTGCGAGGGCTCGGGCCGGGCTCCGGTGGCGAGGACGCCCGAGCCGTGCCGGGTCCACGCTTCGTCCCCCGCCCCTTCCTGACGACGCGAGTACACGCCGAACGGCCGACGGCCCGACTCCACCGGCGCCTCGACCACCAACTGGAGCTGAACGCCTCCACGCTCCGGCAGCACCAACGGCGCCTCCAGCGTCAGCTCCTCCACCACATCACAGCCGACCTCATCACCCGCACGCACCGCCAGATCCACGAACGCGGTACCCGGAAGCAACACACCGCCCAGGATCGTGTGGTCGGCGATCCACGGGTGGGTGTCGAGCGAAAGACGACCGGCGAGCAGTACCCCGTCCGAGTCAGCCGGCGTCACGGCCGCGCCCAGCAGGGGGTGCGCCGCATCGCCCAGACCGATGGACTCCGGGTCCCCGGCCACGAACGCCATCGCACTCGGCCAGAACCGCCTGCGCTGGAAGGCATACGTCGGCAGATCGACACGCCGGACACCGGTACCGGCGAAGAATGCGGACCAGTCGACCGTGACTCCGCGCACGTGGGCCTGGGCCAGGGCCGCCGCGCAGGTCTCGGCCTCGCCGCGCCCGGAGCGCAGGACCGGCACGAAGCGGGCGTCCGCGTCACCGGTCAGGCAGTGCTGCGCCATCGCGGACAGGACGCCGTCCGGGCCGAGTTCGACGTACGTCGTCACACCGGCGGCCTCAAGCGCCCGCACACCATCGAGGAAGCGAACCGCCTCGCGGACGTGCCGCACCCAGAACTCCGCCGAACCCATCTCGTCCGAGACCAGCGCACCAGTCAGGTTGGACACGACCGGGATCCGCGGAGCGGCAAACTCCAGCCCCGCCACCACCTCACGGAAGTCATCCAGCATGCCGTCCATGTGCGGCGAGTGGAACGCGTGACTGACCGTCAGACGCTTGCTCTTCCGGTCGGCGAAGGCCTCTACGACGTCCAGCGCGGCATCCTCGTCACCCGCGATCACGACCGAGGTCGGCCCGTTGACCGCAGCGATGCTCACGCGATCGGTCAGCAGCGGCAGGACCTCGTCCTCCGACGCCTGCACCGCGACCATCACACCACCGGACGGCAACGCCTGCATCAACCGGCCCCGAGCCGCCACCAGCGAGCACGCGTCCTCCAGCGAGAAGACGCCCGCGACGTGCGCGGCGGCGATCTCGCCGATGGAGTGGCCTGAGAGGAAGTCCGGCCGCAGGCCCCAGCTCTCGACGAGGCGGAACAGGGCCACCTCGACGGCGAACAGGGCCGGCTGGGTGTACTCCGTACGGTCCAGCATCTCCGCATCGCCGCCGAACAGCACGTCCTTCAGCGGCACCTCCAGGTCGAAGCGGGCACACACCGCATCCAGCGCGTCCGCGAAGACGGGGAAGGCCTCGTACAGCTCACGCCCCGCGCCCAGCCGCTGACTGCCCTGCCCCGTGAACAGGAAGGCCGTACGACCGTCACCGACGGCACCCGTGGCGGTCTGCGCCGGCGTCTCCCCTGACGCGATGCCCGTCAGGGCTTCGCGCAGCTCCTGGACGCCCTCGGCCGCAAGCACCACGGCCGCCCGGTGGTCCAGGTGCGCGCGGCTCGTGGCCAGCGAGAAGGCCACGTCGGCGGCCTCAACCGCGGAGTCGAGGTGCGCGGCGAGCGCGGCAGCCTGTGCCCGGACGGCCTCGGGGGTCCTGCCGGAGAGCAGGTACGGCAGGACGCGGAGACCCGAGAGTCGTCCGACCGGCTGCGCCCCGTCGCCGTCGCCGTCGCCGTCGCCGTCGCCCTGGGGAGCTTGCTCGATGATGGTGTGGGCGTTGGTTCCGCTGATGCCGAAGGAGGAGATTCCCGCTCGGCGCGGGCGGCCGGTCTCGGGCCAGGCCCGCTGCTCGGTCAGCAGCTCGACCTCGCCCGCAGACCAGTCGACGTGGGGGGTGGGACCGTCGACGTGCAGGGTCTGCGGGAGCAGCCCGTGCTGCATCGCCAGCACCATCTTCATCACACCGGCGACACCGGCAGCGGCCTGCGTGTGACCGATGTTGGACTTCACTGAGCCGAGGAGCAGCGGTCGGCCGTCCTCGCGGTCCTGCCCGTAGGTGGCCAGCAGGGCCTGCGCCTCGATCGGGTCGCCCAGCTTCGTACCCGTGCCGTGGGCCTCCACGGCGTCCACGTCGGCGGCCGACAGCCCGGCACTCGCCAGCGCCTGGCGGATGACGCGCTGCTGCGAGGGGCCGTTCGGGGCGGTCAGGCCGTTGCTCGCGCCGTCCTGGTTGATCGCCGAGCCCCGGACCACCGCCAGTACCGGGTGCCCGTTGCGACGGGCATCGGAGAGCCGCTCGACGAGCAGCATGCCGACACCCTCACCCCAGCCCGTACCGTCCGCCGCAGCCGCGAACGCCTTGATCCGGCCGTCCTCAGCCAGACCACGCTGACGGCTGAAGTCGATGAAGTTCTCCGGCGTCGACATGACCGTCACACCGCCCGCGAGTGCCAGCGAGCACTCGCCGCCGCGCAGCGCCTGGATCGCCCAGTGCAGCGCGACCAGCGAGGACGAGCAGGCGGTGTCGACGGTGACCGCCGGACCCTCCAGTCCGAAGACGTAGGAGACGCGCCCGGACATGACGCTGCCCGCGTTGCCCGTACCCACGTGCCCTTCGAGGCCGTCCTGGTCGCGGGTGATGAGGGAGAGGTAGTCCTGGCCGTTGGTGCCGACGAAGACACCGGCGCGGCTTCCGCGCAGCGACGTCGGGTCGATGCCGGCCCGCTCGAAAGCCTCCCAGGAGGTCTCCAGCAGCAGGCGCTGCTGCGGGTCCATCGCGAGGGCCTCACGCGGGGAGATTCCGAAGAAGTCCGCGTCGAAGTCGGCCGCCCCTGCGACGAAAGCGCCTTCACGGGTGTACGAAGTCCCCGGCTGGTCCGGGTCGGGGCTGTAGAGGCGGTCCAGGTTCCAGCCGCGGTCGGCCGGGAAGGCGTCGACCGCGTCCGTACCCTGTGCGAGCAGCTCCCAGAGGGCCTCAGGGGTGCTGACCCCGCCGGGGAAGCGGCAGCTCATGGCGACGATGGCGATCGGGTCGCCGTCGACGGCGGAGGCGACGGGGAGCATGGCGCCGGCGACGGGGACGCTGCCTACCAGCTCCTCACGGAGGTACTCGGCGAGAGCGGCGGAGGTCGGGTAGTCGTAGACGAGGGTGACGGGCAGGCGCAGCTCGGTGGCCGCGTTCAGGCGGTTGCGCAGCTCGACCGCGGTGAGCGAGTCGAAGCCGAGTTCCTTGAAGGCACGCTCCGCGCCGACCGCGTCGGCACCGGCGTGCCCGAGGACTGCGGCGACGTGCCTACGGACCATGCCGAGCAGCTCGCGTACCTGCTCGGCGGGGGCGAGCGCGGAGAGCCGCGCGCCGAGGGTGAGGGGGCCGTCGGCCTGCGCGGACGCAGCCCGGTCAGTACGGGCCTCGGCGGCCGAGCGGGTCGCGCGGACCTCGCTGAGCTCGTCGAAGAGGGTGCTGCCCCGGACAGCGGTGTGGCCGGAGAGGTACTGCTCCCAGACGACGTCGGCCACGGTGAGGGAGGCGTCCTTGCCGACCACGGCCTGGCCGAGGGCACGGATCGCCGCGCTCGCGCTCATGGGCGGTACGCCGTCCCGGCGCATCCGGGCTCCGAGAGCCTCATCGGCGGCCATGCCGCCCTCGGCCCAGGGACCCCAGGCGAGGGAGGTCGCGGCCAGCCCGGCCGCCCGCCGCTGCTCGGCGAGGGCGTCCAGGTAGGCGTTGGCGGCGGCGTAGTTGGCCTGACCGGCCGCACCGATCGTGCCGCTCATGGAGGAGAAGAGGACGAAAGCGTCGAGCTCGATGCCGAGTTCGACCGTCAGCTCGTGCACGTTGAGTGCGGAGGTGGCCTTGGCGCGCAGCACGCTCTCGAACCGCTCCGGCGTCAGCGCGTCCAGGACCCCGTCGTCCAGCACACCAGCCGTGTGCACCACCCCGGTCAGCGTTTCGGCCTCGGCGGCCAGCAGCTCCCGCAGAGCCTCCCGGTCCGAAGCATCACAAGCAACGACGGACACATCGACACCCAGCTCAGCCACCAGCTCAGCCACACCAGGAGCATCCAGGCCCCGCCGACTGGTCAGCACCAGACGCTCAACCCCGGCACCGGCGAGCCAACGAGCCACCCGACCACCCAGCGCACCCGTCCCACCAGTCACCAGAACCGTCCCGGACGGCGACCAGGAACCCTCAGCCCTGGCAGCACGCACCAGACGACGACCGAAGACCCCAGACGACCTCACCGCCACCTGGTCCTCGACACCACCCAGAACGGCAACCAGCCGGCCCATGGCCCGCTCGTCCCACACCCCAGGCAGGTCAACGAGACCGCCCCAGCGCTCGGGAACCTCCAGCGCCGCGACCCGACCCAGACCCCACACCTGCGCCTGAACAGGCGACACGAGCTTGTCCGAACGACCCACACTCACCGCGCCACGCGTCAGGCACCACAACGGCGCCCGAACCCCGGCATCACCCAACGCCTGCACCAGACCAGCCGTCGGCACAACACCCGCAGCCTCATCCAGCGCCAGCAACGACACCACACCAGCCACCGAACCAGCACCAGCCAGCAGACCGGCAAGACCAGCACGGTCCATGCCCGGCTCCACCACAACCCGGCGCACCCCAGAGCCCAACGCCCCGACGACAGCCGCGTCATCCACACCCACACCCGCAGCCGGCACCACGACCAGCCACTCACCGTCCAGCACACCCGCGGACGCCGCCGTCAGCGGCTTCCACGACACCCGGTACCGCCAGCCGTCGACCTGTTCCTGCTCCTGCGCCTGGCGGCGCCATGCCGACAGTGCGGGGACGAGCTCACTGAAGCGCGCGTCGTCGTCGACCTCCAGCTCCGCGACCAGCGAGGCGAGATCGCCGCGCTCGACCGCGTCCCAGAACCGGGCGTCCACCGCGCCGACCGCCTGAACGGGGGCCGAACCGCTGCTCGACAGGGTGGCCTCGGGCCAGTAGCGGCGGCGCTGGAAGGCGTACGTCGGCAGCTCCACCCGAGCGGCACCCGCGCCGGCCAGGAAGGCGGACCAGTCCACGGCCACACCGCGCACGTACGCTTGAGCCAGAGCCGCCACCGCGGTCTCCGCCTCCGCACGACCGGCACGCAGCACCGGCATGAACCCGGCAGTCGCTTCGCCCGTCACGCACTCCTGAGCCAGCGCCGACAGCACGCCGTCCGGCCCGAGTTCGACGTACGTCGTCACCCCCGCGGCCTCAAGCGCCCGCACACCATCGAGGAAGCGAACCGCCTCCCGGACGTGCCGCACCCAGAACTCGACCGAACCCATCTCATCCGAGACCAGCGCACCGGTCAGGTTGGAGACGACCGGGATCCGCGGAGCCGCGAACGACAGCCCCGCCACGACCTCACGGAAGTCGTCCAGCATCCCGTCCATGCGCGGCGAGTGGAACGCATGGCTGACGACGAGCCGCTTGCTCTTCCGCCCCGCGAAAGCGTCCACGATCGCCGTCGCCACATCCTCGTCACCGGCGATGACCACCGACTGAGGCCCGTTGACGGCAGCGATGCTCACGCGATCGGTCAGCAGCGGCAGGACCTCGTCCTCCGAAGCCTGGAGGGCGATCATCACGCCACCACCCGGCAGCGCCTGCATCAGCCGGCCACGAGCCGCCACCAGCACACACGCGTCATCCAGCGAGAAGACGCCCGCGACGTGCGCGGCAGCGATCTCGCCCACGGAGTGCCCCGACAGGAAGTCCGGGACCACGCCCCAGCTCTCCACGAGCCGGAACAGCGCCACCTCGACCGCGAACAGCGCGGGCTGCGCGTACTCCGTACGGTCCAGCAGCTCCGCATCGCCGCCGAACAGCACGTCCTTCAGCGGCACCTCCAGGTCGAAGCGGGCACACACCGCGTCCAGCGCGTCCGCGAAGGCGGGAAAGGCGTCGTACAGCTCACGGCCCATGCCCGGCCGCTGGCTGCCCTGCCCCGTGAACAGGAAGGCCAGTCCGCCCCCGGACACCGTGCCCCGGGTCAGACCCGGCACCTGCTCGCCTGCCGCGAGGGCGCGCAGTCCGGTGAGCAGCTCCTCGCGGTCGGTGTTCTGCGCGACCAGCACGGCCCGGGTGTCGAGTGCGGACCGTCCGGCCGCGAGGGAGTGCGCGACGTCGGCGGCAGTGGCCCGCGGGTTCTCGGCGAGCCAGGACACGAGCTGTTCGGCCTGGGCGCGCAGCGCGTCCGTTCCCTTGCCGCTGACGACGAACGGCAGGACGGAGGTTGCGATCCCCGTCCCGGTCCGGTGACCGGCTCCCGTTGTCTCGCCGTCGAGCTGCGGGGCCTCCTCGATGATCGTGTGGGCGTTCGTACCGCTCAGGCCGAAGGAGGACACACCAGCCCGGCGCGGGCGGACCGTCCCGGGCCACGCGCGCGGCTCGGTCAGCAGCTCGACGTCACCGGCCGACCAGTCCACGAACGGCGTGGGCTCGTCGACGTGCAGGGTCTGCGGGAGCAGCCCGTGCTGCATCGCCAAAACCATCTTCATCACACCGGCGACACCGGCCGCGGCCTGCGTGTGACCGATGTTCGACTTGATGGATCCCAGCAACAGCGGTCGGCCGTCGGGGCGCTCCTGCCCGTAGGTGGCCAGCAGCGCCTGCGCCTCGATGGGGTCGCCGAGCCGCGTGCCCGTGCCGTGGGCCTCGACGGCGTCGACGTCGGCGGCCGACAGCCCGGCACTCGCCAGGGCCGCCCGGATCACCCGCTGCTGGGACGGACCGTTCGGGGCGGTGAGCCCGTTGCTCGCACCGTCCTGGTTGATCGCCGAGCCCCGGACCACCGCGAGCACCGGGTGCCCGTTGCGACGGGCGTCCGACAGCCGCTCGACGAGCAGCATGCCGACACCCTCACCCCAGCCGGTGCCATCGGCCGAAGCCGCGAACGCCTTGATCCGGCCGTTCTCCGCCAGACCACGCTGACGGCTGAAGTCGACGAACGCGTCCGGGGTGGACATGACGGTGACACCACCGGCGAGCGCCAGGGTGCACTCGCCCTGCCGCAGGGCCTGAACGGCCAGGTGCAGGGCGACCAACGAGGACGAGCAGGCCGTGTCGACCGTGATCGCCGGGCCTTCGAGGCCGAAGACGTACGAGATGCGGCCGGAGACGACGCTCGCCGCGTTGCCCGTACCGACGTGCCCTTCCAGGCCCTCGGCGGCGCCCGCGACCAGGGAGAGGTAGTCCTGTCCGTTGGTGCCGACGAAGACACCGGCGCGGCTGCCCTTGAGCGCGGCAGGGTCGATGCCGGCGCGCTCGAAGGTCTCCCAGGAGGTCTCCAGCAGCAGCCTCTGCTGCGGGTCCATCGCGAGCGCTTCGCGGGGCGAGATGCCGAAGAAGTCGGCGTCGAAGTCCGCCACGTCGTAGAGGAATCCGCCCTCGCTGGTGTACGAGGTCCCGGGCTGCTCCGGGTCGGCCGCGTGGAGCCGGTCCAGGTCCCAGCCGCGGTCGGCGGGGAACTCGGCGACGGCGTCCGCGCCCTCCGAGAGGAGGCGCCAGAGCTGCTCCGGCGTCCGCACGCCGCCGGGGAAGCGGCAGCTCATGGCCACGATGGCGATCGGGTCCTCGTCGGCCGCGACGGCACGGTCCGAGGAGGCGTCGGCCTCGGGAGCGGCGCCCATCAGCTCCCCGCGCAGGTACTCCGCGAGGGCCGAGGCCGTGGGGTGGTCGTAGACGAGGGTGGTGGGGAGCTGGAGCGCGGTGGCCGCGCCGAGTCGGTTGCGGAGGTCGACGGCGGCCAGGGAGTCGAAGCCGAGGTCCTTGAAGGCGCGCTCCGCACCCACCGCCTGCGCGTCGTCGTGGCCGAGGACCGCGGCGACGTGGGTACGGACCATGCCGAGCAGCTCGCGTTCCTGTTCGGCCCGGGGCAGCCCGGCCAGCTTCGCGAACACCCCTCCGACGACGTCGGCGCCGGTGACCACGATCCCGTGACCGGTGACGGCGGCAGCGGGTCGGTGCGTGAAGTCGGCGACCGAGGGGTTGGGGCGGACCGCCGCCACGACGGCGGAGAAGCGCTCCCAGTCGATGTCCGCGACGGTCAGGGCGGCTTCGGTGGTACCAACGGCCTGCACCAGAGCGGTGATTGCCGAGTCGGGCGCCATCGGCGGCACGCCCTCGCGCCGCATCCGCGCATCCATCGCCTCGTCGGCGGCCATGCCGCCCTCGGCCCACGGACCCCAAGCGAGCGAGGTCGCGACCAGCCCGGCCGCCCGCCGCTGCTCAGCCAGAGCATCCAAGGAGGCATTCGCAGCTGCATAGTTGGCCTGACCGGCCGCACCGATCGACCCACTCATCGAGGAGAAGAGAACGAAAGCGTCGAGCTCGACACCCAGCTCAACCGTCAGCTCGTGCAGGTTCAGCGCCGAGACGGCCTTCGCCCGCAGCACGCTCTCGAACCGCTCCGGCGTCAGCGCGTCCAGCACCCCGTCATCCAGCACACCAGCCGTGTGCACGACCGCGGTCAGCGTTTCCGCTTCGGCGGCCAGCAGCTCCCGCAGAGCCTCCCGGTCCGAAGCATCACAAGCAACGACGGACACATCGACACCCAGCTCGGCGACCAGCTCAGCCACACCAGGAGCATCCGGCCCACGGCGGCTGGTCAGCACCAGACGCTCAACCCCGGCACCGGCGAGCCAACGAGCCACCCGGCCACCCAGCGCACCGGTCCCACCGGTCACCAGAACCGTCCCGGACGGTGACCAGGAACCCTCGGCCCGAGGCGCACGCACCAGACGACGACCGAACACACCGGACGACCGGACCGCAACCTGATCCTCGACACCACCCAGGACCGCAACCAGCCGGCCCATGGCCCGCTCGTCGCACACCTCGGGCAGATCGACCAGACCGCCCCAGCGCTCGGGAACCTCAAGCGCAGCCACCCGACCCAGACCCCACACCTGCGCCTGAACCGCAGACACCAGACGGTCCGAACGACCCACACTCACAGCACCACGCGTCAGGCACCACAACGGCGCCCGAACCCCGGCATCACCCAACGCCTGCACCAGAACAGCCGTCGGCACAACACCCGCAGCCTCATCCAGCGCCAGCAACGACACCACACCAGCCACCGAACCAGCACCGGCACCGGCACCGGCACCGGCACCAGCCAGCAACTCGGCCAACCCAGCACGGTCCGTACCCGGCTCCACCACAACCCGGCGCACCCCAGAGCCCAACGCCCCGACGACAGCCGCGTCATCCACACCCACACCCGCAGCCGGCACCACGACCAGCCACTCACCGTCCAGCACACCCGCGGACGCCACCGTCAGCGGCTTCCACGACACCCGGTACCGCCAGCCGTCGACCTCGGACTGGGTGCGTGCCCTGCGGCGCCACGCCGACAGGGCCGGGACCACCTCGCTCAGGGGCTGGTCTCCGTCCGCGTCCAGTTCGAGGGTGGCGGCCAGCGCGGCCACGTCCTCGTGTTCGACGGCGTCCCAGAACTCGCTGTCGGCGGGGTCGGTCCCGCGCGGCCCGGCGGCGTTCTGCCCGGCGGCCTCGGGGCGGGCGTTCATCCAGTACCGCCGGCGCTGGAAGGGGTACGTCGGCAGCTCCACCCGCTGCGCGCCCGTACCGGCGTAGAAGGCGGCCCAGTCCACGTCCGAGCCCTGGACGAACATCCGGGCGACGGCGTCGAGCAGGGTGGCTGCCTCAGGGCGGCCCGCGCGCAGTCCGGCGGCGAAGACGGGTGCCGCTGTCGTGGCGTCCTGCGTGTCGGTGGCGACGGGGAGGCAGTCCTGGGCCAGGGCCGTGAGGACGGGGTCGGGGCCGAGTTCGAGGAAGGAGTCGGCGCCGCGGGCCCGCAGGGTGCGTACGCCGTCGAGGAAGCGGACGGCGTCGCGGACGTGCCGGACCCAGTGCTCGGGATCGGCCAGTTCGGCGGCGGTGGCCGTGGTGCCGGTGAGGAGGGAGACGACGGGCAGGGTGGGGGTGCCGTACTCCAGGACCTGCGCGACGCGGCGGAACTCGTCGAGCATGCCGTCCATGTGCGGGGAGTGGAAGGCGTGGCTGACGGTGAGGCGCTTGGTCTTGCGGCCCTGGGCCTCGAAGGCCTCGGCGACGGCGACAGCCGCGTCCTCGTCGCCGGCGATCACGACGGCCTGCGGTCCGTTGACGGCGGCGATGCTGACCCGGTCCGCCGTCAGGAGCGGCAGGACCTCGCCCTCCGCGGCCTGGACGGCGATCATGGCGCCACCGCCCGGCAGCGCCTGCATCAGCCGACCGCGCGCGGCGACCAGCGCACACGCGTCCTCCAGCGAGAAGACGCCCGCGACGTGCGCGGCGGCGATCTCACCGACGGAGTGGCCGGCCACGAACGACGGCCGCATTCCCCAGGACTCGACGAGGCGGAACAGCGCCACCTCGATCGCGAAGAGGGCCGGCTGGGTGTATGCGGTCTGGTGCAGGAGGGCTGCGGCGGGGGTGCCTTCGGTGGCGAACAGGACGTCGAGCAGCGGGAGTTCGAGCTGTTCGTTCAGGTACCAGGCGGCGTTGTCGAGGGCGTCCGCGAACACCGGGTGGGACTGGTACAGCTCGCGGCCCATGCCGAGGCGCTGGCTGCCCTGGCCGGTGAAGAGGACTGCGGAGCGGCCGGTGGCCGGGGTGCCGTGGACGACGGCGGGTGCGTCGGTCCCGTCGGCGAGGGAGCGCAGGGCGTGCTGGAGGGCGGTGCGGTCGTCGCCGAGGAGCACGGCGCGGTGGCCGAAGCGGCCTCGGGTGGCCGCCAGGGAGTGACCGAGGTCGAGGGGGGTGGCGTCCGGGTGGGTGTCGATCCAGTCTCCGAGGCGTCGGGCTGCGGCGCGCAGGGCCTCGGGGGTCTTGGCGGACAGGGCCCAGGGCAGGAGGCCGGGCAGGGGGCCGGGCAGTTGCGCCGTCCCGTGCGCGGGCTTGGCGGTGGAGTCGTCTTCCGGCGCACCTGTGTGCGCCGGCTCCGGCTCTTCGATGATGGCGTGGGCGTTGGTGCCGCTCATGCCGAACGACGAGATGCCGGCCCGGCGCGGGGCGTCCGGCGAGGCCGGCCAGTCGACGGCCTCGGTCAGCAGGGAGACGGCTCCGGCCTCCCAGTCGACGTGCGGGGTCGGCGCGTCGACGTGGAGGGTCTTGGGCAGCACCCCGTGGTGCATGGCCATGACCATCTTGATGACGCCGGCGACACCGGCGGCGGCCTGGGTGTGGCCGATGTTGGACTTCAGGGAGCCGAGTCGCAGCGGTCGGTCCTCCGGGCGGTCCTGGCCGTACGTGGCCAGTAGCGCCTGGGCTTCGATCGGGTCGCCGAGCTTCGTGCCCGTGCCGTGGGCTTCGACGGCGTCCACGTCGGCGGGGGTCAGGCCGGCGTTGGCGAGGGCCTGGCGGATGACGCGCTGCTGGGCGGGGCCGCTGGGGGCGGTGAGGCCGTTGCTGGCGCCGTCCTGGTTGATCGCGGTGCCGCGGACGACGGCGAGGACCTGGTGGCCGTTGCGGCGGGCGTCGGAGAGGCGCTCGACGACGAGCATGCCGACGCCCTCGCCCCAGGCGGTGCCGTCGGCGGCGGCCGCGAAGGGCTTGCAGCGGCCGTCGGCGGCGAGGCCGCGCTGGCGGCTGAAGGAGACGAAGGAGCCGGGGCTCGCCATGATCGCGACACCGCCGGCGAGGGCCAGGGAGCATTCGCCGGTGCGCAGGGCCTGGACGGCGAGGTGCAGGGCGGCGAGGGAGGAGGAGCAGGCGGTGTCGACGGTGACCGTGGGGCCTTCGAAGCCGAAGGTGTAGGCGATGCGGCCGGAGGCGACGCTCGCGGCGTTGCCGGTGACGAGGTAGCCCTCGAAGCCGTCCGCGGCGTCTTCGAGGCGGGGGCCGTATTCCTGGGTCTCGGCGCCGACGAACACGCCGACCTGGCCGCCGCGGAGTCCGGCGGGGTCGAGGCCGGCTCGGTCGAACGCCTCCCAGGAGGTCTCCAGCAGCAGGCGCTGCTGGGGGTCCATGGCGAGGGCCTCGCGCGGGGATATTCCGAAGAAGTCGGCGTCGAATTCGTCGGCGTCGTGGAGGAATCCGCCTTCGCGCGTGTACGTGGTGCCGGACCTGTCGGGGTCGGCGTCGTACAGGGAGTCGAGGTTCCAGCCGCGTCCGGTGGGGAATTCCGAAATGGCGTCGGTGCCGTCGGCGACGAGTTCCCAGAGTGCTTCCGGGGAATGCACGCCGCCGGGGAAGCGGCAGCCGATGCCGACGATGGCGATCGGTTCGTCGCTGCTGGTCGCGGCGGTGACGGGGGCTTCGGCGGGGGCGGTCAGTCCCAGCAGCTGCGTGTGGATACGGCGGGCGAGGTGGTTCGGGGTGGGGTGGTCGAAGGCCAGGGTGACGGGCAGGAGCAGGCCCGTTCCGGCCACGAGCCGGGCGTGCAGGTCGACGGCGGCGAGGGAGTCGAAGCCGAGGTCGAGGAAGGAGCGGTGCGGGTCGAGGGTGGCCGGCGCGGAGTCGCGCATGGCGGCGGTGACCAGCGCGGAGACCCAGTCGAGGAGCTCGGTGTGCTGTTCGTCCGGGGTCAGCCCGGCGAGGCGCTCGCGCCAGCCTTCCCGGAGGTCGGCGGCGGTGACGCTGTCGGTTCCACCCTGGGTTCCGCCCGCCTCGGAGGCGCCGTCGATTTCGGCTGCGAAATCCTGGGAATCGTTCAACATCGTGCGCTCCATCACTCCGTGCACAGAAACCTGAGACCAGTGACGACCCTGGCACGGAGGAGTTGGCGCAGAAACCCCTATCGCTCCCCTAGGGGCCCCTATTCGGGTTCCTTTGTCGGGGTGTTGGGCGACTCTGCGGGCGCAACCGAATCATGATGCCCTCGGTACGCGGAGAATTGCAAGAATTCCGAAGCATAAATCATGGGCGGGGAAAGGGAGAAACGGAGGAGGAGGGGCGGTCGCGGGGACCGCCCCTCCTCCTCCCGGGGGTTCGCCAGTTGGTCTAGGAGCGGCGTTCGATGAACGGCGCCAGCAGGCCGGGTACGGCCTCCTCGGCGAAGGTGAGGCCGTCGGATACCCGTATGTCGCGGACCTTGTAGACACCGTTGCCCGCGGCGGTGGCGGCGCCCAGGGTGAGCAGTCCGGCCCGGCGCTGGAAGGCGGACCGGGTGATCGACCAGCCGATGATGCCGTCCCGCTGGAAGGCGACGGTGCGGCGGGTGAAGGTGCCGGCGCGGGTGACGAGGTAGGGGCCGTGCAGGGCGTGGCCGAGGCTGCGGTAGGCGTCGTAGGCGAAGGCGGTGCCGATGAGGAAGAGCACGACGGCCGTGATCCAGCCGGTGTGGACGAGGACCGGGGTGAGCCACAGCCCGAGGCCCACGAACGGAGCGGCGAGCAGGGCGGCCCAGATCAGGGCGCGGTTGATCCTGCGGCGCAGGGCGGCCCGGGGGTGGGCGGTGAGGTCGGCGGCGGTCGTCGGGGAGACGGTCTCGCGCAGGACGTCGGCGGCGATCTGGCGGGCCAGGGCGACGGGGACGGGCGGGGTGAGGCGGCTGCGGCTGCTGTTCTCGTCCTCGTCGCCGAGGCCGCTGGCGACGGCCTTGACCCGGGCGCCCCTGGCCCAGCGCAGCAGGAGGGGTTCTGCGACTTCGGCGCCGCGCAGACGCTGTTCCTCGATGCTGACGGAGCGGGTGATGAGCAGGCCGCGGCGGACGCGGATCATGCCCGGTTCGTCGCGGTCGAGGCGGTAGCCGCCCCAGCCCTCGATGAAGGTGGCGGTGGAGCCGAGGACGCCGATGACGGCGATGACGAGGAGGGTGACGAGGATGCCGTACCACAGGGGTACGGAGCCGAAGCGGGCCTCGATGTCCTTGACGATGCCCAGTTCCAGCGGGTCGATCTTCATCTCGTGCAGGGTGCGGTAGACGCTTCCGACGGCGATGAAGACGCCGCCGACGCCCCAGAGGGTCAGGGGGGCGTAGCGCAGCCAGGCCCAGTCGAGTGCGGCGACGGTGGTGTCGGCGGTGGTGTCGGCGGGGGCGAGCCCGTGGCGGGCCTGGCGGAGTTCGCCGAGCTGCTGGTGGAGGGCTACGGCGTCGCGGACGGCGAGGCCGTCCAGGGAGAGGCCGCCGGAGGCGGAGCCCTGGTCGCCGGTGGCGACCTTCAGGGAGGTGAGGCCGAAGATCCGGTGGAGGGGTTTGCCGGTCAGGTCGACGCTGCGGATGCGGTCGACGGGGACGGAGCGCTCGCTGCGGAAGAAGTACCCCTTGTGGAGTTCCACGCGGTCGCCGGTGATCCGGTAGCGCGTGGTGAAGTACCGCATCAGGCTGATGCCGGAGATGACGAGGCAGGTGATGAGGAACGAGGCGCAGGTGATGAGGACCTGGAGGGTGACCTTGCCGCCGGCGAGGGCGGTGGTGGCGCCGAAGGTGGCCAGGGGCGCGGCGACCACGCTCAGGTTGACGAGGATCAGGCGGGGGTTGAGGCGCCCCCAGGTGTCTTCGGGGGCCCGGTCCGTGGTGTGCCGGACCGCGGTGTCGGGGCTCATGTGGCGTCTCCGGGCACGGCCTGGGTGGACCGGGTGAGGTGTTGCACGAGTTCGGTGGCGGTGCCGTGGTCGAGCCCCTTGATCTTCACGGCGCCGGCGGAGGAAGCGCTGGTGACGGTGATCCCGGAGAGCTTGAACAGCTGCTGGAGCGGGCCCCGGAGCATGTCGACGGTCTGGACGCGGGAGAGGGGGACGACCCGCCAGCGCTGCCAGAGCCAGCCGGAGGCGGCGTAGACGGCCTCGTCGGTCACCTCCCAGCGGTGGACCCGGTAGCGCCATATCGGCATGACGCCCATGTAGAGGAGTCCGGGGACGACGGCGACGAGGAAGAGCGGGCCGAAGACGAACCGGGCCGGTGCGATGGTGAGCCAGAGCACGCCGAAGACGAGCGGGAGCGGCAGGGCGAAGAGGGACGCCTGGAGGGTCCACCAGCCGACGGCGCGGCTCTCGAGGCGGTTGTGAGGCGGACGGAGCCTCAGTTCTTGGTTGTCTACCACTGCTTCACCCTTGTTCCTGAAACGGTTGGTGGATCTCGCCGGTCAACTCGTGCCGCGCTGTCGTCGGTGAGCGTGGTCGGTCTCGGCATCGGTGTCGTCGTCGGGCGCGGCATCGGCGACGGGGACGGGCACGGGGACGGTGGCGGCCCGGACGGCCCGCAACCGGGACTGCAGCACCGCGGTGCGGGCCGTCACCATCGACAGCGACATCAGGGCGAGCGAGCTGATGAGGACGTCGCTGCCGCTGAGCTGGTAGTCGGTGGTGAACCGGGTCATGCGTGCGCCGAACCAGTGTTCGCACCCGTAGGCGAAGAGGATCTGGCCGGCGCACAGCAGGGTCCAGACCGCCGCGTGCCCGGGTCCGCCGGTGCTGCGGATGTCCCCGGCCCGGTCGCTGTGGGCGCCGAGCAGGGAGCTCGCGACGAGGCCGCATATGGCCCCGACCCCGATCCCGGCGAGGTGCAGCGACATGTCGTTGCCCGCAGTCGGGAAGGAGTCCACGCAGGCGGCGACGGCGAGGACGGCCACCAGTGTGGGGGCCGCGGTCCTCACGGCGGTGATGCGCCGGTTGCCGGAATCCGTCGTGAGGATGACGGCCAGGATCGACCCGCAGGTGATGAGTGCCGTCGTGAACTGGCCCACGTGCCCGAACCCGCCCTTCCCGCATTCCTCGAAGTCCCGCGCTTCTTCCTGGATTCCACGGTAGGCGGGGTGCTGCGGGTGGCGGGACGACCGATCGGTGGGACCGGCTGTCAACCGATCGACGGACACGTGCGGGGGGCGTGGTAGGACTGGTGCCGTGCACATACACCCCGAGGAGACGCAGGCAGGGACGAAGGGTGAGGGGCCGGCCCCGCGGGCGGCCGTGAGCTACGGCCCCGATTCCGGGAGCCGTTGGTTCGGCCTGTGGGACGGCTACTTCGCGATCTCCTACCTCGTCACCGTCATTCTGCTCTTCACGTCCGCCGAGAGCCAGACCCACCGGGCGCTGTCCATCGGCGCGCTGACCCTGATCGTGCCCTGGTACGCGGGGCTGGGGCGACGGCTGATGATGAACCGGTCGAAGGGCCGGCGGAGCGTGGTGTTCTCCGTCGGGCTGTACGTGCTGTTCGCCGCGGCCGGTCTGCTCGATCTGGCGGCTTCCTTCGCGCTGTTCGCGGTGGTGCCGATGCTGATGATGAGCCTGTCGACGCCGCCCGCGATCGTGCTGGTGGTGCTGGCGAACCTGTGGCCGGTGACGGTGGTGTGGCTGCGGGGCGGGGAGTTCGACCCGCACATCCTGTCGGTGCTGCCGATCTCGCTGCTCGGGATCGCGCTGTCGGTGCTGCTCGGCCTGTGGATCACGCGGGTGGTGCGGCAGAGTGCCGACCGGGCGGAGCTGATCGCCGAGTTGCGGCAGAGCCGCGAGCGGGAGGCCCGGCTGTCGCGCCAGGCGGGGATCTCCGCGGAGCGGGAGCGGCTCGCGCGGGAGATCCACGACACGCTGGCGCAGAGCCTGACCAGTATCATCGGCCTGGTGCAGGCCGCGGAGTCGGACCTGGTGGCCCGCCCGGAGCGGGCCCGCAGCCGGCTCGGGCTGGCCGGGCGGGTCGCCCAGGACAGCTTGGCGGAGGCCCGCGGTTTCGTCTCGGCGCTGACTCCGCCGCCCTTGCGGGAGAGTTCGCTGGTGCAGGCCGTGCGCCGGCAGGCGGACTTGCTCCGGGAGGAGACGAGTCTGGTCGTGCGGTGCACGGCGCGGGGCGAGGAACAGCCGCTGCCGATGGCGGTGAACGTGGTGCTGCTGCGTTCCGCGCAGGAGGCGTTCGCCAACGTGCGCAAGCACGCGCGGGGCGCCCGTAGGGTGGACGTGCTGGTGGCGTACGCGCCGGACGCGGTACGGCTCGTGGTCCGCGACGACGGCGCCGGTTTCGCGTTGGACACTTCGCCGGACGCCCCGCGGGAAGCGGAGGGCGGCGGGCAGAGCGGCTTCGGGCTGCGCGGGATGCGTGCCCGGGTGGAGGAGATCGGCGGAATGGCAGAGTTCAGCAGCGGCCCGGGGACGGGCACGGCCATCGAGGTGCTGGTGCCGCTGGGCCCGGTGGAGCAGGAGCCGGCCGGTGAGTGAGCGCGGCCCGATCGGGGTGATGCTGGTCGACGACCATCCGGTGGTCCGGGAGGGCCTGTCCGCGATGCTTGAGCTGGACGAGGCCATCCGTGTCGTGGGGCAGGCGGGTTCGGGTGAGGAGGCGGTGCTCCTGGCGGCGCGGCTGCGTCCGGACATCGTCCTGCTGGACCTGCGGATGGGCGCGATGGACGGGGTGACGGCGACGGGCCACATCCTGCGGGAGTCGCCGGCGACCAAGGTGGTCATCGTCACGACGTACGAGGACGACGTGGACATCCTGCGGGCGGTGGAGGCCGGTGCGGCCGGGTACCTGCTCAAGGGCAGTTCCCGCGAGGAGCTGGTGCACGCGGTGAAGGCGGCGGCACGGGGCGAGACGGTGCTGACGCCGTCGCTGGCGCCGAAGCTGTTCCGGGCGCGGGTGGTGGAGGCACCGGTGCTGTCGGAGCGCGAGCGGGAGGTGCTGCAGCTGGTCCGGAAGGGCCTGACCAACGCGCACATCGGGCGCAGGCTGTTCATCAGCGAGGCGACGGTGAAGACGCACCTGCTGCGGGCGTTCAAGAAGCTGTCGGTGTCGGACCGCACGGCCGCGGTGATCACGGCCCTGGAGCGGGGCCTGCTGTCCTGACCGCACCCGGCCGGTACCGCACCGGCCGGGGCCTTCCCGACCGGCGCCGTTCCCGCAGGTGCCTTATCGGCCGGTTGCCTTGCCGCCGGTGCCCTACCGGCTGGCGCCCTGCCGGCCGGCGCCCTGCCGGCCGGCGCCCTGCCGGCCGGCGCCCTGCCGGCCGGCGCCCTGTCGGCCGGCGCCCTGTCGGCCGGCGCCCTGTCGGCCGGCGCCCTTCCCGCCGGGGTTCCGGTCTCCGGCCGGCCGCGGGACGGCCCCGGCGGGAGCACGGCCCGTGCGGCCGCGGCCGGGGGCGCCGGGTTCAGGCGATCCCCGGCAGGCTCAGGTCCCACAGCCGGGCGGGCAGGTCCCGGCGCCGCTTGACCTTCAGCTTGCGGTAGATCCGGGTCAGGTGTTGCTCGACCGTGGAGACGGTGACGTACAGCTTGGTGGCTATCTCCCGGTTGGTGTGGCCGCGGGCGGCGAGCAGGGCCACCCGTGCCTCCGCCTCGGAGAGCACCTCCGCCTCCCGGGGCGGTTCCGCCTCGCGCCCGGCGGTGACGGGCTCCCCGTCGCCCTGTCCGGGGGTGAACTGCTGGCACAGGGGTTGCGCCCCGCAGGACTTGGCGACGTGCCAGGCCTTGCGGACGAGCATCCGGGCCCGGTTGTAGTCCCCCGCGGAGCGGTGCGCGCTGCCCAGTTCACCCAGGGCACGGGCGAGCTGGAGCCGGTCCTCGCCCTGTTCGAGGAGTTCGACGGCTTCGGTGAGCCGTTTCAGACGGTACGTGAGGTCGCCGCTGGTCCGGGCGAGCGCGTACAGCAGGGGTCCGCGCTGCCGGACGCCCGTGGGGCCTGCCTCACGCTGCTTCTGTTGCTCGACGTACTCGCGGGCGCGGGTGACGTTGCGGATGGCGAGCCAGGCCTCGGCGGCGTCCAGCCGCCAGGGGACCAGCTCGGCGGCGTCCATGCCCCAGGCCTGCATGAGTTCGCCGCAGGTGAGGAAGTCGCGCAGGGCGGCGTGGTAGCGGCCGGTGGCGAGGTGGCAGCGGCCCCGGGCGCGGATGTAGTGCAGGCCGAGCTGTGTCTCCGGCATCAGTTCGGGTACGGGCTGTTCGAGCAGGGCCATCGCCTCGTCGAGGTTGCCCATCTGGGTCTCGGCCTCGATGAGGACGGCGAGCGGCAGGGCGATGCCGACGCCCCAGCACTGCGTGGAGATCAGCGACATGGCCTGCCGGGCCTGGGCGGCCGCGCCGGGCAGGTCGCCCTGGCGGAGGGCGACTTCGGCCCGTACGACGCCGAGGGTGGCATGCCAGCTCGGGGCGTTGCGGCCGGAGCACTCGGCGAGGAGCCGGTCGGTCCAGGTGAGGGCGAGTTCGAGGTTACCCGCGTAAATCAGAGCCAGGACGGCGAGGACGAGGGGCGTGAGGGTGCGGTCGCTGAGGTGGTAGCGCTGCAGCACCCGGGTGGCCTCGGCGACGGCCGCGTCGCCCGCGCCGCCGCGCAATGCGGTGCGCAGGGCCTCGGCGGCGGGCAGGTGGGCGTCCTCGGGCATGTCGTAGGGCGCGGCGGTGCCGTGGGCGGCGGGCTCGGGCCGGGCGGGTCCGTCGGTGGCGAACGCCTCGCGGACCGGGGGGCTGATGAGCGAGAGCCAGCTCTGCGCGGTGGCGAGGGTGTCGGGGGCGTAGGCGAAGGGCTGCCCGGCCTCCTCGGCCTGCTGCGCGGCCGTCTGCAGGCGGCGTACGGCCTCGGCGGCCTGGCGGGCCTCGCCCATCCAGGCGAGGCAGCTCACGGCGTGCAGCAGGTCGCGGTCGCTGAGGCGGCCGTCGTGGAACTCGCGGGACAGCTGGCGCAGGTGTCCTTCGGCGGCGCCCGGGCTGCTGCGCCAGACGATGCTGACGAGGCGGGATTTCAGGGCGGTGCGGCGCGAGCCCTCGGGGCAGGAGTCGACGGCGAGTTCGCCGCAGCGCAGGGCGAGCTGGGGGTCGTCCTCGACGAGTGCGTACTCGGCCGCCTCCTGCAGGACCGGTATCGCCCATTCCTCGGCCGGCTTGCGGGTGGCGAGGAGGTGGCGGGCGATGTCGAGGGCGGCGGCGCCCTCCTCGTGCAGGAGGCGGGCGGCGCGCTGGTGGAGTGCGGACAGCGCCCCGGGCGGGGCCGCGGCCAGGACGGCGGCGCGGGTGGCGGTCAGGCGGAAGGCGCCGTCGTGCAGGAGGCCGCACCGTGTGAGGTCCTGGACGGCGAGTTCGACGGCGCGGACGTGGACGTCGGTGATGCGCGCGATGAGGCCGGCGGGGGCGTCGCCGAGGACGGCGATGCCGCGCGCGACGGCCAGCATGTCGGGATCGCCGCGGTGCAGGCAGTCCAGGACGGCACGTTCGAAGGCCTCGGCGGGGGCGAGCGGCTGGAAGGGCTCGCTGTCGCCGAGGGCGGCCGTTCCGTCTTCCAGGAGCGCCTTGACGAGGAGCGGGTTTCCGCCGGTGGTGTCGTGGCAGTCGGCGGCGAGCCGTGCGGCGGCCCCGGCGAAGCGGCCGGACAGGACGCGCGCGGTGCCTTCCGCCGAGAGCAGCGGCAGGCGGATGGCGGTGCAGTGGGGCTGGCGGCGCAGCTCGGCGTGGAAGGCGAGCTGGGCGGGCAGCAGTCGGACGCCCTCGGTGAGGACGATCAGGACGCCGGACTGGCGGACACGGCGGGCCAGACAGAGGAGGAAGGCGCGGGAGAGCTCGTCGCCGTGGTGGACGTCGTCGACGGCGATGACGACGGTGCGGTCACGGGCGATGCGCAGGAGGGAGGCGCAGACGTGCGGCAGGACGCGCATGCCGGACTCGACGGCGGCCTCGGTGTCGCCGGTGTCCATGGCCTGGGCGGCGACGCCGTCGAGGAGGGCGGTGGCCTCGGCGTGGACGGCGGGATCGAGGGGGGCGGCGCCGTCGAGGATGCGGCGCAGGATGCCGAAGAAGAGGTAGCGCTCGGCGCGGGATCCGGCGGCCTCGAGAACCAGCGCTCCCGCGGAGAGGGCCCCCTCGGTGAAGCGTTCCAGCAGGGCCGTCTTGCCCGCGGCGATCGGCCCGCTGATGACGGCGACGCGGCCGCGGCCCCGGCTGGCGCTCCCGAGCAGGTCGTTCAGCGTCTCCCACTGTTTCTCGCGCTCGACGAACGTTGAAACCACTGTGTTCCCTTCCCCCGGGGGTGTTTCGAATGTGCGCCCTGCGGTACGCCGGGTCCTGCACTCCTCGCGCGTGCCGGCGGGCCGCAGGTCGTGCGGCCCGCCCGGCGACCGGCTCAGCCCTTCCGGGCGGCCGCTGCGAGCTCTTCAGAGACGATCTTCAAGACCTGTGCCTGTTGTTTGGCGAGAAAGAAATGACCTCCAGGGAAACTCTGGAGACTGAATCCGCCGAGGGTGTGGCCTTCCCAGGCTTGGGCTTCCTCGCGGCTGGTGCGCGGGTCGGATTCGCCTGTCAACACGGTGAGGGGGGTCTTCACCGTGTGCTCGGGAGCGGCGCGGTAGTTCTCGATGGCCGTGTAGTCGCTCCGGATGGCGGGAAGCACCATCCGCAGGATTTCCTCGTTGCCGAGAATGGCTGCGTCGGTGCCGCTGAGTTCGCGCATTTCGGCGACGATGCCGTCGTCGTCGCGCAGGTGCACGGTCTCGGGGCGGTGGCTGGAGGGCGAGCGCCGGCCCGAGGCGAAGATGTGGACCGGGTCGATGCCGTGGTCGCGTTCGAGGCGGCGCGTCACCTCGAAGGCGAGGACGGCGCCCATGCTGTGGCCGAAGAAGGCCAGCGGGCGGTCCACCCAGGGAAGGAGTGCGCTGGTCAGAGCGTCTGCGTAGACACCCATGTCGGTGATGCCCGGCTCGTGCCGGCGGTCCTGGCGTCCGGGGTACTGCACGGACAGGACGTCCACCGCGGGTGCCAGGGCCTGGGCCATGGGGAAGTAGAAGGAGGCGGACCCGCCGGCGTGCGGCAGGCAGACGAGCCGGATCGCAGCGTCGTCGGCGGCCTGATAGCGGCGGATCCAGGCGTCGGCATTCTCGTTGTCGATCAAGGGGATGAAAACTCCGTGTTCTTGTCCGGGCACGCACGTCAGTCCGTCGGATTTGTTTGAACGTTGCAGTACCCGTACACGCATTCCGTTTGGCTCATGTCTAGCAGAGCCCCCCTGCGTCCAGAACCCCTACATTGCCCCCCTACTACGGCCTGAAATCGGCCAGTCGCCGATGTGCGCAGGGGGTGCGATTTCCAGCCACGCGCGTCGGGATGCCGGATACTTTCGGCCTACAAGAGCCCTGGGTGCATGGGCGAATGGCTGGATGGGTGTGCCGGATTCGGGGCCGTCACCCGGATCCGGGGCGGGGGATGCGGCGCGTTCTCGCTCGCGATCCTCGCGCCACACCTCGGTCACGGCGGTCCGTCCGCAGAAGCGGACGGCCGCGACGCGGCGGTTCGTGCCGCTGCCGGACGGGCGGGGCTGACGGCCCGCGTGGGGCTGCCGGGCCGGTGTCCCAGCGGTTGCCCCCTATGGAGACCGCCACCCCTGCGGGGCGCGACCCCGGGCCGCCACGGTCGCCGGCCGCCGGTCCGCTCGGCTGCGCCACGGCGGCCTCGGCATCGATCGGCGGCACACCTCCGCCTGCGCCTCATGGAGGGCGGCGGGGGCGCGGCGGCCGGCCCTCCGGTCGGTTACGGCGTCACGCGGGCGAACGGGGTGATGGCTTCAAATGCAGTGCCGGAAGCGACGCAAGTGGGCGCACTTGTTTCGGCCATGTTACGGAGGGCCCGCAAGGGGTGGCCGCTCGGCCCCTGGACGCACCGCGAGCCGCAGGCCCCCGACCTCCGCTTCACGGGAGACTCGGCGGGCAGCCGCCACCGCTGCCCGCCCGAGCGGGAGAAGAGCGCCGAAGGGACAGCGGCAGGACCACGTGGCACCGGGTCCGCCCCGACCACGATGACGGGGGTCAGGTCGCGGGAGCCCACTGCAGGAGCAGCTCTTCGGCGGTGGTGACGGCCGCGACCAGCGCCAGGGAGTTGCGGATCACCTCGGCGGTGCAGGAGGCGGGCACCCCGGCGATGGCGTCGGCGGGGACCACCACCCGGTAGCCGAGGTTCACGGCGTCGAAGACGGTGTTGGGGATCGCGATGTTGGAAGAGACCCCGGTGACGACGAGGGTGCGGATGCCGAGGTTGCGCAGCAGGGGGTCGAGATCGGTGCCGGCCATCGGGGAGAGCCCGTGCAGCCGGCGGACCACCAGATCCTGCCCAGCGACGACGATGGGCGCGGCGACCTCCACCGCCCGGCTCCCGGTCAGCTGGCGTACGGGCAACCTCTCCGCGGCGCGGAAGAGCCGGGCGTTGGTGTTCGCGCCGAGCCCGTCGGGCCGTCGCTCGGCGACCGCGTGCAGCACCTGTACCCCGGCCCCGCGCGCGGCGTCGACCAGTGCGGCCACCCGTTCCAGCATCCCGGAGTCCCGGGCCTCCTTGGCGAGCTCGGGCAGCGCGCTCTCCTCTCCGACGACACCGTTCTGGCACTCGACGGTGAGCAGCGCGGTGGTGGCGGGATCGAGATCCTGCATGGCTCCCCCTGGCGTGGCGACGGAAGAGCCCTCATGATTCCTGACACATAGTCAGATGTGAAGGGGTGCAGGACGGATGGACGTGGACGGGGCACGAACCGGAACCTCACAGCGGCGGGGCCGGCGCATCATGATGAGCGACGCCGAAGTGGACTCCTTCCTGCGCGAGCAGAAGACCTGCCGGGTCGCGACGGTCTCCCCCGACGGGCGCCCGCACGTGGGTGCCCTGTGGTTCGCGTGGGACGGCGGCTCGCTGTGGCTGTACTCGATCACGCGCAGCCGCCGCTGGTCGGACCTGAAGAAGGATCCGCGGATCTCGGTGGTCGTGGACTCCGGCGAATCGTATGACGAACTGCGCGGGGTGGAGCTGTCCGGCAGCGCCGTCTTCGTGGGCGAGGCCCCGCGCACCGGCGAGCCCTGCCCCGAACTCGCGGAGGCCGAGCGGATCTTCCCCGCCAAGAACTTCGGCATCGAGGAGATGCCGCACGACGGACGGCACGCCTGGATCCGGCTGACCCCCGACTCGGTCGTCTCCTGGGACTTCCGCAAGCTCTAGGGGCCCGCGAGGTGGCGCACCAGCGCGCCGGCGGACCTACCGGAGTACGGCGGCCGCCTGCCGCAGCGCGTCGACCGCGGCCCGGATGGAGGGCCGGCGGTCGGCGTCCGCGCGCCAGACGGCGTACACATGGCGGCGTACGCTGTCGCACACCGGCAGCAGCCGCACGCCCGGCGGCACCGGGCCGCGCCCCAGCCTCGGCGCCACGCACACGCCGAGCCCGGCCTCCACGAAGGCCAGCTGGGTGTGGTGCTCCTCGGCGATGTGGGCGATGCGCGGCTCGATGCCCGTACCGCGCAGGGTGAAGACCAGCCACTCGTGGCAGAACTGCCCCTCGTTCCAGGAGATCCAGTCGTCGTCTCCGAATGCGGCGAGGGAGATCCCGGCCTTCCCGGAGCTCCCGATCCCGTCGGCCAGCCGGTGCCCGGCCGGGACCGCGATGTCGACGGCGTCGTCCAGCAGGTGGGTGCGGGTGAGCTCGGCGGGCACCGGCATCCGCTTGTTGTGCCAGTCGATCGCCAGGGCCAGGTCGAGGTCTCCGCGTACGACGGCCGCCATGCCCTCCTCGGGCTCCCGCTCGCGCACCCCGACCCGCAGCTCCGGATGACCGGCCCGCAGCGCGGCCAGGGCCTGGGGCAGCAGCCCGCGCATGGCGGTCGGGAAGGCGCCGATCCGCAACTCCCCCACGGCGCAGCCCCGCTGGGCCTCGACGTCGGCCTGGGCGAGCTCCACCTGGGAGATGATCCGGGCGGCGTGATCGGCGAGCAGCCGCCCGGCATCGGTGAGCCGGACCCCGCGCCCGTTCCTGGCCAGCAGCGGCTGTCCGACCTCGCGCTCCAGCTTGGCCAGCTGCTGGGACACGGCGGAGGTGGTGACGTGGAGGCCGTCGGCCGCGCCGCTGACCGAGCCGTGGCGGGCGAGGGCATCGAGGGTGCGCAGGCGCTCCAGGTTCAACATGTAAGCAATGCTACGGCGTCACCACGAGAAACTTTCGCTTGTCCTACGAAGTTGATACGAGCACAGTAAAGGGCATGAGCGCACCGACCACCCCCGGGCCGACCCTCCCGGCCTCCTCCCCCGCCACGCCCCCCACCACCGCCGCCCCCTCCACCACCGTCACCACCGGCCGGCGCCGGGGCGGCCTCCTGGACTGGCGGGTCCGGTTCGCGATCCTGTCGGTGATCTGGGGCTTCAGCTTCCTCCTGATCAAGGTCGGCACGGAGGCGTACGCACCCTTCCAGGTGGCACTGGGCCGGGTCCTGTTCGGCGCGCTCGCCCTCCTCACCGTGCTGCTGGTCCGCCGCGAGCCGCTCCCCCGGGGACGGCGCACCTGGGCCCACCTGACCGTGGCGGCACTGCTGCTCAACACGGCCCCGTTCTCGCTCTTCGCGTACGCGGAGCTGAGCATCCCCTCCAGCCTGGCCGGGATCTGCAACGCCACCTCCCCGCTGTGGGGCATGGCGCTGTCGCTGGTCGCCCTGTCCGAGGACCGGCCGACGCGCCGCCGCTTCGCCGGGCTGGGCCTGGGCTTCCTCGGTGTCCTGACCGTGCTCGGTGCCTGGCAAGGCTTCTCCGGCGTCGACGCCAAGGGCACCGCGTTCGCCCTGCTGGCGTCCCTCTGCTACCCCGTCGGCTGGATCTACGTCCGCCGCACACTGGCCGGGACCCCCGGCTCCCCGGTGGCCCTGACCGGCGGCCAGCTCATGATCTCCACGCTGCAGCTGGCGCTCGTGAGCGCCGCGTTCACCTCCGCCCCGACGTCGTTCCCGCTCTGGCCGACCCTGTCGGTGATCGCGCTGGGCGCCCTCGGCACGGGCATGGCCCTGCAGATGCAGTACGGGCTGGTGACGGAGGTCGGTCCGACCACCGCCCAGATGGTCACGTACTTCATCCCGGTCATCGCCACCACGGCGGGCGTCCTGGTCCTCGGTGAGCAGCTCCACTGGAACACCCCGGTCGGCGCCGCGATCGTCCTCGCCGGTGCGGCCCTCACCCAGACCCGCCCCGGAGCCCGCAAGCCCGCCTGACCGGAGCCGGCGGCCGCGGCCACGCCCGCACCTCCGGCCCGGCCCCTGTCCGATCCCCGGCGTCCGCCGCCCTCCACGGGCGGCGGACGCCGGCGGTCGCGGTCAGTCGTACCGCACCCCCGCCGCCCCCACACTGACCGCCGCGGCCACCGCGTCGGCCAGGGCCGGCAGGTCGTCCACCGCCAGCTGCGACACCGTCAGCCGCACACCCGGTCCCGACTCGACCCGGAAGACCGCTCCGGCGCACACCCCCCAACCGGCGGACAGCAGCCTGGTCACCACCACCGTCTCGTCGGCGACCGGAACCCAGACGTTCAGGCCGCTGCGCCCGTGCGCCCGCACCCCCCGCTCCCGCAGCGCCTCGACCAGGGCGTCCCGCCGTGCCGCGTACGAGCGGGCCACCGCCGCCGGGTCCACCGCGCCCGAGGTCCACAGCTCCACCACCGCGTACTGCAGCAGCCGGCTCACCCAGCCCGGCCCGAGCCGCTGCCGCCCCCGCAGCCGGTCCAGCGTGACCGCGTCGCCCGTCAGCACGGCGAGCCGCAGGTCCGGCCCGTACGCCTTCGCCGTGGACCGCACCAGCACCCAGTGCCGGGTCACCCCGCCCAGCGGATGCAACGGCAGGTCGACGATCCCGTTCCCGTGGTCGTCCTCGATCAGCAGCACCTCGGGGTGGCCCGCCAGCAGCTCCCGCAGTTCGCCCGCGCGGCGCGCGGACACCGCGGCCCCGGTCGGGTTCTGCGCCCGCGAGGTCACCACCAGCGCCCGCGCCCCGGCCTCCAGTGCCCGGGCCACCGCCTCCGGCCGGGGCCCGTCGTCGTCCACGGCCACCGGCAGCACGCGCAGGCCGAGCGCCGGGACCAGGTCCAGCGCCCCGCCCCAGCCCGGGTCCTCGACCGCCACCGCGTCGCCCGCCCGCAGATGGGCGGTGAGCACCCGTTCGATGGCGTCCAGCGCGCCCGAGCTCACCGCCACCGGCCCCGGCGGCACCCCGTCCGCGTCGAAGCCGGCCCGGGCCAGTTCCGCGAGCTCCGGGGCGACCGGGTCCGCGCCGTAGAGCGTCGGCGCCTGCCCGTACCTCCGGGCGGCCGCCGCCAGCGGCCCCTCCAGCGCGGGGAGCAGGGACACGTCCGGACTGCCCTCCGCGAGGTCCCGTACGCCCTCCGGCACCGCCATGCGCAGTGCGTCCCGAGGCGTGCTCGACGGGCGGGACCGCACCCGGCTGCCGCGCCGCCCGTCGGTTTCGATGACCCCGCGCTCGCGCAGCGTCCGGTAGGCCGCGGCCACCGTGTTGGGGTTCACCCCCAGTTCGCCCGCCAGCTCCCGCATCGGCGGCAGCAACGAGCCCGGCGGGAGCGCGCCCGATGCCACGCCCGCTTCCACTCCGGCCGCGATATCCGCTGCGCGCCGTCCTGTGATCCGATAGTCTCCTAGCACAAAGCATATTATGCACTAGTGCAATGGAGTTGGCACGATGACCGCCACCGACAGCTACGAGCCCACCGCCCTCACCGTCCCCACCCGGTCCCGCGACCGGGCGCGCTACGACCACGAGACCGTGCACTCGATACTCGACGGGGCCTACATCTGCCACCTCGGCTTCATCCGCGGCGGCGCGCCCGTGGTCCTGCCCACGCTGTACGCCCGGGTCGGCGAGTCGCTCTACATGCACGGCTCCACCGGATCGCGCCCGCTGCTCGCGGCCGGCCGCACCGACCCGGGCCTGCCCGTCTGCGTGACCGTGACCCTCGTCGACGGACTGGTCCTGGCCCGCTCGGCCTTCCACCACTCGATCAACTACCGCTCGGTGGTCGTGCACGGCACCGCCCACCAGGTCACGGACGAGGCCGAGTGCCGCACGGCCCTCGACGCCATGGTCGACGCCGTCGCCCCGGGCCGCTCGGCCGACACCCGGCCGCCCACCGCCCGGGAGCTGGCCGCCACCGCGGTGATCCGCGTGGACCTCGCCGAGGTGTCCGCGAAGATCCGCAGCGGTCCGGTGAACGACGGAGCCGAGGACCTGGACCTGCCCTACTGGGCGGGCGTGGTCCCGGTGGCCCCGGTGTACGGGACCCCGGTGCCCGCCGCGGACCTGACCCCCGGCATCGCCGTCCCGGACTACCTCAGCGCGCTCTGAGGGCCACGCGGCGCGGGAGCGGGCACGGGCGCGGGAGTGGACGCGGGCACGGGCGCGGGGGTCGCCGGCCGCCGCGCCTCCGCCACGATCAGTGCGCCCACCGCCGTCAGCAGCAGTACGGTGCCGAGGACCACGGCACCGGTCAGCCGTTCCCCGAGCAGCAGCACGGCGATCACGGCCGCGCTCACCGGCTCGATCAGCATGATCACCGAAACGGTGGCGGCCCGTACCGCCGCGGCACCCGTGAAGTAGAGCGCGTACGCCAGCGCGGTCGGCACGGTGGCGACGTACACCAGCAGCCAGAGCACCCGCCCGAGGTCGGCGGTGTGCGGCAGCAGGCCCTCCACGGCGGCGAGCGGCAGCAGGCACACCGTGCCCACCGCGACCGACCAGGCGGTGGTCACCAGCGGGTCCCCGCCCGCCCCGCGCTGCCCGAGCCACCGCGCCCGCAGGGTCATCCCGGCGTACCCGGCGGCCGACAGCAGGGCCCAGCCGACACCGAGCGGGCGCACCTCACCGCCGCCGCTGCCCAGCACGAGGACGGCCAGCCCGGCCAGCGCCCCCAGCACGGCGAGCACGCCGCCCGAGCCGAGCCGCTCGCCCATCCAGTACCGGGCGCCCAGAGCGATGATCACGGGCCCGGCGCCGAGGGTGACCACGGTGCCGACCGCGAGGCCGGTGGCCTGCACGGAGGCGAAGTAGGCGGCCTGGAAGAGGGTGAAGAGGAGCCCGGTCCCGATCAGCGAGGCGGCGGAGGGCCGTACGCGCCCCGGGCCGGGCCGGGAGCCTCGTACGGCGAGCACCCCGAGCAGCACCAGGAGCCCGCCCGCGCAGCGCCAGAAGGACAGGGCGAGCGGGCCGAGGTCACTGGCCAGGAAGAGGAGGGAGGCGGCCGCCCCGGCGGTGCCCCAGGCGGCTCCGGCGACGACGAGGTACAGCAGACTGCGCCCGGCAGCGGGCGAATGGTTCGACACGAGATGTCTCCGCGCATGCGTGAAGGATGAAAGAAGCAGGTCATCGCTTCGCGGGCAGCACGGACCCGCCCGGGGGCCGCCCGGGCCGGGTTACTGCGAGGTGACGCCGCCCGCGGCTAGGCGGCCGGCGGCGAAAGCACAGTCAGGTACATGGTGGCCACCTTAACCCTTGGCGGCCGGGGACGGCTCGCGGTCCAGGGCGGCGGGCTCGGACGCGGCCGTCGCCGCCACGGCCGCCACCGCCGCGGCCGGTGCGGTCGCGGGTGCCGGCCGGGAGGACTGTGCGATGAAGGCGCCGCCCAGCACCAGGCCGCCGCCGACGATCTGCCAGGTGGACAGGTGCTCGCCGAGCAGGATCCAGGCGAAGACGGTGGCGACGACCGCCTCCAGGAAGGCCACGACTCCGGCGATCTGGGGCGAGAGCCGGCGCACCGAGACCACGCCGGTCAGGTAGGCGAAGACGGTCGCGACCAGCACCACCCAGGCGAGCAGCACCGGCGCGGGCACCATCGTCCCGCCGACGGAGGCCTCGCCGCCCAGCACCTGCCAGTCCATCTGCCAGGGCCGGGCGATCACGGTCATCACCAGGGTGCCGACGAGCATGCCGTACGCGATGACGCCGAGCGGGTCGGGTGCGTCGTCCCCGTCGGCGCCCTGGTCGGCGAAGACGAAGTAGAACGCCTGGCAGCAGGCGGCGGCGAGACCGAAGAGCACGCCGAGCAGGTCCAGGCTCAGCCCGGCCCAGATCTCGACCACGCAGGCCAGTCCCACGACGGCCACGGCCGCGCCCGCGGCGGCACCGCGCGTGACGGGCTTGCGCTGCACGAAGCGGATGTAGCCGAGCAGCAGCGCCGGGCCCAGGTACTCCAGCAGCAGGGCCACGCCGACGGGGATGCGGGACAGGGAGGCGAAGTAGAAGGCCTGCACACCCGCGACGGCGACCAGCCCGAAGCCCGCGAGCAGCGCGGGCCTGCGCAGCACGAGGTCACGGTGGCGCCAGGCGAGCGGGGACAGTACGAGGGCCGCCCCGGCGACCCTGAGCCAGACCATGTGGAGGGGATCCAGACCCGCTTCTATCAGCGGCTTCGCCGCCACTCCGGAACCACCGAACGCGAACGCCGAGACGAGGGCGAGGCCCAGTCCGGCATTTCTCCCTGACGCTTGCATCCAGCCATCATGACAGGGCAGGTCAGGACCGTCACGGGGATGACACCTGTTGAGACGGAGTCGAGATCACCCCTCGTCCACAGCCCCTATATCTGACAGGTCGTCAGTATTGAATGTTCCGCCCGCCGGGGCTACCTTCCGCCGCACGTACCCGACGAGAAGGGGTGGTCGCATGGCCGAAGTCACCGCGGAATCACGCATCGAGGCGTCCGCCGCGCAGCTCTGGTCCCAGCTGACGGACTGGGACGCGTACGGGCAGTGGAGCATGACCCACACGAACTTCCCCCAGGGCGGACCCGAGAACCTCGCGGTCGGCGCCACCTTCGCGGAGAACATGAAGATGATGGGCTTCCCCGCCGAGGTCGTCTGGACCGTCTCCGAGCTGGAGGTCGAGCGCCTCTTCGCCATCACGGGCAAGGGCCCGATGGGCGTGGCGGTCCTCACCCGGTACACCCTGACCCCGGACGGCGAGGCCACCACCGTCTGCATCGACGGCGAGTTCACCGGGGCCGCCGTGTCCCTGATGGCGGGCAAGCTCAAGGACTCGGCCACCGCCGCCCTGAACGAGTCGCTGCGCAAGCTGGCCGGCCTGGTCGTCTGAGCGCCGAACCGCCCGGGCCGTACGCGAAGGCGCGCCCCGCGGGACGTACTCGCGGGGCGCGCCTTCGCGTGCTGTCGCACGTCGGGGCCGTCCGGACTCAGTGCTCGTCGGCCAGGATCAGGTAGAGCTTCTTGCGGGCGTCGTTGACGACCCCGAGCGCCTTCTCCCGCTGCTGGGGCGAGCCGGTCTTGAAGACCTGCGCGAAGGCCTCCATCAGGCCGACGCCGGCCGTCCGTACCTCCTGCATCGCCTCGAAGTCGAAGCCGCGCCCGGCATCCGCCCAGGGGGCGTCCGGGCCCGACTCGGCCTCGGTGCGGCCGGCGTCGGTGAGCGTGAACAGCTTCTTGCCGCCCTCGCTCGCACTGGCGATCAGGCCCTCGTCCTCCAGCAGCTGCAGGGTCGGGTAGACCGAGCCGGGGCTGGGCTTCCAGGCCCCGCCGCTGCGCTCGCCGATCTCCTGGATCATCTCGTAGCCGTGCATCGGCCGGTCGGCGAGCAGCGCCAGGATCGAGGCGCGCACATCGCCGCGCCGGGCCCGGCCACGCGGTCCCCCGCGTCCGCCGCGGCCGCCGAAGGGGCCTGCGCCGAAGGGCGGGCCGAACGGGCCGAAGGCGGCGCGCCGCCCCTTGAATCCCTCCCGACGATCGGGCCCGCAGTGGTCGTGACCCCGTCCGTGGTCATGCCCGTGGTCGTGTCCGTGCTGTCCGTGTGAACGCATGACTGCGCTCCTTTCGTCACGTTGTGGTCGCTTCATCGGTTGTCCGATGACTCCACTATCGGCGACGCCTCGCGATGTGTCAACGATATATCGGAATGAGTCGCCGACAGTCGACCACCGAGCACGCCCCGGGATGGCGCCGCACCAGAGCGCGTCCGGCTGCCCGCGCCCGCCCGGCAGGGCCAGTCACCCCGGATTGGCCTTTGTCGACGATCAAGGAATCGCCCTACCGTCGGGGCATGCGCATCCGAATCGTCGACGCCTTCACCGACCGTCCCTTCCACGGGAACCCCGCCGCCGTGCTGCTCCTCGACACCGGGTTCCCCTCGGACGCCTGGCTCCAGCAGGTCGCCTGCGAGATGAACCTCTCCGAGACCGCCTTCGCCCACCCCCTGCCCCCCGGCGGGGACGCCGACTGGGCGCTGCGCTGGTTCACCCCGGCGGCCGAGGTCGACATGTGCGGCCACGCCACCCTGGCGACCGCGCACGTACTGGCCACGAGCGGGCTCGCCACGGGACGGGTCCGCTTCTCCGCGCGCTGCGGGATCCTCACCACCGAGACCGCCGATGACGGCACGGTCACCATGGACTTCCCGACGTCCTCGCTGACCCCGGTGCCCGCGCCGGCCGCCGTGGACCACGCGCTGGGCGGTCCCCCGATCCTCTCCGTGCACGACACCGCCGACCACATCGGCGACCTCGTCGTGGAGCTCGCCGACGAGAAGACCGTCCGCGAGCTGGAGCCGGACCACGCGGCCCTGCGCGCCTTCGCCCGGCGGGGGGTGATCGTCACGGCGCCTGCCGAGGATCCCTCACTCGGGTACGACTTCGTCTCCCGCGGCTTCTTCCCCGCCTTCGGGATCGACGAGGACCCGGTCACCGGGAGCGCCCACACCGCGCTCGCCCCGTTCTGGGCGCAGCGGCTGGGGCGGACCGAGCTGACCGGCCTCCAGGGCGGTGCGCGGCGCGGTCTCGTACGGGTGACGCTGGCGGGCGACCGCACCCTGCTGGCCGGCCGGGCCGTCACGGTCGTCGACGGTGAGCTCCTCGCCTCCCCGCCGGGAGCCGGACAGGCGGGGTGACCGGGGGCACGACGAAGCAGGGGTCCGGGGCACGGGCGCGGGACACGGGCTCCGGGCCGGGCCGGACCGGGCCGGGCCGGGCCGGACAGGGTGGGTTCAGCCCGGGGACCCGCCCCCGTCGCCGTTCCGGTCGCCGCTCCCGTCGCCCTTCGCGTCCCGCTTCGGCCGCCCCTTCGCCTTCGCCTTCGCCTCCGCCTTCGCCCGCACCGCGGCGTGCCACTGCGCGTCCTGCTCCACCCAGGCCGCCGAGTCGATCCGCTTGCGGTAGATCTGCTCCGGCTCCGCCGCGCCCAGATGCACCGTCCACCCCCACAGGACCGCCGACACGAGGAAGAAGACGCCCGCCGCTCCCAGATAGGAGAGGATCTCGTCGGACTCGGAGGCCCCCTCCTCGTGCATGAAACCGGGTACGCCGCGGATCAGCGCGTTCACCCACCAGGCGAGCGCCACGTTGAACAGGACGAGGGAGACCCAGTAGGCGATCCTCATGCTCTTCGCAGCTCCGCTGGCCTCCCCCAACAGCAGGAGACGCCGCAGCGAGACCGGTCCCGTCCGGTGGCGGCCGCCCGTGTCCTCCTTGGCCCGGCGCACCGACGCGTAGCACTCGTCCAGCCATCGCCCCGGCTCCGGGTCCGGCGGCGGGGAGTCGGTCGGCGCCAGCTGTTTGGCCTGGATCCAGCCCGAGAGGAACTGGATCTCCAGCTGGGCCTTCTCCAGGCGCCTGCGGTAGTGGTGGTCGGAGCTGCGGGCCTCGCGGCGGTCCCGGATGAGGAGGCTGATGCCGCCGACCAGACCGGTGACCACGGGCACCAGGAAGGGTGCGAACGGTACCAAGGTGTCCAGTACAGCCACCGGGCGCGCCTCCTTGCTCGCCTCCAGCGTCGCACCGCCCCGGCGCCCGCCACCGCCCGGAAGGGCCGATCGGGTGGGCCCGCCGCGGGTCACGGTGTCGGCAGCCAGCCCACCTTGCCCGCGAGCAGGGCGTACCCGCCGAAGGCCACGATGTCGAGGAGCGCGTGCGCGACGACGAGAGGTGCCACCCGGCCCCAGCGTCGGTAGGCGAGGACGAAGACGACGCCCATCACCACGTTGCCGATGAAGCCGCCGATGCCCTGGTAGAGGTGGTACGAGCCGCGCAGCACCGAACTGGCCACCAGTGCGGCCGTCGGCGACCAGCCCAGCTGGCCGAGCCTGCGCAGCAGGTAGGCCAGCACGATGACCTCCTCCACCACGGCGTTCTGCAGTGCGGAGAGGATCAGCACGGGGAACTTCCACCACACGTCGGGCAGTGCCTCCGGCACCACCGTGAGGTTGAATCCACCGGCCCGGGCGCCCAGGTAGAAGGCGAGCCCCGCACTTCCGATCCCGGCCGCGACGAGGGCGCCCCGGCCCAGGTCCCACCAGGGACGGGTGCGGTCGAAGCCCAGTACGCGGAGCCCGGGGGCGCCCTCGCGGGTCAGCAGGTGCGCCACCAGCAGTACGGGCACCAGGGCGCTCGCGATGCCGAACAGCTGCCAGGCCAGGTCCAGCCAGGGCCGGCCCGGGGCGTAGGAGCCGTTGAGGGTGGCCGCCTGGTCCTTGAGACCGCCGGGCTTGGTGAGCGAGCCGATGAAGCTGATCAGCGCCGAGAGCCCGCTCGCACCCAGCGACAGCGCGAGGACGAGCAGCGTCTCGGTGCGCAGCAGGCTCCGCCGCCCGTCCTCGTCCAGTTCCACGAACACCGGCTCCGGCTCCGTCCGCACGCCCGACTCCGTCCTGCCATCCCGTTGCGACCACCCCATACTGCCTCCTCGACGGACCGCGAGGATCGCTGCGGGGCCCGCACCGGGATCATGGGGGGACGGACGACGGACGACGGACGACGTACGTACGTACGGACGGTCGACGGGCGGTGGTGCGGCGGACACCGGTGCGGGCCGCCGCACCACCCCGTGGCGGGTCAGCGCACGACGGGCGCCGAGGCGCTCACCTCCTCCGTCAGTCCGACCGGCCAGGTGTGCACCGGGTCGCCCTTGTGCATCAGCTCGGCATACCGCCGGGTCGTGGCGGCCAGCGCCTCGTCCCGCTCCAGACCGGCGGCGAGCGCCCGGTGGTAGGTGTCCACCTGCCAGGTCGCCCCGTTCACCCGGCGCCGGCAGCGCTCCTCGATGATGCCGAGGTAGTGGTCCCGGTCCGCGGGCTCGATGCTCCAGGCGTCCAGCCCCGCCGCGGCCATCGGCAGCAGCTCGTCCAGGACCAGCCGTACGGCCGGCACGCTCGCCAGCCCTCCGGCCCGGCCGCGGCGCGGCCACCGCAGCCGCGCGTCGATCCCGTACCGGCAGGCCGCGTCGAAGTTCGCCTCCGCCTCGGCGAAGGGCAGCCGGGTCCACACCGGGCGTGGTTCGTCCGCGAGGGTGCGTACGAGCCCGTAGTAGAAGGCGGCGTTGGCGACGACGTCGGCGACGGTGGGCCCGGCCGGCAGCACCCGGTTCTCCACGCGCAGGTGCGGCACCCCGTCGGCGACCCCGTACACGGGCCGGTTCCACCGGTAGACGGTGCCGTTGTGCAGGACCAGTTCCTGCAGCCCGGGTATCCCGCCCTCGGCGAGCACCCGCAGCGGCTCCTCCTCGTCGCAGATGGGCAGCAGGGCGGGGAAGTAGCGGACGTTCTCGGCGAAGAGCTCGTACGCCGAGTCCACCCAGCGCTCCCCGAACCAGGTGCGCGGCCGCACGCCCTGGGCCTGGAGCTCGGGCGGCCGGGTGTCGGTGGCCTGCGTGAACAGCGGCGGCCGCGACTCCCGCCACAGCTCACGTCCGAACAGGAAAGGCGAGTTGGCGCCGACGGCTATCTGCACCGCGGTCACCGCCTGCGCCGCGTTCCACACCGCCGGGAACCGGGCCGGGGTCACCTGCAGGTGCAGTTGTACGGAGGTGCAGGCTGCCTCCGGCACGATCGACCCGGAGGTCCAGATCAGCCGTTCGACGCCGTCGATGTCGAGGGTGAAGTCCTCTCCGCGCATCATCAGGATCTGCTCGTTGAGCAGCGAGTAGCGGTCCACCGCCGACAGGTTCGCGGCGACCAGGTCCGCGCGGGAGATCGTCGGCAGAATACCGATCATCACCACTCCGGCGTCGATCTCCGCGGCCTGCCGGTGGGCATAGCCGAGTCCGGCGCTGAGTTCCTCGGCGAGCTGGTCGAAAACCCGGCCGCCGAGCCGGTGCGGAAGGACGTTCACCTCCAGATTGAACATTCCCAGCTCGGTCTGGAAATCGGGGCTCGCAATCCGCTCCAGCACCTGTGCATTCAGCATTCTCGGCAACCCGTCGGCACCCGCGAGATTCAGCTCGATCTCCAGTCCCATCATGTTCTTCGGGCGATCGAACCTCTTCTCCGCCAGGAGCCGCTCCAGTCCCTCCAGGCACTCGTGGAGCTTCCTTCGATACCGCTGCCGATCGGACAGGTCGAATCCGCCTGCCACGACCTTCTCCCCCATCGAAGCGTCCCTCCTCGAATGGGCCTGGCCGGTGACACCCAGGCGCGCGTTACGGTCGATGATGCCCCGGCAGCGTGATCCATAACGCGCGGGGGGCGTGCGTGGCGAGGAGCGCGCGCCGGTTTGGCCGAAGGGCGCTTCGGCACATTCACCTGGCAAGTCGCCGGATGCAAATTCCGCTTAGACTTTGCCTTGTTCGGAAAACCGACGCTTTCCAGCCGAGCCCCCTTCCGGTAACCTCCGAGGTCAGCGCGACATGTTCGCGCGCATCCGGCATGAATGGCACGTCAGCGGGTCCGGTAAGCGCCTTGCCGGCAATAGGCGGGACAGCTAGCCGAAACACTGCGTGAACACATGTCGTATAAACTCCGCAAACGAGGCAGAGAGTTGGCGCGCGGCCATTGCCCCTCGGCCCCCCTCTGGCCCCAGAATGCGAGTCCGCACCTGCCCCCGTTCCACCGGTCTCCCAAGTGAGAGGCGACCCACCATGCCGCTGCATGTCCCTCCGGCTCCCGCGCCCGCCCTGCGCAGCGTCCTCGCGGCACTCGGTTCCCCCACCGCCGTCCACGAGGCACACACCCCGGCCCTGCGCGCGATCCAGGGGCCGCTGACCGCCGAACTCCCCCTTCCGGTGCACGTCCTCGACCGGCTGGGCATGTCCAACCTCGCGGCCGGCGGCAGGCCGCCGCGTACCCGGCTCACGGGCTGGCGGTTCCTGATCCGCAGCGGGGAGCGCCATGTCGCGGCGGCCGACACCCGGCTGACTCCCGACGGCTGGGTCTTCTCCCATTTCTTCGAGGGCCCCTATGTCGCGGCCACCGAACGCGCCCTGCGCCAGGCCGAGTCCCTCACCACCCACTACCAGCCACGGCTGCTGTCGGTTCCGGAGCTCTACATGCTGACGCTGTGGCTGCACGGCGCGGTGGGCGCCGACGCCGACGCCGGGCTGCCGGCCGGCGAGGACCTGCTGGTGCCCCTCGCTCCCGCCCCGCCCGGCATCGCCGCGTACCGGCCGCATCCGGTCTCCGAGCTGCTGCCCGTACTCACCCGCCGACTGACCCCGGCACCGGCCGCGGCGCCTCCGTCCCTGGCCGCACCCGCCGCCTGACCCGAATCACCCATTCGGCCTAGTCCACCCGGGCCACCTGCGAACCATCCGAAATGACAGGGGAGTTGGCCTGAACCGCCCGCACGAGTGATGCGTCATCAATCTGTGAGGACAGCTGCCGGGAAATACCTGCGAAGCGGCTGTCATGGGGGAAGACTGATGACACGCTCCCCGCGGGTGCGGGGATGACCCAGGGGGACGGCCATGAACCACGCATCGAGCCGTAGCACACAGACCACACCGCAGCGAAAGAACGCATCCATGTGCCAGCACCAGCCAGCCTGCCCGTCAGCCGAATCCGCCGACCGGGAGGCCGCGCGCCCGGTGGCCAACCACCCGGAGCAGGGCTGGAGCCTGCTGTGCAATGGCGTCCTGCTCTTCGAGGACACCGGTGAACTGCTGCCGGACGGCCAGATCATCGCCCCGCACCGGCCGCTCGCGGCGGCCTGAGGGGCCGAGCCGTCCGGCCGACCGTGGCGAACGGCGAAGGGGCCGGTCCGGGAGAGTCTCCCGGACCGGCCCCTTGTTCACGTCCTACGACCGTCATACGGCGGCCGTAGGACGCGGAACGCCTCAGGCGTCGTACTCGTCCAGCGGCGGGCAGGAGCACACCAGGTTCCGGTCACCGAACGCACCGTCGATGCGGCGCACCGGCGGCCAGTACTTCTCGGCGGCCGTGACCCCGCCCGGGAAGACGGCCTCGTCCCGGGTGTACGGGTGGCTCCACTCGCCGCCCAGCGCCGCCGCGGTGTGCGGGGCGTTCGCCAGCGGGTTGTCGTTCACCGGCCACTCGCCGCCCGAGACCCGCTCGATCTCGCCGCGGATGGCGATCATCGCGTCGCAGAAGCGGTCGATCTCGGCGAGGTCCTCGGACTCCGTCGGCTCGATCATCAGCGTGCCGGCGACCGGGAAGGACATGGTCGGCGCGTGGAAGCCGTAGTCGATCAGACGCTTGGCGATGTCGTCCACGCTCACGCCGGTGGCCTTCGACAGCGGCCGCAGGTCGATGATGCACTCGTGCGCGACCAGGTTGCCCGGGCCGGTGTAGAGCACCGGGTAGTGCGGCTCCAGGCGCTTGGCGATGTAGTTGGCGCCGAGCACCGCCACCTGGGTGGCGCGCTTGAGGCCCTCGCCGCCCATCAGGCGCACGTACGACCACGAGATGGGCAGGATGCCCGCCGAGCCCCACGGAGCGGCCGAGATCGGGCCGACGCCCGTCTCCGGGCCCGCGGTCGGCTGGAGCGGGTGGTTCGGCAGGTACGGGGCCAGGTGCGCCCGGACACCGACCGGGCCGACGCCCGGACCGCCGCCGCCGTGCGGGATGCAGAAGGTCTTGTGCAGGTTCAGGTGCGAGACGTCGCCGCCGAAGTGACCCGGCTTGGCCAGGCCGACCAGGGCGTTGAGGTTGGCGCCGTCGACGTAGACCTGGCCGCCGGCCTCGTGCACCTGGGCGCAGATGTCGGCGACGTGCTCCTCGAACACACCGTGCGTCGACGGGTAGGTGATCATCAGCACGGCGAGCTCGTCGCGGTGCTGCTCGATCTTGGCCCGCAGGTCGGCGGTGTCCACCTCGCCGTCGTCGGCGGTCTTGACGACGACGACCTTCATGCCGGCCATCACGGCGCTGGCGGCGTTGGTGCCGTGCGCGGAGGACGGGATCAGGCAGACGGTGCGCTGCTCGTCGCCGTTCGCCCGGTGGTAGGCGCGGACGGCCAGCAGGCCGGCGAGCTCACCCTGGGAGCCGGCGTTCGGCTGGATGGAGACCTTGTCGTAGCCGGTCACCTCGCAGAGACGTTCCTCCAGCTCGTTGATGAGCGTGAGGTAGCCCTCGGCCTGCTCCACCGGCGCGAACGGGTGCAGCTGGCCGAATTCGGGCCAGGTCACCGGCTCCATCTCGGTGGTCGCGTTGAGCTTCATGGTGCAGGAGCCCAGCGGGATCATGCCGCGGTCCAGCGCGTAGTCCTTGTCCGAGAGCTTGCGCAGGTAGCGCAGCATCGCGGTCTCGGAGCGGTGCTGGTGGAAGACCGGGTGCGTCAGGTACGCGTCCGAGCGCAGCAGGGCCTCGGGCAGCGTGTCGGCGGTGGTCGCGTCCAGCGCCTCGATGTCCGCGGTGACGCCGAAGGCGGCCCAGACGGCTTCGACGTCGGCGCGCAGCGTGGTCTCGTCGCAGGCGACGGAGACCAGGTCGGCGTCCACCTGGAACAGGTTGACCCCGCCCTCGCGGGCGGCGGCGACGACCTCGGCGGCACGGCCCGGCACCCGGGCGGTGATCGTGTCGAAGTACGAGCCGTGCACGATCTCGACCCCGCCGGCCGTCAGACCGGCGGCGAGGAGGGTGGCGTAGCGGTGGGTGCGGGTCGCGATCGTCCGCAGGCCGTCCGGGCCGTGGTAGACGGCGTACATGCCGGCCATGACGGCGAGCAGCACCTGCGCGGTACAGATGTTGCTGGTGGCCTTCTCACGGCGGATGTGCTGCTCGCGGGTCTGCAGCGCCAGGCGGTAGGCCTTGTTGCCGTCCGCGTCCACGGAGACGCCGACGAGGCGGCCGGGCAGGGAGCGGGCGTGCTTGTCCTGGACGGCCATGTAACCGGCGTGCGGTCCGCCGAAGCCCATCGGGACGCCGAAGCGCTGCGTGGTGCCGACGGCGATGTCCGCGCCGAGCGCACCCGGGGACGTCAGCAGGGTCAGCGCCAGCAGGTCGGCGGCGACGGCGACGACGGCGCCGAGCTCGTGCGCCTGGTCGATGACGGGCTTGATGTCCCGGACGGCACCGGAGGCACCGGGGTACTGGACCAGGACGCCGTAGACGCCGCGCTCGGCGACCTCGGCCGGGATGCCGGCGGACAGGTCGGCGACGACGACCTCGATGCCGATCGGCTCGGCGCGGGTCTCGATGACGGCGATCGTCTGCGGCAGCGCGTCGGCGTCCACGAGGAAGACGTTGCCCTTGGCCTTGCCCACGCGGCGGGCCAGGGTCATGGCCTCGGCGGCCGCCGTGCCCTCGTCGAGGAGCGAGGCGCCCGAGGTCGGCAGCCCGGTCAGCTCGGCGACGACCGTCTGGAAGTTCAGGAGGGCTTCGAGGCGGCCCTGGGAGATCTCGGGCTGGTAGGGCGTGTACGCCGTGTACCAGGCCGGGTTCTCCATGACGTTGCGGAGGATCACCGGCGGCGTGAAGGTCCCGTAGTAGCCGAGACCGATCATCGGGGAGAGGACCTGGTTGCGGTCGGCGAGCGAGCGGAGCTCGGCCAGCACCTCGGCCTCGGTGCGCGCCTCGGGCAGGTCGAGCGCCTCGGCGGTCTTGATCACATCCGGGACCGCGGCAGCGGTCAGTTCGTCCAGGGAGCCGTAGCCCACCTGGGCGAGCATCTTCGCCTGCGCCTCGGCATCCGGGCCGATGTGGCGCTGTTCGAAGGGGATGCCTCGCTCCAGCTGGGAGAGCGGAATGCGGTTGGCGGTCATGTACGGAGGCCTCCTGGTCGTATGACCTGCGAGGGGCACCACGGCGCGGGCACCCGGACGGCCTCCCCCTCTGTCATCTGCACCTGAGAGTTTCACCGGAGTCACGGGGGTCTCCCGAGGATCCGGCTTTCACCGTCGGTGAGGAGGGGGACCGGCACTGCGCCCGGTACCCGCCCTGCTTTCCAGAGTGGCCTCGTCCGTGCGGTACGTATGCCTGAGAGATTCCGGGGAGGATTTGCTCCTTCGGCGCCTCCGTCTCGATCACTCGGAGGACTCTCCCGCACAGGGTCGACAGCCGTCCACCAGCGTACCAGCGAGGATCTGAACCCTCCCCGAGTGGCCTCCGCTGCGGTTATGCACTTCTGTAGTCATTACGGAGCAGTTGCGACCTTTTGGAGGGACCGTGCAGACCGACATCGATCCGCGCAGCCTGATCGGCCGCAAGGCGTTCGACCGCAATGGCACCAAGATCGGCACGATCGACGAGGTCTACCTCGACGATGCCACGGGCGTCCCCGAGTGGGCCGCGGTCCGGACGGGGCTCTTCAGCCGGGACGCGTTCGTTCCGCTGGAGCCGAGCGAGCTGGTGGGTGACACCCTGCGGGTGCCCTTCGAACGCGCTCTCATCAGGGACGCCCCGGACTTCGGCGTCGGGCGCCACCTCTCCCCCGAACAGGAGCTGCAGCTCTACCACCACTACGGACTGGACACGACCCTCCCGTCGGACTTCAACCACGACTTCGGCCGCCTGGCGGGCGACGAGAGCTGACCCGTCCCTGCGGATCCCGCCGGGCCCGACACCCCTAACCGGTCCCGTCCTGCGGATCCGGGCCGGCCCCCGGCAGCGGCAGCGGATCGGACGGCTCCAGCTCCGGGTCGTCCACGCGGAAGGTCCGCACCCGGCCGGGCTCGGATCCGGGCTGCTCGAACCGCACGGTCACCCGCCCGACCCCGCTGCCCTGCACCCAGCCGGGTCCGTACACGGCATGCCGTACGTCGCTGCCGGCCATCCAGCGCCGTTCGGGGGCCGGCTCCGGCTCCCCGGGCGGCCCGGCGGCCTCCTGGGCGCTTCCGGCCGGCACCTCGGCGGCACCGCCCGCCACCGCTTCCCCTGCGGCCCCGTCCGCCCTGTGGGGGCCGTCCGCGCCGTCGGCCCTGTCCGTGTCCCTCCCGTCCGTCCCGACCCTCCCGTCCGTCCTGTCCGCCCCGCCCGCACCCTCGGTCCCGTCCGGCTCCGCCGCGAGCGACTGCGCGAACAGGTCCTCCTGCGTGTAGTCCGCCAGCCCGCTCACCCCGACTCCCAGCAGCCGCACCCCACCCGTGGTGTCCACGCCCTCCAGCAGCCGCGCCGCCGCCTCCCTCACCACCGCCGGGTCGTCCGTGGGCCCCCGCAAGGTCTCGGACCGGGTCAGCGTGGAGAAGTCGTACCGGCGCACCTTGAGCACGATCGTGCGCCCCGAGTGCCCCGAGTCCCGCAGCCGCCGCACGCACCGGTCCGCGAGCCGCTGCACCTCGCCGCGGATCCGTACCCGGTCGTGCAGGTCCACGTCGAAGGTGTCCTCGACCGACACCGACTTCGCGTCCCGCTCCGCGACCACCGGCCGGTCGTCCAGCCCGAGCGCCATCCGGTACAGCCCGGCACCCGCCGAGCGGCCGACCATGCGCACCAGCTCGTCCTCGCCGGCCTCCGCCAGCTCCCCCACCGTGGTGATCCCGGCCCGGCGCAGGTGCTCGCCCGTGGCCGGCCCCACCCCGGGCAGGGTCCGTACCGACATGGGCGCGAGCAGCTCGCGCTCCGTCCCCGGCTCGATCAGCAGCAGTCCGGCGGGCTTGGCCTCCTCGGAGGCCACCTTGGCCAGCATCTTCGACCCGGCCAGCCCCACCGACCCGCTGAGCCCCGTGGCGGCCCGGATGCCGGCTCGCAGCCGCTCCCCCGCCTCCCGCGCGCTGCGCGAGTCGAAGGCCACCCCGCCCGCTTCCAGGTCCACGAAGGCCTCGTCCAGGCTCAGGGGCTCCACCAGGGGCGACAGTTCCCGCAGCATGGCCATCACCACGTCGCTGACCTGCCGGTAGAGGCTGAAGCGGGGGATCAGATACGCGCCGTTCGGGCAGAGCCGCCGCGCCTGCCCCATCGGCATCGCCGAGTGCACCCCGAACCGCCTGGCCTCGTACGAGGCCGTGGCGACGACGCCACGCGGGCCGAGGCCTCCGACGATGACGGCCTTGCCCCGCAGGCTCGGCTTCGACGCCTGCTCCACGGAGGCGTAGAAGGCGTCCATGTCCAGGTGCAGGATGGTCGGCGCGGCTCTCACAGCCCGATGCTGCCCTATCCCACTGACAATGCCCCGGCTCGGGTCAGACGGCGCGGTTGCGGCGGGCGGCCAGCTCGTCGGTCGGGTTGTGCCGCACCAGGGTCTCGCCCGTGTCCACACGCTCCCCGTGCAGCTGTGACAGCGCGCTCTCGACGTCGCGCCACACCACGCCCACGGCGATCCCGAAGACGCCCTGCCCGCCCTGGAGCAGGCTCACGACCTGGTCCGGCGAGGTGCACTCGTACACGGTGGCGCCGTCACTCATCAGCGTCATCCGTTCGAGGTCCGACAACCCGCGGTCCTGCAGGTGCTGGACCGCCGTACGGATGTTCTGCAGCGCCACCCCGGTGTCCAGGAAGCGCTTGACGATCTTGAGGACCACGACGTCGCGGAAGCTGTAGAGCCGCTGGGTCCCCGCCCCGTAGGAGGTCCGCACGCTGGGCTCCACCAGCCCGGTCCGGGCCCAGTAGTCCAGCTGCCGGTACGTGATGCCGGCCGCGGCGCAGGCCGTGGGCCCGCGGTATCCGATCCGCTCGGGCTCCGGGTCCGCGCCCACCGGTCCGACCGGCGTCGACTCCGGCTGACGGCGCGCGGAACCGACCGCACCGCCGCGCAGCGGGTACGGCCCAGCCTCACTCCGTGTGGGGGTGCCCCCGGTCGTACCGTCGCCCGTGATCCTCACGCCGACCCTCCGTCCTTGACCTGCCCACCTTGAAGGTAGGCAGTCACCAGGGGTGCGTCAACGATCGCCACACTCGGCACGCCGAGTGATAATCACCCTGAGAGTGGTTTCCCGTATCCCTTTACGGGGAAAGGCTAATCGAATGGCCTGAAGATCCCCGAGGACGACGCGGCCGACGCCTCACTGCGGGCCGGTGCCGAAGTCCTCCGGTGAGATCTGGTCGAGGAACTCGCGGAACTTCTCCACCTCGTCCTCCTGCTCGTCCGGAATGGCGATTCCGGCGTCGTCCAGCACGCCGTCACTGCCGTAGATGGGCGTCCCCGTCCGCAGGGCGAGGGCTATGGCGTCGGAGGGACGCGCACTCACCTCGACCCCGCTGGCGAAGACGAGCTCCGCGTAGAAGACGCCCTCCCGCAGATCCGTGATCCGGACCTCGGTGAGCTCCTCGCCGATCGCCTCCAGCACGTCCTTGAACAGGTCGTGCGTCAGCGGCCGGGCAGGGGCCATCCCCTGCTGCGCGAAGGCAATGGCGGTCGCCTCCCCTGGACCGATCCAGATGGGGAGGTACCGGTCGCCTCCCACTTCACGCAGGAGCACGATCGGTTGGTTGGAGGGCATTTCCACCCGGACACCCACAACGTCGAGCTCGTTCACACAGCAACCCTAGGACCTGCTCGGCAGGTTTGGGTAGTCGGGCCCCCCACCTCAGGGCAGCCGGACCCCGAGAGCGGTCCGTACGAACGCCTCGTGGAGCCGTACGGAGAGCCCCGCCAGCTCCTTCAAGGTGGCCTCCGCATGCGCCCGGGTCTGCGGATTGCGATGCCTGCGCAGCGGTGCCACCACCTGCTCCACCAGCCCCGCCTCACGGTCCGCGGCAGCCTTCATCGTCCGCAGGTGCCGCGGCTCCAGCCCGAACCGGCCCAGGTCGGCCACCAGCCGGGCGACCGTGACCGCCTCTGCGTCGAATGCGCCGTCCGAGCCCTCCGCCAGCAGCCCGTACGACTCCCACTCGACCAGCTGCGCCTCGTCCACCCCCGCGGCCGCCAGCAGCTCGGCACGGCCGACCCGGGTCACGGTGGGCTGCTCCCGGCCCACTTCGCCGTAGGCGTCCGCCGGTCCGGCGGGCTCGGTGGAGTCCCCGTGCGCGGTGGGCGCCGGGATGCGGATCTGCTCTCCGCGTGCCAGCGCGTCGAGCTGCTCGCGGATGACCTTCAGCGGCAGGTAGTGGTCACGCTGCAGCCGCAGGATCCGGGCGAGCCGCTCCACGTCGTCGGTGCTGAACTTGCGGTATCCCGAAGGTGTGCGCCGGGGCTCGACGAGCCCCTCCGCCTCCAGAAAACGGATCTTCGAGATGGTGACTTCGGGGAACTCGTCACGCAGCGTGGTGAGCACCGTGCCGATGCTCACCAGCCGCCCGGCCTGGCCGGCGGTGCCGGCGGCGCCACTTCGCGGGGCACCGCCGGTCGGGGTACGCAGCATGGAACCTTCCCTAAAAGGGTCAGATGCCCCGCAGGCTCGCGTAGAAGACCAGCCGGTACTTGCCGATCTGCACCTCGTCGCCGTTCTGCAGCGCGACGGAGTCGATCGGTTCACGGTTCACGTACGTGCCGTTGAGGCTGCCGACATCGGCGACGGTGAAGCCGCCCTCCTGGCTCCTGCGGAACTCGACATGGCGCCGGGAGACGGTGACGTCGTCCAGGAAGATGTCGCTCTGCGGGTGGCGGCCGGCCGTGGTCAGCTCACCGTCCAGCAGGAAACGGCTCCCCGAGTTGGGACCGCGCCGCACGATGAGCAGAGCGGAACCGGGGGGCAGCGCTTCCACCGCGGCCTGCGCCTCGGGGGACAGCGAGGAGGACGACACGTGCTGTCCCGACACCTCGGCCTCGTAGGCCTCAAGGCCCGAGATCGAGATGGTGGACGTGGTCTCCGAGGCACGCTCCGGCGTCAGACCCGCCCGCAGCGGCGCACCGCAGTTCGAGCAGAACCGACTGGCCGCATCGCTGCGGTGTCCGCACCTGCTGCAAATCTGCTCGGCCGACATGGACGGCTCCTCGCGCCGCGGATGCCCCGCGGATGCATTGGTGGCATACGGGTCGGGGGCAAACCCTCCACCCGCACTTGAGGTTGATGGTTCACCGAAACCTATGCGTCCGGTACCAGCAGGGTCAACAGCCGACGCGCCGGGGGCACCGGAAACATCACCCGGGCCGGCGACCTCGTCCCGGAAGAGCGGCCGGTCGCCCTGCCCTTCCACGTCACCGCGCGCGGCGCGGTGCCGTGCCGCGCCGCCTTCCTCGCGGTTCTTCTTGCCGAACAACTTCTCAAACAACTTCACGGGCGATTCCCCTTGACCTAAACAGACCCGCCCGTGGGGCAGGACGAACTCCGAACGCAGACACCTGCCGACCCGGACATTCTCACAACGTCCGTAACCACCAGACAGTTTCCACCACGCACCGCGACTTCGGTGCGCCGACCCCCCGCAGGCATCCGCCCGCGTGGGCCGCTCCACTCATCACTCCGATTCATCACGATGACGACCGAGCGTAGTCAGGCTGCTTCGCAGCCCGCAAGGCATCCACAACGATCTTCGCCGACCGTGTGACGGCAACGGTGGCCTGCTCCTTCTCCAGCGTCTGGACGACACCGCCCGGAATGTTCAGCGCGGGCTCCAGATCCTGGGGCTTGCCGATCACCCTGAACTCATAGGGTTGTGTGATCTTCTTACCGTCGATGGCGACCGCGCCGTTCTCGTCCGAGAAGTACGAGCCCGCCACGATGCGCACCCCGTTGATCTGGATCGCCTCGGCCCCGGCCGCCCGAAGCTCCTGAAGCGTGTCCAGCAGCTGGTCGGACTGCACCTGGCCCGTGGGATCCGTGATCTTCAGCGTGATGCCCGGCCCCTGCGCTGCCACCGTACCGGCCAGGATGCCGAGTTGGCGTTCCTTCTCGACGGTCTGCCTGCGGGCCTCCTCGGCCTGGTTGGAGCTGTTCTCCAGCTCCTTGCGCTGGTCCTCCAGCTGCTGCTTCTCGTCCTCCAGGCGCTTGGTCCGCCCGTCGAGCTCGTCGAGGATCCGTACGAGGTCCTCCTGGCGGGCCCCGCGCAGTGCGCTGGAGTCGCTGTTGGACCGGACCTGGATCGCCAGACCGAGCCCCAGGACGAACAGCAGCAGCGCCACGATCAGTTGGGCCCGGCTCACCCGCGGCGGCCACAGCCCGGCCGCCAGGCGCTGCCGTCCGGTCTCCTCGGGCTGCCCCGGAGCCTCCTCGGACGGCTGCGACGGCTCCGGCGACGGCCCGGGCCGCGCCGACTGCGAGGGCTGCGGTGCCGAAGGCTGCGAGGGCCGCGGTGCCGAGGGCTGCGAGGGCTGCTGCACCGGCGGCTCCGGCGGCTCCGAAGACCCGGGAGACTGCGGCGGCCGCGGGGACTCGGGAGCCCGCTGCGGCTCGGGAGCCTTCGGCGGCTCCGGCGGCCGGCCCGCGCCCTCCGGCTCCTCGGGGCTGTCGTTCGTACTCATCGGCCTCACGCCCGGAACACGTGCCGGCGGATGGCCGCGGCGTTGGAGAAGATGCGGATGCCGAGGACCACGACCACACCCGTGGACAGCTGCGACCCGACCCCGAGCTTGTCGCCGAGGAAGACGATCAGCGCGGCCACGACGACGTTCGACAGGAACGACACCACGAAGACCTTGTCCACGAAGATGCCGTCGAGCATCGCGCGGAGGCCGCCGAACACCGCGTCCAGCGCCGCCACCACGGCGATCGGCAGATATGGCTCCACCACGGCCGGCACTTCGGGCCGGACCAGAAGTCCGGCCACCACTCCGGCCAAGAGGCCCAGTACCGCGATCACGATGCACCCTTCTGCTGCTCTGCCGGTGTAGCTGTACGTACGGTCAGACTCGACGCGGCCGGCAACCGCAGGTCGTCCGCCGGGGACAGGGCGTAACGGATCCCGTAGCTCTCCTGCAGCACGTGCAGGTACTGTCCGTCCGCCGAGTCCTGGAAGGCCGTGCCGAGCCGCTTCTTGTCCCCCAGCGCCAGCACCTCGTACGGCGGCACCAGAGGCCTGTTGTCGACCAGTATCGCGTCACCCGCGGCTCTGATCGCCGACAGTTCCGTCAGCCGCTGACCGTTGATGGAGATCGCTTCCGCACCGGACTGCCAGAGGCCGTTGACGATCTTCTGCATGTCACGGTCGCGGAGCCGGCCGGTGTCCGAGAAACCGGAGCTCTCGCGCGGTTTGCCGCCGCCGCCCGACGAGGCGCCCTTCGCGTCGTCGACCACCAGCTTGACTCCCGGCCCGCGGACCTCCGTGGCACCCGCCAGCAGGGCCACGAGCTCGCCCTGGCCCCCGCCCGGCTGTTTCAGTGCCGCCCGCTGGCGCGCCGCGACGTCGGTCCTGAGACGGTCGACGTCACGCTCCAGGCCGTGCGCGCGGTCATCCGCCCGCTCCACCCGGTCGATCAGTTCCTGACGCTCCTTGGCCAGCACCGGCGCGGCGATCCGCGCCTCGGCGGCACCGAGCGTGACGACCATGGCGGTCACGACGAGTCCGGCCGCGAGCCCCAGCTTGGCCTTGAGGGTCCGGGGCAGACCCGCCGTACCCTCCGCTTCGCGCCGGGCCGCGGCCTCCGCGTAGCCCTCGTCGAGACTGTGGTCCATCACGTGCGTCAGCAGCGACATGGAAGCGTCCGGGCGCGCGGGCGCAGGAGACGCCGAAGTCCGGTTGTGGGGCGGCTGCGACATGCCGCACATCGTCGCATGTCGGCAGCGCAGTCACCCAATGCGTCCATCCGGTGGTCCGGGCCGGCCCTCCCCGGACCCGGCCCACCGGACTTCCGCCCACGTCATCGCATGCGGGGCACTTACTGCCCGGCACCCTCCACGATGCCCGCCCACTCGTCCAGCAGGGCCTGCGCGGTGCCGTCGTCGGGGCCTTCGGCCCACAGGTGGGTGACCGCTTCTGCCGGGTCCGGCAGGACCAGCGCCCACCGTCCGTCGGCCTCGACGACGCGCACCCCGTCGGTGGTGTCGACCTGCCGGTCGCCGGCCACCTCCACGACCCGCCGCATGACGAGCCCCTTGACCGCCCACGGCGTCGACACGTCCCGCCGGAGCACATGGGCCCGTGGAATCCGGGCGTCGATCTGGCTCAGCGTGAGCTGTGTACGGGCCACGAGCCCCAGCAGCTGTACGAAGGCGGCCGAACCGTCGAAGACGCTGCTGAATTCCGGAACGATGAAGCCGCCCCGGCCGTCTCCACCGAAGATGGTGTTCTCCGCCCGGCCCACGCGGGTCAGGTCGTCGGGCGAGGTCGTCGTCCACTCGACCTGCGTCCCGTGGTAGGCCGCGACCTGCTCGGCCACCCTCGTCGTGGTCACCGGAAGCGCGACCTTGCCGCTGCGCTTCTCCGCGGCCACCAGGTCGAGCATCACGAGCAGCGCCCGGTCGTCCTCGATGATGCGCCCGCGCTCGTCCACCAGGGAGATCCGCTCGCCCACCGGGTCGAACCGCACGCCGAAGGCCGCCCGCGCCGAGGCCACGATCTCGCCCAGCCGCACCAGCCCGGCCCGCCGGGACTCCCTGGTCTCCGTCGGCCGGGACTCGTCGAGCCCCGGATTGATCGTCAGCGCGTCCACGCCGAGCCGGCCCAGCAAGCTGGGCAGGACGAGCCCGGCGCTTCCGTTCGAGGCGTCCACGACCACCTTGAGCCCGGCATCGGCGATGCCGGTCGTGTCCACCCGTCGTAGCAGCGAGCCGGTGTAGGCGTCGAAGACACTGCCCGGGAACTGCAGGTCTCCGATCTCGCCGGGGAACGCCCGCCGGTACTCCTGGCGCGCGTACACCCGGTCCAGCTTGCGCTGCCCCTGGAGCGAGAGGTCCGCTCCGCGTTCGTCCAGGAACATGATGTCCACGGAGTCCGGCACTCCGGGCGAGGTGCGCAGCACGATCCCGCCGGCGCTGCCGCGTGCGGTCTGCTGCCGTGCCACCGGCAGCGGCACGTTCTCCAGGTCCCGTACGTTGATGGCGCTGGCCTGGAGCGCGGAGATCACCGCTCGCTTGAGTGCTCGGGCGCCTCGCGAGTGGTCACGGGCCGTGGTGACGATCGCGCCCTTCTTCAGGGTCGTGGCGTACGCGCCGGCGAGCCGGACCACCACCTCGGGCGTGATCTCCACGTTCAGGATGCCGGAGACCCCGCGCGCGCCGAAGAGGTGCGCCTGGCCCCGGGACTCCCAGATGACCGACGTGTTGACGAAGGCGCCGGCCTCGATGGTCTTGAACGGGTAGACCCGCACATTGCCCTGGACGATCGATTCCTCGCCGACGAGGCACTCGTCGCCGATGACGGCCCCGTCCTCGATGCGGGCGGCCCGCATGATGTCGGTGTTCTTGCCGATGACACAGCCGCGGAGATTGCTGTGGGGCCCGATGTACACGTTGTCGTGGACGACGGCCCGATGCAGGAAGGCCCCGCCCTTGACGACGACGTTCGAGCCGATGACGGTGTGCTCGCGGATCTCCGCACCGGCCTCGACCTTGGCGTAGTCCCCGATGTAGAGCGGCCCGCGCAGCACCGCGTCGGGGCTCACCTCCGCGCCTTCGGCGATCCACACCCCGGGCGAGATCTCGAAGCCGTCCATCTCGATCTGGACCTTGCCCTCGAGCACGTCGGCCTGGGCCTTGACGTAGCTCTCGTGCGTGCCGACGTCCTCCCAGTAGCCCTCGGCGACGTAGCCGAAGATGGGCTTGCCTTCCTTCATCAGCTGCGGGAAGACGTCTCCGGACCAGTCGACGGACACGTCCGGGTCCACGTAGTCGAAGACCTCGGGCTCCATGACGTAGATGCCGGTGTTGACGGTGTCCGAGAACACCTGCCCCCAGGTCGGCTTCTCCAGGAACCGCTCGACCTTGCCCTCCTCGTCCACGATCGTGATGCCGAATTCCAGCGGGTTGGGCACCCGGGTCAGGCAGACCGTGACGAGGGCGCCCTTCTCCTTGTGGAAGCGGATCAGATCGGTGAGGTCGAAGTCGGTGAGCGCATCGCCGGAAATGACGACGAAGGCATCGTCCTTCAGAGCCTCCTCGGCGTTCTTCACACTGCCGGCGGTCCCGAGTGGCTTCTCCTCGTGGGCATACGTGAGCTCCATTCCGAGCTCTTCGCCATCCCCGAAGTAGTTCTTGACGAGTGACGCCAGGAACTGCACGGTGACCACGGTCTCATTGAGCCCATGCCGCTTGAGCAGCCTGAGCACATGCTCCATGATCGGCCGGTTGGCCACCGGCAGGAGCGGCTTGGGCATGCTCGAAGTCATGGGGCGAAGACGCGTGCCCTCGCCACCGGCCATCACGACGGCCTTCATGTCGGAAGAGTCCTCCTTGGGAGACGACAGTCGTACCGACCCTCACCCGTCTCGGGCGGTGACTCCGCAACTCCTCCGTGTCATCCGTCGCCGGGCGGGCTCAATCGGCCGTGGAGTCGGCCTTCACCAGACGGCGGACCTGAACCACGTAAAGGATTCCTGCCCACCAATAGAGGGTTGTACCCCATACGGCGAACGCCCATCCGAAAACTGCGGCCAACCAGGCCAACCAGCCGCTTCCGTCACTGAGCAGCAGCAGGGGAAACGCGTACATCAGGTTGAAGGTGGCGGCCTTGCCGAGGAAGTTGACCTGCGGCGGCGGATAGCCGTGACGGCGCAGGATCCACACCATGACCAGCAACATCAGCTCACGCGCGAGCAGCGCCCCGGTGAGCCACAGCGGCAGAATCTCGCGATAGGTCAGACCGAAGAGCGTCGACAGGATGTACAGCCGGTCTGCGGCCGGATCGAGCAGCCGCCCGAGCTTGCTGATCTGATTCCAGCGCCGTGCGAGCTTCCCGTCGAGGTAGTCGCTGATCCCGCTGAGCATGAGGACGGCAAGGGCCCACCCGTCGTACTCCGCGAGGATCAGCCACAAGAACAGGGGCACGCCGGCCAGGCGAGCCATGCTCAGGATGTTCGGAATGGTGAAAATTCGGTCAGTCTGAACCCGAGTCTCCTGGACCTCCACCCGGGGGCCTCCACTGTGACGGTAGAAAATGGTCGTTCGATGCCCCCTGACCCTACAGGAGTCCACACACGTGTCCTGAACGCAGAAAAGCCCCGCACCGAACCCCGAAGGGTTTGGTGCGGGGCTTCCCGCAATGATTGTTCGGCGGCGTCCTACTCTCCCACAGGGTCCCCCCTGCAGTACCATCGGCGCTGAAAGGCTTAGCTTCCGGGTTCGGAATGTAGCCGGGCGTTTCCCTAACGCTATGACCACCGAAACACTATGAAATTTGAACGCTGGCGTATTCACAGCCGTTCGTTATTTCAGAACTAACACAGTGGACGCGAGCAACTGAGGACAAGCCCTCGGCCTATTAGTACCAGTCAGCTTCACCCGTTACCGGGCTTCCACATCTGGCCTATCAACCCAGTCGTCTACTGGGAGCCTTACCCTCTCAAGGAGGTGGGAATACTCATCTTGAAGCAGGCTTCCCGCTTAGATGCTTTCAGCGGTTATCCCTCCCGAACGTAGCCAACCAGCCGTGCCCTTGGCAGGACAACTGGCACACCAGAGGTTCGTCCGTCCCGGTCCTCTCGTACTAGGGACAGCCCTTCTCAATATTCCTACGCGCACAGCGGATAGGGACCGAACTGTCTCACGACGTTCTAAACCCAGCTCGCGTACCGCTTTAATGGGCGAACAGCCCAACCCTTGGGACCGACTCCAGCCCCAGGATGCGACGAGCCGACATCGAGGTGCCAAACCATCCCGTCGATATGGACTCTTGGGGAAGATCAGCCTGTTATCCCCGGGGTACCTTTTATCCGTTGAGCGACGGCGCTTCCACAAGCCACCGCCGGATCACTAGTCCCGACTTTCGTCCCTGCTCGACCCGTCGGTCTCACAGTCAAGCTCCCTTGTGCACTTACACTCAACACCTGATTGCCAACCAGGCTGAGGGAACCTTTGGGCGCCTCCGTTACCCTTTGGGAGGCAACCGCCCCAGTTAAACTACCCATCAGACACTGTCCCTGATCCGGATCACGGACCGAGGTTAGACATCCAGCACGACCAGAGTGGTATTTCAACGGCGACTCCACAACCACTGGCGTGGCTGCTTCAAAGTCTCCCACCTATCCTACACAAGCCGAACCGAACACCAATATCAAACTGTAGTAAAGGTCCCGGGGTCTTTCCGTCCTGCTGCGCGAAACGAGCATCTTTACTCGTAGTGCAATTTCACCGGGCCTATGGTTGAGACAGTCGAGAAGTCGTTACGCCATTCGTGCAGGTCGGAACTTACCCGACAAGGAATTTCGCTACCTTAGGATGGTTATAGTTACCACCGCCGTTTACTGGCGCTTAAGTTCTCAGCTTCGCAACCCCGAAAGGTCACTAACCGGTCCCCTTAACGTTCCAGCACCGGGCAGGCGTCAGTCCGTATACATCGCCTTACGGCTTCGCACGGACCTGTGTTTTTAGTAAACAGTCGCTTCTCGCTGGTCTCTGCGGCCACCCCCAGCTCAGAGTGCAAGACTCATCACCAGGAATGGCCCCCCTTCTCCCGAAGTTACGGGGGCATTTTGCCGAGTTCCTTAACCATAGTTCACCCGAACGCCTCGGTATTCTCTACCTGACCACCTGAGTCGGTTTAGGGTACGGGCCGCCATGAAACTCGCTAGAGGCTTTTCTCGACAGCATAGGATCATCCACTTCACCACAATCGGCTCGGCATCAGGTCTCAGCCTTAATGAGGGACGGATTTGCCTACCCCTCGGCCTACACCCTTACCCCGGGACTACCACCGCCCGGGCTGGACTACCTTCCTGCGTCACCCCATCGCTTACCTACTACAAGTCTGGTTCGTCGGCTCCACCACTTTCCTTTCCCCGAAGGGTCCGGAACGGCTTCACGGACTTAGCATCGCCTGATTCGATATTGGGCGTTTCAAAGCGGGTACCGGAATATCAACCGGTTGTCCATCGACTACGCCTGTCGGCCTCGCCTTAGGTCCCGACTTACCCTGGGCAGATCAGCTTGACCCAGGAACCCTTAGTCAATCGGCGCACACGTTTCTCACGTGTGTATCGCTACTCATGCCTGCATTCTCACTCGTGAACCGTCCACAACTAGCTTCCGCTGCTGCTTCACCCGGCACACGACGCTCCCCTACCCATCACAGCCTCCGTTGGGAGTATTGCTGCAATGACACGACTTCGGCGGTACGCTTGAGCCCCGCTACATTGTCGGCGCGGAATCACTTGACCAGTGAGCTATTACGCACTCTTTCAAGGGTGGCTGCTTCTAAGCCAACCTCCTGGTTGTCTCTGCGACTCCACATCCTTTCCCACTTAGCGTACGCTTAGGGGCCTTAGTCGATGCTCTGGGCTGTTTCCCTCTCGACCATGGAGCTTATCCCCCACAGTCTCACTGCCGTGCTCTCACTTACCGGCATTCGGAGTTTGGCTAAGGTCAGTAACCCGGTAGGGCCCATCGCCTATCCAGTGCTCTACCTCCGGCAAGAAACACACGACGCTGCACCTAAATGCATTTCGGGGAGAACCAGCTATCACGGAGTTTGATTGGCCTTTCACCCCTAACCACAGGTCATCCCCCAGGTTTTCAACCCTGGTGGGTTCGGTCCTCCACGAAGTCTTACCTCCGCTTCAACCTGCCCATGGCTAGATCACTCCGCTTCGGGTCTAGAGCGTGCAACTCAATCGCCCTATTCGGACTCGCTTTCGCTACGGCTTCCCCACACGGGTTAACCTCGCTACACACCGCTAACTCGCAGGCTCATTCTT